>NZ_MAEJ01000007.1 GCF_009933175.1 Candidatus Enterococcus huntleyi | reverse complement strand
CGGAGAGTTACAAACTAAATTGATTACTTCAAATCCAGTTTTGAGTGAGCGAAAGCACAACTCAATAAGACAACATCACCTAAGTGTGGTGGCGATAGCGAGAAGGATACACCTGTTCCCATGCCGAACACAGAAGTTAAGCTTCTTAGCGCCGATTGTAGTGAGGGGGTTCCCCTTGTGAGAGTAGGACGTCGCCACGCTTATAGCATTCCGGCATAGCTCAGTTGGTAGTAGCGCATGACTGTTAATCATGATGTCGTAGGTTCGAGTCCTACTGCCGGAGTTTCTCATTTTTGAGAAGAGTATTGAGCTTCTTTTATTCTCTGGAGAGTTGTCCGAGAGGCCGAAGGAGCATGATTGGAAATCATGTAGATGGTTTACACTGTCTCAAGGGTTCGAATCCCTTACTCTCCGTAATGAACTTTTACGGCCCGTTGGTCAAGCGGTTAAGACACCGCCCTTTCACGGCGGTAACACGGGTTCGAATCCCGTACGGGTCATTTGTACATGGAGGTTTAGCTCAGCTGGGAGAGCGTCTGCCTTACAAGCAGGATGTCAGCGGTTCGATCCCGTTAACCTCCATAGAATCATTTTGGTTCCGTGGTGTAGGGGTTAACATGCCTGCCTGTCACGCAGGAGATCGCGGGTTCGATTCCCGTCGGAACCGCCATTTTTGAACTAAAATGTATTTTATAATTTCGTAATACGGCTCGGTAGCTCAGTTGGTAGAGCAATGGATTGAAGCTCCATGTGTCGGCAGTTCGATTCTGTCCCGCGCCATTATGGAGGAATAGCGAAGTGGCTAAACGCGACGGACTGTAAATCCGTTCCTTAGGGTTCAGTGGTTCGAATCCACTTTCCTCCATTTAGGGGTATAGTTTAAAGGTAGAACAGCGGTCTCCAAAACCGTTAGTGTGGGTTCAATTCCTGCTACCCCTGCCATTTAATTTTTTGTTACGGCGGTTGTGGCGAAGTGGTTAACGCACCGGATTGTGGCTCCGGCATTCGTGGGTTCGATTCCCATCAGTCGCCTTTGTATCATTGGGGTATAGCCAAGCGGTAAGGCAAGGGACTTTGACTCCCTCATGCGTTGGTTCGAATCCAGCTACCCCAGTTTTTAAGTTAATTCAATAATGGCGGTATAGCCAAGTGGTAAGGCAGAGGTCTGCAAAACCTTCATCACCGGTTCAAATCCGGTTACCGCCTTAGTACAAAAATTTATATCATGCCGGCGTGGCGGAATTGGCAGACGCGCTGGACTCAAAATCCAGTGCCCGCGAGGGCGTGCCGGTTCGACCCCGGCCGCCGGTATTGCATGATCTATCAACGTTTTCAGACGTTTGATAGGTCTATTTTTTTTGTTTGAAATGGGCACTTTAACTCAAGTAACTACGTAGAAGATCAACAAAATACTAGTAGAAGTTATCCAGTCGGCTAGCAGTATTTAATTGCTTACTTGGATACAAATGTCCATATAAATCATAAATGGTTGTAATTGATGCATGACCAATTCGTTTTTTAATTATATATGGATCTTCGTTATTCTTGATAAGAAGTGCAACGTGAGAATGTCTGAAATCATGAATTCGTATTTTTTCAATAGAAGAATCTCTTCGTAGAACGGCTTCATATTTTTTCGTACATGGTCTTTAGTAAGTAGTTCTGGGCCTTGTTGAAAAACTTGAATCTTATCCCAATCTTTTACCAACAGTTGATCTTCTAGTAAGGGCATTTGTTGGTCTTTCCATTTCCTCAAATCTTCCATTAATTTTAAGTTCACTACAATTCTTCTTTTTCCAGCTGTGGTTTTTGGTTCATTATAAATGCAATGGCCTTTAAGTTTTACTAAGGTCTTATTTACATTTATTTCTGAACAATTGAAGTCAAGATCTTCCTAGGTCAATCCCGACAATTCTCCAGAACGCATTCCAGTAAAGAATAATAGAAAATTTAATTCATCTGCGTGAAAGAGAGCTTTGAATTTCATAAATTTTTGGACAGTCCAAAACTCCATCTTCTTCGCTTCAGTTTTCAATTCTCTAAGGTGGGTACATGGGTTATCTTTGATGTATCTTTTTCTTAATGCCATATCTAGTATTTTTTTGAGTAGAATCAAAATTTTATTGATACTATTATTCGTCAGTTCTTTTTTAGTAAAGACTCACAAAATTCATCAATGTGCTCCTAGGTTAATTGAGCAATGATCGCATGTTCAAAATAGGGCTTGATATGTCGATTGTAATTATATTCTTGTGTTTGTATATAGCTGGCTTTACGTTGATTTCTACTATCCTCTTTCTTCATCAGTTCATAGAGTGGGGAGATGCGGATATGGTCAAAATCAGGCTCATCATTAAGAATATAGATATTGATCTTTTGTTCTTCTTCCTCAGCTTCTTTTTTAGTTGAAAACCCCTTTCTGACAATCTGCTTTCTCTTTCCTGTAATTATATTAGAACCAGCAGAAATGCCTATGATCCAATTTTTCTTATCTTTTGATTTTCTAACTGTCTCATCAATCATCCTTTCGATAAGGATTTTGACACGAGTCAGATAGTTGAATTTCTTTGTTTACATAATACTATATGGGTTTTAGAAAGTCTATTTAAACTGATATAATGAAAATGGTCAAATAAAAAAAGTAGTAGTGGGTGAAGTAATGTATTGTAAAAAACTGAGTAGAGATTCATTTGATATATATCTAGAAAAGATGAATAGATATAATAAACTAAATATAACTGATCATACTGAAAAAATTAATACTGCAGCTGTGATCATAAATTATGCTATTCAAGACATTAATCGTAACGTTAAGGAAGTGAATAAACTAGCTGAGAAAAAAGAGAGAAGATATAGCACTCGTATCTTTTATGAACTAGTGATTAAGACAGATCACATTATTCATTCAGTTGATCAAGTATCTAAAATCATGAAGATAAAAAATGATAAGAATATCGCCATAGAGAAATTTAGAAGGATCAGAAGTTTGACTCTAGCACATCCTTTGGAAACGACAAGATATGAAAATCAAGGATTTGGAATTGAGAATATTAAATGGTGTGAAGATGTTCGCCCGTTTAATCCTCTTTTCAATTATAAGGATAAAACAGGTGATTTTTACATGGTAATTAAGGAACAAGGAAAAGACTTACCTGAGCGAGAAGCAGTAAGCATTGAAAAGGACATTCTAGAAGCTGCAAAAATTGCAATAAAAAGGCTAGATCTAATATCCAATGAGTTTGAGATTTGGATAAACAAACAGACAGAATTTTTCCAAAAAAAAGATATTTTTGAAGGGGTAGAAAAATTTTCTAATGACGGAGAATACTTGGAAAAACTATTTATTGCTTTGAAAGAAAGGTATCCAAGCAAAGTAGAAGTTATAAATTATGCTGATGGAAAAATAGTGGAAAACTCTATTATAGATGATATAAAGGCTAGACTACTGCTACATTTCGAAGATAAAAAAAGGAATGAGACATATAAAGTATATAGAAATGAATTGAAAACAGTTGTTGAAAAATTTGCTTTTCAGTTACAAGATATGAGCTTGAATGAAGAAATAGAAAATGAATTAAGAAATATTTTTTTCCCAACTGTAAAAAATTTGGAAGAAATTGCTGAGATGGATTTAACATATATTAACGACAAGATACATGAATATTTATATAATAGTAATGACTTCTCATTTTATTCTATACAACAAAGAACTATTAGATCAGAAAGCGAACTAAGTAATTCTGAATTTTCGTTTGCCAAGATTTACGATCTGTTAGAATATTTGACTCCATACTTTGATATTGATCTAAATTCAAGTGATAGAATAATAGCTATACAATATTATGCAGCTCTCTTTTTATTAAATCGTAAACATGATGTAAAATATATTTTTTTACACTAGTGTTGCAAAGGACTTCTTTAATGAAACCTTGAGTTAGAGCTATTCAGGTACAAAAAAATCCTTTATACTAATCGAGGATGACATATCCAAGACCAATACAAAGGACTAAAGCATGGATAAGTATAATTCAAAAACCTCATTTCAGAAATGGTTTTCCGCAATAAATTTAAAAAATTTGCCAAAAAAATCAAAAGAAGCCATCGAACACTTCGATTCTTATAAAAAGAAACTAGATTTCGAGACAATGATGCGCATTCTTCTTCATTCCATTTAAGAAGAACTACCCAGTTTTCGTGAAATCGATCGCTCTTTCATGGACAAGCGGCTCTGTGAAGAAATTGGAATTGATTCGTTGTGTCACAGTTCAGTCTCGCGAAAAACATCGGAAATGAGCCAAGAAGTCTTGATGGAAATATTTTGTCAGCTTGTACAACGAGTCGGAAAGCAAACGCCTAGTTCAAAAACCACAAGTTTTCAGCTGATTTATTCAACGAAGATTCCGCTAAATAAAGCTTGGTTTCCTTGGGCAAAGTTCCGGAAAACAAAAGCAGGAATAAAGCTTCATCTGAATCTCTGTTATTTGGATAAAGATCATCAATATCCCGAAAGTTTTACGATTACTAACGCTTCAGAGCATGACCGTAATCAATTTGAAGCTCTTGTCGATAAAGCAGAAGCTACTTACGTCGTCGACCGTGGCTACTTTGATTACAAATTACTTGTTTGAAAGAAAATTCAGATATTGACTATATGAATCAAACTGTTTTAAAAGAAGTTGGTTTTGACAAAATGATAATTGGATTGACTTGGACTAAATTTCTTGAAAATGAGGAAATAGTAGCTTCATTGACATATTCTATCTTTCCCAATTTTTTAGATCATAATTTTGGGAACTTATCTTTGGGAAAATATGCGGCCGTGGAAGTTTAATTCAATATTACGGACTATATGAAGGAGAAAATAATCCAGATGAATCATTATTTGATACTGTATATGGATCAATTATTTATCTTAGTTTGCTGAGAATGATACCTTCTTTATTTTTCCATAAGATACTTCAGAAAACTGATTTTGATCTAGCAAGAAACGTGTTCACGATGCCAAATGAACATGCATACCATTAGTTCAGAGAGATATAAAGATGTTACAATTGAAGTTTGGACTGTTAATAAGAAAGAATTTGAAGAATTTTTATTTGAAAATGGAGTTAAGTTAAATCGGAGTATTGAAAGTAACATGAATTAATTTTTTCCATTTTAAAGAAACTAATTTTACACTGAACTGTTAAAAGATGAAAAATAATCAGGGGGATGGAGAATGTGTAATGATAGATATAGATTTTTCTAAAATTAGAGAGCATGAAGGTAGTCAACACAATGGTTTTGAAGAAATAGTATGTCAAATAGCTCGTAGAGAAAAGATAGAAGGAGCAACTAGATTTATAAATAAAGATGGTTCTGGAGGAGATGGAGGAGTTGAATATTTTTGGATACTGAAGGATGAAAGTGAAGTCGCTTGGCAAGCAAAATACTTTTTGAATTCTCTTGGAAACTCTGAATGGGAACAAATTGATAAATCGGTTAAAACTGCTTTGAAAAAACATCCTAATATGAAAAAATATTATGTATGTGCTCCAAAAGATTTAACTGATAGTCGTAAGCTTTACAAAGGGAAACCTACAATTTCTGAGCTTGACAAATGGAATGAATATGTTAATAAATGGAATAGTAGTGAAGAGGCTGCCGGTAGATCTATTGAATATGTGTATTGGGGAAAATCAGAGTTAATTGATAAGCTTCTTTCAATGAATGATCTTCATAAAGGAAAGATAGAGTATTGGTTTAATTCAACAATACTTACCTTAGATTCAGTAAAAGAAATTTGTGATTCCTCTAGAGTATCTTTAGGTGAGAGATATTCAACTGAAAATAATGTTGATTTAAGTATTGAGGGATCATTCCACTGCATTGGAAAGGATTCTGAATGGATTCAAGAAATTAGGGAAACTATTTCAAAGTTTGATGATGCTGTCAATGAAATTGAGAATCTAAAGAGAAATAAATTTTCAAATGATTTTCAAGATGAGTTAAATAATATTATAAAATTATCGCATACTGTCAATACAATAATTAGAGACTTTGATGAGAATGATGAAGTCATTTTTATAAATCATGAAATCATTGTGGATAATCTAAACCACCTTATAGAAAAATTGAATAATCTAAATAGTGATATCTATAGAATTGAGACAGTCGATAAAAAAAATAAAGAAGAGATTGATTCTCTTAATTATGAAGTTAGAACTATTACTAATAAAATTAAAGACTTCAAAGAATATATTGAAAGCCCACTTTTTATTTCTGGAAAAGAAAAAAACTTATTAATTACAGGAAAGGCTGGAAGTGGAAAATCTCATTTATTATGCGATATATCTATTAAAAGGCTTAAAGAAAATTTACCAACTTTATTTTTATTAGGCCAGCATTACATGGGGGATAATCCAATTCAATTTTTAGCTAAAAGTTTAGGTTTCAGAGAAATGTCATCTTTGGAAATACTTTCAGTGATTAATACTTTAGGAGAAACTTGTAATTCACGTGTTTTAATTGTTATTGATGCAATTAATGAAGGACAGCATCGTGATTCTTGGAATAGCCACCTGATTGATTTTCTAAATCAATGTAGAAAATTTGAATTTATTGGAGTGGTTCTTAGTTGTAGAGATTCATATTTAGATTTTATTTTTCCAGAAGAGTTATTAAAAAAAATTCCTAAGATTACCCATGAAGGTTTCAAAGGAAAACGATCTGAAGCGGCTCGAAAATATTTAATAAATAATGGGATTTCAACTCCTAATGTTCCCTTCTTATCTCAAGAGTTTACTAATCCTCTGTTTCTTAAAATTATTTGCCAGACAATGAAAGCGAATAATGAAACTGAGTTCCCTAAAGGTTTGTCAGGATTTAATAAAACTTTTGAGTATTATCTAGATTCGGTGATGACAATAGTTCAGAAAAAAAAATTAATTTTTAGTCAATCACAAATTCGTAATGCAATTATTGAATTTACGGAGGCACTTTACCCAAATCAATTATGGGGAATATCATATAATGATGCAGATGCAATTTTTAGAAATTATGACAATTCTAGAGGTGAGTTACCTTTGCTAGAGTTATTGATTTCAGAGGGATTGTTAGCTAAGGACTATTTACTTAACCCTTCTGGTAAAAAATCTGAAGTGATTCGATTCACATATGAGCGTTTCAGTGATTATTTTATTAGTATTCAAATTTTAGAAAAATATTCTACTGAAGATGAATTAAGAAATGCTTTTGCTGAAGAGGGAGAGATAGGGAAGCTTTTAATTTCTAGGTATGAAAACTTAGGAATCATACAAGCTTTAGCGATAGAAATACCGGAACGATTTAGCTGTGAGCTAATTGATTTTGTGATAATAAATGAGGAGGATTATTGGGATAAAAATTGGTATTTAGAAAATACATTCCAGTCAATAATAAATTCTCGAACTATTGAAAGCATCTCTGATAGAAGTCTAGAACTATTAAATGAATTAGGCGGACTTGGATATCGTTCAGATGCTTTAGATATACTCATATCCTTATCAACAGAGCCTGATCATCCGTGGAATGCAAAACTTCTTGATAAAAACTTACGAGAAAAAAATTTACCTGAACGAGATTCTTTCTGGTCTACTTACGTTGGCGTAAGTGACTATGAAGAAGAGGATGACTACCTGGAAAGTCCGATAAGGACAATTTTAAATTGGGTTTTGGAAACTTCATTAATTGATGTTGATTCGGAGCGACTTTATTTAGCTGGAGTAACCTTAGTCTGGCTAACGACGACTACAAGCAGAATGACTAGACAGCAAGCAACAAAAGCTTTATCAAAAATTTTTTATCTGATTAAAGAGAAAATACCAGAATTTATTAAGCAGTTTTCAGAAATTGATGATAACTATCTAGTATCTAGCTTATATGCTGCAATATATGGAGCAATTGTCAAAATAGACAATAAGGAGATAATCGAAAAAATTATTGATGAAATATCTTGGACTAGTGTTATGGAAGGAGAGCATCCTGATATTCTACTTCGAGATTATGTTCGAGGAATATATGAGTATGCTTACTATAGAAAAATATATACAGAAAATATAGAACACATTAGGCCTCCATATCAGAGTACTTGGCCTTTGATAATACCAAGTGATACGGAAATTGATGATCTGGATGAAGATCATTCTAAAATAAAGGCTTCGGTCCTTGGATTTCTTAATGATTTTGGAAAATATACGATGAGGGCAGTTGATGATTGGTCTTATACAGAGTTGAAGTCCCAAAAAGTTCCTAAAAGCTATGATGATCTGATAAATGAGTTTGTAGGAAGTTTAGATGTTGAAATAGGAAAAGAGTACTTGGAATATTTGAGTTGGAAGAAATCAAAGAGTGAAGTCAATGTAGATCAACTTAAACAGTTGTTGAAAAAAAGAAACTTAGAAGATCGTGTATTAGTTGTTGAAGATGTAGTGATTATTGATGATGTACCAGATATGGACGAAATATATGAAGAACTTAATGATTTTGAAATTCCATTGTATACAGATGAAGATATTCAAATACTTTTTGAGAAAGTCTTAGAAAGTCTTCCAAATGAGAAAAAAGAGTTTTTTAAATGGATTCATTCATTTTCGGATTCAGCTAGACCGGCTAAATTTAATGATGAATGGGCGAGAAAATGGATAGTCAAAAGAGCTTATGAGTTAGGCTGGTCAAAAGAGTTGTTTGGTGATTTTGAAGATAGGTGTTGCAACGAATATAACCATTATCCAAAGGTAAAACCAGAAAGGATTGGGAAAAAATATCAATGGATTGCATATCGCGAATTATTAGCCAAATTCTCAGATAACCTTATTTTTATTGATAGAGGCTACTCTGATGTTGATGACAGCAAATTTTTTGGTCCATGGCAGCTTAATTTGAGAGAGGTTGATCCAACATTTTGGTTAAAGGCTAGAAGCGCAGAGGATAAGATCAAAAATAATAATTCATGGTGGATGGCTACCAAGTATAATTCATTCCCTGAATTTGATTTAAGCAGTCAAAAGAAATGGTTGTTGGATAAAGAAAGCCTGCCTCAGCTAGTATCTTGTTTTCAGTATGTGGAGCCCGAAACAAAGTTTGAGTGGCTTTCATTGTTTGAGTTTCAAAGTTGGAAACTTAATGCAATTACAAATAAAAAGCAATTGGCTGAGCCAACTGTTTGGTACAGAGTAAATTCTTGTATAATAAAAAGAGAAGACCTTAAGGTTGTTGAAAGAGCTGTTAAAATGTTAGGAAGTCTTCAATCTCCTGATATCATCTACATTCCAGATACAGGGAGTCAGAAATATATTGGAGAATATCCTTGGCATCCTTCATATTCTGATATTGAAGATTGGCGAATACCTGATCGCTGTAGTGAGGTAAGAGGTTTCGATTATCATGTTCCACTTTTTGAGTATTCTTGGTCTACTGGAGGGGAAAGCTATATGGCTAATGAAGGAACGCAATTCTATATGCCCTCTAAAATGTTAATTGATAATCTCAAACTTTTACAGAATCAGGAGATTCCTTCAGAATGGACGAAAAATAAAGAGACTGTATTTTTTGATCCCAGTCTTAGATTCAACCAAAATAGCAAAGCTTTAATAAGAAAAGATGTGTTATGCGAATGGTTGGAGTCCAATGATTTAGCTTTGATCTGGTTAATTGGTGGAGAAAAAGAATTATTTAATTACAGAATAACAGAATACTTTGGCCGATTACTTTATAGTGGTTTTTATTATATGAGCGGAGATGGAAAGATTGAAGGGGGGCAGTGGTCTGAAGAAGAAAGACAGTGAAAATTATTAAAGGTGAGAAATCTTATAGTAGAAAAGAAGCCTGTTTGTTAGATAAAATTAACGATTGAGAAGTTTATATGAGAGATATACAGGAAATAAAATTGGTTAGCTGTAATCATTTAGTTTATGATAGCTATTAAATAACTGATATTCCGATTCGTAATTCAGAAAACCAGTATGCCAAAAACATGCCAATATCTCACAATTCAAGCAAATTCAAGCTATTTAAAACATATAAAAACCCTTTTGAATTAGGCTAAACAGCCTCAAACGTACTATGCAGGTCCTACTCAAAAACCAGTACCCGCGAGGGCGTGCCGGTTCGACCCCGACCGCCGGTATTTTTAGTGTTTTGAACAGAACACTGCAGCCTTTTTTGTTTTTTGAATAACACCAAAATCTGGCTCAAAAGGGCACTTTCTAAAAATTATTTTTGCATTGTCAAACTTGAATTACAAGTCATCAATTGGGCTATCAGAATAAATTTATTCTGATAGCTATTTATTTGCCACTTTGTGTTAAGAGATTTGGTAGGAGAGCTTATCTCTATTTTGAGTCCTTATATCATCTAAGAGATAGATGGATATCTGTAGATTATTTTGATGATTTAAATATATCAGATTATTGTTTTAGACTCTTCTCATAATCACTCAATAAGTTAAATAATTCTTGGTTAGTGTCATCGCCAAATTTAGTATTTACGTAGTTAATGGCTAGTTGACTTGATCTATAACTTTCTTTCATACTGGTAACCGCAGTTTTAAGGTCTTTTTCAGTGTAGTTAGAAACCAGTGTCATCCATTCAGCAATCAATCGATTTTTCTCTAATTGATTGGAGGTATTCAGTATTTCAGTGATAAGTTTAGCTTCTCTATCCATAAAAGAGTTCATATTACTTCTAAAAGTTGAGTCAGGGTTTAAAAAATCCCAAAATTTATCTATACCCCAGCTTTGTTTTATTACATCGAATTGTTGAGGAGTGATGGCATTAAGAATTGCTTCAGTTTCTTCTTTACTACTATCATCTGGGATTTTGGTCGCTAATGTTTTTTTATATGATTCAAAATCCATAGTTATTTCTCCTTCTAATAACAAGTCTATTTGGGTAATCATGTGCTCAATTTTTCTTTTTTTCTCTGACAACAAAATTTTCTGTTTAGCTAACTCTTTTTTACTATTAAATTGTGCATCTGAAATGAGTTCCTTTATTTCTTTTAGCGTAAATCCTATTTCTTTATAAAAAAGAATCTGCTGTAGTTGAAATAACTGACTATCACTGTATAGACGATACCCTGCTTTTGTTTTATCTGAAGGCTTAAGTAGCCCAATCTTATCATAATATTGTATAGTACGGACTGAAACACCTGTCAGTTTTGACATCTCTTTAACTGTTTTCATTTAGGATCACCTCGATAAATTTATAATAGAGTATGACGTAACGTAGTAGTCAACTTTTTTAATTATAACATTTAATTTTTACAACTATAGAATATAAGAAGAGAGATAGATAGGCTTCATACTACCTGTAGTTTTCCTATTACCTATAGTTATTCGATTGAATTTGAGACTCGAGACCGATGGAAATACGAATAAAACTTATGTTATTATTAAACTATAGAAATGGTAACCAGTATGTTGAGGTTAAAATATGAGGTAAAGTGGCTTATTTTGGTTATTGTATCTCAGCTAAGAGGAGGGGAAATATGAAATTATGGAAGATAGTTAGCGTTTGTGAGTTATTGATTTTCATTATAGGTATTTTGTTTTTATGGTTTAGAGAGGTTGATGGGAGCGGAGCCGTTAACACGTCGGATAATAAATTTGCTTCTATAACTGTAGTGGCTATTACCTTTGCTATTCTTGCAATTATACAATTCATTTGGTTTAAGGTAATCAAAAAAAGAGATAACTAATTTTCCTCATAGCAGAGAGTATAAGCTTGTGTCATATAATCTCTTGGGCGAGGCCGTGTCAAGTAGGACCGATAAGTCAAAGTCAGGAACATCTGAGAGATGAAAACTATTTCTCTTGGATGGTCCTGATTTTGTTCTATAATTAATTAGAAATTCATGTGATAGTATATGCGGCGTAATGTAGGACAGCTTGTTTGTAGAAAATAGTCTCTTATCAGGTTAACTATTGAGATTTCTCCAAACACTCAGCTATTTTTAGATAAGTGATGAGTAATCAACCATTTTTTAGCCACGTGACTAATGAATAACTAATCCCGATAGCACCGATTATTATCGTTAGAATGAGGCAAAAATAGAGGATTTTCCTATTTTCAGTTAATAGGCTTAGTGCGATAAGTATAGAGAAGAGAGAGGCGAAATACATCCAATGGCTGCTCTGTTTACTGACTTTCTGTAGCTTGTCTTTTGGAATCTCTCCGAAAGTATTGCCTGCAATTAGGCGCAGCCATCTTCCGCGTTGAAATTGTCTGGCGATTATTAAAAATAATAGTCCTAGTGCTATAATAAAGCCTGCAGTTATAATGAGTGTCATTTGAAAACCTCCTTTATGATATCCTATAATTATTATATAAGTGATTGACTTGATTTAAAAGTGAAATGACAAATTAGTAGATGAATTATTTGTCGAATTGTATGAATATATTTTGCAAAAAAGAAGGATAGGTGAACTATTACAATGATTGATCGGACGGGGGAACTACTGGAACTGATGAAAATTGGGTATTCAAAAATTCTGAGAGATAACTTAGTGGGTATATATTTACATGGTTCCTATGCGTTTGGCTCATACAAGTATGCAGTTAGTGATTTGGATTATTTGATTGTTGTTAACCGTCAGCTGACTGAGGATGAGAAATTTGAATTGATGGAGTACACGATGGCTAGATTAAACCCGATTGCTCCGAAGAAAGGCCTAGAGTTCCATGTTCTTGAACTGGAAAAGACACGGAATCTGACGTATCCGATTCCGTTTGATTTTCATTTTTCGGCGATGCATCAGGAGGAATATTTGAATAATCCGATGCAGTATATCAGACAGATGAAGGGAACGGATATTGATTTAGTTGCGCACATTAAAATAACAACTTTATATGGAAAAGTATTGACGGGTCAACCAATCAGCGAAGTTTTCAGTTTAGTTGATGAAAATAGGTATAGCGAGAGTATTGTTAGTGACGTAAAAGAAGCCTTAGCTGATAGTAAGACGGAACCCATGTATTTAATTTTAAATTTATGTCGTGTGCTGGCTTACACGAGTGAAAAAGTTGTTCTTTCAAAGGAAGCCGGTGGGAATTGGGGACTTGAAAAATTATCGGTCGAGTACGGTCCTTTAATCGCTTTGGCATTGGCGGAGTATCAAGGTAAGAAAGTTGCGGTGGAGGAATATCCAAAGGATGAGCTGAAAATACTCTCTATAGATTTACTTAAGCAGATAGATGAGAATTATTTGTAGAATGACGTTTAACTTTGTGTTTTTTGTGTTACAAGTGATATAAGAAAATGAATATTTCTACAATCTGGCAAGGATATGTAAAGAAATAGAGAGTAAGAAATATGTAGTAGAGGTAAAAAGCCCGCATCTTGAGATGCGGGCTAATAGTTTATGTGCTGTGTTTATGCTCCTTCGACGAAATCGCGCTTCTTATACCCAATGTAGCCTAAGAGTAGTAAAGCTAGACTGATAAGGGTGATGACTAGTGCGACTGTGCTATCGAATTTTTCCATCGGCATACGTGGAATCCAACTTTGAATGGCTGTTTTTTCGAACCATTCGGGTAAATCTAGAATGCCGGAGAAATAATTTAAGGCAAATGAATAACCGAGATAGGCATAGATTACTTTCCCCATTTTTGGTAGCCAGCCTAGAGCTAGAGCAGCTAAGCCGATATAGAATAGAACAGCAGGGAAGAAATTGAAGCCTGCCATCAGGAAGTCCACGAGATCCATCGAAGATTTTCCAGTCATGGCAGCAATTGCTGTGCCACCTAAGCCAAGTGAAGAGAAGGCGATACCGATTATTCCAGCGAGAATAGCAAGGCAGATAGTTGTCCAATAGAGCTGTCCTCGAGTAATTTTTGTGGCATAGAGCTGACTGAAATGAAGTCTGGTTTCTTCAGCAAATAGCTTGTTAACAATGGCAATCGGCAAAATAATGACTAATCCGGTCATCACCATCATGATGGTACTGGTGAAAGATTCTTCAATGGAGACGCCAGTCTGAGTGAACATTTGTTTCATTAATTCATTGCTACCGAGAAAGACCTGCATGTCGCCATAGATTGAACCGTAGGCCATGCCCATCACAACAAAAGCAATTAGCCAACCAATGATGACGCCTTTATTAAGCTTGAATAGTAAACCTGGGACGGACAAGAGACTCTTTTTAGCAGTGGCGCGACCTTCGTGTTCGGGTAAGTAACCAGCGGCCATATCGCGATTTCCTTCTAGGATAAAGGAAATCACTAGTAAAGCTAGGCTGAAGATGAGCACGATGCCAAGAAGGCTCCATTTGTTATCAGTAAATGGATTGGTTAGGTAAATCCATCCCATGGGGTTTATCAGCGAGAGATCGACATTTGAGACGTCGGTTCCGGCTCGGATAATATAAAGGAGGCCGATAATTCCAAGTGTTGCGCCAGATGCACCACTGGAAGTTGGCATAATTTGTGCCAGTACAAGTGCTAAAACGCCACCGATAATCCCAGCGACAGCAATCGAGAGACCAAATAAGAAAGCTCCTTGAGTCGTAATGGTTTTTACGCCGAAGCTAGCCATCAAACCGCCGATGAACAGGCCAAGCAGCAGATTGATGAGGACCACTTCAGTGATGACCGCTAGCGAATTCGCTTGACGACCGACGCGAAATGAACGAACTAGTTCAGTTAATCCCAATTCTTCCTCCTTGCGGGTATGACTGATGACGTGGAGAGCTGCGACAATCATTGCAAACAAACCACAAAATAATAACATTTCTTGGGCATACATAGCTCCTAGGGTATAATCTGCGCCTGTGGTGATCGGTGTTGGTCCAACCATCGAGATCATCGCGGGATTTTTCATAGTTTCGAACATCCCTAACAAGCCTTGTCCCTTACCGATTTCTTCAAAAGCGGGAACGAAGGCGCCTGAGAAGAGACCAAGTCCTAAAATCCAAACGAGGATTTTTTTCCAATCTCGTTTGACATATTGAACAAACAAGACATTCCAACGAGCAAATTTTTCATTCATTTTGTTTTCCTCCGTATTCGACAATCAACCTTCATAGTGACGCATGAATAAATCTTCGAGTGTTGGCGGCACAGACTCAATCTTGGTCACGTGCAATTTAGTTGCTTCAGTTAAGATTGTATTCATCGCTTCATTGTCAGCAGAAAACGTCGCTTTTCCATCTTTTTGAACAAAGTCATAGACGCCGGGAACATGAGCCATTTGTGATACGTCGCCCTCGGTCATTAGCGTTACAGTCGAGCGAGTGAGGTGACGTAATTCGTCTAATGTACCGGATTCTACAACTTTTCCGTGACGGATGATGACGACTTTATCAGCCAAGCGTTCGACTTCACTTAAAATGTGTGAGGATAGGAGAATCGCTTTGCCAGCATCCTTGATTTTTTCTATCTCTTCTTGGAAGACGGCTTCCATCAATGGGTCCAGCCCAGAAGTTGGTTCATCTAAAATATAGAGATCAGAATCTACTGAGAGAGCGGCAATTAAGCCGACTTTTTGACGATTTCCTTTGGAATAACCCTTTGCTTTTTTCTTAGGATCGAGTTCAAAACGTTTAATTAATTCATCTCTTTTGGCTTGATTGCCACCGCCATGAAGCTTGATGAAGAGGTCAATAATCTCGCCACCGGTCAAATTTCCCCACAACGCAACGTCGCCTGGTACATAAGAAACGCGTTTATGGATTTCCAAGCTATCTTTCCAAACGTCTTTGCCAAAAATTTGTGCTTCCCCTTGATCACGGTTAATAATTCCCAGTAAAGTACGGATGGTGGTAGATTTTCCAGCACCATTGGGTCCGATAAAACCAACGACTTCGCCGGCATTGACGGTGAAGGAAAGGTCTTTTAACGCTTGGAATTTACCGAAACTCTTCTGCAAGCCTTGTAATTTTACAATCTCTGTCATGATACGTAACTCCTTTTTATTAAGACAATTTCTTGAACTGAGGTCTAACTTAAAATAGAATGCGTGCCTGTGTGAAATCTAATTTTTATGATTTTGCATCAGTGAATATGCCGGTTCTTTTTATCGTTAAAGCTAGTCCTCGTTTACACCACCCATAATAGTCTCTTTCCTATAAACAGTCAACGGAAATGTCGGATAATTTTGAACGACTAGTTCGTTGATAATTCAGAGTATTTCTTATATAATCAAATTGAGATAAGTTATGAACTAAAATATATAAAAAGTTCTAAAATTAAAGAAAGCAGGCAATGGCGATGAATGGATTCGAACGGCGCACCCAAGAAAAAAAGGAGCGTGTGTTGCAAGCAGCTTTTGAGTTGATGAATACTGATTCAGGCGTAGATAATCTGACGATTGATGAAGTGGCTAAACGGTCAGGCGTGGGTAAAACCTCGATTTTCAATTATTTTGGAAGTAAAGAGGCACTGATCCATGAGGTATTCGTGAACTCTATGACGGAGATGAGCGAAAAGGCCCAAAAAATTATGGCGGATGAGGCACCATTTGAAGAGACCTTAATTGCTATGAGCCAAACTAAAATTGAGTATCTAGAAAAAATTAATCAGCAGTTTTATTTTGACTTGATGAAATATTTTACTGAAAAAGAAGACAATGGTTTTACACGAATGATGGATGAGTACACGAAGATGAGTTTCGGCATGATGCTGGATTTATTTCACAGGGGACGTAAAGAAGGAAAAGTGGATTTAAAGTATTCTGATGAGTTTTTAATGCTTTATTTCCAAGCAATTATTGAAGGAATCTCCAATCCGCTCATTTATGAAAAAATTCTACCGTATACCAGGGAATGGACGGAGATGATAATTAAGGGAATCGCGCCAAGCAAGTAAATTTGGCTAGTTATAGATGCTAGAAGAAAAAAATTTCATAGGTAAAGTGAGTGTTTTTTAGGAATCAGGTTGGTCATTTGCTTTTTTGTTTCTGTATTAGAATTGATTGAATAAAATAGCGTTTTCTTTTTAGTAGTTGTCGGGCTATAATGGAGGCATACTATATTAGGAGGCAATAAGGATGACCGTGTTGACGCTATCAATTTATGATAAAGAGGGCCGCATTCGCACAAGCATACAGGGAGAGGACCAGAAAGATACTGAGTTAAAGATAAGTTCTGATGGGTTGGTTCATCTTTCAATGAGAAACTTTTCTTACGAAGAGGGGGATCAAATCCGTATTGGTTCAAGTCAAGCGGGCGTTTATTTAATGGTGAAGCTAGATGAGACCTTGGAAACATCTTTGATTTACTTACCTGAGACGGACTGGATATATGAACTATCTTTCGCTAAAAACCGAGTCGAAGCAAGACCTGAAAATCGCTTTCTAGGGAATAATCACTATGTAAGTGCGCGATTAGCTACTAAAGAAGAGATTGCGATGTATCGAAATCTTGCCTTAAATCCGCATGATCAAAAAGATTTTATGGGAGCATATCCTCATGCGCATGCGAATGTAGAGACTAGAAATGATGCGACTTTTTTTGCTTGTAATGCGATTGATGGTATTTATGCTAATCATTCTCATGGTCCCTATCCTTTTCAGTCGTGGGGAATTAATCAACAAGCGGATGCGGCATTAACGATTGATTTTGGTCGTCAGGTCTGTCTAAATAAAGTTGTGTTTACTTGGCGAGCAGATTTTCCTCATGATAGTTATTGGACTAAGGTAACCTTGAAATTTTCAGATGGTACAAAAGAAACTTTTGAGACAAGTAAAACAGCAAAGCCACAAGCATTCACATTTTCCGAGAAAAAGGTGTCATCCGTTAGCTTCGGAGATTTAATTCAAGATACCGATGCTTCACCTTTTCCCGCACTTACTCAAATTGAGTTTTGGGGAAAGAATGGCTAGGTGAGTTGAAGATTTGTACTCATGGTTGGCAGTTAGGTAGCCAATCTTTTGTTTGATGGAATTATTAATCGATTGAAATCTCTAAATAAGAAAAGAAGGAAAAGTACTAGGAGAGGCCTCCATGAGGTGAACTGTCTGGCACTTTTTTGTTGGTGAGGACAAGCGCACGTAAACTGGGGAATATGTAAGTGAGAATAGATAATAGTTTTCATTTTGGAGAGAAAAACTTTCTGGAAGGCTTGCTTTTTTTTAAGATTCAGCCTATTATTTTCTTATATGGAAAAGGAGAGTTCTGTCATGGAAAAAAAGAAACCTTATGGGACCGTTTTAATTAAGGCTGCTGCAATTTTAGATTTTTTATCAAATAATCCCGACAGTATCCTTCAAGCGATTACAGAGGGGACGAAGATGACCTCTTCGACTACTTTAAAGATTTTAGATACGCTTGTGATGATTGGTTATGTCAATAAGAAAAATGATAAAAGCTACAGTTTAGGAAGTAAATTAATTCGTTATGCAAATCAAAATTTAGAACAATTGGATTTAGTTGCGGTGACACAGCCATACTTAGAAAGTTTGCAGGAGCATGTGGACGAGACAATCCATCTAGGCATTCTAGCGAATCAAGAGATCTTATATGTGAATAAGCTAGAGCCAAAAAATCAAACGATTCGTATGTCATCAAAAGTTGGCGTGACGCGTCCATTATATAATTCAGCAATGGGAAAAGCGGTGCTTGCCGAACTGCCAGTGGCTGAAGTGGAGCGTTATTTGGAAGAGAATGAGCTGATTCCTTATACTGAAGAGACGATTACTAATCCGTTGAAATTACGTAAAGAGATAGAGAAGGTTCAACTGGAGAAAGTTGCGTTTGATGATGAAGAGGTAGAGAGAGACATTTTTTGTATTGGTACGGCAATTGTTGCTAATGAGGTGGTTGTTGGAGCCTTTAGTATAAGTATGCCGAAATATCGGATTAATGATAAATTGAAGGAAACAATTATTCATGAAATTTTGGAAGCAAAGGCGACAATCGAAAAGAACTTAAGTAAGTAGGAGCGACATAGAAAAATAGATTTTATCAGCGTTTAGCGATGATCTATATTTGTATAAATTGTATCCAAATAAGTAGGACTAGAAAGAGACATAAAGTTTCTTCTAGTTCTTTTTTTCGTTGAAAACAGGAAAAAATGTAGCGAAAGTGAAAATAAAAAAGAAAATAGCTTAAAACGGTTGCATTTTTTTTCTCTTCTCGTATAATAAAGATATAATTTCTTTATAATAAAATTTAATTTCCAAATAAGAAAAGAGTGAGCAGATGAAAAAAGTCGAAACGTTAATTGGTTTAAAAAATGCAGGTGTCATTGCCGTTGTTCGTGGAGCGACAAAAGAAGAAGCTCTAAAAGCTAGTCATGCGATTATTAAAGGTGGCATTATGGGGATTGAGTTAACTTTTACCGTTCCTCAAGCAGATGAAGTCATTCGTGAATTAGCAACAACTTATAAAGATCAACCAGAAGTTTTAGTTGGTGCTGGAACGGTACTTGATGCAACAACTGCTCGTTTAGCGATTATGGCTGGGGCGCAATATATTGTGAGCCCAAGCTTTGATGCACAGACAGCGGAACTTTGTAATTTATATCAAATTCCATATTTACCTGGTTGTATGACAATTACTGAAATGCAAACGGCGTTGAAGAGTGGCGTTGATATTATCAAATTGTTCCCAGGTAGCGCATATGGTCCAAGTATTGTTTCTGCCTTTAAAGCACCATTCCCACAATTAAATATTATGCCAACTGGTGGCGTAAGTTTAGATAATATGGTGGATTGGTTCAACGCAGGCGTTGTAGCTGTCGGCGTTGGTGGTAACTTATTAGCACCAGCAGCTCAAGGTGATTTTGATAAAGTGACAGAGGTTGCGAAACAATACGCAGCAAAACTTAAAGAAATCAAGGGGTAAGTCATATGGGAAAAGTACTGACACTTGGTGAAATCATGTTACGTTTTTCTACGAATCAAGGAATCAGATTAGCGCAAAGTGATACGATGGCGGTCCATTATGGTGGCGGGGAAGCGAATGTCGCAATCTCGTTAGCCAATTATGGCCATGACGTTTCATTTGCTAGTAAAGTCCCGAATAATTCATTAGGCGAAGCGGTCAAAAAGCATTTGGCAAGATATCATGTGGCTACTGAGTCGTTATTATTTGGTGGGGATCGTTTAGGAACTTATTACTTGGAATCGGGGATTGGTCAACGAGCAGCATCAGTTGTTTATGACCGTGCACATTCAAGTTTTGCTGAGATGACCTCAATCGAATGGGCGAAAGAAGACCTATTTGATGGCGTGGATATTTTCCATGTTTCAGGGATTACACCAGCTTTAAGTCCTACATGGCAAACTCTGACACTAGATCTAATGAAATCAGCCAAAGAACATGGCTGCAAAGTAAGTTTTGATATTAATTATCGAGGCAAGCTATGGAGTCAAAAAGAGGCTGGCGAAGTCTTGAAAACCTTACTTCCTTATGTTGACTATTGTTCAGCAGGTTATATGGATGCGGTCCACTTGTTGGGGATTGCTCCTCAAGAAGGGGAAGAACTACCTTATTACTATAAAAAGATGCAAGCACTCTACCCAAATATTCAAGTCTTCTATTCAACAAAGCGTCAAGTGACTTCAGCTTCTGATAATCATTTGACTGGTACTTTATGGATGGATGAAACCTACTTCGAGTCGACGACTCAAGCGATTTGCCCAATTGTGGATCGTGTAGGTGGTGGGGATGCCTTTAGTGGTGGTCTTTTACATGGCTTGTTGAAAAAAGTTAGTCCGCAAGAAATTATTGAGTTTGCGACAGCTGCTTCAGCGTTAAAACATACAGTTCACGGGGACTGTAACCAATTTAGTGAAGAAGAAGTCAATGGCTTTTTAGCTGCTGGCTCTGGAAAAATAATAAGATAAGGGAGTCGTTTACACATGCAAAACATGGAAAATCGTTACACACATAGCCCAGAGGATATCCGTCATTATTCGACAGAACAATTGCGTCAAGAATTTTTAGTTGAGAAAGTCTTTGTTCCAGGCGAAATCAGCTTAACTTACACGCATAATGACCGCATGATTTTTGGTGGGGTAACACCAACTACTAAAGAATTAGAAATCACTTTAGATAAAGAATTAGGTGTTGACTATTTCTTAGAACGTCGTGAATTAGGTGTTATCAATATTGGTGGACCTGGTTTCATCGAAATTGATGGCGAAAAAGAAGAAATGAAAAAACAAGATGGTTACTACATTGGTAAAGAAACAAAACATGTTGTCTTTTCTTCAGCTGATCCTAAAAATCCAGCTAAATTCTATATTAGCTGTGTGCCAGCACACCACAAATATCCAAACGTTAAAATTAGTATTGATCAAGTGAAACCAATGGAAGCTGGCGAAGGCTTGTCATTGAACGAACGTAAAATTTATCAATATATTCATCCAAACGTTTGTGAAAGCTGTCAATTACAAATGGGCTACACTATTTTAGAACCAGGTAGCTCTTGGAATACAATGCCTTGTCATACACATGAACGTCGTATGGAAGCTTATGTGTACTTTGATTTTGCAAAAGAAGATACAAAGGTTTTCCACATGATGGGTAAACCTGATGAAACAAAACACTTAGTTGTTGATAAAGATCAAGCAGTTATTTCACCAAGCTGGTCAATTCACTCTGGTGTAGGTACTGGAAATTATTCATTTATCTGGTCTATGTGTGGAGAAAATATTACTTACACAGACATGGATATGGTAGATATGGGCGACTTAAAATAGGAGGAATGTAAAAATGAGTTTTTCAATGGATATGTTTAAATTAGATGGTAAAATTGCGTTAGTAACTGGCGCTGTGTACGGAATTGGTTTTGAAATCGCGAAAGGTCTAGCTGCAGCTGGAGCAACGATTGTATTTAACGATCGTACGCAAGAAGGCGTAGATAAAGGCTTAGAAAACTACAAAGAAATCGGCATCAAAGCACACGGATTTGTTTTTGATATTACAGATGAAGACGCAGTTGAAGCTGGTGTTAAACAAATCGAAGCTGAAGTTGGCGTAATTGATATTTTAGTAAATAATGCTGGAATCATCAAACGTATTCCAATGTTAGAAATGTCAGCAGCAGATTTCCGTCAAGTAATTGATATTGACTTAAATGGTCAATTCATTATGTCAAAAGCTGTCTTGCCATCAATGATCAAAAAAGGTCACGGTAAAATCATTAACATCTGTTCAATGATGAGTGAACTTGGTCGTGAAACAGTTGCGGGTTATGCAGCTGCTAAAGGCGGACTAAAAATGTTAACAAAAAATATTTGTTCTGAGTTTGGTGAAGCGAATATCCAATGTAACGGAATTGGACCTGGCTACATTGCAACACCTCAAACAGCACCATTACGTGAATTACAAGAAGATGGTTCAAGACATCCATTTGACCAATTCATTATTTCTAAAACACCAGCAGCTCGTTGGGGCGAACCAGATGATTTAGCTGGATCAGCAGTATTCCTTTCATCAGATGCATCTAACTTTGTTAATGGACATATTTTATATGTTGATGGCGGAATCTTAGCTTATATTGGTAAACAACCTTAATAAGATAGATAACTATACTCGATTATCTTTTTTATACACAATCAAACGATAGGTAACCTGTGTGTGACTAGTTTTTGCTAGTGATGCACAGGTTATCTTTCTTTTTTTTGATTTAAAATGGATTCGGGATTTATCTTTTTGTTGCAAATGCAACAATATTTAGTTATTATAATTTTATGGAGGTGAGACTGTGGAGAGTATCTTACGTGATATTGGTGTGATTGCGCGAGCACTGGATTCGATTGCGAATATTGAGTTTAAAGAGTTTGAGTTAACTCGTGGGCAATATGTGTATTTAGTCAGGATCTATGAAAATAAAGGAATTATTCCTGAACAGCTGGCTGAAATGATTAAAGTTGATCGTTCTACGGCTTCTAGAGCTATCCAGCGATTGGTTGAAAAAGGTTTTGTGACTAAAGTCCTTGACCAGGAAAATAAAAAGATTATTCATCTCGAAACGACTGATAAAGGAGCTGAAAAGGCCGCGTTTATTCTTCGCGAAAATAAATATTCGAAAGAAGCGGCTTTACAGGGGCTCACGAAGCAAGAACAAAAAGTGTTACATGAGTTATTAATCAAAGTTAAAAAAAATGTCGATGAAGACTGGCACTTTGTCAAAAGTGGTGGGAAACGAACGTATTAGGAGTTGGATAACATGGAAAAATTTGAGTGGAAGCAGTGTACGATAGCTGATTTATCAGTTCTTCGTTCGATTAGCATTGAAACATTTACAGATACCTTTGCTGAACAAAATACAAAAGAGGCGTTAGAAGATTACTTAACGCAGTCGTATAATGAAGAGCAATTGGCAAAAGAATTAAAGAATCCAGAAAGTTTCTTTTACTTTATGCAGCAAGGAGAAGAAATCCTAGGCTATCTTAAATTGAATGTTGGCAAAGCACAATCTGAAGATATTCAAAAGAATTCATTGGAAGTTGAAAGAATCTATATTCGGTCGAAACATAAACGCAAGGGTTACGGGACGGCTGGACTAAAGAAAGCTGAGACTGTCGCAAAAGAAATGCATAAAAGTTCTTTGTGGTTAGGCGTTTGGGAATTTAACGCAAAGGCTCGTGCTTTCTATGAAACGCAAGGATTTAAAGAAGTCGGCGCTCATTCTTTCTTTATGGGGGAAGAGGAGCAGACGGATTTGATTTTATTGAAGATGCTCTAAGAGGAAGGATTATCTTCTTTATTTAATTTTATGCCTAAAAGAGAGACACATCCTAACTAGTCTGGCGATGTGGAGACATTTTTCCCATTGGAGTTCACTAAATGAGTGGGCATGTGAATAAGAGATGAAATAGATAGTAGAAACAGTAAAGCGGTAGGGCATATCCAGTTGAGGTATGCCCTACCTTTTTGTAGGTAAGATAATCTAAAAAATTAAACGAAATGGGGCTATGTATTTCTTATTTTTTGTCCCGTACAATGAGATACATTGCAATGGCCATGACAATTAATATAATCCAAACCATGAGTAACATCCTTTCAACTTTTTGTTTTTATTTCAAGCTTAGCATGGATAAATAGCGGTTTCAAGCCCTACTTTTTGCTTTTTCTATAGGGACATTGTACGATAACTGGGACTATTCTAGATTTTTTATCTGAAGAATAAATGTGAAAAAAATAATGGAGTGGAGGGATAAACTTGCTAGTTTATCAATCATTCACTTCTAGTTTACTGTCAGTTTATTTATTTCGGTTATGCTAATTAGAATAGGTAGAAAAGGTTTTTTGAAACCTATTGAGGGTGTCTAATGTGAAGAAAAAAATGACGATTGTCTGGGGAGTGTTTATAGTAGTCATTCTTTTGGGCATGATTGTAGTAAAAATTGCAGGCGGACGTCCGCTGAAGAAAGCAGAGCCAAAGGAAGTAACGGCTTTTACGGATAGTTTACTGAATGAACAGCATTTTAAAGGAGTCGTTTTGTTGGCCCAAGAAGGCGAAGTCTACTATGAACAAGCATATGGATATGCCAATCAGGAAGAGGAACAGCGAAATGCGGTGACACTATCTTATCCGATTGCTTCCGTGCAAAAGAGTTTGACTGCGATGTTGGTGGAGCAGCTGGTTTCTGAAGGGAGATTGTCGTATGATCAGACGATTGAGGCCTTTTATCCTCAAGTAGAACAGGCGAATGACCTAACGATTCGAGATTTACTGAATCACCGTTCAGGGATTGAGATGGACGAGATTGAGCCGGATAGTTTGTTAGATAATCAAGCTGAACAACTTAATTTTGTCCTGACAGAGATGTCAGTTACTGAGGACCAATCATTTACTTATACGAATGCAAATTACTCTCTGCTAGCTGGTATTTTATCAATGGTGAGTGGGCAAAGCTATCAAGAATTATTTGAAGAAAGAATTATTGAACCGTTAAATCTAAAGCAAACCTATTTTTGGAATCAAATTCCAACAGAATTGGGATTTCCTTTGGCGTATACATTTGATGAGGTAACGGGACAAGATTATCAAGTTTCTTGGGCTTCTTATCCAGATTCCCGGCGCCTGTTTTCTAGCTTGTTAGGGGCAGGGAATGTATTTATGTCTGTTGGAGATTTGTGGAAAGTGCAAAAAGCGCAGAATAATGGCAAAATTCTGACGGAAAAAATGTATAATGAAATGACAGAGACTGTGACCAACGGCTATAGTAGTGGATTGTGGCTTTCTGACCATCTAAAAATTAGCAGTGGTTCACTCGGTGGTTATACGACGAGTGTCTATGGAGATGAAAAAAATGAAAACTTGGTCATCCTTATCAGTAACCAGGCGGGCTCTATTGATACGGGGTCAATGGCTGAACAGATTTACGAGGCGCTAACTGAATAAAAGTTGAGCGTATAAGAATAGATTGAAACAAGTACCAGAATCAAATACCATGATTAAAATTCACTTAGAGAGGATTCAACTGACTATGACAATTAAGAGCCGTTTATTTATCTCCCATCTTTTGATGATTGTTATTCCAGTGTTATTGAGTTTATTGGTGGCTTCATTTGCCTTTATTCTGGTTTGGCAGTATTTCTGGGGCGTTGATGAAGGGGCAATGAATAAAAATAGAGAGTTCCGTTCTCAATATGCGGCTGTCGAAAGTTTAGTGATTAAATGGTCCTCAGACGAGGCGACAGACAAAGGAATTATCTCGGATATGCAGAAATTTTATGAGTCGTATTATAGTGATAATATCGCGTTAACTGTCTATCAAGGGGAAAACCAAATCCATTCAGTAGGGGAAATCATTGATCAGAAGATGACGGATACAATTCATAGTGAAGAAGGCGAACATAGTTATTTGAAAGATCAGATATTCGTGACTTCATTTGAAGCAAATAGGTACAAGGTGATTTTAGTCAATAATAATTATTATAATGATTTGTATTATCAGGATCCATTGTGGGATCGAGATTATCAAGCAGTGTTGTCACGAATTATTCTGGTGATGATCATTGGGACAATCGCCATCATTATTTTAACTAACCGTTATTTAACGAAGACTGTCACAAAAAGTATTGTGGAGCCTTTAGAGATTTTAACTGATGGTTTTCATAAAATCCAAGCAGGGGAACTGAATTATCAGATTCGTTATGCGGAGCAAGATGAGTTTTTACCCGTTGTGAAAGATTTTAATGGGATGGCCTATCAGTTGAAAACGACGGTCGAGACTCAGACGAAATTAGAAACCAACCGACGTGAGCTTGTTGCAGGAATTTCTCATGATTTACGGACGCCACTGACTTCGATTAAGGCGTATCTTGAAGGTTTAGAAAAAGGGGTCGCGAGTACACCTCAGATGAGAGAGAAGTATTTTACTATTATCAAAAATAAAATCGATGATTTGGATCAAATTATCGCACAGCTTTTCTTGTTTTCAAAGTTGGATACGGGGGAGTTTCCTTTTAATTTAATTGAGACAACGAACAAAAAATTGATTGATGAAACGATTCATTTTATGCAGCATGAATATGAAGAAAAGGGCATGGTTGTCTATTTAGATGCACCAGATGAAGAAGTATTGCTTGAGATTGATCCGGTCCAATTTCGGACTGTTTTAACGAATTTATTCGAGAATGCACGAAAATATGTAGATAAAGAGGAAGTCTACGTGACGCTGACTTATCGAATTGAAGGCGATCAGCTATTGCTATCAATTACCGATAATGGTTCAGGCATCGCGACAAAAAAATTGGATACCCTCTTTGAATTATTTTACCGAGATGATAAATCACGGACGAATCCTAGCCAGGGGAATGGCTTAGGATTAGCGATTTCTAAGAAAATTATTGAAGGTATGAATGGGAAAATCCAAGCGCGGAATCATTCGTTTGGTGGCTTAACAATTCTGATTACACTACCAGTGAAGAAAGGGGAAATACCTGTTGGTGATGAACAAACGAGTACTGATTATTGAAGATGATGAAGATATTTCAATGATTGAACGAGATTTTTTAGAGATGGAAGGCTATGAGGTATCCATCGTACGTGAAGGGACTAAGGGGTATCAGGAAGCAGTCAATGGGGACTACCAACTGATTTTATTGGATGTCATGCTGCCAGGAATGGACGGCTATGAAATTTGTCGAGGAATTCGTGATAAAGTCGATATTCCAATCATCATGGTGACGGCGAAGACTGAAGAGTTGGATAAATTACGAGGTTTAGGGCTTGGTGCAGATGATTATATTTCCAAACCTTTTTCACCGACGGAGCTTGTGGCTCGAGTGAAGGCCAATATTGCCCAATACGAACGCATTAAAGGCAGACAAGCGAGTCCTGAGCCAAAAGTAGAAGGTGAAATTCACTTAGGTAAGATTAGAATTAATTCGCAAACCCATCGTGTCTATGTTGACGATGTTGAAGTGGATTGTAAGCATAGAGAATACGAACTATTGTTGTTTTTAATGTCTAATGCCGAAATCGTTTTTAGTAAGGAACAGCTATACGAAAAAATTTGGGGAATGGATGCGCTAGGAAATATTCGAACTGTAGCGGTACATATCAACCGATTAAGGGAAAAGGTTGAAGAGGATCCGACGAATCCACAATATATTCAAACCGTTTGGGGAGCGGGTTATAGATTTCAGCCGTGATGCCTAAATTTTCGATAAAGTCCTGCCTAACAAAAATCAATTTCAAATAAATGCACTATATAACTGTATTTTTGAGCAAGACTCGGCTATAAGAAAGACTTTTTACACCCATGGTGGTGAGAAGTCTTTCTTATTTTTTTTTAAGCTGAAGAAGGTCTAAACATGGCCGAGGTCTAGGTGAATCATTATAAAAACCTAAGAATTGAAGTAAAGAGTTTATCATCAGTTTATCAACTATTTACATTTTCGAGGCTTTTAATTTACTCCTAGCTTTTACAATAGAAAGAGAGAGAAATGTAAAAGGAGGGATTTGATGAAGCAGCTAATAAAAAACGAAGCGATCCGAAATAGCTTAATTTTTATTGGGAAAACGGCTTTCTATTTCTGCATTATCCTACTATTAATTTATCTTTATCATTATAAAAATATTCAAGGTGGTACGTTTATTTATAATGAATTTTAAGGGGGGATTTCATGAAAGTAGCAAATATTGTTCAAACAATTGAAGATTGGGCAAGTAGGGAACCTGATCGAGTCGTTTATTGCGAGGGACAAGTCACATATACCTATGGTCAATTAGCTGAATGGTCTGATAAACTAGCGGCCTATTTAGATGCAACAATAAAAAGTAAAGCGCCTATCGTCGTTTATGGGGAATTAGAATTTGAGATGTTGGTGGCTTTTCTAGCAGCTTCTAAGACGGGTAGAGCGTACATACCTATCGAAAGTTCAACGCCTAAGGATCGTGTAGAATTGATTCTTTCAGTCGCACAACCAGCGCTGATTATCAGTATTGGGGATTGGCAGGAATTGGCTACGTCGATTCCGATTACTAACCGAGAGACAGTGAACGAGATAATTAGTGCGGAATCATTGATCTATGAGAAACAGCCGGTTATGGGCGATCAGACTTATTATATTATTTTCACATCGGGGACTACAGGAGTACCTAAAGGTGTTCAAATTAGTCATGATAACCTAGTCAGTTTTGTAAACTGGGAGTTGAGTGATTTTAATTTGCGAGAAGGCCTACAATTTTTATCTCAAGCGCCGTATTCGTTTGATTTATCTGTGATGGGTGTTTATTCAGCTCTAACATCAGGTGGGAGCTTGGCGCCACTAAAAAAATCAGTGATCAATGATTTTAAAGCTTTGTTTACGACGTTGCCTAAGCTGGACATTAATGTTTGGGTTTCGACCCCTAGTTTTATGAAAATTTGTTTAATGGAGCCGACGTTTGACGGGCACCATGTACCAAGTATCGAGCGTTTCTTATTTTGTGGAGAAGAGCTTCCCAAAAAGACAGCAGTCGAATTGTTGCAACGTTTTCCTGAGGCAGAAATCTATAATACGTATGGACCAACCGAAGCAACGGTAGCTATTTCTGGCGTGCTGGTGACCTCAGAGTTAATGGAAACTTACAACCGTGTTCCGATTGGCTATGTTAAAGAAGATACACAGGTTTTTTTCATGGATCCGGACTCAGAAACGATTATTGAAAACGGTCAGATGGGTGAAATTATCATCAGTGGACCTAGCGTTTCTAAGGGGTATTTAAATAATCCTGAGAAGACACAAGCTGCTTTTTTTGAGTATCAAGGGCAGCCTGCTTATCGGACAGGTGATTGTGGTCGGGTGACGGAAGACGGCTTGCTACTTTATGAAGGCCGAATTGATTTTCAAGTGAAGTTTCATGGCTACCGGATTGAGTTGGAAGATATTGATCATCATCTGAGCAGCGTTTCTTTAGTCAAGCAAGCGGTAGTCGTACCGAAATATCAGGAGCACAAGGTGGAGCAGCTGATTGCCTATGTAGTACCTGAAGCCCATTCGTATGAAAAAGAGTTTCAGCTGACAAAGGCGATTAAAGAATCTTTGAGTGAATTCGTTATGGATTATATGATTCCACAGCGATTTGTCTATGTCGACCAGCTTTTACAGACGCCAAATGGCAAAATTGATCGCAAAAGCTTGATAAATGAGGTGAATCCTTGATGAATTTCGAGCACCTGATTCCTTATGCGAATCCGCTGTATTTTATTTGGTTGGCACTGGCTATATTACCGTTAATACTTGGTTTATTATTGGCTGGAAAACGCTGGGGTTGGTACCAAATATTGTTGACAGTTGTCTTTATATATATCAGTTTTAGTGGGGGCTATTGGCAACAAGGAGTGGCGCTGATTGGTTATGTCATTTTCCAGACAGTACTGGTCTACGCGTACCATCGTTATCGCACGCAGAAAAATAATTCTTGGGTGTTCTATAGTGCCGTCGCAGCGGCTATTCTGCCACTGTTTTTGGTCAAAGTAACGCCCTTGTTTTCTGGCCAAGCCTCGCTCTTTAATTTTTTAGGGATATCCTATTTAACCTTTAAATCTGTTCAAATGATTATGGAAATGAGAGATGGCTTGATTAAAGAGTACCATCCTGCACGTTATATTCAGTTTCTTTTATTCTTTCCGACGATTTCCTCCGGTCCAATCGATCGCTATCGACGGTTTGAGAAGGAATTATTACACGCACCGACGAAGGAAAAGTATCTTCAATTTCTTGAGAGAGGCGTCTGGAATATCTTTATGGGCTTCTTGTATAAATTTATTCTGGGTTACTATCTGGGACAAGTGATGTTACCGGCTGTGACGAAGGAGTTACTGAATCATGGGCTATTTTCTTGGCGATTCTTTGCTTACATGTACGTGTATAGCCTCTATCTGTTCTTCGATTTTGCTGGCTACAGTTTGTTTGCGGTCGGAGTCAGCAATCTAATGGGCTATGATACGCCAGTCAATTTCAATAAACCATTTTTGGCAGCCAGCATCAAAGATTTTTGGAATCGTTGGCATATGAGCCTTTCCTTCTGGTTTAGAGATTACATTTATATGCGACTAATGTTTACCTTAATCAAAAAGAAAGTTTTTAAGAGTCGGATTGTGGCATCAAATGTCGGATATTTTGCCTTATTCTTAATCATGGGTATCTGGCATGGCTTAACTTGGTACTATGTCGTCTATGGTTTGTATCATGCGCTATTAATTTGTAGCAATGATGCCTGGATTCGGTTTAAGAAGAAACGTGGGAAGCATTTGCCGTCCAATCGTTTGACTAAAGCATTTTCAACAGTGTTAACATTTCATGCAGTCTGTCTGAGTTTCTTGATATTTTCAGGAGTACTAGACCAACTATTTTTCAAATAAAAAGGAGAGATTTATTTATGAATACACAAGAAACGGTATTAGATATTTTAGAAATGATTATTGGAACAGATGAAGTAAAAGAAAATTTGACAGTCGATTTATTTGAAGAGGGATTAATGGATTCTCTTGCGACTGTCCAGCTATTAGTAGAATTAGAAGGCCAATTAGGTGTGCAAGTTCCTGTCTCAGAATTTGACCGTGATGAGTGGAATACGCCAGCTAAAATCATTAGCCAAGTCGAAGCTTTGCAGGCCTAATGATGAAGAAGCGACTCGTTTCTATTTTTGGTCCGTTGGTGTGTGCTGCGGTCCTTTTAGGGGTATTATTTTTTGGCCCTTGGAAGATAAATGCCAGCGATCCGAAAATATTAGCACAAGCCTCTACAGCAATGAGTAACAGTTTGCTACGGGGCAATGCAATTAAAAATGAAGCTGTTGAGACTGGGCGGTATGTGCCATTTTTTGGCTCTTCTGAGCTTAATCGAATTAGTTCGATGCATCCATCTGTCTTAGCTCAAAAATATAATCGAAACTACACGCCTTTTTTATTAGGAGCAGCGGGAACGCAATCTATGACACAATTTTCGATTATTCAATCGATGGCTGAGGAAATTGCCGGAAAGAAAGCAGTCTTCATTATTTCCCCACAATGGTTTGTTCCAAAAGGAGTTAAAGAGCCTTACTTTGATAATTATTATTCAGAGCAACAGGTCTATAGTTGGCTATTGTCTTGTACTGAAATTTCAGCAGCGGACGAATACTATGCTAGTCGTTTGCTGGAATTTTCGAAAGTCACTCATAATCCATTAATGGTAGAGGTGCTGACGCAAATTCAAGTAGGAAAACTGCTGACAGAAGCTCAAAAAAGCAAATTGACACGTCAACTAGCTGTCTTTACTCGTGAAGATGAGCTTTTTGGAGGAATCGGTCTTGACAGTAATTTGAAGAAAAAAATTGATCGTGCAACAGAAAAGTTACCCCATAAGTATGACTTCAGTCAGCTAGTTTCGCTAGCTAATAAAGAAGGCCGAAAGGAAACGTCCAATAATTCACTAGGGATTAAGAATACTTTTTATGCTAATAATTTACAGGATCGGTTAGCTAAAATGAAAGGTTCTCAAAAGAATTTGGACTATCGATTTGGGCCAGAATTTAGTGATTTTCAATTGGTTTTAGAGGCGTTTGCTAAAAATAATGTCGATGTTTTATTCGTTATTCCACCGATTAATCAAAAATGGATGGATCATACTGGTTTGCCAGATGAGGTGCTTACAGGATTTGATCAAAAGATTCGCTATCAGCTTACCAGTCAAGGATTTACCAATGTGGCTGATTTTACTGCCAATGGCAACGTTGATTATTTTATGGAAGATACGATTCACCTTGGGTGGCGTGGGTGGTTAGCAGCGGATGAAGCGATTAAAGCCTTCATGGAATCTGAGACAAAAAACAAACTTGAGTATCATTTGGATACTAAGTTTTTATCAAAAGAGTGGCAAAAAGCTTCGCCAGATGACCTCAGCAATGAGTTAAACTGAGTGCGATTGTCGGACATCTGAGTACTGTACTAATAGAGTTTTCAAACTTAGCTAATAAGAATAAATAGTAGTCAAATAGATAAAGTTAACTGTGTCTGATAGGAAAAGTGGCGTTACAAACAGCTGCCTAAACTATCTTGTAGCAACCCAATTCATTGTTTATGAATTCTGCTACACAGCCAGTTTCCTTTGTCTTTTTTGATTTATCAGGGGCAATTAGTGTAGACTAAGAGAAATGGGAAAAGCTAATGAGAAGTGATTGAATAAGGAAGACGGTAGCTGAGAGGGGATAAGTATGGAGGAGATAGAAGCTTTTTGGGACGATTTTGCAGATGAGTACGCGGAAATTCAGAGGGAATCAATCTTACCTCTTTCAACAGACGTAACGGATTATCTGAAAGAGCTAGGTGTTTTTCCGGCGCATTCATTCCTAGATCTCGCAGGTGGAGCGGGGCGCTATTTATTAGATTTTTCGAAGCAAGTCGATAGCTATACAGTAGTTGATATTTCTGGGGAAATGCTGAAAAAAGCCAAGCAAATGGCAGAGGGCAAGCGAGAAAACTGTTTATTTATTCATGAAGAGATGACTAGTTTCTTTGAGTTGACTGCGGATAATGCTTATGAGTATAGCTTTTCGGCGATGAACCCGGGAATTCAAACACTAGAAGATTTGCTTGAAATGGATCGGATTTCTGAAAGGGCAGTCTTCATTTTTCGCATGACAGAAAATCAAGATTCTTTATTTTCTAGAATTGAACGGACACTGAAAATTTCACCTGAAGAAGATCTGACGTTACTCTCAACTTATCAAACGTGGTTGCAGGCAATTGGCATAAAAAGTCAGACAAAATCTTTTACCTATCAGTCTGAAGAAAAATTCACTCGTGCATTCATTGAAGAATATTATGAAGAATATGCAGAGAATCAAGACTTTCAGGTATTGCTGGCAGAATTGTTTTCACGAGAAACTCGAGTAATCAGTCAAACGACAATAACCTTCACATTGCTCTATTGGCAAACGACAGGATAAAGCTTATGTTCTAGCTCTCCGAGAACTTGGAAAAGAGCGAAAGCTAGAGATGATAGTTGCGAGTAACTAACAGAGAGAGTTGGCGGATTCTATACGTATCCACCAACTCTTTATTCGTATTCGACAACATAGCGTTGCGAAAAAAATATAATTTTTTTGAAATAAACTCAAGCTTTATAAGCTACTCTTTATAATAATTCATCAGTAAAGACTAGGAGATATAGTAAAATTCGTCAGCAGTCAATGGGATTCATTGATTTTTTCGTGAGTCCTTAAGAAATCAATTTGAGACCAACAGCTGAGCCTAAAATAAGTCCGATGAAGACGAGGCGTTTCCGATTTCTTGATTCCCCATAGAAAATCATTCCTAAGAGGGTACCGCCGGCTGTACCGATTCCAGTCCAAATGGCGTAGGCCGTGCCCATAGGTAAAGTCTTCAGCGCGTAAGAAAGTAGCAGGAAACTTATCCCAAAGCCAACGACTAGTAGCGTTAGTGCGGTAATGGTTTTTTCTTTGTGCCACTTATTAATCATTAAAACGCCGGACATTTCAAATAATCCAGCAAAAATTAAAGCAATCCAGTTCATATTAATGGCCCTCCGTTTCTTCAGGTGTTACTACTTTTAAGCCGATTACACCGATAAGCAGTGTTGCAGTTAGACAGAGTTTTCCCCAACTAAAGGGTTCGCCAAAGAGCAGAATGCCGCTGAAGACCGTGCCTAATGTGCCTAAGCCAACGAATACTGCATAGACGGTTCCGACAGGCAGAGTTTTTCCAGCCATAATCATGAGTGAGAAGCTGACGATTATGGCGATCAGTGTTCCAGCCCATTCATACCAAGTTGTCGCGTGCTTGATGCCGATGACCCAACTAATTTCAAATAAAGCCGCGATAATCACTGAAACCCACGTTTTGTTCATAAGTAATTTCCTCCTTTTTAAACGCAAAAAAAGCCTGAGAAATATTGTGGTTACAATATCTCCCGGGCTTTTATCCCTCCGTGTTACACAAGTTCATGTGCGTTTTCTCTTGGACCAGACTGGCGCTTTCGCCACGGAACCCTAGAAAACTTTTTGCGTCATTTCTTAGAATTATACGCAATTTTTTTTAAAGTTCAAGTATTTTCATTTAGAAATTTTGTGAGCCTATCTAGTCTGTCATTTTGCATAATATGGAAGGTGCTCTGGTGAGTGCTAATAGAATGTATAAGGGAATGAATAAAGGAATAGATAAAAGATTTATAGACGAATGGGTAAGAACGAGTGATAAGGAATGTCGAAGGGGACATCAAAGAAATGAGTGAAGAGCAACTTAGATTTGCAAAGTTGGAAGCGTTGTTATATTGTGTTTAGTATACAAGTTGATACTGTTTAGTAAAAAGGAGGAAAACTATGGTTGGGATTAGAGAGGTTGCTCGAAAGGCGGGTGTGTCCCCGGCAACGGTGTCTAGAGTGCTGAACAATGATCCGACACTGTCGGCAACAGCTGAAACGCGAGCGAGAATTCACGAGGCGGTCAAGAAATTAAATTATAAGAAACCAGAGCGAGGAACGGCTAAAAAGATGAATCATTCGCTAGGTTTGATTACTGCGGCTTCTGAACGTGGGGAGATTGAGGATCCTTATTTTCGAGCAATTCGTTTGGGGATAGAAGCAGAAGCCAAGAAGTGCCATATTGCCGCAAACAGAATTTATCGTGTCTCTGAGAATCATTCATTAAAAGGGATTGAAGCGTTAGGTGCGGTGATTATTTTAGGCAATCTTGAGGAATCATTCATCCAAGAAATTTACGAAAAAAATCCGCGAATAGTCTTGGTAGATGATACGACAGCGAACGAGTCCTTTGATGCGGTCTACACGGATTTTGAAATGATTACAAAGAAACACTTAGAGCGTTTATGGCAGTTGGGACACAGAAACATTGCCTTTATTGGTGGGGTTCGGACAGTCAAAACTAGTTCAGGCAAGGATGTTTTACTTAGTGAAGATGTCCGTTATCAGACCTATAAAAAATGGCTGACAATCAAAGGGGCTTATAAAGAAGAAAATGTCTTTTTAGGTGGCTGGGGCTCACAGGATGGGCTTGAAATGACTGAAGAAATGCTTACGAAATTCACTGATAATAAAGTCCCGACTGCGATTGTAGTGGCTAGTGATCCTTTGGCGATTGGCGTGTACCGTGCAATTCAAAAGGCTGGAAAAAAGATTCCAGAAGATTTTTCGATCGCTAGCTTTGATAATATCGAAGTCACTGAATTTCTGACGCCACCCTTAACAACAGCCGATATAGAGACCGAACAATTAGGCAAGATGGCTGTCCGTTTAGCGAAAGAACGGATTAGAGATGAACGCGATGTGCCGATACATGTGGTGGTGCCTTCAAGAATTATTTTAAGAGAGAGTGAAAAGGCGCTTGACAAATGAATTAGGTAAACACTATAGTGAGTAAACAAATTAAAAAAAACGGTTTCATTTTGACTTGATAACTAGATAATAGAGGCAGAATGAACCAAAAAGGAGAGATAAATCTTGTATTTAGCAAATGAAAAACGTTATGAAGAGATGACCTACAATCGTGTGGGCAATTCGGGACTAAAATTACCAGCCATTTCCTTGGGTTTATGGCATAACTTTGGAGACGTCGATACGATTCAAAATCAACGCGAAATTATTCATGGGGCTTTTGATATGGGGATTACTCATTTCGACTTAGCCAATAATTATGGACCACCAGCTGGTTCTGCAGAAATTAATTTTGGTCGGATTTTACATGAAGACCTGAAAGGCTATCGTGATGAACTAGTTATTTCTTCGAAGGCTGGTTACTATATGTGGCCTGGACCTTATGGCGAATGGGGCTCTAAGAAAAATATTGTCGCCAGCTGTGATCAAAGTCTAAAACGAATGAATTTAGATTATGTGGATATTTTCTATCATCACCGTCCAGATTTCGATACACCATTGGAAGAAACTGCACAAGCGCTTGATTTATTGGTTAGACAAGGTAAGGCATTATATGTTGGGGTATCGAACTATGATGCACAACGGACAAAAGAAATTGCGGCGATTTTTAAACGTTTGGGGACACCATTTATTATTCACCAACCGAACTACAATATGTTTGATCGTTGGATTGAGGATGGCTTACTGGATGTCTTAGAAGAAGAAAAATTGGGTGCGATTGTCTTTAGTCCACTGGCACAAGGCATGCTAACGAATCGTTATCTGAACGGCGTTCCAGAAGATTCAAGAGCGCATCGCTCAGATAGTCCATTCTTATCTGAAGAAAAAGTTGAAAGCACGATTGAAGTCGTTCGTAATCTAAATGAAGTAGCTGGTCAAAGACAACAAACGCTCGCTGAAATGGCTTTGGCGTGGAATTTACGTCAGCAGCAAATTGCCAGCGTACTGGTTGGTGCTAGTCGTTTGAGTCAATTACAGGACAACGTTGCTGCCTTGAAGAAACTAGAATTTTCTGCCGATGAATTGACTGAGATTGACCGTTTATTATTGCCGTTAAGAAAGGGGTAACCGATGATATCAATTCAATTTGATGAGCAGACACAGACTTTCCATTTGAGTAATCAACAAGTCAGCTACCTTTTCAGTATTGAGGAAGGTCAGGTGCTCAGCCATTTATATTATGGGAAGAAAATTACGCACTATCACGGGAATTTTCGTTATCCGCGACTAGATCGTTCGTTTTCTCCTAATTTGCCGGGTGCGATTGATCGTTCATATTCTTTGGATACGGTGTTGCAAGAATATCCTGGGTTTGGTGGCGGTGATTTCCGGACACCGGCTCATGAGATTCGTCAAAGTGATGGCACAATTGTTACGAATTTTACTTTTAAAGAGTATCGAGTGATTGAAGGGAAACCTAGCTTGACTGGATTGCCAGCAACGTATGTCAATGCGACCACGGATGCGCAAACGTTGCTTGTGACACTGGAAGATCGTTTTAGAGGCTTAGAATTAGAATTATCTTATACAATTTTTGACGATTCACCGGTGATTGCGCGCAATACTCGCTTGGTCAATAAAGGGAAAGAAAAAGTCGTGATTGAGAAGCTAGCTAGTCTAGCGATTGATTTTCCGGCGACGGCTTTTGATTTGATTCATCTAAATGGCACTTGGGCCAAAGAGCGGATGGTAACTAGAGAACCGCTGAACACGGGCATCAAAGTCTTAGATAGTAAGCGAGGTTCGAGTAGCCATCAACAGAATCCTTTTGTTGCGTTAGCTAGTCCGACGACCACGGAAGAAACTGGCGAGGTCTATGGATTTTGTCTCGTCTATAGTGGTAATCACGAGACGATGATTGAAAAAGATCCGTATGATCAAACACGCGTGACGATGGGGATTAATTCCTTTGATTTTCGTTGGGTGCTGGAGCCTGAGGATAGTTTCCAATCGCCAGAAGTGATTCTAAATTATTCTGACCAAGGCCTTAATGAATTGTCACATTCGTACCATGAATTATTTAATCACCGTCTTGTCCGCGGGCAACATCAGCAAAAAGAACGGCCGGTTTTGATTAATAACTGGGAAGCGACCTATTTTGATTTCGATGAGGATAAGCTGTTGGCAATTGTTGATGAAGCGCAAAAGATTGGCATTGAGTTGTTCGTCCTGGATGATGGCTGGTTTGGTAAACGTGAATCGGATAATTCATCCTTGGGTGATTGGTTTGAAAATGCTGGCAAGATTAAGATGGGTTTAGCGAATTTGTCAAAAGAAGTTCATGCTCGCGGCTTAGAATTTGGTATTTGGTTTGAGCCTGAGATGATTTCAGAAGATAGCGACCTGTATCGTGCGCATCCTGATTGGGCCTTGCAAATTCCTGGTCGTGGAAAATCTCTCGGTCGTAGTCAATACGTCTTGGATTTTTCCAGAGCAGACGTTCGCGGGCATATTTATCAGCAGATGAAGGCTTTCTTCGATGAAGTGCCTGTCGATTATGTAAAATGGGATATGAACCGTAATATGACGGAAGTTTATTCTAAAAATCGTTCAGCTGAGGAGCAAGGGAGCACGGCGCATCGCTACATGTTAGGACTCTATGAGTTTATGGAGCAGTTAACCAGCGAGTACCCAGCTATTTTATTCGAAAGCTGTTCAGGCGGGGGTGGTCGTTTCGATGCGGGAATGCTGCATTACATGCCACAAACGTGGACCAGTGATAACACGGATGCAGTGGCTCGTCTGAAGATTCAATATGGCACAAGTTTGGTTTATCCAATCTCAACGATGGGCTCACATGTATCGGCGATTCCGAATCATCAAACCTCTCGCAAAACTAGTCTAGCGATGCGTGGGAATGTTGCGATGTCAGGAGTCTTTGGCTATGAATTAGATTTGAGTACCTTATCTGAAGAAGACAAAGCGGAGATGAAAGAGCAAGTGGCATTCTATAAAGCCCATCGCTCCTTATTGCAGTACGGCACATTTACGCGTTTACTAAGTCCTTTTGAAGGCAACGAAACGGCTTGGATATTTGTTTCTGACGATAAAAAAGAAGCCATGGTATTCTATTATCGCGTCTTAGTGGAGGCTTCTCGTCCGTTGGAGAGTTTGAAATTACGAGGTCTGGATGCAGAGAAAGTTTATCAGATGAATGAGCAACTATTTGGTGGCGATGAATTGATGAATCTTGGCTTTTACATCGATCCTACGCTCAGTGGGGACTACGCTAGCCAAATGTTCTACCTAAAAGAAGTCGCTGAATAGCTTAATTTAAGCAAAGAAGTAGAATGAGTAGATTTTGAGACAAAATCTTTTCGAAAAATAAATAAAGATTGTCGCTAACCTGAGTTTTCAACTCGGATTTGCGACAATCTTTTTTTCTTCTATTTAATTAGTTTATTATTCTGACTTATTCACCTTTTAATTCTTTTTCAATTTGTAATCGTTGGACTTTCATTGTTGCAGTATGTGGGATGTCCTCGAATTTGCGGATGATGGGTTCATTTAATCTTGGGAGATTATGGACTTGTTCCCACCAAGCATCCCAATTCATTTCATGTGAGTCAGCGACGGCAATAATTGGTTGTGGTGCGTTATCTTTGCCACGGACGATCACGACTTCTTCTAAGAAAGGTAGTTGATCGAGTAAGTAATCTTCAATGGCTAGGGTGCTATTGATGGTATCGACCAAATCGACTTGACGATCTTTTAAGAAGAGATGGCCTTGGTCATCAATCATGCCCCAATCGCCACTGTCCCACCAGTCGCCGTAAACATTTTCTGTGAAACGCGCATCCTCTTTATAGTAGGTTAAGGCGCGACCTTTTGATAGAAATTGAATGTGTCCGTCCGTGTTGTCGGGAAGTGGATTGCCTTGTTCATCCGTAATCCGGGCTTTGGTTAATTCTTCAAGACCGACACCCATATCGCGGGCATTGGAATCTTTTAGTGAGTCGAGTGTGTGTGCTTTTAAAATCATTGGGCCGCATTCACTTTGACCGTAGACTTGTAAAAAGATTGGCTCAGGTTGATCGGTTGCGCTTAAGAATGTTGCCATTGTCTGATTGTTAATGGCATCAAAGGTTGAATGGTAATAGCGGATGCTGGCAAACGCTTCAGGGGAAGATTTGGCTATCTGCGTCCATTGAACGAAGTTATTCGGATGTGTTTCTAAAGCAATCGGCGGATATTGTTTGAGCATGCGCACGAGATGCGAACTAGTTGCTTTTGCTAGTGGCATCATGGGAAAGCCCATCGCCATTAGGGATGAAACACCAATGTTAAAGCGTGAGTGAACAGGCGAAATGTGGAAGGCCACTAATTTTAGTTCGGCAATTTTTGTGAAGATTGTTTTTTGCCATTTTGTGCGCCAGCCCATAGAATTTGCGGAATGACAGATTAATTTTGGGATTCCGGTGGTTCCAGAAGTGTGAGTCATATAGGCAATCTCATCTTTATCTAAGCTCGCTTGTGGGACAGCAATCGCTTCTTGCAAGAGTAAATCGCGGACAGCTAATTTTTTATCAGCGGCTAAGTTGCTGACTTTATTGGCTTTTTCTTCCGTTTCTTCATCAAATAAAATATACGGTTGCTCAAGACGGTCGACAAAGACCTCAATCGTTTCGTAAGGGAGATGGTAAGAAACCATCACAGGCACCGCCGCTAAATAAGAGGCTGCTACTGCTAACAAATAGGTATCAAATTTGGGACTTTTATAGAGAATAATTTTATCGCCGGCAGTAACACCCATCTGCGCTAATTGGTAGGCACGCTTTAGAATTTCTTGGTGACTGAGTTCATAGGTTGTCTCATAACCAAGTGTTGGAAAAGCTGGGAGTAGTTGGTCTAGGATAATCGCTGTATCGGGTGTAACTTGCGCAGCGTCGCGGTAGTTACTGTATAAATTTAGTGGTTGGTACGTCAAATCTGCAAGCATTTTGACACTTCCTTCTTTTAATTTGATAACTCATTTGTAAATACGCCCACATAATACCACATATAGAAGGACAAACTCAATGAATATGAGAAGAACTGCACAAGCAAAGTTGACCGTAAAATATAGCAGAACCTGTATAATAATAACCATTGAAATAAAAGGAGGATCTCATGATTAAAGATGGATTGTATTATGCCTCGCAGTTTCAAAAAAAGAAGATAAGTGTACCGGAATGGATTGATGAACGGAATCGCTTGGTTAAGGAGCAAAATCCCCAATTAAATGCGTTTGTCGAGTGGCTACCAGAAATGGCTAAACAACAATATGCAACTAAAGCAGCGAAAGAAACGGCAGCGACTGAGGGGCCTTTTCAGGGCTTACCGATTCCTTTAAAAATGTTGGGTCAAGACAAAAAAGGCATGAAGTCAACTTCTGGTTCGCGCTTATTTACCGAGAATGTTGCAAGCGCTACAGATAACTTTGTGAAAAAACTTGAATTAGCTGGACTGACGCCACTAGGAAAGACAACGGCGCCAGAATTTGGCTTTAAAAATGTCTCTGATCCAGTGATTTATGGACCAGCGAGAAATCCCTGGAATCTGGATTATTCACCAGGTGGTTCAAGCGGCGGGGCAGCAGCTGCGGTGGCGAGTGGGCTATTTCCGCTTGCTGGCGCCAGTGATGGCGGCGGATCGATTCGCATTCCGGCTTCATTTAGCGGCTTGATTGGTTTGAAACCAACCCGGGGTAGTATGCCAGTAGGACCTGGTGGTTGGCGTGGCTGGCAAGGGGCTTCGATTGATTTTGCGTTGACTGTTTCGATGCGAGATACTGAAGCACTATTTTATCAGTTACGTGGTACCTCGAAAGCAGCACCTTATCAAACGCCACAAGCGGAGTGGCAACATCAAGAGGCAGCTAATAAAAAGCGTTTGAAGATTGCCTTTTTGACGGAATCGCCAGTGGGCACGCCAGTCTCTGACGAAGCGGAACAAGCGGTACACGAGGCAGTCCAATTTTTAGAAGAGCAAGGGCATGAGGTCACGCAGATTGCCTATCCTGTGGATGGGCGTCAGTTAATTGATAGCTATTATTTGATGAACGGGGCGGAAACAGCCTCAATGTTCGAGGGGATTCGTCTTGGGCTCGGTCGACCGTTGACTTATGCTGATATGGAGCCGATGACGTGGGGCATCTACCAATATGGTTTACAATTGCCAGCGAGTCAATATGTTCGCGCACTCCAACTTTGGGATAAAGCGGCGAACACCATGGAGCAATTATTTGAAGAATATGATTTATTTTTAACACCGACTGCAGCTGATAGTGCACCAAGAATTGATCAAGACTTGCAAAGTGATCATATCCGCCGAGAGCTAGCTAATGCTGAAGGAAAATCAGCGGCTAAGTTGAGTGAATTAATCTATCAAATGTTCGAGAAAAGTCTTGCCATCACGCCGTATACCCAACTAGCTAATTTGACGGGGCAGCCAGCGATTAGTTTGCCGACACATGTTACTAAGGCAGGCTTACCTCTTGGAATTCAGTTCATGGCATCAAAAGGGCGCGAAGATTTGTTACTGCAAGTAGGGCAGTTATTTGAACGAGAAGAAAAATTTAAATTACCAAAATATTATCGGGAAGCGTAGGGAAATCAAATGAAAAAGTTCGTAGTAGGTTTAAGTGTGGTTGCATTAACAATGGTTTTGGCGGCTTGTGGCGGGACAACAGACAAGGCGCAAACAAGTAAAGATGAAAGCTTTGAAAAAGTTGAGAAGGCGAAGAAATTGACGGTCGCAACATCGGGCACGCTCTTTCCATCTTCGTATTATAATGATGACAATCAACTAACAGGTTATGATATCGATGTGATTAAGGAAGTCGCTAAGCGTTTGGACCTTGAAGTAGAATTCAAGGAATATAATGTCGATGGTCAAATTACTTCGGTAGATAAAGGCGAGTCAGATTTAGCGGCCAACGACTTTGGTTTATCTGGTGAACGAGGCAAAAAATTCATGTTGTCATCGCCAATTAAGTACTCATTTGATAGTATGATTGTTCGTAAAAGCGATAGCTCTGGCATTACTTCACTTGAAGATTTGAAGGGCAAAAAAGCAGCTGGCGAGCCTAACACAAGTTATATGAAGATTGCTGAGAAATATGGTGCCGAGCTTGTGACATACGACAATGCCACAAATGATCAATACCTGACGGATGTCGCAAATGGCCGGACGGACGTCATTCTAAATGACTATTATCTACAAAAAATGTCGGTCGGTGCGCTACCTGATATCCCTGTGAAAATTTTGGAGGATGTTTATTTTAACGCCAATCACACAGGATTCTTAATGAAAAAAGAGAGTGTTGCGTTAAGCAAAAAAATCAATGAAGTTTTAAAAGAAATGCAGGAAGACGGCACGACTGCAAAAATTTCTGAAGGCTATTTCCAGACCGACGTATCTGTGGAGCCGAAAGAAAAAATTGAAGAAAGTGTCTCTGCCGAATAGATGTATATCCCGAAAATCGATTTTCAGTTGATGGTGGATTCGATTCCCTTTCTGCTGACAGGGTTGCCGTATACGTTGGGCATTAGTTTAGTGACATTTTTCATGGGTAATGTACTGGGCATTCTTCTAACCGTTTTGGGCATGTTGCCGTCAAAATTGATTAAGGCTGCCGTGCGGTTTTATATTTCCTTTTTACGAGGAGTGCCCGGCTTGGTTCTATTGTTTTTACTTTATTTTGGCTTGCCATACCAGCTCAGTGCACTGACCGCTGCATGTATCTGTTTTAGTCTAACAAGTAGCGCGTTTATAGCGGAGATTTATCGCGGCTCAATTGCAGGTGTGTCGAATGGTCAATGGGATGCCGCTTATGCCTTAGGACTGCCGTTTGGAAAAGTCATGCGCAAGATTATCCTGCCTCAAGCATTCCGGATTTCCGTGCCTGCTTTAGGAAATGTGGCGATGGATTTATTAAAAGGGACTTCGTTAGCGGCGATGATTACTATCCCAGATATTTTCCAAAAAGCTAAAATTGTCGGTGGTCGGACCTTTGATTATATGACCTTATATATTCTCGTAGCGATTATTTACTGGCTCCTGTGTGTCGCAATTGGTTGGGGTCAAACTCGACTAGAACGACATTACGAGAATCGGTATCAGATGAAACCAGAAGCAAGAATATAGCAATAGCTAGTATTAGAGTCATAGCTCTCTCTAAGTTGACTGTAGTCAATAATAGTATAGAAATAACTCCATAAACAGCTCCATTTATACTTGGCATATCAAGTATAAATGGAGCTGTTTTTTTCGATTTAAGAAAGAGTTAAGAATTAGTTAAGACCTGAGTTAAGAAATGCTTGGTAAAGTAAGACTATCGAAAGAGGAGGAAACAACAATGACTGAAAATATTCTAACTTTAAATAATGTGACGAAAAAATTTGGGAAACAATATGCTTTAAATAATGTATCGCTGACGGTGAAAAAAGGCGATATCTACGGCTTGATTGGTCGGAACGGTTCTGGGAAAACGACGATCATGAAATTAATCACGGATTTATCGAAAGAAGCATCTGGTGGAGAAATTGCTTTACTAGGAAATCGAAAAGGCACGAGAGGCTACCAAAATAGCTTACAACGGACCGGTTCAGTAATCGAGAGTCCAGCGGCATACAACAAGATGACGGCTTACCAAAATATGAAAATCATGTGCATTCAAAAAGGTATCCATGATTTCTCAATGATTGACGAAACGTTAGAATTCGTCAACTTGGCAGATACAGGCAAGAAAAAGTTCAAGAACTTTTCATTAGGCATGAAGCAACGTTTGGGAATCGCGATGGCCCTTGTTAGTAATCCGGATTTCTTAATCTTGGATGAGCCAATTAATGGGTTGGATCCAATCGCAATTATTGAATTTAGAGGAATTTTAGAACGGATTAATCGTGAGCGCAATACGACAATTATCATCTCAAGTCATATCTTAACGGAATTATATCAAGTCTCTAATCGTTTTGGCTTTATCAATGAAGGAACGATGATTCAAGAAATCTCGAAAGAAGAGTTTGATAACTTGGTGACAACAGCGATTGTCGTTGACGTGGAAGACGCGAAGAAAGCGGCGATGATCTTGAATGAAAACCAGATCACGAATTTCGAAGTAACGACAGCCAATCAGATTCGTATTTTAGATGAAACATTGGAAATTAAAGCCATCAATAAATTATTGGTGCAAAATGATATCTTAGTCAACCAAATTCAAAAACAAGAAAATAGTTTGGAAAATTACTTTACCGAGTTGGTCCAAAACGTGACGAATACAAACGCGAACAGTGCAGGGGGAAAATAACATGATTCGATTAATTAAAGCAGATTTTTATAGAGTTTTACATACAAAGGGATTTATCGTGACAGGCATCGTGATGATTGCCTTCGCCGTCGTCAACGTCTTAACTGGAAACTCAGTCGGCATGGGTGTGAACATGGATACAACCCTGCCATCAGGGATTGATCTGAAAACATCGATCGATGCAGCCGTTTTTTCTAGTAGCATATTGGTCTATTTATTAATCGGTGTCTTCGTGATCGTGTTCGGCTACGAATTCTCACAAAAAACATACAAGAATTCATTGACCGCCGGTGTTAGCCGTTTACAATTTGTTGTAGCAAAATACATCAGTCAAGTGTTATATCTGACATTTTTCATCGTGCTTCATTTTGCAGCAGTGATGTTAACAGCTTACCTAAAATTCGGTAGCACACAAGCAGATTTCTTCTCATTTGTGTTGGAAACTTTCCTATTAGCAGTTGCGATTAGCCTGTTAATCAGTGTCGTATTTAGTTTGGCAAGTCTGTTACTAGTTGGCTTAGGCAGCATGGTCGGTGCCGCAATCTTGATCGTGGTCTATCCAATTGCTGTTCAAATCATTTATACAATTACAGAATGGGACCAATTGAGATATTTTGACTTCTTAGGCTTTATTCAAGTCTTAGGTGTCGGTCAATTGAAATCTGATGAGATTTTACCCTACGTCATCGTTAGTGCTGTGGTAACTATACTTTCATTGGTAGCTAGCACTTTGATCATTCGTAACAAGGAATTATAAAATTATACAGTGAAAGCCAAGTATTCAGAGAAAATTCTGGGTACTTGGCTTTTTTATTGTGTGGATAAAGTGAAGGGAGAAATCAGATATGGGTAGGAAGAGCGTTCACTACAAAATCCCTTTACAAAAAAACGTTTTCAACGTATGGTTAATCTACTTTTCTGAGATTTATTTCTACATCAAACTTAAATACAATTCATTATCTGTTATAATCATACTGTGAACACGTAAGAGGGGAAAAAATGAATGAACAAATAATGTTCAAGTTTCCGGATAAATATCAATTATCTCATAAAGAGTCTGTCTATTTATTGAAGAAAAATATTGTTGAACTTGTCTACAATGCTGGTAAATTTGAAGGGTTGAATACAACACTTTTACAAACTGAAGAAATTATCAAATACAATCAAGCCAATAATGTCACTGTCGACGAGGTACTGACTATTGTTAATCTTAAAAGAGGATTTGAAGTACTTTTAAATGATGTACAGGAGCTTTTGATTGAGACGAGTGAGCGAATTAATCGGATAGTCGCGGCTGAAGATACGCTTTTCCCAGGTGAAATACGGACGGGAGGGGTAGAAGTTTCGACCAATAAAGGAAGATATGTTCCACCAATGTTGACGGAAGCTGCGATAGAAAAAAGATATGCTGAAATAATCAATCAGAAAATATCAGAGACAGAAAAAGCAATCCGCTTATTCCTATTTATTTCTAAGAACCAAATTTTTTGGGATGGAAATAGACGTACGGCACTATTAACTGCGAATAAAAAGATGTTTACCCAGGGATTAGGCTTATTGTCGATTCCTGAAGCTATATTTGGACAGTTCAATGAACTTTTATCGAGTTATTATAACAGTGATTCGACTAGTGAGGAACTTGAGATCATTGAATTCATGTACACCAATTGTTTATTCGGGATTGAGTATCAAAAATAAAAATTAAGAGAGATTGTCACATCCATTTTTTTGCGGGTGAGACAATCTCTCTTTTCATTTATTCACCGACTAAACCAGAAACGCCGCTGATGACGGCATGACGAAAGCCATTTTTCTCAAGGGCAGCTACGCCGCGGATCGTTGTGCCTCCTGGAGAGGTGACACCATCTTTAAGCGCGCCGGGGTGTTGACCGGATTCAAGTGCTAGACTAGCGGAACCGACCATCATTTTGGCGATGACTTCATAAGCGAGTTTTCTCGACATTCCATGGAGGACAGCGCCGTCAGCCATAGCTTCCATAAAGATATCGACAAAGGCTGGGCCACAACCGGCGACACTGCTGACGATATCTAATTGTTCGGCTGGGGTTTCTAATAAATCGCCTAAGAAATATAAGCATTGATCGATTACTTCTTGTTGTTTTGCTTGCAGTGCTTCTGAATAAGTAATGGCAATCAAGCCTTTGCCAATCTGCACAGGTGTGTTAGGAATGGCTTGGGCTAATGGATAATCAGTCCCCATGATTGCTTGCATTTCTTTCAAGGAAACCCCAGCAGCAATCGAAATAATTGGCAATTTTTTCTCGAAATTCGCTTCTTTTATCGCGTGTAAAATGGGTTCAACAGCTGTTGTTCCAACTGCGATGACTAGCACATCACAGGCTGCGAATTCCTTAAGAGAGTCGACTAAGTGAAAGCTTAATTCTTTTTGTAAGTTTGCGGCGGTCGCTGAATGGCCACCTTTGACAAATATTTCTTGTGGTTGGATTTTTCCAGAATGGAGCCAACCTTTAATCATCGCGCCGCCCATTTGACCAGCGCCAAAAATACCAATATTCATTATTTTTTCCTCCTTGAATAATCTCTATGTCTAATCATAGTCAAAATTCGTTTTTTGCAATGAGAAGAGCTTTTCTGAGAGGTTGAGAGTAAATTGTCTGAGAAACTGAGGTATCTATAGTTAGAAGGTCGGTTGATTTATAATAAAAAACTACAATGTACAGAAAAAAACCACGCCAGTCGGTATGAATGATTCATAGACTGGCGTGGTTTTTGGTTATTTAAGTGTAGCTAAGACTTCTTTTATCATATGTTGTTGGTATTCATTGGCAAAAGTTTGCTTAGCAGTTTGTTGTTCTTTGTCTGAAAGGTTTGGTGATTGATTCAGTAGATTTTCAAGTTTATCTTGTACGTAAGTTGCGGCTTGTTTAGTCAACTCTTGTTGGTGTTCTTGCAAATACGCAGCCAATGCTTTGGCTTCAGCTGTGCTGAGGACTTGCCATGTTTTTGGAAGCGTGAAGGTATTTGTTTGACTGGCATATTTATGATCATTTCCAGAGATACCAAAGAGTAGGTTGTAAAAGCCATTTTCATAAACCCAGTACTGTGTTTTTTGTGTCAGTGTGGCTTCTTGGCCTTTAGTTACCACTTTATTAGTGACTTGATCGGTCCCAGTTTTTTGTAATTCTTTTGAGTCGTTTGTTTGATAAAGATAAATTTTTTCTGACCCATCACCTAATGGTTGGTAGAGTAGAACAGGTAATGATTCTTGGTCAACACTAGATACTAAGTGGAGTTGCTTTTGCTCAGCTACCTTATTCATACCAAATTCATTTCGATCATTTAAGACAACTAGTGTGCCAGAAATAATAAATAGGCCAGCAAAAAGCACCATCAAAACTTTATGAAGCTTAGTTTTTCCAAAAACATTAAAACCGGCAAAACCGATTACGCCGATAACTAAACAGAGTAGAATCATTTACTTAAGTCGCCTCCTAAAGTTGGGATATCTGCTTCTTTTTTCTTCAAGAAAAAGGTAATGAAACAACCTAATACTCCAAAAATTACTGCTACAACAAAGGCACCGTGATAGCCGCTGACCGTTGCATGAATAGCTTGCTCTTTGTACAAGAGTGGATCAGTGGATTTTAGGGCATCATTTGGCAGATTTGATTTTGTCAGGTTGGTTAAGACACTGATCAAGACTGCTGTCCCAATGGAGCTGGCTATTTGACGGAAAGTGTTATTTACTGCTGTCCCATGGCTAATCAGATTCATTGGTAAAGCGTTCATGCCGGAAGTGGTCACAGGCATCATGACCATCGAGATACCGAACATTCGAATGGCATATAAGACAACAATGTAGACAATCGGTGTGGTGCTTGTCAAAAAGGCGAAGGGTAAGGTTGCCGCGGTCAAAATAAACATGCCGGTAATCGCCAATTGACGAGCACCAATTTTATCGAAAATTCGTCCAGTCACAGGCATCATCATCCCCATAATAACGGCACCTGGTAAGAGCATTAATCCGGAATGGAAAGCAGATTCACCGCGAATATTCTGAATGTATAAAGGTAAAACCATTTCGGCTCCAACCATTGCCATGTTGGTCACACCACTTAATATAGCCGCGATAGTAAAGGTTGGTGAGCTGAATACGCGAAGTTCTAAGAATGGTTGCTCTAAATGAAGCTGACGGCGAGCGAACAGTGTCAATACAATCGCACCGATCGCTAAGAAACCAAGCACCATTGGACTGCCCCAACCCTTGTCTCCGACATTTGAAAAGCCATAGAGTAGGCTACCAAATCCGATAGTTGAGAGAATCGCAGAGGCGATATCAATGCTTGGATTAGAGAGATGAATAACATTTTTCATTAGGAAAGCTGCGAGTAAAAGAACTAATAGAACAATCGGAATAATCATGCCGAACAGCTGACGCCAGCTGTAGGAATCAATAATCCAACCAGATAAAGTTGGGCCTAAGGCAGGTGCTAAACCAATGACAATTCCAGCCGTACCCATCGCTGATCCACGTTTTTCTGGTGGGAAAATAGAGAGCATAATTGTTTGTAATAGGGGCATAGAGACCCCAACACCAGCTGCTTGAACTAAGCGACCAGTTAGTAAAAGACTGAAGCTTGGTGCAGTAAAACAAATAATAGTTCCTAATAAGAAGACCACCATGGCCGTCATATATAGGACTTTGGAGCTGAATTTATTAATCAGCCAAGCGCTAATAGGAATCATAATACCGTTGACCAGTAAAAAACCTGTCGTCAACCACTGAACACTGGATGCCGAGACATTAAATTCTTTCATTAACGTCGGTAGGGCTGTGGTTAATAATGTTTGATTTAGGACAGTACAAAATGTTCCAACTAATAATACCAAAACTAGTAAGGTCCGATTATATGGCTTACCGTGCATATCTAAAACGGGTTCTGTTGACAAAATATATTCGCCTCTTTCTGTAAATGTTCATGAAAACCATGTATTACTTTAATCCAATAAAATCGGTTTGTCAACTTACTTGACATAAATAGTAAATAGATTACAATAAATGAGGATAAGTTAACACATTTAATGAAAAGGAGGCCTTCGTATATGTGGGAAAAGTTATTTCGTTCATTGTTACAACAAGACAATCTTTTAGTCGGTATTAGTGAGTTAAGTCAGATGGTCGATGTTTCGCCTAGACAGTTGAGATATTGGGAAGAAAAGGGCTTTATTTCGGCAAAGACTTCAGAAAACTGTGCCCGTCGCTATCAATTGCCTATGGTGATTAAAGTACAGCTGATTAAACACTATTTGGATGATGGCTATACGTTAAGTAGTGCGGCTGAAAAAGCGCAGGAACAAATGCGTGAAGTGAAGCGGACGAGACGGATATTATTGAAGACGTTTAAGCAAAAGATTCAATTAGAGGAGCAGCTACTTGCGATTGATTTAGGTGATTTTGATGAGACTGGGGCACAGCGGTTGTACATGATCTTTAATGAGGAAACAGAGGAGTCGAAGTATGTTTTATTAGAACAAGGACAATCAATTCAAGTGTATTACAAAAAGTGACGATTGGTTTACATGAGTAAAGACGGAATTTTAATAGAAAGAAGAAAACATTTGTGGACATAATTTGCTGGATTCTAGTAGTTATAGCAAAGAGGTAGGCTATTGGAGAGGATGGGCAGGGACTGAAAAAATATACATAAACCAAAAAAAGGCTGGTTTGAGATGCTATAAGGCACTCGAACCAGTCTTTTTGGTTTTCCATAATTACATTTCACTTCATATTAACTAGAGGATAGGAGAGAAGAGGCGTGATATTTGTTGTTTAAATATGAGCCACGCGGACATGTTTGCGACAGTCTCTTGGGTCATTTCTTCGCAGACCTCTAAGTCTTTGATAAACGTTTGTTCTAATTGCTGAATCACTTTCTTGTCATATAGAACAGCGGAAGCTTCAAAGTTTAATTTATAGCTACGAATATCTTGGTTGGCAGAGCCGACCATACAAATTTCATCATCCATAATCAATGTTTTGGCGTGCAGGAAACCACCACGATACACTTGGATTTCGACATTTTCCTTCAGAAGTTGCCGAGCATAATATTGTGTTGCACGATAAATAAATGGATGATCAGGACGGTCAGGAATCATAATTTTTACTTCAATGCCACTACCAGCAGCGATCTTTAAAGCGGCTATGACACTATCGTCAGGAACTAGATAAGGCGTTTGAATCCAGATGCGTTTTTTTGCGGAAGTAATTAATTTTATAAAGGCTAGCTTGATCTGCTCCTTTTCACTATTAGGGCCACTAGCGACTACTTGGATGGCGGTCGTACCGGTAGCTAAATGATCTTCCGTGAAAAAATAATCGAGATGATAATTGACTTGATTGGTTTCGGGTGAGGAAACATTCCAATCCATTAGAAATCTCATCTGTAACAATGAGGCAGCGGCTCCGTGAATTCTTAGATGCGTGTCGCGCCAATAACCAAAGCGTTTCGTTGGCTCAACATATTGATTGGAAATATTGAAGCCACCGATATAGCTGATTTTTCCATCTACGACAACAATTTTCCGATGGTCATGGTAATTTAGACGAAACTTTAACAATGCTTTTTGAGATGTAATAAATGTCTGAGCGAAGCCACCATTTTTTTCAAGCTGAAGAAAGTCTTTAGGTGTAGTTCCTCTTGATCCAAAAGCATCATACAACAGGCGTACTTCAACGCCTTCTGCCGCTTTTTCTTCCAGTACTTTCAAGATTCTTTGCCCGGTTTTATCAGTGACGAAGGCATAGTATTCAATATGAATGGATTTTTCTGCTTGCTTTAAGTCCTGTAGTAGAGCGGTAAGTTTTTCTTCTCCATCAGAAAAGATTTCGACTTCATTTTTCCGAGTCAAAGGCATCCGATTTAATAGAGAGAAGAAATCCACAAAAGGTTGTAGTTCCTGATTTTCCATAGTCGGATCAAAAAGACTTAAGGTATCATCTTCCTGTAAGCGGCTAAAATTTTCCAATTCGCGGAGATCGCTTTGTTGGAGTCGATATTTCTTTTTGTCACCTAAACCACGTCCGAAGAATAAGTAAAGGATGAAACCAAAGACTGGCAGAGCGATCAATACTAAGAGCCAGGCCCAGATAGCTGAGACATCTCGAGGTTTCATAAGAATAGTAATGAGTGCAATTGCTGCGTTAAAAAAATAGATTAAGGTCAGGATGGTTAGTAACATAAGGCACTCCTTTAATTTTTTTGATGACAACAGTATAGCATAGATTAGATTGTTATTTATGAAATAAGCAAGTCGCTGCCTAGTTATTTCACTACATTAAGTTGGAAAGGAATATTTGTAGCAAAAAAATAGATTACCCATTATATAAAATGGATAATCTACGTGAACATTTATGGTTTTGGATCGCCTGAATTTACTTCGTCAGGCTTTTTCGTTTGCCCGTGGAAACTGAAGCGTGATCCAGGGGTAAACATCGTTAAGACAGCTGCAAGAAGAATAATCGATGCTGCTAGCAGTAGTGTTTGCAAGCCATTATCATGAACAACTAACAATTGCCGTAAAATAGCGGTCATACTGATTAATACAAGGTATCGGATAGGGATATGATGACCTTCTTGAATGTAACGAATGAGCATGACCACAAATTCGAATAACATAAAGAATGCGGTAATCTCTTGAATAAATAATTCGAAATTGTCTGTCGAGACATCATCAAAAATAAGTCGACCGACATCAGCCAAGTAGCGAATCATATAGATGATAATAAAAACTGAGGCAACCCCTAAGATTAGATCAATAATCCGATCCAGTATTTTTTTATATAAGGTAAAATTCATCAAAACACTCCTTTGTAAGTTGTAGTAGAAAATGACACTTTTTTAGTTATCTTCCTGTAATGAAAAGGATTCTCACCTTTGAATAGTAGAAAGGCTGTAAACGCAGCATAAGGCTCTCTTTATGCAGTATGTATGAAATGTAAGTAGAAGTCGACTAAAAAAGAGTTATTTTCTTACTATTATTCTAAATGTTTTTTTATTCAATGTATAAATATATGCTCATGGAACAATTTATCCATAGAAGTTTCTTTGGGTAGCGTCTTATGTTTGCGGAAATTAGTTATTATATGAATTATTATTGTGATTTTTTGATTAATAATTATTCTTATTTGGGTTATTTAATCTATTTCTTTTTTAACAATCGTTATTTTTTGTTGCTTGTTGGTTATTTTTTGAATATACTAGTGGGCAGGGGAAGGAGAGAATTCGATGATTTATATATATACCGCACCAAGCTGTACTTCTTGTCGTAAAGCAAAGGCTTGGTTAAGGGAACAAAATCTTGATTTCGAGGAACAAAACTTTTTCGCAAATCCCATAGGTGCCAAAGAACTAAAAAAAATCTTAATGTTGACAGAAAATGGGACGCAGGATATTATTTCTACTCGATCGAAGGCTTATAAAAAATTAGCCGTAGATTTAGATGATCTTCCACTCAGTGAAGTCCTAGAAATTATAGAAATGAATCCTAGTCTACTGCGACGTCCTATTATACATGATGATAAACGTTTGCAAGTTGGTTATAATGAAGAAGATATTCATTGTTTCGTTCCGAGAGCGGTTCGAAATTGTTTGTTTTTAGCAAGACAGAAAAGTATGTATCTTTTAAAATAGTCGAACGGCTTCCCACACTTACATAAAAATTGCGAGTCCGTTCTAATTTTTTGAATAAATAGGAAACAATTGGAACTTAAAATGAATAATCGAGTGATAAAAGAAACAGAATAAAGTCTTTTTACTATGAAGAAGAGACATATAGATGAAAAGAGAAGGAGGATATCGTGGCGATTAAACGGATTACTCAATTAGACCAGGAGACATTGGCTCAATTAGTTGCTATCTGGTTGAAGACAAATCAAGAAGCGCATCCATTTATAGCGTCAGATTACTGGGTAAAAAATGAATTGATGGTTAAGAACCAATTGCCGCAAGCCACACTATTTGTATCCTTTGATGGAGCAGAAGTAACAGGTTTTTTAGGACTGCAGGACGCCTATGTGGCGGGACTGTTTATCAAAAAGGCACATCAAGGCTCTGGCTTAGGGAAGGCGCTCTTAGAGGCGGCCAAAAAGGAAAGTTCAACGTTGACTTTAGCAGTGTATGAGAAGAACGAACGGGCAATGCAGTTTTACCTTTCTCAAGGATTTCAGCTTGTCAAAGTTCAACTAGATGAAGAAACAGGCGAGAAAGAAGCTATTTTGGAATGGCATAGAGCATAGAAAAAGTTACAAAGAGTGCTGATTTTGTACCGACCCCCAAAAGTTAGACTAAAAATCTAACTTTTGGGGTCACTACATTTTGCAGGTCTTTGTAACTTTTTTATTTTGGAGAATGCTTGCTTTCTTCCAAGTAGTCCAATGTCCGAAAGAGTAGGAAGCCTAAAATACCAATCATGAGAATACCAACGAACATTTCGGGATAATTCATTTTTGCCCAAGCGCTTAATATGAGATAACCTAAGCCATACGTAGTGTTATAGTTTTCAGCAAAAAAGAGTGAGGCTAGGGAAATACCAATACTGACCCGTAGGCTAGAAAATAAGGTTTTTCGGATAGCTGGCAAAATTAGGTAACGAGTCGTCTGCCAGGTTGTGCTGCCATAATTTTCCAGTAAACGATAATAATTTTGCGGAATCGCATTGACTCCGTCGCGAATTGAAACAATTACTTGAATCGAGATAATGGCAAAAATCAACAAAACTTTTGACGTGTTTCCAAGACCAAAAAAGATCATAAAAACGGGCAGGAAAGCGACTTTTGGTAAGGGATATAAAAAATAGAGTAAAGGACCTAAAAAGTCGTCGATTAGGCTGACGCGGCTGAGTAAAATACCTAATGGTACGCCGATAATTAATGAAATAGCTAGGGCTACGAAAATGCGTAAAAAACTAGCGCCTGTATGCAAAAGGAGTTGGCCTTTTATAATCCAAGCTTGTTGCAGTGTGGCAAGTGGGCTTGGAATTGAATGGTTTTGGACAACAAAATAGAGCAGAGTCCATAAGACAAAGAAGGAGCATAGACCGATAATAAATGAGAAGAGCGGTTTATTTTTCATAAGGGCCTCCTTTGAGTGCGGCACGAAGCTTGATACAAAATTCATAGAATTCGAGAGTTTCCCGGCGGTTCTCCAAATGAATTAGCGGGTTTTCATAGATGGTGACTGTTTGATTTTTCACTAACAAGATAACCTCACCAAGAAAAGCAGCTTCTTCTATATCGTGAGTGACAACAACCAGAGTGTTGTGGCGTTTCTTTTGTTCCGATAGGATAAAGGCTTGAACTTCCTCTTTGGTTTCTTGGTCTAGGGAAGAGGTTGGCTCATCTAATAGTAGAAAATCAGGATTGGTGATCAGTCCTCGGGCCATGGCGACGCGTTGTTTTTGTCCGCCACTGAGTTGATTAGGAAACCGGTCAGAAAGTTCAGTAAGCTGCAGTTCTCTCAGAAGAATGTCGACTTGCTCCTTGCGCTGTTTTTTTTCGACATGTGTGAGTCGTAAAGGAAGTTCAATCGCTTGTCGCACGGTTTGCCAATCAAATAGTAGGTGTTCCTGGAAGAGTAATTCGACTTTTTGAGCAGTTGTTTCGATATAATCAATCGTGCCATCTTGTGGCTGTTCAAACCCTTTTAAAAGATTGAGTAGCGTACTTTTGCCGCTACCAGATTTCCCTAAAATGGTGTAGGTTTTTCCTTTTAAAAAGGAGAATGAGAGTTGCTTAAAAATGGGTTCATTTGCATAACTAAAGGTTAGATTATGGATATCTATCGGCATAAGAGGCTCCTTTTTTTGATTGTGATATAAGATACAAATGGCGAGTAATATGCTATACTAGCTTAGGAAAAATTAATCAGAAAGAAAGGTGAACGTTGTGTTTCGAACGCTTGTATTTCATGAAGTTCGTCCTGAAAAAGAGTTGGCTACGGGGCCACGACCGATTCGTGTAGCTGATGGTTATGAGGATTCATTGCCCATGCCGCTCTATGTCAGTGTAGCGCATTTTCAAGAACAAATAAACTTTTTGAAGGAACAAAATTATCATTGTTTAACCTTGAGCGAAGTCAAAGAGTTTTACGAGAAGAAGAAAGAGCTACCTGAAAAGTCGGTGCTGATTACCTTTGATGATTGTTACCAATCGATGAAGGAGTATGCGTACCCAATTTTGAAAAAAGCTGGGATGAAGGCGACGGTGTTCGTCGTAAAGGGTTGGCTGTTTACTGAGGAAGTTGCCTATCAACCGGAATTTTCACGTTGTTTAAGTGTAGCGGAAGTTTCAGCGATGGCCGATGTTTTTGAAACGGCAAATCACACGACCCATTTCCATAAGAGACAGGGAACGACGCTTTCTCAACCGATGTGGGAGCCGAAGGGAGCTGTCATAGAGGATTTGCGGGAATGCAACGAATACGTGATACACCAAGATGTCTTTGCCTATCCATTTGGCTTATATAATCAAGAAACGGTGGCTATTTTAGATGAAATGGCGTTCAAGCTAGCATTTACAACGAAAACAGGTTGGAATACGAAGGAGACAGCACCATTGGAATTACATCGAGAAGTGATTCCAGAGGCCATGAGCCTACCAATATTTCAACAATTAATGGAGGAAAAATAAGCGATGAAAAAGATGTTACTAGGTTTAGGGATTGTATTATTAGGGGCGGTCAGCTTGAGTGCTTGTGGCAATGGAAATGACAAAACGGCAGCGTCTAGTCAAGAATCGACAGCGGCGAGTACGGAAGCGAAAGTAACGGATCAAGCATTAAATATCGGGGTCTTACCAGCGGAATCAGCTATTCCAATTATTTTATCTAAAGAAGAAGGATTTTTTGATAAAGTGGGACTAACGGTGGAGATTAAATCATTTACTTCACCAAACGATCGAAACGTGGCAGTCCAATCCAAAGAGCTTGAGGGAACGATTGGCGATGTGATGACAGCAGCGGCTTTCAAGAAGAATGGGATTGATATGAAGATCACGTCAGGAATTTTGGAAGATTTCAAAGTATTGGCGTCTCCTCAATCGGAAATTACTGAGATGAAAGACTTGGATAAACACACGGTAACCTTGGTGCCAAACTTTATCTTGGAATATATCATGGACGAATTCGCGAAAAAAGATAACTTTACCTATGAAGTTGTGGAAATTGCTTCCTTTTCTGCGCGATCAGAAGCATTATTGAATGGTCAAGTAGATGCCGCAGTCTACACGGAACCTCAGGCCAGCATGTTAGCAAAACAAGGGGCAGTTGTCTTGGGTAGTTCACAAGATTTAGATATCTACGGTGGAACAATTCAGTTCATGGATACGGTATTGGACGAACGACCACAAGATATTGCAGCTTTCTATGCAGCCTACAACCAAGCGATTGATTACATGAATGAACACAAAGCCAGCGAATATGCGGATATCTTAACGAAATATCAATTTCCTGATGCGATGAGTCAATATTTGGACAGCAAAACGGACGATTATCCACATGCTCAAGCGGTGACGCAAGAACAGTTTGATAACATTATCAAATGGTCTAAGGATAAAGGTCAGATTGACGAAGCATATAAATACGACGAGTTAACAGATTTTAACGGAATTAACGCTAAATAAAAAATACCTGACGCTGAAAAAAATTTGGCGTCAGGTAATTTTTTTGTCTTTTAGTTTTCTTTATAGAAGCGAATGTCATTTTCAACTTTTTCAATTGAGAACAATATTTCATCGTCGAAAGTGGCTGCTTCACCGTGTTTTGGTAGTGCTTGAGTGAAGATTTCTTCGTATTCATCGATTGCTAATTTGCGACGATTTTCTAAGAGTTTTTGGTGTTCCTGGACGGCTAGTTGTTCTTTATAGCCTTCTACTAAGCGAACGGTGAAGAACTCGCTGACGGCGCCAGAACCATAGCTGAAGAGGCCGATGGTTGAGCCTGCGTCTAGTTCTTTACTGATATCTAGTAAAGAGATTAGGCCTAAAAATAATGAACCTGTATATAAATTGCCGACATTGCGGCTGTAGGTGATACTTTCTTCATAGCGATTCATTAAGCGTTCTTGCGTTGCTTCATCGGTTTCTGATAGGACGCTAAGCAAGGCTTTTTTACCCATTTTCGTATAAGGGATATGGAAGCATAATGCATCATAGTCAGCCAAAGTTTGCCCAGTAACTTCTTTATGGCGGTTCCAAACTTTACCGAATGATTGGATGTATGTTTCATTAGATAAAGGCCCATCAACTAATGGGAAATCAGCGTAGCTTGGGCGCCAAAAATCGTAAATATCTTCTGTCAAAAAGACACTATCGTTTTCAATAGTTAAAATGCGTGGGTCACTAGTCACAAGAATTGCAATAGCACCAGCTCCTTGAGTTGGTTCGCCACCAGAATTTAAGCCGTAACGAGCCAAATCAGCAGCAATTACTAAGACTTTTCGCGTTGGGTGTTCTGCGATATAATTTTTTGCCATTTGAAGAGCAGCTGTTGCGCCGTAGCAAGCTTCTTTTATTTCAAAAGAACGAGCGAAGGGTTGGATACCTAATAGACGATGAATTGCGACAGCCGATGCTTTAGAAAAGTCATAGCTCGACTCAGTACCGACAATCACCATGTCAATTTCTTCTTTGTCTTTATCTGAAAGGATTTTTGCTGCAGCATTTGCTCCTAGTGTAACAATATCTTGAGTGACTGGGCTAACCGCCATTTTATCTTGCCCAATCCCAATGTGGAATTTATTTGGATCTGTATCTCTGGCATGCGCTAAGTCCGTCATGTCGACATACAAATTTGGCACATAAAAGGATAATTTATCAATACCAATATTCATTTTCACGTCTCCTTTTCGTATGTAAAAAACTATCTACTATCTAAGGTATCATATTTCATGGAAAATGTAGTTAAAAAAAGATGATATTTTAGAGATTGTTAAATTTTGGTATGAAAAAATACCAAAAATGAATACAGAGTTTTGTTTTTTGACAAATCATGATATATTCTGAGTGGAGGTGTATTTCGTGAAAGAGGTTGTAATAATTGACGCAACACGTACCCCGATAGGGAAATACAGAGGTGAATTAAGTTCACTGAGTGCGGTAGATTTAGGTAAGACGGTCGTTGAAACGATTTTAGATAGAAATAAAACAGTTAAGAATGAAATTAAACAAGTGATTTTTGGTCACGTGTTACAAGCCGGTGTTGGGCAAAATACAGCTAGACAAATTGCTATTGGCGCGGGCTTGCCGGTGACTGTGCCGGCTATGACAGTGAATGAAGTCTGTGGTTCAGGCTTAAAATCAGTCATTTTAGCGAGACAATTAATTCAAGTGGGACAAGCTGAGGTGGTCTTAGCTGGTGGCACAGAAAACATGTCACAAGCTCCTATGATTCAGCAATATCAACCGGAAACACAGGAATATGGACCTGCTATTTCAAGCATGGCTTTAGATGGGTTGACAGATGCCTTTAGTCAAGCATCAATGGGGATTACAGCTGAAAATGTCGCGGCTAAATATAACGTTTCGCGACAACAGCAAGACGAATTTGCTTTGCAGTCGCAACAAAGAGCAGCAGCGGCGACTGAACAAGGCAAGTTTGTTGAAGAAATTACGCCAGTTCAATTGCCCACAGGCGCATTATTTACACAAGATGAAGGGATTCGTGGCAATAGCACCTTAGAAAAATTAGGGACGCTACGGACAGTTTTTAAAGAGGACGGATCGGTGACTGCCGGTACTTCTTCGACAGTCAATGATGGGGCGGCGGCTGTTTTGCTCGCTTCTAAAGAATATGCTGAGCGGGAGAATCTTTCTTATCTAGCTGTTATTAAAGACTACACTGAGGTCGGTGTTGATCCAGCATACATGGGCTTTGCACCGTATAACGCCATCACGGAGTTACTCAAAAAAAATCAGCTGACAGTGGAAGATATTGATTTATTTGAAATTAATGAAGCTTTTGCGGCAACCACAGTCGCTGCGGCTCGTGAGTTAGGCTTGCCCAATGAAAAAGTCAATATTTATGGCGGTGGGATTTCCTTAGGCCATCCAATTGGAGCTTCAGGTTCCCGTATCTTAACTACGCTTTCGTATGCTTTAAAAGCGAATAATAAAAAACGTGGGATTGCCTCACTATGTATCGGTGGCGGCTTAGGTTTGGCTGTTTTAATCGAACGAGAAGATGGAACAGACTCCTTAGAAGGAATGAACGAAAAAAAAAAGTTCTATCAGCTCTCACGTGAAGAACGTCTAGATGAGCTGTTCAAAGAAAATAAAATTACGGCGGAGCAAAAAGCGTTGCTGTCGGAACAAGTTAGTTTGCCAGAAGGGTTAGCCGATAATTTGATTGAAAATCAAATCAGTGAGATCGAGACACCCTTAGGAATTGCGCAAAACTTTCTGATTAATGACCAAGAAAAACTCATTCCGATGGCGACAGAGGAGCCGTCAGTCATTGCGGCGGCCAGTAATGCAGCCAAGATTGTCAAACAAGCAGGCGGCTTTACTGCCACAACCAACGAACGTTTGATGCGGGGACAGATTGTCTTTGCAGGTGTCAAAAATGCAGAAGAGCTTCAAACGTTATTAGTGGAAAAACAGGCGGCGATTTTTTCTCTTGCGGAGAGTAGCTATCCATCAATTGTTAAGCGTGGTGGCGGCATTCGTAAGGTAGATACACGCTGTTTCACAGAAGCGAATGAGAAATACGTTTCTCTGGATGTACTGGTGGATGTTAAGGATGCGATGGGTGCCAATATCGTCAACACAATTCTTGAAGGGATTGCGGTGGGCCTACGCGAGTGGTTTCCTCAGGAAGAAATATTATTTAGTATCTTGAGTAATTTTGCGACAGAATCTTTAGTTACTGCACGCTGTCAAATCCCATTGAAGCAAGTTGGAAATAGCACAATCAATGGCGAAGAGGTGGCGAAACGAATTACCGAAGCTGCGATTTATGCCAAATTAGATACGTATCGGGCAGTGACTCATAATAAAGGAATTATGAACGGTATCGACGCCGTAATCCTTGCGACAGGTAATGATAACCGAGCTGTTGCGGCTGCCTGTCATGCCTATGCGGCAAAAGATGGACATTACGAAGGCTTAACAACTTGGAAAATAGAAGGCGAATATTTGGTCGGTGAACTGACCGTGCCAATGGCGATAGCTTCAGTCGGCGGCGCGTCTGGCGTCTTACCTAAAGCCAAATTTGCACTTGACTTATTAGGCGTGGATTCAGCTATCGAGTTGGCGGAGATTGTTGTCTCTGTGGGATTAGCTCAGAATTTAGCAGCGATTAGAGCTTTGGTAACTGATGGTATCCAAAAAGGCCATATGTCGCTTCAAGTCCGTTCGCTTGCGATGTCAGTTGGCGCACAAGGTGAAGAAATTCAATTAGTTGTTGAAGCCTTGAAGAAAAAAGGACAGATGAACAAAGAAAACGCGGAAGCGGCATTAAAAGAAATCCGCTTGAATAAGTAGCATGACTTGAGTATCAATAAAAAAACTTTCCTGATTAGAATGAATCTGTCAGGAAAGTTTTTTCGTTTGGAATTCCGGTTTTTAACGTTTATCAATTGGCGTGTTAGCTAAAGCTTCAATTAGCGGAATCAGTGTTAATTTAACTTTGTACTTACGCTCAAGCGCTTTTTCGATGATGACTGAATCAGTCTCAGTTTTTGAAAGGCTGGCTAACAATTTTGGGCCAGCAGCGGCTTGTTCATTGATGGTGATTGTGTTATCCGTTTCTTCGACGAATAATTTTGAATAATCACGGGCAATCGCTTCTTTAAATTCAGCTAATGTAATCGGTGCGCCAGCTGAAGGAGACTCGACTGTTTCAGTTGCTTTCGGTGTTTCTGCTTTTTCTGTAGGTGTCGTTGTTTTCGTTTTTGTATGTGTTACTTTGTCGCCATCGTTCTTTTTACCTTGGGCTTTTTTTGAGGTCGCTTTAGTAGCGGCTTCCTGTTTCACTTGGCTCATATCAGCGGTTGTTTGCTCTTTCTCCGTGCTTATAGGAGATAGTGGCGCCCGGTGCTGCCCCCAGATAGATAGGACTTCTAGCAGTAATTTGTCTCTAAATGTATCAAAAACTGTTTGATCTCCTGTCTGGATTTTCTTTAGGATGGCAGTGAAATTATCATCAATCGGAATTAAAATGCGTTCTTCACCGGATTCTTTTTCAGGTTGGATGACTAAGAACAGCTTTTCTTTCTTTTCGACTTCTAATTTAAAAGTCCGACCGTATTGCGCGGCGATTTTTTCTTCCATCGAGTGGAGTAATTTGGTACGAATGGCATCCATTGAAGGACGGAATTGCGTTAATAATTTTTTCTTTAGTTTCTTTTTCATAATGCACTCCTTTATCTTTACTCTTACGATTATAGAAAAGTTTGCTCAAAATGAAAAGAAAAAGGTGGTAAATTTTTCTGAAAATAACATTATTATGAGAATTTCTTTACAATATAGTCTGTTTTTGTGAAAAAATAATAGAAAAATAAAAAAATATCCTTATACTCAGCCGGACCAAATGAAATGGGAGATGACTGAGTTAAGGATATTTTTGAGAGAAGAATCAACAGTCTTCATCAAGTTATCTATCTGACTTCTTTTTATTCTGCAAAAAATAGGCAGACTGTTAAGGGATCAGAGCTACGAGGGTCGAGTCTTTTTTGTACGCAATGGTATGTGTCCGCCAAGGCTCGATTATCAAAGGCTCACCGATACGTTTTTTGACTTCTTTTTCGATTTGTTCTTGACTCCATCCTCGAGCAGGGAAGTGCTGAACGAGGCCAGGAGATATTAAAAAGATAAAATCCTTGTGAAAGGTTCGAATAATCTCTTCCGGTAGAGTATCCAACTGCTGTTCAATCAATTCATTTTTCATTTGCGTCACCTCTTTTAAAGAAATAAGCTATCACTTTCGCTTACCACTGGGTTGTATCTGGATTGATTGCTTTGCCGACAACGCCATCAAGTCCATCGATTACTGACATTTCAGCGTCAGATAATTCGAAGTCAAAAACCTGCGTATTTTCTTCTATACGACTTGGTGTCACTGATTTTGGTAAAGGTAAGAAGCCGTGTTGTAAAGACCAACGGATTGCGATTTGGGCGATTGATTTGCCATGTGCTTCAGCAATTTTTTTCATCTCAGGCACCTCAAAAATTTTCCCAGTACCAAGAGGGCTGTAGGCTTCTAACAACATGTCATGTGCACGAGCGTAGTCAACGACTGTTGTTTGAAGTTCACCAGGAGCTAAGAAAATTTGATTGACCATCGGCATGATCTTCGCTGTTTTTGCAAGAGTCTCTAAATGGTGCGGTAAAAAGTTGCTGACGCCAATCGCTTTAATTTTGCCAGCTTCATACAGCTCCTCCATAGCACGCCAAGTGTCTGCGTTCGCTTGTTCCCAATGTTCTCTAAAACCTAGTGGATTTGGCCAATGGATTAAGAATAAATCAAGATAATCTGTCTTAAGTTTTTTTAAAGACTCGTCAAAAGAACTCATCACAAGATCATAACTATGTTGACCATTACCTAATTTACTGGTGACAAAAATGTCCTTGCGGTCGATGCCACTTTCAGCAATTGCTTGACCGACACTTTCTTCATTGCCATAACCTTGTGCTGTGTCGATGTGACGATAGCCAGCTTTTAAGGCCTCTTTAACTGATTGAACAGCTACTTCGCCATCGGGAGTTTGCCATGTGCCAAAGCCAACAACTGGGATTTCAATGCCATTGCTTAGTTTATACGTAGATGTCAGTGAATTCATAAAATTAACGCCTCCTAATTTTTTGTTCATATCTAGTGTATCGCAAAATTGGAGAGAATAGGCAATTATTTGCTTATTGTTTATAAAAATTCGGACGAAAGATGTGGACAGAATCACTGATAGATGTAGTCTAATCTCTTTAGTTTTTTAGAAAACTATTTGAGAAAAATAGGGGAATTCCAAGACTATCGAGGAATCATCAATCAGTTAAGTATTTTTCTGATGTACTGCAAGCAGAAGTTTAGACGAACGATAAATACTTGTTGATCGAAGCTTAGAGTTATCTGTTTAGATAACTATCGATTCGTTATTTAAACAAATAGAATAAAATTTATAAATGAGCATACACTAATTGTTTTTAAGAGACTTGTGGCTAGTTGCGCACTTTTTTAGTGGAAAACAGAGAGAATAAGGCTAGTTTCAAAAGGAAAGACCACTGGTTGCTAGATTCTTACTTTTTTGAATGCTGTAGGAATGCACGAAAACAGCGCAACTAGCCACAACTTTGAAAAAAGCACGAAAGCTTGAAATTTTCAGCGAAAGACAAGTTCAACTCAGATGACTGTGACAAAGATTGATAATTAAATCCTGATTTTTCAAGGTTTATAACTCGTATAAACTTTACACTCATTAGTTCATGAGTGGTAAATTAGCCACATTTAGAATACTTGTGGTTAGTTGCGTTTTTTGTGAAAGGAAGTACAAACAAAAGAGCGGATTTAAAAGAAAAACGTACTAGCCAATGGGTTCTTAGCACTTAATCTTCCGTAAAATTAATCAAAACTCCACAAGCAAAGATTAGTGGAAAAAGTCCGGAATTTCTCTAGCTAGCAACCTTATATGGAGAAAGCTCGAAGCACAGCTTGTTATATTTAGGCTACTGTGCGTTTCATTTTAATGCGAGGAAATTTAGCGAGTTGAGTTGGCATTCGGACCAATTTTCTGACGATGAAATTAGAGGAGTTTTCTTTAGTTGTTGAGAAAAGAAAGAAAAAAATCACTGGCTTTTTTTGAAGATTTCGGTAAACTAGTAAGGTGGTCAAAAAGGAGACGAACAGATGGATATTTATTTAAAAAAAGCGATTTTACATATCATTGATAAGGATTCAGGGGTACCCGTATTTTCGCAAGTAGAACTAGATTTAAGTACGGAATATGTCCGAGATTATTTAACTAACAAGATAAAAAAAGTTTCTTCTGCACAAACAAAAACCGGTAAATTAGCAGAGGATGGGGCGTTCACAACAATCGTCCGTGAGAGTGTCGCAAATTTTGTCGAGGCTTCTGAAAAACTAGTTAAGCGCTGGGTTGATATCTATCAACAAAGTGAAGAAGCGCCAAGTGCCGATATCTTTGTTGTGCTATATGAATTGGATACAAAAATGAATCTGGCTTTCTTGAAAGTTAACTATCACGATGCCTATACTCATTTTGTAGATGCTGACGAACAAGGAGTCGCGAACAAATTGATTATTAATCGAGCTATTTTGGCATCAAAATCACAAAAAGCCGACGAAGCGATCACGATTGATATTGAAGAGTTAACGTATGAATTAGTTGAGAAGAAATATCTCTTTTCAGGAGAAAAACGCTTCTATTTCTCTGAATCAGTGATTGAAACAGAGCCGGCTCCTTCATTAGAAGAAAACGTTCGAGTGATTCAAAAAGTGGCTAAGCAGATTGGCAAGAAATTTGATGCCGATGAGTTTGATGTGGTGGCGGATATTAAGGAAGCCGTCTATGATAGCATCGAAGAGGTCGGATTAATCAACCATGAAGAGATTGCTAGTCGAGTCTTTAAGGATAATATTACGGCTCAAATGGCCTTTAAAGAAGAGGTTCAAGAAAAGGGCTTTGTCTCAGATGTCCCACAGATTCGTGAGGTACGAGAAGTTTCTGAGAAAAAATTTGGGAAACAAAAGTTCAAAATGTCAAATGGGATTGAGTTGATTGTCCCGGTCGACGTCTATAGAAACCCTGATTTAATTGAGTTTGTCAATAATCCAGACGGGACGGTTTCAGTGATGATTAAGAATGTGGATGAAGTGCTGAACCGTCTGTAATAGGGAGCTTTCGGAAAGTCGAGAGATGATGGAAGAATAGAAGAGGTTCTAAAAAATGAAGCAAAAGAAAACAGACAGCCAAAAAATCGATGTCCTGAATCGCTTGGTTGCACACTATGGCGTGCAATATTGGTGGGAGGATGAAAATCGGATTACTGATTGGGTCTCAATGATTTTAATTCAACAAACCACTGAGAAAAATGCCAAGAAGGCCTTGGAGAATCTCGAGGGATATCTGAGTGTTGAGCAATTAGCTGAAATGCCGATAGAGGAACTACAGGAATTGATTCGCCCAGCTGGCTTTTTCACACAAAAAAGTCTGTATATCAAAGAGCTGATTAATTGGTATATCAAGAATGGCGCGGATATTGCGAAGTTTGCTGACTATTCCACCGAAGCGCTACGTAAGGAACTATTGAGTATCAAAGGCGTTGGACAAGAAACGGCTGATGCGATGCTATTGTATATTTTCGAACGAAATGTCTTTATCTGCGATCAATATGCAATTCGTTTATTTACGCGGTTAGGTTTTGGCGAATACAAAAATTATAGCGATATGAGAAAAGATTTTGCCCATCTAGCCGACAAAATTCCACATGCTTTGTGTAAGGAATGGCATGCCGCGATTGATGTCCATGGGAAACACTACAGATCAGACAAGCAAATGGATGAAAGCTGGCTGCTGGGTGAAGAATAATACTAAGCTTAAAATGATAAATCTAGCTATCGAAGTGCTGAGAATAGTTAGCTAATAAATAAAAAAGTTTCAGAAATTATCAGGTGGAGAACATCCTGACGATACTGAAACTTTTTTACTTTTCATTTTTCTGAGCACTCTCTTTATTGATTTTTGTATGCATTAATTCATAGAGATAAATGCAAATCAATAATATAGGAGCGATAATCAGCAATAGATTTTTATCTTCGATTCCGGATAAAAAAACGATGAAATTTCCGATAATAGCCAAAACAAGCATAACTTTAGAAAGTTTCAATAGTATCACACCTTCCGAATTAAAGAGTTAATCACTTTTTCTAATAAAAAATATAATCGTGCGAGTAGCTTTAGAATCTGACACTTACTATGTAAATTCAATTTTAGTATTACTCATTAATCTTATCAAAAAGTTGAGGCAATATCAAAATAGTGTTTTCTTGATTATTTTACTAGAATATTCTTGTTCGCTTTTTCGTATTCAGGCGCTTCCTTATTAACCAGTACGCTAGTCATTCTAGTCTATTTATTTAATTGGTCGAAGAGGAGACACAGAGTAGGTACCGAATCAAAAATGAAAACTAGTTTTTTTATAGCTTTGGAAATAATCAATCCAAAATTAGTCTGTTAAATATAAATCTACCCACCATATACAAGCATGATGCCTTACCGGTGGGTAGAATTGTTGTCTGAAAAATGGATTCGTTTCAACTACTAACGATGTCTAGTTAGCGTTGGATTAGCTTTTCTAAAGCTTTTTTTGGTATATCGGATTGGCTGATTTCTTGCCAATCTAGGACACCTTTTCGAGGGTTCACTGTGACTTTAAGATAGGCTTTGAGTCTTAATGGTTGCGTTCGAAAAGCATCTAGCGAGAGTTGTTTTTCAGCGCCTACTTTATTGTAGGCCTCTTGTTGATAGGTGTATTTAGTGAATGTTTCACCACTTGATTGCTCAATTTTTCTATCACCTTCATTGATAATTTGTGTGTAATAGGTTTCGCCACCAAAGTAATACGTGTAACCAAACCAGCTACCGCCAGCTAATAATAGAAGAACTACGAAGAATCCGATTATTTTCTTCATTTTTTTCACCTCACCTTTATTATTCACAAAATGAGGAGGTTCGTCCATTTGATTCCCTCACAAAAGAGTGACAGTTTTGTTAGTCGAGAAAAGGGTAGAAGAAAAACAACGTTTCATCTAATCAAAATTATGATAGACTAGATTAAGTAAAACGATTACACGTGTATGGAGGATTATTATGGCTGAAAATGAATTTTTCGAAACAAGTTTCCGTTTTAAGTGGGGAACAGGTTTTATTATTGAATTTTTAACGGAAACAATCGACTGGGCGAATGAGAATCAGGTAGAATTATCAGCGCCTATTAATTTAGTGTACGCATTAGAAGGGGAGCAATATGCTTACAATACTGCCGAGGGATTATTTGAAGAGGTCGAAGAGGGCCAACAAGTAGGGCAACTTACAGCACTGAGCACACAGACAAATTTTGTGATGAATGTGAGCCGCCAACTGTTTGACGAGTTAGTGACGATTGGGAACAAACAATTGACGACGTTTAAAGAACAACTGATTAATGAGTTTCAAGAAGAAAATGAACGTAGTGAACAGCTGCATAAGATTTATGACGAGATGGAAAATTTTGATGCATTATTGACCTATACCGACTTAGAAATCATATGGCAAGAAGCTGATGTGTTTACAGTGGAGGATCCGAGTCCGCAGAAAGCCCAAGAAGGCCAACACTTTATTGGCTAAGGATCAGTCGCCTGAAAAATAGATAAATAGGAATCAAGTCAAAGAGTCTTTCTGAGATAGAAAGTTTCTTTGACTTTTTTCGTGTATCGAGAAAAGAAACGCGTAGGTTATTAGTGAAGTGAATAATTCCGGTAATTTCAGACAAGATTTAAGAGGCGGATTTAAGCTGAAACAAAGCACGAAGACAAATCAATTGACTTTGACCAATTTTGACGTATAATAAATCCATATTCAAAAACTTACAAATAGTAAGTGAGTCGTCTAGCGTTTCTATTTGTAAGAAAAGGAATATAATTGGGATGGTTGAGCGCGATAAATCAACTGTTCACTAAAATAGGAGGTAGTAAAAATTATGGCAAAACAAATGTATGACAGAACCAAACCACATGTTAACATCGGAACAATTGGGCACGTTGACCATGGGAAAACCACGTTAACTGCAGCAATCACGACAGTATTAGGGAAAAAAGGCTTAGCGAATCCTCAAGATTACGCCAGTATTGATGCTGCCCCTGAGGAACGTGAACGTGGCATCACGATTAACACCGCGCATGTTGAATATGAAACTGAAAAAAGACATTATGCGCATATTGATGCACCAGGACACGCGGATTATGTTAAAAATATGATTACTGGGGCTGCCCAAATGGATGGGGCAATCTTAGTCGTTTCAGCAACTGATGGACCTATGCCACAAACGAGAGAACATATTTTACTTTCTCGCCAAGTGGGTGTTAAATATTTGATCGTTTTCTTAAATAAAATTGATTTAGTTGATGATGAAGAATTAATCGACTTAGTCGAAATGGAAGTCCGTGAGTTACTGACTGAATATGGTTTCCCAGGCGATGACATTCCTGTTATCAAAGGGTCAGCTTTGAAAGCTCTTGAAGGTGATCTAGATGCCGAAGCTGCGATCATGGAATTGATGGATACGGTGGATGAATATATTCCAACACCTGAACGTGATACAGACAAACCATTACTTTTACCAATCGAAGATGTCTTCTCAATTACTGGACGCGGCACTGTTGCTTCTGGGAGAATTGACCGAGGCGTGGTACGTGTTGGTGATGAAGTGGAACTTGTGGGAATCAAACCAGAAACCCAAAAAGCTGTCGTAACCGGCGTGGAAATGTTCCGGAAAACGTTGGATTATGGCGAAGCAGGCGATAACGTTGGCGTCTTGTTACGGGGGATTACCCGCGATGAGATTGAACGTGGACAAGTCTTAGCAAAACCAGGTTCAATCACGCCACATACAAAATTCAAAGCAGAAATCTATGTATTGACCAAAGAAGAAGGCGGGCGTCATACGCCATTCTTTAATAACTATCGTCCACAATTTTATTTCCGGACGACGGATGTGACCGGAAATATTGTCTTACCTGAAGGGATCGAAATGGTAATGCCAGGCGATAATGTGACAATTGATGTTGATCTGATTCATCCAATCGCTGTCGAAAACGGCACAACTTTCTCTATTCGTGAAGGTGGACGGACAGTCGGTTCAGGAATGGTTACTGAGATTGAAGCATAGATAAAGTACAAAAATAATAAACGAAAAGGGTCGAACCTCGCTGGAATTTCCAGTGAGCATTCGATCCTTTTTTCTGTAATTTTTATTAGTTGGGGAGAATAAAAAATCTTAAAATGATTATTTGAGCTTTTTAGCCAGTAATCGATTTATTCAACAGAGTCACTTACTATTCTGTTAAAAATTTTAAGATTTCATGGTTAAAACGCTTTGGATTTTTCCGAGCAAAACTGTGTCCTTGGCCGGGGACGAGAACGAACGAAGCTTTCGGAATAGCTTTTGCTAGATAGATTGAATGCTTTAATTTGATGATGTCGTGTTTGCCGACTAGGATTAATGTCGGGCTAGAAATTTGTTGTAAATCTTTTTCTTGGATGCCTATATCATGTAATACTAAGCTCAGTGAAATTAATGTTCTTTTTGCTTGCGGCCAAAAGAGAGAGAGCATCCATAAAAAAATGTATTGTACATAACTGGCTAATTGAAAGGTTAAGCGCACACCATTTGTTGTCGTATTTCCGGCATTTAAAATTAAGCGATGCACAGATTCGGGATACTTACTTGAAAAGACCATGGCTAGATTGGCGCCATCACTAAAACCTAGAAAATCGGCTATCTGAATTTGTTCTAAGTGCATAATTGTTTTGATATCCTCTGCCATTTCAGCGAAAGTCAAGCTGTCTGCATTATTCGTTGACTGCCCATGCCCACGACTATCGACTAGAAATACTTGGAAATTTTTTTCTAACTCTGGGACTTGTCTGGAGAAGTATTTGCCACTGCCGCCGTTACCGTGTAATAGAAATAGCGGGTAGCCTTGCCCACTTTTTTCGTAGTATATTTGACTGCCATCAGCCATGGTGGCATAGTGTCTTTCTGGGTTCATTTAATCACCTACTTAGATTAAGTATAAACCAACTTGTATTTTCGGCAAAGAAAAGGCTAGATTCTTCATTTTTTATTAAAGAAACAGAAATGTTGCTGAGATAATTGATTATTTAATTCAACTCATAGTACTATGTTGAAAGACGTAAAAAGTTTGGATGATTATGAATGAGAAAACGGAAAAAAAGAAGAATTTTGAAAACCTTTCTCCTAATGGTTCTCTTCATTTTTATTGCTGGGACGCTGTATTTGACCTATCAAACGGTTCAAACAGTGAGACGAGTCAATCAATATGAAGAACAGGTCGAAGAAGCTGCGGAGAAGAATCAAATTTCAGAATATAAGGGTTTATTGATGGCAATCATCTATACAGAGTCTAAAGGTAAGGGAATTGATCTGATGCAAAGCTCTGAGAGTGCCTTCGGAAGTCAAAATCAGATTACCACACAGGAAGAGAGTATCGAAAAAGGTGTGTCTTATTTCGCTGAAGTTTTAGCTCAGGCAAAAGATAAAGGCACCGATATTTGGACAGCTGTTCAGGCGTATAATTATGGAATCGATTATGTGAATTATATTGCTGAAAATGGTGGGGAAAATACAGTCGAGTTAGCCGAAGTTTATTCGCGAGATGTGCTCTCACCAACCTTAGGAAATTCCGAAAAGAAACAGTACCGTTATCTGCGTATCCAATCTTTATTATATAATGGGGGCTATTTGTACCATAATGGGGGAAATATATTTTATGCAGATGTGGTCAAAACCAATCAGTGGATTTTCTCTACGACGGCCGACTGGTTCTAAAGGTAACGGGATTGAAAAAGTAATAGACTGAATGTAAAACAAGTGGAAGCATTAGGCTGCAAAGTGATTTTTCTATGAAAACCATCTAATAATTGAAAATAAGTTGAAAAAAATAAAGAAAAATCATTTAGTTGAAGTCAAACTACTTGAAAACAGCAAAAGATATGGTAGAATGAAATATGTATAATTGTGTCCTTTAGAAATCGCGCTGATGCTTATTAGTGCGATTTTTTACCGACTGTTGTTTATACAGAAAAAGTATAAACGGGAGGTGAGTCAAATGGCTCAAAGAATCCCTCAAGAAGTCATTGATGAAATCCGAGGGAAAACAGATATAGTCGAGATTGTTGGTCAATACGTACAGCTGAAAAAATCTGGTAAAAACTATTTAGGTTTATGTCCTTTTCATGAAGAGAAATCTCCTTCATTTTCAGTTGCAGAAGACAAACAAATTTTCCATTGCTTCGGCTGTGGAAAAGGCGGGAATGTTTTTAACTTTGTTCAAGAACTTGAAGGAGTTTCCTTCCCTGAGGCAGTCGAAAAGGTTGCTGAATTGGAACAAATTCCTCTACAAGGAAATTGGGTAGCTTCTAATCGAGAAGAACAAGGAAACTCAAAACAGAGACAGTTGATTGAATTGCATGAAAAAGCAAATGAGCTTTTTCATCATCTATTGGTGCGTACAAAAGCTGGGGTAGAAGCATTAGATTACCTACTCGAACGTGGTTTGACTATGGAGTTGATTGAAGAGTTTCAGATTGGCTTTGCACCAAATGAACGCAAGTTTTTGGTTCAAGTATTCGAAAACGAGTCATATGATGTCGAACTGATGAAAGAAAGTGGTTTGTTCGTGCATCGAGATGATGGAACCTTCGTTGATCGATTCTACCAACGGATTATGTTTCCTATTCGAAACCCGCAAGGCAAAACAATCGGATTTTCCGGACGTTTGTTAAAGACTGAAAAATTCCCAGGAACGGATCAACCAAAATATCTAAATAGTCCAGAGACTGAATTATTTAATAAACGGTTGGTACTCTTTAATTTCGATAAGGCACGCAGCATGATTCGAAAAGAAGGCGAAGTGTTCTTATTTGAAGGATTTATGGATGTTATAGCGGCTTGGCAAGCCGGAATTCATAATGGGATTGCCTCGATGGGGACCAGTTTGACCAGTCAGCAGTTGTCCATGATTGAACGAGTGACCAAAGAATTGGTTATTTGTTACGATGGCGATAGTGCGGGGATTGAAGCAACGAATCGAGCGATTGAATTATTGAATGATAATAGTCGTTTGAATTTGTCAGTGGTGAGCGTGCCAGAAGGCCGTGACCCAGATGAGTATCTGCGGAAATATGGTGAAGCTGCATTTAAGGAACTTGCTCTTCATGGAAGAGAAACAGTTTTTACTTTTAAAATGCGTTACCATCGATTGAATCGCAACTTACAAAATGAGAAAGAACAACTTGATTATATTGAGGAGTTACTTCAAGAACTTGTGGCAGTTGCCTCACCGATTGAGCAAGATAAGTACCTTACCCAGCTTTCAACAGAATTTCAAATTGGCCGCGAAAGTCTCCAAGAACAATTGCGGTCGTTAAAGCAAGAATCTCGACAACAGAGAAGAGCAGCCAGACGGCAAGAAAATTTTGCGCCGCAGATTGCGCCGGTTGCACCGACTCCTGTTACGAAAGCGCCACTATCTTTGGTTGAGAAAGCCGAGCGTAATTTATTGTTTCGGGTATTTAACGAACAAGGAATACGGAATCAATTGAATGAATTATCCTTTCAATTTGTGCATGATCAGTACCAAGAAATTTACTTTTTATTGGGAGCATTCTTGGAAGAACGAGGAACCTTTACACTTCCAGAATTTTTAGACTTTCTAAAGAAAGAAGCATTACGAAAAACAGTCATTGAAATTGCTTATTTTTCTGTTGGGGATACGAGTTCCGAACGGGAAATACAAGACCTATTGGCGGTTATCGGGAAAGCTAGCTTAGCTGATGAAATAAAACAAAAAAAATTATTGCAGCAAGAAGCCAGTCGAAACGGAAATCAACAACTAGAGTTGGAACTAGCAATTGAAATAATAAATTTAACGAAACAGTTAAAAAAGCCTAATAGCTAACTAGAGGGGGCCTTCTTTATGGCAAAAGAAACAGAGAAAAAAGCGTATAATGAAGCGGTTGCGTCATTCATCAAAGAAAACAAAGCAAAAGGACAAGTCGTTTATGACGAATTGTCGAATAAATTAGCAACGCCATTTACTTTGGATGCAGATGAGATGGACAAATTAATCCAAAAAGTTGAAGACGCTGGGATTAGTGTTGTCGATGAAAATGGGGAACCATCTGTTCATAGTCTAAAAAGTAATGAAAAAAAAGCCAAAGAAGCGGAACAAGAAGATCTTTCAGCACCAACTGGTGTGAAAATCAATGACCCCGTTCGTATGTATTTAAAAGAAATTGGTCGTGTCTCTTTATTAACTGCTGAAGAAGAAGTTGCTTTAGCATTAAAAATTGAAGAAGGCGATCAGGAAGCAAAACAACGTTTGGCAGAAGCCAATCTTCGTTTAGTAGTTAGTATTGCTAAGCGTTATGTGGGCCGTGGAATGCAATTTCTTGATTTAATTCAAGAAGGGAACATGGGCTTGATGAAAGCTGTTGAAAAATTCGATTATCGCAAAGGGTTCAAATTCTCAACTTATGCGACATGGTGGATTCGTCAAGCAATTACCCGTGCGATTGCCGATCAAGCGAGAACCATTCGTATTCCAGTTCATATGGTTGAGACGATTAACAAATTAATTCGTATTCAACGTCAATTACTACAAGATTTAGGACGCGAACCGACACCTGAAGAAATTGGTGCAGAGATGGATTTACCGACTGAAAAAGTTCGTGAAATCTTGAAGATAGCTCAAGAGCCAGTTTCATTAGAAACACCAATTGGTGAAGAAGATGATTCGCATCTTGGAGACTTCATTGAAGACCAAGAAGCAACTAGCCCAGCTGAACATGCAGCTTATGAATTATTAAAAGAACAGCTTGAGGATGTCCTAGATACCTTAACTGACCGTGAAGAAAACGTACTTCGTTTACGTTTTGGTTTAGACGATGGTCGGACACGTACGCTAGAAGAAGTCGGAAAAGTATTCGGCGTAACGAGAGAGCGCATCCGTCAGATTGAAGCGAAAGCTTTACGTAAATTACGCCATCCATCACGTTCAAAACAATTAAAAGACTTTTTAGAATAAGAGAGACGTCTATAGGATGAGGAGATAAGTTAATTCATTCTTCTATAGAAAGTCACCAAAATTAAGTAGTTAGAGCAATCATAATTGATTGTTCTAACTATTTTTTTCGTCGTAAATCGATATAAATTCTACGAATATTACTTGCTTTTAAAAATTCTTAATAAAATCGTAAAGCAGAGGGGCTTTTCTGTTACAGATTTATATGATAGATTAAAGCATGAGCGTAAAAAAATAAACTAAGGAGCCGAACGACTAGTGGGAAAAAAGTGTCCAAATTGCGGATTTAAATATAAAGACGATTTAGATAGTTGTCCAAAATGCGGCTTTGATTTGAAAAAACAATCAATCGATGAACTAACTGAAGATAAAAATGATGATATTAAATGGTCAGATTATGGCGATGTACCATTGGAATCTATGATGGAAATGTTTACTGAAACGCCAGATTCAGAAGCGAATGAAACGAATGAGTCGACAAACGAAGAAACAGATAAATCAGAAGATATCGTCGAAAATAAGTCGGAAGAACTAGAGTCTAGTTCACAATCAGAGCCTGACATTGGCCAAAAAGAAACCGAACAAACAACGTTATCTGAAGAATTAGAACAACCAGATGAGCCGGAGAGCCTAAAAGATTCAGAAGCGACAGATGAATCAGAAGAGCCAGAAGAATTGAAAGAATCGGTAGAACTGGATGAAGAAGATACAGAAAATTCTCTTTTAGCGGCCTATATTCGTGAGCATCGTGGAGAAGAGGTCAATGGTTCTTCTGAGGCTGAGGCAACTGCCAATGATTCCATAGAAAAGGCCAGGGAGGAAGAATCTGACTCCCCTGAATTACCAGAAAACGCCAGTAATCAAGATAAACAAGCAAATCAAACTGTCCAAGTAGATCAACCAGAACAAAAAAATCAAGTGGATCAAAAAGAAGTAGTAGATCAGGGACATTTGACAGAGCAGGCACAGACACAATCAACCGAGGATATGTCTGTGGAGCAGGAAAGTGAAGAAGCAGCGGATGAAAAGTTATCCGAAGTATCTTCCGATGCTGTAAGTGCTGAAGTCACTTCAAAAGAGCTAGAAAAAAATTCGCTAGACGAGAACGCGGTAGAAACAGCTGATGTGAAAAAAGGTGCAGCAAACGAAGAAAAGAGTGATGAAGATAAATTAACTGAGTCAGTCACGCCAACACCTATTTTTGGCGAAGCACCGAAAGCACCTGATACGAACGAAGTGATTTTGGATGAAGTTGAATTGTTAGAGGCTGAACCGCTGGAAAAGGCTGCTACTTCTGAATCAACAGAACCAGAACAAAAGACTACTTCTCATAAGAAAAGAAACATTGCTCGTGGGATTACTGCGGTAGCGGTGCTTATTTTAGGCGCAAGTGCTTGGACTGTATATAGTCAGAATAAGAAGGCTGCTGAAGCCCAACAAGTTGAAGAAACGAAGAAAAAAGCGACTGAACTTGAAGCAATTCAACAAAATTTAGATGAATTTTATACGGATGATACCCATGAATTTATTCGTACTGAAAAAGTATCTGCAGATTTAACTAAATTATCTTCGCAATTATCAGCGCTCAAAGATCAAAAGGGCTATGAAAAAGTTGCTGAAGAGTTCAAAGATGTTTCTGATAAAGTTGCCATGATAAATAAAGTCAATGCGCTCTTTACAGGTGCGGTGATTTCTGATGATACATTAATCAAAGAACCACTTTTGAAGGAAGATAAGCAAATTGGGCTAGAGGCTTCTACAGAAACAAGTGGCTTTGCTAAATTGATGAACGAAGCGATTGCTACGGCTCAGAGCCAATTTGATGAATTGCAAACTGCAAAAGAGTTGGTTGACGTGATTTATGTGAATGGAAAAGTGACTGACAAAGCAAACAAAGAAAATTATGATGCTGCGAAAAAAGCAGTAGAAAATGTCAAAAATAAAGAGCTAGCAAAAGAGTTAACAATCGGCTTGCAAGCAGTAAAAAAACAGATTGATACAGAGGCTAACAAAGCCAAGGAAGCCACGCAAAAAGCTGAAGCGAATAAACAAGCGGAGGCGGCAAAACAAGCAGAAACGGCGAACAAGACAACGTCCGCTGAAACGAATGTATCTGCCCAAAATTCTGGCGGCTCAGCGGCTGTTCCTAATGTGGAGTGGACCTATGATAGTCAAGGAATGAGACACCCTGTCTTCCAAAAAAATAACCAAGGACTACCAATTTTATCTTCAAGACAAAGTGATATTGCTGACGTCAACAATGCAGCTTGGTCTTGGGCTGATGGGGTGAAAGACCATGTGCTATCGATTGCTTTTTCTCGTGGTTATATTGTCGAAGGTGGTTATTATTTAGAGCCAGCTCGAATTGAAGCGGGCGAAGGATTTTATAATTTGTACGCGACTAAGCCATCCAATTTATTGAGTTCTGATTATTCTTTTCCTGTTTATTTAATGACCATCAATTGTAAAACGGGTTGGTTTGGTGGAAATGGTAGCGATCAAACGCAATAAGGCGAGAGAATGGCTAGTGAATGAACGCTTGAAAAGGAGCTAGTAGCTTATAGCAGGTCAGGTGTGGAAAAAATTCTAATTCATATTTCTCAAACGAGTGGGTGCGATTAGCCTACTCGTTTTTTTACATGGGTAATAGATGCTACGGTAAATAATCAGAAAATTTAGAAAAAAGTCTCTGTTTGACGTTGCGTTGTACTTTCAACTTCGTTATTATAGAAGAAATACATAAAAATGGGTGTTTTTTAATTTTGCTAAAGCTTCGGTGTAAAGGGACGGCTTGCTAGGTAAACAAGGGGAAATGTGGCGAATGTCTGGCTGATTATTTTAGTAGGATATCTGTTTTAAAAGGATGTGGGGGAAGTCTATGGAAAAACAAATGAAATCTGCAACGACATTTCGAGCAGGAGTTGAGGCCTGTTTACCAACAGTCTTAGGCTATTTAGGGATTGGTATAGCGGCTGGTGTGGTAGGGAAAAGTGTTGGGTTGTCAATTTTTGCAATTCTGATGATGTCGGTTTTTATCTATGCGGGAAGTGCTCAATTTATTATTTGTGGAATGATTGCTATTCAAGCGCCGGTAGCGAGTATCGTTTTTACGGCTTTTTTAGTGAATTTGCGGCATTTCTTGATGAGTATGTCTGTAGCACCCCATTTTAAACAAGCTAATTTATTAGAAAGTATCGGGATTGGTACGTTATTGACTGATGAGTCTTATGGCGTTCTGGCGACTGAATTAACAAAAAAATCAAAGGTTACAGTGCCGTGGATGAATGGATTAAATATAATGGCCTATTCTACATGGATTATCGCAACAGTACTAGGCGGATTACTGGGAGAATACATTCCTAGTCCTGAAAGTTTTGGCTTAGATTTTGCTCTGATTGGGATGTTTATAGGATTGTTCGTCTTACAAGTCGACTTACCTATGAGAAAACGAACACGCCAGACAATCATCGTATTGGCTAGTGTTTGTGTCTCTCTGTATCTGATGATGGCGCTTCTTTCTCCCGAAATTTCCGTATTGATTGCGACGTTACTTGGCTGTTTAGTAGGGGTGGTGACGAATCATGACAACTAGTTATTTATTTTTGATTATCGCGGGATCAGCAGTTGTCACATGGATTCCTAGAATTGTTCCGTTTATCTTGTCAAAAAAAATTGATTTTCCTAAATGGTTGATGGATTTTTTGTCTTATATTCCAATTTGTATCTTGACGGCGTTGTTATTTCAGAGTATTTTAGAAGTTCGGGCTGGTAAATTACCGGCAATTGATTTATTATCGTTAGTAGCGTGTGTCCCGACTTTTTTAGTAGCTATACGCACCAAAGATTTGATGAAAACAGTGATTGTTGGGATTGTCACAATGGCTTTACTGCGCTTGTTTTTTTAAGTAGAGGAGAAAAAAATGAATACATTATTAGCAACAGTATTTAGTGGAATGATTACAGATGAAAATGAAACACATTACTTTGTCCAAAAAAATGGACTGACGTTTCGATTAGCGAAATCTGAAGGGGAACATAATTTAGGAGAGGCTGTCGAAGGTTTTGGGTATGTGAATCAAAAGCAAGAGCTGAGTATGACTTCTGAGATTCCTAAAAGTCGCATCGGACACTATGCGTTTGGTACAGTGACAGGCACACGTCGAGATTTAGGGGCGTTTGTGGATATTGGCTTACCAGATAAAGATGTCGCTATTTCTTTAGATGAACTGCCATCGATGCGTGAGTTATGGCCTAAAAATGGGGATCAACTGATGATTTCTTTAACAGTTGATGCTAAGGATCGCATTTGGGGATCTTTGGCTGATGAAAAAATCTTCCAAGCATTGAGTAATCGCGGCACGGAGGAATTGAAGAATCAAAACATTAGCGGCACAGTGTATCGCTTAAAAATTGTCGGTTCTTATGTACTGACAGATGATTTTTATATTGGCTTTATCCATCCTTCTGAGCGATATCAAGAGCCTCGTTTAGGAGAGAAGATTACTGGACGAGTGATTGGTGTTCGACCGGATGGCGTACTGAATCTTTCTTTGAAACCGCGGGCCTATGAAGCAATCAGTGATGATGCTGCGATGATTCTAACCTTTTTAGAACGGGCACCTGAGAATAAGATTCCTTATACAGATAAATCAACACCAGAGGAAATTCTTCAAACGTTTGGGATTAGTAAAGGACAATTCAAACGGGCGATGGGAAGTTTGCTGAAACAACGCAGAATTCAACAAAAAGATGGCTATACAATCTTAACCTCAGAGATAGATAAAGATTCTAATTGAGAATCGCTTGCTAAAAACTTAATTGTAACCTATAATTATTTTAATTTATAGGTCGCGATTAAGTTTTTTAATTATAATAATTATAAATAAGGGGAAAGAAGTCACATGAATCCTATTGCCGCATTGAAAAAAACTAAAGAACAGCTTCATGAATCAGGATTTAAACTGACGCCACAAAGAGAAGCCACCGTGCTAGTATTGTTAGAAAATGAGAAAGATCATTTATCTGCTGAAGAAATTTATTTTTTAGTCAAAAAAAAGAGTCCTGAGATTGGTCTAGCAACGGTTTACCGGACTTTAGAAATTTTGACTGATTTGAAAATTGTTGATAAAGTCAGCTTTAACGATGGGCTTGCTCGATATGATTTGCGCAAAGAAGGTGCAAAACATTTCCATCATCATTTGTTATGCTTGGAATGTGGAAATATCGAAGAGATTGAAGAAGATTTGTTGGGCTCTGTGGAGCAGATTGTCGAACAAAGATACCAATTTGCGATAAAGGATCACCGTCTGACATTCCACGGTATTTGTCGGGCGTGTCAATTGAAGAAAAAAGACGCGACAGAAGAGTCAAGTCATTCCACAGAGATGCAAAATGGCTAGATTTGGAAACCATTAAATAAATGACTAAGTAACTTGCTGGATGGACGTTGCCTATTGATTAAAAATCAATGTAGCATGTTTATCATCAAATCTACTATTTTTTAAATAGGTAGGGAATTGTGTCATCCGGTTGAGAGCCAAAAATTTGGGAGCCGCTGTAGCGTGTTCTCTCTTTTTTTGGCTCTTTGTCAGCTAGGAGTGAGGAACTGTTTTTTCGAGTTTCTTGAGAATTGAGGGGACGATTGTTCATAATTAGTGAGCTGATAGTGAGTTTATAAGGGAAATCCTATTTTTTTCTATCCTTCCCACTGGTTATTTGTTATGATAAATAATGCGAAAGTTGGGTGATTTTTGTGAAAGAGCAAATTATCGAGTATCTTCATTATTTGAATATTGAGCGAGGTCTATCGTTAAATACACGCATGAGTTATGAGCGTGACCTAACTCAGTATCTAGCTTTCCTTGAAGAAAATAAGATTGCTTCTTGGCAAGAAGTCGATCGATTTTTAGTGGTGAATTTTTTGCAGGCCTTGCAAATGGCTGGAAAGTCTTCTGCAACGGTGACACGGATGGTGTCAAGCTTGCGACGTTTTCATCAGTTTTTACGGCAGGAAAGATATACAGAGCATGATCCAATGCAACATATTGATTCTCCTAAAAAAGCACAAAAGTTACCTAGTACCTTAAGTTTGAAAGAAGTTGAACGTTTAATAGAAACGCCGGATACGAGTAAGCTTTTGGGGATTAGAGACCGTGCAATCTTGGAGGTTATGTATGCCACCGGTTTGCGCGTGAGTGAGCTGATTGGTTTGAAGTTGGGCAATCTCCATTTATCGATTGGCTTATTGCAGACGATTGGTAAAGGGGATAAGGAGCGAATTATTCCTTTAGGCGATTATGCCATTCATTGGATTGAACGTTATTTGGAAGAAGTTCGTCCGACATTGACGAAAAAGAAACCGAATGAAACTCACTTGTTTGTTAACAATCACGGAACCGGCTTGTCGAGACAAGGAATTTGGAAAAATTTAAAGGCGATTGTGCGTGAGGCTGGAATTAATAAAGACGTCACTCCTCATACGTTGCGTCACAGTTTTGCTACGCATCTTCTAGAGAATGGGGCGGACTTACGCACGGTGCAAGAGTTACTGGGACATGCCGATATTTCAACAACGCAGATTTATACGCATATTACCAAAAAACGGATGACAGATGTGTACAAACAGCATTTTCCGCGGGCGTAGGCTGGCTAGGTATTTTGTAAAGAAAGTAGGAGTCATGTGCAAGAGATTAATGTAAAGCTAGATGTTTTTGAAGGGCCACTTGATTTGTTGCTTCACTTAATAAAAAAACTGGAAATCGATATTTATGATATTCCAATTTCTGCTGTAACCGAACAATATATGACCTATATTCATACAATGAAAACACTGGAATTAGAGATGGCTGGGGAGTATTTAGTTATGGCTGCTACGCTAATGGCGATTAAGAGTCAGATGCTTTTGCCAAAGCAAGAATTGGAAATTGAGGAAGAACTAGAAGAAGGGGAAGACCCACGAGATGCCTTAGTTGCGCAATTATTAGAGTATCGTAAGTTTAAATACGCAGCAGAGGTGCTCTCTGAAAAAGCAGATGAACGAAGCTTGTATTTTACTAAGGAGCCGATGGATGTCGATCAATATAAGGATCATGATCCTCGATTACCTTTGAACCAGATTAATACGATTGATTTATTTTTAGCGTTTCATAGTATGCTAGAAAAACGCAAAAAAAATAAAACGGTTGAAACAACAGTGGCTTCAGAGGATGTGACGATTGAAGAGAAGATTCAAATGATTGAAAAACAATTGGCTAGTTTACCGAGAAATAAAGGCTGTACATTTGATTCCTTTTTCTCAAAAAATTCCCGTTCAGAAATTGTGACAACTTTTATGGCGTTGTTAGAATTGATGAAAACCGGGCGAATTAAGGTGGAGCAAGAGGCGAATTATCTGCCAATCATGCTCTACGGAACAGTAGGAGAACAAACAGATGACGAAACTGAGTGAGTTAGAAGCGATTTTATTTGTTGTGGGAGAAGAAGGCATCGGCTTAGATGAGTTGAGCTATCTTTTAGGAGCAGAGACGCCTCAAGTATATGAATGGGTCGGCGAATTGGATAAAAGGTACGAAGAGGACGAAAATTCGGCCTTAAATATCTTAGAAGTAGGCAATCATTTTGTCTTAACTACGAAAAAGAAATTTGCCAAGTTGCTCAAGAAATATGCTCAGTCACCTATCTCAAATAAATTATCGCAAGCAGCCTTAGAAACATTATCAATTATTGCCTACAAACAGCCCATCACGCGAATTGAAATTGAGGAGATTCGTGGGGTTCAGTCATCCGGCTCTGTTCAAAAGTTAGTGGCTCGCCAATTGATTGAAGACAAAGGTCGAGTAGATGGTCCTGGACGGGCAATTTTATATGGTACAACTGATTATTTTATGGATTATTTTGCCTTGAAATCATTAGATGAACTACCAGATATTCAATCGATGGAGATGGAAGACGAAGAGGAGTCAACCGATTTATTTTTCGATCGTTATAAAGGAAAAGAATTAGACACAACCACAGAGGAGCAAGAATAAATGGAAAGACTACAAAAAGTCATCGCACACGCAGGAGTTACATCGCGCCGAAAAGCAGAAGAATATATCGTTGCTGGGCGAGTACGAGTGAACGGCAAAATCGTAAAAGAATTAGGAATTAAAGTTAATAAGGGTGACAAAATTGAAGTGGATGATGTGCCGATTTATCAAGAAGAATATGGCTACTATCTGTTATATAAACCCAAAGGAGTAATTTCGGCGGTTTCTGATGATAAGGAAAGAAAAGTTGTGACTGACTTCTTACCAAGTGTCAATGAGCGAATTTATCCAGTGGGTCGCTTGGATTATGATACCTCAGGTTTATTATTATTGACCAATGATGGCGAGTTTTCGCAAAAACTAACCCACCCAAGTCATGAAATTGATAAAGTCTATGTGGCGAAAGTTAAAGGTCTAGCAACGAAACAAATGTTGCATCCATTGACACGAGGCATTCGAATTGAAGGACGGAAAACAGCGCCTGCTAAAGCAGAGGTTATTTCTGTAGATCCACGAACAGGCACGAGTATTGTCGAACTGATAATCCACGAAGGCAGAAATCACCAAGTGAAAAATATGCTTCAAGCAGTCGGTTTACCTGTTCAAAAACTAAAGCGTGAACGCTACGGGGAATTGACATTAAAAGGCTTACGACCTGGTGATTATCGTGAGTTAAATAAGAAAGAAGTCAGCAGTTTATTGAATTTAGCGACTAATAAGTCAAACGAGAGACGCAACTAATAACTAATAGGAAGGGGACTTTAAAAAAGTCCCCTAAACTGTTTGGAAGTCTTAAAATAGCAAGAGTATCAAAAAGTTAGATTGGTCTGAAACAAAAAGCTTGTTTTTTTCTATCGACCGTGTATACTTGACTTGTAACAAAAATTAAATAAAAGGTTCGTCTTCAGGGGCAGGGTGAAATTCCCGACCGGTGGTTATAGTCCACGACCCATCTCATTGAGGTGGCTGAGTCAGTGAAATTCTGATACCGACAGTACAGTCTGGATAAAGAAGATAGGGCTTATTTGAATTGATGTTTTTTTGCTGACTCAAATAACTCTAACTCTATTTTTCCCTGCGAAAAAATAGAGTTTTTTTGTTTGTTACGCATAAAAATATGGATTTAAAGGGTTCGTTGAAGATGTGTCCTTAACCAGGAGGATTTCAAATGAAGAACAATCAGGTACAAAAAATGGTCGCCGTGTCAATGTTTGCAGCAATAGGTTTGGTCTTACAGTATATCGCATTTCCAATAATGCCAGCTTTCGGTTTTCTAAAAATCGACTTTAGCGATATTCCGATTATGATTAGTATGTTTTTATTCGGCCCAATGGCGGGGATAGCGACTGCTTTCATTCGCTCTGTGTTGCATTTAATAACGACAGGATTCAGTCCATCGAATATGGTGGGCGACGTAGCAAGTTTCTTTGCTTCAACAATATTTACTTTACCGATGTATTATTTCTTTAACAAAGGTAGCCACAAATTTAAAAATAAAGCCGTGGGAACCGTGAGTGGTATCCTAGCCTTGACAGTCTTCATGAGTGTGGCTAATTATTTTGTGATTACGCCCTTATATTTGTATTTCTTTGGAGTGAATGCGAATCAATTTCTCGGAATGCCGTTAATAAATTACGTGTTAATCGGGATTGTACCATTCAATCTAATTAAAGGAGCTATTGTGAGTGCGGTTTTCCTTGTCTTGCATGCCAAGTTACTTCCTTGGTTAGTCAAGAAACAGCATCAATTCAATCGACCATCTACTATAATTAAATAAAAAATAATAATTCTGACTGAAAACAAGCACGTTTTTGGTCAGTTTTTTTGTTTCTTTGCTTTACCATATAATCCATAGAACAAGATAGCGAAACAGTTAGACTGGCACGTGGATTATATAGGGGATTTATAGGTAGGAAAGCTAACTCGTATCTAATCTGTAGCTTAGATAGAGTAAGTAATAAGTAAATGAAAACAAGGACTTATGAAAAAATCGGTCTTTTTTTAGAGTAGGGCTAGACAAATATTTTCGGTAAGCCTATCATAAAAGGGAGCACGAATGTCTGATTGTTCGAGATCGGTAGGTAAGACTTCGACTGAATTAATTTGAGTCGTTTCTGCCGCTGAGTTTAAAAATTGGAGGCTATAAAAATGAAACAATTTGTCAAAAAAGAACACCAAGCAGCAGCAATTGAAGCAATCAAAGAATTAGTCCGTATCCCATCAATTTTAGATGAATCGGATGCCGGTAAGGGACATCCTTTTGGCAAGAATGTGGTGGCTGCGTTAGATAAAGTCTTAGAAATTTCTGAAGAATTAGGGTTTAAAACCTTTAAAGATCCGGAAGGGTATTACGGTTATGCAGAAGTAGGGGAAGGCCAAGAATTATTTGGTATCTTGTGTCATTTGGATGTTGTTCCTGCAGGGGATTTGAAAAATTGGCACTCTGATCCGTTTGAGCCCGTCTTAACTGATAAAGGCTTGATTGGCCGTGGTGTACAGGATGATAAGGGCCCAACGATTGCTTCTTTGTATGCAGTAAAATCTTTAATGGATGAGGGCGTAACCTTTAATAAACGGGTGCGTTTCATCTTCGGCACAGATGAAGAAAATTTATGGCGCTGTTTAGATAAGTATAATGAAAAGGAAGAGCCAATTACATTAGGCTTTGCACCGGACTCAAAATTTCCATTAATTTATGCTGAAAAAGGGTTATTACAAGCCTATTTAGTTGGACCTGGTTCACAAGAAGTGGCAGTCAATCTACCTGGGACAATGAATGTTGTACCGGAAGTAGCGAAGTATTCAGGAGATAAATTAGCTGAAGTGAAAGAGCAACTTAAGGCTCTTAATTTTGATTTTGAAGAAGCGGGCGAAGCAATTACGGTCATCGGTAAGAGTACTCACTCGAAAGAGGCACCGAAAGGGATTAATGCCATCACTCGTTTAGCAATGGCTTTGTCAGAAATTGTTGACTTTGCTCCATTAAATTTCTTAGGGAAATTGGTTCAAGAAAATGCAACCGGTGAAACGGTTGTAGGAAAAATAGAAGACGAACAATCTGGTGAGTTAACGATGAACTTTGCAAGCCTTACGATTACACCGACAGAAACCAGAATAGGTGTGGATATGCGGATGCCAGTCACTGTCGAGAAAGCAGAGCTAGTCGAAAAACTAACAGCTAAAGCTGCTGAATATGACCTTCGTTATGAAGAATATGATTTTATTCATTCTCTCTATGTTCCCTTAGATAGTGAGCTTGTACAGAATTTAATGAGTACTTATCGTGACATCACAGGTGACTTAGTTTCAGAACCGATTGTTTCTGGTGGGGCAACCTTCGCACGGACGATGAATCAATGTGTAGCCTTCGGGGCAATTCTACCGGATGTTGCTGGTATGGCCCATCAACCAGATGAGGCGTGGTCATTAGAAAGTATCTATAAGGCCATGGATATTTATGCTGAGGCAGTCTACCGTTTATGTGTCTAAAATAGTTAAAAGAGGTTATGACATTGGTCAAGAAGACGGATGTCATAACCTCTAATTACAAAAATAAAAACTAAATATTTTGGGAATAGTCCTTATTTTTCTATGAGAATAGCACGAACGGGGCATTTTCGATAGGCTTCAAGGACCGCTGATTCTTCGGCTTCAGGAATAAATTGATGCGTTGCATTCGGTTCTTCTACAAAGCGAACAATTCCTTCATCATCATAGTCAAATACAGCAGGAGCCAATAGCTCACAAATCCCGCAAGCAATACATCGTTCCGGAATGATTTGGCAATTTTTCATAAATAGTCAACCCTATCTTATTAAGGAGTATAGTAAAGCATGAATGAATTAATTCTATCCTTCTTTAAAGAAGGAAACAAGATGAAAGGCACAACTTTATATCATTTGCTGCGTGGTAAAAGAACTACTTCAGTGTTGGTATATGGTTTTTTTCATCAAGTTCTTCCGTATTTTGGTGCTTTTCCTATTTTAACGGAGTCCGCATTTTTTCAGATTTTGCAAAATGCTTGTAAAAAAGGCTTTCTTGAAGAAAGTGATGGAGACTATCAGTTAACGAATGAAGGGCAATTTGCGTTGGCACGACAGTCGGTAAAGTTTCCGGAGATTGATTATTTTTCATATGGAAAGACCGGGCAGACGAGTTGGCGCTTGATAAAGTTTGCGATTCAAGTGGTTTCGTACCTCAGCTATCAAGATAAGAGTTATCGACCGCTTGAAAACAGCCCATATTATACCAATCAATTAAAAAAATGGCTTAGGTCACAAGAAAAAGCAACACTTGCTCTTCAGCTGAAAGAAGAATTGACATTTGTTTTTCAAAAGTTACCAATACATCAAGCAAACTTTTTAGCTAATCAATTTTCAGGGAAAGAAGTTGCTGGCGCAGTCGAGTATCAGCTGTTGCCTGAAGAGTGGCAGCAGTCACCAGATAACCAGCTATATGAAGACAATGCAATTCATGGGTTCTTGCGGCGACTAGAAGAGCTACCTCAGTCAAAGTTGTATCTGTTGGTTCAAGAGAGTTTGCTGCAAAATCATAACCTGAGTGCTCAGAAAACGCAGCAGCTATTTCTTCAAGGCGCAAACAAGGAGCAAGTGATGGCTCAACGACATCTGAAAAGAAGTACAGTGAGCGATCATTTGATTGAATGGGCTATTCGTGCCGAAGATTTCCCGTTTGACTGGTTTATCCCGAGAGAAATTGAGGTGTTTCTGCGAGACGTAAAGAGTCCCGTATTAACCTGGCAATACAGCGAATTAATTAAACAAATTGAGCTCTCGTATGAAAGCTTTCGATTGGTTCAGATTAAAATCCATCGAGAAAGGAGCGGGCGATGCAATTAGAAGAGGCACTTCATCACTACTTTGGTTACACAAATTTTCGTTTTGGCCAAAAACAAATTATTGCTAATCTATTAAGCAATCAATCAACCTTAGCAATCTTACCCACAGGCACCGGAAAAAGTCTTTGTTATCAGCTAACGGGCTATTTAAAAGAAGGGCTAGTCGTCATCGTCTCGCCGTTGATTTCTCTGATGGAAGATCAAGTTAGTCAGTTGCAAAAAAATGGTGAAAAGCGAGCCATTGCATGTAATAGTTTATTAAGTAGAGAAGAAAAAAACTATGTATTAGCCAGAATTTCTAGCTACAAGTTTATTTTTTTTAGTCCGGAAATGCTTGTTCAGAGTGAGACTATCCTTGCTTTACAATCGGCTGAGATTGCTTTGTTTGTGATTGATGAGGCCCATTGTGTTTCTCAATGGGGCGTTGATTTTCGTCCGGAATATCGACGTTTGGGAGACGTCCGTAGACAACTTAAGCAACCTACAACATTAGCTTTGACTGCTACTGCTACTCCAAAGGTGAGAGAAGATATGTGTCAGGTGCTATTTGAAACGGCGCCTCAAGTGGTTGCCGAATCAGTTAATCGTGAGAATATTGCTTTATTTGTCGAACAGACCGAAGAAAAGTTAGCTAGCTTGCGAAAACTCCTTCCTCAAATGAGTGGGAGTGGCCTGATTTATTGTGCGACACGAAAACAGGTCGAACAACTGTATCAAGAAATAAAGACGGACTTTTCAGTTGGCTTTTACCATGGTGGCTTGACGTCTTCTCAACGTAGACAATTACAGCAGCAGTTTTCAGAAAATAAATTGAGTATCTTAATTGCAACTAATGCTTTTGGTATGGGAATCGATAAATCCGATATTCGCTTTGTTATTCATTATGATTTACCTGATAGTTTAGAAAATTATGTCCAAGAAATTGGCCGTGCAGGAAGAGACCAAAGAGACAGTCAGGCTATCCTATTGTATCAAGAAGGGGATGAACGGATTCATCATTTTTTCCATCAGATGACTCGAGAAGAGCGTCAAGGACTAGAAGTATATTTGCAGAATGCGGGTGGTTCTGAAGAATTCCTTTCAGAAATTCAACAGAAATGGTTAGCTGAGATTAAAGAAACAGAGAATAAAAGCCAAGTGCTGGCCCGCATAAACGAGCGTCAAGTTCAGCGATCGGAGCAGTTACAAAAGATGCTTGGATATATTCAGACAGCGAGTTGCCGTCGAGCGTACTTGCTAAATTATTTTGCAGAAAAGCTGACAAGGAAACCAGCGACTTGTTGTGATCTAGATGGCGCCCGTTATTTAAAGAGACCGGATGACGAGAAAGAATTCGAGTTGTCGACAAGGGTCAAGCAAGTAGACTGGGAGACTCTTTTACTAAGATTATTTAAAGAAAAAAAAACTGACTGATTTTTGAGGACACAGGTTGAAGTCCTGTGGTATAATAGCACACGACAGTGATTAGGAGGGAATTTTACAGTGAGTAGAGACAATAAGAAAAAAACGAAAACAGCAAATGAACCGTGGGAACAATCCATTTACGATACTGAATATGATCAAAATACTTCACGTAGTGAGCAAAGAAGAGGGAAAAAAGGCAACACGATGTTTTTAACTATGTTAGTTATTCTTCTTTTCTTAATTGCTGCCATTCCAACAGGTTTTTATGTTTGGTGGGTGAATGATAACAAGACAACACCTAATACACAGACGGCGACGACAACGACTTCTTCAAAAATGAGTAGTCAAACAAAAGAGTCTTCTACGACAAGTAGTAGTACAGTCAGCTCGTCAACTACTGACTCATCAAGTTCGTCTTCGGCAGCTGACAATGCAGCTAACGGAAATGCGGATGCGAATCAAAACGCAGACCAAAATGGTGATCAGAACGCAAATCAAAATGCAGACCAAAACACGAACCAAAATGCGAATCAAAATGCTGGGAATCAAACAGCTGCGGGTGAAGAGTATACGACGGTTCAAGCCGGCGAAGGTCCTAACCAAATTGCTAGTCGGACAGGGGTTTCAGTGGAGACTATTTATGAATTAAATGGGATGAGCCCAGAGAATTTCTTCTTGTCACCTGGCGATTCTATTCGAATTAAATAAAGCAGATGAGAGGCTGGGAGGTTAGTCAAACTGACTGATACCCAGTCTCTAAAATTGAAGTTAGGGTGCCTAATAGTCACCTAGAATAAATTTTTGAAAAAATGAGTAAAGGATGTCCGACAGTGAAAAATATTAGTCTAGCAATTGATGGTCCTGCATCATCGGGGAAAAGTACCGTCGCAAAGCTTCTTGCTAAAGAATTCCAATTTATTTATACCGATACAGGGGCGATGTACCGCTCACTGACTTACTTAGCGATTACTCATAATGTCCAATTGACAGATGAAGCAGGCTTAGTTGATTTGATAAAAACTTACCCGATTTCATTTAAACAGACAGAGAATGGGCAGCTAGTATTTGTTGATTCCAAAGAAGTAACCGAAGCCATCCGACAACCTGAAGTGACCAATGCGGTTTCAGAAGTTGCGGCACATGCGCAAGTTAGAAAAGAAATGGTCGCTCGCCAGCAGAAAATTGCTGAAAATGGAGGCGTGGTGATGGACGGTAGAGATATCGGAACAGCAGTACTTCCTAAGGCTGAGGTGAAGATTTTCTTAGTAGCTAGTGTGGCGGAACGAGCAGAACGTCGCTACAAAGAAAATATCGAAAAAGGAATTTCTACAGATTTTGAGACGCTTCAAAAAGAAATTCAACACAGAGATCATATTGACTCCACACGTAAAGCATCCCCGCTTGTTCAAGCAGAAGATGCGGTGCGAATTGATACGACAGGCCTATCAATTGAACAAGTTGTTGAAGCCATTCGACAAGTGATTAAAGATAAAGGTTATTTATAGGAAAGATACAGAGAATTTACAAGAAAACTTGTGAATTTTCTTTTTTTTTCCAATTATAATCGGATATCAGGTTTTTTTGAAAAAAAGATGGAAATCGCTTTATTTTTTTTCAAGTATCGTTTAAAATCAAGATTAGTAGTGTAGTTTAGAATCAAATGTTGGTTAGGAGGACATACGTCATGACAGAATTTGATCAAAATCAAGTGGAAAATGGCAATGAATCAATGGAAGCTGCTATTAATAGCGTCCAAGAAGTAAATGTCGGAGATGTGGTTAGAGGAGAAGTGCTTGCGATCGAAGATAAACAAGCGGTTGTTGGTATCGAAGGAACCGGCGTAGAAGGGGTAGTTCCTGCAAAAGAATTATCTACTTTGCCAGTGGATGATATCAATGAAGTAGTAAAAGTTGGCGACATTTTAGACTTAGTTGTCATTACTTCAATCGGTAAAGACAAAGAAAATGGAAGCTATCTGCTTTCTAAACGCCGTCTTGATGCGAAAAAAGTCTGGGAAGAAATTGAAGAGAATTTCAAATCAGGCAAAATTATTGAAGCGCCTGTTACAAACGTTGTAAAAGGTGGTTTGGTCGTTGATGTCGGTGTCCGTGGGTTTGTTCCAGCTTCAATGGTAGAAGATCATTTTGTGGCTGATTTCGAAGAATATAAAGGCAAAACTCTTGCTTTTAAAATTATTGAGATCGAACCGTCAGAAAATCGTTTAATCCTTTCCCACAAAGCCGTAGTTGAAGGCGAAAAAGAAGTGAAGAAAAAAGAAGTCTTAGAAAATATCCATGAGGGCGATACCGTTGAAGGAAAAGTTGCTCGATTGACTGATTTCGGAGCATTTATTGATTTAGGTGGAATTGATGGACTTGTACATGTCTCTGAAATTGCGCATAAACATGTTGCTAAACCGAGTGATGTCTTAAGCGTGGGTGATGAAGTGAAAGTAAAAGTTCTTTCTATTAGCCCAGAGCAAGAACGTGTATCACTATCAATTAAAGAAACATTGCCTGGACCTTGGTCAGAAATCGAAGAAAAAGCGCCAGTCGGTGAAGTTCTAGATGGCGTGGTTAAACGTCTGACTAGCTTTGGTGCCTTCGTAGAAATTTTCCCTGGTGTAGAAGGATTAGTCCATATCTCGCAAATTTCTCACAAACACATTGCAACACCTCATGAAGTATTACAAGAGGGTGAAGCAGTCAAAGTGAAAGTTCTTGAAGTGAATCCAGCGGAACATCGGGTGGCTTTAAGTATTAAAGCGTTAGAAGAAAAACCTGAAACAGAAGCAAGTCCTAAAGAAGTTGAAGACTATGAAATGCCAGAAGAATCAACTGGCTTTACCATGGGTGATATTCTAGGCGATGCTTTAAAAGGGGAAATCGAAGATACTGAAGAATAAGCGTGCTTAATTTTCAGTCGAGTATCTGCTAAATAAATATGAGGACTGAGTTGCATAAGTATGTAGCTCAGTTTTTTTGCTCCATAAAAAAATGAGCCTTGTGTTAGGCAAATGTTGCGGTTCAAATAGTGCTAATTTCTTTAATTTTATGGCTATAAGTGAAAAGAATCGGTAAACTAAGCTTGCAACTTCGCGGTTCATTCGTTAAACTAAGTAAGATTGAGAACTGTCAAGGAGGACAAAAAAAGATGGCAAATCCAACTATTGCAATTGTTGGGCGCCCAAATGTAGGTAAATCGACGATATTTAATCGAATTGCCGGCGAGCGCATATCAATTGTTGAAGATACTCCGGGGGTTACACGGGACCGGATTTATGCAAAAGGTGAGTGGTTAGGCCGCGAATTCAGTATTATTGATACTGGTGGGATTGACCTAGGTGATGAGCCGTTTATGGAACAGATTAAGCACCAAGCCGAGATTGCGATTGAAGAAGCAGATGTAATTATTTTTGTGGGTAGTGGACGTGAAGGGATTACGGATGCAGATGAATTAGTTGCCCGAATCTTATATCGTAGTAATAAGCCCGTGATTCTAGCGGTAAATAAAGTCGATAATCCAGAGATGCGTAATGATATTTATGAATTTTATTCGCTTGGACTAGGCGATCCATACCCTATTTCTGGAAGTCATGGATTGGGTATTGGGGATCTTTTGGATGAAGCAATTAAACATTTTTCAACTGAAGCAGAAGATGAAGATGAAGACACTATCAAATTTAGTTTGATTGGACGCCCAAATGTTGGGAAATCTTCTTTGATCAATGCAATTTTAGGTGAGGATCGAGTGATTGTTTCGGAGATTGAAGGAACCACTAGAGATGCTGTGGATACTCGTTTTACTGATGAAGCAGGCCAAAAATTCTTAATGATCGATACGGCTGGTATGAGAAAACGCGGAAAAGTCTATGAAAACACAGAGAAATATAGCGTGATGCGTGCGATGCGTGCAATTGACCGCTCAGATGTCGTATTAATGGTCTTAAATGCCGATGAAGGTATTCGTGAACAAGACAAGCGTGTCGCGGGATATGCCCATGAGGCGGGCCGTGGTGTGATTATTGTTGTTAACAAATGGGATTTGGTGGAAAAAGAAACCAATACTCTCCGTGATTTTGAATTGGAAGTACGTGAAGAGTTCCGTTATTTGGATTATGCACCGATTATCTTCGTTTCAGCGGTAACGAAACAACGCTTGAACAAGCTACCAGAGATGATCAAAGAGGTAAGTGTAAATCAAAACTTACGAATTTCTTCGGCTATCTTGAATGATGTTATCATGGATGCAGTAGCGATTAATCCAACACCGACTGATAAAGGCAAACGCTTGAAGATTTTTTATGCAACACAAGTTGCGGTAAAACCGCCAACCTTCGTTATTTTTGTTAACGAAGAGGAATTAATGCATTTTTCTTATGAACGTTTCTTAGAGAACCAGATTAGGAAAGCTTTCACGTTTGAAGGGACGCCAATTCGGGTCATTCCACGTCGCAGAAAATAGGCATTTTACCATATCGATGCTGTTTTTACAAAGAAATTTTATTAAAAGGAATAAAATCTAAATAAAAACAAAAAAACTTCTCAAAAAGGCGTAAAAACCTTGCTATTACAATGTTCTTATGATATCTTGATTAAAGAATATTGAACCAAATCAATATTTATCATTTATTCTTGGACCACTCAAGAATATCTGAATTAAGATGTGTATACATCAAAATCTCTTTCTGAGGAGGTGAATCCATTCCATGGCAAACAAAGCAGAATTAATCGAAAAAGTTGCTTCAGCTACTGATTTAACTAAAAAAGACGCAACTGCAGCTGTAGACGCTGTATTTTCAACTATTCAAGAAGCTTTAGCTAACGGTGAAAAAGTTCAATTGATCGGTTTTGGTAACTTCGAAGTACGTGAGCGTGCGGCTCGTAAAGGACGCAACCCACAAACTGGTGCAGAAATCGAAATCCCAGCTAGCAAAGTACCTGCATTTAAACCAGGTAAAGCTCTTAAAGACGCAGTTAAATAAAACGTCTAATAAAACGCTTATGGCTCTAGGGCTATAGGCGTTTTTTTGCGTTATTTTAAAAAAGGCACGAAGGAGCAGAAATTCTAGCTGTTTGCCGATTGAGGCAGAGGGTTCTTTGTTGTTGTGTCGACAGTTGTTCTGATTCACGATGGGAATGGTTAACAGCTACGGATTTTTTCAGGTATGTAAGGTGTATTTTGCTTGGTGTCGAGTGGTTTTTGGTTATTAATCACTTGAAAACAATCAAAAATATAACGAATGTTTTTGGATTCTGTTCTTTTTGCATGTGATTTCTTATATATATTCGCGAATTAATGGTAGAATAAAAGAAAAGGGGGGATGATAGTGGAGCGCGTCTATAAAAAACATGAGTACCAATGTCGAGTAGTTTATGGTGAAATGTTCGCCTCACAGCTACAGCAAACGCCTGTGACGAATAAACGGGTAATCATTGTGACGAATCAACGCTACTACGATCGTTTTTCCCAAAAATTAGGACAACTTTTTTCTAACTATTCTGATGTAGATTGGTACATTTGTACAAATAGTGCCCATTGTAATAATTTAGATGAGTTAACGGCTTTATTAAATTTTACGGCAAAATTCTCACAAGAAATGTCGTACTTGTTTGTGGCTTTTGGTAATGAAGGAGTCATGAAGCTAACCGGATTTTTCCAAAAAGTATCTGTTTTATCAGGGGAATTATGGTGTTTACCTGTTTCTATCAGGTCTTTGGCGAAGGCATTGACTCTCTCAAATACAATTGAAAAAGCTAATTATCAAGAAGTTATGGCGTTACCTGGTTTGGCGAGCCAAGTTATTTTTGATCAAACCTTAACAAATAATCAATCTGAAGGGAAAATGGTGGATTTATTGTGGTTCCTACAGTGTGGGATTGTTCGTGATCATGAATTTCTGAAATTATTATATAAAAACTACCCTAATCAAAAGAAGCTGATGCGTCAATCTTTTAATGGGTTAATTGAGTCACTACTTAACTATTATGAAGCAGATAGCGAGTCTATTGAAACTTATGGACAGCTATTTGAGCAAGCTTTTTATCAGTTATCAGCAGGGCATTTATTGTCTGATCATATGAAACGTTTACTAGGAATCTTGCTTCATTTAAAATGGAATGATGAAATTGAGTCCATTCAGTTTAATTATCAAAACTTTTTAATTTGGTTAGATTATCTAGGATTTCCTATTGCCTTGCCAAATGATTTCTTAACGAGTACTTATGTAGAACAAGTGCTTTTGCTGGGAAAAAAAAGCAAAAAGATAGTGGTTTTAGAAAAAATCGGTATAATAAAGGAACATCGGCTACCGACGGAAAAAGAGTTACTTAAAACGCTGGAGTCCTATAAAACAATAGTGCAGAAGATTAAAGGAGAACAACATGAAAACATATAGTGAAAAAATGTTGGCAGCGTTAGCCAATGAGGATTTGGCTGAGGCACAATTAATGCTGACAGAAGCCTTAAAACAAGATGATGGGGATGTCCTAGCAGAATTAGGAGAGGAACTGTTGTCTCTAGGTTTTTTAGAAGAAGCCAAAGAAGTTTTTGAAAAATTATTGCTGGTTTATCCTGAATCTGATGGGCTGAATATTCCTTTAGCTGAGATTGCAATAGAAAATAATCAAATTGATCAAGCATTCGAATACTTAGAGCAGGTGTCTAAAGAGAGCGATAGTTACCCTCAAAGTTTATTAGTCACCGCCGATTTGTATCAAGTGTTAGATATTCCAGAAGTGAGTGAAGCAAAATTAAAAGAAGCTGCAGCGATTTTACCGGATGAGCCGTTGATCCAATTTGCGTTAGCTGAATTATATTTCTCAACGAGTCGTTTTATTGAAGCGATTGATTTGTATAAAACTCTTTTAGTGAGTGATATTACGGAAATTTCTTCCGTTTCGATTGATGAACGATTAGGTTCAGCTTATAGCATGATTGGAGAGTTTGAGGAAGCCGTTAGTTACCTTGAGGCTGCCTTAGAAGAAGAGCAGACAGATGATCGTCTGTTCCAATTAGCCTTCACTTATATTCAATTAAAAGAAAATGAACAAGCGATTTATTATTTGCAGCAGTTGCGTGCGCTAAATCCTCAATATCAGTCTCTCTATCTTTATTTAGCGGAGGCTTTGCAAGAAGAGGAGCTGCTTGAAGAGGCAAGTGAAGTGATTGCTGAAGGGCTGAAGGAGAATCCTTATCAAGTAGAGTTGTATCATTTTGCATCTGAAAATGCCTTCCGTTTGCATGACGTAACAGGTGCTGAGGATTACTTATTGAAGGCTTTGGAGTTAGGTGAAAAGCAAGATGAAACGTTGTTGACATTGAGTAATTTGTATTTGACAGAGGAACGTTATCAAGAAGTAATTGACACGCTGGACAAAATGGAGGAAAAAGATCATCCGTATGCTGCGTGGAATTTAGCCCATGCCTACAATGAATTAGAAGAATTTGCGTTAGCCGCTGTTTATTTTGAGCAAGCCTTCCAAGAATTACAACATGAGCCAGAATTCTTAAAAGAATATGGGTTCTTCTTGAGAGAAGAAGGAAAATTGCCTGAAGCCAAAGAATTATTAACGCATTATTTGCATCATGAACCAGGAGATTTAGAAGTGCAGTCTGTGCTTGACGATTTAGCAGAGAGATAGGTGATAAGTATGTTTATCGACGTACAACAGAAAAAGAAATTCTTAAACTGGTTTGTTAATCATGGGACATTTAGTCGCCGTGAAGTGTTATGGATTTTAAATTATCTGGCAAATCATGATGCGATCCTAAACAATGTTCACTTTGTAGAGGCAGCCGATAAGACCAAACGAGGGTTGCAAATTCGTGATATTAATCAAGCGGGTGAGCCGATTCAATTATATATTGACGGCCAATCGTTTACGGATAGTGATCAGGCTTTTCATGAGATTCGTTTGAACTGGAAAGAACCCTTGTATTTAGAATGTCTATTTGATGAGGCGTGGCAAACGGCTGAGTTTTTATCTATTATTGAAGATAATCCTTTTGCAAAATGGAATGAACGGGTCAACCCAGAACTTGTGGAAGAAATCGATGAATATTTCGAAGAGGAAAAAAGACAGGCCAAGTTACAATTATTGTATAGTCAGATTGATTTAGCTTTAGAAAAAGGTGACAAGGAAGCATTTTTAGAATTATCTAACGAGGTCAACCAACTCATCCTTTTATCTTCAGAGCAATCACTAAACCAACTTTAGTGGTAAGAAAGATGAATCGCGCTCAATGTAGTTGTTTAAAACACCGATTAACGCTAGTTTTCTTCTGCAGTTTAGCAGGAGGAGGCGAGCTTAATCGGTGTTTTCATCTGTAGTTATTTAGTTTGTTTTATTTCGTCGGCGAAGCAAACGGGTCTGTGGTTTGAGATAGGTGAAGCCTTCTCCCTCAACCTCATGTACATTTAAAACAGAAATAAATGCTGTTGAATCGAATTCGTGGACAATTCGTTTGATTTCAGAAATTTCTCGCGCACTGACTACCATATAAATTATTTTTTTATCAGCACCGGAAAAACCGCCTTCTCCATGTAAGAAGGTAATTCCTCGCTCGAGACTAGTCATTAAGATGGGAGCAATCTCTTCGCTGTGATTGGAAACAATCAGCAAGCCTTTTGCAGAATAACCGCCATCTAGTATCGAATCGATTACGCGACTGAAGACGTAAGAAACGATTAACGTGTACATCATTCGTTGTAAATCAATATAAGTTAATGAGAGTAGCAAGACCAACACGTCTAAGGCAAAAAGGGAGCGTCCCATGGAAATCCCGTAGTTCTTTTCTAGGATACGAGCAACGATGTCACTACCTCCAGTAGTGCCGCCCACTTTGTAGACCAAGCCGCTTCCTAAACCGGCTAATAATCCAGCTAGTAATGAAACAATCAATAAGTCGTGTTGAAGATTAATTTCTATGGGGACGCGCTGCCAAATCCATAAGAATGCGGATAGTGAAAGAGTGCCAATGATGGTGTAGAAAAGGGAGCGTTTGCCTAAAATTTTCCCACCGATGATAATTAGTGGGATATTGATTAATAAAGTTGAATAGGCAGGATCAATCTTAAATAAAGCGTATAAGATGAGGGTAATCCCTGAAACACCTCCCTCGGCCAAATGATTGGCGATGTTTAAGTTCACCAGGCCAAAAGCATAAATACTGGTACCAATTATAAGTAAGGGAATATCCTTGAAAAACATTTTACGATTCATTATGAACCACCGGCTTTCTATCTAAATACGAAGTAGTCATCGTCTGTTTGAGAGTAATAGCTTAATTCTGTACGGTTTACTAAAATAAAGAGTAAAGAAGGACCTCTTATAAATGCGTAGGAGTCTTATTTTTTAATCGCTAGTTCTCTAAAGAACAATTTAGCACGAATTCTTTTATTTAACAATTAGAAACAAGCTGTGATAATTCTAGGAATTATTCTTAGAATTTGTTAAGATAATCAGTAAGAGAATTACTAAGTGATAGCTGGGAGGAGGCAAATAGTGGCAACTACACAGAATCACACATTAGCAGATATGCAAAAAGAGGTGGACGAATACATTCAGCAGTTTAAGGCAGGGTATTTTTCACCACTCTCTCAAATGGCACGATTAACTGAAGAAGTGGGCGAATTGGCTCGCGAGGTTAACCATTATTATGGCGAAAAGCCAAAAAAATTGGATGAAAAAGAAAATACAGTGGCAGAAGAATTAGGGGATGTCTTGTTTGTTACGATGATTATGGCCAATTCTTTAGAGATTGATTTAACGGAAGTTTTTGAAAAAAATATGGCTAAATTTAACCAACGAGATAAGTTTCGTTTTGAAAGAAAGGATGGACAGACACATGATTAAAATAGTTGTTGCCGGATTTAACGGCAGAATGGGCAGTACTGCGACAAAAATGGTCTTAGAAAATGATGGGTTTCAGTTAGTAGGTGTCTTGGATCCGTTAGAAACGAAAAAGAATTTACGTGATTTTGTCGAATATGGACAGGTAGATGTGCCTGTCTTTACAGATAAAGAAAGTCTGCTTAGCTGTCAACCAGATGTCTGGATTGATTTTACGATGCCTGAATTCGCATTGGAGCATACGCAATTTGCTCTTGAACATGGGATTCGTCCAGTTGTTGGAACAACAGGTTTTTCAGAAGCAGACCTTTCATTTTTAACAAATCTATCTAGAGAAAAACAGGTAGGTGGCTTAATTGCACCAAACTTCGCGATTGGCGCTGTGTTAATGATGGAATTTTCGAAAAAGGCAGCAAAATTTTTCCCGGATGTTGAAATTATTGAATTGCACCATGACAAGAAGTTAGATGCACCAAGTGGTACGGCGGTAAAAACGGCTGAGATGATTAGTGAAGTCAGAACAGCCAAAAAACAAGGGCATCCAGAGGAAGTTGAAACAATTGCGGGTGCGCGTGGTGCTGATTATGAAGGCTTGCGTATTCATAGTGTTCGTCTCCCTGGGCTGATTGCTCATCAACAGGTTCAATTTGGTGGGGAAGGGGAAGGCTTGACCATTCGCCATGACTCTTACGACCGTAGTTCCTTTATGGGCGGCGTTGCGTTAGGCTGCGAGGCAGTTATGAAAGAAAATGAACTAATTTATGGATTGGAAAATCTATTATGAAATTGACCAATTTACCAAAAGAATTCATTCAAGCCATTCCTGTTATAAAAAAAATTGAAGAGGCCGGATTTGAAGCGTACTTTGTTGGAGGAAGTGTGCGTGATGTTTTACTCAATCAGCCAATTCATGATGTGGATATCGCAACAAGTGCCTTTCCAGCTGAGATTAAAGAGCTTTTCCCGCGGACGATTGATGTCGGCATTGAACATGGAACCGTGCTTGTGTTGGCAGAGGATAGCCAATATGAGATTACGACTTTTCGAACTGAATCGACGTATCAGGATTTCCGCCGCCCAGATAAGGTTCAATTTGTTCGTTCTTTAGAAGAAGATCTGAAGCGTCGAGATTTTACGATTAATGCTTTAGCCTTACGAGAAAATGGTGAGATTGTCGACCTATTTGATGGGCTCACTGATTTGGAAAATAAAATACTACGGGCAGTGGGTGATCCTCATGAGCGTTTTCATGAAGATGCGCTACGTATGATGCGTGGGTTGCGTTTTGTTAGCCAGCTAGGCTTTGAGCTTGAACCTATGACTAGGGCTGCGATTAAGGAAAATCACGCATTATTGTCTAAGATTTCGATTGAGCGAATTCACATCGAATTTATTAAATTATTACAAGGGGCCTATCGTGGACCAAGTATCCGCGCTTTTTATGAAACGGCTTGTTACAAATATTGTCCTGGACTAGAGGAACGTGGAGCGGGTTTATTACAATTTGCTGAGTTACCAAATGTGCCCATAATAACCGAATCTCAAGCGTGGACAGTTCTTTTAGATTGCTTGGGGCTCTCTGAAAAAGAGGTTGCGAGCTTTTTGAAAAAATGGAAGTGTTCTAATCAAACTATTCACGAGACACAAGAGTTACTGTGGGGCTTATCCAAACGAAAGCAAGCTTGGTGGGACAAACTAACTATCTACAAGTTAGGGCTGAAACAAAGCTTGGCTGTCGAAGAGCTAGCACCTTACTATAGTTTTCAGAAGCGAATGGCTGAGGTAGAGGACTTAAATGCGCAACTCCCGATTCATTCACTCAGTGAACTAGCAGTCAATGGCAATGAATTGATGAAACAGTTAAATAAAGCGCCTGGTAAATGGCTTAGTATAATGCTTCAGGCCTGTGAAAAAGCGGTGGTTGAGGGACAGCTAACAAATGAAAAAGCGGTCTTGTTAACTTACGCAGAAGAACAGCTAGCTCAGATCGAAGGTTAGAAAAAAGAGGTCATGTGAAATCGTATTAATTGAGAAGGACAATCAATTATCGAAGACCTCTTTCTGAGATTTTTTGATGGAATTTAGGTCGCAGAAAGAGCTTTATCAGAGATAAAAGTTCAAATGAAACCATTCTTTAAAAAAAATTAGTCTAAAATAAGAACTTATTTGTGACCTGTTTCAGAAGTTATGCTACACTATATTAGAATAAATATTATTTAGTGAGGAGAATCATCATGGCTAGAGAAATGACAGCGTTAAAATTTTATTTCCGTAACGGTGAAACATGGACAATCGAGCGCCGCTACATAGGAGACTTATGGATCAAACAAATTACAACAAGCTTTGGACGAATTAATGGTAGTGAGTTTGTTGAAATTCATCCGTGTGCAGGATTTAAAATTGAAATCTTCCAAGAAGGCGATCATGTAACAACACATGATATTAACTTAGGTGGATTAGAGTCAGGAATGTTTTCACGTGCATTGAAATATGAAGATATCGAGCGTATGGAAATCTTATATCGTTCTGGCACGCCTGATTTAATTTACTTCCCATATAAAGACAAAGATACTGACGGATTGGATAACATGTATCAATCAACAAAAGAAAGTGAAAAAACGAAAAGCTTATACATCGTAATCGACCCAACACAAACAGTTGATGACGTATATGGCGATCACTTCGAATAAAAGATAAATATAAATTCTAGTCAAAGACAGAGAAATTTTCTGATCATTGGCTAGAATTTTTTTGCCAGTTTAACTTAAATATGAGCATTTAGTTGCGGAGTTTGCGTGTGTAGGCAGTTTTTGGTGTTGGCTGAGATCCTTATACTTCCCTTATTCCATTACTTTTTATAAAAATGGTAAGGTACTTGAATAAAATGGTTGACATTTTAATAAGGTACCTGTATTATAGTTTCTGTAAGGTACCTTAATAAATGAGAAAAGGATGAAATTATATGGCAAAACAAGAATTACCTCAACGTTTTATGGAAACTCAGTCTTTGATGAGACGTTATATGCATAGAGAAATGAGTAAAGAAGGGCAAATGGATCCGCATCATGGACAAGGACGAATCCTGATGCTTCTCAGTATGAAAGAGGCTGTTTCACAAAAAGATTTAGCTTTTGTGCTAGGGGTTCGGCCTCAATCGATAGGCGAATTGTTAGGAAAGATGGAAAAGCAAGAATGGATCACGCGAACACCTTCGACAGAAGATCGTCGAGTGATGCTGGTTTCTTTGACAGAAAAAGGCCAAGAAGAAGCCAAGAAAATTTCAGAAAAACCGCACTTTGGTTCAGAACTCTTCGATATTTTTAATGAAGAGGAACAAGAGCAGTTGCTGGACTTTTTCGAACGCTTGATTGATGAGCTAGATGAAAAAGTCGGTGGCGAAGAAGAACGTAAGGAATTTTCAAAGCACTTTGGTGGAGGTCATGGAGGATTTCATGGCAGACGAGGTTTCGGAGGTCCTGGACATCGAGGACATCATCATGATTGCTGTGACTTTTTCTAAAAGATTAGCCTGACAGAAGCTCTTACTATCGAAAATATATAAAATAGAAGCTTGCTACTCTTTTCTGAAATTTGATGGAGTAGGAGGCTTTTTTGCTTTTTCAACAAATTTTTAGCGAAAATAAAAAATTAAGGTAACTCCCTTTGCACTTCAAGGAATTTTGTAGTATAACAATAGGTGCTACTTACTATTATTTATCATTTCTTTTTTTTAAGAATTGCATAAAAGGAGAAAACAATGACCAGCGAATTCGAAATGCGCAAGCAAAAACTAAAAGAAAAATATGAAGCAATGTCTCCGGTTGAACGTAAAGAGCTGAAACGTTTATTAAAACAAAAAAATCTTTTGGCTTATCGCCATGGTGAACGAATCAAACGGGAATTACTACGTTTGGAAGCGCGTCGCGCGCAAATGGCTTGTGGACATGATGATGCCCAATTATCTGAGATTGAAGATCGTATTATTCAAAAGAAAGAACAATTTTTAAAGATTCTATATGACGTAAAGAATAGGGGTTGATGCCATTGGAATTTATCGAATTACTAATTGTTTTTGCCTTGGCGATTACCTTTTCGAATGTAGTGAGCCGTATCCTACCCTCTGTTCCATTGCCGCTTATCCAAATTGGTTTGGGTATTCTGATTGGAATGACAGAGATGGGGGCTTCTATTACTTTTGAGCCAGAAATATTTTTAATTATGATCATTGCCCCGTTACTTTTTCGAGAGGGCGAGGAAGCAGATATTCCTTCAATTATGAAAAATTTCGGGACAATTTTGTTTTTAGCTTTTGGCGGCGTCATACTGACTTTGTTTGGTGTCGGCTTGACCTTATCCGTTCTGCTACCAGCGTTACCACTGGCTGCTTGTTTCGCTTTTGGGGCAGCGTTAGGACCTACTGATGCTGTAGCTGTTATGTCATTATCTGGGCGAATCAATATTCCTAAAAAAGCCATGAACATTTTAAAAGGGGAAGGGTTACTGAATGATGCATCTGGGGTTACCGCCTTTCAGTTTGCTGTTGCGGCCTTATTAACAGGTAGCTTTTCAGCCTTTAATGCAACCGCCATCTTGATTGTATCAAGTATTGGGGGAGCGCTGACGGGATTTGTTCTTGTCTGGATTAAACGACAAGTTATTCAATTAATTGAACGAGCGGCTGCTAGAGACGTGACTGGGTACCTATTAATCGACTTATTATTGCCTTTTTTGGCCTACGTTTTAGCCGAACATATTGGTGTTTCAGGTATTATATCTGCGGTTGTTGCCGGTGTGTTACAATCGTTCGGATTTAGAAAAATTACGCTGTTTGATGCAGAACTATCCAATGTATCAGAAAGCTTTTGGTCCACCTTAGTGTTTACGTTAAATGCCTTGGTCTTTCTATTTTTAGGTATCGAACTTTCACAGGTATTTTCGCCTATTTGGGCAAGTGACTTGTATCCAAATAGTCATCTATTGTTAATTGTTTTAGTGATTGCGACAATGCTTTTTGTTTTACGATTTACCTATATTTCGATCTTTTACTTAGTCAAGGATGGCGTCGCACATTTCAAAGGACAGTTGAATGAAATACTGTTATTAACGTTTGGTGGGGTTAAAGGGACGGTCAGTTTAGCAACCGCCTTTATTTTACCTTTGAGCCTTAATGGGGAAAGCTTTCCAGAACGATCCCTCTTACTATTTTTGACAGCCTGCGTTATTTTGGTCACGTTGATTGTCGGTGTGATTGTTTTACCGTGGCTTGCTAGTGATGAGGAAGAGGAGATAAAAGAACAGAAACTCATTCCAATACTTAAAGAAGTGATAGCTGAATTGCGTTTAGATATCGCGACAAAAGAGTTAACAGAAAAAGAACATATAGCTGTTGAAGCGGTGATTGAGAATTATCAAGAGCGTCTTCAAGATGCCTATACAGATCAATTGAACGACAGCGAACAGCAGGAAGTTCAGGAATTACAAGCATTGATTTTAGCGATTGAAAAAGAAGGTTTAGATACAAGCTTTAGAGATCATAAGATTAGTCCGAATGGCTATCGTTTCTACTCACGATTTATCACCCGGTTTGAGAATACAATTACCCGACAAATTCTCTCCTTTATTGGGTTTTGGTTAATAGTTGGAAATCGCTTAATTCGGATTGTTCTCCATCCAAAAATGTTTTGGGAACGAAAACGACAACAAGGTTTGCGTTCGCCGCTAAATGAGCTGGATGTAGCTGAAGTCAAAGAAGTGTACATACAAAATACTCAATTAATTTTAGAAAGTTTAAATAACCTTGAGGATGTGTATGATGCGCAGCTGATCGAACATTTTGTCGATGATCGTGTCGAATCAACCAATAAGCTCGAGCAAGGAACCTTCTTCTCGACCTTTATGATCCAACAAGATGTCTTGTATGAAAAAGAATTGTTGCGAGGCTATTATTTAGAACGAAAAATCATTGATGAACATGAGGTTGCTGGGGAAGTAAGTACGTATTTAGCTAATGTTTATCGTCAAAAAGTCAATTTATTAGAGTCTTATTCCGTTAATAAGATTGATGAGTCAAAACCTATGCGTTTGACACTGAAGGGGCGTAAGCTGCCTGTAGGTGAGCAACAGGATAAATAGGGATTTACTTGATGTAAACCAAATAAATAGTGCGCATAAAAAGCATAGATTTACGGATGACCATTAGGTTGTTCGTTAGTCTATGCTTTTATTTTAGGAAAATGAAGAGTGTTTGTTCTAGGCATTTTATGGTACAATGTGCGAGAAAGAAATGAGGAGGAAATGGACGAGTGAAAGAATTTAAAGTCAGCGAGTTGACTAAAACTTATGGAGAAAAGACCTTATTTGACCAAATTTCTTTTCTCATTCATGAAAAGGATCGGATTGGCTTGATTGGGACGAATGGTACAGGAAAGTCGAGTCTTTTAAAAATCCTAGCAGGAGAAGATACAGGGGATGGAGATCGGCCTAGCCTTTTCTATCCAACAGATTATCGGATGGGGTATCTGTCTCAAGATAAAGAATTTGAAGAGACACTAACTGTATTAGAAGCGGTCTTCCAAGGAAATAGTCCGTTACTTCAAGTAGTAAAACGTTATGAAGAAGCTTTAATTGAATTAGATCAGCGAGGAGAGGATCCTCAGATTCAAAAAAAATATGCGCAAGCAGAAGAACAGATGAATAAAGAAGATGCCTGGTTGACAGATACCAATGCAAAGAGTATTTTGCAGAAATTAGGTATTTCTGAATTAGATAAAAAAATTGGTGAACTTTCAGGTGGCCAGAAAAAACGGGTGAGCCTCGCGCAAGTTTTGATTGATGCGCCAGATTTATTATTATTGGATGAACCAACGAACCACTTGGACTATGCGGCTATTCAGTGGCTTGAGAATTACTTGAATCATTATCAAGGGTCGGTTGTAATGGTGACCCATGACCGTTACTTTTTGGACCGTGTAACGACACGTATCTTCGAATTATCTTTTGGGAAGCTGTATGAATACAAAGGCAATTATGAAACTTACGTCATAGAAAAAGCTGAACGTGATCGTGTTAATGTTGAACAAGAAGAAAAACGAAAAAGCCTCTACAAGCAAGAGTTAGCATGGATGAGAGCTGGGGTTCAGGCAAGAGGAACTAAGCAACAAGCGCGAATTAATCGTTTTGAAGACTTAAAAGAAAATCTATACCAAGTTCAGACAGAAGGCGACTTAGATTTAAATATCGCCACACAGAGACTAGGCAAAAAAGTTTTAGAGATTAAAGAAGGCAATTATGCCATTGATGGGCTGACCATTCTAAAGGATTTCGAACTGTTGATTCAATCTCGTGAGCGTTTGGGGATAACGGGTCAAAATGGGGCTGGGAAATCAACCTTATTGAATATTTTAGCTGGCCGGATTGAGTTAGATAGTGGTGTGTATACCATAGGTGAGACGGTTCATCTAGCCTATTATACGCAGCAAAATGAAGAAATGGATCCTAATCAACGATTGATTGCCTATCTTCAGGAAGCGGCGGAGCAAGTTCAACAAACAGAAGGCGGACAAATTGGCGTGGCGGAGATGTTGGAACGCTTCTTATTTCCTCGTTTCATGCATGGAACGACCATCGGCAAGTTATCTGGTGGGGAAAAACGGCGCCTATATTTACTGAAACTCCTCGTTCAACAACCAAATGTTTTGTTACTAGATGAGCCAACTAATGATCTGGATATTGCGACATTGACGATTTTAGAGGATTATTTCAGAACTTTTCCGGGAGCGGTTATTACCGTTTCACATGATCGCTACTTCTTAGACAAAGTGGTTGATAAGTTATTAGTTTTCAAAGGAAAAGGTCTGATAGATTCGTACTTTGGTACTATGAGTGATTACCTAGCAGCTAGTGAAGCAGCGGATGTTTCAGAGCAAAAAGTGAAAAAAGCAGTTGTCGTTTCCCAAAGTGAAGTGAAAAATGAGACCAAAAAGAAAAAAATGTCTTACATGGAACAAAAAGAATGGGCCACAATTGAGGAAGATATCGCGGAGCTAGAGAGCAAAATTGATGAATTAAAAGAAGAAATGAATCATCAAGGTGATAATTTTACTCGTTTACAGGAGCTTCAAAAAGCGATTGAGACTAGTGAGCAGTTGTTGGAAGAGAAAATGGACAGATGGGAATACCTTAGCGAGTTTGACAATTAATAGGAGGAACTTTGGATGGAACAAGCATACTTAGATTTAGGGAAAAAGCTGATTGAAGAAGGCAACTTTAAAGGGGATCGAACGGGAACGGGGACGAATAGCTTGTTCGGTTATCAAATGCGATTTGATTTGGCAAAAGGTTTCCCTCTTTTAACTACTAAAAGAGTCCCTTTTGGCTTGATTAAAAGTGAATTGCTATGGTTTTTACATGGTGATACAAATATTCGCTTTTTATTACAGCATAATAATCATATTTGGGATGAGTGGGCGTTTGAGCGTTACATAAAAAGTTCAGACTATACAGGGCCTGATATGACGGATTTCGGTCGGCGAAGCTTAGTCGATGCAGATTTTAATGAAGCCTACCAAAAAGAATTGGCTGACTTTTGTCAAAAGATTGTTGAAGATGAGCAATTTGCTGAAAAGCATGGTGATTTAGGTCATATTTATGGCTATCAGTGGCGTCATTGGGAAACAAAAGACGGGGGCTTCATTGATCAGATTAAAGATGTGATTGAAATGATTAAAACCAATCCGAATTCTCGACGCTTGATTGTTTCAGCCTGGAATCCTGAAGATGTTCCAAGTATGGCGTTGCCACCATGTCACACGTTATTTCAATTTTATGTGAATGATGGTAAATTAAGCTGTCAGCTCTACCAAAGAAGTGCGGATGTATTTTTAGGTGTTCCATTTAACATTGCTAGTTACGCCTTGTTGACCCACTTGATTGCTTATGAAACAGGTCTTGAAGTGGGTGAATTCGTTCATACTTTGGGAGATGCTCATTTGTATACCAATCATTTTGAACAAATGAAAGAGCAACTATCCCGTGAAGCGCGAGATTTGCCAACGTTAGTCCTAAACTCTGAGAAAAAATCGATTTTTGAGTTTACTATGGATGATATCAAGGTTGAGAATTATCAGCCACATCCAACAATAAAAGCACCGATTGCCGTGTAGCAGTCGAGAATAGGGGATTGTATGTTAGCAGCTATTTGGGCACAGGATGAAAATGGCTTGATCGGCAAACAAGATCAACTACCCTGGCATTTGCCAAGTGACTTAAAGTTTTTCAAACAAATGACGGAGAGTAACACTCTGATTATGGGTCGAAAAACGTTTGAAGGTATGGGCGGACGTCCTTTACCTAACAGAAAAACGATTGTTTTGACGAGAGACCAGACGTATGTTGCAGCTGGGGTCGAAGTGATGCATTCATTGGCAGAAGTTTTGGCTTATGAAAAAGAATATGACGGGATTACGTTTGTTGCTGGTGGCTCAATGATTTATAAAGAGTTTTTGCCTCATTGCAGTGTTCTATATCGAACAGTCATTCATCATGCGTTTGATGGAGATGCCTATTTTCCTGAAGTTGATTGGGATAACTGGTCACAAATCAGTCTCAGCGAAGGTGCGCAAGATGAAAAAAATCTTTATCCGTTCCAATTTGAAACTTACCATCGAAGTAACCAAACTGAAACTCAGACGGAGCAACAGCTCGAGAATGAAACAGGGGAGTAAGAATTTCGGAATAACATGTAAGACAAAATAGATGACTATACACAGCCGTATAAAATAAGTGTAACAATCAAAAAAAGCAAGAAAAAATAAGCTGAAATCCGCTACAGTATTTGCGGATTTCAACTTATTTGTTTGCGATTTTTTTGTGATTAGGTAAAGAATAGGATTGAGAAGAACATGAATCCTGCACCTAGCATAACAAATAGATGCCACACGACATGCATGAACCGAACTCCTTTTAGACTATAAAAAGCAGCGCCTAGCGTGTAAGAGACGCCACCGGCTACAAGTAAAGAAATACCCACAATACCTAAGGAATCATATAACGGTTTCGCTGCAATCAGGCAAAGCCAGCCCATAACGATGTAGATGAATGTCGATATTTTCGAAACGGTCTGCTTCTTGTGTAACGTGAGTGATTTATAAACAACACCACAGATGGCTAATGTCCAAATTAAGAAAAATAACGTCCAACCTAGCCAGCCTTGGATACTTAATAGGCAAAATGGCGTATAGCTACCGGCGATTAATAAGAAAATGGAGCTATGGTCGAAGACTTGAAAGACTTTCTTGGCCTTTGTAAAAATTAAGCTGTGGAAAAGGGTTGATGTCAGAAAAAGCAAAATCAATGTGGCACCATACAGACAATAAGAAACCACATGAAGAGAGGAGCCTAAACGGGCGCCTTTGACAATCAATAGAACAAGTCCAGCAATGCTGAGTCCGGCACCAATACCGTGGGTGACCGCATTTAAGACTTCGTTAACAATTAAGTATTTTCGACTAAAGTGGAGTTTCTCCATATAATCACCATCCTATGTTTGAATTTAATTTGATGAAAAAAAATTTCTTCTCTGTTATACTGAAAACAGAATAAATACCTTATGTGTATTCTACCACGAAATGTGGTAGCTTTAAAAGAAAGAGTGATAAAGCGATGGCAAATGTAAAAATTGTAACTGATTCTTCTTGTACAATGGAGAAATCTATTTGTGAAGACTTAAATATCCATGTGATGCCCTTGTCGATTATGATCGACGGCGTAATGTATCGCGATGACGAGACATTAGGCGGCGAAAAATTCATGGATATGATGGAAAAGGCAGAGGCTTTGCCCAAGACCAGTCAACCACCAATTGGCGAATTTGTTGAATTGTACGATGAATTAGGTAAAGATGGTAGTCAAGTAATCTCTATTCATATGACTAAAAGTTTGAGTGGAACAGTGGAAGCTGCTCGCCAAGCTGGAAATATGTCGCAAACAGAAGTGACAGTTATTGATAGTGATTTCACTGACCAAGGGTTATCTTTCCAAGTGATTCGCGCGGCTGAATTAGCAAAAGCGGGAGCCGATATTTCGGAAATTCTAGAGGTTATTCAAGAAGTTCATGACCACACTAAATTATTCATTGGAATTTCTACTTTAAATAATCTGGTTAAAGGTGGCAGAATTAGTCGGACAACGGGTCTCTTATCCAATATCTTCAACATGCGTGTCGTAATGGATTTTGAAAATGCCAAGTTAATTCCTGTTGCCAAAGGACGTGGTTCTAAGACGTTCAGTAAATGGTTTAGTGAATTAAAGGCGGAGTTAAGCAAATCAGGAAATGTTAGACAAATAGGGATTTCTCATGCGGATGGCTTGTCGATTGTCGAAGAATTTAAAACGGGATTGCAAGAACTATTTCCAGACTTGACGATTTATGTATTACATACCAATCCTGTGATTGCCACACATACAGGAAAAGGCGCTTTTGCGATTATGTACTACACGGATTAAGTGCGCGAGAAATCAAAAATAGCAAATAACATGGAGTAGAGAGTGTGGGGCGTGATGTCTCACACTCTATCTATTTGTTCAGCTTAAAAACGTTAAAAAGAAAGAAATATTTAAATTCGCGTGTAGATGGAGGCATTTTTTCTAGAATAACTACCTTTTTGGTTTAATTTTTGCTACTATAATACAAATGTGAACGAGTGAATGGACGTGAAGTAATGGATAAGAGAATAAAAAAAATAGGCTGGCCACTCTTAGCGATAGGGTTTGTGGCACTCATTTCTTATACTGGCTTAGCGATGACCATCCCAAAATCAGAACCTTTGTTAATCGCAAGCCAAGGGCGAGCAACAGTAACCTCTACTAAGAAAGAAAAAATCCACTATACAGCAGTCGGGGATTCATTGACGCAAGGTGTAGGGGATCAAACACAACAAGGGGGCTTTGTTCCATTGGTTGCCGACCAGTTGAAAGAAGAGTACAAGTTAACCTCCGTTGAGATTGATAATTTTGGTGTAGGCGGTGAGAGAAGCGACCAAATACTGAAACGACTTAAAAAGGATGATGAATTGAGAGAGAACATTGAATCGTCATCAATCGTCAGTGTGACAGTGGGTGGAAATGATCTAATGAAGGTTATCCAATCCAATATTTTTGGCTTATCTGTGAAAACTTTTGATAAACCTTCAGTGAAATACCAAGAACGAGTGACGGAAATTCTGGCAGAGATTCGCGAATTAAATCCTCAGGTACCGATTTATGTTTTGGGAATTTATAACCCATTTTATCTAAATTTCCCAGAAATTACGGATATGCAAACAATTGTTGATCAGTGGAATGAAAAGACGCAGGCAGCAGTTGAAGAAGAAGGAAATAGTTATTTTATTCCAATCAATGATTTGCTCTATCGAGGCTATAATAATGAGGTGGGGATTGAAACTAGTGATAGTAATACTTCAATCACGGCAGAAGATAATCTCAATACAGTGAAAAATAATGTGTTATATGAGGACGATCATTTTCATCCAAACAACTTAGGCTATCAGTTGATGGCGAATGCGGTGACCGAACAATTAGCGAAGACAGAATCGAAATGGTTAGAAAAAGAGGCTGAGTAAGATGGATAATCAAAAAGAGCAAGAGCAGAAGGCAGAACGCGCGAATACAGCGAATGCAGAAAAAAGTAAAGCCAAAAAACAAGGCAATATTCAAGGGGCAGAAAAAAAGAAGCAGAATCGTCCGAATAAGCAGAAGATGACTCAGACTGAAAAAGCACCAATAAATGTCTGGAAAATTGCGTTTATTCTGCTGGCGGGTCTTGTGATTGGTTCAGGGATTTTTCTGGGAACTCGCATCTTTTCACTTAGAGAACCTAGCTATGAGACGCCCACAATTACAGAACGTCAAGGGGAGCCTGTCTTGACGATTAACACGCAAAAAGAAAAGGTCAATCAATTAATTGATTTTTATTTAAGCGATTTTCAAAAAGACTCTGATATTAAGTACAGCTTTTATCTGGAAAACCAAGCACTATTGAATGGTGAATTTAAAGTACTCGGTATGCCAGTCAATTTTTACCTCTATTTCGAACCGTATGTGATGGAAAACGGCAATGTCCAATTGAAAGCGAAGAGTCTGTCGATTGGCACATTGGGTTTACCGATTAAAGATGTCATGAATATGGTGAAGAAGAATTATAAATTACCAGACTGGGTGGAAGTGGATGCCAAAGAACAAACGGTACTGATTCGTTTGGACCAATTCCGGATGCAAAATGGTATGTATTTGAAAGCTGACCGTATAAATTTAGTTGACGATTCGATTAGCTTTAGTTTATATTTACCAGATGACAGTCAAAAAGAATCAGCTGAGTAAGTTTCGAATGGTCAATAGTGAAAATCTATAACAAGTTACTAGACGAACGAATCGTTTGTCTAGAGTTGGAGGGATAGAATGAGAAGGAGTTTTTATCATTATTTAATGACACTGCGTGGACCTCATAGAAATGATCCAGAGATGAGTTTCGCCAATCATGCAAGCCATGATATCCAGTTTCCAAAACAATCAGAGGATTATGAAGAGATTTCTTCGTATTTGGAATTGAGTGTCGACTATCTTCCTAACATGGATTTATTTGATCAAACCTGGGAGAAATATGTTGAGAATAATCAATTATAAGAAATGAGGCATTGGTCATTGTGACTAATGTCTTTTTTTGAAGCAAGAGGAGAGTAAATTTTTTCCGAGTAAGAATTTTTCGCATCTCTGAGTGAAGTTTTTTGCGGATGGACTGAAATATTTTGGGAATAACAGATGAAATGTGGGAATCGAGAAAGCTGGTCTTTCACTCGGGGAATTTACGTGGTACTATTTTTATAGTTGTACAAACAGGAGGATAACTAACATGTCGAAACACAATCAATTTATTAGTTTTAATAGATATATTGTTTCTATGATTTGTATAGGAATTATTAGTGGTGGTAGTGTCTATATTGTTCAAAAAGAAATTCATTTAGCAGAAAAAAATCAGGCAAATGAATCTGCGGTGGAGACAGATGAATTAAAAAAAGTGCATGCACTCTATGACGAAATCAATGATTCCTATGTGGAAGAGGTCAAGAAGGACGACTTAATCGAAGGGGCATTAAAAGGTATGACCGAAGCCTTAGATGATCCTTACTCAAGTTATTTAGATAGTCAAGAAGCGACAGATCTTACGGATAGTTTAGCGGGGTCTTTTGAAGGAATTGGCGCGGTAGTGACCATAAAAAATGAGCAACCGACGATTGCCGAGGCACCAGTGAAAGGTAGTCCAGCAGAAAAGGTTGGCTTGAAAGCGGAAGATATCATTTTAAAAGTAGATGGTCAAGCAACTGAGGGAAAGACGTTATCAGAGGTCGTTTCGACGATTCGTGGAGAAAAAGGAACTGAGGTTACGTTGACGATTCAGCGAGCAAAAGAAAGTTTTGTCGTGACGTTGAAACGCGATACGATTCCACAAACCACGGTGAAGGGCACGATTGATGAAAAGAACAAAACAGTCGGATCCATTCAGATTTCAGCATTTGGCGAGAACACAGCGAAGGAATTGAAGGAAACGATTCAGTCGTTAAGAAAAGATGGGGCGAAAGCATTCGTTATTGATTTGCGAGATAATACGGGTGGCCTCTTAAATCAAGTGGAAGAAATGTCCAGCATGTTCTTAAAAGACGGCAAAATGATTGTTCAATTTTCAGATAAAGAAGGTAATAAATCAGGAACGGTCGCAAGTAAACAGCTGGATGGTGGCTTCAAGGTAACTGAGCCTGTCGCTGTCTTAGTGAACGGCTATAGTGCCTCGGCTTCAGAAATTTTCGCTGCTGCTCTAAATGAATCAGCAGAGATTCCTCTTATAGGTACAAAAACGTTCGGTAAAGGAACTGTCCAAACAGTACGTGGCCTTGATGAGGAGAGCGAAATTAAATTGACTGTCATGAAATGGTTGACTCCGAAAGGGGAGTGGATTCATAAAAAAGGAATTGAGCCCACAATCGAAGCGGATTATCCAGAATATGCTTACTCGAAGCCAATTTCTCGTGAGAGAACATGGGAAAAAGGCGATACCTCGCCAGTGATAGAAAATCTGAACAAGGTACTTGCGGCATTGGATTATGATACAAACGGCCAAACCTTTGATGAAAAAACGGTTGCAGCTGTTAGTGATTTCCAAAGAACAGTGAAACATCCGGCGACGGGAAAAGTCGATGATACTACTGCAACAGCACTAGAGGCGGCGCTTCGCAAATTAATTTTAGCCAATGATAAGGCTTATTTGACAGCAGTTGATAAGGTAGGAAAATAAAAGAATGATTAGCAATCTTGACTAATATTTCATATAATGAGGTAAGATAGTGAAAATGAGGGAGTAACTGTGGAAAAAAGACGGTGGATTTTCGAAAAACTTTGGTTAATTATACGATATATAATAATTGCTGTGGCAATGGTATTTTTGATTCGAGGATTTTTACTCATTCCGATTGAAGTGGAAGGAAATTCGATGGAGGGAACATTGAAACAGGGAGATATGATTCTTATGGAAAAAATCACCCCAATCAAACGCTTCGATGTCGTCCTTTTTCAGCTTTCTGATGGTAATACTTACATTAAACGGGTAATTGGTCTTCCAGGCGATAAGATCGAATATGAAAAGGATCAACTGTATATCAACGGGAAGAAGATTGAGGAACCTTTTTTAGCAAATGAAGCAAAAAACTCGGAAGAAAAAATGCCGTATACCACTAATTTCACGTTGGAAAACCTTCTGGGGATGCGTAAGCTGCCTGAAGATAGTTACTTTGTGATGGGCGATAACCGTCGTGTTTCTAAGGATAGCCGCTCGTTCGGTGTAGTAACAAGTCAGGATATATTCGGCAAAGCTCGCTTTGTTTATTATCCATTTAATAAGATTAAAGTGATTTCATAGATAAATAAGACAAGCGTATCGAATGATTAAGAAATTAATGTTCGATACGCTTTTTGACTAATTTGATGGACTAAAATCAATAAATACGGTTTATTTATCCAGTACACTGGATAAAGCTAGCTAAAACCATATTAGTTTCCATTAGGATGGATAAAATCAAGTGAAATACAAAGATAATTCAGTACGATGGAAAGAATTATCCCATATGGTCGTTGACTTTTCATATTCTAGGTGATTGAATAACATCATATGATAAATGAAGTGGGGGGAACACTATTTGCTAGTGAGAGAAAAGATTGTCGAGTCGGCTAACTTAACAAAACTCGAGAAAACGATAGCCGAATATTTTATAGAAAATGAGACAACGCTGCGGAATGAAAGTGCACGAAGTATTGCTGATAAGTTATATGTTGCTCCTTCGACTATTATTCGTTTTTGTCAGAAAATTGGATTTCGTGGATATAATGATTTTAGAGATGCTTTTCTTGAAGAAACTATTTATTTAAGTAATCATTTCCAAGATATTGATCCGAATAGACCATTTATTAAGAATGATCGTAGTCATATAATCGCTAATAAAATTGGAGCACTGTATCAAGAAACAATTGCTGATTCACTTTCTTTATTAGTCCCCCGTAATCTGCAAGAGGCGACGGATATCATTCGGAAAAGTGAAAATATTTTTATTGGTTCAGCAGGGGATACAATCGAGATGGGGCAAACTTTTAGAAATAGAATGATAAAAATAGGGAAGAATGTCATCATTGATACAAGACTAGACAATCTCTTTTATGAAGCTATAAATGCAAGAAAAACAGATTGTTTCATTCTTATTTCCTATTCTGGAGAAACGAGTCGCCTGTTAAGAGTTGCTGAAAAATTAAAAGAACGACAGATTCCGGCAATTATTATTACCTCTTACGGTGAAAACTCATTATCTAATCTATCTTCCTGCACTCTTTATCTTTCTACTAGAGAGAAATTGATTGATAACTTAGGAAACTTTAGCACATTAATTTCAGCAGCTTTTATATTGGACACGCTATATGCAAGTTATTTTGCGACCAATTACGAATACAACGAACAAATTCGAAAGAAAAACTCTTCCGAATTTGAATTGAAAAGAAAATCTCAAAATCCACTTATTAACTAAATTGTTAATGAGTGGATTTTTTTGGAACGTTGTTGCGTAAAAATCAGGATTAGAGTGAACGATTTAGCAACAGTGTATAAAACGGTTTCAAATGGATTGAATAATATTTTTTGACGCGTTATAGTCGAATTACAACAAGGTTAATAATAAAAAAGGAGAAAATAGTATGGGTTATAAGGAATTGGGCCAAGAGATATTAGATAATGTCGGTGGCAAAGAAAACGTAAAAAGTCTTGTACATTGTGCGACGCGTCTTCGTTTTAATTTAAAAGAGGATAGTCAGGCAAATGTAGATGCGTTAAAAAACTTATCAGGTGTTGCGGGTGTTGTAAACCAAGGAGGTCAATTTCAAGTAATTGTTGGTGGAGATGTTAAGTTTGTATTTAACGAGATTGAAAAAATGTTAGGCTCGCAATCTTTTAAGGAAGAAAGAACAGAAGACGATAAAAAAGGAATTATTTCAAAAGTTTTAGATACAATTGCTAGTATTTTTGTACCTATCATACCCGCTCTGACCGGTGCAGGAATGTTAAGAGCTTTTTTAGCGCTATTCACAATGTTGGGATGGCTATCGACTGATTCTCAAACATATCAATTTTTAAGTCTTATTGGCGATGCAGCTTTTTATTTTTTACCGTTATTATTGGCTAGCTCAGCAGCAAAGAAATTCGGTTGCAATCAGTACATAGCAATCACTTTGGGAGCAGTTATGTTGCACCCAACTTTTGTAGCCATGGTTGCAAATGCTAAGGAGACAGGAGATTCTCTGTCTTTATTCGGATTACCCGTTACAATAGCTAACTATGGGTCTTCAGTGATTCCGATTATTCTAGCAGTTTGGTTTTTATCGTATGTTGAACCCTTAGTAGATAAATTTATGCCAAGTGCTATTCGAATTTTTATGAGTCCATTATTTACTTTATTGATAGTAGCACCGATTACTTTAATTTTGATTGGTCCTTTAGGAACTATACTAGGAAATGGGCTCGGCTCTATTGTTGAATTTATTAATAGCTATGCAAACTGGTTGGTTCCGCTACTTGTAGGGACTTTTACACCTTTATTAGTCATGACAGGAATGCATTATGGTTTGATCCCAATTGGCATAAATATGTTAGCCACAAGTGGCTTTGATACAGTTGCTGGACCAGGAATGATGGTGTCAAACATTGCTCAAGGAGGTGCAGCATTAGCTGTTGCATTTAAAACAAAAAATAGCTCTATCAAACAGCTAGCTTTTTCATCAGGGATATCGGCTGTAGCAGGAATTACAGAACCTGCATTATATGGTATTAACTTGAAATATAAAAAACCATTGATTTCGGCCATGATCGGTGGTGGAGCGGCTGGATTATTTATTGGGATAATGAACGTAGGAAGGTATGCTCAAGTTGCCCCCGGTATATTTGCCTTGCCAAGCTTTTTTGGTGAAAAAGGAATGTCGAATTTCATTTATGCAGTGATCAGTTGCTTGATTGCATTTGTGGTCGGGTTTATAGTTTCACTTATTTTAGGAATAGACGAGGAAAAAGAAAGTCCGCTCAGCGAGAGTCAAGTTGCTGAAACAGATCTATTATTGAATAAAATAGGCGGAATTATCGCATCACCAATAGCTGGAGAAGTGATAAATTTAGAAAATGTCGCTGACGAGGTGTTTTCAAGTGGTGCAGTAGGCAAAGGGGTAGCTATTTTACCTTCGGATGGAAAAGTATATTCCCCGATAGATGGAAAAATCTCAGCGACGTTTGAGAGTAACCATGCGATTGGGCTACAAAGTGATAGTGAAATGGAAATTTTAATTCATGTAGGGATAGATACGGTTACTTTGAATGGTAATGGATTCACTTCTCATGTATCAGATGGACAAAAGGTTTCCAAAGGGGACCTACTATTGGAAGCAGATTTAGAGGTGATTAAAAATAATCGCTTAGAAGACACAACTATAGTGGTAGTGACCAATTCAGGTGATTTTTCGAAAATTGAGCCGACTGATAAAAAATCAGTAAACGTTGGTGAAGCGTTAATAAATGTTACAGCAGATAATTAAAAGGAGAAATATATATGGGATTTCCAAATGATTTTTTATGGGGTGGAGCTACAGCAGCTAATCAAATTGAAGGGGCATATCTGACAGATGGGAAAGGATTAAGTACAGCAGATTTGATGGTTTTAGGTTCGAAAGGAACAAAAAGGGAGATTACACAGACTGTTGAAAACGGAAAATATTATCCGACACATCAAGCAATTAATCACTACAATCAGTATGAAGAAGATATTGCTTTGTTTGCGGAGCTTGGCTTTAAATGTTATCGACTATCTTTTGCTTGGTCAAGAATATTTCCGCAAGGTGACGAACAAGAACCAAATCAAAAAGGATTGCTTTTTTATGATAAGGTTATCAATTTATGCTTATCATATGGAATTGAGCCGTTAGTTACACTTTCTCATTTTGAAACGCCAGTAGGATTAAATAAATATAATTTTTGGGAAAATAGAAAAGTTGTCGATTTTTATGCGAAATATGCTGAAACGGTTATAAAGCACTTTAAAGGGCGAGTGAAATATTGGCTTACATTTAATGAAATTAATGTCATGTCGACTATGCCTTGGAATGCAGGGGGACTTTCTCTAGCGTCGAGCGAAGAGCAAAAAATGGTTGCTGCGTATCATCAGCTACTAGCCAGTGCTAAGGTTGTTAAGCTTGGCCGTGAAATTGATGCGGATAATCGGTTTGGATCGATGTATGCAGGACATTTTTCTTATCCAAATAGCGCTGATCCTGCTGATATTCAAGGAAATGAAGAATTTCAACAAAAAATGCTCTTTTATACGGATGTCCAATGTCGTGGTGCCTATCCAAATTATAAGTTGAAGGAACTAGATAGACAAAATATAAAATTACCGACAAACAAGGGTGATGATAGCATTTTGAGGGATGGAATCGTTGATTTTGTTTCATTTAGCTATTATCTGACACATGTTTGTGGAAAGAATACTAAAGGGATACTCAAAGGTTTAAATGGTCTAGAAACTGGGTATAAAAATCCCTACCTCGAACGCTCAGAATGGGGATGGGGAATTGATCCTAAAGGTCTTAGATATGCCTTGAATTTCTTGTACAATCGTTATCAGTTACCTGTAATGGTCGTAGAAAACGGACTTGGAGCAACAGATAAAATAGAAGCAGATGGTACGATTCAAGATGATTATCGTATTGACTATATCCGCAATCATTTGGCTGAAATGAAAAAAGCAATTGAAATCGATGGAGTGCCAGTAATGGGGTACACTGCTTGGGGGCCCATCGATCTTATAGCAGCTAGCACTGGTGAAATGTCCAAACGCTATGGATTTATTTATGTAGACTTAGATGACGAAGGACAGGGAACTGGAAAACGTATAAAAAAGAAGTCATTTGATTGGTATAAAGAGGTGATTGCTTCAAATGGAGAAATTCTATAAGGAAGCAACTGTTGACTTGTTCTTCAAAATATACCTAGCTCACGAGAACGGCTAGAGTTAATGAATTGGACTATCTAAAAATAATTGAAAGAGAGCAAGATAAATTAGCTTTCAAAGATAAACAGGAGGAAAGATGTGATGAAGCACATATTTTTAGACAGTGAGTACTGTAGTATGGGGCGATGGATTGGCGTAGTTACGGCAAAAGTATTGGGCATTACATTTTGTGATGACGTCAATCTTATCGAACGTATTGGTGACCCTAGAATTGAGAAAAACTTAAATCTTCTAAATTTAAATCTGGAGAACGATGCTCAATCTTTTCAGGCACTACGGGAAAATGAAAATTTCAAACAAATTCATTCTACTTTTAATGAAGAGATACGAAACCTTTTAAAAAGAACACCTTGTCTAATTCATGAGCGAGGAAATGAGAACTGTACAGAAGATAGAGAATCTTATTTGTCAGTGATGATTTATAGCTCTTCAATTGAAGAAAAAAGTTCTCGAGTCATCCTAGATAATCGCTATGAAGCTTGTGATTTTTCTAAAGTTGAACTAGAAGCAATCTTAAAAAAGGAAGATCGAGCGCGAGAATTGTATACTAACGCAAGTTATAATCGTACTACTTGGGGCAAGAAGGAAGCATACGATTTATGTTTAAATACAGCATATCTTTCAAAAGAGCAATGTGTGGAAATACTTGTTGCTGCCGTGTCAGAGCAGAAAATGAAGAGAGAAGAATTCAACAAAATCGTAACGGCTAATTTCGGAAGAGCTGAGGAGTAGGGGGGATGGAATCTCGAACTATCAAATTGATTTGTGTGGGAATAATTAAATGAGACGCTGAATACAACTCTATAAAGGAAAACAACAAAAGGAATGATTCAGTTTCTAATTAATTTTTTACAGAGATTGGACAACTAGTCAGAGACTGACTAATAGTCCAATCTTATTTTTTAGGGAGGAGTTATCTATCTTGAAAGGTTTATTATATTTTATTGTTATTGTGGTTGCCAATACAGTTGGGGCGATTTCTGGCATGGGTGGTGGCGTGATTATTAAACCTGTGCTAGAAATCTTTTCTTTGGATTCAGTAAGTGGGATATCTTTCTATTCGACAGTAGCCGTGTTTGTTATGTCCGTCGTATCTACAACACGTCAAGTCCAGAATGGCTTGTCATTGGTTTGGAAAAAAGTTATTGTCTTATCTATAGGGGCCATTATAGGTGGAAGTTTTGGCAGTATGGTCTTTGAAAAATTCGTACAACTATTTGAGGGGACCACGGTGCAATTAATTCAAATCTTACTAACAATAAGCTTGCTTATATTTGCCTTTTTATATACGCGATATAATTGGCAACCTTATGAGTTGAAAGTAATATACTGGTATTTATTTTGCGGTGTTTTACTAGGATTTTTAGGAAGTCTTCTTGGGATAGGTGGGGGACCTATTAATGTTTCTCTTTTGATGCTACTTTTTGCTATGCCCATTAAAGAGGCCACTGTTTATTCGATTTGTACGATTTTATTCTCGCAACTCTCAAAAATCATTACAATCGCTTTAAACACCGGTTTTTCACCTTACGATTTCACCATTCTTTGGTATATAATTCCTGCAGCAATTTTAGGTGGCCTAATTGGTGCGAAGGTTAGTGTACTCTTTTCAGCTCAAAAGATAACAATAATATTCCAACTTGTGATAGCGCTGGTTCTCTTGATAAATATTTATAATGGTGTGCTTCTTATTTCCAAATGAAAATAGTATGAAGTGATGAATTTGCTGCCAAAATAAATAATTGTTGCTGCTATGTTTTCGTGAATTGTGTATTTATTTGTTCAGAACCAACTGCAAAAAAATTATTATCTATAGTAACGTTTTTTACTCTACACGAATACATAGTACGTGTAGTTTTTTATTTTGATTTTGTTAGTGGGTAAATAATTCATAAAACAGCGCATAAAACAGTTCCATGAATAGCTAAGATTCCCATTCAGTAGATAATCATAAATAGAAGTGACCTTCCACATAAAAAAACGCAAATCAAGCGGGGATTGTGAAGGGATATGCTAAACTTATTATGAGTATTCATACACTATCTAGTATTTATTCATTCGTCTTGTCAAAGTCAATTTATTTGTAGCAATCTATTTACCAGAAAGGATCGTACTATGGAGAAATCAAGAAAAGTAATCGCGAGTGTCCTTATTTTATTATTCTGGCTTCTCGTAATTGGCTCTGTATTGGGCTTAGTCGTCCTGAATAACGTCAACTTAGCGGAAAATTGGTTGGGAATCAATGAGTATGAGCTTGCTGAAACTAGGAATAGGATGATCCGTCTAATCCCTGTAGTCTGGCTTGTAGGAACGGGCTTGATGATGATAATTTTTCTAGTTACGGGTCTAAAAAAACGAAAAAAATTGACCTATTGGTTAGTGACTTTGCTAGTTATCCCCGTAGGTAGTCTGATCATTGGCTGCTTCACTACGTATTTGCCGTTTGATCGAAATGATTTTCGTGATGAGGCGAAAACGGCTGCTATTATGGGAAAACTTTCTGACTTAAAATTGCTAAAGGGAAAAGATCTGCAATTGATTAGTTTTAGTTTTCATGTCCGCAATGTCCCGTTGAAAAGTGGCGTTTATGCAGTGGCTCGGGTAGTCAATCCGACCACTGATTTACAGGATGAGTACTGGTATTGGCCGACGAATCCTCTGATGAAATGGAAGAAAGACGCAGATGAAATCACGATTCCAGTCAGTCAGACGATTGCCTATGATAAGATTGATTGGACAGTTATTCCAAAAATAATTAAAGAGACCGAAGCCTCTATCAATGAGTTGGATACCTATTATCCAGGAGTTTCGATTGTGATTCTAAATGGTTCCAGTAAGCGGTGGACTTGGACAGTTGGTGTGCAGGGAATTCGTGGGCATACAGATTTAAATTTTGAATATGATTTAGCTGGGGAATATATTTCTCAGTGGCGTTAATTATTTTGTTGTGCATGTATTGGACAGAAAAAAACTTCTGAGAGGGAAACTTCTTGGGAGTTTTTATTGTACCGGCGTCTAATAATGCTATACTAATTTTATTGGATGGAGGGATTTGGATGGATAAATTACAGATTGAACTGGCAACATTGGATGATGCAGAGGCGTTGCTGGCCATTTATGCGTATTACGTGGAAGAGACAGCAATCACTTTTGAATATGAAGTGCCGACTGTCCAAGAATTCAAAAATCGGATGGCGACGACTTTAGAACGTTATCCTTATCTTATCGCAAAAAAAGGACAGAAAATCGTCGGTTATGCGCATGCGAGTGCTTTTAAAGGGCGAGCGGCTTATGATTATGCAGTTGAAACGACGATTTATGTTGATCCGAATTGCAAACGAATGGGCTTGGGAAAAAAATTATATACGGCGCTTGAAGCTGCCTTAGAACAACAAGGAATTTTAAACTTATATGCCTGTATTGCATATCCTGCAGTTGAAGATCAATATCTTACTAAGGATAGTGTCAGCTACCATGAACGTCTAGGCTACCGTTTAGTTGGTGAATTTTATCAATGTGGCTACAAATATAATACGTGGTACAACATGGTTTGGATGGAGAAGATGATTGGTGAGCATCAGCCGAATCAGGAACCGTTGAAACGGTTTGCCGATATTCAAGCACAGTTTAAGCCGAACGAGTTTGGCTAATCAGTGGGTTAATAGGTCAGGTGACAGGTAGATAGACTGAGAAGCTAGCTGATTACTTAACTTAATACGCGACGAGTAAGTCTTATAGGGAAAGTGATGTGGTTTTCCACGGGAAGCCTAAGGAGAAATCAATGAAAAAGAGAGAATTTATTGTTCAAGATTTATTGAGTAAGATTTATCAAGAAGAATATGCGGATGGGAAGTTGCCAAATCAGCGGGACTTAGCTACTTCTTATGGCGTCTCGAGATTTACTATCCAGCAAGCAATTAAAAGTTTGGAAGAGATTGGGATTGTCCGTGTGGTTCAAGGTTCAGGTATTTTTGTCCACGAAAAATGGGTCAAGAATCCGTTAATTTTTAATTCATTGACGCGAACGCCTTATGATCGGATTGAATCGCGTGTGTTGAAATTAGAAAAGCGGGTAGCCGATTATGAAGAGCGGCGCTTATTTCAATTGGCTGAGAATGAAGAGGTCTGGTATTTTGAGCGTATTCGAATCGTTAATTACAAAATTGAACAGTTGGAGCACTCAATATTACCTGTCAAATTATTTCCTGAGGTGACTAAGGAAGTGGTAGAACATTCGATTCAGCGATTTGTTGAAAAACAAGGCTATAAAATTTCCCATTATATCAGTAATTATACGCCAGTGACTCTAACGAAAGAACAGTCTGAGTTATTAAGGACGAAGCGAGGCACGCCGGCGATGCAGATAAAAAATCGAGCTTTACTAGATGATGGACGAGTATTTGAATCCAGTGACATCTTGGCGATTGATTATTCGGTGACGTATATTCGACCGTTTGATCGGATTATTCATCAATCTAGAATTGATTGAGAAGGTTTCAAACAAATAGACAGAAAAACCGTTGCGACTCAAGAGGTACCGAATCTCAGAGTCGCAACGGTTTTTACTTAATCAATTTATGGTGTTACGATGGTGCCGTCAGGAATTCTGCTTTGGGTCCATTCGTGTGGACGATAGACAACTGGGAATTCTTCAGCAAGCTCTTCGTTAAAAGTAACGCCAATTCCTGGGCGTTCGATTGGATAGAAGAAGCCTTTTTTAGGTGCTGGAATGTGCCCAAAGAGTTTTTGCGTGTTTTCTGGTACATCGATATTTTCTTGAATCGCGGCATTGTGTAAGTGAATATTCAGATGCGTGTTGACTGCTAAACCGACAGGTGAAATATCTGAAGGAGTATGCCAAGCAATTCGAATGCCCATCGCTTCACAGAAATGTGCTAATTTAAGTGCCGGTGTAATCCCACCAATTTGCGAAACATGAGCACGCATATAGTCGATTTGACGGTTACGAACCAATTCTTTCCATTCCATTGGATTGTTGAAAAGTTCGCCGGTAGCAATCGGCGTAGTGGTTTGACTACGCAATTGTGCCAACCATTCGTTTTGATTAGGTGGCAAAATATCTTCTAAGAAAAATAGATTAAATGGTTCGCAGGCTTTGGCAAAACGAATCGCATGGTTAGGCTGTAAACGTTCATGGACATCGTGCAGCATTTTGAACTGATGGCCATATTTCTCTTGAATCGCCGCGAACATTTTCAAAGTTGTCTCGGTATAATCATCTGGATCAAAGTAAGAGCCTTCCAACGGTTGTTCTGGCGTTTGTAAGTTGCTGGGATTGCCACCATAAAAGCCTAATTGGCAACGGATATGTCGATAACCTTCGTCTAAGAATTGATCGATTTTTTTATACAAATCGTCTAAGTTATCGGCAACGGCATGTGTGTACGCAGGAATCGCTGTACGGGCTTTGCCACCTAATAATTGGTAGAGTGGCATATCGGCTAACTTAGCCTTGATATCCCAGAGCGCCATATCGACACCAGAGATGGCATTGTTGGTTACAGGGCCATTGCGCCAGTAAGAATTGACATTCATGACTTGCCAAATATCTTCGATTTGATTGGCATCGCGACCGATCAATAGCGGTTTTAAATATTCTTCCACGACTGTTTGAACAGCCAGTGGTCTAAATTGAAACGTGCCACAGCCGAGGCCAGATACACCTTTATTTGTTTCGACTTTGACGACTAATAAATTATGGCGGTCAGGCTTGATCGCGTAGCTTTTTACATTGGTAATAATGGTTGGTGTCATGTGTCTCACTCCTCGTAAAATAAATGTTTCTTCCTAAATAGTAAAACACGTCCGTGTGGGCGCTGTCAATTTGGTCTAAAAAAAAGTGTTAAACGCTAGAAAAAACAGTCCAATTATTCGTTTGGTCAATCAAAAATGTTGTTAAATAAAGGTTTCTGTTCGTTTTTTGATAAATAGGACTGGTTTTACAAGTATAAAAACTCGTGCTAAGATAACTCGTGTAAACGTAATCAAGGAGGAAAATGAATATGGAGCACAAAGAAATTGCACAACAGATTATAAAAGCAGTTGGCGGCCAGGAAAACATCAATAATGCTTGGCATTGTATGACCCGCTTACGTTTCAATCTAAAAGATGAGAAACAAGTGGATTATAAAGCATTGGATAAAATTCCTAAGGTCGTAGGTACTAAGTATCAAAGCGAACAGCTGCAAGTCGTTATCGGCACAGATGTCGCAGATTATTTTAAACCATTGGCGAAAGAGTTAGGCTTAGACGGTGGTACGCAGGCTGAAGCACCGAAAGAGAAAAAAGGACTTGTTTCATTATTTATGGATACCGTTTCGGGTGTCTTTGGACCGCTTGTACCAGCGATTGCTGGCGCCGGGATGATCAAAGGGTTGATGGCTGGATTAGTTGCATTAAATGTTATTTCTAATCAGACAGATACGTATTTGGTAATTGACATGTTAGCCAGTGGCGTCTTCACGTTCTTACCATTTTTCGTGGCAGCTTCGGCAGCAAAAATCTTCCAAACGAATCAGTATTTAGCTATTGCAATTGCCGCAGCGCTACAATTTCCAACGATGTCAAATGCAGTCGCTGAGGGCAAAGTATCACAGTTTCTGTTGTTTGGCGCCGTACCAGTGCCAGTCTTCAATTACGCAGGAACAGTTATTCCAATTATTTTAGCAGTCTTAGCTTTAAGCTACATTTACCGTTGGGTGGATAAAGTCTTGCCACAAGTTTTACGGACTGTTTTTACACCGACAATTTCGTTATTTGTCGCAGGCCTTGTAACCTTAACAATTATTGGACCAATCAGCATTCATTTAGGTAATTTATTAGCAGCAGGTGTCGAAGGATTATTCTCAATTTCACCAATTCTTGCAGGGATTGTTGTCGGAGCCATTCGTCCAATCGCAATCTTCACTGGTTTACACCATGCGATGACGCCAATCGCGTTACAAAACTTTGCTAACCAAGGCTATGATATGTTAATGCCAATGATGTTTATGGCGAACATGGCGATCACTGGGGCAACAGCAGCGATGTATACAAAAGTTAAAACGAAAGAAGAAAAATCAGTTATTTTATCTTCTGCAATTTCTGGTTTACTAGGAATTACTGAGCCGGCTTTATTCGGTATTTTATCGAAATACAAAAAAGCCTTCTTAGCAGCAACCATCGGTAGTGGTGTGGCATCAGCCTTCATTAGCTTCTTCGGTGTTCGTATTTACGGCTATATTTTATCAAGTATTTTCAGCTTACCAGCCTATATCGGTCAATATTTTGTCTTTGCAATCTTAGGGATTGTGATTGCGATTGGTTTATCATTTATCATCGCTTATATCATGGTGCCAAAAGAAGAAGGCGAAGATGGTGAATTAACCAACGAACTTTCTTTACATGCAGTCGCTAAAGGTCAATACGTACCATTAAATGACGTAGCAGATGAAGTATTTTCAACAAAAATGATGGGTGATGGCTTTGCAATTGAACCAAGCGAAGGCACTATTTTCTCACCAGTCAGTGGAACAGTAACGACCGTTTTCCCTTCAAAACATGCCATTGGTCTACGGACGAATAGTGGTGTAGAAGTCCTTGTGCACATGGGGATTGATACCGTTTCTCTTAATGGCGAAGGCTTCACAGTATTCGTTAAAGAAGGCGATACAGTCAACACAAATACAAAACTTGCAACAATGGACTTAGCTTTCATTAAAGCACAAGAAAAAGCGACAACCGTGATTGTTGTCGTAACAAATATGGAGCGCGTGCGTTCTTTCGCAGGTGAAAAAATCATCGATGGACGCCATCAACCTGGTGACGTTATGGAAAGACTCGTTCTGAATTAATTAGGAATTAAGGGCAAAAAGTAAAAGCTGATCTTGACGGAATTATTGTCGAGATCAGCTTTTTTCTTATCTATCAATCTGGTTTTATTTGTTTCAGGTACAATAAGCAAAGAAGTGCTGAAAACACTAGTCTGACTACTACATGGTGCCAATTGGGTAGTCCATTTAGACTAAAACCATTAAGGATAGCTGAAAACAGTAGTAAAGCCAGTCCTAGATATAAAAACTTTCTGGAAAGTGGCGTCAAACATAAGACGAAGGCACTCAGGCAATTCACGAGAGTCAGCCACAGGGGTAGTTTCTCCTCGTGAAAAAACACCAGTGAGCTTCCACCCATCACTAGACCATAACCATATAATAGAATAAAAAATAAAATTTTCATACGTTCCCTCCAATAGAATTTGCTATAATGTCAGTAAAACATAGTGGGTCGACCCCCTGTCAAGGAGCAGAAAATGACTATTTCAGAATTTGTTAGACAGCAGAATACGACAATCGATACAGTGAAGCATTATCTGAAATTAGGATTATTAACGCCAGATAAAAAGAACAGCTGGTACGATTTTTCAGCAAAAGAAGTAGAGGATTTTCAAAATATCGTCGAACTAAAAGCACTTGGACTGTCGCTGGAAGTCATCAAACAAATTAAAGAGAGCCATGAAACAAATTGTGGAACAGCTATGCAGTGGCAAGAGAATCTAGCTGTAATAGAAGGTGAGCTAGATCGTGTCAACCGAGAAAAAGGGCAACTTGCCACACAAGAAGCCATCTTGGTGAACGTACAACAAGCCTTACAACGAAAACTAGCTGAATAAAAAGAATTGTTTTCTTTACCTGAGAAAATACTACATTGGTCTGTTGTTAAAACTCTCAATTTGTTATTTGAAAAATAGATTACTGACGAAAAACAAAGCGTAAAAAGCCTAGTATTTTAATACTTGTGGTTAGTTGCGCATTATTAAGGGTGAAAAACGGGAGTAAAAAGCTGATTTACAAGGGAAAACCCTTTAACTGATGGATTCTTGCTATTTTCTGCTCCACTAAAAATGCGTGAAAACACCGCAACTAGCCACAACTTTGTAAAAAGCACGAAAGACTGTAATTTTCAGTTAAATGTGAATATAGCTTCAGAATATTTCATATAATTTTCCGTAGAATCCCACGATGTAGCGATTTATAATTCTGATAATCGTTAGCATAATCATATTATGCGTAATAATTGACCATTTTTTCATGACTTGTGGCTAGTTGCGTATTTTGTGAAATCAAACACAGATAGAGAAAGCAATTTTAAAGACAAAACCTACTAGACAATGACTTCTTGCTACTGAATATACCTCTTAACGTCAATAAAAGTATTGTAACGAAAAACTAGTAAAAAGAAGACCAAAAATATCTAAAAAGAGACACTATGTGAAAAAAAGGGAAAAGGCTTTGTTATTTGCCAATGTGACTTCTGCAAGACTATTTTATAGAATGGTTTTGTACAATACAGGTGAATTGGAGCAGTTCACTTCATATGAAAGTTCCTAGTATCAGACACGTTCATACAGAAATCTTTAGTCATATGATCTGTTTTGTCAATTTTACTCGCGATAGTCATAATCTTTTAATGGAAAAACGGATCGTTTCAATTTGTGGTACAATGTGAAAAGGAAAATGACTGATTCATGAAGGATAAAAGAATACATAAATAGTAGTTGATAAGCATAAATAAACAATCAGCAGATGAGTGGAATGAAACCAGAGTCTCATTCCACTTATCTGCTTTTTTGAAAATAGGAAAAGTTCGCTGCCATCCATACATTTTGTGGGAGTAGAGGTGAATGAATCCAAAACATATTCTAAGTAATATTTGCTAGATAATAGGAGTGGCGATAGAAATGAAAGAAAATAATAGTTGGTTTGGTTTAATAAAAGATAGTCTGAAAAATATTCGATTTGTCTATCAATGTGCACCATTTCACACGAGTTGCCAGATTATTTTAACAGTACTGATAGCTAGTTTGGTTCCGCTACAACTTGTTTTTATACAAGAGATTATTCAAGCGGTTCCACAGTTTATGCAACAGGGTGAGATGAAAAAAATGCTTATCTGGTGCGGTATTTTTTTACTGGGTGATATTTTTTTGAGCATCGGTGAACATGTCACTGTCACACAACAAATTAAAATTCAGGAATTTGCTCATACTAAAATCACTTTGGCAATTGCCCGAAAGCTCTCTGTCATCAAGTATGAATATTTTGAAGATAAAGAGATGGCGAATACAATCCGTTTAATGGGAAATGAACCAGATGTTCAAATCACTGAACGGTTTCAAAGTATATTAAGTTGTCTGTCGTGTTTGATCATTTTGTTTGGCTCGACACTATTTCTTATACAGACGTCTATTTTGATTGCACTCTCATTTGCAGTAATGATTTTTCTTGTTATTATTTTCAATTATAAAGGTATGGATTTGATGAATGAAGTGATTGTTGAGCAGGGAATGAAAGAGCGTAAATTAGAGTATTTGAGTAGCATATTATCAAACAAATCAACAATTCCTGAACTTCGCTTGTATAATGGAGTGAAGTATATCGTGACGAAGTGGCGCGCGTTATCTAAAGTTATTTTTAGCGAGCGTTTAGAGTCTATTTTGAAAGCACAAAAATATTTCATTTTGACCACACTGATTTTCACCATCTGGGTTGTGGGTGCCAGTCTTTATTTTGGTCAGTTATTATTTGCTCAAAAAATTGCTTTAGGAATTTTTACCGCGCTGGTATTATCTATTGCAACGATTATGGCGAGCTCTGAAATGCTCTCGGCGGAGCTTTCTCAAATTACTCGTAAAAGTATTGAAATGAGACATTACTATCAGCTACAAACATTTGAAGAGGTTTCTGATGGTCAGAAATTTATAGATACGGATCAGGCAATAGTTTCTTTTGAAAAAGTATCTTTCGCTTATCCAAATAGTGAAAAGCTAATATTGAACGAACTTACTTTCACATTTACTAGTAGTGAATCAATCGCAATTGTTGGCAAAAATGGCGCAGGAAAGTCAACTTTAATAAAGTTATTGTTGCGACTTTATCTGCCAACAAGTGGAAGGATAACCATTAATGGCGTTGATATTCGAGAGATTAATTCTGACTGTCTACATAAAATATTTGGGGTCGTTTTTCAAGATTTCACAAGATATTCCATGTCATTGAGAGAAAATGTTGCTCTAGGAAATCTCTCTGCTATGTCAAATGACCAACAAATTTTGGCTGCTTTGGATCAAGCAGCGGCGAATGATTTATTAACCCGGAGCGGTTTAGATACTGAATTAGGAAAACTAGAGAAATCAGGTGTTGATTTTTCTGGTGGGCAATGGCAGAAGATTGCTCTGGCCAGAGCTTTAGTTTCCCATTCATTAATTACTATATTAGACGAGCCAACAGCCGCGATGGATCCGATGGCAGAAAGTGAAATGTATCAAAACTTTTTCACTGTTATTGAGAAGAAGGGCAGTGTGATGATTTCTCATCGTCTAGCGAGTGCAAAGATTGCGGATAGAATTTTAGTTGTAGACGAAGGAATCATCAAAGAGTGTGGTTCTCATAAAGACTTAATTGCTGAAAATGGCTTGTACAAAACCATGTTTCAAGAACAAAGTTCATGGTATAAATGAGGTGTAAAACATGAAAAATGTTACTATATTAATTCGTTCGATTAAAGAAGTTACGATGGCAACCCCTTTGTTTAGTCTCATAAACATTATTATTTTGGGGCTGTTTGCTGTACTGCCAGTGGCTATTACGATACTGGTATCAGAATTACTAGATGCGATTACCCAGTATTTAAACGGCCAGGGGGGACAAAATGGAATCATCTATTTTGGCAGTCTGTTTGTTCTACTGTATCTTATCCAGTATTCACTGTATACGGTACAAAGTATCTCAGAAAATTATGGAATATATGAGAAAACGTTACATATACTAAAAATGAGACTTGGTCTAAAATATGCGCGTTTGCCATTAATAGCTCATGAAGATGCTGATACACATAATTTGGCTCAGCGCGCAAAAGAATGTGTACAAAATGATATGATTCCGAAAACGTATCTTCTTTTTTTGAAGTCAATTTCTTTATTCATTGGAATCGTAGGGATTTCACTAGGCTTGACGAGGTACCATATTTTACTATTACCGGTTTGTTTGTTGTCGACAATTCCATATTTGATTTCCCGGATACTAAGAGGTAAAGAATTTTATCGCTTAAAATACAATCAAGCACCTCTAAAACGAAAAGAAGATTACTATTGGAAGCTATTTAGTAATAGTTCAGCTGTAAAAGAATTCCGGGTAACGAATACGAGTGATTATATGATGAATAAATGGCTAGAAATCCAAAAACAAGTGAGTCAAGAGAATTGGAAATTTCACAAAAAAGATAGTCGTTCATTGTTATTTTGTAATTTATTAAAATCAATGAGTTTCATAGGCTGTTTTATATTGATTCTTTATTTACTCCAACAAAAACAACTGTCTATCGGTGTTTTTGGCGCAAGTATCTATGCCATTCGTGAAGTCCAAAATGGGGTCAAAAATCTGATGCTTCAAGTAGGTTCGTTACCCCAGTATGCGAGCATAGCAGCAGATTATTATGAATTTTTAGATTTAGAAGAAGAGAATAATGGGGTACAAAAATTAGCAGACTGGCAAACTTTATCGGTAGACGCAGTATCCTTTAGCTATCCAAATGCTCATAAAAAAGCTATCAATGATGTTTCTTTCATAGTGAATCAAGGCGAGAAAGTTGTTATTGTTGGTGAAAATGGGAGTGGAAAAACGACATTAGCCAAACTATTATTAGGCTTTTTTGAACCAAACGAAGGAACTATCTATTACGATCAGGTTTCTTTGAATGAGCTAGAAAAAGAAAATTTCTATCGGCAGGTTGCGATGATGCCACAAGATTTTGGCCAATATGAGCTAACTTTGAGAGAAAATATTGGTATTTCAGCTATTGAGAAGATGCAAAATGATGCTGCAATTAGACAAGTACTGACTGAAAATCTTTTTGAAAAAAGCATCAATTTGGACGATCAAATTGGTAGAGACTTTGAGGGACAGGCATTTTCTGGTGGGGAATGGCAAAAGATTGCTTTATCTCGAACAATGTTTAAAGAGAGTAGACAAGTGTTTTTGGATGAACCAACCAGTGCCTTGGATCCTGTAGCAGAAACAGAGATTCTAAAAAAATTATTGGCTATTTCTGAATCTAAGACCGCATTTATCGTTTCACATCGGGTAGGTCTTGCTAAATATGCGGATCGGATTCTTGTGATGAGAGAGGGAAAGCTTGTTGAGAATGGAACTTTTCAGGAACTGTTAGAGATGAAAGCAGAATTTTATCGCTTATATACGACTCAAGGGAAATGGTATCAGACTGGAGAATAACCGCGCGTGACATGATTCGAGTGACCTGACCAGAGAGTGCTTAGTATTCAATATTGAAGCAATTTGTGTTAAAATGCTAAAGATACTCGGGTTTAGAATAACATACGGAGACAATATTTTTATGCAGAAAAAATAGAAAAGCGTCCCATGTTTGTCCCATGCGAAGGAAATTAAGCAAAACAAGGTGTTGTAAACCTTGATATGAAAGGATTTTTAACTATATGAGTACTATTCAATGGTTCCCAGGACACATGGCGAAAGCGCGTCGTGAGGTTTCTGAAAAATTAAAATTTGTAGATATTGTCTTTGAATTAGTTGATGCTAGATTACCGATTTCTTCAAGAAATCCGATGATGGATCAGATTATTCAACAGAAGCCACGGTTAGTTTTATTAAACAAAGCCGACTTGGCTGATCCTCACCAAACGAAGCTTTGGCAAGGATATTTTCAAAAAAAAGGCTTTGTGACCCTGGCGATTAATGCGCAGGATAACAAAGGCGTTAAAAATATTGTACCTTCAGCGAAACAGGCTTTGAAAGAAAAAATTGAGCGTAATAAGGCGAGAGGAATCAAGCCGCGGGCGATTCGGGCGATGGTTATTGGCATTCCAAATGTTGGGAAATCAACGTTGATGAATCGCTTAGTTGGTAAAAAGATTGCTCAAACTGGAAACAAACCGGGTGTGACAAAGGGACAACAGTGGTTGCGTTCAGGGACGGAGTTAGAGTTGTTGGATACACCAGGGATTTTATGGCCAAAGTTTGAAGACGAACAGATTGGTAAGAGACTGGCTTTAACAGGGGCAATCAAAGATCAATTAATTCATTTAGATGATATGGCTTTGTATGGGCTGGATTTCTTTGCGCGCTATTATCCAGGACGCTTATCAGAACGGTATCAATTGACGGAAGAACAGGAGAAAGGGCTTGCGCCAGAGTTATTAATGACGATTAGTCAAAAGCGCGGATTTCGTGATGATTATGATCGTGCGAGCGAAATGCTGGTTTTTGAAATCCGTAGTGGGAAATTAGGAACCTATACATTAGATCGATATGAGGAGTATGAAGTCTAAATGAAACCTGAATCAATTGCAGAGATTAAGACAAAACTAGCGGTTGTTATGACTGCAGAAGATGCCTATGTCAAAAGTTTACGTGAGGATGCGCGGGCGGGTGTTCAAGCAGCTTTGAAACAATTTGATCGAAGAATGGAAAAACAGGCGGCACTTGTCCGAAAGCTTCAAGAAATGAGTGTCTTTGAAAAAGAAGCCTATGCGAATGGGCATAAATATATTGCCGGAATTGATGAAGTCGGTAGAGGTCCATTGGCGGGTCCAGTGATTGCTGCTGCGGTGATTTTACCTGAGAATTGCGACATTATCGGCTTGAATGATTCCAAACAACTTTCTGAAGCCAAGCGTGAACAACTTTTTGACGAGATTAAGGAAAAAGCGGTGGCGATAGGCGTTGGTTTAGTCGATCAGACAGAAATTGATGCAATCAACATCTATCAAGCTAGTAAGAAAGCTATGATGATGGCTGTGGAACAACTTTCTGCACAACCAGATTATTTATTGGTGGATGCCATGACGTTACCGATTGAGATTGAACAAGAGAGTTTGATTAAAGGGGATGCACGATCTATTTCGATAGCGGCAGCAAGTATTATTGCTAAAGTTACCCGAGATCGATTGATGGCAGAATATAGCGTAAAATATCCTGGGTACGGTTTTGAGCGAAATGCTGGTTATGGCACTAAAGAACATTTAGAAGCGCTAGAAACGCAAGGGATTACGCCGATACATCGTTTAACCTTCGCACCTGTCAAAAATTATGTGAATTTATAAAATTTAGGTAAACGAATAAGCCCGTAAGAGAAAAGAAAGAACATATAATTTAATAGAAAGGCTCTTCTTTTGCGCATACTTACTTTGATGAGTATTTTAGAAAGAAGGGCTTTTTTTGGATGAGTTAGAAAAATTACTATTTAAATTATTATTTTGCCGAGGGATTAGTTTAAAAGGGAGCTGGCGTTTAATTAAATACGCTTTGGAAAAACAGTATACTCGCTTTAGTATGACGGAAATTATTAATTTAGCGGTTGAGCGACAACATCAACAAGCATTCAGGGAATCGTGGTTTGCACTTTCTGATGAACAGCTAGAAGAAAAGTGGCATGCCCAACCGAACTTGTTTTGTTTGAGTGAAGAGTATCCGGAAATATTGTTAGAGATTCCTTATCCACCGATCTTTCTATTTTATGAAGGAAATCTTTCACTATTGAAGAAAAATAAGCTCGCATTTGTAGGCGCTAGAGAAGCGACTGGTTATGGAAAACGTGTTGTTCATCGTTTAATTCCCCCATTGGTGAATGAAAAATTTGTGATTGTCAGTGGATTAGCAAAGGGAATTGATGCTCAAAGTCACCAGACTGTGCTTTCTTTAACGGGTCAGGCGATTGGTGTGATTGGGACGGGACTGGATTGCTGTTATCCGGATTCTTCCAAGGAGCTACAGATAGAACTGGCTAAAAATCATTTATTAGTATCTGAATATCCCAAAGGTGTGGGACCTAAACGGCATCATTTTCCCATGAGAAACCGAATTATTGCGGGACTGTCTCTGGGTACTTGTATTATTGAAGCGAAGAAAAGAAGTGGTTCATTGATTACTGCTCAGATGGCGATGGAATATGGTCGAGAGGTCTTCGCTGTGCCTGGCGATATTCTATCTGGACATTCTAATGGGTGCCACAATTTGATTCAGGATGGTGCCAAATGTGTCTTTACTGCGGATGATATTTTGGACGAATTACGGCATTATTTGTAAGTAAGAGAGCCTAAGTGCTTAGGTTTATTTGTTGAGTCAAATAAAGAAATTGCTAAAATGAATGAGGTGAGATTTAAAATTTTTTAAGTTTTTTATCAACACTGACTAACTCTCACAACTGGACTGCCTTTTTAGGCGGCCTTTTTTTCGTTGATAATGGGTTGTTTCTTAGTGATTTCTTTGCTTTTTCCCACAGCTTTCCAATGAAAAAGAGGCGAAAAATCCCTTTCAATCTGGGGGTGTTTCGCGTTAGTTTTAAAAAACTAAATGAATAACTTCCTTGACAAACCTTATTCTAATAGATATGATAGGCTACGATTTGTGAGTTTTTTAAACACATATATATAGTAGGAACTCGACATGCGAAAGGAGTCCATCCACTAATGGCATATAAATATTTAGTTATCGTAGAATCACCTGCCAAAGCAAAAACAATTGAAAAGTATCTAGGAAGAAATTATAAAGTAATGGCCAGTGTTGGTCATATTAGAGATTTACCGAAAAGTAAGATGGGAATCGATGTTGAAAATAACTATGAACCTCATTATATTTCTATTCGCGGTAAAGGCGATGTCATCAAGAGCTTAAAAGCAGCTGCCAAAAAAGCTGAAAAAGTCTTTCTCGCAAGTGACCCGGATAGAGAGGGAGAGGCAATTGCTTGGCATTTGGCTTTCCTGTTAGGACTAGATTTATCTGATAAAAACCGAGTAGTCTTTAATGAAATTACTAAAGAAGCAGTCAAAGCTGCATTTAAAGAGCCCAAAACGATTGATGTTGATTTGGTTGATGCCCAACAGGCAAGACGCGTCCTTGACCGTTTAGTTGGTTATTCGATTAGCCCAATTCTTTGGCGCAAAGTCAAAAAGGGTTTGAGTGCTGGTCGCGTACAATCTGTTGCATTGAAGATTATCATTGATCGCGAAAAAGAAATCCGTGACTTTATTCCAGAAGAATATTGGAGTATTGATGGAAACTTCAAAAAGGAAAAGAAAAAATTCAAGGCGAACTTTTGGGGTGTTGATGGGAAGAAGAAAAAACTACCTGATGCTGAGGCTGTAAAAGAAGTGACCCAACGGATTGATGGCAAAGATTTCGATGTTACGAAAGTTGAAAAGAAAGAACGTAAACGAAATCCTTCATTACCATTTACAACCAGTAGTTTGCAACAGGAAGCAGCGCGTAAATTAAATTTCCGGACTAGAAAAACCATGATGGTTGCTCAACAGTTATATGAAGGAATTGCTCTTGGAAAACAAGGCACGGTAGGTTTAATTACTTATATGCGTACCGATTCTACACGGATTGCGGATAGCGCCAAAAATGAAGCAGCTGAATTCATCGAAAAGACGTATGGTAAAGAATATTCAGCGCATGGTGGACGTAAGGTGAAAAATGCTCAAGGCGCGCAAGATGCCCATGAAGCGGTTCGCCCATCGAGTGCTCTAAGAACTCCTGATGAAATGAAAAAATATTTAGATAAAGATCAACTGAAGCTTTATACGCTAATCTGGTCACGTTTTGTGGCTAGTCAAATGACGCCAGCTGTTCTAGATACAATGAAAGTGACTTTAGAGCAAAATGGAGTCACGTTTATTGCAAATGGTTCAAAAGTGAAATTTAAAGGGTTCATGCAGGTCTATGTTGAAGGACGCGATGATGGCAAAGAAGACAAAGAAAATATCTTGCCTGATTTAGCGGTTGGCGATGTAGTGAATTCGGTAGATATTGAGCCGAAACAACATTTCACACAACCCCCAGCTCGTTACAGCGAAGCAACGTTGATTAAAGCTTTAGAAGAAAATGGCGTAGGTCGTCCGTCGACATATGCACCAACTTTAGATACCATTCAACGCAGATATTATGTGAAGCTTGCTCAAAAACGCTTTGAACCAACTGAATTAGGCGAGATTGTGAATTCTCTGATTGTTGATTTCTTCCCACAAATCGTGGATGTCCATTTTACAGCAGGTATGGAAGGCGATTTGGATAAGGTCGAAGAAGGTAAGGAAGATTGGATCAAAGTTGTCGATCGTTTCTATAAACCTTTTGAAGTTGAATTAAACAAGGCGGAAGAACAGATTGAAAAAATTCAGATTAAAGATGAGCCAGCTGGCTTTGATTGTGATCTGTGTGGTCATCCAATGGTGATTAAATTAGGTAAATACGGCAAATTCTACGCTTGTAGCAATTTCCCGGAATGTCGAAATACTAAACCAATCATTAAAGAAATTGGTGTAACATGTCCAGTCTGTCATGAAGGACAAGTCGTCGAAAGAAAATCTAAGAAAAATAGAATATTCTTCGGCTGTAATCGATACCCTGAATGTGACTTTACTTCTTGGGATAAACCAGTTGGACGTGATTGTCCGAAATGTGGTCAATATTTAGTTGAGAAGAAAGTTAAAGGCGGCAAACAAGTGGTCTGCGTCAATGGAGACTATAAAGAAAATGTTCAAAAATAAACGAGTAATAAACAAGTAACGAATGATTTTAAACTACTAATAAATGACGAAAATAAAATGATACGTATCAGAAAAGAGGGGTTTAATGGTTCAAACAGTCAATGTAATCGGTGCAGGTCTAGCTGGAAGTGAAGCCGCGTGGCAAGTCGCCCAAGCTGGAGTCCCTGTGCGACTTTATGAAATGCGCCCAGTAAAATCAACAGAAGCGCACCAAACAGAAAATTTTGCAGAACTGGTCTGCTCAAACTCTTTACGAGGCAATAGTTTAGCCAATGCAGTGGGGCTATTGAAGGAAGAAATGCGTCGTTTAAACTCTGTCGTGATTACGTCAGCTGACCAAACAGCTGTCCCAGCGGGTGGTGCACTGGCAGTGGATCGAGATAGTTTTTCTCAAACAATTACGCAACGTGTGAAAGAACATCCATTAGTGACAGTGGTGACCGAAGAAGTGACTGAGATTCCTGATGGGATTACAATTATCGCGACAGGCCCGCTAACTTCTGAACCCTTGGCTGAAGCAATCAAAGAATTCAACGGCTCTGATGGCTTTTATTTCTATGATGCAGCGGCACCTATTTTAGATAAATCAACCATCGATATGGATAAGGTTTATTTAAAATCACGTTATGACAAAGGTGAAGCAGCCTACCTAAATTGTCCCATGACAGAAGAAGAATTTACAGCATTTCATGAGGCGTTAATCAACGCTGAAGTGGTTCCATTAAAAACATTCGAAAAAGAAAAATACTTTGAAGGCTGTATGCCGATTGAAGTGATGGCGCAACGTGGCTTTAAGACGATGCTATTTGGTCCGATGAAACCAGTTGGCTTAGAAGATCCTAAAACAGGCAAACGTCCGTATGCTGTGATTCAGTTACGACAAGATAATGCGGCCGCTTCCTTGTACAATATTGTTGGTTTCCAAACGCATTTAAAATGGGGCGAACAAAAACGGGTCTTCCAAATGATTCCAGGACTTGAAAATGCTGAATTTGTCCGCTATGGTGTAATGCATAGAAATAGCTTTATGAACTCACCGGAATTGTTAGAACCGACTTATCAATCGAAAAAACGCGATAATTTATTCTTTGCGGGTCAAATGACCGGTGTCGAAGGTTATGTCGAAAGTGCCGCTAGTGGCTTATTAGCTGGAATTAACGCAGCTCGTTTAGCCAAAGAAGAAGCACCAGTGATCTTCCCACGAGAAACAGCGATTGGTAGCATGGCGTATTATATTACTCATGCTGAAGGCAAACATTTCCAACCAATGAATGCAAATTACGGATTATTCCCTGAATTGCCAGAGCGAATCCGCGATAAAAAATCACGCTACGAAGCGATTGCTGCTCGTGCGTTAGAAGCAAATGAAGAAGTGAAAACATCATTATTAAGTTAACCTAGAATAGTCATAGTAGGATAAGTGGAGAAATCTTCTTGTCCTGCTATTTTTATTTGCATTTATCCAGAAGAAGGTTGTCACTGACCATTCTATTTGGGCGCGAGCCTTTAGCAAATAGGCCTGAATATATGAATGAATTGTGTCAATTGTGAACAAACTTAGAAATATTAATTAAATTCTGACAATTCATTTGTTTTTTTAAAATCATTGTGCTACATTGTACATGTATTATTGGGGAGGGAAAGCATGGCTGAAAAAAACTGGCCAGAGGAGTTTTATCGTTATCTTTTAGTTGAAAGAGGATATTCCGATAAAACGCAAGAGGCATACAAAGAGGATCTTGAGAATTTCACACGATTTTTGGAAGAATCGGGGAATGCTGATTTGATGGCTGTACAACATTTAGATGTTCGTGTTTATTTGAGTTTTTTGACGGATAAAGGGTATAGCCGAAACTCTATTAGTCGAAAAATTGCTAGCCTCCGGTCCTTTTACCAATATTTATTGAAGCAAGAAGTAATAGAGGAAAATCCCTTCTCCTATGTTCATTTAAAAAAGAAGGCACTACGTTTGCCGCGTTTTTTTTATGAAAAAGAAATGGATGCTTTGTTTGAGAGTGTCAAAGGGACAAAACCACTGGATTATCGGAACCAGGCATTGTTGGAAGTCCTATATGGCTCTGGTTTGCGGGTTAGTGAGGCGGTTACTCTAGAGATTCAGGATATCGATTTTAGTTCAGCCGTCCTGCTTATTCATGGGAAAGGAAATAAAGAGCGCTATGTACCGCTGGGTTCATTTGCAGCAGATGCATTGCAGGAATATTTTGAACAGGGTCGTCGTGTATTGATGACTAAATTTCATAAAGATCATGCGTCAGTTTTTGTGAACCATCATGGTGAGCCAATTACGGCGACAGGAATTGAATATGTATTAAATCAAGTCATAAAGAAGAGTAGTTTGGATAGTGATATTCATCCGCATATGCTCCGTCATACTTTTGCTACACATTTATTAAATAATGGGGCAGATATGCGGACTGTCCAAGAGCTTTTGGGCCATGCGAATTTATCTACGACTCAAATTTATGCGCATGTCACAAAAGAAAGTTTACAAAAAAATTATCGCAGCTTCCACCCTCGTGCATAAAGAGGTTGAAGCAATGATAGATGATAGTCTAGGAGGAAAATAGATGGTAGAATCACAGTTTCATTCGACAACAATTTGTGCGGTCGAAAAAGATGGGAAATTTGCAATGGCCGGTGATGGCCAAGTAACGATGGGCGAATCTGTAGTAATGAAAGGGACTGCTCGGAAAGTTCGTCGCATTTATAATGATGAAGTGGTTGTAGGTTTTGCCGGAAGCGTAGCCGATGCATTCACTTTGGAAGAAAAATTTGAAGGTAAGCTGAATGAATATAACGGCAATCTTCAACGAGCAGCAGTTGAACTGGCACAAGAATGGCGGACACAGCAAGCAATGCAAAAATTGGAAGCGATGTTGATTGTCATGAACAAATCAGAAATGTTGTTAGTATCGGGCACTGGTGAAGTGATTACTCCTGACGATGGTATTTTAGCAATCGGCTCTGGTGGGAATTTTGCTTTATCCGCAGCACGTGCAATGAAACAGTACGGCGGCGAGCTTTCAGCGAAGGAAATTGCTGAAAATGCATTGAATATTGCTGCTGATATCTGTATCTTTACCAATCACAATATTATTGTAGAAGAATTGTAGACGAGGGATGAAAATAGATGAATGAATTAAATAGAACACCTAAAGAGATTGTCTCAGAGTTAGATCAATATATTATTGGCCAACATGCAGCCAAAAAATCTGTAGCTGTGGCTTTACGTAATCGTTATCGCCGCCTGCAACTGGATGAGAAAATGCAACAGGATATCACACCTAAAAATATGTTAATGATTGGTCCTACAGGTGTCGGTAAAACGGAAATTGCGCGTCGTTTAGCAAAAATTGTCAATGCGCCTTTCGTGAAAGTTGAAGCGACTAAATTTACTGAAGTCGGCTATGTGGGTCGCGATGTGGAATCAATGGTTCGTGATTTAGTTGAAAATGGGATTCAAATTGTTGAGAAACAACAATACAGTCGTGTTTATAGTCAAGCGTTGAAAAAAGCGAATCAACGTTTAGTCAAAGTCTTAGTTCCTGGGATTAAAAAGGAACAGAAGCAAAGCGGGAACCAATTTGAGCAAATGATGAATATGTTTAATGCGGCACAACAGCCACAGGAACCGCAAGAAGAAGTTACGGAAGAAATCCGTGTGAATAGAAAAAATATTTTGGATCAGTTGGAAAAAGGCTTGCTGGATAATAGAGAAGTGACCATCGAGATTGAGGAACCTAAAAAAACGGCTCCGGCTATGAATAATGGCTTAGAACAGATGGGGATTGATCTGAATGAAACATTAGGCGCGTTATCACCTAAGAAAATCGTGGAACGCACAGTAACGGTGAAGGACGCCAGAGAATTGTTGATCCAAGAAGAGTCTTCAAAATTAGTTAATGAGGCGGATATTCATAGTGACGCGATTCGTTTAGCAGAATCTAGCGGGATTATTTTCATTGATGAAATTGATAAAATTACGTCAAAATCTCAGCAATCAGGCGAAGTGTCTCGTGAAGGAGTTCAAAGAGATATTTTACCAATCGTTGAAGGGTCACAAGTTAATACGAAATATGGGGCGATCCAGACAGACCACATTTTATTTATCGCTTCTGGAGCATTCCATTTATCGAAACCAAGTGATTTAATTCCTGAATTGCAAGGTCGTTTCCCAATCCGTGTAGAACTGGATGATTTGACTGCTGATGACTTTGTTAAGATTTTAACGGAGCCTAATAATGCGCTAGTGAAACAGTATATTGCCTTAATCGGGACAGAGAATGTCTCAGTCACCTTTACGATTGAAGCGATTGAACGCATTGCCAATATTGCCTTTAATGTCAATAGGGATACAGATAATATTGGGGCTAGACGCTTGCATACAATTCTCGAAAAATTGTTGGAAGACTTGTTATTTGAAGCACCTGATATGCAGATGGGTGAGATTACGATTACGGAAAGCTATGTGAATGATAAGTTAGCATCTATTGCCCAAAATGAGGATCTAAGTCGCTATATTTTATAAGATAATTGGAGGAGTAAAAAATGAGTACCTTACTAGAAAAAACACGTAAAATTAATAATCTGCTCCAACGTAAGAATACATTTGATATGCAAGCGGATCTTCCCTATGACAAGATGGCGATGATTCTAGGTGATATTCTCGATAGTAATGCATATATTATAAGTGGTGAGGGCGTTTTGTTAGGGTATAACGAAAAGCATGATGTCAATAATGAACGTGTCAAAAGTATGTTTGTCGAAAAACAATTTCCTGATTCTTATACAGATGCTGTCGATCAATTAAATCGAACAGAATCTAATATACCGATCGCTAGTGATTTAACGGCTTTCCCTGTTGAATCTAGAGAGAAGTATCCGTTTGGCTTAACAACGGTTGTGCCAATCTTTGGAGCAGGGGAACGTTTAGGTACGATTATTTTAGCAAGAATTGAACAGTCTTTCAGCGAAGATGATCTAGTTTTAGCTGAGTATGGGGCGACTGTGGTAGGGATGCAAATTTTGTACCAACAATCGCGTAACATCGAAGAGGATGTTCGGAGTACAACAGCGGTTCAAATGGCGATTAACACTCTTTCATACAGCGAGTTGAAAGCCGTTCAAGCTATTTTTAAAGCGTTAAATGGTGATGAGGGTCGTCTGACAGCTTCAAACATTGCTGATGAGATTGGGATTACTCGTTCAGTGATTGTGAATGCGTTGAGAAAGTTAGAATCAGCTGGGATTATTGAATCACGTTCCCTTGGAATGAAAGGGACTTATTTGAAAGTCTTAAATAAACGCTTTAATGAAGAGCTTGCTAAACATAATTATTAAAAACAGAAGGATTAGGGGGACCAGCAAATGACGGTTACAATTGAAAATGCCCAACTGATTGCCACGATTGCAGAATCAGGTGCTGAGTTAATCAGTTTGAAATCGAAAGAAACAGGGATTGAATATATCTGGCAGGGGGATCCGCAATTTTGGGGAAGACATGCGCCGGTGCTGTTTCCTTTTGTTGGGAAATTAAAAGAAGATAGTTACACGTATCAAGGAAAGACCTATTCGATGGGGCAACACGGTTTTGCAAGAGATATGGATTTTACAGTCCTTAATCAAGGGGCAGAATCGGTCAGCTTATCGCTAAAAAGTACTGAGGAAACTAGAAAAAATTATCCTTTTGATTTCGAATTAGTGATTACTTATGAGTTAGGTGGCGAAGGGATTACGACCCATTACCAAGTGGAAAATACTGGTAAAGAAGAAATGTTTTTTGCCATCGGAGGCCATCCAGCGTTCAATGTTCCTTTAGAAGAAGGCTTGACGTTTGAGGATTACTATATGGCTTTTTCACCGCAAAAATCACGGTTAAGACTGCCGTTAGCAGGTCCTTTTATTGATTTTGATCAACGAACTATCGGGCAAACAAATACCAATTTAGCTTTGAATCATCAATTGTTTGAGCAGGATGCACTGATTTATGAGACGAAGGGGTTAAATGCCTATTCGATTCGTAGTGAGAAATCTTGCCACAGTGTGACGTTGAGCTATAAAGACATGCCTTATGTAGGGATTTGGTCGCCTTATCCTAAAGAAGCACCATTTGTTTGTATTGAGCCTTGGTGCGGAGTTGCGGATACTTTAAGCACAACGGGAAATTTAATTGAAAAATTTGGTATTAATCAATTAGCCGCTAATGAATTATTCAAAACGAAATATTCTATTACGGTGAGTTAATCCAATTAGTAAACAGAGAACCTTTAAAAAAAGAGACCTGCGACTGTTTTGGTATGCTACCCCTATCT
>NZ_MAEJ01000006.1 GCF_009933175.1 Candidatus Enterococcus huntleyi | reverse complement strand
GTTAAGCAGCTTTGCTTAGCTGGAGCTTCTTTTTGTTGTCTTTAACGTCTTCAAAAATTAAGCCTTGAACTAAATAGATGCGGTCACGTAGATTTGCAAAGTTTCGATAGCCATAAGCCACTCGTTTAATAACCTTTATTTTATTATTAGTTCCTTCTAAAGGGCCATTACTATAGTTTGTAGAAAGGGCATTCTTAATTCCTTTTTTGTACTTTTTGAAGAAGGTTAGTTTCTTGCGAAACCATTTAGGCAAACGGTTATCTAGCGAATAAATAAGATCAAAAAAGTGTCTACTTTTGCCTTGTTTGAAGTAATACATCAGGTATTGACACGTTTCATAGGCAAGCTTTAGCGTGTGGTCATAAGTTAATAGCTCATCGACAATCGCTTTTCCAGTCATTGGTCGTTTAAACGAACGATTATAGCGGTAATTTGAGCTATCTAAGGAATTTGAGTCTTTCAAAAATAATTTCCAAAAACGTTTCAAACGCGAATACTTCAGCGAATCAGTTTTCTGATAACGATTCATGGTTTGAATGCGTAATTGATTCAGTGACCGAGTGATTTGTTGGATGATATGAAATCGATCTGTTACGATTTGGGCATTTGGAAAAAGGTCTTTCGCTAATTCAAAATAAGGAGCGTTCATGTCTGTGACAATGTATTTCACTTTTAAACGAGCCTTGCGGCTATAGTGATAGAAATAGGTACGAAGATACGCCAAACGGCGACTTTCTAATACGCCCAGAAGCTTGCGTGTCTGACCGTCCATAAAAACAAAACTCATTTTCCCTTCACAAGATTTCATGGCTTTAAACTCATCAAAACATAAGACAGTCGGAAGAAAGTTCCAATTTGGTTTAAAGGTTTTAACGCACTCCTTCATCACACGCATCACCGTAACATCGGAAACAAAATACTGACGAGCAATATCTTTTCTACTGGAATTTCGAGCAAGGTCCATGGCGATCTTTTGTTTTAATTCCCTTGAAATGTAACAATTCTCCTCGACGAGAGGAGTCTTGGCATTAAAGGTAGCTCCACATTCTTTACATAAAAAGCGCGTTCTTTTCAGAGACAAAAAGGTTGGGACTGAACGCAATGGAAGCAATTGAACTTTTGTTTTATGTGTGCCATTCTTAATAATTTGACCTTCATTTTTTATCCCACACTTGGAACAAGCCTTTGGGGTGTAATCAAGCCTAGCATGGATAAAGTGCGTGGTCAGATGATTGATTGTCCGCGATTCTAACCAATTTTCTGGAAATTGAAAGTTTTTGTCTGTTAAACCAAGTAATTTTTTAGTATGATAGTCCATGAGAGATATCCTCCTTGATGATTGTGTTGTGGTGATTCAATTCTATCAATTTGGCTATCTCTCTTTCTATTTATTTGCTTACAAAAATAGTGTTGGGAGAAGATTCGAAAATCTTCCACCAACACTATATATTATAGAACCAATTCTTTCCAGTCCTTTTTCCATTTTCTTGATGTGCATCAATTTTTTTGTAGTAAGAGACTTATATAATAAAAGCGGCGAATATAAACAAAATAAATAAAGGGGGAGAATGAATTGACTAAACATACCCATCATGAAATTGGCGACCACGCAGCCTGTATCCGCTTGGTTCCAATATTCAATCACTTAGAGGATAGCGCGATGAATTACATTGCTGAAAAAGCCCACACGAAACAGTATCAAAAAGGAGAGTTTCTGTTTCGTTCACAAGAAAAAGAGGATACTTTATATATTATCAATCGTGGGAAAATCCGTATTTATCGATTGGCAGACTCTGGCAAAGAGCAGCTAGTGCGGATCTTGAACCCTGGTGATTTCACCGGAGAATGGACCTTGTTCAACCCGGATGCAGTACACGAGGAATATGCCGAAGCAACCCGAGATACCGTTGTCTGTATGATTCAGCAAAAAGATGTCCAAGATTTTCTGGAACAATACCCAGCTATTTCTTTAAAACTATTGGCGGAAATGTCTAAACGGTTAGAAAGTTCAGAACGTCAAACGACACAAGTAGCCGTGGAGAGTGTCATTACCCGTTTAGTTTTGTTTTTGGCAGAAAATGTGGAACCTGAAATGGGCAACTCTCCCACCATCACCCTGCCGATGGCAAAAAAGGACATTGCTTCCTATTTAGGAACGACACCTGAGACCATCAGTCGCAAATTTGGAGAATTGGAGGACGAGGGATTGATTCAACAGCTGTCTGGGAAAAGGATCAAGATTCAGGATTTAGATGATTTATTGCTTTACAGCGAATAATCGGACACACTTTTTTCTACACGTTGGTGTTCTGTCGCTCTTCATTAACAACGGGACAGAACTCAGTGCTTTTGCTTCCATCTGTCCGTTTTTGGCTTTTTTAAGACAGAACGACCTTCATTCATTGGAAAAATAAAAGCACAAACATGATAACCCTCAAGTTTTTTTGTTTTATTTTTCTTTAAGATAGGGTTGTCGAACAAAACGTAAAAATAAGTAGGGGTGAATGTGCATTATTTTTGGGTGATAGTTGCCATCACGTTGTCAGCAGCGGGTGCATTCTTTGTCGTCCCTTTCACCAAGAACACGATTGGCGGCGAAGCAAAAACGTCTAACGTTGTTGAGGCAGATAGGTTAGCTATGGAAAAAGAAGAGGAAGTTGTAAAAGGAGCCGGCGTAATCGGACACGGAAAAGTGGCGTATTACGAAGCGAGTGACCAGGGAGATAAAAGTGTATTCACTGTTTGGTTTCCATGGAGCTTAGCCGGAATCTTGTTCAGCATCACCATGACTAGAATGACGCGAAAAATTGAAGAAATGGAGCAAATAGAATGGAATTCGTATTAGGCGTTTTGAATCCCCATGCGGTGGAGATTGGTTCTGTTGTGATTCATTGGTATGGAGTCATTATTGCAGCGGGCATATTAGCGGCTCTCCAGTTGAGCACCAAGGAAGCAAAGAAAAAAGGACTGGAAGAGGATACCATTATCGATATGGCCTTATGGGCAATTCCGATTGGACTCCTCGGCGCTCGGCTTTATTATGTGTTATTTGAACTTGGTTATTATCTGCAAAATCCAGGACAAATCCTTGCGATTTGGAATGGCGGCATTGCGATTTATGGGGGATTGATTGCAGGAGGGGGTACGCTATATTGGTATGCAAAGAAAAAAGGTACTTCTTTGGCACTCGTTCTTGATATTTTAGCGCCCAATGTATTGTTAGCCCAGTCCATTGGTCGTTGGGGCAATTTTATGAATCAGGAAGCTCATGGTGGACCGGTTACTCGTCAATTCTTGGAAAATCTTTATTTACCTGAATTTATCATTGAACAAATGAATATCAATGGTACCTACTACCATCCGACTTTTTTATACGAGTCATTGTGGAGTTTGTTGGGCTTTGTCCTCATCGTCACTATACGGAACCGAAAACAGCTTTTGCGTCAAGGAGAAGTCGCTTTGAGTTACGTTTTGTGGTACTCAGTGGGTCGGTTCTTCATTGAAGGTATGCGAACGGACAGTTTATGGATTGGCGAGTGGATCCGCGTTTCGCAAGCCTTGTCTCTGGCCCTGTTTATTGGCGCGATTGTAGTATGGTTTATACGCAGACAAGATTATCCACCAATTTCTTATTATTCTGATGGCAATAAGGGGCAGAAAAAGACTATTAAGATGGTGAATTGAGCAAAAAGATAAAAAGAAGTGCAAAACTTGATATGCGTCAATTTTCGTTTGCTAAAAGGGAGCTATACTACAGTTGTAAAGAGGAAAAGGCAGTGTTCATTAATCTGCTGCCGATAAAATAAAAACACATAAAGGAGATAGGAATTATGGAAAAAGCTATATTGCAATTAGAAACGTTGTCTTGTCCAAGTTGTATGCAAAAAATTGAAGGTGCCGTGAAATCAGTTAACGGTATTGATAAAGACAGCATTAAAGTATTATTCAACTCCAGCAAAGTCAAAACCAATTTTGATTCAGCTGTCACTTCGATTGAAGAGATTCAAAAAGCTATCGAAAACGTAGGCTATCCGGTCCTTAAAGCAAAAGTCAAGGCTGCTTAACAGATTAAATGAACTAGGCAATTCTGGAAGAAAAGCTATTTTTCCAGGATTGCTTTTTTTGTTGCAATCCGATTCGAGGTGCTTAGAAACGATAAAAGAGAACTTTCTAAACTTGATGTCAGTCAATTAATTACTTGGGCAATTATCTTATACTGTGTTTATCAATAAAAGAGAAATTAAATTTGGAGGGAAAAAGCATGCAACAATATATATTAAGCAAGAAAAATGTTATCACCGTCATCAGTGGATTGTTAATCGTACTCGGTTTCTTCAGTCACTTTGTTTTAGAAAACGTAGGACTTTCAGAGTGGTCTTTGATCATCGCCTCTGTCTTTGGGATTATGCCAATTGCCATTCAAGCGTTTCAAGCAATGAAAGTCAAAGTCATCAGTATTGATGTTTTAGTCAGTATTGCAGCGATTGGTGCGCTTTTTATTCAAAATTATGAAGAATCGGCTATTGTCACGTTCTTATTCTTATTCGGACACTACTTGGAACAACGAACATTGAACCAAACGCGATCTGCTATCAAAGAATTGACTGAAATGGCACCCGAAAGCGCCTTGAAACAAATGGATAATGGCGAATTTGAAGAAGTAGAAGTGGATGATGTAGATGAAGGGGATATCTTGCTCGTTAAAACGGGTGCGAAAGTTCCAGTAGATGGTACAGTCCTTACGGGTGAAGGGCATATCAATGAAGCTAGCATTACAGGTGAAGCTGTTCCGGTCAACAAGCTAGCTGATGCAGAAGTTTTTGCAGGAACCATTTTAGAAAACGGAACGATTCAAATCAGAGCTGACCGAGTTGGTGAGGACACCACATTTGGAAAAATTATTGAACTCGTGGAAGAAGCACAAGATTCTAAATCCGAAGCGGAACGGTTCATTGATCGCTTTTCTAAATACTACACACCAGCTGTCTTGGTTCTGGCAATTGTTGTATGGGCGTTCAGTCAAAATATTGAGTTAGCAATCACCATCTTGGTTCTAGGTTGCCCAGGCGCATTAGTTATCGGAGTGCCTGTCTCAAACGTTGCCGGTATTGGGAATGGTGCTCGTAACGGTGTTCTTTTAAAAGGGAGTGAAGTCATTCAAGACTTCAGCAATGTGGATACAATTGTATTTGATAAGACAGGTACTTTAACTGTCGGAAACCCAACCGTTGCAGCGACTGAACTGTATGAAAAAGATCCTGCTGAAACGCTTGGCTATCTGGCCAGTGTGGAACGGGAATCAGATCATCCATTAGCAAAAGCGGTCTTAAATCAAATTGGAGAAACAAATTTTTATCCTGTTGAAGGAACTGAAGTCGTGAAAGGCGGCGGAATCGTTTCAAGTGTAGCTGGACATAGAGTGGCTGTTGGGAATGTGGCCTTGATGGAAAAAGAAAATGTCACTCTCAGCAAAAAAGTGCAAAAAGATGTCAAACGGTTTGAACAACAAGGGAACTCTCTCGTTTTGACAGCGGTCGACGGTGAATTAAAAGTACTGATGGGCATTCGCGATCAAGTCCGTCCGGGTGTGAAAGCTAATTTGCAGGAATTAAAAGACTTGGGCGTGGAAAATCTAGTCGTTCTTTCAGGAGATAACCAAGGAACCGTTGATGTGGTCGCCGGTGAACTTGGTTTGACCGAAGCTCACGGCCACATGTTGCCGGAAGACAAATCGGCTTATATCGGAAAACTTCAACAACGTGGTCAAATTGTAGCCTTTGTTGGAGATGGCGTTAACGATAGTCCGTCCTTAGCTTTAGCAGACATTGGAATCGCAATGGGAAGCGGAACGGACGTAGCGATTGAAACATCCGATGTCGTTTTAATGAACTCGAACTTCAGCAACTTGCCTCACGCATTAGGATTAGTAAAAGCCACCGCAAATAATATGAAACAAAATATCGCGATTTCAATTGGAGTAGTGTTGGTCTTGTTGACCAGCGTCTTCTTCAGCGAATGGATGAATATGTCTATCGGAATGTTGGTTCATGAAGGTAGTATCCTGGTGGTAATTTTCAATGCCATGAGATTAATGAAGTATAAGTTGAAAGGTCGAAAAGAATAAAAAGAAGTATCAGCACCTGCAGAGACAGTAAAAATATCTTAAGAATAAACTAGAAGAGGCTGGGACAATAGTCCATCCTTGAAATGACAAAAGCGGAAACTCCCAGATTTAAAATTCTGGGAGTTTCCGCTTTTTTGAGTTCTTGAAAAAAAAATAAGAGTATAGAGTATGCTCTTTATAAAATTAATTTTCGTGTGAATGATTAAAAAATCTAATAATAAAATTTAAATTCCTATTAAGTTGTAACACATGAAATTGTATAAAGTAGTGTATCGAGAAAATTGCTTTAGCAAGGTTGTTTTTATCTCATATTTTTAGTCAAAAAAGATAGAAAAAACTTTTTAAAAAGTTTTTTCTATCTTTCATAGTGCGTCCAAGTAGACCAAATAATGACTTCTTTGGCGTCATTATCCACCGAATAAACCACCCGGTGCTGAATATTTAAACGACGTGAATATTTATCTTTTAAATTTCCGACTAATTTCTCATAAGGCGGGGGATTTTGGAACGGATTCTCCTTTAAAACTTCCATGAGATTTTTAAATTTTTGATCTAAATGAGCCCCTTTTAAATGTTTCAGGTCTTTTGTAGCTGATTTTGCTAATTTTACAGAGTATCCCAATCGATATCCTCCAATGCAACAAACTCATTTTCTTGTTCACGCTGGTGGATCACATCTGCTACGCCAGCAGATTGAAGGTATAATGTTTCTTGAATTGCGTCCCAGTCTTTTTTACTGACCATAACTGCTTCACTTTCTTCGTTTTTGCCAGAGATATAAATGGGTTCGTTAGTTTTGTTGACGTCTTTCAATAGTTGATAAAAGACTTTTCTAGCTTGGCTAGGGTTTACGATAGACATAAGCTATTCCTCCCTTTAACATCTTTTTTACTATTGTAACGTACTTGTTTAAGTACGTCAAAGATGTTGTGAATACAGGAAATTGCTTATAATAGTGTATTGGAATTAAGGTAGATTGACAAAAGAGTGATCAAATAGGTATACTTCATTCAAATAATCGTTTGAATGTGAGGTGAGATGAATGGAAAACGTTTGCCAAGTGACTATCGTACATAAAGAAAAAGTAACTGTAATAAAAAATAAATTGGATCAAAAAGATTTTTCAAATTTACTTGTGTTAGGTAAATGTTTCAGCGATTCTTCTAGAATTAAAATTTTCTATGCTTTAGAAACCTATAAGGAAATGTGTGTCTGTGATTTAGCAGAAATACTTACTGCTAGCGTTGCTACAACGTCACACCATTTACGTTTTTTAAAAAAACATGGAATGGCAAAATCACGTCAAGATGGAAAAGTAGTTTATTACTCTTTAGCGAATGAAGACATCCTTTCCGCTATTCATGTTTTTTTAAAGTTATCAGAAAATCTATCTATGAAATCTTAGTTTGGAGGAAGTTATTTTGTTACAAAGTATTTTTTCAGCTATCGCTGTTTATATTTCTACCAGCATTGATTATTTGTTTATCTTGCTGATTATTTTTTCTCAAAGTCATACAAAAAAAGGGCTCCGTCAGATTTTTTGGGGTCAATATCTAGGAACAGGTATCTTAGTAGCCGTAAGTTTATTTGCAGCATATGTGCTGAATTTCATTCCGCAAGATTGGATCATTGGGCTTCTCGGTCTAATTCCGATTTTCTTAGGAATCAGAGTGGCATTGGTTGGCGAAGAGGAGGAAGAAGAAGAGGAAGTCGTTGAAAAGCTTGAATCAAGAGGAACAAACCGCTTCTTTTGGACCGTTGCCTTAATAACAATTGCTTCTGGTGGCGATAACTTAGGGATTTATATTCCTTACTTTGCCTCGTTATCTTTTTCAGAGATTGTCACCGCTCTAATCGTATTTGCTATTTCTGTTGCGGGTCTTTGCTATATCAGTTACAAATTAGCCAAGATTTCTTTTGTTTCCGAAACCTTAGAAAAATATGAACGAATCCTTGTTCCTATAGTGTTTATTAGCTTAGGAATTTATATATTGATCGAAAATGGTACGATTCAAACTGTATTGAGTTTATTTAATTAATAAATAGTTTGATTGTTAGTACAAAAAAAGACAGCGATTAAAACTCGTTGTCTTTTTTTTGTACTAACAGATTGGCGCATTATCTAAGTAATATAATTCGATACATGAAATTACATAGAATCATGTATTCAGAACCTTGATATTTTGAGGTTATTTTTTTGCTAATCAGAGGTACTCTTAGAGATGGCGCAGGAATTTAAGCTAGTACAATTACTCAAAATTATTTTTTATTGACTATAGATAGATAAAGTTCTATATTATACATAGACAATTGTCTATGTCTTAGTGTCAAAATAAATTCTCTACAAAGGAGCAAAAAAATTATGACAGAATTAGCATTATTTGAACCAGCAATGTGCTGTAGCACAGGTGTATGTGGACCAGCTGTAAATGAAGACTTATTACAAATTACTTCAGTTATGAACGCTTTAGATACCTTGGAGGGGTTTCAAGCTAAAAGATACAATTTATCTAGTGATCCTCAAACATTTGTAGAAAACGAACAAATGAGTAAATTATTGCAAGAAAAGGGCGCTGATGCGTTGCCAGCAACACTATTAAATGGTGAAGTAGTTAAATTTGGAGAATACCCTTCAATGGAAGAAATAACAGCTTTTACAGGAGTTAGATTTGTCCCAATGGAATCAAATGACGGTGGCAGTTGCGGACCAAACTCAGGATGTTGTTAGGAGGATTTTAACTGATGAAAAATTATCAACCAGAACAATTAAACCTTACAAAATATCTTTTCTTTACTGGTAAAGGCGGAGTAGGAAAAACATCTACAGCTTGTGCTACTGCAGTTTCTTTAGCGGATAGTGGGAAGAACGTTATGTTAGTGAGTACGGATCCTGCTAGTAATTTACAAGATGTTTTTGAGAAAGAGTTAACAAATAATGGCTTAGAAATTCCAGAAGTGAAAGGGTTAACTGTAGCGAATTTTGATCCTATCACTGCTGCACGTGACTATATGGAAAGCGTTGTTGGACCGTATAGAGGGATTTTGCCAGATTCAGCTGTAGCTAACATGGAAGAGCAATTATTAGGTTCTTGCACTGTTGAAATTGCGTCTTTTAATGAATTTGCTGGATTTTTAACGAATCCAGAAGTTGAAGCTCAATATGATCACATTATTTTTGATACTGCCCCTACGGGACATACATTAAGAATGTTGCAACTGCCTTCTGCATGGAGTAACTTCTTAGATGAAAACACTACTGGTGTTTCCTGTATGGGTCAGCTTTCAGGACTTGGCGATAAGCAAGAAATGTATAAGCACGCAGTAGATACACTATCAGAGGGGACAAAAACAACCTTAATGTTAGTGACACGTCCACAAAATGGACCACTGGTAGAAGCGAATAGAGCTTCTGAAGAATTAAAAGAAATCGGTGTGTTAAATCAACAATTAATTATTAATGGTTTATTAGAAAGACCGACAGATAGCATTTCTCAAAAAATTTATGATGAACAACAATTAACGTTAAAAAATATGCCTGAAAATTTGAAACAATTTCCAACATTTATTGTTCCATTACGCTCATATAACGTAACAGGCGTTGAAAACTTGCGGTTACTCTTAACATCAGATCAAACAAATGCCGTTGTAGAAGCTCCAGAAGTAATGGATTACCCTAAGTTACAACACATTGTGGATGAATTAGATCGCACAAATAAAAAAGTTGTTTTCACTATGGGTAAAGGTGGGGTTGGTAAAACTACGATTGCTGCTACACTAGCAACAGGATTGGCAGCTAAAGGGAAAAAAGTTCATTTAGCAACAACAGACCCTGCCGCTCATTTGGAATTTGTAATCACTGAATCGGAAAACATTAAAATGAGTCATATTGACGAGAAAAAAGAATTACAGGACTATAAGGAAGAAGTTTTATCTAAAGCACGTAAGACTATGTCTTCTGAGGAATTGGACTATGTTGAAGAAGATTTACGCTCGCCTTGTACTCAGGAAATTGCCGTTTTCAGACGATTTGCAGAGATTGTTGCTACAGTTGACTGCGATGTAGTTGTCATAGATACCGCCCCAACTGGACACACTTTATTGCTATTGGATTCCTCTCAAAGCTATGCTAAAGAAGTGGAACGAACTTCTGGTGAAGTTCCTGAGTCCGTTCGTAGACTGTTGCCAGTCTTACAAGATCCAGAACAAACAGAAGTGGTCATGGTTACTTTACCTGAAAATACACCCGTCTATGAATCTATGCGCCTACAAGAAGATTTAGATCGTGCTAAAATCGCTCATACTTGGTGGGTCATAAACAATAGTATGCTAACAAGTGGTACAACGAATGACGTATTAAGAGCTCGTGCTCAAAGCGAGGTTACTTGGATCAATAAAGTAGCAGAACTATCCAATGATCATTTTGCGGTAGTCGAGTGGCATTCTACTGAAGTGAAAGGGAAATCCATATCGCAATTTTAGAATCATTTAGTGGAAGGGAAGAGAATAACAGTGGATAAAATAACTCTTTATGAACCTCCGATGTGCTGTAGCACAGGCGTTTGTGGTCCTTCTGTAGATGGAAATCTGATTCGTATAACAAGTCTCTTTCAACAAATACGGAAGATAAAAGGGAAACAATTCATTCGATATAATTTAAGTGCCAATCCGGACTCATTCGTTCGAAATCAAACGGTAACGCAGTTAATCCAAGAAAAAGGGACTGACTGTTTGCCTATAACGGTATTGAATGATGAAACAGTTGTTAAAGTTAACGACTATCCAACTAATGAAGAACTATCTAAGTGGCTGAATCTATGCTTGGAAGAAGCAGAAGTCTCACTGTAATTAAGTAGAAAGGAGAATAAAAATGACTTACGAAGAATATGCGAAGGTTGCCAAAGCAATTTCGGAGCCAAAACGCGTAAAAATACTGGATATGTTGTCGTGCGGAGAAATGTGTGCGTGTGATATTTTAGAACATTTTGATTTTACTCAACCTACGTTGTCTCACCATATTAAGATATTAGTAGAAGCTGGCTTAGTTACAGCCGAAAAAAGAGGGACTTGGCAACATTACTCAATTAACGAGCAAGTAGCCCAGCAATACATTCAAGGATCCATTCATTTATTAACACATTCATCTGAATGTATTTGTGAGACTGAAGGCATTCAAAAAGAAGCAAAAAGTTTATCTTCTTTTGTTTCTCGTTAAAAAATTAAATACGATTATTATTGGAGGAAAATCATGAAAGAATCAGCTTTAAAAGAAAAAGTATCAAATAAAGAAAATGGAATTGGACTTTGGGAACGTTATTTAAGTTTATGGGTTGCTTTATCAATGATTGTAGGTGTATTACTAGGGCAATTTGTTCCTGTAATTCCTGATTTTTTAAGTCAATTTGAGTATTACAATGTATCAATTCCAACAGCTATTTTAATTTGGTTAATGATTTTCCCAATGATGTTAAAAATTGATTTTAGCAGTATTGTAAATGCAACAAAAAAACCCAAAGGATTAATCTTAACTACCGTAGTAAACTGGTTAATTAAACCATTTACCATGTATGGAATTTCTGCCTTTTTCTTTTTGGTAGTATTCAGACCGTTTTTAAGTCCAGAACTAGCCAATGAATACATAGCTGGTGCGATTCTTTTAGGGGCAGCTCCTTGTACGGCTATGGTATTTGTATGGAGTGAACTAACAAAAGGTGATCCAGCATACACCTTATTGCAAGTATCTATCAATGATATTATTGTTCTCTTTTTATATGCTCCAATTGTGGCACTTTTATTGGGTATAGGTAACGTATCTGTCCCTATCAATACACTTTTACTCTCCATTTTTGTCTTTATTGTTATTCCTTTAGTTTTAGGAATTGTTGTCAGAAAAAAAGTCGTTAAGCAAAAAGGTGACGATTATTTTGAAAAAGATTTTGTGAATAAATTTGATGGCACAACTCGAATTGGTTTACTACTAACTTTAGTTATTATCTTTTCATTCCAAGGTGAACGAATTCTAAGTAATCCATTCCATATTTTATTAATTGCTATTCCACTAATTGTTCAAAATATTGTCATATTCATTCTTGGTTATGGTGGAGCTAAAGCGTGTAAACTACCATTCTCAATAGCAGCACCCGCAGCCATGGTCGGAACAAGTAACTTTTTTGAACTTGCTGTAGCTGTCTCAATTGCGTTGTTTGGATTAAATTCTGGTGCAACTTTAGCAACCGTTGTGGGAGTATTAGTAGAGGTTCCTGTTATGCTTTTATTAGTCAAGTTTTTAAATAAAACAAAACATTGGTTCGACGGATATGAATATTAAGCATTGTTTAAATTAAATGAAAAGAGGCGAAAAAAATGAAAATTGTCGTTATTGGATCTGTCGCTGCTGGTACATCTGTAGCAGCTAAAGCTAGAAGAAACACAGAGGAAGCTGAAATTGTCGTGTACGATCAAGGAAAAGATATTTCTTATTCTGTTTGCGGTATTCCTTATCACATTGGTGGGGAAGTGGAAGAATTAAGTGCCTTAACTCCTAGAAATGCAGCATGGTTTAAAAAGAGATACAATGTCTCAGTTTTCACCGAGCATAAAGTGACACATATTGATCAGACCAACAAACAGTTAGAAGTGACGGATCTTGTTTCTGGAGAAAAGAAACTAGAAAATTACGATGTATTAGTCTTTGCGACTGGGGCTTCTCCATTCACTCCACCTCCATTTAATCAAAAAGAGTATGATAATGTGTTCCAAGTTCGAAATATTCAAGACGCACGAGATATTGGAGACTATTCAACTAAACAACCTAAAAAAGCATTGATTATAGGTGCTGGATTTATTGGTTTAGAAATGACAGAACAATTAGTCCATAAAGGATTAGAAGTAACAATCGTTCAATTAGAAGATCAAGTTATGCCTCCTATGGACGCAGATATGACTTTCCGTGTAGAAGAGCATATGCGTGCAAAAGGCGTTAATTTAATCCTTAGCGACACGGTAAAAACGATTGAAGGAGAAACGTCAGTAGAGAGAGTTATCACGACAAACGGCGTTACAATTGAACCAGATATCGTTATCTTATCAGCAGGTGTACGTCCAAATACAGAATTAGCTAAAGAAATGGGCGTAGAACTGGGAGCTTCAAGAGCAATTGCGGTCAACAAAAAAATGCAAACTAATCTTCCAGATGTTTATGCGGTTGGGGATGTGGCAGAAAGCTTCTCCGTTATTACAGGTAAGCCAATCTACCGTCCGTTAGGCTCAACGGCTAATAAAATGGGTCGAATCGTTGGAGATGTCATTACCGGTGGCGATTTAGAGCACAGAGGTGTCTTAGGAACAGGAATATTCAGAATCTTTGATCTACATGTCGGTCAAACAGGATTAACAGAAAAAGAAGCGAAAAAAGAAGGTTATGATGTTGAAATCTTATATAATATCAAGCCAGACCACGCCGAGTATTTAGGTGGGAAAGAATTGACTATCAAAGCATTAGCAGATAAAGAAACCGGTCGCATCTTAGGTGCACAAGCTATCGGTCAAGGTGGCGTAGACAAACGAATTGACGTAATCGCAACAGCTATTACGTTTAAAGCAAAATCGGAAGATTTATTCCATTTAGATTTAGCCTATGCACCACCATTTGCGACAACGAAAGACCCCATTCTTTATACGGGAATGGCATTGGATAATGCATTAAAACGAAATCCATTGTTAACACCAGCTGAATTAATACGTCGCCAAAATAGTGGTGAAAAATTACAAATTATCGATACACGTTCTAAAAAAGATTATGACAAATCACATGTTAAAGGAGCAATTCATGTTCCTTTGGCTGAACTGAGAGAAAGAAATGTAGAATTAGACAAATATGTAGCAACGGTCACTTATTGTAATAAAGGTGTAACTGGTAATGCATCTCAAAATTTATTATTAAATTATGGATTTGAAAAAGTTTATAATTTATCTGGTGGGAATAAAAATTATCAAAGTTATCTTAAAATGTTAAAATCGAAATCAAAATAAATAAAAAAAAGAATCAGACAGCCAAAAGTTGCTGTCTGATCTTTTTTTTACGATTTAAATAAATGAAGCCAATACGGTAGCGCCCCCCAAAAGTTTAGATTTCACTCTAACTTTTGGGGGGCGCTACCTATTTGAGTATTGAGAGAGCTTATTTTAATTTTAGAGCGAAAGAGCTTCATCGTATAATTTAATTTTTTACCAGTTTTTTAGTCGTTTTGTCTATAAATGTCAGCTCTAAGTTTAAACCGTCTGCAATTTTTGTAATGGTCTTTAGAGAAGGAGCATAAGAAAAGTTTTCTACACGAGCTATTTGAGCCTGAGAAACATGTACTTTTTCAGCTAATTCTTTTTGAGTCATATTCTTTTCTCTACGGAGACTGGCTAATAAAGCAGTCAACTCAATCAGATTTTTATCTTCTTGAGAAATGCTGCTAATGTCTTTCTTTACATCTGTCCATTTCATACTAATCATCCTTTCTTGCGTTCTAACCAATCAGCTAATTCACGTTTAGCTTGTTCAATTTCTCTTTTGGGTGTCTTTTGGGATTTTTTTCTAAACTGGTGTAATAAAATTAATTCATTATCTTCTAAGGTTGCAAAAAATACGCGATTAGGAACTGGGCGTAATTCCCAAATTTTACCCTCAATCTGTTTAACAAGAGGCTCACCTATAAAAGTGCCGTCATATTCCAGACGTTCCATTTGATAATAGAGCTTTTTTAAGGTGGATTTATTTTCTTTAGTCGGGTTACTATCCAGTTCTTTGATCCAATTCACTATTTGACTTTGGCCTTTCTTATCTTCATAGAACTCTATTTCATATTTTTTCATAGAAACTCCTATCACTCTCTGTATACCTCTATAATATATCAAAAATGATATATTATCAAGTTTTATAATTGCTTTTCAATACATGAAATTGCTTAAAATAATGTATTTAAAATCTTGATTTAACTAGTTTTTTTCTCTCGTCTTTTTTATAGATATGTATACCTTCGAAAAGACAAGAAATAAAATAGAAATACCTGTTTAGTGCAAAATGAGAAGAATCTTTTTTAATTCATAGTTTATAATTTATGGATTTCTGATTTAGTCGTAGGTGCATTTTTAATGGTATCAGCTACCGGACAAGTACGATCAATAAATGCGATAAAATCTGAAATCTCTTCATCAGTATTATCAGCTTCAATATAAAATTTAGATACGATTGCAGAATAGCCTATTTTAGCTGCTTTATTTTTTCCTATAAAACCATCAGGATCTAATACTCCATCTATCTCTACACGGATATCGTTTAAATTTATGCCCTGCGCTTTAGCGAAAGACCGAGCTACAATAACTTTACATGCTCCAAGAGAGGATAATAAAGCTTCAATCGGATTCATCCCTTCATCTGATCCACCTAAATTTTTTGGTTCATCCAAAATAAATTCAAAATTCCTGGATGTACATGAAACTTTCATTCCACCAATTGACTGAGCTACTGCATGAAATGTTTCTTTTGCCATAAAATAACCTCCTTTTAATTTAATAACTTTACCGTATCATGAAAGCGTTATTTTTACCCGCATAGTCACATGAGAAACAGAAAAATTTATATTTTTGAATTTTTTTGCAAAAAATAAAAATCTTTTGTGCAATTGAATAGGTTAATGCATGGAAGAAAGCAGCCAACATAAATCAAAATGGATCCTATAGAATAGACACTAAAAAAAGTGCCTTTATAGGGTCCTTTTCAATCCGTTTTAGTTTCATAAGGTTTCTTTTTTTAAAATGTCCTTGACATAGAATCCATTTCAATTCTTCGATTAGCTAAATTTTTCTAAAGTCTGTGTATATAGTTCAATAATTTCTTCACGACTAATTTGATTTTTTTTCTCCTTATACCAAAAGACGGATTGAATCGTGATCCCCATAATGATCTGTCCTTTATAACTAAGCTCTATGGGTAATTCTTCGTCACTAGCTCCTTTTTTTATGCGGTTACCTAGCATGCTCTTCCCGTACTCGCGCACACTTTCAAGTTCAAAAATGATATTAGCATTCATTTGAATACTGAAAATGAGATATAAGAGATTATCAAATTGATCCAATAGTTGTTCAAAAACAATAATAAAAAAGTTGTCTTTTTCTTCATTTGAGTTTTTGATAGCAAAATCAAATATTTCATTCATTTTATGTTTAATAAAAAAGGTTATAAAATCATATTTATCCAAGAAATGATTGTAGAAAGTTGGTCGTCGAACCATAGCAGCATCACATATTTCTGTTACTGAAATATTTTCAAATTCTTTTTCATGTAATAAGTTTTCAAATGCTTCTATAAGTGCCTTATGAGTTTTTTGAACCCTTAAATCTAACTGTTGCATATAGTGCCTCCTTTTTATAGAAAGTAACAATTATTGAAAAAATGTAAATTATTTATCAGATGCTGAAGATATGTCTCTTGTCCTCCTTTGTGTGACTAGTATAATAAGTATTATAACATTTGTAAATAAAGAAACAATTGTTAAATAATTTACAATCGATATTTAAAAGAAAGGTAGGAATACGATGGCAGTTATTGAAGTTAAACATGTGACCAAAGACTATGGATATGGACGTGGAATATTTGATGTCTCTTTTGAAGTAAAAGAGGGAGAAGCTTTTGGATTCTTGGGACCGAATGGTGCTGGAAAGTCGACAACTATCCGCCATTTAATGGGCTTTTCTAAAGCTGATGAAGGAGAACTTTCTATTAATGGAAAAGATAGTTGGAAATCAGCAGCCAATATTAAACAAGATGTTGGTTATTTACCTGGAGAGTTGGCTTTTCCAAAAGGAATGACGGGAGACCAATTTATTGAGTTCATGGCAAACGAAAGACAAATTACTGATATGACAAGGACAGAGCAGCTTAAAGAGCTCTTTAAAGTAGAGACTTCTAAAGAGATTAAAGAAATGAGTCTTGGGACCAAAAGAAAGCTAGCGGTCGTTACTGCTTTTATGCATAATCCAAAAATATTGATATTAGATGAGCCTACTTCAGGATTAGATCCTGTTATGCAAGAACGCTTCATTCAATTTATCTTAAAAGAGAAAGCAGAAGGGAAAACAATCCTCCTATCTAGTCACATCTTTACTGAAGTGGATGCAACATGTGATCGCATTGCCATCATTAAGGATGGGGTAGTGGTTTCAACAGTTGAATCCAATGAGTTGAAGCAGAGTACGAATAAATCATTCAAAATTGAGTTTGCTAGTTTTGAGGATTATCAGAAATTTATAGAAAATACTGAATTTACTATTCCGACTAAAAGACCTGAACAAAATCAAGTTAAACTGAGTTTGACGGATCAGAAGATGCAAAATTTTTTTACAGAATTAAGTGAGGTAAAGGTAAATTTTATTTCAGAAATTAAATTTACTTTGGAAGATTACTTTATGGACTTTTATGATCGTAAGAAAACCGTGGCTGCTGGAGAGGAGAATTTGCGATATGGCTTACATTGATATCAAACATTTGACTAAGGATTATGGAAATGGACACGGAGTATTTGATGTGTCTTTAGAAATTGAAAAAGGAGAAAACTACGGCTTCGTAGGTATCAATGGTGCAGGGAAAACGACTACTATTCGGCACTTGATGGGTTTCCTGAAACCTGATGAAGGAAGCGTCACTATTAATGGACTTGATGCCACCAAAAGTAGTGCAGAAGTCAAACGTTATGTATCTTATATTCCTGGTGAGATCAACTTTCCAGGAAATAAAACCGGTGAAGAGTTTTTAAAAGATCAAATCTATTTATCTGGACGCGGAAATTGGGAACGTGCTAAAGAGTTGAGTAATCTTTTTCAATTAGATGTGACGGCAAATGTGCGTTCCATGAGTAAAGGGATGAAACAAAAAACAGCTATTGTTTCAGCATTTGCATCTAATGCAGATATCTTAATTATGGATGAACCAAGTACAGGTTTAGATCCTCTAATGCGTGACATCTTCCTTGAACTTTTAAAACAAGAAAAGGAACAAGGGAAAACGATTCTTATGTCTAGCAATATCTTCCAAGAAGTGGAAGAAGTCAGTGACCGAGTCGCAGTCATCCGAGAGGGAAAAATTATTGATATCACAGATATGGCAGACATTCGTTATAACGAGAATAAAAGATATCGAATGGAATTTAAATCACTCGCCGATTTCGAACGTTTCTTAAATTTAGGCTACCAATTGAATAGGGTAAAAGCGGAAGATTTACAAGTTTTCGTTCAAATTCATGATAAAAATATTAATTATCTTATTCAAGATTTAAAAGATTTTGACTTGGTCTATTTTAAAGAAATTAAATTCTCGTTTGAAGATTATATTACTGAAATATTTAAGGAGGAAGTATAAATGTTTTCAAAACCAATATTTAAGCAAAGCATCAAAACCAATTGGAAGCTATGGGCAATTATCACAATCGTCGCTTCAATCATTTTATCTGGTTTCATCATAGGTTATGATGCGGCAGGATATGCATCGATTGCCGCTGCAGCGGAAGGAACCGCTTTTTCTAGTCTTCTTTCATCAATGGACAGTCTCTTAGGAAACTTAGAAAATTTCTACAAACTGATTGCTCTTATTCTTGGAATTGTTTATGTTGTATTTACAGCAAATACTCTTGTAGTGAGCGAGGTAGACTCTGGATCTATGGCTTATACTTTATCAACACCCATAAAACGTTCAAGTGTCATTATTACCAAATCGCTTTACCTCATCTTATCGGTTGTTTTAATGTATGTTATTGTTTCATTAGCCGGTTTAGGTGCCTCTCAATTACAATATAATAACGTGACGGGCTATCCAATCACAGAGGATATAGAAAAAGCATCAGAAACATTAGAGAAAAGTGAACGTTATCTATCGGAACGTTTATATTTAATTAAAGATAATGAACAAGCTATGCAAGATGCTGCTGCAGCTCGCGATATGGATCTAGACGCCTACTCAATATACTTAGGAGAGGTTATCAAGGATCACTCCTATGAAGAGGCTGCAAAAATCATCACCGATGAACGTTGGGATATTTATAAAGATGATGAGGACATGGAAGATGATGATATTGAAATCACAACTAAGGAATTGATCGAAAATCCGGCGATGATCTTAACAAGTAATGACGCATTGACGGCTGGTGCACGTGTACAAGGAATTTCTATTAATGATTACCATCAATTTCTGGCAGATGAAATAGCTGCGCTTGAAGCTGAAAAGAATGAAGAGAATAAAGAGGAACCACAGCCAACTGTCATGATTACGGAAGCCAATGGTGAACTCTTATTACAGGCTGTTATTGACTCTTCTGCAAAGGCCTTAAATATGGATAGTGACCAAGTGAAAGAGAATTTGATTTTGATTAAAGATTCTACCGCTTTAGAGGCGTCTATGGAAGCAACTGATTTAAATGAAGAACAAATCATTACGATGGCAAACCATGCCATGGTATCATCTGCAAGATCTGTCGATGCAGCTCTGGAATTTGATACAGAAACTTATTTTTGGTTAAGTCTTGGTCTACTCACCTTAATCCTAGCCATTAGCTCTGTTTCATTCTTCGCATCAACTCTATTTAATCGCACAGGATTAGCTTTAGCTATCGGTGGGGGGATACCATTTGCTTTCTTCCTCCTTACTATGGTTCAACAACTGATGGACGATGCTCCAGTTATACTCGAGTATCTAACGATAACAACTCTATTTGATACAGATGCGATATTAGCTAGTGGAGAATTTGGTTGGGGACTAGTTGCTTTAGGAGCCATTGCTTTCGTTCTATATGCAGCGTCAAATGTTATCTTTACAAAGAAAGATTTACCACTTTAATATTGAAAGAACTATCAGTAAATTCCTTAGCAGCTACCGATAAATGAAGAAAATATAATGTGAGAAAAAGAATGAGACGGACAAGATAATCTGATAATAGTTAACCTGGGCAACGAATAAATATTGGAGGTGGTGCGATGTAAGATTGATAAAAAATGGATAAACGATTGGATTTAATACAATATCTTATCATGATTCTAATGAGTTGATTTTTAAATTAGTTAGGAGTATGGTTAAGGTATGGGTAGTTTGTAATAATTATAATCTAGAAAAATATGAGGAGGAAAATCAAATGGATATTAATGATAAAAAATACGGGAAGAAACCTTATATAGTAAATATCGAAGACGCTACTGTTCGAAATGATACGTACCGGACAACAATGTGGACAGGTGAAAAATTACAGGTAACCGTTATGTCCATCAAGCCTAACGATGATATCGGATTAGAAGTTCATCATGATATTGACCAATTTATTCGTATTGAAGAAGGAAAAGGATTATGTAAGATGGGACCTACAGAAGATAACTTAAATTTTGAACAAGAAGTTAAGGATGATGACGCTGTTTTTGTGCCAGCTGATATGTGGCACAACATAGTGAATACTGGAGACAAGCCTTTAAAACTATATACGATTTATGCAGGACCAGATCATATTCCTGGTACAATACATGAAACACATGATGATGCACGCAATGATCCTAACGAACAAGATTAGTGTAAATCTGTTTTAGAGTGAAAATAAAGTAGCCTGTTGTCTTTACAACAGGCTTTTTTTAATCGCAGATTGTAAGATTAAGCTAAACAAAATAGAATCTAGCCTATTAAATAAAATTACAACGCTGGATTATATTATTTAAATTCCTATTAAGTTTAATACATGAAATTAGATAGTTTCATGTATCATAACTATAGATAAAGTGAATGAGAAATGGGGCTATTTAAATGATAAAAATAATTGACAATCAGAAACTCAAATTACATTACAAAGAGGGATTTGGATCATGGACTTATCACCTTAGACTACCAGGAACAGCTGATAATAAAGGGAGATGGGGACATTTAAAAGTATCTGGTACAATTGACGATTTTGAAGTGAAAAACATTTATTTGGCTCCAAGGAAAGATGAAGATAAGATCATCTCAATCAATAAGGAAATTAGAGACGCGATAGGGAAAAGCGGTGGCGATATAGTAACGGTAATGTTATATTTGCATGATTAATTTACTCAATAAATCCAATCTTCTCTTTTTAGATATGAAACTTACGCTATGATGGGCTTAAAGATTTGGGTAAGTTCTATATTTGATAGAATTTATTTTTATATCGCACACGATGTTTTCCGGAATCTCTTATATAAGTTAGTTTATACGATTTTATAGACACTCTTTTATTTCTTCAACAAGTACTAAAATAGAGTTATTAATTGGTACATAAACGTCTAGTGAGGGCATGATATTCACCTCTTATCTGTTATAAGTAATAATGAATAGGAGGTGAATAGTGTAAAATGACTCCTATAGAGTGGACTCTGAAAAATAGATCTCTATAAGGTCCATTTTATTTTGTCCCAGCCTCTTTTGTGGTTAAATTTAAGTTAAATCATTTCAAGTAAATCATTCATAGATTCACTCATTGTAGGGTGAGTATAAATACCGTCTCGTAAACTCTTATATGAAATATTTTCATTAATTGCTAATGCAATTAAGTTGATCATTTCGTGAGCTTCGTAGCTGAAGAAGCTTGCGCCTAATATAAGGTCAGTCTCTGGATCAACTAATATTTTCAAAAAGCCGCTTGTTTCACGCAATACTTGAGCTTTAGGAACAGCAGCAACGGGCATCTTAGCAACTTTATAATTTTTACCAGCTTCAGTTGCTTCTTTTTCATTAAAGCCTACCCGTGCAAATGTTGGATCCACAAATGTTGCTGTAGGATAAACACGACGCGTTTCTAAATTATAGTTGGATTCTTCTCCTAGCAATTGAGGCAAAACAATACGGTAGTCATCCAAAGAAATATAAGTGAATTGTGGTCCACCTTTAACGTCGCCCACTGCCCAAATGTGTTCAACAGAAGATTGCAAGTGCTTGTTTACCTTGATTTCTCCACGAGCGCCGAGCGCCACGCCAGCCTTTTCAATATCTAATTTATTTGTGTTAGGAATACGGCCAGTAGCAACTAAAATTTCATTTAATTCAGCAGATTTTTCTTCGCCGTTTTGTTCAAATGTTAAACGTACACCATTATCCGTATCTTGAACACGTTTAGCTTGAGCGTTAAATTCAATAGTTACCCCTAATTCTTCTAATCTTTCCAAAATAGCTGCTGCGTCATCCTTATCTTCACGTGGCAATAATGAGTCATTGAATTGATAAACGGTTACTTCAGAACCAAATTCAGCAAAATAAGAAGCGAATTCTAATCCAATTGGACCAGCTCCGATAATACCTAGTTTTTTTGGCAGATTTGTTAGCTCTAAAATTTCTTCACTTGTGTGGATGTGTGGACTGTTTTGCTTGTTTTCAAAATCTGGAATAACAGCCGTAGATCCAGTTCCAATAATGATATTAGCAGCCGTAACTTGTAGCGTTTCTGTATCTGTATCCACTAACAAAGTATGGTCATCTTTGAAGTGAGCAAAACCGTCTAAGACTGTCACGTTATCTAAATCAGCAATTTTATGGTAGTTTTTTTTATTTAATTTGGTTACTAATTCAGTTTTATAGTCCATGGCTTGTTTGAAAAACTGGTTGTTAATCTCAGGATTTCGCTCAATGCCAAATTCTGATAATTGATCAATAATTTTTGCACTATGTGTCAACGATTTAGTCGGTAAGCATCCCACATTAATACAAGTTCCACCATACATTTTAGCTGATTTTTCAATCACAGTGACGGTTTTTCCTTTTTTAGCTAAAGCACCTGCTAATGTTTTTCCTGCTTTACCAAATCCAATAATGGCTACGTCTGTAGTGTACTCATTCATATTTTAGTGCCCCTCTCATTTTGTATTGCATATAATTTTACTTCCATATCTTTTAATGTAATAGTTGCTAGTTTTGCTACTGCATCTTTATTCAGCTCATCATAAAGATCATCCATAGCTTCTGACATACCAGACGAAATCATACATTGTTCATTGATATAACCTGAATGCCAAGTATTTTGGATAATTGGGATCTTTATCGCCTCATAAACATTTTTTAAAGTGATAGCTTCTAAATTATCGGTTAGAAAGTATCCGCCATGCACACCTTTTTTTGTTTGAACTAATCCTTTTTTTCGGCATTTTGCCAGAACTCTGCGAACACGAACTGGATTCGTACAAATGTTCTCAGCTAATGCTTCACTGGTAAAAATTGAATTGTTATGACCTAAATAGACCAACCCATGTACTGCAATCGTAAATTCACTCAAAATTATTCACCTTCTTTAAAAAGTAACTTTTAAAGTTACTTTATCTAAATTAAGTATACACCTAAAAGTTATCCAAATCTACAAAGTCTGTTACTTTTAAGCAATTATTTTAATATCTCCTTAGACGAATTGATTAAAGGAGATGACGATAAGATGAAAAGAGAAGTAACTATTGCTAAGATGAATCAATTAATGTTGGTTATTATAGGATCATTTGTTTTAACCCTCATTACTGCATCCTTATTTAAATACTGGGGCGATTTTTCTTTGATTTTGCCAGTTACTTTTATAGTAATCATGGTCAATGCTGCTATTAAACTTCAAAAGATCCAAGATAAAGAAAATCTAAAAACCTATAAAAAAATCTTAGATTATATGGACAATAGAGAAGTAAGAAATGATCCGAAAACACAAAACAGGAAGAGAATGAACTTAGAAAAATCTAGCTTGGCGATAGTAGGAGCTCTTATTGAGTTTTTCTTAATGTATGGCGTACTGTCGGTTTTCTAAATCATCTTAATACATGAAATGACATAAAGTCGTGTATATAGGATGTTGTTGAATCAAGGTTACTATTAAGTTTATTTTATGTATCTTAAGGAGCAAAACCATAATATAATAAGCTAAATACAAGTTGTCCTAATACTAATAGTCCAACTAGTGCAACGATGTAAAAAGAGATAAAGACTATTTTTAACCCGAGATATTGATCTTGCTGGACTATTTTCTTGATGCCATACCACGCAAAAAGAAGCAGAAGAGGAACAAGCAAGATAAAGTATGAAACATCAACGAATTGACTAAACTCCATAAATCGTTGGAATCCTTCACCTGCAGAGGTCATCAAAAAAATTATTTTATCAAGCCAGAGATAAAGAAATGAGAAATTCAAAAGACACGAGAAAATAGTAATTCCGTAGGTGATATACTTATTTTCATGTCTAACTAAGAAATAAGTTACTCCTATATAAACTAGAGCTAGCATCATAGGGTAGAATGGTTGGTAGGCAAACAATAGAGACACTTCCTTTTCGTTTTTTCATACATGAAATTAGATAGAAATATATATCTTGAACCTTATTCGAATAAGGTTATTTTTTAGTATAAAATACAACATAAGTTCCTTGAATAAGTAATACTAGTGGTTTTCAAGTACGTATTTATTGTTTGTAAAAACATTTTGACACTCGAAATTTCCTGATTATAAAGACATTTGATAGTATATTTCTTCCACTTAAATTATCCTATTGTTAGAAGGAGCAGATAATATGAATCTAAGTAAACAAATAAAAAAATATAGAGCTACATTGGCACTCTCTCAAGAAGAATTATCGGAAAAACTATTTGTCTCACGACAAACCATTTCAAACTGGGAAAATGGACATAGTTATCCTGATATTCATAACTTATTATTACTTAGCGCTCTTTTTGATGTTTCTTTAGATGAGTTAGTAAAAGGAGATGTAGAAACAATGAAAGATTGGGTATCTCATTCAGAAATGGACAAATATACTAAGGTAATGATTGTTTTTATTGTGTTGGCTATGTTATCAATTGGTCCTTCTTTATTACTACCGGGTTATTGGTTTTTTCTTCCCCCATTTATTCTATGGTTAGTAGGAATGTATGGAGCGATAAAAGTTGAGAAAATCAAAAAATCGGAAGATGTCCAAACATATAAAGAAATCATAGCTTTCATGGAAAATAAAGACATTGAAGCTGTAAGAAAAAAAAGAAACAAACGAAAGGATAAGCAAGATAAAAGATTAATAGTACTTGTTTTTTGTTTAGTAGCAGGAATTATTGCTTTATTATCTATATGGTTATTCACTATTGTTTAAGCTCTATTGTTTAAGCTCTATTGTTTCGTTGTAAAATTACATTAGTTTATTAGTCCAGATACATGAAATTCTATAAAATCATGTATCAAGAATCCTATCCCTATAGGGTTCTTTTTTTTTACTCCCCCCAAACACACGATTTAGTGTTATAATAACTATAATCATGTATTCGAACAGATTAAAAAGGAGGGATTGTCATGGGCTATAATGTTCAGCCACTACGGTCGCAACAGGAGATTAATGATTTTTTATTTTGCCTGCGACGGAATAAAAATGCGGAACGTGACGTTTTCTTGTTTCTAATTGGAATTAACAGCGGTCTGCGCATGTCCGACATCGTCAAACTCAAGAAAAAAGACGTGATTACCTCAAAAAACCCGCACATCGTGGAGCAAAAGACAGGGAAAACACGCATTTTATACTTAAGCAGCTTACAGGACTTGATTCACGGCTATACCGCACCCTTAGATCCGGAGGCTTACTTGTTTCCCAGTACTAAGGGCGGCCATTTAGAAGTCAATACGGTCTACCAGATGTTTCAAAAGGTCGCGAAGCTGTTAGGAAGGGACGATATCGGCACCCACACCCTACGAAAAACCTTTGGTTACCACTATTACAAGAAAACCAAAGACGTGGCCACCTTAATGGAAATCTTTGGTCACAGCAGCGAGAAGATTACCAAACGCTACATCGGAATTAATGAAGATGAAATCAGTGAAACGTTATTAAATTTTCGGTTAGGTTTTTGATTGTATTATATAATAGATAAGCACAGTAAGACGGTTATAATCACCCACAGTATTGGACAAATCAACCTTTTTTTGGTATATTATATATACAAATGAGAGCAGGCTCATAGTCAACTTGATATAAATCCGGAACATAAGGGTCCGGCGGGTGGCGAGCACCAAAACTAAACTCGATACAAATCCGGAACGTAAGGGTCCGGCGGGTGGCAAGCACCAAAACTAAACCTGTACAAAAGGCTGCTCTTTTGAGCAGCTTTTTTTATTGGGAAAAAGGAGCATTCTTCGCACGTGGCAAAAAAAGAATACAAACGCATGTCTATAAAAGAGACAACCCAAATTACCAGACAGTTAAACGCGATTTATAAGGCTGCCCATCTCTTACAAGAACATTTTGTAGATAAAAAAGTATCCTTTGTCGGAGAAGTCTCAACGGTAGCGATTATTTTTTCGACAACTAATTTTATGCACCTCTGTGGCATTGATTATCGCAGAGGCACACACTTGTTTTTTCAAGATGCCTTAGACAGGAAAATAAATTTACAGGATATTCAAATCAAAACGGATGGGACGACCTTTCAGAAATTACAAGTAATAGGTAGCCTTGATTTATTATTGGGGAAGCATATTTCTATTGTTGGCAGAGGTGTTTACTCTTCTCTTCGCTATGATGCAGCTATTCGAACAAGGAAAAAAATATTGGCTCTGTCTTTGAAACAAAACGGATTAATCTATATCCCTATCTCTTTGTTAAACCTATCATCAAAGGAAATTGGACCTGGACAAAAAGTTACTGGCATTTTTAGCGAGGATTTAACATCCGGGGAACTTAAAATGATTATGGAAGTCATCGATTAATCATTAATAGTGATATGCGACGTCATTTTGAAGTAATTATTCTATTTTGGGTTATAAAATAAAGCATTTTAAGACGATTTCAAATCATTCATGTGGGTTATTTATCACGGATGAGCTTGAAATCGTCTTTTATACGTATCAAATTGAAATGTTCGGCATACAATCTATCGTTGTTACTACATTACTAATTGTCACTTGTTAAGGAACTTGGATCCTTTCTAAACATTCCCTAGAGATAAATTTTACTTTATCCCTCCGTTAATATCCAATTTAAGCACCTTTCCGATTCAGGGTTAATTTGCATATCAAGTGCAGCTTGTGTTCTAGTAAGATTAGCCCTTTTAGTCCGGCTGAGTTGACTTATGGATATAAGATATGGTCATAGCAAATAGATACTACGTATAGTCTGTTAATTTAGTGTCATTAATCTTAAGTTGGATAGGCTACAATTAACTAGACAGAAAAATTAAGGTGTGTAGACTAGAAGAAAACATACCAGGAGGAATTTTTATGTCTAAGAGAACACGAAGAACTTTTTCACAAGAATTCAAGCAACAAATCGTCAATCTTTACTTAGCTGGAAAGCCACGTGTAGAAATCATTCGAGAATATGAACTAAC
>NZ_MAEJ01000005.1:4791-60917 GCF_009933175.1 Candidatus Enterococcus huntleyi | reverse complement strand
CACAAACTTCTTGACACACCCTAATTATTAATAAACTGTAATATTAAACATTATATCACATATTGAATATATCAGAAGCTAGTATTTTTATCTCTGTAGGAATGACATTACTAATTAGTTCCTCCCGATACTGTACTAGATATGCATGCCGTAACATCAGTTAAATTACCTAATCCTGATGATAAGCCAATCACAAGATATCTTACATCTTGACATATTTAGATATAAAAAAGTATTTGTAATATAAGCTCTCTGAATAATACCATTTATATTTGCTGATATTGTTAAAGTGATATCTAGTGAGCTTGTAGTATTTGCACATTAAACAACATTTATTATCTAAAAATTTGTTGATGAGTCTTCAATATCTACACATTTTCCAAAAATTATTACAGCATTGATATTCTCATACTTGTATCGTTTTTTTGAATTATTACTGGGTTCACACTAGCCCTTTTTAATAAACTTATATGATTTTATTTAAAAAATCAGAAATCGTGCCAATGTAACAAGTATTGTCAGATTGTAGAGAAAATATATTATTGCTAAATTGTGAGTTTCCAGCAATTTCAATAGTACGTCCTAAAGTTTTTACTGAAGAATCGAATAACCTATCTCAAACCATTGATGACCAATTTCTACGAATGGCTAAAGACGTTCGATGCCGTTCCGAAATCAAAACCAGATAAGGGAGTTACTTACATGTAGAAGATGCATACTGGTTTTGATTGATTTTTTGAGGATAGACGCCTTGTGTTGATCAACAATCTCGCGGAACGTCACACCAAAGAGTTGGTATTTGTAAGAAAAAATATTTGCGTTTTGTAGTTTCGAAGGATTACTTACTTCCGGTGTGATTTTGAGCATCTATCGAACGGCTGAGGCAAACGGCTTGAACTCTGCTCGTTATTTGGAATTTCTATTTAAGAAAAGCCAAATATGGAGGAACCAACAAATACAGAACTGGATAAAGTACTCCCCTGGCAGGCGACTGTTCGAGAGTAGTGTGCAGTAGGATACTAAATAGGCTAAGCATAGCATGCGCTTGAGCTATTTAGTGTATAGGTAATAGATAATTCGACACTTACGATTCTATTTCAAATTTTTATTAAGAATGTTGAGTATTTGGGTACGTCTATTTATTATTCTCGAGAGGGTATGGTACACTAAAACTTATTGAATTATTGGAGTTGAGTAAATGAGAAATGTAGTCAGAATTTTGAGCCTCGTATTAATTGCTGTAGCGAGTGGTACGAAATTTTCCTTTTTGTCTTTAAATGTCTTCTTAGCGTATATCCCGCTGGAATTATCTTTTCAGATTTCTAATGCAAATAATAAATATTTGAAAATAATATTGAGCTTATTTTTCGTATTGTTTTTCCCTAACATTCCTTATTTGGTAACGGATATGATTCATATGGATATGTTGAAAATTTATGATTATAGTAACGGGATGAGTTCAGAAGCAGCGAGAGCTTGGTTGCTGATTATTTTATTATTCCTAGCGATTTTTGGGTTTGTTTTGATTGGTTTTGGAGAGCTTTTAAAACAAATTAGGGATCTTAAGCTGAACTTAGTTGTTCAATGGTTACTTACATTTTTTGTTTGTGGATTATCCTCTTTAGGGATATATGCTGGAAGATTTTCAGCACGACTTCATTCAGTAGATTTTTTACTTGATCCTCTCAAAGTCATCCAAATGATCTTCTTTGAGTGGTCCCTTGTGAAAGTCAAATTACTCGTGGTCTTACTATTCTTACATATCGCGATTATCGGTCTAATCGAATTAAATCGACGAATGCATTATAGTCAATCTAGTAGAAGATTATAAATTTATTTTCAATGAGTCAGCGTTTTTAGAGTGAGTTTATGAGGAACTTGTATTTCTGGGATATACCTATGATAGAGGGGGCTAAATTGAGAACTTGCGAGTTTTCGATCTAGCCCTTTTTCTGTGTGCTTAAGTGAGGCTTGCGAGGTAGCGATACATGCTGGGTTCGGGAATTGCTAGTAGTTTGGAGGTTTCGGCTACGCCACCTTTTGTGTGGAAGACGCCACGTTTTTTTAGTTCTGCCAGGATGGCTAATTTTTGTTTTTTATTGTATTTGCGCTGTCCTTCTAGTTGTAATTCCAAGAGGACTTCTTGAATAATTTCAGGAATTAATTTTGTGGGTTCTTCTAGGCTGCCGGGTGTTAAGGCAGTGGGTCTTTCTTCTAGCAAGCTGTCCAGCTGGACTAATGAAAGTAAGCTTGCGGCGGCTGCTTGATAGGCTGAGAAGTCTTGAATGATACTGAATAAACCAATTAGCTTGCCTTCTTCTCGAATGAGTAGAGTGGCGGCTTTTTTTGTTGGTGTGATTGTCGTGTCTAAGACAAGTTGGTCAGCCAGAAGGGTAGCTTTTTCGGCTAAAATATTTTTTGAAAAGAAGGGGAGTGTTGCTTCTTTTCGATAGGTGGCCGTGTCTGTAGACCAGACTTCTAGGATTTTGGCATCTGAACCTACTGATTGAAGGAGTATTTCGACTGGATTTGTGCTGATGTGTAGTAAAAATTCAGCGATTTGTGCCCACTGTTGTCGTTGTTTTTTATTCATCTGGACCCTCCATTTCTGATAAAAAAGTCCTTCACTCAAACTTTTTGACAAAAAGTTCAAGTGAAGGGGCTTTTTAAGCGATTTTATCGTGTTTATTACGATAGTTATTTTTACTCTGCACCACTACAGTCGGTAATTTCTCTATAGGGGCGACTGGTTTTCGTTTATTATAGCTGACCCGTGCACGCCAATACATGGCAAGTAACACTGCGTAGCTGACGAATAAAACGGCCTGAGCGCCAACAAAAAAGTAACTAATCCCTTTAGGGAAAGAAAGGTTTAAAAGGGAAGTGGCGATCAGCTGAATGGCAAATAAAAATAGTGAAAAACGACTCATAAATTTAAATAATTTCAAGATTTTCCCTCCAAGATCAACTTCTATAAATTTAACATGTTTTTTTACACAATGCTAGTTTTTTAATTTGTGTTTTTAATTTGATAAATTAGCTGAGTTGAAATCGGTTTAAAAAAATCTATCGTTATTTTTCTGCCATCGAATGAGCACAAATCTTATATCTACAAAAGTCTCTCTTCCTTTACGTGAGTAGCAATCAAGCTCGTTTCGCGTGTGTTCAGAAAATAATCAGCGACTAGTGAGACAAGATTTACTGAGATACGATCTAGTGAGATAAGATTTACTAAGACAAGGTTTATCGAAGTCTGGTCTAATCAAGCAGGATATTATGCGTTTCTTCGTATTGCTTTAGACGTTCTTCGTAGGCTATTTTTCGATACGAGGTAGAGAAGGCCCATTTCTCATATTGATAATCAGTTGGCGTCAACTTTTTGAAGATAACTGCGAGTAAGGGATTCATTTGTATATCCAAAAAGTTGGCTAGAGAATTCTGGCTGAGCAATTTGATAGGAAAGACGAATTCTTGATGAATGATGCCCCAAATAACAAAGGAACGAGACATGGAATGCTGCAATGCCCTCTTTTGAACAGGACTAGTAATCGAAAATTTATTGGAAAAGGTTATATAAGTGGTTAAGCCGTCTAGATGAATATCTGCCACCCGCGCAGGATTAATCCAAATAGTAGTATTCTGGCGCATAGGTGTCTCTAGGGGAATTAGGACAGAATTGAGCGTGGCAACGGGGATTTTATAGATGTGTGTGTCTAATAAATTAGAAATGGCTTTACAGTAGGTAATATAGCTGAAAAAGTGTGTTTGCAAAAGGATAAACTGGACGCAGCCTAAGGGTGGTTGATTGACGATGCGGATGTAATTCTCGTAGATGATTAGTGTGCAGAGTTCTTTGGAATCGCTTTCAAAAGGAATCAAAGCATAGATTTCATCTACATATTTTTCTGAAGGAGAGAGGGTTAATTGTCTAGAAAACTGGCGGCAGCTGTCGATTGAGTGAACGGAGTGTGCATGAAGTAGCTTCTGAAAAAGGGGATTTATTTGACGAGTTACGGGATGTGTAGTGTGTTCTTTTCTAAACATGTAGTGATTGCGCATAAAATTGCTCCTCCTCATAGATGCTTGTTTCATCGATAGTGTAACACGAAAAATAGCGAGAAAGTTTGCCGTTTTACATATCTGCGCGTTATTTTCACTTTTGCCATTGCAATCGGGTCGTTCTATGCTTTGTTTACCGGCCGGAATTCGATTAAAGGTGTGTTTTTTATGGATGAAAGAGAATTTGAAGAGTTGTTAGCTAAATATGAAGGATTATTTAGAAGTGTTTTGTCGAAGTGTCATGTCTATCAGGATAGTTTTCCTTACGAAGATTATCTGCAGCGGTTGCGTATTCAGTTTTTTGAGCTGTCCATTCCTCATGCGTCAATTAGAGCATTTGAATTAGCGTTTCCTGTGGGCTATTTGTTTCAACGACTGAGCTGGGAAATTATTAATCTTCAGCGGGTGGAAAAGCGTCAAGTAGAGGTTTTTCGCCGAATGACTTTGTATTATCGTGAGTCAGTCAGCTGTACTCCGCAAAATAAGGTCGAAGTCTTGAACTTATTTGAAAGTGTCTATCGTCGGGCGACGCCAACAGAAAAAGAATTTCTACAGTCTCTATTGAAGGAAACGCGAGTCAGCTATCTTGCAAAGCACTATAAAGTCACTCCGCAAACGATTCGTAACAAAAAAAGAGAGTTATTTCTAAAATATTTTAACTGATTTGAAAATAAATTTTTGTTTTTCCATTTAACTTACGTTACTACTAGTGTAAGCCGTGCACGGGTTGCCACAAAATAATAGGAGGTCAAAGAAATGCAAACATTAGAAAGTACAAAATTAACAGTGGTCATGATGGTCCCAGGAGTGGAGAAAACCGAAAAACAAACGATTGCTACAATTGCCCCGAACCCAGCAGAAGAACAAATTTTAGCTTTAGGTGATATTTTAGTAAGTTTTGCACCTGTTGCTACCGTTTGCGAATCAGTGATTAAGACAGAACAAGTCAGCTACAAGAAAACGGAGGAAGCTAAATGAAACAATTACATTTAAGTTTTTCAAACTCAATTGGTGGCAAACACACCTTTAAACCACTTTTATCAAATGGCGATTTAACAGGTGAAGAGGTCCACGCAAAAATGGATGAATTCAAGAAACTCACAATTTTCCAAAAAGATGGTATTTTATTATTCCAAGACTCTTTAAGTGCTAAATACGTCATCACGACTGAAGATGAATTATTCTAAACATCCCTCAGTTAATTAAAAAAACTAGTCTTTCCCACTTGGGAGAGGCTAGTTTTTTTCTTATCTACTGAATGGCTGAGCTACAAAAGTGCCCAAACAAAAAAAGAGAGAGACAACAATAGCCTCTCCCATACACGCTGACGAAAGAGCTTTCCCCAAAACTCTTTACATAATTATTATAATACAATTGTTATAGTTTGTGCAAATTTCTAGGTCGCTTGACTAGAGGAGAAAAATATTTTTTATTTTCAAGGATTGTGGAAAAGCTGTGAAGGTAAATTTTTGATTGTTTGATTTGTTTCGGCTTAACGGATTCATGAGAGGGGAAATTTCTTTGTGAAAAGCTAGTGTGATTTTGAGAGCTAGCTGCCTAAAATTTAAAGTGTATATCGTTGGAGATACCGAAACTTTCTTCATATACTTTAGTGAAGGAGGGATTCGATATGACCCATAAAAAATTTGAAAAAATAATCTATAGTGTAATGACTATCTTAGTTTTTTTGCAATCATTTATACCCATTCTTGCGGTGGCTGAGACACGGAGCTATTCCACCGCAATTGCCTTAGAGAAGGCGGAGCTGAGTGAGGAGGGTCAGTCTGTATTCCTCAAGTTGGCAGGAAGAGTCGATAATGAGGGACAGGCGCTGGAAGAAGTTCTTTCGCTGGCAGGTGGGACGGAGTTTGTTCCAAAGGAAGCTGAATCGTTAGGGGTAGGACAGTCTACATATAGGGTGTCTAAAGAGCAGCTAACCTTTCATATAAGTGCGGCTAGTCGTGGGACTTTCTCAATCGAAGTGCCACTAAAGTCTGAGACACTGACTGAAAATCTGACCGTTCATTTAGGTGAGCAAGTGATTAATCTAGCGGCTTCCAACAAATTAATGGAGCGCGCTGGTGGCTTATTATCCGAATTAACCACAACTGGTGAAACAGCACAAGCAACAAATTCAACGCAATCATCAAGTACAGCATCAACACAAAATTCAACTCAAGCATCAGAAACAACCGAAATATCAAATACTGCGGAAATTTCAGAAACAACGGAAACGTCGGAGACTGCAGAAACTTCAGATATAACGCAGGTGTCGGAGACTGCCGAAACGTCAGAGTCCGAAGAGTCTAATCGTGGGAAGCTGAACGAGCCGAGGGCTGCTGCGGGGACGGATATCCGCACGTATTTTCCTGGAGGGATGGGCACGATTATTGATCAGGCAGAGGTGAGTTTTTATGATAAAGAGGGTCAGCCGTTAGAGCAATCGGTGCCGGCTGATTCGGAGATTCGTCTACATTATGATTGGTCGATTCCAGAAGAGGTGCGTGAACAGATTCAAGCGGGAGATACTTTTACGTTTCATTTGCCAGAAGGGATTAAGCCTTTATCAAGTCAGTCGGGTGAATTGAAAGATGCGGCTGGCAAGACCTACGCTACTTACGTTTTGGATGAAGAGGGTCAAGTCGTGTTGACCTTTAATGAGCATGTGACGCAGGAATTTGAGATTGCTGGCTCTTTTGAGTATAGTGCGCGCTTTGATCAGATTCATATTGGTGGCCCGGGGGATTACACGATTACGTTTCCTACTGAGGATAAAATTCCGCCTGTTGAAGTGACCATTAAGCCGACTACTAACACGTCGATTGCCAAAAAAGGCCACTTCGATCGTACGCCAAATCCGACTGAGGTGACGTGGGAAGTGGACTTTAACCAAGCAATGAATCTGTTAGAGAATCCGACGATTACTGAAAAATGGCCAGCTGGCTTGGCGTATGAATCTGTTAAGGTTTATCAGTTAGTGATGAATTTTGATGGGACAGTGGCGCGCGTGGGCGAAGAGCTTTCACCTGACGATTATACAGTTGATGAGGCGGGCAATTTGACGATAAAAGGGGAAACGACGGAGGCTTATCGGGTCGTTTATCTGACACAAATCCAGGATGAGGCGATTCCTGAAGAGGGGGGTCAGGTAACTTTCGTGAATACAGCAACTCTGACAGATGACAAGCATCCGGATGGATTAGATGCCAGAGCTACGGTTACCAATACTTTTGGTAAGATGATCGAGAAGAAGCGGACAGGTTACGATGCCGCGAAGCAGGAGTTTTCATGGGAAATTGCCTACAATTATGGCGAAAAGAAAATTGCTGCAGCAGAGGCGATCATTCGTGATGAAATGAGTGAAAACCTGATCTTAACTGGCGAACCGCTGATTTATCCGATTACCTTTGGACCAAATGGCGAAGAAATCCAAGGCGAGACCCCTTTACGCGCAGGGACTGATTATGAATTTGTCAAAAATCCTACAGGAAATGGCTTCGTTATTCACTTTTTACAGGATATCGAGCGTGCCTATAAAATTACCTATAAGACACAGGTTAACGGGATTGTGACGGATGTGACGGCGATTGAAAACAGAGTGGCTAGTGGTAGCGGGGAAGCTGTGACGGAATCAGGGACGGCTCAGCAGCAGAATATCCTCAAGTCGCTGGATAATAGTAGCATTGATTACCGTAATCGCACGGTCGATTGGACGCTTAAAATAAATGCTAATCAGTATCAAATGACTGATTTACGGGTGACTGATACGTTTGCTCCAGTACCGGGTTTGACCTTGAAGAAGACGGTCGATTTGTCTCGCTATCAATTGACGATTACTAGTTCTTCAGGTCAAGAGTTGACTCAAGGAACGGACTATCGTGTGATTCCTAGCTTTAATGAAGCCAAGCAGCAAACCGGGTTTGTCTTGGAATTTCTGGGTACTTATAATCCGACGAATGAAGCCTTCACGGTGCACTACCGAACAACTTTTGATCCGGAGTTGATTGATCCTAACACGCCAGCACTGGATCATTTTACCAATCGGGCACGCGTTGATTGGACGGCGGAGAATGGCGAGCGTCATCATTCAGAGGATCAAGCGACCTTTAAACCGACGACTTCTTATGCTCTGAATGCTGAAAAAGGGGGCAGCTATAATGCCCAAACGAAGAAAATTACTTGGCGGGCAGTGATTAACCTGAGTGGTAATTTGCTAGAGAATGCGCAGTTTACTGATAAGATTTTGGAAAATCAACAGTATCTTGCGGGTTCGTTGAAAATCTATGAAGCGAAAACAAATCCCGATGGAACGGCTGTTAAGCTTGACCAGGAGGCAGATAATGAGTTGTTGCCGGCGGTGATTGAGCCAGCAGATGATAATCAACAAACCATGACGATTCGTTTCCCTGATGAAAGTCAGCACACGTATGTGATTGAGTTTGAGACTTCTGTCGAAGGGAAGGTGATTGAAACAGCCCAGAGTTACGATAATCATGCGACCTATGAAAATGCGGGTCAATCGCGAGATGTGTTGGGGCAAGTTTCCGTGAAAAATGGGGGCGCTCATTTGCAAAAATCTGGCGAACAGGATTCTGAAAATCCAGACTACGTGAATTGGCATCTAGTGATTAATCCGACTCAATCTGTCTTGAAAAATGTCGTCGTGGTGGACAAACCTTCAGCTAATCAGATTGTTGACGAAGCGTCCATACAGCTCTACCAAACGACTGTCGCGGTGGATGGCACGGTGACACCGGATCTGACCAAACCTTTACAAAAAGACCTAGATTACACCGTTGTCTTGACGACTGACAACCTCACGGGGGAACAAACGATTGAGGTGAAGCTGCTCCACGAGATTGAGACGGCTTATGTGATGAACTATCGAGCGTTGATTAATTCTTCAGCGGCGGGCAGCAGTGATAAGCTGACCAATCAGGCGACGATTACAGGGGATGGCGAGCGCGTGGTGACGGACAATAGTGGTAGGGATATCACCGTGTCAATCGATCATAGTGGAGGCTCGGCTTCTGGGAAAAAAGGTCAAATTACGTTCAAAAAGACCGCTGAGGACCGTGCGACTACCTTAACGGGGGCTCATTTCCAATTATGGGATGCTACCAAATCGCAAGTTGTCCGAGAAGGTGAGGTCGATGAAACGGGTCAAATTACCTTTGGGAACTTAGTGATTGGCGATTATTTATTAGTCGAAACTAGCGCGCCGATTGGTTATACGATTCCCAACGATTTAGTGCGGGGACGTCGGGTATCAATTACTGCGGCGACGTCATCAGAAACGGCGGAACCGACAGTTGTGGTAAATACGCCGAATAAAGTTATTTTAACTAAGACCAATGAACGAAATGAAGGCTTAGCCAACGCGACATTCTTATTGGAAAAACAACAAGGCGCATTATGGCTACCGAGTCGTCACTATACGACAAATGCACAGGGGATTTTAGAAATAGATGGCTTATTAGTGGGAGCGTATCGTCTAACGGAAGTCACAGCACCCGAAGGTTACCTCGTGAATCCCACGCCACTGACATTTACGGTGGCTCAGAATGAGCAAAATCAATTGCCTACGATTCGCCTATCGCTGACGGATTATCAAGGGTCAGCAGAGTTGACGAAAGTAGCCAAGGATGGAACAAGCTTGGCCGGTGCGTTATTTAACGTCATTGATGCGCAGGGTGAGATTGTTCAGGAAGGACTGGCATCAGACGAGCAGGGCGTCGTCCGTGTGACTAACTTGGCGCCAGGAAATTATGCGTTTGTCGAAAGCCAAGCGCCGACGGGTTACGTAGTGAATACAGAAACCTATCCGTTCGCGATTGCTGAGGAAGCGGATGAAAAACCGGCAGTGGTTACAGCTGGCCAAGCGATTAATTATCAAGGCTCGGCGGAGCTAACGAAGCAAGATGAAGCGGGCAATCCTTTGGCTGGCGCCATCTTTAGAGTGGTTGATGAAGAAGGTCAGACGGTCAAAGAGAACTTGGCTTCGGATGCATCTGGTAAGGTCAAGATTGACGGTTTACGTGCGGGTTCGTACCAATTTATCGAGACGAAAGCACCTGCAGGTTATATTTTAAACACGAAGGCTGTCGATTTTACAATCGCTGAGTCTAGCAAAGGGGAACCGGCGATCGTTGAAGCGGGCAGTCTGATCAATTATCAAGGAGCTGTCAGCATTCAAAAAGTAAATTCCGCGGAGGAACCTTTAGCGGGCGCAGAATTCACCTTATACGATAGTCAAATGAACGTCTTGGATAAAATGATTTCCCAAGCGGATGGCCAGATTTTATTTGAACATTTAGCACCAGGAACCTATTATTTAGTTGAAACGGTGGCGCCTAAACTACCTGACGGCACCGATTATGTGATCAATCCTTATCCGGTAGAAGTGGTTATTCCTGAGACGACGGATAATCAGCCAGTCAAAATCGATAAAGGCCAATTCCAAAACTTCAAGGGTACAGCGGAGATTCAAAAAACGGGTGCACATGGCTCGATTGCAGGCGCTGAGTTTGCTTTGAGTGTGCTGGAAGATGGGCAAGAAAAATTTGAACGAACCGTGGTTGTTCCTGAGTCGGGGATTTTACCAATCGAGGACTTGGGTGCAGGATCGTACAAATTAGTCGAAACCAAAGCAGCACCAGGCTACATTATTAATAGTCAACCAATCTATTTCGTGGTGGGAGAAACCACGGAGGACGTGACGGACGCGCTATTGTTCGAGAATTATCAATCTGAGCTGATTGGTAAAAAAGTGGCTGGCGATGGCTTGACAGAAGCTGGCTTAGTGGGGGCAGAATTCCAAATCTATCAACAGTTATCTGATGGAACAAAAGGCGATGGACCGATTTCATTTAAAGATAAAAGTGGTCAAACACTGGATACACTGACGACTGATTCGACTGGCGAATTCTATGCAGCAGGCCTGCCGATTGGACGTTACGTCTTGATTGAAACTAAAGCTCCAGCTGGTTATGTTTTGGATACGACCGCTCATGCCTTTGAAATCAGTCAGCAACTGGGTAAACCAGAACCATTTGACCTCGGGAATATCGATAATTATCGTGGACAAATCGACATCACGAAAACGAACGCCAATAAAGAATTGTTAGAAGGTGGAACGTTCATCTTAGCGCAAGATCCCGCTGGTAGTCAGCCAGTTACGGTGATTGGAATGGCTGGCGAGGAAACCACCGAGCTGCATGCTGTCGCTGGCCATATCAAAGCGCAAGGATTACAGCCGGGAACTTATTATTTAGTCGAAACTAGTGCACCAACAGGATTTATCGTCAATACACAGCCAATCAAACTCGTGATTCCAGAACAAGCTGAAGGGAAAGCTGGGTTAACGATTTCTGATGAGTTGATTAACTATCAAGGATCGGTTGAGTTGACGAAAGTTGATGAAGCAGACGAACCATTAGCAGGAGCCGAATTCAAGATTGTTGATGTTGATGGAGAAACGGTTCAAGAGTCACTGATTTCTGACGAGGCCGGGAAAGTTAAAGCAAGGAACTTAGCCCCTGGAGATTACCAATTGGTAGAAACGAAAGCACCAGACGGCTATATCTTGAATAGCGTGCCAGTAGATTTCACGATTGGAAACTCCGCATCAGGTCAGCCAGAGGTAGTCACGATAGAAAATCCAATGATTAATTATCAAGGATCAGTTGAGTTGACGAAAGTCGATGAAGAAAACGAACCATTAGCTAGAGCCGAATTCAAGATTATTGATGTTGACGGTGAAACGGTGCAAGAAGGACTGATATCTGACGAGGACGGGAAAGTTAAAGCGAGTGGACTAGCCCCTGGAGATTACCAATTGGTAGAAACGAAAGCACCAGACGGCTATATCTTGAATACAACCCCGGTAGATTTCACAATTGGTAACTCTAATGAAGGTAAACCAGAAACGGTTATGATTGAGAAATCGATAATCAATTATCAAGGATCAGTTGAGTTGACGAAAGTTGATGAAGCAGACGAACCATTAGCAGGAGCCGAATTCAAGATTGTTGATACAAATGGAGAGACAGTCCAGGAGTCACTGATTTCTGACGAGGCCGGGAAAGTTAAAGCGAGTGGACTAGCTCCTGGCGATTACCAATTTGTAGAAACTAAGGCACCGACTGGTTATATCTTGAATACAACCCCGGTAGATTTCACAATTGGTAAGTCTGCTGAAGGTCAGCCAGAGATGGTTATCATTGAGAAATCGATAATCAATTATCAAGGTTCAGTCGTGATGATGAAGGTTGATGAATCGGATCAACCTTTAGCAGGAGCGGAATTCAAGATTGTTGATGCAGATGGAGAAACGGTGCAAGAAGGACTTGTTTCGGATGAAGCTGGGAAAGTTAAGGCAAGGAACTTAACCCCAGGAGATTACCAATTTATAGAAACCAAAGCACCAGACGGCTATATCTTGAATAGCATGCCAGTAGATTTCGCAATCGATAATTCTAATGAAGGTAAACCAGAGACGGTTGTGATTGAGAAATCGATGATTAACTATCAAGGATCAGTTGAGTTGACGAAAGTTGATGAAGCAGACGAACCATTAGCAGGAGCCGAATTCAAGATTGTTAATACAGATGGAGAAACGGTTCAAGAGTCACTGATTTCTGACGAGGACGGGAAAGTTAATGCGAGTAGATTAGCTCCCGGTGACTATCAATTGGTAGAAACGAAAGCACCAGACGGTTATATCTTGAATAGCGTGCCTGTTGCTTTCACAATCGGTAATTCTAATGAAGGTAAACCAGAAACTGTTATGATTGAGAAATCGATAATCAACTATCAAGGTTCAGTTGAGTTGACGAAAGTAGATGAATCTGACGAACCATTGGCTGGAGCGGAATTCAAGATTGTTGATGCAGATGGAGAGACAGTCCAAGAGTCACTGGTTTCTGACGAGGACGGGAAAGTTAAAGTAAGGAACTTAGCCCCTGGAGATTACCAATTTGTAGAAACGAAAGCACCAGACGGCTATATTTTAAATACCACATCAATTGCTTTCACAATTGATAATTCTAATGAAGGTCAGCCAGAAACAGTTATCATTGAAAATCCGATGATTAACTATCAAGGCTCTGTCGTGATGATGAAGGTTGATGAATCGGATCAACCTCTAGCAGGTGCAGAGTTCAAGATTGTCGATATAGATGGCAAAACCGTTCGGGAATCTCTTGCCTCTGACGAAGCTGGGAATGTTGCTGCGGATGGACTGGCTCCTGGTGACTATCAGCTAGTAGAAACCAAAGCGCCAGCTGGCTATATTTTGAATACAAAAATAATCAAGTTTACGATTGACGCTTCTCATGAAGGAAAGCCTGCAACTGTTGATATTGGCGAACATTTCATCAATTATCAGGGGGCTGCTGAGTTGACAAAAGTCGATGAAGCGAATGAACCGCTAGCTGGAGCAGAGTTTAAGGTACTTGATGAGCAAAGGAAATCGGTAGCTACGCAGCTTATTTCCGACGATCAAGGGAAAATTTCTGTGGCTGGTTTGGCACCAGGGACCTATCAGTTTGTCGAAGTTGCGGCACCAACGGGTTATGAATTAAACGAGCAGCCAGTATCCTTTACGATAGAGGAAGCGACTGAAAATGAACCAGCTGTTCAAAATGTTGGGAATTTCATTAATAAAAGGACACCAGAACCTGTGCCAAATAAACCAGTACCACCAAAATCTGAGGGTGAGAAACCAGATGCTCAACCGACGGAATCCGCAGGCTCAAAATCTACGACTAAGCCATTACCCAAAACGAACGATCAGAACAATTTGGGACTTGTAGTGCTTGGGATAGGCGTAGTGATTGTGGCAGGTATTCTATATTATTGGAAGAAGAAAAAGAACTAACCAAAAGTAACTGTCATTTCTAATCTGAGATGGAAGTGAATGAATAGCAAGACGGAGATGCGCATCGATGAGATACGTGTTTCTGTCTTCTTTCTTTTACTAGTTTAGCTGAATTGCTTGTTAGAAATTTTTACAGAGTTTTTTTTCTAGGAAATATCAGATAATTGAAGAATAAAAATTCGATTTTTTTAGTAAATTCACATGTTTCTGCTTAAGAAATCATGCTATAATTTGTAATGGTTTTTGAGTTTTTATGCAAAAAGCAATTATTTTTGAATATAGAAGATGAATAGGAGGCAATAAAAATTGGAAGAAAAAATGGAAACAGTGAAGCCAAAAAAAGACTTCACTAAAATGCGCACACCGCATACGTATGTGATTATTTTTGGTGTCGTGATTGTTGCATGGATCCTGACGTTTTTGGTTCCAGCAGGGAAGTTCAGCACGCAGGATATTGAATACAAGGATGCGAATGGTGAGACTAGTACAAGAACTGTCTTGCGCCAGGATTCATTTCGTTATGATTATCCGTTAGATAAAGGGTATGTGTTTGATCAACTGGAGGATTTAGCACAGAATCCTGAGGAGATGCAGGCGCTGGAAGTTCCTGAAGAAGGCTTGTCTGCTTTACTCTCTGAAGGGGAAAAAGGAGTCACGCAAGAGAAGCTAGATGAGCTTGCGCTGACAGATGATGTGCTGTATGACGAATATGGCATGAAAATTTATGATACGTCGGAAAAGTTGCATAAGACTGCTAAAATTTGGGGGACGGATGATTTTAACGGCTTCGGTTTCTTGAATTTCATTTTTGAAGGCTTGGTTTCAGGTGATAAATATGGTTCGGCAGTGGGGATTGCTGCACTGATTTTAGTGGTGGGTGGTTCATTCGGAATTATCATGAAAACAGGCGCAATCGACGCAGGGATTTTTGCGTTTATTAGCCGGACTAAAGGATTGGAACGTTTGGCTTTACCACTCTTGTTCTTTGCATTTTCATTCGGTGGGGCAACCTTCGGGATGGCAGAGGAAGTTATTCCGTTTTCGATGGTGATGGTGCCATTTGTGATTGCCTTGGGTTATGATTCGATTGTCGCGGTGACGGTCACCTATGTGGCTTCGCAGATTGGGAATGCCACCTCGTGGATGAGCCCATTTAGCGTAGCCGTAGCTCAGGGAATTGCGGGGATTCCAGTCTTATCTGGAGCCACATTCCGCTTGATTATGTGGGTGATTGTGACAGGACTTTCTGCTGGTTACATGATGTTTTATGCAGAGAAGGTTCGTAAAAATCCAGAGGCTTCATTAACGCATAAATCAGATCAATATTTCAGAGATCATATTAAGAAAACAGCTGAGGATAAAGTGGCCTTTACTTTAGGTCACAAATTAATTCTGGTTGAGATGTTGGTTGTTTTAATTTGGATTGTCTGGGGCGTTACGCAAAAAGGTTATTATATTCCAGAAATTGCTTCACAATTTTTCGTGATGGGCTTAGTTTCAGGAATTATTGCGGTTATTTTCAAATTAAATGATATGCGAATTAATGATATCGCAACAGCCTTCCAGTCAGGTGCTGCAGATTTAGCAGGTACGGCGATTGTTGTCGGTATGGCTAAAGGAATTCTACTGGTTTTAGGTGGATCTGATGCCAATGTTCCTTCTGCGCTTAACACGATTTTACACAGTATTGGTAATTTATTAACCGGTGTGCCTGCCATGGTTGGCGCGTGGGTAATGTATATTTTCCAAAGTTTATTCAATCTGGTTGTTACCTCAAATTCCGGTCAAGCAGCGTTAACGATGCCGATTATGGCGCCGTTGGCTGACTTAGTAGGTGTTCCTAGACAGATTGCGGTCTTGGCTTATCAATTAGGGGCCGGCTTTGTCGATGCTTTTACACCCGTTTCTGCAAGTTTAATTGGGGTCTTAGGTGTCGCACGGATTGAGTGGGCAAAATGGGCTCGATTCCAAATTAAAATGCAAGCTTTCTTATTTGTATTAGGTACAATCTTTATCATGATTGCGATTGCCATCGGTTTACAATAAGCCAATCGGTCATGCCAAATTCAGCGCTTTAATCAGCTCTGTATAGGGCTGTATAATGAATGCTCATTCGTTTAATTCTCATCCTTGATGGACAAATCCAGTATTTGTTTGTCGAGGGTGAGTTTTTTTGCTTGGTGAAAAAGGGGAAGAGAAGTAGCACGAAAAAGGTGGGTAATTTTAGCTAATTTTGGCTGGGGAATTGTCAATAAAATAAAAAAGTTTATATCATTTTACTTATGATTTGAATAATGATTTAATGAAATTAACTATATCTGACTAAAGGAGGGATGCTTTATGGTATGGATAGAAGTTAATGAGCGAATCGAATTAGAACTTTTAGAACGAATTGATCGTCAAGTTGTGCCTTATACAATTGAAGGGATTACAAAAGAAACGGAGCATTCCCGGAATACTGTGCGCAAATACTTAGAGATGTTAGAAACTCAAATTAATACATATTTTGATCCAGAGGATATTATGCTGAAGGTCAATAATCAAAAAATCGATTATTTCCGTAGTCGAAATTTTTGCGTTCAGCGAGTGGTGCTGTCTATTTTAGAGGAGAATTTGACCATGAATCTAGTGGAACAATTCTTATTTGATGAATTTGTTTCTTTAGAACAATTTTGTCAAGAGCACTACGTGAGTCATTCTTCGATGCGCCGTAAGTTAAAGAAAGTGAATGAGTTCTTGAAGACGAAGCAGTTGAGGATTTCGTTGGTAGAGCGAACGGTGATTGGTAGGGAAGAGGATGTTCGGCATTTTTATTATCAGCTATATTGGTCAGTTTTTCGGGGAGTAAAGTGGCCATTTCCGCATATTGATCGCGACAGTATTTTACAGGCAATCGATACCATAGAAAAGAAGCTATCGCTATCTTTTAGGCCGAGTGCCAAGGAAAAGTTTGCTTATTTCTATGCTATTAGTGCGATTCGCCGAAAGCAAGGACACACGGTGAGACTAGAGATTGCTATTTCTGAGTTTATGAAGACGAATCCATTTTATAAGCCGTTAAAAGAAGTTATTGGACAGCTTTATTTGGGTAAACAGATTCTCGTCAATGAATCGGAGCTGTTGTCAGTCTTGATTGTGCTGCAGGTGACACCGGGGATTGAGGACAAGATTAGTCCGTGGAATAGCGTGCTACTTCAACATAGGGAGCAGAATACGTCGATGTATCAAGTGAGTCAATTTTGGATTCACTCATTTGAGCACTTTTTTGATTTGTCGTTTCCCGAAGAGAATAAAGATGAGATTTTGCAAAAATTGATTCGTTGTCATTATCGGACGTATTTATTGCGTCATGATATTGATTTTATTCCTCATTATAAATATTCGGATGAATTAAGAGATACTTTGCCTATTTTCAATCGGCAACTGGAGGAATTCTTTACATTTTTACAAAAATCGCCTTATAAAGAGACTTTTATTAATAAAGAATTTCTGTTTCCGCGTTACGCATTAATTGCCCTGAAGCATTTAAATCTAGTCGAAAAAGAGAAGCAGATTGTGTTGGCAATAGAGACCGATTCCTCAAAAGTTTTCGAAGATCTGATTAAAGAGAAAATCGTGATTTCATTTGGCGGGCAGTATGATTTCAAATATGTGAAATCTTCAGAACCTCACGATTTGTTGATTGCTAATTATCCTCTTGAGGGAGCGGATCCAGAAAAAACAATCTATATTCGCTCAGAAATAAATACACGCGATTGGCTGATTTTAGGTGAAGAATTTGCTGCACTGATCAAAAGAAAACAAAAGAAGTAATCATGCGTTCTGAGGTAGGGCGAGTTTCACTAGAGGAGAGTAGATTGAGTCCTCTTTTGGCTCAAATTAACTTAATAAAATAAAGATAATCGCATAAATTTCCTTTTGAAACGGCTGGTTTCAGAGGAGATTTATGCGATTATTTATTTGATAATTATACGGGTTATTCCGGAAATTTATCATAAAGAATATAGGTAGCTAAGAAAGAAAATGCTAGACTTAGGATGAGTATGAGGGTAGAACCAATCTCCCGAGCGGCTCTAATGCCGATGCCAGCTAAGGTCAACATGATAGCCAATGTTACGATATGCTTTACAACGTTAGAGCTGAAAAGCTTTTTCTGAGACTTCTTCTTCTCTAATAGTTCCATTCTATGTAGGTTGATGGGTGCTTCTATTGGCTCGTTTTCCTTCACTAATTCCTGCAGTGGTACGCCATACAAATGGCTCAATAAGACCAAGTTAAGTCTATCAGGTTGCGCTTGCCCAGTTTCCCAATCGAAGATAACTTGTTTGGAAATGTCCAATTCTGCGACAACATCTATTTGAGAGAAGCCAGCTTCTTTTCGATAGTAGCTCAATTTTCGTGCTAAGTTCATCGCCATCACCTCGGTTGTTTTAGTTGAATTAATCATAACATATGTTTTTATTAAAAAGATGCTTTCTGTAAAAAATGCGGATTGTTCATCATTGCTGGTCCAAGGAATTAGAGGATAATAGGGCGTTGTCCAGTCTTTTCGTTTGATTACAAGCGATGGCTGAAAGGTGTTTCAGCTTAGCGAATTGAGTAAGTTTATTTTTTTGATTAAAAGGCTAAATGATTGGCGGGAAATATGGTAGACTAGAGATAAAATAAATAGTTGAGGTGGAAAAATTGAAAATTAGTCAACAGTCGTTCGGTGAAAAAGCAGGTTTATTTATTTTAGAAAATGACAACGGATACAAATTAGAAGTGACGGATTTTGGTGCGCGCGTGGTTAACTTTAAAGTACCTACTAAAAATGGTGAAAAGAATATCGTGTTAGGCTTTGATTCAGCCGAGGAATATCTGGAAAAAGATACCTATATCGGCGCAACTATCGGACGTGTTGCGGGGCGTATCTCGAAAGGTTTTTTCACAATTGATGGGACTAACTATCAAGTGGAAACGCAACCGGAGCACGGCAATACACTGCATGGTGGCCCGCATAGTTTCGAGGAGGTTTATTGGGCAGCTGAAACGGCAATCGACGAACAGGGTGTGCACGTGACTTTTTCTTATACAAGTCCAGATGGTGAAAAGGGCTTTCCTGGCGAGTTGGCAGTCAGCGTCACTTATACCTTGAATAATGCCAATGAATGGCGTCTGAACTATCAAGCAAAAACGACTAAAGCAACGTTATTTAATCCGACCAATCATGTGTATTTCAATTTGACAGGGGATGTTACTCAAGCGACTGATACCCACAAATTGCAAGTAGCAGCAGATAAATTCGTAGTGGTGGGCGATGATACCACAGCGACTGGCGAGATTCGTTCAGTAGCAGGCACGCCGTTTGATTTCCAAAAAGCACAAGAAATGACGCAGGCTTATGCGGCGGATTATCAACAAAATGTCTTGGTTGGTGGTTTGGATCATCCATTTGTTCTTTCAGCTGATGCTAAAGCACCTCAGGCAACGATCAGTTCGCCTGACGACAGTATCAAAGTTGAAATGACGACAACTGAACCATCTGTAGTTATTTTTACGGCGCAATTTGGTGAAAAAGCACCAATCATGCGTGGCGAAAAGTTAGCTCAACATGGTGGAATCACGCTAGAAACGCAAGTGATGCCAGGAGCGATTGAATTTGAAGGCTTCGGCGACATTGTCCTTCAACCAACGGAAACATTCACTTCAGAAACGGTTTATAAAGTGATTGCTGAGTAATTCTTAGTTAAGACAGCATTCGAACTTAGTTGACGATAAAAAATGGAACGTCTGAAGCAAATTGTTTTGGGCGTTTCTTTGTCTGTTGTTATTGGATGGTATTATTATTAGTTAGTATTTCTTTTGTTTCATGTTGTCTAGCGAAAGCAGTCTAAGCGGAATACTTGTGGCAAAAGTGAAAACATGGTAACTTGAACTTATTAAAAGTAAGTAAAAGAAGGTGTCTAGATGGATTATTTATTTGAAGAGGGGACAGGCAGGCATTTATTGTTGTTGCATGGTACAGGTGGCGATGAGACGTCGTTAGTTTCGGTGGCGCGTCTTTTGGACAAAGAAGCAACTATTCTGTCTTTTCGAGGAGCGGTACAGGAGCAGGGCATGAATCGTTTCTTCAAAAGAAATGGCTTGAATCAATTTGATTATCAGAGTTTAGATGAGGAAAGTGACCGGCTGTTAGCAGAAATTTATCGACTGAGTGAAGAAAAAGGCATCGATATAGCAGACTGGGTCATTGTCGGCTACTCAAATGGCGCGAATATCGCGGCGTATTTTATGATGGAACGGGAAACGCGTTTAGATAAGGCAATATTGCTCCATCCGATGTCATTGGGGCATAAAAAAAGTGCGAGAGTCTTAGCAGACAAGAACATCTGGCTCTCTTTTGGTGAAGGCGATCCGATTGTCGAAAAAGCTGTCTTTGAAGAGCTAGTAACAAACTTCAGAGAGCAAGGCGCAAACGTTGCGGTGGAAGTCACGGAAACAGGACACCAAGTGGCGATGCCAGAGTTAAATTCTGCCAAAAAATGGTTAGAAGAACAGGCCTGGAATTTGTAAGTGCTTTTCTTTGTTTCCGTCCTGAGACCGTGCTATCCTTTATATATAAAGAATAAAGGAGGAATTTTGAAATGGCAGATTTAGACAAACGTGCAAATGATGCAAAAGACAAAGTGGTCGGTGAAGCAAAAGAAGCATACGGAAAAGCAACCGATGACAAAAGCAAAGAGTTAGAAGGTAAAGCTCAATCCTTTGGTGCAGATGTCAAAGAAAAAGCGCGCGATTTAGGCGACGACATCAAAGAAGGTTTTGACAACGTCAAAGATAAATTCAAAAAAGACAACAAATAAAATAACTCAGTGAGAAGCGGGAGACTAAGGTCTTTCGCTTCTTTTTTTGTTTTTCATTTAATCTTATTTTAAGACATCGACAGTATTTTTTTTCTGTATTTTGAAGGGGTTATATTATTGAATTTTTTAAAAGTTCTACTAAAGTGATCGACGCTCCCATATCCAAGACCTCCAGCAATATCAGCTATAGATAGATTAGTAGTTGTAAGATAGATTTTTGCATTTTCCATTCTAATATTTGTAATGATCTGTGAAAATGATAGTCCAATATTTTCTTTTATGAAGTTACTTAAATACGAACTATTATAGTGAAAATGTGCAGCTAATGATGATAAAGAAACAGTCGTGTAATTTTTCTCTATGTAGGATAATATCTGATAGGCATGTTGCTGCAGATCATCAAGAGGTGCATATAGAGAAAAATTATGAAAGTTACGTAACAAGCTACATATAAAAATATTTAACCATGAAAGGGTTACTTTTGAAGAGTATTTGTCACTAGTAGAATAGCTTTCAGAAATAATATTTTTTACACAATTGAGCAAGGTTTGATTTTCTTTAGCTTCGAATAAAAGATAGTTAGTTGTAAGATCTTTACTAAATAAGATGTTATACACGAATTTGGAAATCAAATCGAATTCTTCTTCTTGATTATTCAAAATACCTTGTAATACCTTATTTCTTACAAAGATATTAATGACGAAATCATCGTTTCCGATTTCGATATCGTGCTTAGATGTCGGCGAGATAAAACAAACCATACCTTCTTTTAGTAAAACTTGCTTATTCTCAAATATTAAAGTAGCTTGTCCTTTAACTATATAATCTATTTCTATGCAATCGTGATCATGGAGTTCGATTTTTATTTGGTTAAGTTGCTTAATGGCAAAAATATTTTTATTAGAAGGTATGAGTGAGCTATCTTCTTTTTTTTGATTATTTAAAGGGGATAGTAATGTATCTAGTGAAGTTTTAGTATTATTAATTTCAGCTATAAGGGGATTATTGTCCTCAAATATAATTTGATCTTTGACTAAACTTTCATAATTATTTTTTAAGTAAGCAGTCAATGTTTTATAACTGACATTATCATTTGTTCTTTTAGCTAAAAGATTAATAGTATTTTGTACTGTTCCGAGACTAATCTTATTTTCATTCATATCAATTATCCTTTCCATTGAGCTATAAACAGTATATCATGTCAAAAGATTCTCACCTAAAAAAAAGTCGGTTTCTTCTAAATTTACTACATAGAAGTTCCATATATTATTCTTTATACTAAGCATAACAAATCGATTTGGAAAGAATAGAAAATATAAATTGTTGCTGGAGGCGAAGGAATGAATGGGAATTTTTTATGGGGTGGAGCATCTGCTGCTAATCAATGTGAAGGAGCTTATTTAAAGGATGGAAAAGGGTTGAGCATCATGGATGTTATGACCGGAGGCTCAAAAGAAAGTAAAAGAAAAATTACGAATGGAATTAAATCGGAATACTATTATCCGAATCATGATGGAAATAGATTTTATGATCATTATAAAGAAGATATTGCATTGATGGGGGAGATGGGCTTTAAATGTTATCGTATGTCAATTGCTTGGACAAGAATTTTCCCCAATGGGGATGAAGAATCTCCGAATGAAGCTGGTTTGACATTTTATGAAAATGTTTTCAAAGAATTGAAGAAATACAACATTGAACCAATAGTTACGTTATCACATTATGAAATGCCTTTGCATTTAGTTAAGGAGTATGGGTCTTGGAGAAATCGAAAAGTAATCGATTTTTTTGTCACATATGCTAAAACAGTAATGAAAAGATTTAAAAACTATGTTCAATATTGGATAACTTTTAATGAAATTAATGCGATTGAATTTATGCCATATTATCCAGCTGGACTGGTTATCCAAGAAGGAGAATCTAGGGATCAAGTTATTTATCAAGCAGCACATCATATGTTGGTTGCTAGTGCAAAGGTAGTGAGATATGCGCATGAAATCAATTCAGAAAATAAAGTTGGATGCATGGCTTTATTTGGAGTGAATTATTCAAGAACTTGTCATCCAGATGATGTCTTGAAATCGGAATTAACAAATCAAGATTTCTTAGGTATCCCAGATGTTCAAGTTTTTGGGTACTATTCTGACTATCAGCTAGCTCAATATAAAAAGAAAAATGTTATCTTAGCTATGAATACAGAAGACGAAGAAATTCTTAAATCAGGGAAAGTTGATTTTTGTTCATTTTCATATTATATGTCAATGGTGCAAGGTGAACACAGAGAAGGCGAATCCTTCGCAAAAGGGAATATGGTCGCTGGTCTTGAAAACCCTTACTTGAAAAAGAATCAATGGGGGTGGCAAATTGATCCTGTTGGCCTAAGAATTACGATGAATTACTTATATCAGAAATATCGGATACCATTATTTATTGTTGAAAATGGATTAGGAGCGGAAGACACCTTATTAGAAGATGGTTCAGTTCATGATCAATATCGAGTAGATTACTTAGAAAAACACCTATCAGAAATGAAAAAGACGGTAGAAGAAGATGGCGTCCCATTAATTGGATACACGGTTTGGGGATGTATTGATTTAGTTAGTGCTGGAAGTGGAGAAATGAAAAAGCGCTACGGTCTTGTCTATGTAGATAAGGATGATTGTGGGAAAGGAACATATAAGCGATATAAAAAGGATTCTTTTTATTGGTATAAAGAAGTGATCACATCAAATGGTAAGAATCTAGGGAGGAATGAGCTATGAAGTTAATTATGAGAGCTGATGATCTAGGATTTTCTGATGGTGTTAATTGTGGGATTCTGAAAAGTGTAGAAGCCGGGTTGATTACAAATGTAGGTTTGATGCCAAATATGGTAGAGGCAAAAAGTGGATACGAAATGATTAAAGATTATCATATTTGTTTGGGACAACATACAAATATTTGTGTAGGGAAACCAGTAGCAGACCCAAATAAGATCCCTTCACTAGTACAAGAGAATGGTGAGTTCTATTCAAGTCGGGAAATTCGTGAAAGAACCGAAGACACAATCGTGATAGAAGAGGTAGAGATAGAGATTGAAGCCCAATTAGAGCGATTCAGAAAAATTACAGGAAAAGATCCTGATTACTTTGAAGGGCACGCTATTTTTTCTGAAAAATTCTTTCAAGCATTAAGTAATGTCGCTGAAAAAAACGGATTGTTTTACATTAATCCAGTTGATAAGGAATGGTCTGATAAATATGGAATTGAATGTTCTTCATTTTATCAACTCGACAAGAATGGGTTATATGATATTGAAAAGTATATTTTTGAAGACGAAGCAGATATATTGAATAAGCAATGTGCAGTCTTGGTTTTTCACCCTGGGTACATTGATCAATACTTATTAGATAATTCAAGCTATACACTTATTAGGCCAATGGAAACAGAATTTTTATGTTCTAAAAAATTTAAAAGCTATATTAAACAAAAGAACATTCAGATTGTAGAATTTAATTCATATAGATAAAGGGGAGAATTAACAATGGAGAATAATATGTTTATTGAAAAATTATCTCGATTTGGGGATAAAATTGGCGGTAATATGTATTTACAAGCTATTTTTCAGGGCGGTTTGAGTACTTTACCAGTTATTGTTGTCGGATCATTCGCAAGTTTATTTGCAGGACTACCAATTGATGCTTGGCAGAGCTTTATTAATCAAACAGGTTTGGGAAGTGGACTTTCCATAGTTGTTAATGCAACAACTAATTTGTTGGGTTTGCTATTTACGTATGGAATTTGTAAAAAATTATCTGAAAAAATGGGGATTAAAGCGCAAATTACGCCAGTTTTGGCAATGATTACGTATATAATTCTACTTCCAGTTAGTCATTCAGCAGATGGTGCATCTGTTTTATCTTTTGATTATTTAGGATCAAAAGGAATGATTGTAGGGATTTTTATTTCGATAATAACTTGCAAATTATATAAATTTGTTATTGATAGAAACATCACACTAAAAATGCCTGAAGGAACACCAACTTATGTCTCAGATTCATTTTTGGCTTTAATACCTGCCTTTATTATTATCATTTTTGCAATGATTATTTCGATGCTAGTAAAACTAACTCCTTATGACGATATATTTAATATGATTTATTCTATTTTACAGATACCATTAACATCTATAGTAGGGACTAACCTGTTTGCTAACTCAGTACTCAATTTATTAGTTCAAGGTAACTGGGCATTAGGGATTCATCCTGGTTATTTAACAGGGGCAACTGCACCAATTATGTTTGCTCTAGACGGTGCTAACCAAGCAGCTTATGCAGCAGGTCAACAAGTTCCTAATATTATAGGGATGGCATTTTCTTATATCACAACAACTGCCACATTATATCCAGCTATCGCAGTAGCTATATTATTGTTTGCCAAATCAGGAAGACTACGGACAGTTGGTAAAGTGGCTGTAGCGCCAGCTTTCTTTGGTATCTCAGAACCATTAATTTTTGGATTACCAATTGTATTAAATCCTATCATTCTTATTCCGTGGCTAGTTGCACCAGTAATAAATTTTGTTGTAGGCTATTTCTTAGTATCAATAGGATTAGTTGCTCGAGCTGCAGGTGTCATAGTATTCAATGTACCTATGATTTTTACTGGATTATTAAATGGTAGTTATACAATATCACTAATGGAAATCGGCTTATTTGTATTGGATATTCTACTGTTCGTTCCATTCATCAAAATTCTAGATAAAAAATACGTTTCTGATGAACAACTAGATATTCAGGAATAAAGTACTAGGAGATATGATAGCTCAACGGTTAGGCTAGTCGTGAACGTATTCCGTTTCTCTATGAGTAAACGAGTAAACAATAAATTGAGTAATGGAATAATTGAGTAGAGGAGGGGATGAGCGCGAGGCCAAAGACAGGCTTGCGCTCATTCTTTCTCACAAAATAGTTGGAGGAGTAAACAATGATTGATTTAACAAAAGCACCGTATTATTTAAACGAAGCACAAATTACCTATCTTGAACAAACGATTGCCTCAATGACTGTCAGTGAAAAAATTGGGCAGCTTTTTTTTGTTATTGGTCAAGATGAAGCGATGGTGGACCTGCCAGAATTTATCAACAAATACAAACCAGGCGGAATGATGTATCGGCCAGATAAGGCTGAAAAAATAGACCGACAAGTGACGACCGCACAAACAGCTAGTAGGGTGCCTTTATTTATCTCCGCAAATTTGGAGTCTGGTGGCAATGGGATTGTGGCAGAAGGCACGTGGGTTGGCATGCCGTTACAGATTGCTGCGACGAATGAACCGAAAAATGCCTACCATTTGGGTCAGATTGCTGGGACACAGGCAAATCAAGTTGGCGTTAACATGGCTTTTGCACCGATTATTGATATTGATACTAATTTCCGGAACCCAATCACGAACACACGAACGTTTGGCAGTGATTGTGGCAAAATTAAGACGATGGCTTCAGAGCAGATTAAAGGCTTTCAAGAGGCGGATATTCTGCCGGTGATTAAGCATTTTCCGGGCGACGGCGTCGATGAGCGGGACCAACATTTACTCAGCTCGGTCAATTCACTTTCAGCGGACGATTGGTGGAATAGCTATGGGAAATTGTATCAGGAATTTATTCAGGAGGGGATTGGCTGCGTCATGGTTGGCCATATTTATCAGCCTGCGCTCGAACGAATATTTGCCCCAGAAATCAAAGACCAGGAATTGCTACCGGCTTCTTGTTCGAAAATTTTAGTGACAGATTTATTACGAGGCGAAATGGGCTTCAATGGACTGGTGATTACTGATGCAACGCCGATGTTGGGCTACACAACGCTGATGCCGCGAGCTGAGTTATTGGTGGCGACCATTAACGCAGGCGTCGATATGCTCTTGTTCAATAAAAATATTGATGAAGATTATGCAGCGATTGAAGCAGCTTTGGCTAACGGTCAGCTTAGCTTGGCGCGCATCGAAGCATCAGTTATCCGGATTCTAGCGACTAAACTTGCCCAAGGAGTAATTGATTTAGCTCGCGGACAAGACGTCGTAGAAAGTCAGGCTATAGAAGCACGCGCTTTTCAAATTGAACCTGCTCACCAACAAATAGTCGAAGAAATTGCCAGACAATCGGTTACGTTAGTGAAGAATCGTGAAGAACATTTACCTATACTTCCTGAGAAATACCCGCGGATTCGCTTAGTGATACTTGGTGATTCTGATGAGGGAGGCTTTAAAGAAGGCGGAAAAGTTGGCGGATTGTTCAAGGACGAATTGACGGAAGCTGGTTTTGAAGTTCAGTTATACGATGCTCATAGGCTAGATTTTCACGAAGTTTTTGAAGAGGGCGTAGCGGACTTGAAGAAGAAATTTGACTTGGCTTTGTACGTGGCGAATATTGAAACGGCGAGCAATCAAACTACCACGCGTCTTCAATGGGTCCAATTGATGGCAGCAAATGCCCCATGGTTTGAAAAAGAAATCCCAACCGTTTTTGTTTCAACAGCCAATCCATATCATTTATTTGATGTGCCATATATCTCAACCTTTATCAATGCCTATACCGGAAATCCAGCAACGGTTAAAGCAACAGTCAGAAAATTGATGGGGCAAGAAACATTTGAAGGGATTAGTCCAGTTGATCCATTTTGTGGCGACATGTTTGCTCGATTGTAAGCAGAAATCAGTGGAATCAACGGAACTGGGAGAAAGCACAGAAAGCAAAAGAAAGTAAGAGGGATAGTTATGAGAAGAAGAGGATTAAATGAAGATTGGCAATTTCATTTGGGCGCCATCGATGAGCCGATGAAGACCGTCAGAAAAGCTGGCGCGATTGGCGGATTAACTGCACCACTTGCCGACGAAGAAGGAGAAGTGGTTCTGACGGGAGCTGGCGGCGAACATTTTTTGCGGCTGATTGCCCAAGGGAATCGCGACAAGGGTTTGGCGATGTTGGCTGGTACCGAGTTATCGGGTCAGCTTTCTGAGGACTGGCAAACGGTGGATGTGCCACACGATTGGAAAAATCAGTTGCCGTACGTTAATAATCCGGCGCTTTTAATGAGTGGTTCTAAGCCGGATGGTATTGGCTATTATCGGAAAACCTTTACACTTTCTGAAGATGTCTCTGACAAGGAACAGGTTATGCTACATTTTGATGGCGTGATGCGAATGGCTTCAGTGTGGTTGAATGGGATTTTTCTAGGGGATCATTACAGTGGATATTCGGATTTTTCTTTTGATATTACCGAACTTGCACGTTACGGTGAGGAAGGCCTCAATGTACTGTTGGTGAAGGTTGATACAACGACAGGTGCTGAGGGTTGGTGGTATGAAGGCGCTGGGATTTATAAAGAAGTCTATTTGGAATTTCTGCCGAAGGTCCGAATCGATCCGCAGGCGACATTTATCGAAACGAAGCGTCTAGAGGAGAAAAAAGCTTATCTATCTGTCTCAGTCGGTGTGCTGAATCAGAGTTTTGATGATGCAGATCAACTGACGATTAAGAGCCGTCTTTCAGGACACACGGAATGGCTAGAAGATTCCATTGCAGCTTTGTCTTGTGGAAATTATTCCTATGAACTAACCGTTGACAATCCTAAATTGTGGTCGCCGGAAAGCCCGCATTTGTATACGGCAGAGTTTCAGTTGTTGCAGGCCGGAGAGGTCATCGATGAGTTTCACCAAACTGTCGGTATTCGCACCGTCGACTATACAGAAGCGGGTTTTTATCTAAATGGAAAACTGACTGAGTTGAGAGGCGTCTGCGAACATCAAGATTTTGGTGGCATTGGCGTGGCCTTAAACAAGGATATTCTGCGCTACAAGCTTCGTCAGATGAAGGCGATGGGCGTCAATGCTTATCGGAGTGCCCATCATTTTGCTTCGAGGGAATTATTAACGCTTTGTGATGAACTGGGGATGATTGTCATGAATGAAAATCGTATCCTTGAGTCCAGTGATTGGCGAATTGCTGAGTTAGAACGGATGGTCAAACAAACACGTCATCATCCCTCACTTTGTTTTTGGTCGTTATGTAATGAGGAAGTCATTGGCAACACACCTTTCGCCAATCGGATGGCTAAGAAGTTAGCCGCTGTTGTACGTAAAGCAACTAAGGAAAGTCTTATTGTATCCGCTGAATTATTGAATTCAGAGGGAATTGTTAATGAAGAGTATATGAGCAATTTTGATGTCAAAGGCGTCAATTACCCAGAGTCTGGCGTCAACGGGGCTGGTTTGGCTAAGTTGAAGGAAAGAAAGCCGGACGTTGCTTATCTTAGTACCGAGAGTGCTTCCTATTTTTCTACACGAGGGATTTACCAAGATGACGAGACGAAATGTCATACGTCGAATTTTGGTTCGCTGTATTCGATGGTTCTTCCTGGCAAACGAGAGCCTGGTGAGCCGGGTGCTGGCGGGACCGCGCATCCTGAAGAAGTCATGGACTTTTTAGAAAATCAGCCTTATACTGGCGGCGTGTTCTTATGGACGTTTATGGATTATTATGGTGAGCCGTCACCATTTGCCTGGCCAGGGATTAGTTCGCAATTTGGGATTAGCGATACGGTTGGTTTCGAAAAAGATTATTACTATTATTATCAAGCAAAATGGACGGCGCAACCGATGGTTCATTTGATGCCTCATTGGAATAGTGAAGGCCTCGAGCTTGATCAAGAAGGCCGGACAGAGGTGCGTGTATTTTCAAACTGTTCGGAGATTGAGTTATTCGTGAATGATCGGAGCTGTGGTAGAAAGCCAGCTGGAAAAGATTCGACAACGTGGCAGATTCCATTTGAGGCGGGTTGTCTAAAAGCAGTCGGCTATGTGGCGGATCAGCCAGTAGCTGAGACAAGTAAAGTAACCAGTGGGACAATCGATTCAGTGGCCGTTACGGAGCGATTTGATGGAGAAGAGTACACCTTAGTAGAGGTTGCTGGGCGCGATGCACAAGGAAATTTTGTCCCAATGGTTGACTCTCTGGTGACGGTCGCTTGTGAGAACGGCAAAATTATCGGTCTTGCCAATGGTAACCCAGCCGATTTGTCAGGCTTTAATCGACAAGAAAAACGATTATTCTCCGGTAAGTTACTCGCCGTTGTCAAAAAAAACAAAGAGCAGCCAATTAAAGTAAGTGCTCAGCTGAAGCAGCATTAAGCACGCTTTGCTGTCCAAATAAAGAATTCTTCTAGACAAAAAACGTCTACTGCCAAAAATATCGGCGGTAGACGTTTTTCCTTGCCACACTATATGTGGACGATTAGCGTGGGTTGAGGATTCTTTCGAAAGGATCACTGCTGATGCCTGCTTCAAGGACTTGTTTGGCATATTCTTGAGCAGAAAATAGCGAATGGTCACGGTAGTTGCCGCATTCTTTTGCTGAAACTGCCGGAACAAAATCAGTGCCTATCACGTGCTCTTTTAGCACGATTTCTAGCGCATCACGGACTTCTGTTGGTGTATGCTCGCCCCAAACAATCAAATAGAAGCCAGTGCGGCAGCCCATTGGCGAAATATCAATAATGCCTTCGATTTGATCTCTAAGATTAATCGCTAATAGATGTTCTAATGTATGTAGAGCAGAAGTTGGGATTGCCTCTTTGTTAGGTTGTAAAAAACGCAAATCATATTTTTGGATTAAGACGCCCTGATTTGTTTCGCTTCCTGCTAAACGAACATAGGGTGCTTTCACTTTATTGTGGTCTAATTCAAAACTTTCGACACGAGCCATTTGTTTTCCTCCTAAAATGTTGTAATCTCAGCTACTATAGCAAAAATCGAAGCGTCTTTCAATAGTAGAAAATACGGTTGAAGAATTGGAGAGGCCTGATGGTGAGGGTGGAAATAAGTCTGAGTGCTGAGTCAAAAAAACACCTGTGTTTATTTATTAGATTTTTCTTCAAATCGTTGTTTTATGCCAATACGACTGTTATACTCAAAGAAAAAATTGTGCTGGGAGATGAGTATGAGAAAAGTAGGTAAAACGAATGTTGTTTTTGATGTGTTGTTGGTGTTCGCTTTATTACTGGCGATTTTTCTAGTAAGAAGTTATGGAGACGAAACGTACATATGGTTCCAGATGCTGATTTCTTTGAATTTTGGCTATTTGTTATTTAAAGTTTTTGTTTCGTTTTTTTATAAACCGATACATGGTGAATCTGATGAATTGAAAGTAACGGCGATTATTCCGTGTTATAACGAGACACTGGATGCGATAGAAAAATCAATTGATTCACTTGTTAAACAAAGTGTGCAGGTGGATGAGATTATTTTTATCGATGATGGCAGCGAGAGTAGGGAATGCTTCGATTTTCTATCGTCTTACCAACAGACGGATATCCCGATTGTGGTACATCGATTTGAAGAAAATAAAGGCAAGAAAGAGGCCATCGTCTGGGGCATTGCCCATGCGAAAAATGAATTGTTATTGATGCTCGATTCTGATGGAGAGCTAAAAATAAATGCGGTGGAAGAGCTACGTAAGCCATTTTCTAATGAGAATGTTGGCACTGTCTGTGGCAGAATTATGGTGAGGAATTATAAGGCCAGCTACTTAGCTAAAATTCAGGAAATTGTCTATTTTAATACGTTCGAGGTGGGGCGCGCTTCACAAAGTATGTTTAATAGCGTGATCGTGGCTTCTGGTGCTTTGAGTATGCACCGCAGAGCAATTTTCGATGAGCGCGCGCTGGAAACATTTAGGCGCGAACGATTCTTCGGCATTAATTGTATTGCTGGCGATGATCGTTTGTTGACTGATATCTCGAAACAAAATGGCTATGATTGTGTGTATCAAAATACGGCTGTTTGTTATACAGAAGTACCTGAAAAGCTACCAAAGTATTTCAAACAACAAGTTCGTTGGCTCAAATCAGCTTATTTACAATCGCTTTTTTCAATTAGACATTGTTGGAAGAAGCCAATCGTGTTACTTTATCAGCTCTTTGAAGCCTATCTATGGGCCTTTAATTGGCTGATGGCAATTGCCCTAGTTTTGACCATCGGTATATCTGTGACGGTCAAAATGGTTTTCGTCTGGGTGATTTATTCTTTCCTAGTCTCCCTGATTACTTCGGTTAAATATCGCCAATTTGGCTTGCGACTGTACTTGTTATCAACGTTCTATTGCTTTATTTATGGTTTTTTCATCTCAGTGACCAGGATTTATGCCTTGCTTACGCTTAAGAAAACTGGTTGGTCTACGAGATAGTTTTTCTCTGAAAATAGTGCCCTTACTTTGCCGTGTTTTACTCGTCTGAGTTGTCAGACACTGAGTAATTCTGGGCTAAAGTGGAAATGAAGTCTGTTTTTATGGTAACACTCGAAACCCTAGATTTCTGGATCTAGCGTGAGTGTGACATGAAGATAGGCTTTTTTTGTCGAGAAAATCATTTCTAGTGCGTGCTGATTTCTACCGCTGAGAATCCCTGTGTGGTTGTCTCTTTAGTCGGTGAAAAGCCTGTAGCAAAGGCAGATTTTATGAAGCGTTCGTCTGTCTGAATCGTCTGATTGACTTATCGAGCTAATTTCAAGATAAAAAAGCTAACTGAGTCTATAGTAATTATAGGAATTGTGGTAAAATGAGAAAAGTATGTTTCTATGAAAAAATGAAGAAGGTGTAAAGATGGAAAATGGATATCATGTTGCAGTGGTAGGTGCGACAGGAGCAGTGGGTACAAGAATGATCGAGATGCTTGAGCAAACGACTTTGCCCATCAAAACAGTGAAGTTGTTAGCTTCAAAACGTTCGGCAGGGAAGCAATTGCCATTTAAAGGTCAGTTATTAACGATTGAAGAGTTGGTTCCAGAATCATTTGAAGGAATTGATCTGGCGTTATTTAGTGCAGGCGGTGGGATTTCAAAAATCTTTGCGCCAGAAGCTGTGAAACGCGGAGCTGTAGTGGTTGATAATACGAGCCATTTCCGGATGGATCCAGAAGTTCCTTTAGTCGTACCCGAGGTCAACAAAGAGGCGCTAAAAGAGCACAAGGGAATTATTGCTAACCCTAATTGTTCGACTATCCAAATGATGGTGGCTTTAGAACCTATTCGCCAAGCATCTGGGTTGGAAAGAATTATCGTTTCTACTTATCAAGCTGTCTCTGGTGCGGGAGCAAGTGCCATTGAAGAGTTGAAAACGCAAGCGAAAGACTACCTAGCAGATAAGCCAGCTGACGAGTTGACTGCCGAAATTTTGCCTGCAGGTGGCGATAAGAAACATTACCCAATCGCGTTTAACGCGTTGCCTCAGATTGATGTTTTTTCTGATTTAGATTACACCAATGAAGAGTGGAAGATGATTAACGAAACCAAAAAGATTATGTCGGATGAGGCAATTAAAGTTGTCGCAACGTGTGTCCGCATTCCGGTTGTTATGGGACACTCTGAGTCTGTCTATATCGAAACGAAGGAAGAAACGTCTGTTTCAGCGATCAAAGATTTGTTGAAGAAAGCACCTGGCGTTGTTTTACAAGATGACCCAAGTCAACAGTTGTATCCGCAAGCTTTAACTAGTATCGGTAAGAAAGAAACCTTTGTGGGCCGGATTCGTCAAGACGTTGATGTGAAAAATGGCTTCCATCTATGGGTGGTTTCAGATAACTTACTGAAGGGTGCGGCTTGGAATTCTGTTCAAATTGCTGAGACGTTACATGAAATGAATTTGGTACGAGTTTAATTTTTTTTCGGGAGGAAATTAAGTATGAAATTAACGAATGCATCAATTATTACGGCGATGGTTACGCCGTTTGATGAACACGGGGAAATTGACTTTTCACAGCTACCAGCCTTAGTCGAGCACTTACTGAGTAGCCATACAGACGGAATTATTTTAGCGGGAACAACCGGTGAATCACCGACCTTGACCCATGATGAAGAAATTACTTTGTTTGAAGAAGTGATCCGAATTGTGGACAAACGCGTGCCAATTATTTGTGGTGTAGGAACCAATGACACCAGAGATTCGGTCAATTTTGTCAAAGAAATTGCGGAAATGGATGGGATCGATGCCGGTCTTGCTGTTGTCCCTTATTATAATAAACCCAACCAGGAGGGCTTGTATCGACATTTTGAAGCAATCGCCAAAGCGAGTGATTTGCCGATTCTGTTGTATAATGTACCTGGACGGACTGTTGCAAGTTTAGCGGTAGAAACGACGTTACGTTTAGCCGAGATTGAGAACATTATTGGGATTAAAGAATGTTCAGGTATGGATGCCATTACTGAGCTGATCGAGAAAGCACCGAAAGATTTTCTGATCTACACAGGTGAGGATGGCTTAGCCTTTTCTACCAAAGCATTAGGTGGACAAGGGGTCATTTCAGTTGCTTCTCATATCTATGGAAATGAAATCCATGCGATGTTTCAATTATTGGCTGAGGGGAATATCTCAGCTGCGGCCAAAATTCAACGGGACTATTTGCCAAAAGTGGATGCACTATTTTCAGTGCCTTCGCCTGCTCCGGTAAAATTAGTGCTGAATGAATTAGGCATTCACGTTGGCGGATTGCGCCTACCACTTGTTGCTTGCACAGACAGAGAAAAAGAACAAATACTAAGTATTTTAAATCTATAAAAAGCGAGAGGTGAACGTGTTTGAGTACCATCAAACTAATTCCTCTTGGTGGCGTACGAGAAAATGGTAAAAATATGTACGTTGCTGAAGTAGGAGAAGACATTTTCGTTCTTGATTGCGGGCTAAAATACCCAGAGAACGAGTTATTAGGAATTGACATTGTCATTCCGGATTTTACGTATTTGGAGGAAAATGCTGAACGTGTAGCGGGCGTCTTTTTAACGCACGGCCATGCAGATGCGATTGGGGCATTGCCTTATTTCCTATCCAAATTAAACGTTCCTGTTTTCGGAACGGAACTAACGATTGAGCTTGCAAAGTTAAGCGTGAGTCGTAATGAAGAAACTAAGAATTTCAAAGAGTTTCATGTCGTTGATGAGCATACTGAGATTGATTTTGGCGAGACGAGTGTCAGCTTTTTCAGAACCACGCATACGATTCCCGATTCTGTCGGCATTAGCTTGAAGACCAGTGAAGGAAGCATCGTTTATACTGGTGATTTCAAGTTTGATCAAACGGCTATTCCGATGTATCAAACGGATTATAGTCGTCTGGCTGAGATTGGTAAAGAAGGCGTTCTTGCGTTACTAAGTGACTCATCGAATGCGGAAAATCCAACACCAGTTGCTTCTGAATTACAGATTGCTGATGAAGTGTTAGAAACGATTCGTTATTGGGAAGGCCGGATTATTGTTGCTTGTGTCGCAAGTAATTTGCAACGTGTGCAACAAGTCTTAAATGCTGCCTATAAAACCAAACGAAAAGTCGTCTTGACGGGTCAGGATTTCGAACGAATTATTCGGACAGCGATGCGTTTGGAAAAACTCCAATTACCAAGTGAAGATTTATTTGTCACATTAAAAGAAATGAAAAACTATTCTCCAGAAGAATTATTGATTCTTGAGACAGGACGTATGGGTGAGCCGATCAAGTCATTACAAAAAATGGCTAACGGCACGCATCGCACTCTTCGAATTGAAGAAGGCGACCTAGTCTATATCACAACGACACCGACAACGGCGATGGAAACCACTGTGGCAAAAACAGAGGATATGATTTATCGCTCAGGCGGCAATGTGAAACAAATCTCGGATAATTTACGCGTTTCTGGGCATGCTAACCCAAATGATTTACAACTAATGTTGAACTTCATGAAGCCTAAATATTTCATTCCTATCCAAGGAGAATATCGTCAATTAGCAGCACATGCTGACTTGGCACACGAGATTGGCATGGCTTATAAGGAAATCTTTATTACCGGACGTGGCGATGTCTTGGAATACAAGCAAGAACGTATGACTGTTGCAGGTAGCACCTCTGCTGAGAATGTGATGATTGACGGATTAGGTGTTGGCGACATTGGAAACATCGTCTTGCGCGATCGGAAAATTCTTTCAGAAGATGGTATTTTTGTGGCTGTCGTAACGATTAGTCGTCGCGAGAAGAAAATTGTTTCTGCCCCACAAATCACGTCAAAAGGTTTTGTTTATGTAAAAACAAGCAAAGACTTAATGAAAGAAAGTTCTTCAATGATCACCGAGATTGTCGAAAAACACTTGCAAAATGACGACTTCGAATGGAGCAAACTAAAACAAGATATCCGCGATCAACTCAGTCGCTACTTGTTTGAGCAAACTAAACGCCGTCCAGTGATTCTTCCAGTTATCATGGAAGCAACCCAAAGACGTCGTACAAAAAACTAGCACAAGAAATTAGTGCGAAGAGCAATACGAATGTACAGTTCAAAAGCACAGTTCAAATAAGAAAGACTTCTGCCATTCTCGGAATACTGAGAATGACAGAAGTCTTTTTTGATAGTAAAGAAAGTATTACTATTGTGCATGCTAGAAAGCTAGGCGAGATAAATTTTTTGGCATTTTATATTTGTCCGATAAGCGGGACTTGTAATAACAAATCGCTTTTTAAAATTTTTTGTAAAATGTTGATAATTAGAGATTTTTGGATTTTTTCCCACTAGTGTCTATTCGCACAGTTTTGGAGATTTTTAGAAGAGCGTCAAATGACAAGAATCCATTGTCTAGTCGGTTTTTCTGATAAAGTCACTCTTTTTACTTCACTTTTTACCGTGAAATCTGTGCGAATGAAGACTAGTGGGAATTAACTGGACATTCCTCCTCACTTAAACGTTCGAATTGAAATATGTAGGGGAGTGAGAATCCTATAGATAGGGGATTCTACGAGTGATTTTTATAATAAAATCAAAAAATATAATCTATATCTAGTCCTGTTCCTCATTCGCATAGCGATTTCACTGTTTTTTCTCACTAGTGTCTATTCGCACACTTTCAGAAATTTTTAGAAGAGCGTCAAATAGCAAGAATCCATTACCTAGTAGTTTTTTTTGTAAAATCACTCTTTTCAATTCACTTTTTACCGTGAAATCTGTGCGAATGAAGACTAGTAGGGGAAAAAGGGTCTATTTTTATCTCTCTAGCCTACATAAAATAACAGTTTATGAATAATAAAATCAAACAACTGTGGTATTTGATTAGCAAGTTTGCACCGCTTATCTGAAGCGAAAGTATTATCTCTTATAGATTAAGTATCCCAGCGACATGGAGCAGTTCTTAGCTTTCAGAAGATGACGGACAAGCATGTCCCGTCTATTTTATTACGATAAGAAAATTCTTTTTTTCCACCGTTATTTGTTGAATTTATCTTAAGTGTAGTTATAATAGAGAACGGAATATAGCGGAAAGGAAGTTAAGAATGAAAACATATCAAGAGGATCCAATGGTTCAAAAAAATCGATGGTGGATACTTGTTTCAGTGGCGATGTTTACCTTTATGTCGACCCTTGACTCTAGTATTGTCAACATAGCGTTACCAACTATTTCAAAAGATATGAATGTGCCCATGAATCAATCGGAGTGGGTTGTGTCAATTTATTTAATGGTGGTTTGTGCCTGTCTGTTACTTTTTGGGAAGATTGGTGATAGCTGGGGGAAAATTAAGGTTTATCGGATTGGAACGGTGATCTTTGTTATCGGGTCTCTTCTCTGCGGCTTTAATCACTCTCTTGGCTTCCTGCTCTTTGGTCGGATTGTGCAAGCCTTAGGCGCGAGCATGACGATGGCCAGTAATTCAGGAATTGTAACGGAAGTTTTCCCCATGAATGAACGAGGCCGCGCGCTGGGTTCGATTGGGGCGTTTGTTTCTCTAGGTTCAATCGCGGGTCCTGGGATTGGCGGCTTAATTTTGTCGAATCTTTCATGGTCGTACATCTTCTGGATCAATATTCCAGTGGGGATTATCACGATGTTGATTGGCGAAAAATTCTTGCCTAAGGATATTACGAAATCTCGTGAAAAAATTGATTATGCTGGTTTTGTGACCTTTGCGATGACGATCATGACCTTCTTTGGCGGTATTTTCATCGGTCAAGAGCTCGGTTTTGGCTCGATTCAAACCTTAGTTTTATTGGCTATTTCAGTCATCACTTTTATTTTCTTCTTCGCTATCGAAAAGAAGAAGGAAAATCCTTTAATCCAGTTTACTATTTTTAAAAATAAAATATTTACCATGAGTTTGATTACGGCCGTTTTGATTTTCTCTTCGAATTTCTTCGTCAATGTGGTGATTCCTTTTTATCTGCAAGATGCGCGCCATTTGAGTGCTAGCTATTCAGGAATGCTGATGATGGTCTTTCCTTTCTTAATGGTGATAGGTTCGCCGATTAGTGGCTATTTGACGGATAAAATTGGACCGCAAATCCTGGTGCTAATTGGTTTAGCAATGTTAGCCATTACGCAATTAATGTATATGTTCATGACCGAAGCAACGCCGATTTGGTACTACGTAATTGCCACAGGCATTATGGGCCTAGGTAACTCGTTGTTCCAGTCGCCAAATAATACGATGGTCATGAGTAGTGTGACAAAAGAAAATTTAGGCGTGGCTGGTAGCATGAACTCCTTTGCTCGAAATATTGGGATGGTCATCGGGATTGCTTTAGCAACTACGATCTTGTATCACGCCATGAGTGCGGAATATGGGCAACGTGTCACGACTTTTATTACGGATCGACCTGATATTTTTATCACAGGGATGCGCGTAACTTTCCTTGGTTCATTTATTATTTGTGCGGTAGCACTCCTTCTTACCATCATTCGTTTGAGAAAGAAAGCAACAGTGTAATCCATTTCTGTTACAAGAAATAGTATTCAGTCATCAATAAATGAAGTGTCCGAATAAAGTAGAAGCATAGAAAGTCAGCAGTAGTATTGATTTTCTATGCTTCTTTTGCTGTTAAAGGGAGAGTATCTATTACGAAATTTAGGAAGCTTTTCATTTAGTTTGTCAAAAATTTTATTTGAATTTAGTTCTCTCTATTTTTGGTGCTTAAGAGCCTCGGAAACTGTCAGATTTGCTTGCTGAAATAACGCTAGAAATCCACTGGAAGGAACGTTAAGGTTTGTAAATTTTAGTCAGTGGTGAAACAGCTGATGAGAATATCGTAGGTTCATCCAAGTCATCCAAAAAAAATCGACTAAAAACAAGCTATAGTAATTGGTGATTTGTCTGCTCTCTGTTACAATAGGAGAGTAGAACTGTACCATCTTTATAATACAGTATAGCAACAGAAAATAAAAAGTTGTCAGAAAGAAGGCGATTTTGTGAAACTAATTTATCACGGACATTCCTGTGTTGAGATTGAATTAGCAACAGGTAAAACGGTGCTGATCGACCCATTTATCAGCGGAAATCCATTGTCAGACCTGAAAGTAGCTGAGGTCAAGACGGATGCACTATTAATTACGCATGGTCATTCCGACCATATTGGTGACATGATTCCGATTGCTAAGAAGAATGATGCGCCGATTATTAGCATGGTTGAGGTGGCTAATTACGCTCAGAGTCAAGGGGCGAAGAGTCATGGCATGAATTTGGGTGGCACACACGTTTTTGATTTTGGGACAGTAAAATTAGTTCGAGCTGACCATAGCTCAAGTATTGAGATTGACGGCGTTAACCAATATATGGGCTTAGCAAGTGGCATTATTTTTCAAGCAGAGGGCAAAACCATTTATCACGCAGGGGACACGGCACTGTATAGTGACATGCAGCTGTGGGGTGATCAGTTCGCCATCGACGTAGCCTTTTTACCGATTGGCGATAATTTTACGATGGGTCCAGAAGAAGCTTGTTATGCTGCGAAACTATTGAAGGCTAAGAAAGTCGTGCCTATTCACTATGACACCTTCCCTGTAATCAAACAAGATCCTCACGCCTTCGTAGCTAAATTGCCCGGTGATAGTGGTCTCGTTTTAGCAGCTGGCGAAAGCATTGAGCTTTAAATTAGTTCATTAGCAATTAGCAGGAATAAATTAGCAGAAATTATCGGATATAAGTAGAAATAATTGCCGGAAGAAAGCATTGGAGTAACGAGTAAGATAATCGATTGAAAAAAGTATGAAACTACGGTGTTTTAGCGGTGTATCGGATTGAAGCATTGAAGGGTAAAGGAGAAATTTATGGCAACAAAACATGATATAATACTTGCGCACATTGAAAGCTTACCAGTTGGACACAGAATTTCTGTTCGAAGTATCGCCAAGGATTTGGGTGTCAGCGAAGGTACAGCTTATCGAGCGATTAAAGATGCTGAAAATGTTGGACTTGTTTCGACTATTCAAAGGGTTGGAACGATTCGGATTGAGCGAAAATTAAAGAAACATATTGAGCGTTTGACCTTTGGCGAAGTGGTTCGCATTATTGAAGGCGACGTGTTGGGTGGACAGGCTGGACTGGATAAGGTCTTGAACAAATTTGTTATTGGGGCGATGACCAAAGAGGCGATGGAACGCTACATTACGCCAGGTTCTCTGATGATTGTGGGGAACCGTGTGGAAGTCCAAAAGCTTGCGCTAGAAGATGGCGCGGCGGTGTTAATCACAGGGGGCTTTGATACGACGCCAGAAATTGCCCAATTGGCAGACGAATTAGAGATGCCAGTTTTGCGTACGACGTATGATACGTTTACCGTCGGCACGATGATCAATCGTGCGCTAAGCGATCAGTTGATTAAAAAGGATATAATGCTGGTCAGTGATATTTACATGTCTCTCGAAAAAACGCAGTATCTTGCGGCGACAGATACCGTACTCGAGTATAAAAAAATATCAGAATCGACGGGACATTCGCGTTTTCCAGTGGTAAATAAAAGTTTACGTGTGGTTGGGATTGTTACAGCCAAAGATATAGTGGGCAAGGTGGATAGCCAGCTGATTGAGCGGGTCATGACGAAGGAACCTATTGTGGTGAAAAAAGGCATGAGTGTCGCTTCTGTCAGTCATCAAATGATTTGGGATGGACTTGAAGTCATGCCCGTCGTGGAGGATGATCTCTCGTTATGTGGTTTGGTGACGCGTCAAGATGTTATGAAGGCAATGCAACTGGTCCAAAGACAACCGCAAATTTCTGATACACTCTCTGATCAAATTTCGGGTGAAGTGATTACGATTGAAGAAGATCCTGAGGGAATCAAGCTTAGTCAACCACAATTTCATTTTATTGTTTCTCCGCAAATGGTCAACAGTGTCGGCACGATTTCATTTGGCGTCTTGAGTGAAGTGATTTCAAATGTCGCGCAAAAAACCATGATGATGAATCAAAAACGCAATATTGTGATTGAACAAATGAATTTACATTACCTACGTTTGATCCAGTTGGAAAGTGAATTGGACGTTCGACCTAAGATTCTTGAGATGGGGCGTCGTTCAGCAAAATTAGATATTGAAGTCTACATTGAAAATACGATTGTGGCAAAAGCCATTGTTGTGTGTCAAATGATGGAACGGTCATAATAGAGGCGGTTCGTAAATAAGAGGAGTGCAGAAGACACGATGGAAGTACAAGAACAAATTCAAAAAGAGATTTTAGCAGCAATTAAAGAATATCCGCGGATTATTATTCATCGCCACCAACGCCCTGATCCAGATGCGTTGGGTTCACAAGTCGGACTGGCGGAGATTTTACGGACGAGTTTTCCTGATAAAGAAATCTATCAAGTGGGCGGTCCCGTTGAAGGCCTAGAGTTTTTGGCTGAGATGCAACCAGTGGAGGATGCGCTGTACAAAGGGGCTTTGGTGATTGTGACGGATACTGCCAATTCGCCACGCATCAGTGATGAGCGTTATGCGCTCGGGGACAAATTAATTAAAATTGACCATCATCCAAATGATGAGCCTTATGGCGATTTGGTGTACGTGAATACAAAAGCTAGCAGCTGTAGTGAGATTATTGCCGATTTTTGCTTCCAATTTCCAGATGATTTAACCATGAATCAAGAAGCAGCACGCTTATTATATGGCGGAATTGTGGGCGATACGGGTCGCTTCTTATATCCTGCCACTACTCCGCAGACGATGAGAACAGCAGCGGAATTAATGAGTTTTGGTTTTGACGTGACGCAATTAAATCGAGAATTGGATCAAAAACCAATGTCTGTGGCTAAATTATCTGGCTACGTGTATCAAAATATTCACGTTGACACAAATGGCGCCGGCAAAGTCATGTTGCCACAGGAAGTGTTGACTGAGTTTCAGGTGGTCGATTCTGAAACAGCCGCAGTTGTTTCTTTACCAGGCTCAATTGACGAAGTCTTGGCTTGGGCGATTTTTGTTCAACAACCGGAAGGCTATTACCGAGTAAGATTACGTTCAAAAGGTCCAATTATCAATGAATTGGCCAAACGCCATCACGGCGGTGGGCATCCGTTGGCTAGTGGTGCAAATGCCAAAGATTTAGCCGAAGTAGAAGAAATCTATCAAGAAATTCAACAATTATGCCAGGCCTTTGTGGCTGAAAAATAAAGAATCTGAGTCTAGTAAATAGCTCTTTTTCTGTTAAATAAGACCAATCTATCAGATAACTGCTTCCTATGGGTTATCTGATTTTTTGCGTAAACTAGCTACAGGAAAACTATTTATACCCGCCATTTTTCCTATACTGCTGAGGGGTTCTCGTGTGTAGAGTAGTTATGGGATAATCTCGGAAATAGGGAGTGGGTCCTCATTTGCCAAGTGAAGAGGGCTTTTCAAATGGGGTGGGATAGGCTAAAATGGAGGTTCAAGAAAAAAGAATAGAGTAGGAGAAAGAAGATGACAACATTACCGAATTGCCCAACATGCGGGTCAGCGTACACTTATGAAGATAGAGGATTATTTGTTTGTCCAGAATGTGGAAATGAATGGAATGAATCTGTAGCAGCACAAGAGGAAGAAGGCTTGGTTGTGAAGGATTCAAATGGCAATCTTTTACAAGAGGGCGACAGCGTGACTGTCATTAAAGATTTGAAAGTAAAGGGTGCATCTAACCCAATTAAACAAGGAACAAAGGTTAAAAATATTCGTTTAGTCGAAGGTGATCACAACATCGATTGTAAAGTTGATGGCTTTGGTCCAATGAAATTAAAATCAGAATTCGTGAAGAAAAACTAAAATTACGCATTGTTCAAAGTCTCTTCACAAATTTTTCACTGATTTCATGCTACAATTGTAAGGGAGTAGAAAGTTGGCTTATGGCAGAAGTTATTTCTGACAGACCATTTACTCGAAAAAATAGAAGCATAAGATAGTAGTTGAGGAGGAGATTTAGATGTATGGATTAGGTGGATTCTTCTTTGACCCAACCTATTTTTTAGTTATCATAGGACTGGTGCTTTCCATGGCCGCGTCTGGCTATGTGAATAGTACTTTTCGAAAATATGATCAAATAAAGAGTAAAAATCATGTGACGGGTACGCAAGCAGCTCAATATATTTTGCAAAGCCAAGGGATTACGAATGTCGGTGTCCAGCAGATTTCTGGGGATTTGACGGATAATTACAATTCTGGCAACAAGTTATTGAGTCTTTCGCAAGCGACCGCTCAATCAACTTCTGTCGCAGCGATTGGCGTGGCAGCTCACGAATGTGGGCATGCGGTACAGGATCAGACCGGTTATGCTCCCCTAAGAATTCGGGCGGCGATTGTGCCAGTTGCGAATTTTGGTTCGATGGCGTCATTCCCGTTGATTTTACTAGGCTTATTTTTGGGCCAAAATCAATTCCTGATTAATCTAGGGATTCTGGCGTTTTCACTAGCCTTGGTTTTTCAGTTGGTGACCTTACCTGTTGAGTTCAATGCGTCACGCCGAGCACTACAAATTCTCGGTGAAGGTGGCCTATTGACTGAAGAGGAAGTTCCGATGGCACGGCACGTTTTATTTGCAGCCGCTTTGACTTATGTCGCAGCCGCTGCAGCAACCTTCTTGCAGTTACTACGATTAATTATTTTATTCGGTGGAAATCGTCGAGATTAAAGGTTGATTCTGTTTACTTATTCATCCAAAAAAGTTCAAGAAGGGTCTTTCACGAAGACTTTCTTGAACTTTTTTTCTGTCAGCGATAAGCAAAGTGGAATAAGTGTATTATTCAGGTAGCTGTGCTATGATTGATGTATAAACTATCGGAATAGAGGAGCTGATTGGAATGAAAACTTCAACAAAAGTTGCGATTGCCCTAGGTGTTGCGGCCGCTGCTGGTACCACGGCGACTGTCATCGTCTCAGGAAAGGTTTTTGAAAAGGTCAAACATCTTTCTACACGCTGCAAAGTGAAAAAATTTGTATCTGATACATTCAATGGAAACGAAAAATTAGTCGGCATTGTCGATGATTTATCTGATTCTGAATTGGATTCATTGATGCATGTGGTGGGCAAAGTGAAAGAGGGTCACGAAAAGGTTTCTGAGGTAGGCGAAACAGTAAAAGATACTTCGGAAGAGTTAAAAGATCGTCTCTTCAAATTTGTTGATCGTATCTTATAAAAATAGGTGGAGGCGTGTAATGACGCTTTCCACTTTTTTTATTTTCTGTTTCTCTTTGGACAAGGGGAGTTTTTGGGCAAAATAAAAAGGCTTCATCAGCCTGGCAAATCGTTAAACTTATAGATTGTTTCTCTTTTATATAATCAGACACATGGCGGCACCCACTTAGTGCTGCTTCCTTCCGGATCTGACACGCTTCGTGAGCCCACCATTGTCCTAGCCTTGCGGCAATAATTAGTATAACGTATTTTAATCTGTTTGGCTAGTCTTTCTCGAAATCTTCCTGTAATTTCTTTGCTAGTTTTTTTGCTAGCTTTTTTCGTGAACGAATTCCTTTGAAAAATGTGGTCAGCTGTTGCCCGCAGGTTTCCTCTAGAATTCCGCCTTCGACATAGGCGCGGTGATTGAATCGCTCATCTTCTAAGAGATTTAAGAGTGAACCCGCAGTCCCACCTTTTGGATCATAAGCGCCAAAGTAGACCTCATCGACTCGTGATAAAATCATTGCACCACTGCACATCGGGCAAGGTTCTAAGGTTACAAATAATTGTGCTCGTTCTAGCCGCCAATTACCGATGGCTTCACAGGCTTCTTTTATTGCAAATATTTCTGCATGAGCCGTTGCATCTTGCGAATCTTCTCGCAAATTATGTCCGCGGCCAATAATTTCTCCATCCAATACGACAATTGCCCCGATTGGCACCTCTGCTAGTGCCTCCGCTTTCTGTGCTTCACGGAGTGCTTCTGCCATGAAGAATTCTTTTTCTTCTTTTGTTAATAGACTTTTTTTCTCCATTTCCGCTCACCCCCGTATACTTTAGCATATTTTCTCCAATAAATTAAGCTGTTATTCGCTTAGACGTGGTAATATATATAGTAAGATATAAGTAATCTATCAAGCAATATATGCAGCAATTTTTAAATAGGTTCATTTAGATTAGAGTAGAATGGTTGAGGTGACTAGCGTGAACAAAGGCCAATTACGAGAAATTTATCCAGACGCTCAGGTGAAAAAAATGGCGTCTTCAGATTCAGAAGTGCTTTCTATCCCAATGGATGAAGGGTATTTGTGGATTGATAAAAAAGAGTTAAGCGAAAGAGAACGTCGCTTATTACAAATGTTCGTCCCTAATGAAAAAATACAGCAAGGGGCAACACATGAATGGTATGGTATTTTATTTAAACAGCAACCCGTAAAAAAAGAAGGCACGTTTCGGGTCATTCAAATCCAGCTACAGAAGAAAGCGGACTTTCTTTTGAAAGAATGGAAACAAAACTTCCAAGAAATGTTTCCTCACTGGGTTGATTTATTTTTCTATACGGAAAGAGATGTGTTACTCGTTGAGCAACAGGCAGAGGCCAATTTTTCGATTGAAGAATTAGAAGGCATTTTTCTCACATTAGATGCCGATTTTGAAACAAATAGTAAGGTTTTTGTGGGGAGCTTCTATTCAAGCCAAGAAAATCTAGCTGAATTATTTTTGGAGGAACAAGAAATTTTTCAAGAAGAGCTAGATTTTGTTAAATCTCAACACGTCTTTTCGATTGCCAACGTGGCTCTACATTATTATACAAAGACAAAGATGCAAAAAAGCGCAGTGATTCAGAATTACAAAAAGAATTTAGTGATTGATCAAGAGATGTCAGATATTATTCAGACACTGTGGTCCAATCAAGGAAATATCAGCTCCACGGCGAAAGAGTTGTTTATGCATCGTAACACGCTACAATATCGCTTAGAAAAATTCCAGGAAGCTTCTGGGTTGAATGTTCGCCACATGGATGAACTAATTTTGTGCTATTTGTTGTTATTGAATTAAATGATAGACCGACGTTTTCTGGATTAGTTAGCCAGAAAACGACGGTCTATTTTTATATTTATAATCAATAGTTTAGCTAACAATCGGGGAATTTCAGTGTAGCAGTCTGGTGAAGCACACGGTAATGCGCGTGTTTCATGTTTAAGGCAAGGGAATGCCTTCTAGCGTTAATAGCGATTTTTTTAGTTCGATTCCGGACAGGCCCATATAACCAGTTAATTGTCCATTTTTGCCGATGACGCGGTGACAAGGAATGAAGATGGCTAAAGGATTTCTGTGGTTGGCTTGTCCAATCGCACGAACGGCTTTTGCGTTGCCAATCTTTTCAGCAATTTCTTGATAGGAACGCGTTTCACCGTAAGGGATTGTACACAGGGCCTGCCAGGTTGCTCGTTGAAAGGCTGTTCCTTCTTGGATATCGAAAGGGACGGTAAATTGGGTACGTTCTTTATTGAAATAACTGAGTAGCTCTTCTTTTGCTTGGATCAGATAGGGATTGTCTAAGTCTTCATTTTCAACTAGCAACGGGACAAATGATGCATGACTTAGGCCTTTATCGGTGGCAGTCAGCCAAAACTCGCCGATGGGTAACTGGATCTTCATATTTTTTCACTCCACTCAAGTTTTTTTCTTCTATACAAAGATATGGTACTATATTTTAGAGGAAAAAAGAAATCGAGGCGAACCAAAAATGGAAAAAATTAGACTTTTGCATACCAATGATTTACATTCCCATTTAGAAAATTGGCCAAAAATTCGACGTTTCTTGGATCAAAGAAAACGTGAAGCCAGTCAAAATAATGAAACAATACTCACGGTTGACCTAGGGGATTTTGTCGATCGCTGGCATCCGTTGACAGAGGCAACTAGTGGGCAAGCGAACGTTGAATTGATGAATCAGATTGGCTACGATGCAGTGACGATTGGGAATAACGAAGGCGTCGGGAGCTCAAAAGATGAGCTAGACCATCTATATGATCAGGCTAATTTTGATGTGCTACTGGGAAATTTATTTGATAAACGAACATTAGAGATGCCCAAATGGGCCCAGCCATCAAAAATCATCACTAGTATAGAAGGAACGAAAATAGGCTTGTTTGCCTTGACCGCGCCATTTCCACTGACCTACAGTCCGAACGGCTGGGATATTCGATTTCCGCAAGATTTATTACCTGAATTGGTCGAGTCGTTACGTGGTCAAGTTGATGTGCTCGTTCTGATGAGTCACTTAGGAATTACTGAGGACCGTAAGATTGCTGCGACATTTCCTGAGATTGATTTAATTTTGGGCTCACATACGCACCATTTATTTATGGAAGGGGAAATCGTCAACGGGGTTCAATTAGCTGCGGCTGGCAAATTTGGTCAATACGTCGGTGATATTGTGTTGACGGTTGATCAACAGCATCGTTTGAAAGAGGCGACTGTTCGAGCGGTTCCTACGGCTACTATGACAGAGTTTCCAGAAGATCAAGCCGAGATTGAAGGGTATTTGGCTCGTGGTCATGCTCTTTTACAAGAAAAAAAGGTTGCGGCTATCCCTCATGATTTAAAGGTGGGGACAGGTGATTATTTATTGATCGAAGCGACACTACGGGCAATGAAGGAGCGCGCAGACGTTGAGGTTGCGATTGTTAATTCTGGTCTTTTTTTGGCGCCTATTATGAAAGGCCTTGTAGATCAAGATCAATTGCACCAAAGTTTGCCCCATCCTATGCACTTAATTCGTGTTTCATTGTTGGGAAGTGATCTGATTCGATTGGTTTTAGAAATGGAGAAGAATCGCAGTTTTCTTAGAAATTATCCGATTATCGGAATGGGCTTCCGAGGGAAAATTTTTGGAGAAATTTGCTATAGTGGCTTAGAATTTGATGCCGTCAATCATAAAGTCCGCTGGTTGGGTGAGCCGATTATCCCTGAGAGCAGCTACACTTTTGTGACTGTGGATCATTTCATGTTCATCCCATTTTTCCCAACGATTGAAATTGCGGGTAGCTGTGAATTTCTGTTTCCAGAATTTATTCGAAGTGTTCTGGGAGATTCCCTTAAGAGCCACTATCTAATCGATTAAAAACAAGGTATAATAATTTTTAGGTGGTGAAGAGATGACAAAGCAAGAAGTAAAAGAATCAGGTGTGAGTATGGAGAAAAAGGCCGATAGATCCAGCAATGCCAGCCCTTCAGAAAAGACCAACCCATCAGAAAAACCAAGTACAGTAACGGATGAATTAGCCGCTGTCCTTGAAGAGATTGTCGAAGAGCCTGTAAAAGAAAAGAAAAAAGGCGAGACAGTCACACTGATTGATGAAACAAACGTTTTAGTTGGTGAACGCCACTATCATATCGTACGCAATCATCGTGAAGGATTTGATGCCGAGAAATTAGGCGAAAGATATAGTGAAGTTCTTGCACGATATGATTATATTGTTGGTGATTGGGGCTATGAGCAGCTGCGACTAAAGGGCTTCTTTAAAGAAGACAATCGCAAAGCCTACCCAGATCAACGAATTGATACACTGGAAGATTATTTGTATGAATATTGTAATTTTGGTTGTGCTTATTTTGTTATTGAACGAGTAGGTGGCAAACGGGAAAAACCGCAAAACAGAAGAAGACGGAAAAAACCGACAGGCCAAAATCAAGCGCACATCGAAGAGAAAAAAGCACCCGTCTCTCCTAAGAAAAAGACGAAGCCCGTAATCAAGAAACGGGAAGAGGAAAAGAACAGTACGCCTAAAAAAGAAGTAAAGAAAACGAATGGAAGCAAGAAACCAGAAGGTAAAAAAGCTAGTTTTACCATTCGTCAGAGAGAAGAATAGATGAAGAATTATCAAGGATACTTAATTGATTTGGATGGGACGATTTATTTAGGGAAAGAGCCAATTCCTGCGGGGAAACGCTTTGTTGAACAACTACAAAAAGCTCAGCTTCCGTTTCTTTTTGTGACCAATAACACGACAAAAAGTCCAGCAGTTGTAGCGGAACGCTTAGCCAATGAGTTTGACATTCATGTCTCGCCGGAGACGGTCTACACGGCTAGTTTAGCGACGATTGATTACATGAAGGACAACAATCGCGGGAAAAAAGTCTTTGTGATTGGCGAGGCAGGCTTGATTGATTTAATTTTAGAGGCAGGCTTTGTCTGGGATGAAGAGAATCCTGACTATGTCGTGGTTGGTTTAGACAGCCAAGTGACTTATGAAAAATTTGTCACAGCTACCTTAGCGATTCAAAAAGGCGCGACCTTTATCGGCACCAATCCAGATAAAAATATACCCACTGAACGAGGCTTAATTCCTGGTGCAGGCTCACTCATTTCATTAGTCGAAACAGCGACCCAAACCAAGCCTATCTTTATCGGAAAACCTGAAGCGATTATTATGGAAAAAGCAGTTGCTCATCTAGGCTTACATAAAGAGCAAGTCATTATGGTTGGCGATAATTATGAAACCGACATTCAAGCAGGGCTAAAAAATGGGATTGATACCTTGTTAGTTTTATCAGGCTTTACGCCTAAATCAGCAGTTCCGAGCTTACCCGAGGCGCCAAGCTATGTCATCGATTCATTGGATGAGTGGGTGATTGGTGAATGAACCAATTAAAAAAATGGCGCTGGCTTGAACGCGGCGGTCTGCTTTCACTTTTTTTGACGAGTATTAGTTTTGCGGTACTGGTGACGATTAATTTTCGACCCTTGTATCGGTTTGATGTCGACTATCTGAAGATTCTTGACTACACTGAGGTCAGCAAAGACGTTCTGATGAAAAATTTTGGGCAGCTGATGAGCTATCTGAATAATCCATTTCAGTCGGTCTTGGCGATGGCGGATTTTCCTTCATCTGCTAGTGGAGCTCAGCATTTTTATGAAGTGAAATTGTTATTTTTATTGGATTATGGTGTGTTTTTTATTACGCTCATTCCAACGATTTTATTTTTACGTTCTCTTTTTAAAAATCAACGGAAATGGTTACTTATTCGACCCTTTCAGATTGGTATGCTGATCCCTGTGCTTTTTGGCTTTCTTATGGCCTTAGGCTTTGATCGGTTCTTTGTGACTTTTCATGAAGTTTTCTTTAATAATGATGATTGGTTATTTGATCCAGCAACGGATCCGATTATTAATGTTTTACCCGAAGAATTTTTTATGCATAGCTTTATCTTATTTTTCCTTTTGATTGAACTGATTTTCTTAGGATTCTATCTTTTAGGAAAAAGAGAATTAAAAAAAGCTTGAGTGCTTCTCCTGATGTTGGAGAGGAAACTCAAGCTTTTTGGCTATTATAGATTTATTTTCTCTGGTTGACTATGGGCCAAACGACTAGCTGCCGCTGCGGCAATCGCTCCCACAATATCATCTAAGAAGGTGTGTACACGAGGTCCTTCATGGGAATTTAATTCAGCCAAAATCCCAGGCTTTACTTTATCGATGTAGCCATAGTTAGTAAAACCAATCGAGCCATAGACGTTGACGATTGATAAAGCCAGAATTTCATCAATGCCATATAATCCTTCATCTTCTTCGATTATATTTTGTAAAGGCTGCAAGAGTTGTTGTTCTTCTGCCAAAATATCTAATTGAATTCCCGTGATAATTGCGTTGTGCACCTCACGCTTGACCAGTACAGCGTCGACACTTGCCATACAAGTCTCCATAGTTAAGCCGACAATGTATTGTTTTTGAAGAAACATGACTAATTCTGCAATATCTTGCATACCGACACCACGTTCAATCAATAAATTCCGGGCTTTTTTTTCTAACGTTTCTGTTTGTATAACCATCCATATATCCTCCAAGCGTTCTAATTTGATTTCTTAGCCTAATGGTATACTATATGAAGAGTGAAAAGCAAGGAGTGTCTTAAATGGATCCATTACTTGAGTTTTGTGAGCAAAATTTAGCGCAAGGAAGTCAGCTTATTTTAGAAGATACGGCCGTTACTAGCCAAGTAGAGATACTGACGTATTCCTGTATGAACGAATGTACCTTATGTGCTCAGAAAAATTTTGCTTTTTTTGAAGGGGAGCGCTTAGTCGCCGACTCACCAGAAGCATTGAAAGAGGAAATTCTCAAGGCAGTCAAGTCTTGGCAAGAAGAATATATGTAATGAAGCGGTTTTTTTTCGTATCCAAAGTCTACAGGATTATATAGTAGGATTAAGTAGGCAGACCGCGCGTGAGCCAAGTCGAATCGGCAAAAAAAATGAGCGTAAAAAAGCGTAAAAATGAGTAAGAGTCGTTCCCTCCGCAAAAGGAAGGAAGTGACTCTTACTCATTTATTATTTATTGCTTATTAGAGAATAGGCTAGTACTATGCATCGGCTGCGTTCTATTTTTAGGATTGAGGTAATGCAATGCATTGTTTACCGCAGTAGGTGCTTCGCCGAAACCGGTCGCAATTAAGCGAACTTTGCCATCATATTGACAAATATCACCCGTCGCATAGACACCTGGAATTGAAGTGGACATATCCGAGGAAACCAAAATAGCATTTCTGGTTGCCTCTAAGCCCCAAGATTTTAAGTGATCTAAGGAAGAAGAAAAGCCGTAATTAACAATTAATGTATCCAACGACAACGATATTTCTTCGTCAGTTCGGACTTTCTTGAGGGTCAGTCCGGCTAAGCGTTGATTTTCTTCCTGCAGTGAATTAATCACATAAGGGGTTAAAATGTTGACTGAAGAAGCCATCAATTTTTTGACGCTATGTTCATGTCCGCGAAATTCTGGTCGGCGATGGATAAGATATACTTCTTTTGCAATCGGTTCAAGCATTAAGGCCCAGTCAATCGCAGAATCGCCCCCGCCAGCTATAGCCACTTTTTTGCCCGCGTATTTCATCAAATCAGTAACGTAATAATCAAGTCCACGATTTTCAAACGCTTCAGCTCCTTCAATTGCGAGCTTCCGTGGCTGAAATGAACCATTTCCTAAGGCTAAAATCACCGCTTTTGAATAGTGCACGGTTTTGTTCGTATGAATTTCAATCACATCATCGACTTTTTTAATCAGTAAAACTTCCTCTTCTAAGCAGTAAGTATGATTAAAGGTCGTCAATTGTTTCTCCAAATTATCTACTAAATCCGCCGCTTTAATCGCCGGGAATCCAGGAATATCATAAATGTATTTTTCTGGATAAAGTGTCGAGAGCTGTCCGCCTAGTTGAGGAAGACTATCTATTAATTTTGTTTTTGCATCTCGCATTCCTGCATAAAAGGCACCAAATAAACCCACCGGTCCGGCACCGACAATGGTAATATCGTAAATATCCATAGTCACATTCCTCCTATCTCAAATAGTCTAACAAAAAAATACGTATTTGTTCTTTATTTTAGCTTGTGAAAGAGTTTGTCCAACAGAAAAATAGTAGTCAAGCTCTCAGAATGATTCTGTGAAACGATAGCCTACTTGTTAAATTGACTAAGTAGGGCAAAAAAAGGGGCATTTTTGCGGCTTTGTTAGTTTCTATCTAGTGTATCATAGGAAGGAAAAAACGTGAATGCTTCTATATTATAAAAAGTGAGTGACTGAAACCACTAGGAAGAATTAGTATTTTAGCTGAGGCGTTTAGAAACCCGACATTTTATTCTGCGGACTAGCTGAGAAAGGGTTCGGCTCCATCAGATCGATTATTTTTACTCTTTTTTTCTTGAACAATAGCATTTTTTTGAATTATTCGTTATCATAAGGAGAAAATAATTTTTAGGAGGAGATTTTTGTGTCTCAATTTCCACAAATAGATTTAGAAAACGCCAAAGGACCAAAAGCAACGATCAAAACAAATAGAGGGGATATTACCGTTCAACTATTCTCAGAATTAGTCCCTAAAACAGTTAAAAACTTTGTTGAATTAGCTAAAAAAGGCTATTATGATGGAGTGATTTTCCACCGAGTAATTCCAGACTTTATGATTCAAGGGGGCGATCCTACCGGTACTGGTATGGGTGGCGAAAGTATTTATGGGGATTCCTTTGAAGACGAGTTCACGCCTAATTTGTTCAATCTACGTGGAGCATTGTCAATGGCTAACTCAGGTCCCAACTCTAATGGTAGTCAATTTTTCATCGTCAATAATCAAAACGTTCCAGCAAACATGCTTGGTCAACTAGAAGGCGCTGGTTTCCCTGCGGAAATTATCGAAGCTTACAAAGGTGGCGGAACGCCTTGGTTAGATATGCGTCATACCGTTTTTGGCCATGTGATTGAAGGAATGAACGTGGTGGATGATATTGCAGGTGCCCAAAGAGGTCCTCAAGACAAGCCAGTGTATGATATCGTGATTGAAAGCATTGAAATTACAGAATAATCTTTTGCCACTATTCGTAATAAGGATTATGTCTAAATAGATACAAATAAAGCTAAGTTGTCCCTCTTCATTGAAGAGTGAGACAGCTTAGCTTTTTTCTTAGTTAAATGAGTGAACGATCCGCGCCAGGCCTTCTTCAAGTGTTGCTCTTGGGCAGGCAATATTTAAACGCATATGACCCGTTCCTTTTGAACCAAAGATGATACCGGAATTTAAGACTACTTTTGCTTTTTCAATGAAGTGTGTCTGTAGTTCAGTATCAGTCAAACCAAAACTAGAAAAATCAAGCCACATCAAGTAAGTTCCTTCCGGTGACATAACACCCACCGCAGGTAAATGTTCAGCTAGATAAGATTCGACAAATTGGATGTTCTCTTGTAGATAAGGCAAAAGCTCTTCCAACCAGGCCTCGCCCTGATTATAAGCTGCTTCGGTGCCAATGTAGCCGAAGGTATTAATTTCTCCGTGCATTGTTCGTTTCTGTGTTTCCTGAAATTGTTCACGCAGCGTAGGATCTTTAATGAACACCATAGAATTTTTAATCGCAGCCAAATTGAAAGTTTTTGTAGCGGCAGTTAGCACAATCGAAAATGCTTCAAATGAAGGATCAACCAGTTGAAAACTTGTGAAAGTGTGCGGTGCGAATACCAAGTCTTGATGAATTTCATCACTAACAACCGTCACACCGTGTTTTTGACATAATTTTCCAACAGCTAATAACTCTTCTTTTGACCACACACGCCCTCCAGGATTGTGTGGGTTGCAGAGAATGAATAACTTGACCGCATGTGCAACAATTAATTGTTCCATCTCCGCCAGGTCCATCTGGAAGTGACCATTTTCTGTAGTAAGTGAGCTACGAACCAAATTTCTATTATTTTCTTTAACAACCGCTGCAAAGGGATGATAGACGGGGTCATGAATTAAAACACTGTCGCCCTCGTTGGTATAGCTTTGGACAGCTAATGCGATGCTAGGAACGACTCCACTAGAAAATAAAATGTCTGCTTTTTCAAGTAGATAGTGATGGCGTCTCTTTTGCCAGTCGATGACTGCTTGATAGAGGGAATTTGGGATGATCGAATAGCCGAATAATCCTTTCTTACTATACTCCTCAAATGCTTTGATAACCGGTGACGGGGCTAGAAAATCCATATCAGCCACCCATAATGGTAGTAAATCAGTTGCTTGATAAGTCTCTTCAATACTATCCCACTTGACAGAATCCGTATTTTTTCGATCAATTTGTTCATCAAATCTTGACATTTTGCTTCATCCTTTCAAACAATCCATGATGGAACTTCTATTTTTTTGCTAATTACAGTATAATGAATTGTGCGAAGAGAGGGAAGCAAATGAAGTATAAAATTGGACAAATAATTGAAGGCAAGATTACTGGGATTCAACCTTATGGTGCTTTTGTCTCATTAGATGAAGAAAATCAGGGACTAATCCATGTATCAGAGGTACAAGCAGGTTACACCAAAACGATTCAATCGTTACTAACTGTTGGGCAAGAGGTTCAGGTGCAAGTGATTGATATTGATGAGTACTCGCAAAAGATTAGTTTATCTTTGCGAACACTAGAGCAATTCGTTCCACCTGTTCAACATAGAAGAAAAAGATATTTTACGAATAAAAATAAAAAAATCGGCTTTCAAACCATCGGTGAACAGCTTCCTATATGGATTGATGAGGCACTTGATGAATTAGACTGAGCTTTTATATGAAAGTAAAGTAGATTTTTTCTGAAAATGTGTTAGAATTTACTAAAATCATACTAAATTGATCGAGGTGGAAATTTTGGGGGACAAAAGAGTCGCTGGTACAATTATGTTGCATTTGGAGGATGGATCGAAGAAGTTTTTGATGCATTCAGTAGGAGAGTCAAAAGAGTTAGCAATCGCAGATTTTTCGGCAGAACAGACTGGGTTAGCCAATATCTTGAAATTATTGACGGACACAGTGAACATCGATGTTAATGAAATTAATTTAGTAGAATTAACAAACACACATAGTAATACAGAAGAAAATATTCCGTTATTTGTTTTTGAAACACAAGCTGCACAACAAATTACGACGCTTGCAGAAGGCTATCACTGGGAAGAACCAGCTGTTATGAGAGAGGTTCTAGGTGCGTATGATTTTGAAGGTGTCCCGTTTTTCTAAAAAGTTAGGTAAATAAAGGCTACAACAGTCTCTGTTGTAGCTTTTATTTTTTTTGAAAAGAATTTTTCCCGAATGTTACCTTTGTCATCAGTGTAGTTATAAGGTGAAAAACAAACTTTTCTATTGTTCCTAAGATCTGACAAAACGCAATTTAACTAAAAGCCGAATGTTATCGATTAATAGGTTGGAAAAATCCCTTAGACAGGTGAAAAACATCACTGAAAAGGGCTTGACCAGACAAGTGTTACATGCTAAATTATTATATGTTGATGAAGAGAGAAAAAGATTTGTTTCTTTTCAATTCTTTTTCAAAAAACTTTTTCAAATTGTTCTTGACGCTGAGTAATCAGCATGATAGAATAACAAAGTCGCTCGAGAGAGATGGCAAGAAAAACAGTTGATAAATCAATAAAATTTATTGAAAAAAGTTATTGACAAATAACGAAATGACTGTTATTCTAATTGAGTTGCTGAAACAGGCAAACAACTTTCTGAAAAAGAAGTTGAAAAAACTTTTATAAAAAAGATGTTGACATTCACTTGATTAACTGATAAGATATAAAAGTTGCTGAAACAGCAATGGTAGATCTTTGAAAACTGAACAAAGTAAGACAAACCAAATGTGTAGTGTGCACTTGATTC
>NZ_MAEJ01000005.1:2500-4722 GCF_009933175.1 Candidatus Enterococcus huntleyi | reverse complement strand
CGAAAGAAAAAGAGTGGCGGACGGGTGAGTAACACGTGGGTAACCTGCCCATCAGAAGGGGATAACACTTGGAAACAGGTGCTAATACCGTATAACAATCGGAACCGCATGGTTCTGATTTGAAAGACGCTTTCGGGTGTCGCTGATGGATGGACCCGCGGTGCATTAGCTAGTTGGTGAGGTAACGGCTCACCAAGGCAACGATGCATAGCCGACCTGAGAGGGTGATCGGCCACACTGGGACTGAGACACGGCCCAGACTCCTACGGGAGGCAGCAGTAGGGAATCTTCGGCAATGGACGAAAGTCTGACCGAGCAACGCCGCGTGAGTGAAGAAGGTTTTCGGATCGTAAAACTCTGTTGTTAGAGAAGAACAAGGATGAGAGTAACTGTTCATCCCTTGACGGTATCTAACCAGAAAGCCACGGCTAACTACGTGCCAGCAGCCGCGGTAATACGTAGGTGGCAAGCGTTGTCCGGATTTATTGGGCGTAAAGCGAGCGCAGGCGGTTTCTTAAGTCTGATGTGAAAGCCCCCGGCTCAACCGGGGAGGGTCATTGGAAACTGGGAGACTTGAGTGCAGAAGAGGAGAGTGGAATTCCATGTGTAGCGGTGAAATGCGTAGATATATGGAGGAACACCAGTGGCGAAGGCGACTCTCTGGTCTGTAACTGACGCTGAGGCTCGAAAGCGTGGGGAGCAAACAGGATTAGATACCCTGGTAGTCCACGCCGTAAACGATGAGTGCTAAGTGTTGGAGGGTTTCCGCCCTTCAGTGCTGCAGCTAACGCATTAAGCACTCCGCCTGGGGAGTACGACCGCAAGGTTGAAACTCAAAGGAATTGACGGGGGCCCGCACAAGCGGTGGAGCATGTGGTTTAATTCGAAGCAACGCGAAGAACCTTACCAGGTCTTGACATCCTTTGACCATTCTGGAGACAGAACTTTCCCTTCGGGGACAAAGTGACAGGTGGTGCATGGTTGTCGTCAGCTCGTGTCGTGAGATGTTGGGTTAAGTCCCGCAACGAGCGCAACCCTTATTGTTAGTTGCCATCATTTAGTTGGGCACTCTAGCGAGACTGCCGGTGACAAACCGGAGGAAGGTGGGGATGACGTCAAATCATCATGCCCCTTATGACCTGGGCTACACACGTGCTACAATGGGAAGTACAACGAGTCGCGAAGTCGCAAGGCTAAGCTAATCTCTTAAAGCTTCTCTCAGTTCGGATTGTAGGCTGCAACTCGCCTACATGAAGCCGGAATCGCTAGTAATCGCGGATCAGCACGCCGCGGTGAATACGTTCCCGGGCCTTGTACACACCGCCCGTCACACCACGAAAGTTTGTAACACCCGAAGTCGGTGAGGTAACCTTTTGGAGCCAGCCGCCTAAGGTGGGATAGATGATTGGGGTGAAGTCGTAACAAGGTAGCCGTATCGGAAGGTGCGGCTGGATCACCTCCTTTCTAAGGAATATTACGGAAACTACACGGTNNTTTTGTTCATTGAAAACTGGATATTGAAGTAAGAAAATTAATTTTTGTAACAAACCGAGAACACCGCGTTGAATGAGTTTTTTAATAAGTTCAATTGCTTATTTTCTTGACTACGCTCCTATCGCTAGGAAAACGAGTCAAAACCCAACCGCAAGGTTGATAAGGTTAAGTGAATAAGGGCGCACGGTGGATGCCTTGGCACTAGAAGCCGATGAAGGACGGGACTAACTCCGATATGCTTTGGGGAGCTGTAAGTAAGCGATGATCCAGAGATTTCCGAATGGGGAAACCCAACATTTTTCATAGAATGTTACTTTCCAGTGAATACATAGCTGGTTAGAGGTAGACGCAGAGAACTGAAACATCTAAGTACCTGCAGGAAGAGAAAGAAAATTCGATTCCCTTAGTAGCGGCGAGCGAAACGGGAAAAGCCCAAACCAACAAGCTTGCTTGTTGGGGTTGTAGGACTCCGATATGGTAGTTCTTTCAGATAGTCGAATGACTTGGAAAAGTCAGTCAAAGAGGGTAAAAACCCCGTAGACGAAATTTGGAAGGCACCTAGGAGGATCCTGAGTACGGCGGAACACGAGGAATTCCGTCGGAATCCGGGAGGACCATCTCCCAAGGCTAAATACTCTCTAGTGACCGATAGTGAACCAGTACCGTGAGGGAAAGGTGAAAAGCACCCCGGAAGGGGAGTGAAATAGATCCTGAAACCGTGTGCCTAC
>NZ_MAEJ01000004.1 GCF_009933175.1 Candidatus Enterococcus huntleyi | reverse complement strand
CGACTCCCTTTGGGTGCATTAGTAAAAGCTTTGACTGCGGATTAAGAGGTGATATTTTGATTCCTTTTAAACGTTAAGTCTTTTTTTATTAGCTACGGGAAGTAGCTCAGCTTGGTAGAGCACTTGGTTTGGGACCAAGGGGTCGCAGGTTCGAATCCTGTCTTCCCGATAAAAAATAAGACCTTCGATTGGTTCGCTAATCGAAGGTCTTTTTTGGTTCTTCGTCAAATAGTGTTGGTGAGGGTCAAATTGAATAGAGTACAGTGACTCTAGTTAAGCAGTTTTGCTTAGCTGGAGCTTTTTTTTCTATATAGAATCATTAAATCTTATATGGGGTGGATAATTGAACAATCTGGGTGAGCAGATTCCATGAGATATTTTTCAAAAGCCAGTATGATGAGAGGAGAAGAGTTTGGAGGAAAGAATATGAAAAGTCAGGGAATGATAACAGAAGAAGCTGTCTTTGCTGGTGGTTGTTTTTGGTGTATGGTAAAACCGTTTGATCAACAGCCTGGGATTGTCTCAGTTACGTCAGGCTACACAGGAGGGCACGTTGCTAATCCGACATATGAAGAGGTCTCGATGGGGACAACAGGGCACACAGAGGCTGTAAAGGTGGTTTATGACCCTTCAATCATCTCATATGAAGAATTAGTTGGAATTTATTGGCAACAAACAGATCCTACTGATGCGTTCGGGCAATTCGCTGATAGGGGTGATTCTTATCGCCCAGTTATCTTTTATCAGACTGAAGAACAGAGACTAGTTGCGGAAGCTTCAAAGGAAAAACTACAAGCAAGCGGTCGATTTAATCAGCCGATAGTTACAAAAATTGAAAAAGCTCAGCCGTTTTATCCAGCTGAGGATTACCATCAGGATTATTATCGAAAAAATAAACCACATTATGAGCGCTATCGGGAAGGTTCAGGACGAGCAGGTTTTCTTCGCCAAAATTGGCAATAACGATAAATGTGATAGCAACTAGGGCAGCAACTATAGCGCTGATAAATATCAATATACGTTACGGATAGCTGTTTAAATGAAATATCTGAGTGAATTTTAAGGAATCTTACAATCGTTTGATTCGTTCGAACGAGTTGTGCTTTTTGCCGACCTATTTCACATAAACCACAAAGTGATGCAGAGTCCTAGGCTGAGAAAAGGCACAAAGGGTAGTTCAATAATTTTTTTATCAAAGAATAGATAATTGATACTGAAGGCTAAAAGACCGAGCAGACTGGAAAAAAAGAGCCAGTAAACAAAAGATAAAGTGGGTAGAAGGACGCCCCAAGAAATTAGCAGGAGATAATCACCCTGACCTAATTTGTTAGTGAGAGTGGGTAAACTAAAGTACAGTAATAGTAAGAGGATGAATAAAAGGCTGTTGAATGGCCGGCCCAAATAAAACCCATATCCCCATAAAATTAGGCTCAGTGAATAAAAGATTCTCGGCTCAACAAGGTAGTAAAAGAGATCAGTGAGTGAGAGTAGGAAAGCCATTGTGAGCCAGAGCAATAGAAAATAAGTCGATGGCGTTTGTGGTTGAGAGTAGAACCAAACGAAGAGGCTGCCATAAGCGATTTCTGAGAATAAACAGATTAGCGGAATGGATTGATGACAGTGTTGGCAGCGAAATTTTTTGTAAATGATGGAAAAAATTGGCACAAGTTCCCAGTAAGCTAGGGGATGTTTACAGGAAGTACATTGTGAGCGTGAGAATAGAAATGATTGGTTTATAGGTAAGCGTTCGGCTACGACACAGAAAAACGAGCCAAAACAGCAACCAGTAATAAAATAGATAAGCATAGAGTTCTCCTTTCAAGAGTCTTCAAAAAGAAATACGCAGGAAAGAGTAGAGATTTTTATTCAAAAATAAGTTTAGTTATTAAAAATCTGCGCATAAATGGAAAATACGGGGTTAAATTAGAATTATTCTAATTTAGAAGGGAAATTAGTGTACTTTTTTTCGATTTCATACTATGATTTTATATGTAAGGAAATTAATTAAAAAAGGAAATAAATAGGAGGAATTATTTATGAAATTTGAACAAACAAAAGAAGTATTAAACCAATTAGTTGCTGACTTAAGCCAATTCTCAGTGGTGATTCATCAAACACACTGGTACATGAGAGGCCCTGAATTCTTGACGCTTCATCCATTAATGGACGACTATATGGACGAAATCAATGATCAACTAGATGTTATTTCAGAACGTCTAATCACATTGGATGGCTCACCATATTCTACATTACAAGAGTTCGCTGACCACACTGGAATTGAAGATGAAGTCGGTAACTGGGATCGCACAATTCCTGAACGTATGGAAAAATTAGTTGAAGGTTACCGTTATTTAACTGACCTATATCAAAAAGGGATTGAAGTATCTGGGGATGAAGGCGACGATTCAACTCAAGATATCTTTATCGCAAATAAAACAGACATCGAGAAGAAAATCTGGATGTTACAAGCTAAATTAGGCAAAGCTCCTGGCATTGATGCAGGAACACGCGCAAAAAGCCGTAATTAATAATAGGTTGTGACAGAAGAGGTCAGCTTCAAGAAATAAGAAGGAATTCCCGAAAATTGTTTCTTTAATTTTTGGGGAATTTCGGCTTATTTCCGAAGAAGCTACTTCTGTCACACCGTTTAAATAGCTTGTGACAACATCTGTCCAAGAATAAGTAAAGAGTGAGTGATTCGTTCATTGAACGAATTCACCCACTCTTTTTACTTATTCTGCTTCTGTAAAGGTTTGTTTGGCCCGTTTGATAGCGGCTGCTACCTGGTCAAAGCCGGTGCCGCCGAAGGAATGACGACGTTGTATGGCTGTTTTTGAGGCTAGTGTGTGATAGATATCTTCCTCGATAAGCGGCGTAATTGCTTTGTAGTCTGCTAATGGGACATCTTGCAGATAAATGCCTTTCTGGGTACAGCTGAGCACTAACTTGCCAACAATTTCGTGGGCTTGGCGGAAAGGAATGCCTTTTGTGGCCAAATAGTCAGCTAATTCTGTAGCATTCGAGAAATCTTTCTCTGTGGATTCTTCCATACGCTGTGTGTTGAGCTTCATGGTCTCAACCATGCCAGCCATAATATCTAGACTAGTTAAAATCGTATGAGCGGTATCAAACATGCCCTCTTTGTCTTCCTGAAGGTCTTTATTGTAAGCGAGCGGCAAACCCTTCATAACGGTTAGGAGGCCAAATAAATCGCCATAGACGCGGCCAGTCTTACCCCGAATTAATTCCGCCATATCGGGATTTTTCTTTTGCGGCATGATTGAGCTACCGGTTGAAAAAGTATCCGTTAATTCGATAAATTGGAATTCATGACTGCACCATAAAATTAACTCTTCGCAAAAACGTGATAAATGCATCATTAAGATAGAAGAATTACTTAAAAATTCTAAAATAAAATCGCGGTCACTGACGCCATCCAAACTATTTTCATAGACGGACGAAAAGCCGAGTTCTTCTGCAACAAATTGCCGGTCAATCGGAAAAGTCGTTCCAGCTAAAGCGGCACTACCAAGAGGTGAGATGTCGACACGTTTAAGGCTTTCAGTAAAACGCTCCTGATCGCGCGTCAGCATGCCATAATAAGCCATCATGTGGTGGCCAAAGGAAATCGGCTGAGCGTGTTGTAAATGAGTGTAACCAGGCATAATCGTTTCAATATTTTCTTCGGCTTTATGGACCAGAACTTGCCGAAATAAAGTGATTTTTTCGACGACTTCTTGGACAATTTCTTTCAAGTAAAGATGCATATCAGTCGCAACTTGGTCATTCCGGCTACGAGCCGTGTGTAATTTGCCAGCCACAGGACCGATTTCTTCATGTAAATACTTCTCAATATTCAAATGAACATCTTCGTTTTCAATCGCAAACGTCAGCTGTCCGGCCGCTAATTTCTTTTCAACAGCTTTCAAACCAGCGATGATTTGTTGCGCCTCTTCTTCTGTGATAATACCCGTGTGGGCCAGCATCTTCACGTGAGCGAGACTGCCGGTAATGTCTTGTTTTGCTAATTTTTGGTCAAAGGGAATCGATGCACCGAATGCGTCAATCCAAGCCTCGTTTTTTCCATCGAAACGGCCACCCCAAAGTTTTGCCATGATTCGTTCACCTCGTTTTTTATTTAAAAAGAAAGAGACGGACGTTTGGTACACAGTCCAGTCTCTGAGTGTTGCATTGTTTAATTTTAATTAAGTTTGGTAAGAACAAAGGGCGTCTTATCATTAATTCGTCCACTATTTTTCGGATTAATTCCGATCAGTTATATAGGGGGAGAGCAGACTGCAGGTAACAATTAATTTTCCTCGGAAAATTTGTACTCGCCTTTTTATAAAAGTGCAGCTGCTAGAAATATTGAAGATTGCGCCTCTCTTTAGTGGGTTTCACAAAATGAGAGGTCAGCAATGAACAATTACACTAAGTTGTTCGTTTGTTACAGAAGGTCTATTTAGTTGATGCTTGGTCGTTAGCAACTTTTGTTTGGACTTCAGCATGGACTTTTGATGGTAAGCCCCACAGTTTGATGAAGCCAACTGCAGCATCTTGATCAAAAGTATCGGCAGAAGTGTAAGTAGCCAGCTGTTCATTGTATAAGCTATTGGCAGACTTACGCCCTTCGACAATTGCATTTCCTTTAAATAATTTCACACGGATAACGCCATTCACATATACCTGTGTTGATTTTAAGAAAGCAATCAGCGCATCCGTTAAAGGATTGAACCAAAGGCCATCGTAAATAATTTGGCTTAACTGATTTTCAATCATCGGTTTAAAATGAGCTAACTCACGGACAAAGGTTAAATCCTCTAACTCTTTGTGGGCATTCATCAAGACAATTGCTCCAGGACATTCGTAAACTTCTCTCGATTTAATCCCCACAAGACGATTTTCCACATGATCAATTCGGCCGATGCCGTGTTTTCCAGCGGTAACATTTAATGACAGAATTAAATCAGATAGCAACATTTTTTCACCATTTAAAGCGACCGGCACGCCTTCTTCAAAGGTAATCTCAATAATATCTGGCGTGTCAGGTGTGTCCTCCAGCTCAGCTGTCAGCGCGTAAGCACCTTTAGGAGGTGTTGCCCAAGGATCTTCTAAAATGCCGCATTCGCAGGCACGGCCCCATAAATTTTGATCGATTGAGTAAGGATTATCTAAGTCAGCAGGAATTGGCACGCCTTTTTCTTGGGCATACTTAATTTCTTCCTCACGCGACCATTTCCACTCACGAACAGGCGCAATAACTTTTAATTCAGGTGCTAATGAGCTGATAGCTACTTCAAAACGCACTTGGTCGTTGCCTTTACCGGTACAGCCATGCGCGATCGTTGTTGCCCCCATCTCATGCGCTAATTCCACTAATTTCTTAGCAATTAATGGACGAGATAACGCGGAAACCAATGGATAAGACTGCTCATAAAACGTGTGCCCTTGTAAGGCAACCAAGGCAAATTCTTGGGCAAATTCTTCTTTTGTATCAATCGCGTAGGAAGCAGAAGCTCCTACAGTCAATGCTTTTTGTTTAATAAATTCCATATCTTTCTTCTCACCGACGTCTAGGCAGCAAGCGATGACGTCATAGCCTTCATCAACTAACCATTTTACTGCAACCGAAGTATCGAGACCGCCAGAGTATGCCAAAATAACTTTTTCCTTCATTTCATTCTCCCCTTAAAACTTGATTATTTATTTTCAAAAAAATTTCATGGACTAATCATAGCATCATTAAATAAAAAAGACAATAGTTTTTATTAATAAATATACAATATTTTTGGAAATAAACATAAAATATACAATAATAATTGAATAATCGTTCTATTTATTCATAAAAAACGAATAAGATTCATTTGGTCAAACAGAACGTTTAGATGAAAAAGCCTTTCAAAAGAGAGATTTATTTTCCGAAAGGCGGTGGAAACGCATTGACAGAAGGCTTTTTAGAGGGTATTATGTTAAATGGTATTGTTTGCCCCACAAAGAGCCCCGGAAACTCGAAGTGTATGTCAAACATCAGAAACTTAAATTGGAGGAAAATATCGTGCGTACAACATATATGGCCAAAGCAGGCGAAGTAGAACGTAAATGGTACGTAGTAGACGCAACTGATGTTCCTATGGGACGTCTTTCAGCAGTTGTTGCTTCTATCTTACGTGGTAAAAATAAACCAACATTCACACCTAATGTGGATACTGGAGATTTCGTAATCGTAATCAATGCAGACAAAATTAAATTAACAGGGAACAAAGCAAGTGACAAAATGTACTACCGTCACAGTAACTACCCAGGCGGATTGAAATCAGTCTCTGCTGGAGAATTACGTGCTAACAATTCTCGCCGTTTAATCGAAACTTCTGTAAAAGGAATGCTTCCTAAAAACACTTTAGGCCGCAAACAATTAACAAAATTAAACGTGTATGGTGGAGCAGAACATCCACATACAGCACAACAACCAGAAGTCTTAGACATCACAAACTTAATCTAATAGGAGGGAATTTCATTGGCACAAGTTCAATATATCGGCACAGGCCGTCGTAAAAATGCAGTTGCTCGTGTACGTTTAGTACCAGGAACTGGTAAAATTACTGTAAACAAAAAAGACGTTACAGAATATATTCCACACGCAGACTTGCGTGAAGTTATCAACCAACCTTTCGGAGTTACTGAAACAAAAGGCGCATATGACGTTTTTGTTAACGTAAACGGTGGAGGCTACGCTGGACAATCAGGAGCTATCCGTCATGGTATCGCTCGTGCATTGTTAGAAGTAGATCCAGACTTCCGTCTAGCTCTTAAACGCGCTGGTTTACTTACTCGTGACGCTCGTATGGTCGAAAGAAAGAAACCAGGTTTGAAAAAAGCCCGCAAAGCGAGCCAATTTTCGAAACGTTAATCGTTGTTTTATCAACGATCTTTGGACATCCGCCATTTGGTGGGTGTCTTTTTTGTTATTTGCTTACAAAAATAGTGTTGGGAGAAGATTCGAAAATCTTCCACCAACACTAAATATTATAGAACCCTTTTTAGATAGTAAAATCGATTCCCTGGCGTAGCCTATTTTTCTGAAGCTTAGCCTGTTCGCTAACCTACTTACAAAAGATCACTGTCTTCTCAGACGTGCTTTTTTGGCTAACATAACAGCTAGTTCAAATCCGGCATAGGCAATTACTGAGAGTAAGAGTAGATAGACTGTGACGCCACCGATGTAGAGGCTGAGAAATGCTGCGAATGCAATTAAACTTCTTAAAAAATTCCGAACTTTTTCCATGTTTGTACCTCGTTTCCTTTTTAGACTAGTTGCGACAAGCGATGATGATAGTAATAGGCAAAATAACAATAATTGCTGAGTGCATATAATTTATGTAGATGACTGGTGCCACAAATGGAGAACCAAACGTAAAATTAAAGTGGAGGAAACTGTGCGAGTTACTTGTTGCTGACTGATAGGCTAGCTATTCCTTAATTTCAGTATAGTCTGATTTCTTAGTGGAGGCAAATGGAAACAAATAATCCGATACTTTTCAGAAGGTCTTTTACAAGGTATAGTAGAGATGTGATGATGGAAGATAGGGATAAAGGGCAGCTAGCGCTAGACAAAGTTATTACGCAGCTCAATTACATAAAAAGTAATGAAACAATCTATGGATTTTTATTGAGGATAGAAATGAGCACTCTCACTTCGCCTCTGTGAGCTAATAAGTAATAAAAAAAGCTCAATTCAAGTTGTAAGATAGCGCTAAGTGAGTAGTAATTTATCAAGAGAGGAAAGAAAAAATGGCAAAAACAATTGGCTTTTATGGAACGGGAAATATGGGTCGAGCAATGATCCAAGGACTAATACAGTCCAAATTATACGAAGCAAAGGATATTTGGATTTATGATGTCTATCAACCGATTGTTGACAGCTTGGTGGCAGAGTTAGGAGTGACACCAACAGAAAATCCAGATGATTTGGCTAAAAATAGTGACACGATTATTTTTGCCGTGAAACCGTATGTGCTACCTAATTTACTTAAAGAATTGGCGCCAAAATTAACGAAGGAACAAATTTTAATCTCAGTTGCAGCGGGTGTGACTTTGGCAACCATAGAAGGGGTCTTGTCGACGGGACATAAAATAGTGCGCGTGATGCCCAACACACCAGCTTTAGTGGGTGAAGGGATGTCAGCAGTTGTCTACAATCAGAACATTTCGGAGGAAGAACAACAGGCAGTCTTAGAAATATTCAGTAGCTTCGGCAAGGCGCAAGCAGTCAGCGAAAATTTAATAGATGCAGTGGTCGGCGTCAGTGGATCCGCGCCAGCATATGTTTACATGTTCATTGAAGCATTAGCTGATGGTGCGGTCCTTGAGGGAATGCCACGTCAGCAAGCGTATGAATTTGCGGCGCAAACAGTTCTTGGCTCGGCAAAAATGGTGCTAGAAACCAATCAGCATCCAGGTGCTCTAAAAGATATGGTAACATCACCCGGTGGCACAACGATTGCGGCGGTCAAAACATTAGAAGACCACGGATTTCGTTCAGCCGTGATGAATGCCGTTCATGCTGCAGCTGAAAGAAATAAGCGTTTAAGTTAATTTTCGTATAAATAAATGAAGGCTCTGTACTTTTCTGCAGAGTCTTTTTGCCAGTCCCACTTGTCTACGACCATTTAGTGGGATGGTATGCGTAGGACGATAAGATGAAATGGAACATTTCATACCTTAAAAAGTCCCTAGCGCCAGTCCCACTTGTACATGACCTTCTAGTGGGATGGTATACGTAGGACGGTAAAGTGAAATGGATGTTGGTATGGAAATTGTCTGCCGATTTCCTTTTTTGCTTCTTTTCTCCGTTCTTAGTATAATGACTATGTTTTGAAAAATGCCTGTAGCAGGTTTATTTATGCAGCGCATCGTAGGAGGAATAGAATCAATGTCGACTAATTTTTGGGCGGAGTTACCGAAGCCTTTTTTTGTATTAGCACCAATGGAAGATGTGACGGATGTGGTTTTTCGGCATGTCGTGATGGCAGCTGGAGCGCCAGATGTATTTTTTACAGAGTTCACGAATTCAGATAGTTTTTGTCATCCGGATGGAATCGAAAGTGTCCGCGGGCGTTTGACGTTTACGGAAGATGAGCAGCCGATGGTGGCGCATATCTGGGGGGATAATCCTGAGTATTTTCGTGAAATGAGTCTCAGTTTAGCTGAGATGGGTTTTAAAGGAATTGATTTAAATATGGGCTGTCCGGTGCCAAATGTAGCGGGACGTGGCAAGGGTAGTGGTTTGATTTTACGCCCAGAGGTTGCGGCGGAGTTGATTGAAGCGGCTAAAGCTGGCGGCTTACCGGTGAGTGTTAAGACGCGTGTTGGTTATACGGAGCTTGCTGAGATGGAGGGTTGGATTCGTCACTTATTAAATCAAAATATCGCTAATCTTTCTGTGCATTTGCGGACGCGAAAAGAAATGAGTAAGGTGCCGGCTCATTGGGATCTGGTTCCTAAAATTATGGCGTGGCGTGATGAACTAGCACCTGATACGCTCATCACTATTAACGGAGATATTCTGGATCGTGAAATGGGACTAGAGTTGGCTGAAAAATATGGAGTTGATGGGCTAATGATTGGTCGGGGGATTTTTAAAAATCCTTATGCCTTTGAAAAAGAGCCCGAAGAACATTCAGCGAAAGAACTGATTGGTTTGTTGCGACTGCAGCTTGATTTGCAAGATAAATATAGTGAAGAAGTACCTCGTTCAATCGTCGGCTTACATCGTTTCTTCAAGATTTATATCAAAGGTTTCCCGGGCGCTAGTGATTTGCGGGTTAGCTTGATGAATACTAAATCAACTAGTGAAGTCCGTGAGCTTTTAGATATGTTTGAAACAGAACATGAAGAAATCTTTGGATAAAAATAGAGCTTGGGTGTCCAGATAAATGAGATAAACGTAAGTTGAAATTTCGTTTGTGGGATAAGTTGAACTGTTATTTGACCCATTATTTTACCTAGAAATAAACTGATAGATTGACGGGAGGAACAACTATGAAGAAAAAATGGTGGCAGAACGCCGTAGTCTACCAAATATATCCTAGAAGTTTTCAGGATTCAGATGGCGATGGAATTGGTGATTTAAAAGGGATTATTCAACGCCTGGATTATTTAGAAGAATTGGGTATTGACGCGATTTGGTTGTCGCCCGTCTATAAATCACCGAATGATGATAATGGCTATGATATTAGTGATTATGAGGATATCATGGCAGAATTTGGCACGATGGCAGACATGGAGCGTCTGATTGAAGAGGGCAATAAGCGCAATATCAAAATGATTATGGATTTGGTCGTTAATCATACCTCAGATGAGCATGCTTGGTTTGTTGAGTCGAAGAAAAGTAAAGAAAATGAGTACCGCGATTATTATGTTTGGCGCGATGGCAAAGGGGGCGAGGTTCCTAATGGCTTACGTTCAACATTTAGTGGGTCTGCCTGGGAATTTGATGAAGAGACTGGACAATATTTCTTACATTTATTTAGTAAGCGTCAGCCGGATTTGAATTGGGAGAATGAAAAGGTTCGTCAAGCCGTTTATAAGATGATGAATTTTTGGATTGGTAAAGGCGTCGGCGGTTTCCGGATGGATGTGATTGACTTGATTAGTAAGGTGCCGGATCAAGAAATTACGGGTAACGGGCCAAAATTGCATGAGTATCTTCAAGAAATGAATCAAGCGACATTCGGTGGGAAAGACTTGATGACGGTTGGTGAAACGTGGGGCGCGACTCCTGAGATTGCTAAACTGTATTCTAATCCTGAGCGTCATGAATTGTCGATGGTTTTCCAATTTGAACATGTTGGCTTGGATCAAGAGCATGGTGAAGGAAAAGATAAATGGGATTTGAAACCTTTAAATGTTGCTGAATTAAAGAAAGTTTTATCGAAGTGGCAGGTTTCGCTTGGTAACGAAGGCTGGAATAGTTTATTCTGGAATAATCATGACTTGCCGCGGATTGTTTCTCGCTGGGGCAATGACACGGTTTACCGTGAGCAAAGTGCCAAAATGTTCGCCATTTTACTGCATATGATGAAGGGCACACCTTATATTTATCAGGGCGAAGAGATTGGTATGACCAATTATCCGATTAAAGACATTTCTGAAGCAGAGGATATTGAAACGATTAATATGTATAATGAGCGCTTGGCATTAGGCTTCTCGAATGAAGAATTGATTGAGTCTATCAATGCCAAAGGTCGTGACAATGCCCGGACACCGATTCAGTGGGATAATTCAGCTAATGGCGGCTTTACGACGGGGACGCCATGGCTGCATGTGAATCCAAATTATACAGAAATTAATGTTGAGAATAACCTGAAAGATCCTCGCTCTGTTTTTTATACCTATAAAAAATTAATTGAATTACGTAAGAAGAATGATCTTGTGGTTTGGGGTGAGTATGAGCTGTTAGAGGACACGCCTGAAGAGATCTTTGCTTATAAACGAACGCTAGATGATGAAACTTGGTTGGTCGTGGCGAATTTCAGTGAAACGCCAACGCAATGGACTTTGCCTGCTGAAGGAAAAGAATTGATTATTTCTAATTATGACCGGTCAGATGTACCGACCGGTGAACAAATATTGAAGCCATATGAAGCCTTTGTTATTAGGATTTGAAAAAAGTGAGATAGAAGATATCTTCAGATGATTTCTTTGGCTTATTAGAATGAGTATATAAAAAAGGAGACCTCTTTAATTTAGTGAAGAGAGCTCCTTTTTTATCGAAAATGAACGTGATACATCACTAGCTTTCAGCTATAAAAGTGTGACATTATTAGGATTTTTTCTATAAGCAGTCGGTGTTAGGCCTGTTTCTTTTTTGAAAACTGTGGTAAAGTAGTTGGAATTTTCGAAGCCACTTTCTAAAGCAATATCAATAATCTTGAGCTGAGTATTTATTAATAAGTACTCAGCTTTTTTGACGCGCATGCTATTCAGATAAGTGAAAAATGAGAGTTGAAAATTTTGCTTAAAGAAGCGGCAAAAATGCTCTCTGCTGAAACCAATATGATTACTTATATCTTCCAAAGAAATATGATTCTTATAATTCTCTTCTAAATAAAGCAAAACTTTTTTACATTTATAAGAAGTTAAATCATCTTTTTGCTCGACACCACGTTCAAAATGAAATAGAGTGTCCTTTGCTTCATATAATTGTTGAAAGAATAGAAGAAGATGAGCTTTTATGGTTAATTCGAAATAGGGTTTTTTTATAGCAAAAGATTCAATTAATTCAGACGCATGAGTCTGCAACAAATCAATATTTTCGAGTTCACTTGTTGCATGGACAATATGTTGTGTCGTGTAATTTAATATAGGATCGAAATAGGATTGCTGAATTAAATCTGACAGATGGCTATTAATAAAGAATGAATCAAAAACAATCGCAAAAAAGGCGCAGGCTGATTGCTGATAGTTAATTGCTCCATGTAAAAGATTTGGTGGAACGAGTAAGATATCGCCTTCCGTAGCAATAAAATGGTTTCCTTCAATGATAACTTCCATTCTGCCGCTAGTGATGTATAAAATTTCAAGTTCCCGATGCCAGTGAGTATGAATCATAATCGGTTGTTTTTGATCATGGTTTGTAAAATGAATAGCAAAAGGAAATAAACTATTTCCATGTTCAGTAATTTCTTTTAAGGAAGGGTCAATATCTTCTTCACTGGGATTAGGTGTGAAAATAAAATTTTCCATTATATTTTGTCTCCTTTTTTAAAAATATCAATATTTTAATGTATTTAAATTAAGATAGCGATTACATTCTATCATAAGTGACTCTATAATGAAAATGTACCTAAGAAGAAAAACTAGGAGGACAAAAGATGAAAAAATTATTATTGGTTTCAACGGCTATCTTAGGAATGCTTGCTTTATCTGCTTGTGGTAGTTCGGAAGGATCGTCGGACAAAGGGAAAACCACGCTAGAAGTATTCAACATTAAGACAGAAACGGCGGAACAGATGGATGCATTGGTTGAGAAATATGAAAAAAGCCATCCAGATGTAAAAATCAATATGACAACGGTTGGTGGCGGAACAGATGCAACGGCTGCAATGCAATCGAAATTCTCTTCTGGTGATGAGCCAGATGTGTTTATGCTAGGTGGGTTATCCGATGCACAAACGTGGGAACATAAATTATACGATTTAACAGATACGGACTTAGCTAAAAATGCGATCGAAGGTACTTTAGAAGGCGCTACGCTAAATGATAAGGTATTAGGAGTGCCAATGAACATCGAAGGCTATGGCTGGTTGGTTAATAAAGAAATCTTTGAAAAAGCTGGAATTGATGTAGAAAGTATTCAATCGTTCGCTGATTTTGAAAGCGCGGTCAAAACGTTAGATTCTAAAAAAGAAGAATTAGGTTTAGAAGGTGTCTTTGCTTTTAGTGGCGGAGAAACATGGGTAACAAGTCAATTTAGTTCAAACTTTATTGCTCCAGAGTTTTCTGACAGCTTAGTTGAAACATATGACGCTAAAGAATTAAAGTTCGACTATAGTAAACAAATGCAAAGTTACCTGGATTTAGCATCTAAATATAATGCATCAGCTCTTGAATCAATGGATTATAGTACGTCTGTTGAAGAACTATTTGCTGGTGGGAAAACAGCGATTGTTCATCAAGGAAACTGGATTGTACCAACATTGAACAGCTTGGATGAATCATTTGCTAAAGAAAAGTTAGATATTATTCCGATGTTTGTTGAAAGTGAAACTGAAGGAAAAATTGTTGCTGGACCAGCCTGGTACTGGGGTGTAAATAAAGACAAAGATCAAGCTGTGATTGACGCATCTATCGACTTCTTAAACTGGATGTATACGGATAAAGAGGCGATGGATTCAATTATTAACGATTTCGATTTTATTCCAGCCTACACAAACTTTGCTAGTGACGATATCAAAGACCCACTATCTAATAAAATTTATACGTACTTAGCAGATGGAAAAACAGTTCCTTGGGCGCATAATTCTTACCCTGATGGGTTCGGTCAAAATGTTATTGGCGTTCAAGTGCAAGCCTATACAGCAGATCAAATTACATGGGATGATTTTGCTAAGACGATAACAACAACGTGGAATGACGAACGTAAGTAATTGTTTTTAAGGGAGGAAATTCTCCTCCCTTATGTTTTATTGAAGGAGGGACAAGTATGTTAACAAATAAATCAAAATCTTTTTGGCTATTATTACTTCCAGCATTATTGGGATTAGCACTCGTATTATTTGTACCACTTTTGGTTGGCTCGTATTATTCATTGACTGATTGGAATGGGAACACAGTAGGTCAATTTGTGGGATTAGATAACTACATACGAGCTTTTAAGGATCAAGGATTTATGGATAGTTTAATTTTTACGGCTAAATTTTCTATCGTAAGTGTCGTATTAATTAATGTCATTGCTCTAATGTTAGCCACTTTAGTTACACAAAAATTAGGCCGATGGACAACTTTTTTCAGAACAATCTTTTTTATGCCTAACTTAATTGGTGGAATTATTCTAGGGTTTATCTGGCAGTTTATTTTTAACAAAGCATTTGAAACAATCGGCGATTTAAGTGGTATCGGCTTTTTCAAAGGCTGGTTAAGTACACCTGAGACTGGTTTTTGGGGCTTAGTAATGCTTTTTGTTTGGCAGATGAGTGGTTACATGATGTTGATTTATGTTTCATTTTTAAACAACATTCCTGAAGAAATCTTGGAAGCCGCAGACATGGATGGGGCTTCACCAATGCAGACATTCTTAAGAATTAAATTACCAATGTTAATGCCAGCGTTTACTGTGACGCTATTCTTAACTTTATCTAATGCATTCAAAATTTATGACCAAAACTTAGCATTAACACAAGGTGGACCGTATAATTCCACACAGATGACAGCAATGAACATTTACAATGAAGCATTCGCTATGAGAAAAATGGGGTTTGCCCAGTCTAAAGCGATTATTTTTCTACTAATTATCGTAGTGATATCTGTGGTTCAGATCTCAATCACTCGTAAAAAGGAGATAAGTGCTTAATGAAAACGAAAACGAGAAGAAAAAATAAAAAGATAGCATTGATTGCGATAGGATTGGCTTTTTCAGCTCTTTGGTTCTATCCATTTTTCCTAATTGTAATCAACTCATTTAAAACAAAATCTGAGATTTTCCAAAATACGCTGAGCTTACCAAAAGGATTAGGCTTAGATAACTATACAATGGCATTAGATAAGTTAGATTTTGTCCGAAGTGCCGCCAACTCGCTTTTAATCACAGTGGGTTCATTAGTATTAATTATCTTTGTTTCGTCAATGGCAGCTTATGCTCTTTCTAGAAATACAAGTAAGCTGAGTGGAGCAATTTATTTTATTATCGCGATTGGGCTACTTATCCCATTTCAGGGGATTATGATTCCGTTAATTTCACTTTTCGGGAAAGTTAGCATGCTAAATCGTCCAGGTTTAATGATTATGTATCTAGGCTTAGCAACGAGTATGGCGACCTTTATGTATTATGGTGCCTTACGTGGAATTCCTAAATCATTGGATGAAGCGGCGATTATCGATGGAGCGAATACATTTCAGATTTATTGGAAAATTATTTTTCCGTTACTAAAACCAACGACAGTTACGATTATTGTTCTAAATTCTCTTTGGTTCTGGAACGATTATCTATTACCATCACTAAGTGTTAATAAACAAGGGATGTATACAATTCCACTTAAGATGTTCTATTTCTTTGGTGAATTTAACAAGCAATGGCATCTCGCACTAGCCGCTTTAGTGATAGTTATTTTACCAATTATTATTTTATTTATCATACTGCAAAAACACGTTGTGAAAGGAATTTCAGATGGGGCAGTCAAATAGGAGGAACTTATGAGATTTACAGAAGGATATTGGCTAACAAAAGATGGATTTACCTTAAACCATCCTGAAGAATGCCGCGATTATCGAGTAGAAGAAAAGGCCTTAGAATTATTTCTGCCTTATAAAGTAATCAAACGACGTGGAGATACATTAAATTTAGGAATGACTACTCTGCGTTTAGAATCACCGCAAAATGATATTATCAAGGTTCGTTTGACTCATCATGACGTGGATCAAGCGACACCTCATTACGCAACTGCTATAAATCCAGCAGAAATTGAGATTTCGACAGATAAAGACTATCGTTTCAAGGCAGGAAACTTAGAAGCACGTGTACCGAAGGAAGGACCATTTACGCTTGAATTTTTTGGAGACAATCGTTTAATCACTTCATCAAAACCTCGTGCACAAGCAGAGATTACCTCTGATGATGGCAAACACTACATGCGTGAACAGTTGACACTTGATCCGTCTGAATTGGTTTATGGCATGGGCGAGCGTTTCACACCATTTACTAAAAATGGCCAAACGGTTGATATTTGGAATGAAGATGGTGGAACAGGTAGTGAGAAATCATATAAAAATATTCCGTTCTACCTAACAAATAAAGGCTATGGGGTCTTTGTTAACCATCCTGAGAAGGTGTCGTTTGAAGTTGCTTCTGAGAATGTATCGAGAACTCAGTTTAGTGTAGAAGGTGAAATCCTAGAATACTTCATCATTTATGGACCAACGATGAAAGAAGTGCTACAAAAATATACAGATTTAACTGGAAAACCAGCGTTGCCACCAGCTTGGTCATTTGGCTTATGGTTATCAACGTCATTCACTACGGATTACAGTGAAAAAACGGTTATGCAATTTATTGATGGAATGCAAGAAAGAGAAATTCCGTTTGATGTGTTCCACTTTGACTGTTTCTGGATGAAAGAATTTGAGTGGTGTGGTTTTGAATGGGATAAGGAAATGTTCCCAGATCCACAAGGCTTATTGGATCGGATTCATGAGAAAGGCTTGAAGATTTGTATGTGGATTAATCCTTACATTGGCCAAAAAGCGAAAGTATTCAAAGAGTGCAAAGAAAAAGGCTACTTTATTAAACGGGAAAACGGTGCTGTTTGGCAATGGGATTTATGGCAAGCTGGACAAGGGATCATTGATTTTACGAATCCTGAAGCAAGAGAATGGTATAAAAACCAATTACGCATTTTATTAAATATGGGTGTTGATTCGTTCAAAACAGACTTTGGTGAGCGAATTCCTACAGATGCTGTTTATTATGATGGCTCTGATCCAGAAAAAATGCATAACTATTATGCGTATTTATATAATGAAGTTGTTTTTGAGCTGTTAGAAGAGATTAAGGGAGAAGGCAATGCGGTTGTCTTTGCTCGTTCAGCTTCTGTAGGTTCACAAAAATTCCCTGTTCACTGGGGTGGCGATAATTTATCACAATATTCATCAATGGCAGAATCTTTACGAGGAGGACTTTCTTTCGTTCTCTCAGGATTCGGATTTTGGAGTCATGATATTGGAGGATTTGAAGAAAATACATCAGAAGATCTTTATAAGCGTTGGACTCAGTTTGGCTTATTATCAACACATAGTCGTTATCATGGGAATATCGAGTATCGTGTTCCTTGGAATTTTGGGGAAGAATCAGCCTTGGTCACTCAGAAATTTTCTAGTTTGAAGAACAAGCTGATGCCTTATATTTATAAGGAAGCCGTGAATACAGCGAAAACGGGCGTTCCGATGATGAGACCATTAGTTTTAGAGTTTGAAGAGGATTATACGGTTCATACAATAGATAAGCAGTATATGTTCGGTGAGGATTTATTAGTTGCACCAATCTTCAATGAAGAAGGTCAAGTTTCATTTTACGTTCCAGAAGGCACATGGACAAGTTATTTAAATAATGCAAGCTATGTAGGTGGCAAATGGTATCATGAAACCCATGACTACTTCTCACTTCCATTATTAGCTCGTCCGAATAGTTTGATTGTTGAAGGGGCAAATGTAAACACAGCAGACTATGATTATAGTAAAGATATTACTGTCCATGTCTTTGAGCTGACAGAAGAAAAAACAGTCACTGTATTTGACACTAAAGGTCATTCATTAGGCGAGGTAACAGTAACACCGGCTGGCGATTCCTATGAAGTTCAAGTTACAAACTTAAAAAATGTGACTCTTTTATTTAGAAACAAAATGATTGAAGGAATGGAGCAGCATGAACTAGGTTCATTATATAAAGTGTAAAATAAATAGAAGGTTATGGTAGTAGTCGATTTTGACTACGGCCATAGCCTTCTTGTTTGTTTTATTTTAATGTGTCTGTTCGTAGAGTTTCTTTATTTTCTAAACAGTAGTTGTAAAATTTTTGTACAACGGGGGTCTTTTTTTTATTTTTCCTAGTTGCCAGGTAGATATGCCGTGCTGGAATGATATCGGCGATGCGCAATTTTTTGACTGGATAGGCCGAAATAGAAGGGATATCCGGCATGATGGCGACACCATAGTCACTGCCGACAAAGCCTAGCATACTGTGGTCTTCCTCGACTTCACAGGCGATGGTTGGTTGGATATTTTTAGCGTGTAAAATCTCGTCAATATAGGGACGCAGGCCGCTTTGCTGGTTATAATAGACAAATGGGTAGGCCGCGAGTTCATCCAAAGAAACGGACTTTTTGCTACTTAATGGATGGTTTTCTGGGACAACAACGACAATTTTTTGCTCAGTTAAACTATCAAATTGGACCTCAGGATCGTCATCGATTTTTGAGCAGATGGCAATATCGAGTGTATCAGATTTTAGTTGTTGTAACATATCGCAAGAGTTGCCTTGAGAAAAACGGAAGTGAATCTGTTCATTACCTGGTACAGCTAAAAATTGTTTGGCTAATGTCGGGGTTAAGACGGATCCCATTGTATAAATAAAGCCCAATTGGATTTGTCCCGTCTCAGGGCTAGCGAGTTCTTGGAGCATTTGTTTGCCAGAATAAAGTTTGTTTAATCCAGGTGAAACGTATTCATAAAATAATTTTCCATAGCTAGTTAAATAAATGTTGCGCCCTTTTTTTTCGAATAGCGCTACGCCTAATTCTTTTTCTAAGACAGAAATCGCATGGCTTAGATTTGGTTGTGAAGTATTGAGTTGTTCAGCAGTGAGTCTCATGTGTTCATTTTCTGCTAATTTAATAAAATATTCAAGGTGTCGAAAATTCATATTTATCTTCTCCTCTGAAATGATAAATGAATTTTATCATATTGGAATGAAAAAAGCATTGGTATTTCTGAATCGAATCGGGTATCCTAGGATACAAGTAAGTGTGTTTGAAAGTAGGTGTTTAAGTGAATAATATCACAAGTGAGAAACAAACGAATGAAAAGCGACGCTATATCCCGCTACTTAGTAGTCTTTATTTCAATTATATTTTTCAAGGAATGGCAGCGATTGTTTTATCGCAAAATATGACTGCATTAAAAGACCAGTGGCAAGCTTCGACAACTCAGGTGACGTTGGTTATGAGTGCAATTGGTTTTGGTAGAATTATTAGTCTTTATTTTTCAGGTTATTTTTCAGACAAATATGGTCGAAAGAAAACGGTGATGATCGCGATTGTGTCCTATTTTGTCTTTTTCCTAGGGATTCTGCTAAGTCCAAATTATCAAATAGCAGCATTTTTGGCGATGTTTGGTGGTTTTAGTAATGCCTTTTTGGATACAAGTACGTATCCAACGCTAGTTGAAGCTTATCCGAGTGAGAAAGATAATAGCTCATTGAGTGTTTTGAACAAGGCATTTATCTCGATTGGACAATTTATTTTGCCTTTCTTGACTAGAATTATTATTACGGAGAATTTATATTATGGCTGGCCCTTTATTTTGTGTGCGGTCTGCTTATTCGGAAATTTATTATTTTTGAGAAAACAACCTTTCCCACCACTGACGACGGTAGAAGAGGAGGCTTCGACAACAGAGGAGCCGACTGGACCAAAAGGAGTTAAGTTTAAGATTGATGGTATCGCCCTCCTAGTCTTTTCTTTTGTTTCGGTCTCAATGTTCAATATATTTATATTATGGATTCCTCAATTTGGTGAACAGATGAATATTGTGAGTCAACAGGATAGTTTGATTTTTGTTAGCGTCTTTAGTGTTGGTTCCTTTGTATCAGTCTTTTTAACATCGATGATTGTGAAAAAAGGTGTTAGCGTAACAGGATTGATGGTAGTTTGTACAGGTATCACGGCTCTCTCTTTAATTTATATGATTATGCAGCCGACCTTTGTCGGTCTCGTGATTGCTTCATTGTGTGTCGGTATCTTTGCAGCAGGGGGAATCTGGCAGTTGGGATTAGCCTTGATTTTAGAATTTTTCCCTCAGCGAAAAGGACGTATTACTAGCTTGTATTCATTAGCAACCTCTGTTTCAGTAATGATTACGCCATATATCACAGGAATTATGGCGGAGTCGGACATTCGAACGGTTTTCTTATACAATGCTGTATTGACGGTCATCGGCTTTGTCGCTACACTTGTGATTGCCATGCGTTACAAGGCTATAGTGGAGGAACCAGCTATCCTACGAGTAGATGAATAAAATAGTAAGTGAAGGAATTACTGAACGACTACATACTGTACGGTAAAAAATGAATTATAAGTAAATGAATTTGGATAAATTTATCAACTATAAACAAAAGCTAGGTCAATTTGACTTGATAAAGAGCAAAAACAAGGAGAAGCCCCTTCAAACTGAAGGCCATTCTCCTTGTTTTTATTTTGTACGTAGTAGCTATAATTGAATAGCTAATTTATTGGGCTTCTACGTATTCGACTAAGCCATTGGTGATATGGATAACAATCCCATCTGTTACTGTACCCGTATATTCTTTCACTGCTTGAACAACGACTGTGGCCATCTGAATGCCTATGCCAGGGATAGCCGCTACAAGGACAGCTACAGCACCTCCACCGGCCCAAGTGATGGCATTCATCAGCCGATTGCTTAAATAAACATCAGGAGAGAAGACGCCACGGTCAAAGTTAATCGCAGTGATGTTTTTCACTCCTTCTGGAATTGCATACACAACTTGATCTGTGTGAGCAACAGGTGTCACTTGCTCTGCAGCAAAGGTGGTCATAGGTGCAGCAAGTCCTAAACCAAATACAGCTAAACTAAACAATACGACGAATTTTCTCATGGTTCTCTCCTCCTATCGGATAAGTAATTAATCCCTACACTTATAATATATACCATTTAGGGTAAAAGTCAATAGAATATCGTTTTAAAGTCAAAAAAACAGGTATACCAATTTTTGTTTTTGGTTTTTAGAAAAAGGAAATACACGAATCTTATGCAGATAGTCTATTAACAAAATTATTATAAAGAGGAAACTGGTGATTGAATAATTGATAAATTATATTGATTGTTTGTTCGATAAAAAAGTATTAGTTTTTATTGAATAGATAGATTAAACTATAGGTAATTAGATTGTGAAAATATTAATTTGGAGAAAGAAGGATAGTCATGAATAATTATCAAGCGATTTTTGAACCATTGACAATTAAACGAATGTCTCTGAAAAATAGAGTAATTATGCCACCGATGGGCACAAATTTTGCCAATATGGATGGGACTTTTAATGAGGATCATCTTGCTTACTATGAGCAAAGAGCGAAAGGCGGAACGGGGCTGATTACGCTTGAGAATGTCTGCTTTGATTATCCAATGGGAACGAATGGGACGTCGCAGCTGAGAATTGATAATGATCAATATATTCCAGGATTATGGCGTTTTAATGAATTGATGCATGCCTATGGTGCAGCGACTTCTGTTCAAATTAACCATGCGGGTGCTTCGGCTTATGGCTTACGTTTAAATGGCAAACAGGCTGTTTCAGCTTCTGACGTGCCGAGTAAGGCAGGCAATCCAGCACCGCGTCCTTTGACGGAGGAAGAAATCTACGAGATTGTTGCTCGCTATGGGGAAGCCGCAGCTCGTGCGCAGCGTGCTGGCTTCGACTGTGTGGAAATTCACGCAGGACATTCGTATCTATTATGCCAATTCCTCTCTCCTTTATATAATAAAAGAACAGATAAATTTGGTGGTTCTGCTGAGAATCGCGCGCGTTTCACGACATTGGTGATTGAGGCTGTGCGTCAGGCGGTTGGACCGTTTTTCCCTATTTCTTTACGCTTTAGCGCAGATGAATTATTAGCAGGGGGAAATAGTTTAGAGGATTCGTTGGATATTTTGAAATATTTTGCGGACGAAGTTGATATTTTAAACGTGTCGGCTGCTTTGAATGATAATTTGCAGTATCAAATTGATAAAATGAACTTAGAAGATGGCTGGCGTTCTTATATGGCTAAAGCGGTGAAAGAAAAATATCCGGATAAAGTCATTGTGACTTCTGGAAATATCCGTAGCCCAAGAAGAGCAGCTGAGATTCTAGAAAATGGCGATGCTGATTTGTTGGCGATGGGCCGTGGCTTGATTGCTGAACCAAATTGGGTTAATAAAGTGGAAAACAACCAAGAACATTTACTGAGAAAATGTATTTCTTGTAATATCGGTTGTGCGGATCATCGAATCAATAAATCACGTCCAATCCGTTGTACGGTCAATCCAGATCTTTATTATGAAGAGGATTACAAACAAAACCAAGTCAAGCAGCCATTAAAAATGGTCGTAATTGGTGGCGGAACAGCGGGTCTTGAAGCCGCAGCAACAGCAGCCGAAGTCGGTGTGACGGTCGATTTATATGAACAAAAATCTTATTTAGGTGGCTTGGGCCAAGAGATTTCGCGCTTGCCTGATAAAAATAGAATTGCCGATTTCATTACCTATCTAGAGAATCGTTGTGCCGAGTTAGATAACTTAACGATTCATTTAAATCATTCTTTCACAATGGCTGATTTGGCAGGGAAAGATGTCGATATTATCCTTAATGCGACGGGTGCGAAACCTTTGTTACCGCCGATTAATGGCTTACATGACGCCTTGGCTGAAGAAAATCGGAAAGTCTTTTCAATTTTTGATGTTTTGGGTAACATGGAACAGTTTAATGAGTTTGAAGGCAAAGAAGTCGTCGTCATCGGTGGTGGTGCTGTAGGTCTGGATATGGTTGAGTATTATGCTGAGCGTGGTGCTAAATCAGTCAGCATCGTTGAAATGCAGCCAGAAATCGGGAAAGACTTAGACTTAATTACCAAGTTAGCGATGATGGAAATCGTCCGTGACTTTGACGTTAATGTCTACACATCGACTAAGTTGATGCAAGTTAATTCAGATAATTTCAAAGTGGAATTACCGAGTGGCGAGATGAAAGAATTGAATTTTGATTTAGGTTTTGTGTGCTTAGGTATGAAAGCAGACGCGCCGTTAATGGATGAATTACGGAATTATGCACGAGTGAATGATGCAACCTTAGTCAATATCGGGGATAGTAAAGTGGCTCGTCGAATTATTGAAGGAACCAAGGAAGCACGGGATATTTTGAAAACTATTGAAAAAGTTGATTACGATCGGACACAAAAAGCGGTCTTTTCAACAATAAAAGAAGCTTGATTTAGGCAACCGGGATTGAGAAAATAAAGAGGAATCTGACTGAGGTTAGAAACTCTGATCAAAAGAATCGGGCGAGTGAGGGCGTTCATTTAAAGAAACTTTCACACGCAAAATGAATTCTTTTCCAATTTTCTCAGTCCCATAAAAATAAATTCAAAAGTGAGGAACTGAGCATGACAGAAAGATTAGACGGACACACATTATTAATTGGGCTGATTGCGACACCAATCAGACATAGTTTATCACCAACGATGCATAATGAAGCATTTGCTAAATTAGGAATGGATTATGCCTACTTAGCGTTTGAAGTGGGAAATGAAGAATTAGAAGATGCAGTCAAAGGGATTCGTGCGTTAGGAATCCGCGGATCTAACGTATCAATGCCGAATAAACAAGCAGTCATTCAGCACCTGGATGAATTATCACCAGCAGCTGAATTAGCTGGCGCTGTTAACACAGTAGTCAACAAAGATGGCAAAGGACATTTAGTTGGCCACATCACTGACGGAACAGGGGCGATGCGTTCTTTACGTGAAGAAGGCGTGGAAGTGAAAGATCAAATCGTGACCATGACCGGAGCCGGTGGTGCTGGAACAGCGATTGCCATCCAAGCAGCGTTAGACGGCGTCAAAGAATTACGGATTTTCAATATTGAAGATGCGGCGTTTGAAACAGCCAAAGAAACCGTCAAAAAAATTAACAGCAAAACTGACTGTAAAGCTACATTGACTTCATTAAAAGACCAAGCAGCCTTCAAAAAATCGATTGCTGAAAGTAGTATTTACATTGATGCAACAGGCGTGGGTATGAAGCCATTAGAAAATGAAAGCTTAATCAACGATCCTGAAATGATTCACGACGAATTAGTGGTCTTCGATGTGGTCTACATTCCTAAAGAAACAAAACTATTGAAATTCGCTAAAGAACATGGTGCGAAGAAAACAATCAATGGTTTGGGCATGATGTTATACCAAGGAGCAGAAGCCTTCAATTTATTTACTGGTGAAGATATGCCCGTTGATTATATTAAAGAGTTGTTATTTAAAGACTAAGTAAAGACTAATGATTAAAGACGAAAGAATAAAACTAAGGGGATAGACAATGAAAAATAGATATATGCCAACCGCGATAGGGTTGTACATGAACTATGTTGTTCACGGGATTGGAGTTATTATTATTTCTCAAAATCAGAATGCTTTGATGGATCAGTGGGATACAGATTTAATGGGCATTGCAAAAGTTATTTCTATGTTGGGGATTGGTCGATTGATTGCGATTATGATTTCTGGTCGATTGTCTGACAAATTTGGTAGAAAACCATTCATTTATTTAGGAATGGTGACGTATATGGCCTATTTCTTCGGGATAGTATTCAGCCCGAGTGTTGAGGTAGCAATGTTCTTTGCGGTTATTGCCGGGATTGCGAACTCATTCTTGGATTCAGGGACTTATCCTGCGTTGATGGAATCATTTCCTAAAACAGCTGGAACGGCCAATGTCTTACTTAAAGCATTTATTCAAATTGGTCAGTTTGCTTTACCGTTAATGATCAAATTTTTGGTCTCTTCTGGCTTATGGTTTGGTTGGTCATTCGTTGCTGTTGCTGTTATTTTAGTGCTGAATTCTTTATATTTATGGAAGCGTCCGTTTCCTGATCAAGAGGAAAAACAGGCAGCTGAAGGGACAGAAGGTGCGGTTCAACAAGCGCCAACAACGAAATTTAAATCGAAACCTAAAATGGCTATTGAAGGGGTCGCGTTTGTCATCTATGGTTTTATTGCACAAGCAACCTTCTATTTAATTAGTCAGTTTATCGGAACTTATGGGGAAAAAGCGGCGGGTATGGCTGCTGAAAATGCGGGTGTTTTGGTGTCTTATTATTCAATGGGCTCATTATTATGCGTGGCGTTTACAGCGGTAGTTGCTGCAAAAGTTCGTCCGATTTACCTTGTGCTACTCTATACATTAGTCTCTTTTGCAACGATTTTGGTGATGTGGGCATTCCCAACACCATTGGTTTGTACCGTGGGTGCAGGTTTAGTTGGTTTCTTTGCGGCAGGCGGTGTTTTACAGTTAGGTTTAACCGTGATGGGCGAAATGTTCCCAGCTGGAAAAGGTACAATTACTGGAATTTTCTATACTTTCGGTAGTATCGCATCCTTTGTAATTCCTGTAGCAGCTGCTAAAATTGCTGAAACTAGTGTACGCAACATCATGTTATTTGATACAATCATTGCAGGGATCGGTTTTGTACTTGCAGTGGTCATCTTCATTCGTTATCGTCAAACAATCGATACCAGTGAAGCTTAATAAAAATTAGAACTAAAAATAGAATAGACATTGGTATGGAAACGTTCAGCCAATGCCTATATTTGTAAAATTATAGGAAAAAGGGAGCGAAACGAGATGAAGACAGTTAAAGTGGCTGATGTAGTGATTGGGGAAGGATTACCGAAAATCATTGTTCCTTTAGTAGAAAAGACTGAGGCTGGAATTTTAGCAGAAGCACAGAAATTAGCACAGCTAGATTGCGATATTATTGAATGGCGAATTGATTTTTTTGATGAAGTAACCGATGGTAAAAAAGTAGCTGAGTTGTCAAAAAAATTGAGCGAATGCCTAAATAAACCTTTATTAGTAACGTTCCGTACCAAAAAAGAAGGCGGCGAGCTAGAGTTGCCAGATGCGCAATATTTTTCAATTTATGAAGAAGTCGTTGCTTCAGGTAAAGCTGACTTAATCGATGTTGAGTTGTTTATGCCAGCGGAAGCAGCAGCCCAGCTAATCGCAAAAGCGCATGAAAAAGACGTGAAAATCGTGATGTGTAACCATGATTTCCATGCAACACCGGCTCAAGCTGAGATTGTGAATCGTTTGCGTATGATGCAAGATAAAGGCGCTGATATCTGCAAAATAGCGGTAATGCCGCAAACTGCTGCGGATGTCTTAACGTTGCTTTCAGCGACAGAAGAAATGAAACGTGAGTACTCTGATCGTCCACTAATTACTATGTCGATGGGCGCATTGGGTATGGTGAGTCGTGTATCAGGTCAAACGTTTGGTTCCGACGCAACATTTGGTGCAGCAGGTCAAGCTTCAGCACCTGGTCAAGTTCCAGTGGGTGAATTACGGACAATCTTAGATGTCTTGAAACACGGATAAGCGTAGTTGAACTGAATGAGATGATAGTTTAAATGAAAAGCGGGTAATACCTAGGTAATTTACTAGGTGTTACCCGCTTCTTTTGATAGGTAGGTGTTCCGGTTAGAAATAATAATATTGAACTACTAAGATTGCGATTAAGACCAGAATACCTGGTAGAAAGTTTGAGACCCGAATCTTAGTGAGTTTCATGACATTCAAACCAATCGCTAAGATCATTAAACCTCCGATGACGCTGATCTGATCCATGATGATATCCAACAGTGCGTCAGGAACATATTGGATAATAAAACGCGCAAAAAGAGTAATTGCCCCTTGATAGATTAAGACAGGAATAGCTGAAAAAAGCACACCAACACCCAAAGATGCGGTCAACATACTGGCCATAAAGGCATCCATGACGGCTTTAGTTAACAGTGTTTGGTGGTTTCCAGAAACGCCACTTTCGATGGCACCGATAATGCCCATCGAGCCAATCACGAAAATTAGAGTGGCGGTGACAAAGCCTTCAGAAAAGTTGCCATTACCGCGCGCAAAGCGATTTTCTAAAAAGAGCCCAAAGCGGCCCATGGCATCTTCAATTTTGAGCCATTCACCGATTAAACCACCTAAGCAGATACTGATGACAATGATAATAAAAGAGGTGGCTTGAATCCCCATTTGAATGGCTAAAATAATCACGCCTAACCCAATTCCTTTTGTGACTGTGTCTTTGGTTTGTTCATTGATATTTCGCAAGAGAATGCCTAAAAGACTACCGATAACAATCCCTAAACTGTCTGCTAGTGAGCCTACTAAAACCATTCAAATCTACCTCCTTTAATTTTTTATGAGAAAATGATGAAAAAGTTCTTAAATAGGATAGTAGCACAAATTGAATGGTTTTGAAATATCAAAAAGAGAAGTTACTGAAAGATTTCTGAACTATTCTTTTATTAAATAGTGGGTAAAACAACTGGGTAATAATTACCCGGTGAGTAGCCAGCGTACCCACTTACAGCTCAATCGTATCGGTTGTCTGGGCTAGATCCTGCCAGATTAATTCAAGAGTTTGGTCTAGTGAAAGTTTGGCAGTGAGTATCGTTTCGTGTAGTTGAGGGACGAGATCTTTTTCTGTCCACCAACGTTTCATTTCGGGTTCGCCAAAATCGCTAGCAGTTGATTTTGTTTGATGTCGTCTGAAGGTCTCAATAAAAGGTAGGTCATAGTAATAAGCAAAAAGATTTGTTGAAAATGTGGTGGTTGCGACTTCAAATAGCGGCGCATACCAGCTAGCATTTAGGATGCCTTCTAAAATAATAAAGGGACAGTTATCTTTGCCATATAATAGAAGCGTTGTGAGTAAAGAAATGGCTGGTGTTTTAGGACCATCCTTTACATAGAGCATTTCACGACGAATCATATCCTGAGAAATGAGCAGATAATTCGGGCCTAATTTCTTTTGAAGCGCAAGGGCGAGTGTGGTCTTTCCGCTACCAGAATTTCCGCGGATGGTAATTAAAGTGGTCATATCGGTGCACCTTTCTGAATAGAATAAGTAGGTAGGACTTTGATAGATGAAGTCACGGCTTAGCTGAGTAGGATAAGCTTATACAAGTAATTAATCTATGCTATCAGTATACAATTACGCGCAAAGGTTTATCGAGTTTTATTTAAATTCCTAAAAAAAGTAGCTGAATGAAAGAAAACATAAAAAACGTTATCTTCATTTCTCATCTTTTTCTAATTTATATAAATATAGCGATTGTTATATTTCCTGATATTCTCATTTTGGAATAAAATAGGTCTATTAATCAGAGTTTTTGAATGAGCAAAATATGAGATTTTTTTATTTTTTGTGGATCTTTGTGATGTGATATACTTTTTATGAAAAAATAAAAAGGTGGGTAAAAAAATGAAAAAGATTTTTAGTGGACTGTTAGTATTAAGTTCTGTTTTACTGCTAACAGCTTGTGGTAGCGACAAAAAAACAGATTCAAGTGAGTCAGCGAAGACCGATAAAACGTCTGAAACTTCTGATGTAACGTCAGCGGCTTCAGCACAAGAATATACAGATCCTTCTGAGTTGAAAGATTCATACGATGTGGTTATCGTAGGGGCTGGTGGCGCAGGGATGGCTGCGGCAATCCAAGCCAAAGAAGCTGGCGCGAATCCAGTTATTTTAGAAAAAATGCCAGTTGCTGGTGGGAATACTTCAAAAGCTTCAGCAGGTATGAATGCTTCTGAAACAAAATTCCAAAAAGACCAAGGGATTGAAGATTCAAATGATAAATTCTTCGAAGAATCATTAGCTGGCGGTGGCGGAACCAATGATCAAGAGTTATTACATTACTTAGTGGATAATTCTTCTGCTGCGATTGATTGGCTAGATTCTATGGGAATTACTTTAGATAACCTAACAACTACAGGTGGGATGAGCGAAAAAAGAACGCATCGTCCGTCTGATGGTTCAGCGGTTGGTGGCTATTTAGTGGATGGTTTGATGAAGAACATTCATGAACGTGAAATTCCTTTATTTGTAAATGCGGATGTTGTAAAAATTAACGAAAAAGATGGCACTGTGACTGGTGTTAACGTAAAAATTGGCGAAGAAGAAAAAACAGTTTCTTCAAAAGCAGTTGTTGTTACAACTGGCGGATTCGGCGCAAACATGGACATGGTTGTTGAGAACAAACCTGAATTAAAAGGCTATGTCACAACTAACCAAGCAGGTTCAACTGGTGACGGAATCAAGATGATCGAAGCTTTAGGTGGCCAAACAGTGGATATGGATCAAATCCAAATTCACCCAACTGTTGACCAAACAAAATCATTATTGATTACAGAAGCGGTACGTGGTGAAGGAGCTATCTTGGTCAGCCAGGAAGGAAATCGTTTCTTTAATGAAATGGAAACACGTGATAAAGTTTCAGCAGCAATTATTGCACTTCCAGAAAAATCAGCGTACCTAATTTTTGATGCAGGTGTTAAAGAACGTGTGAAAGCGATCGATTTCTATGAAGAGCAAGGCTTAGTGAAATCAGCTGATTCATTAGAAGCATTGGCAAAAGAAATTAACGTATCAGAAGATAACTTACAAACTACGGTTGAAACATGGAACAAAGCTGTAGCAGATAAAAAAGATGCCGAATTTGGCCGTGAAACAGCGATGGATAACGATTTATCAAAAGGTCCTTACTACGCAATTGCGATTGCACCAGGGATTCACCACACTATGGGTGGCGTGAAAATTAACACGAATACAGAAGTCTTGAATACAGAAAATAAAGTCATTCCTGGTTTATTTGCAGCCGGTGAAGTAACAGGTGGCGTACACGGAAATAACCGTATCGGTGGAAATGCTGTGGCTGACATCATCATCTTCGGTCGCCAAGCAGGAACTAAATCTGCAGAGTTTGTAAAATAATCAAAAGGGACTCTGTAAAGAATCAGATAGTATAACGCTCAGTAAGTGAAAAACACAAGAGGGGTTAGGCACGTAAGCTTAGCCTCTCTTTGTGTGAATAGAGAACTAATTTTTTTACAAGAAAAAGCCTCTTTTAATAGAAGCAATAGATAAATCGGTGGCAGAAATTTATCGCTAGGAAATGATGAGCAACGAGAGATTGATTGCCTGTATTTTAGGATGAATTTAAGAGAAATGTTCAGTCGAGTGTTTGACTGGCTTTCAAACAGTAAGGGCGAATTCGTTGGGAAATCATGAATAGCGCGTGTTTTTCGACTTTTCTAGCAAAAAATTAAGAACTTATTTATTTCTTAAAATAACAACGAATATAGTGATAAATACATTTACTAAACAGTTCGTTTGTGTATATAATAACGAGTGGATAACGATGCCACGGATTTTAGCGAAAAAAATCCCGATTTATCTTTATTTAAAGGGGGATTTCTTCTATAATTAATAAGAACTGTCTCTATTTTCAGTAAAATAGAACAAGTTGTAGGATCCAATCAATAGTTTAAGGAGTGTGTTCATGGGCAAGACGTTATTTAAGACGTTGACCGTTATTGCAGCGGGTATAGGGTCAGTTGCTGTGTGTTTTTTTGGGTTTAGAGAAAACAATCAGCGTCAGTATCAACAAAGAGTTGAATATGCGCAAGCGGCAATTATAAGAGAAAAAGATGGGATTTCTGAAGTAGAAAAAGAAGTAAATGCATTATTCACTGATGACAAGCAGACTTTCTTGAAGGCAAGTGTGAATGATGATGTATTGACTAAATTGTCTGGATCAATTTCAGCAATTAAGGTTTCAGCAAAAGAATTTGGCATTGAAGAGAAGGCTTTACCTTCAGGATCAAAAGAAGTTCAAGCACAGAAAAAAGCCATCGAAGAAGTACTGAAACAAGCGCAAGCAAAATTATCGATTCAAAATCAAACAGTTGCTTTGTTTGTGAATGGTGTGTCAGATTGGCAGAAAACGAAAAACAATGTAATCATCAAAGACAACCTGAAAGAAACTGATATGGGCCGTGTGCGTGAAAACTTAAGTTTATTCGAGGATAGTTCATGGAAAACCAACGTTGAAACGTATCTTGGGTATGCTGATGCACAAGTGAAACGGATTGCTGAACTACAAAAATCATTTGCGACAATGATCAAGGATGATGTAGTCACAGATGCGGTGACCTATGAGGGTTATTTGGCTGCGATTGACAGTATCAGCCAAGTGAGAAATGAAAAAGAAAAAGCGAAATATACTGCTTTGGCAGAAAAAGTCGCTGAACAAATGGGTTATGGAACGAATTATTATGGGGATAGTACAACAGGCGATACTAGCACGGACGAGGGTACTTACACAGACGAGGGCACGTATTACTAACCTTCCTATGCGTCCCCCGAGTGAAGAAAATGATTCTTTCATACATACATATATGCATGGATTGAATTAATTGGAGGAAAGCTATGTCAAAGGGAAAAAAGATTTTTTTGATTATTTTGGCAGTCATTGTTGTCTTAATTATTGCGGTTGTTGCAATGGGCACGAAGTTTTACACGGATGTTTCGAGTGCCTTTGATAAAACATATGAGACAGTTGAACGGACTGAAAAACTAGATAATCATCGTCAGACCCCTGTGGATTTAACAAAGCAAGAATCCGTCTCTATTCTTTTGATGGGGATTGATACAGGTGATTTGGGTCGTCTTGACCAGGGACGTTCAGATACAATTATGGTAGCAACGGTTAGCCCTGAGGATCAACAAACGACGGTGGTGAGTATCGCACGTGATACCTACGTAGATATTATTGGCCGTGGTACGCAGGATAAAATTAACCATGCGTATGCGTTTGGTGGGGCAGCAATGTCGATGGATACGATACAGAATTTTCTGGACATACCGATTGATCATTATGTATCAATTAATATGAAAGGTTTGAAACAACTGGTCGATGCGGTTGGCGGCATTGAAGTCAACAATGATTTAACTTTTTCACAAGATGGGCATGATTTTGTTATCGGCAAGATTAGCTTAGATGGTGATGCTACTTTGGCTTTTTCACGAATGCGTTATGAAGATCCGAATGGTGATTATGGTCGTCAAGAGCGTCAACGTAAAATTGTTGAAGGTATTGCTAGGAAAGTGCTCAGTGTAGATGGAGTTAGTAAGTATCAAAGTATCTTGGGTGCTGTTGAAAGCAACATGAAGACTGATATGAGTTTTGCAGAGATGCAGACTATGGCCTTAGACTATCGGGAGGCGTTTGGCAAAGTCAAACAAGACCAGTTGAAGGGTGAAGGATTCATGCAAGACGGCGTCTCTTACCAACGAGTAGCTGCAGATGAATTAGCTAGAGTTCAAGAGGAATTGAAAAAACAAATGAATATAGAGAATTAATAGAAAGTGGAGAAAAGATGGAAGAGACAATTAGTTTAAAAGATATATTTGAAGTCTTACGCAAGCACATTGCGACAATTTTAATTTCGATGTTTGTTGGATTGGCCTTGGCTGGGGTGGCGACCTTTTTCGTAATCACACAAAAGTATAGTTCGCAAGCGCAGTTGATTGTAACATTACCGCAAACTGAAACGACTAATGTGAATGATGTTAATACCAACTTACAGATGATTAACACTTACAAGGATATGATTACTAGTGACTTGGTTATGAATGAAGTCGAAGAGCGTTTAGACAAAGACGACAATGTAGAGATGAGTGCCGGGGCGATCAAAGGTTCGATTTCCGTTAACCAGTCACCAAACTCGCAAATGTTTTCGATTCAAGCGACGAGTACCAATGCAGTTACTTCACAACAAATTGCTAACACAACAGCTTTGGTCTTCCAAGAAAATGCCAAAGATGTCATGAACGTCGACAAAATTTCGATTGTATCAAGTGCTGTAGCTAGTACAACACCTGTGTCGCCTAACAACAAATTGAACCTGGCAATCGGGGTTGTTTTAGGTTTAATGGTGGGTGTCGGCTTAGCCTTCTTATTACAATTACTTGATAGAACAGTTAAAGACGATAAATTTGTAACTGAATCATTAGGCTTCACGATTCTTGGGACGGTGCCACAAATGTCACCAAAAGAATTGCACGCAACTATTCAAGCAAAACCTACCGCTGCAGTTGTAGCGAAAAAATCAGAGGATGACAAAACGACAGAATCACGTCGTAGTCGTTCACGTGTCTAGGAGGATCGATAAGGATTATGGCAAAGAAAAATGAACGTAAAGGCACAACAACTAGTGCAGTAAGTCTAATTACATTAGTGGATCCTTCTTCACCAATTTCTGAACAATATCGGACAATTCGAACAAACATTCAATTCGCTTCTTCTTCAGACAATCCAATTAAGACAATGGTTATCACGTCTTCTGGACCGGGTGAAGGAAAATCGACAACGTCAGAGAACTTAGCAGTAGTTTTTGCAAAAGCTGGACAACGTGTTTTATTAGTCGATTCAGATATGCGTAAACCTACTGTGTACAAGACATTTAATTTGAGTAATGCCAAAGGATTAAGCACGGTGTTGAGTACTTCAACAAGTGTCTTAGAAGCAGCACAACGAACTGTGATTGATAATTTAACTGTCTTAACAAGTGGTCCTAAACCACCTAATCCATCTGAGTTATTAGGCTCAATGCGTATGGGGCAAGTGATTGAAGAAGCTAAAAGTTTATACGATATCGTAATCTTCGATATGCCGCCAGTAGTTGCTGTAACGGATGCGCAAATTATGGCATCAAAAACAGATGGCACATTGTTGGTTGTTCGTGAAAATGTCTCAAGAAAAGAATCATTGACGAAAGCCAAAGAATTATTGAATATGGTTCAAGCGCGCATGTTAGGTGTTATCTATAACGGTGCTGAAAATAGCAAGGACCAAGGATACTATTACTATTACGGTAACTAGTGATAGTTTGAGAGATTCAAAGATAAAAATTAGTAGGTAAGGAGACAAGAGAATGATCGATTTACATTGCCACATTTTACATGGTATTGATGATGGCGCATCGTCGCTAGAAGATAGCATTGACATGGCCGAAAAAGCCATTAGCCAAGGGATTACCCATATTTTATGTACCCCGCATCATAACAATGGCAAATATCGCAATCCCAAATCAACAGTCATTTCACTTGTCACTGATTTACAGGATGAATTAGATAAGAGAAATCTGCCTTTGACTCTTTTAGAGGGACAAGAGGTTCGAATTACTGGCGATTTACTGGATGATTTGGCCCGTGATAATATCTTATTTACAGATTTAGATGATACGTATATCTTGATTGAATTTCCGACGATGGAAGTTCCTTCGTATACGGAGCAAGTTTTCTTTGATTTACAAGCACTAGGTAAAACGCCAGTGATTGTCCATCCGGAACGCAATGCTCATTTTCGTAAGGATCCAAATCACCTGATTCCATTTTTAGAGATGGGTTGTTTGGCTCAATTAACAGCGCCTAGTTACGTTGGAACGTTTGGTAAGGAAATTCAAAAAACAGCCAAAACAATGGTGGAGCATAATCTAGTTCAGATGGTTGCATCAGACGCGCATGGCGTTAAGAAGCGGACGTTTTATATGAAGGAAGCTTACGAACAAATTGCCAAGGATTTTGGGCGGGAAAAGGTCGCATTGATGAAGCAAGTGGCAAAAGATTTGCTGAATGGTGACCCAACTGATTATCCAGCGTTTACGGAAGTCAAAAAGAAAAAATTTGGTCTGTTTTAAATCGACAGAGCAAATCACATAAGTAACAGAAGAAAAACGAAGGGTAGGAAATATTTCTTGCTGTGGGTAAATCAGTGAGTGCCTTTCGAGGACAGAGTCTGAGACATCAGTCAATTTGACTAATGTCCCGGACTCTTTTTTTAAAAAAATTAAAATAGAAAGTGGGCGAACTGATGATTCAGTTAAAGGAAATTACTCAAGAAAACTATAAAGCGTGCGTCAAAATAACGGTAGACAAGGAACAGGAAAAATTTGTTGCCCCTAATTGGTATTCTTTGCTAGAGGCTAAGTTCGAAAAAGACAGAAAAGCCTTTGGATTGTATAACGAAGAGGAAATGATTGGCTTCATTATGTTTAGCTATTACCTAGCAGATGAGGATTACGGGAAAGATTCTTGGTGGATTGAACGTTATATGATTGCTAGTCCTTATCAAAACAAAGGCTTTGGTACAAAGGGATTACAACAAAGCTTGACGTGGTTCACTGAGCATTTTCCAGCAGAAGACTTACGAATCTCAGCAGTAGAAGGCAATCAGATTGCTCAAGACTTATATGAAAAGCTGGGATTTGTCGTAACTGGTGAAAAGGTCGAAGACGAGATTGTTTTACTGAAAACAGCAGAATAAAGGCTGATGGGCACAGAAAGGAAGGCGGAAATGAAGAAGAGAACGTACATAGGATGGTTATTGGCCGTAATAGTTGTCGTAATGGCTGGTTGTAGCTCAAACAATAATAAGACGGCAGACGAGTTTATGACGCTGACAAAGGGCTACAACGAGACGTTACAGGAGCTGATGAATAAACACGCAATAGTTGAACCAACCGTCGCCTTTGACGAGTTACACCAACAGGCAGAGGGCTTTCTAGAATCAGATGAATATCTGGCATGGGTAGCTAATTCCAAGCAAATTAAAGAGTTCAAACTTGTGGAGAATGAGAAAAAATATAAAGATGTATCAAGATTACAGAATGCATTAAATGAGTTTAATACACTCCATACGGACTATTTCAACAAATTAGCTGAGGCACCTGATGAGCAAAGTTACTATCAAACTGTGACGGATTACACGGATAAACTACAGGAAGCTCAGGATAAATTTATTAGCTACCTGAACTCGGTAGAAGAGTAAGGGAAACAAAGTGGGATGAATTTAAGCAAAGCTAGGCGAATGAGTAAAATCATTTGGCTAGCTTTATTTGTGTTAATGAAAAGTATACGTACTGTGAGTGCCAAGTGATGTACTACATCCGGGATTCCTGCTAGATGGAGATGCTATTATTTTGATTACAAGAATCAACAGGAAAATGCTTCAAGGAATTTCAGGGAAACATCAAGAAACAGTCTAAATGGAATATGATGTATAGACTGAGCAGCGCTTATCGTTATTAATTTTGGGTCTTTCATAGATGTCTGTTGTTTTGCCAGTGATAAAAAAGTTCAAAAATCTAAATTATCCGCTGAAAGGAAATTAAATATATCATCTCTCAAGATTTACTTTTTATTTTTAAGGAAAAAGTGGCTTTTGTATTTTTTGAGAAAAAATATTTTGAAAGTCCACAATTAGACCCCAAAACATTAAGTATACCAAATTTTTGGGATACTCCTTCTATTAAGCGTCAAAATTCTTCAAAAGTTAAACAGTCAAAAAATTAAGTATACCAAACTTTTTCTCGTTAGAATCAAAAACATTAAGTATACTTAATGTTTTGGGCGTTCATTTTATTAAGTTTTAAAATTTTTAAAGTGTTGAATAGATCAGAATATTAAGTATACTTAACTTTTTCACATTCCTTCTATTAAGCGGTAAGATTCTTCAAAAGTTAAGTCAATCAAAATATTGAGTATACGAAACTTTTCGACTTTTTTCGATTTAAGAAAGAGTTAAGAATTAGTTAATAGCTGAGTTAAGAAATGCTTGGTAAAGTAAGACTATCGAAAGAGGAGGAAACAACAATGACTGAAAATATACTAACTTTAAATAATGTGACAAAGAAATTTGGGAAACAATATGCACTAAATAATGTATCGCTAACGGTGAAAAAAGGCGACATCTACGGACTGATTGGTCGGAACGGTTCTGGGAAAACAACGATTATGAAATTGATTACGGATTTATCGAAAGAAGCATCTGGTGGAGAAATCGCCTTACTAGGAAATAGAAAAGGTACGAGAGGCTATCAAAATAGTTTACAACGGACGGGTTCAGTAATCGAGAGTCCAGCGGCATACAATAAGATGACTGCCTACCAAAATATGAAAATCATGTGCATTCAAAAAGGTATCCATGATTTCTCAGTGATTGACGAAACGTTAGAATTTGTCAATCTAGCAGATACAGGCAAGAAAAAGTTCAAGAACTTTTCATTAGGTATGAAACAACGTTTGGGAATCGCGATGGCACTTGTGAGTAACCCAGATTTCTTAATCTTGGATGAGCCAATCAATGGCTTGGATCCAATCGCAATTATTGAATTTAGAGGAATTTTAGAACGAATTAACAGAGAACGCAATACAACAATCATCATCTCAAGCCATATCTTAACGGAATTATATCAAGTATCGAATCGTTTTGGTTTTATTAATGAAGGAACGATGATTCAAGAAATCTCAAAAGAAGAGTTTGATAACTTAGTGACAACAGCGATTGTCGTGGACGTGGAAGACGCGAAGCAAGCGGCGATGATCTTGAATGAAAACAACATCACGAATTTTGAAGTGACAACAGGCAATCAGATTCGTATCTTAGATGAAACATTGGAAATTAAAGCTATCAATAAATTATTGGTGCAAAATGATATCTTAGTCAATCAAATTCAAAAACAAGAAAATAGTTTGGAGAATTACTTTACCGAGTTGGTCCAAAACGTGACGAATACAAACGCGAACAGTGCAGGGGGAAAATAACATGATTCGATTAATTAAAGCAGATTTTTATAGAGTACTACATACAAAAGGATTTATCGTGACAGGCATCGTGATGATTGCTTTCGCCATCGTCAATGTCTTAACAGGAAACTCAGTCGGCATGGGTGTGGACCTGGATACAACAATGCCATCAGGGATTGATCTGAAAACATCGATCGATGCAGCCGTTTTTTCTAGTAGCATATTGGTCTATTTATTAATCGGGGTCTTTGTGATCGTGTTCGGCTATGAATTTTCACAAAAAACATACAAGAATTCATTGACTGCAGGCGTTAGCCGTTTACAATTTGTCGTAGCAAAATACATCAGCCAAGTCTTTTATCTAACATTTTTCATCGTGCTACACTTTGCAGCAGTCATGTTGACAGCGTACCTAAAATTCGGCAGTACACAAGCAGATTTCTTCTCATTTGTGTTGCAAACTTTCCTATTAGCGGTTGCGATTAGTTTATTAATCAGTGTCGTATTTAGCTTGGCAAGTCTGTTATTAGTCGGGTTAGGCAGCATGGTGGGTGCCGCAATCTTGATCGTGGTTTACCCAATCGTTGTTCAAATTATTTACACAATTACAGAATGGGAACAACTGAAATATTTTGATTTCTTAGGCTTTATTCAAGTCTTAGGTGTCGGTCAATTGAAATTTGATGAGATTTTACCTTATGTGATTGTTAGTGCTGTGGTAACATTACTTTCATTAGTAGCCAGCACTTTGTTAATCCGTAACAAGGAATTATAAAATTAGACAGTTAAAGACAAGTATTCGAGAGGAAACTCTGGGTACTTGTCTTTTTATTATAGATGCTCAACTTGTGAAAAAGCCTGCGCTTATGACAGGTATACTTTGGTAATTATTCTAATTTGACTAGAGATTATGGTAGTTTTAAGCAGATATATGAGGGCGCTATCATAAAAGGAAAGTTTTATAAGACATTCGCTATTTATATAGGTGTAAGTGTGTTACAGTCAGTGAGGAGAAAAGAACTTGCTGTCATGCAAGTGTAGTATTGCCATAGGTCGTGGTGAATCACTTTCAACCTTCTAATCAATATATAAACGTTGGTTTGAAAGGAGAATTGCCAATGAATCACGGTGGAATGAGGAAGGTAATTTTTTGAATGATAATGTTTGCTAACATTATCGCGATCTTAACGATAGTTGATCTATCGTTAGCGATTGCTAAAAAAATAAAAAGCTTAAAGGAGTAATCCTTTAAGCCCAACCAAATCCACTGCCGAAGCAATTTTGTAAGAGGTGTTAGCGCACCTTTTACCTACACGTGCATTATAGCAAGGTTTTTCTAGTTAGTCAAAAAAACATTGTGTGGTAGTAACTAAACCACTGTACATAAGGATAAACAGATACTGATTTTTTATAAAATAGAATAGAAAAATCAAAAGCTAGTTAGTTTTTGATAGATAGAATTCGTCACTACAGATAGATAGTAGAGAATAGAAGTTGCCGAGGGTATACTTTATCTAGGAAAAAATAAATCGCCAATTGAAGAAAAGAGGATTGGTAAAATGGATTTTGTAGAAATTGCTAGAAAAATATCAGAAGAAGCACATCAAGGGCAAGTTGATAAAGGTGGGCAACCGTATTATTTACATCCGAAAACAGTCGCTAGCTTCGTTAAAACTGATGAAGAGAAAGCTGTAGCTTATCTTCACGATGTTTTAGAGGATACTGCAACTGATGAGAATGATCTTAGGAATGTTGGCTTGCCCGAAACGGTAATCGAAGCTGTCAAAGTTTTGACACATCAGAAGAATGAACCGTATTTTGATTATCTAAAAAAGGTTAAAGAAAAGCAACTTGCGCGAGTCGTCAAGCTGGCTGATTTGAAGCATAACATGGACACTTCTAGAATGGCTGTGTTGACTGAGAAGGATGAGCAACGACTGGCTAAATATCGAAAAGCCCAAGCGTATTTATTGGCTTGATTAAATAACCCTTTTGTTTCCAGATAGATGCTACTGGGAGCAAAAGGGTTATTTCTTATTACCTAGGTAATTTACCTACCTAGATTTAAGCTATCTTTTCAGTTTTTTATTATGGCAGGGGAAGCTACACAATCAATGGGATAAAATCAAGAACCATAAGAAGTCAAAGAGGGCGGTGATGGCTCCTCCTGCTAGCGTAAATAATAAAACGAGTTTCACTTTAGCTTGGATGTCTCTTTTGCGATTACGCTGTTTTCGAATAGAGTCTAGGTCTTTACCTTCTGTAAAGGCCACGATTTCAGCATAAGTTTTAATATTTTTTTCTTTCTTTATTTTTTCAATCTTGAGTGCTGCTACCATAGAAATACCACATGGGATAAATGCGATAAAAAGCCCCAGCCAGCTTAAATAATAAACACAAGGAACCACAGCTACTGCAGTCATTATAAGAAATAAAAGCATAACCACACTCAATTTGTTCATACGTTCAGCATCAATATTATTTTTCATTATCTCTACATCTCCTCTCACGAGCTCGTCTAAGGTGACATCGAAAAGGATACTTAGTGCAATCAAATTATGGATGTCTGGATAGGTATGATCGTTCTCCCACTTTGAAATCGTTTGTCGTGTCACATAAATTTTTCCAGCCAGTTCTTCTTGAGAATAACCATTCGTTTCACGATAAATTTTTAGTTGCTTGCTAAAGTTCACTTTGTCTGCCTCCTTGATTCTAGATTACGTGAAGAATCAAAATTTGTCTGTCTGTTGCTGTGTACATGTAGGGAATTAACGATATTTATGGATGCTTACATAGGTAGGAGAGGTGAAATGATTATTTTTTTGATTGTTACTAGGTAATGGCGGGTAATTACCTAGCTTGGTTACCTAGTAGCTAAATGATACCTACTTTTTGGGGTAATGTTTCATTAGTTGTTTCTATTTGTATGGTCAGTATTAATCTTCGCACTAATTATATCATTTCCCGTGAGTTCAATGAACAGATCGTTTCTGCCTACCAAAATAGAGTATAATTGGGTAATCGCTTTGAAGCTGAGGCCTTAAGCTATTATGGAATGAATAAAATTAGATAGAAATTAAGTCGTATGGACGTTGGGATGTGAGAACATGAAATATTTTATTGCAGATACCCATTTTTACCATGAAGCAGTGATTGAGTTTAGCAATCGACCCTTTGAGAATGTGGAAGAGATGAATCGAGCATTGATTAATAATTGGAATAGTGTCGTGAAGTCACCAAAGGATGAAGTCTATATTTTAGGTGATTTTGTCTATAAGGGAACCGGTGCCCAAGCGAATCAGATTTTGAAAAAGTTGCGTGGGAAAAAATATCTAGTCAAAGGGAATCATGAGAAGTACTTGAATGATCCAGATTTTGATCTTTCTCTGTTTGAGTGGGTGAAGGATTACTATTCATTTAAGGAAAATAAAGTGAGATTCGTGTTGTTTCACTATCCTATTTTGGAGTGGGATGGCTATTATAAACAGTCTATTCATCTATATGGGCACGTGCATAATTCGAAGCCGGATTATTTCGCACAATATTTAGGAGCTAATGCTGTCAATGTTGGAGTAGATATGATTCATTTTGCACCAATTAGCATGGTAGAAGTGTTGGCATTGGTGGATGAAAGAGAGCAATCGCTATAGATTAGCTGGATTGATGCCAAACCTGCTAGCTTGGAGGCATGGTAGATAACTATAAGTAAGGAATTCAGATGAACTAAAGGAATCACCGTAGTAGTTTGTGCGTATCCCAGTGTTTGCCTACCAACAAACAGGCGATGCCCATGTCTTCGATAAGCAACAAGAAAATTGTTTACAGAGGTGCTGGAAGAATTTTACTTATTGAGAGACGACATGATGAATTATGTGGCGGCTAGAGGATTAGTTGCTAGTAAGAATAGCGTAATCAATGAGATGTGGTGGCAATCATGCATAGAAGGATGTTCTTGGAATATTCCATTGAAAGAAATTTTGCGGATGACCGAGATCCGACCTTTTACTAGTGATAGAGTGCTAATTGTTGAAAACTCTGGCGTCTTTTCTATCCAGGGGGACTTATTACTTGAAGTGCCGATTCTCTGCTCCAGCGGCCAGTTTATCTACGCAGTCTGGCGAATGCTACGTAAATTAGTTGAAAGTCAGACGCAATTGTATTACGTGGGGGATATGGATCCAGAGGGCTTGTTTATGGTACAAAGATTAATAGACGCGTTCCCTGAACATTTACAAACCATTGCGATGAATCTGGCAACCTATCAAAAAATAGCGACAAAAAGTGAACTCAGTGCAGCTCGGATTAAGCAACTGCAACGAATTCAAGATCCAAGGCTTGCTCCGGTAGCAGAAAAGATTAAAGTTACCCACCAAATAGCCTTGCAAGAAGGATTTTTGACTGAATTGATGGATGAAATTGAGTGGGAGTTCGCGGAATGATTGGGAATTCTTGCCTCGTTTAATTCGGTAGATGAGCTTTGGGAGGAACTAAATGAGAATTGACCGAGCGCTCAAATTTAAGTGAGATTTTAAAATTTATAAAAAGAAAAACTTTGATATGAGAAAGTTGAAGATGGCAATTACATGTATCGTAGAGAATGATACTGATATCCTAAAAACAAAATATAAAGATAATAATTTGTTTGGAGATTGGAAAAGCTATAGAGAACTACACATAGAAGCTGATTGGTTACTTATCTATAAAATACAACATCAAGAGTTAGTATTAGTGTTGGTTAGAACAGGTAAGCACAATCAGCTTCTTTAATCTGTAGTTGTCATGTCCGCTATTAATTTCTCGGAAACGAAGGACACATACTTTTCCATTCCTTCTTCATTGGGGTGGGCACGATCTTCGCGGAACCATTCTTCATGGGCATTACTATAACTGTACCAATCTATTACGACTAGATTATCGTATTTATCTTTGGCCGCTTCTAGCATAACATTCACTTCATTTTGCCAACGTTTAGTGGGAATGCGCGCATTGACCCAGTACACCTGACGTTCACCAAATTTTTTCATAACATTGTCTAGCTGCTCTTCTGTAAATGAACCATTTGTGCCTAAAATAACTAAAACAGTCTCTTCCAATAAGTCTTGGTCAATCAGAGATTGAATCATTGGTGGGCTCGCATAGACTTGTCGACCAATCTCGCCATCTACAACAATATTCGGGAAAACCTCCTGGAAATCAGCTGTCGCGCCAATCGCTAGTGAATCGCCAAAGAGCGTGATAGGTAGATTTTTTGCCTGCTCAGGGGTTATTTTTTCTGTCTTTGTTGCGGCTTGCGCGATAACTTCCTCTTGATTGTCTGTTTTCGTTTTGTCCGCGACTTTCTTATTCTCAGAAATTTGCTGTTGAAGCGCCAATTGATCTGCAGTCAGTGTCCGTTTGGGTGCGGTCACCCAGCCGAAAGCGGCCGCTAATAGCACTAAGCTTGAAAGGGAAAAGAGTATTCTCTTTCTTGAAAACAGTGGTGCGCGCAGTAACCGTCTTAATTTTGTCCCTAAATGGGCATACTCAAATTTACTAAAGGGCTGCTCGATAAAGCGGTAGGATAATTCACTCATCACGAGGATCACGCCCAGTTCAATAACGGCATGCAGCCACACATGTTCGCCTAAATTAGTGATCTTTGCTTCATAAAAAATCATTACCGGAAATTGATATAAATAAATGGCGTAGCTCCGTTTGCCTATCCAAGTGAAGACTGGATTGGTCAGCCACTTATTCAGGCTAGCTCCTGGATGTGCGGTTACGGCAACTAAAATGACTGAAAGTAAGCTGATTAGAAACATACCTCCATAATATACAAACGGTTTATTTGCATCCAGGAATAGAAACGCCAATGCCAACAGTAAAAATGACGCGCTGCCTAGACCATTCATTAGGCGTTTTGCCTGTCGTGGAATTTCCTGTTTTAATCGAGTGCTTGGCCAAACAAGTGCTAATGCATTACCTAGCCCAATCGAGAAAAAGCGTGTATCTGTTCCGTAATAGGCCCTGGTCGGATCAATTGTTGGCGAGTAGAACATGGCCATAGAGATGGCTGAGAGTACGGAAAGGGCTAGAATAGTATAGAAAATCCAGCCTCGTCTCTGAATATATTTCATTAATAGATAAAAGAGAATGGGCCAAATCAGGTAATTCTGTCCTTCAACCGCTAGGGACCAAATATGCGTAAACGGCGATTCATTGGTAAAGCGGTCAAAATAAGAGAGCCCGTGATTGATTTGCCACCAATTATTTAAATAAACGAGTGCGCTAAAAACTGTTTCTCGCAAATTTACTAATAAATTCCGTTGAAATAGCGTGATGTAGGCCGAGCTTGAGATTAATAGAAAGAGTAGGCTTGGGTGCAGACGTTTTAGGCGCCGCACATAAAACTGGCCGATAGCAATACGTTGATTCTGAGTCCATTCTTGACACAATAAGTCAGTAATTAAATAACCTGACACGGTTAAGAAAATGGGCACACCTAGATAGCCACCCTTCATTGTCGAAGGAAGCAGGTGATAGAAAATTACGCCAATCACCGCTAGTGAACGAATCCCATCGAAGCCGGTGATGTAGCGACTGCTGTGTATTCTTTTTTGTTTTTCCATGTGTAATTTCCAACTTTATCATTTATTCATTGTTATTTTTATGTACCTAAACTAACGGTTCAACTAGACAGTTCGCACGGTTAGTTATTTTTTGAAAAATAGTTTTTGTGCCCGATTCATATGGGGACTCAACTGGTCAATTACTAGAGGAAGTTTATATTCCTCAAAGCCTCTTAAACAATCAACTGCTTGGCCATCGAGCCATCTGCGGCGTTGCTGTTTAGAAGTATTTGAGACTTCAATTATATCTGTAGCAGAGACTTCATAAATAGCAATAACTACTTGCTTTTTCTCGTGATAATAGACAGCCACCAAAGTTTCGATTCCTTCCGCATTTTCCTTATTAATTGGCCAATCGCCTAGCACTCTTATCTTTAAATCTGCTTGCTCATGAGCAGTTAGAGGGACGTTATTTATAACCTTTTCTATAATTCGTTTAATACTCGCTTGGGCCTTCACTAGCTCTTTGTATTTATTAGGTTCACTTTTCTGTAATTCTCGAGCTTTTTTATTCAAATAGGGCTTTATAGGCACCGCCCAAATAGAGGATTTTAGTTGTTGCTCTTCAAGAAGTGCTCTATCTAATAACAAACTTTTCATATTTTCACTTTTCGACTCGGTGTTCTTCATAGTTATTTGACTCCATTCTTTCAGTTATTTATCAGACGTTTGACGATTTTTGCTTCGTTTAATGTTCCTATTTCGTATTAGTTCTATTGTACAAAATGACGTATGCATATTATGAATAGTTGGATTATCGGATAAAAAAAGAAGATAGTTTTTCAACTATCCTCTGGAGTCGTTACTTCATAGCCGTAATAACTTAAGGCGCCAATCATATCTTGGATAATGTACTCCTTGATGTGATTTGGCGAGAGTACTTTTACCATGTCGCCTTGGCTAAGTAGCCACATCTTCACGCCATAGCCATCATTCGCTTCAACCTCGATACGAAAACTACCGTCCTGATTTTCTTTAATAATTTTAGAATTAGGGAAACGATCTAACACATAGACTGGATCAAAATAAAAATCAAGCACCATGGTAATGGGATTGCCTAGAAAGGGGAGATGAGCTGTTTGATTTCTCAACGCACCACTTTCAAAGCGGTCGCGATAATTCATTTTATTTTTGGCTGAAACAATTCTTGGATTGACCATATTATTGATACGGAATTTATTTAATGCTGAAAAATCTGCATCATCTTGAGCCGTGTGTGAAGCGGACAACATAAAGAAATATAAATCAGAGAAGTGCACCGCATTGGGTACCCGTTGAAATGTCCGGGTTTCACCACATTTCGTATACTCAAATTCGACCATTTTATTTTCTGAGATTGCGTCATAAATAAAATTGATTCGATCAAGCAGAGTAACTTCTGAAACTCCGTGATAATACAGTTCCTCATTGGCAATAAACTGGCGCACACGTCGTTTATGCTTGGACATATCATGAAATTTATCGATGAAATTCGTCATTTCTTCTGAGTTAAAAGCGCGACTGGCAAATAATATTTTTAAAGTGGCAAGCAATTCGTCATCGGTTAAAAAATTCTTTTTGACGTAATCTGGTAGATGATAAGTGCCTTTCCCCTCGCGCGTAAGGGTGCCAAGACTAGGGGCATTGACGGGGCTACGCAAGTTTTCATCAAGGACATCTTCAATAATCATCATGTCCCGCTGAATGGTACTCCCTTGTTTCTGATAAGTGTCGATTAGCTCTTTTTTTGTCAAAGTTGCGCCACTCAGTAATTGAATAAAAATCTTAAGAATTCTCTTTTGACCATTCATAAGCCTCCTCCTTTGTGAGAGAAAATGAACGAAGCAATCGTTTTATCTGAGGCAAATTACTCAACCAAACAACCAATAGGCACGAGATGATTTTATCCAAAATACCGTCAGTTACAGCGCCAAAGTAAGCGGCAGTAATCGCTTTTCGACCGGTCGCTTGGATAGAAAAAACGAGGACATCTGAGACAGATTTATGTAAGCCACCGAAGCCGCCATACAAAATCACCCGAATCGGAGCACTCACCAGAGAACCGATCACGACCAGTAAAATTCCTGTTACAATCGCTGTTCCATAAGTGAATTTCTTCCGCGTGCAGAGAGTGGTGACAATGGCGATAGTCAGGCTAACTAAACCAAATGGCAGAGCCAACGGACCATGAATAAGTGCTAACAATAAATTGGTGCATAGACCAGTGATGACGCCATATCTCATCTTAAAATTTGCTGCAATAAAGATTGTCCCCAGCGAATCTAAAAATAGAAAAGGGATATGAGTGAGCGTAATAATCGATCCGAGTATGACGTTGATACAGACCGCCATCGCGCATAAGGTAAAAATTCTGAGCGAGTTTTGTTGCATTAAAAAACCTCCTTTTTTATAACTACAGTTCTATTATACAGGACAACCTATGCATATTATGACCACTTTGTTTTATTAGTAGAAAATTTATGAGAATATCGGCATGTTTTTGTGTGAAGTAAAGAGGAGAAGACATATATGGATTATAAAAAAGTGTATCAAAGGAGCTGTGAATATGAAAAGTTGAGGATCTGAAGCTCTGAAAATTAAGTATACTGAAAGAATCCAAAATTGGCAGTATCCCATGATTTCTACAGAAATTTATCAAAAAAAAACGGAAATTGGTACTTTTTCAGATAAGTTTTTCCAAGAGAGGGACAAACTACGGAAAAATTCATTTTTGGACAGGCTTTTCTGATTGAACTCGATAGAATTTAGGATTATTTGTTTTAAAGTAGATTAAAAATTGTAATTAAAGTTTAATAAGCGTACACTTTGTATCAGAAAGGGTGGTTAGCATGTTTACAGAATTGGTTTTAGAGAATTTCAAATCTTTTAATCGAATCTTTTTTGATATGACAGAATCATTGAATAGCCCTAAGAAGCTTATCGCAATCTATGGTGAAAATGGTTCAGGGAAATCTAGCCTCATCGAAGCATTTGGAATATTAAGATTATCAATGGATACAGTCGAACGTAGTAATACAGTAAATAAATTCAATGCACTGGCGGAAAAAAAAGAGTTGTCTTTGATCGATGAGCAGGGTGGACTGTCTGACTTTATTCAAGCCACTCAATTTTCAAATATAAAAAAAATAATAGATAAAACAAAAACGATCGGCATAAAAAGCAATATGCAATTAGAATATTCTTTTTTGTTACAGGGAAATCGAAAAGGGAAATATATAGTAACTTTTGATCAGGATAATACATTAGTTAAAGAGCAGCTTGATTACACAATAAACGAAAGGATTGGTAACGTTTACACGATTGAGAAAAATAAAGCAAATGAAGTTGCGTCTTATTTGAATAAAAGCATATTTTTAACGGTAGATGTGAGAAGAGAATTGGATAATAGGCTACAGAAGCTTTGGGGGAAACATTCGTTTATGTCCATATTTAAGGCGATGGAAGAGGAATTTAATGAATCGTATATTGACAAAAATATTAAGGATCGATTGAAAGAAGTCATCACTTTCTTTTCAAGTATTTCGGTTTCTACAGAATCATATACAACCATTTCACAAGAAGCTTCTATATTATCTGAGTCTTCAAAAGGGAGTGTAAAGTCCTCAGACGAGGAAAAAATTGATAAAACCGAGAAAATTTTATATAACTATTTTTCTAGTTTGTATGTAGACATTAAAGATGTGTTTTATAAAAAAAATACGACAAACAATGAAATTGACTATCAATTGTATTTGAAGAAAAGTATCTATGGGAAACTTGTGGATATACCGGTTAATTTAGAGTCTAGAGGGACAAAGAAACTTTTGGAAATACTTCCATTCTTTTTGAATGTTGTTGATGGAGGGGTGTGTTTCATAGATGAAATTGATAACGGCATACACGATATATTGATGAATCATTTGTTAGATAGCCTTTCGGATGATATTAATGGGCAATTAGTATTTACGACACATGATACCCTTCTATTGAAAGAGTTGCCAAAGCAATCAGTCTACTTTATAACAATTGACTATGAAGGGAATAAAAAAATAAAAAGCCTACGAGATTATGACAATCGAACAGTAGCCCAAAATAATAATTTCCAGAATCAGTATTTAAAAGGTGTTTTTGAAGGGATTCCGCTACCTCGCGATATTGATTTTGAAGAAATCAATCAAATTATTCAGTGGAGAGTTCATGAGTAATAATACAAAAGCAATTATTATTGTTCATGGGAAAAGTGAGTTGACCATCGCTCAATTTATTAAGTCAAATCTGCGTTTACCAATAGAATTAATTGCTAGAAATAAAGGGAGAGTTAGTATACAGATTGGGTCATTGGATCATCTATTGACAGATTTCAGATTTAAAAATATAAAGAATTTTAGAAATAGCTTTTCTTCTGTCGAGAGTAATAAAAAAGAAATAATAAATTGTAAAATTTTCATGATAATGGATTTGGATGATGCTGATACGAGTGCGCAAGAGTCTTATAAAAATAAAATTATGTTTAATAAGTATTGGTTTAAAGATCAGATAGTCCCTATTTATAATAATAGAAACTTAGAAGAAGTCTTGAAATATATGGGCTATCCTTACGCAAAAACTAAATCAAAAAAAGGAGAATATGTAACGGTATTCCCTGTAGCAGATGCTCGTGGCGCTGATAGAAAACAGATAGAGGAATTTTGCGAAGCCTGTAAAAAATGCAAAAATACGAATATGGAGATACTATTAGAATATTGCCTACAGCAAACAATCAAATATATATAGGTAAAGAGCGGACCTTTTGGATGAGGGCCGCTCTTTAATGTTGCGCCTGAAAAAACCTATTCTCCCCCTTATTTTCCTTCTTCTCTCTCCACACCCACGTACAGCCGCGTAATCAATCCATAAAATAAATGAATTTCCTCATCTGTATAATCTGCAAAAATGTCGCTTAAAATAGTTGTGTGATCGGCGTATACTTTTTCAAAGTAAGATTCTGCATAATCTGTCAGGGTTAGCTGCACGCGATTGTTTTTTCCAGTGGCTGATTCAATCTTTATGAAGCCATTTTTTTCGAGTAGAACGGCTAATTTTTTGATATTTTGCCTCGAGCTGCCCAATAGTTTGCCCAACTCTGTATAGGAAGATCCTTTGGAGTGGCGCAACATGGTTAATAGCATGAATTGCTTCATCGTTATTTTCGTATCGGTTTTATCAAATAGTGTTTGAAGCCTATTTTGCAAAATGGAAATGCTCGAAAAAATCCCTCTAATTTCATCCGTCCGTTCGCCTTCATATTCATTAATTAATTTTTTTAATACCATTTTTACTCCCCCTCCTGCTAAACATTATGTAGTTCTTTACATTATAGTAACTAGTTGCTATAATGTAAACAGTAACTAGTTACCATTATCGAAAAAGGAGAATATTTTATTGCTTACCACACGAACTTACAAACTCATGATAGGCGCTATTATTGTCTTGACTATCCTAGCGACAACGATCGGTTTATTCACCAATGCAACATTTGAAAATCTGACGACAACTTCCGTAAATGGAGACTTGATCAACTTCTATGGCAAAGGAATTTATCACAATGATTCTGTCACAATTGCTTCGCAAGCGAAAGCCCAAGATTTATTGACACTTATTCTAGGTGTGCCGCTGCTCGGTTTATCGATGGTTTACGCTAGTAAAAATTCACTCAGAGGAAAATTATTTCTGCTAGGAACATTAGGCTACTTCCTTTATTCCTATACATCGTATGTCTTTTTGGCCCAATACAATCAACTATTTATTGTGTATATCGCGCTAACTAGCCTCACTTTTTTCGCGTTCATAATGTGCTTCCAGTCATTCGATGTGGCACAAGTCAAAGCAGCATTCTCGGGCACATTTCCAAGACGAAGAGTCGCAATCTCTTTATTAGTTTTTGCATTTATGATGTCATTTCGAGCATTAGCCATGATTTTACCCAGCGTATTTGCAAACATCATTCCAGCCGAGTTGGAACACTACACAAGTCTCGTCATACAAGCGCTGGATCTGACCGTTTTATTACCGACAACCGTAATAGCCGGAATTTTACTATTAAAAAACCACCCACTCGGCTACTTTTTAACAACCATCGTCGTAGTCAAAATGTCCACCTTAGGCCTAGCCGTGCTCACCATGCTAGCCTTCATGGCCGCAGCCGGACTCCCAGTTATTCTAAGTGAAGTCATACTCTTCACCGTCGTGTCGATATTTCTGCTGCTTCTGTTGTATACAACATTCAAGCACATTAAGAAGGGGAAATAAGGACAGTAAAAGTTGATAGAAAAATAAAAAACTTCGCCATCCCTTGGTATAAAAAGGGAGAGAAGTTTTTTTGTTTGTACAGAGGACAGTGAATTCTGACAGTCAATGAGGACTGAAAAATCTATAATCCCAACTAAAAGTAAACGTCAATTTTTCACTATGAATGGGCACCTCTGCTCCTATATAATAAAGAGAGAGTCACTGAAGGGGAGATTTTATGAAGTATTCAATTGGCGAATTTTCGAAGGTCATTGATTTATCAATCGATACGTTGCGCTATTATGAAAAAGAAGGTCTAATCAAGCCTGAAAGAAATTCGACTAATCAACGTGTATATAGTGAAGCGGATATTGCATGGATGGAATTTATCAAAAAACTGAAGTTAACGGGCATGCCATTAAAGAATATCAAGCGCTATTCAGAGCTGCGCTACCAAGGAAATGAAACAGTCGAAGAACGCTTAGATTTGCTGTATGAACAGAGTGGAGCATTAGATCAGAAAAAGGCAGAAATCGAGGATCATCTCTCATTTTTAGCGGATAAAATCGAAATTTATAAAGAGATGCTAAAAAATAAATAACTCATGATTATTTTCCTACTTGACATGGAGTAAACTCCAGCACCTATCCTTGTGATACAGACAAGGAGGAATAACAAGATGAGAAACGACAGATTGAGCAATGGTGAGATGAATAATGATAAGGTCAGAAATAACAAATCGAACGATGACAATGCGAGCAATAACAAGCTAAGCAGTGAGGTGCCAGGGAAATATACGGTTATCACTGGTGCAAGCTCTGGGATTGGCTATGCGGCGGCGAAAGAATTTGCCAAAAGAGGAAAGAATTTACTGTTGATTGCTCGAAGAATCGAAAAACTCAATGCGTTAAAGAGTGAATTAGCCAATGAATATCCAGGCGTTGAAGTTATTCTGGTTCAGTTTGATTTGACGGAAACAGACAAATTGGAAGAGCTATTTTTAAGTTTATCTGACTATGAAATTGAAACCTGGATTAATAATGCAGGTGTTGGATTGTATAGCTTGATTGAGAATCAAACAATCGAGAAAACAGTTAACTTAATTAAGCTGAATATTGAGGCGTTGACCCTATTTTCGATACTATTTGTGAAAAAATATAATGGCGTAGCAGGGACGCAGCTAATCAATGTATCTTCGGCAGGTGGCTACACGATGGTCCCAACGGCTGTGACTTATTGCGCGTCCAAATTTTATGTTAGTTCATTTACTGAATCATTGGCGCTTGAGCTGAGGGCGTCGAATTCACCGTTACAAGTCAAAGTGCTGGCGCCAGCTGCCACTCAAACTGAGTTTGGCAAACGCGCGAATGACGTTGAGGAATATAATTACGATAAAGCTTTCGGGACGTACCATTCGAGTCAACAAGTGGCTGAGTTTTTACTTGAACTCTATGACAGCAAGCAAATAGTCGGCCTTGTAGATCGAACAAGCTTTGAGCTGCAGCTTAGTGAGGCGCTCTTTCCCTATGCAGGAAGCGGTGCTAGGAATCAAAAAATTTAATGAAGCTGCGATTGTTCAATGATTGTAGAACCTGTCAGTATCGATTTGTTGCTGAGAAAATGATATACTTGCTTGAGATTCTTACTAAACGTAGTTTGAAGAAATTTCATGGAAAAGGTGGGCAACTTTATGTCTGAGAAGCAGCAAGTAAAAGTTGATGACAAACGGGGGCGTCCCAAAGACTTGTCACTCAACACGGTGATATTGGCGACCACAATCAATTTAATAGCGGAGAATGGCTATGACGCACTGACTGTAGATGCAGTGGCCAAAGAGGCTAAAGTTGGGAAAGGGACCATTTATCGACGTTGGTCTACCAAAAAGGAATTGATTATCGACGCAGTTATTTTGATGTGTCCATTTGAGACGACGAAAGAGACGTTAGATAAAAATAAATCGATTCGCGAGCAGTTTATTGATTTATTAAACTTGCTGTGTGTTGAAGAAAATAAAAATTATCATGTGGCGATGGAGGCAGTGAGTAAGGCAGTCGCCCGGGATGAGCAGGCCAAAATTCAACAGGCATTTAATCAGCGCTACGGTAAAGTGGTGGAAACAATCCTTGCGCCTTTTATACAAGACCATTCGCTGACTGAAAATGAAGTCCAGTTAATCGCAGACATTGGTCCGGGATTAATTACGTATAAAAATCAATTTGATCAAACGGTCGATATTCATCAGTACATTGAGGATGTGGTAGACAAATTAATCTTGCCACTTTTACCAGAGAAAGCTGATTAATGCGAGTATCTGAAAAATAAATAATTTAAAAACGCCAATATGGAACTGTTGCGTACCGTATTGGCGTATGCTATACTCTTTTTACGGAACTACGAAGTTCTATAATTAGAAAGCGGAGATGATTATCACATGAAAAATAGAGTTACAGAGATTTTAAATACAAACTATCCTTTAATCCAAGGACCAATGTCCTGGAATACTGATGCCACATTAGTTGCAGCTGTAGCGAACGCAGGTGGCTTAGGCGTCTTGGGCCCGAATGCTGGGCAGACTGTCTTGACGAGTGATCCGACAGAAACCGCTGAGAGAATGCGCAATGAAATCAGAGAAACAAAGGCGTTAACAAAGCACTCATTTGGCTTAAACATTATATCGGGTGGGGAAGAAAATGATAAAGATAATCCATTTTTTGAAGGAATCCTGAACGTTGCGTTCGAGGAAAAGGTCAACTATTTTGTCGTCATAGGTGAAATCAATAAAGCCTTGTTTGCTGACATAAAAAATGCGGGTGGCGTGATTATCTATAGACCGTTGACGCCTACTAGACAAAAAATGCAGGAAGCAGAGCAGGCAGGTGCAGACCTATTAGTTGTTACCGGCCATGATGAAGGGGGGATTTTACCGGAGCAAGCTTTGGGGACATTTACAGCGATTCCTTCGATGGCTGATGCAGTCAATATCCCAGTCTTGGGAGCTGGCGGAATTAATGATGCGCGTGGGGTGAAAGCGGCCTTTGCGTTGGGTGCAGAAGGAGTTTTCATCGGCACCAGATTCCTAGCGACAAAAGAAGCACCTTCGTCAATCGAAACGAAAAAAGCAATCGTCAATTCTGGCTATGCTGACATGGCTTCAATCGGTGGTGTCGTGCGTTCAATCGTAACTGAAAAAGCCAAAGCGATGCTAGCAAAGGCGGAAAATAATGGAGATACCAGCTCAGATGCTGTCGGTGGCTTCAGAATCGGCATGCTCGAAGGCAATCTAGATGAAGGAATTATCTCAGTGAATACAGGAATTGATGTAATTAATGATATTCCATCGGTGAAAGAATTGGTGGAACGACTGTTTGAAGGGGTTGAGGGATAAAAGCTTCGAATGAGATTCGTTGACGGATGAATGAAGTATTGAAAAGAATAGATTGATTTATTGAAGTCTGTCCTAGTGGCAGGCTTTTTTGTGAAGCAGAAAACGCTGTCTGCTTGACTCGGTAGACAGCGTTCACATTAATGTAGTTCTTTCATGATAGAGGTAGTAGAAATTCTAGGATCGCATAACTGAGAAGTTTGAATGACATGATCCAAATTTTCATCATAGTGTTTCGCGAAAACACACGAATAAATGCAATCTAAAATAAATTGAATAGAGATATTAGGCGTCATATTGCCTATTTTAGAATAGAGTCTTTCCCTAGTTGTGATGTTAAGCACGCAATCAGCTGCTTGGGCTAGCGAGTTATCGCCAAGGCTGGTGATGGCAAGAATGGGTATATTTCTTTTTTTTAGTATAGGTAAGATATCAAGAACTCGTTCTGTTTCACCGCTATAGGAAATAACAATTGCAGTGGCTCCATCGCGACAATTAACCGCATCAAAAAGTTGTTCGCCATCAATTTGACTGACGGAAGTATAGCATCTAATTCGATTCATCTTGTGAGCAAAATCTTGCGTGATTAAAAGGTTAACATTATTCCCAAATATTTTTATTTCGGTACTGTTCAAAAGTAAATCCAGAGACTGCTGCATCGTATCATGGTCAAGTAGAGATAAAGAGTCTTGAATCGTTGATTGGTAGAGTGACGCAATCTTATTCGTGATGGTTGTAACCCCATCATTTTTGGTAAAAGGAGTATTGGGTTCTATATCAGAAAAATTGCTAGACAGGTATTGGAAATCTTTTAGAAGAGCTTCCTTTAGCGTACTCCAGCCATCAAAATTCATCTTTTTTGCAATTCTTATTAGGATAGCAGGACTAGAAAACGTATCGTCGCAAATTTCTCTGATGGTCATTTTTTTGATGGCTTCCTTCTTTTCTAAAATATAATTAATGACTGCTTTCTCGGTTGGTGAAAACTTTATTGTTTCCATTTTTTCAATAGTTAACATGTGTAACCACCTCTTTAATCACAGTATAGCATATCCTTTTTGTAAAAATTGTTTCAAAAAAAGAGAGAGAATACCAGATAAAATGTAAACGCTATAACTGTTGGTGCTGTAAGGATTGTAAGACAGTAGATGACGGGCAATAATAAGGATGTGGAGTCGATAAAATAAAAAGGAGATGATTGTTATGAATACTGTTTTTGAGAAGTTTTTATCTGTGCTAGAAAAAATTGCTAACACCAAAGCATTACTCGCGTTGAAGGATGGATTTGTTTTAACCATGCCAGTTACTTTAGTAGGATCTATATTTTTGCTAGTCGCTAATTTGCCAATTACTGGCTACTCAGATTTTATGGTTGCTCACCTTGGGGAGAATTGGAATGTGGGGTTGAACCAAGTATCTGGCGCAACGTTTGATTTATTAGCTATTATTTCTGTTGTGGGGATATCGTATTACTACGCAAAAGCTGAAAAAGTAGATGGTATTTCCTGTGCGATTATTTCGCTTGTTTCATTTTTCATAGTAACAGCATCAAGTGCGATTTCTGAGGGTGGTGAAGTAGTTAGCTCAGTAATTCCGAAGGTTTGGACGGGTGGTCAGGGTGTAATCACTTCAATAATTATTGGATTACTGACAGCTTGGACGTTTTGTTTCTTTGTTAAACGGAAAATCACAATTAAGATGCCTGCGGGTGTACCTGAAGGCGTGTCCAATGCGTTTATCGCTGTGATACCAGGATTTGTTATTGCGTTAGTATCCATGGGGTTATATTATGTGTTGCATAATTTTGATACTACGTTGACTGAATTTATATTCAAAGTGATGCAAGAACCAATGCAAAGCTTAACAGATACGTATGTGGGCGGCATTATTATGGTTGTCTTGTGTGCATTATTATTTTGGATGGGTTTACATGGACCAAATATTGTTATGGGACCTATCTTACCTATATTAACGGCCAACTCGATTGCTAATGGTGCGTTGGCTGAAAAAGGGCCGCTGACAGTAGCAGCAGGAGCCTACATTATGACGCCTCAGGTTTTAGATTATTTTGTAAAAATTGGTGGGACCGGTATTACTTTAGGATTATTAATCGCCGCTTTATTAAGAGCTAAGTCGAAACAAATGAAGGAAATATCGAAGCTATCTTTACTACCAGGTTTATTTAATATCAATGAACCCGTCATTTTCGGCTTACCGATTGTGTATAATCCGCTCATGTTGTTCCCGTTCATTATTGTACCAGTGATTACTTTTACCATAATATATTTAGCAATTGCTACTGGGTTTTTGGCACCATTTACGGCAGTCCAAGTTCCGTGGACCATGCCACCAATCTTATCTGGATTTATACTACAAGGGTTTAAAGGGGTATTTGTACAAGTCGTAATTATCGTAATGTCGACAATTGTTTATTACCCGTTTATGGCGATGCAAGACCGTAGATTATATGAACAAGAATTAGCAGCTAGTAAACCGAAAGAAGAATTTAAAACAAGTATAGTTGTTGAATAGAAAATGGAAGGAAGATGAATAGATTGAGTAAACAAGGAATTAAGATCGCTACAATTGGCGGAGGAAGCAGTTATACACCAGAATTAATGGAAGGTTTTATTAAACGTTACAATGAATTACCCATCCGAGAAATTTGGTTAGTAGATATTGAAGAAGGTAGAGAGAAATTAGAGATTGTTGGTGAAATGGCTCGTAGAATGTGGGCTGCCTCACCTTATGATGTAGAAATCCATCTTACTATGGATCGTGAAGAAGCGCTGAAGGATGCAGACTTTGTAACCACTCAATTTCGTGTAGGACAATTAAATGCGCGTATTCGCGATGAACGAATTCCTTTATCCTACGGCATGATGGGACAAGAAACCAATGGAGCCGGTGGAATATTTAAAGCGTTACGAACAATTCCTATTATTTTAGAGATTGTCGAAGAAATGAAACGTTTGTGTCCTAATGCATGGCTGATTAATTTTACTAATCCTGCAGGAATGGTAACAGAAGCAATCGTTAGATATGGTAAATGGGAAAAAGTTATCGGATTATGTAATGTGCCAATTGGTGCAATGATGAAGGAACCTAATTTAATTGGGGAAACTTTAAATGATTTAACTTATAAATTCGCTGGTTTAAATCATTTTCACTGGCATAAAGTTATTGATAAATTTGGTGAAGATGTGACGCCAAAAATTATTGATAAAATGTTTGAAGCGGACGCTGGAATTCCCGTAAACATCCATAATGTGCCATTCTTTAAAGAACAACTCGTACAGATGAATATGATTCCTTGTGGGTATCACCGTTATTACTACCGTCAAGAAGAGATGCTTGATTTTGCGCTTGAAGAATTTGCAACGATTGGTACTCGAGCACAACAAGTGAAACAAACAGAAGCTGAATTATTTGAATTATACAAAGATCCAAAACTAGATTATAAACCAGAACAGTTATCAAAACGTGGTGGCGCACATTACTCAGATGCTGCGTGTGAATCGATTGCATCAATCTATGCTAACAAAAAAACGCATATTGTTGTTTCAACTCAAAATAAAGGAGCGGTTCCTGACCTGCCGCCAGAATGTGTCGTGGAAGTCTCTGCATACATTGGCGCTGCAGGAGCTTTACCGATTGCTTTTGGTAGTCTAGAGCCAGCAGAAAAAGGCTGGTTACAATTAATGAAAAATATGGAATTATGTATTTGTAAAGCGGCAGTTACCGGAGATTATGGCATGTTGCTACAAGCCTTTACAATCAATCCATTGATTCCTGCTGGAGCAACGGCTAAAACAGTGATGGATGAATTGCTACTAGCGCATAAGAAATTTTTGCCGAAATTTGTAGCTAAAATTGAAGAATTAGAAGCTTCTGGAGTAACGATTAAAGACGAAATTTCTCGAAGTTTAGTTTAAGGATAGTGGGTGGAAAGTATGTATTTAAGTATTGATATTGGCGGCACATATATTAAATATGCGATCTTATCAAAAAACATGGACATCATAGAGAAATGGCAAAAGCCAACAAAGCGATGTGCATCTGCGGAGCTATTTTATGATTATATTTGTCAAGATATCGATACGAATCAAGTGATTGGCGTAGGCGTAAGTACCCCAGGAATCATAGCAGAGGATTCTCGTGTTCTGTCCAAAGCGGCTGATTCAATCTGTGTAATGTATGGAACGAATGTGAATAAAGAGATAACCGCTCGCCTAAACCTACCTGTTTCAACATTGAATGATGCTAGGGCTGCTGGATTATGTGAAGTTTCGATAGGAAACGGACGAAATAGTCGGACGAGTGCCTATTGGTTAATAGGAACGGGAATTGGCGGAGCATTATTCAATGGAACTGAAGTCATACGTGGTCAGGATAACTTTGCTGGAGAATTTTCCCATTTACCAATAGGATTTGATGGAAAACGACTAAAAGGAATGGCTTCTCAGGTCTCAATTCCTGGATTATTGGCAATATATAAGAGAAATAGAGGAACGGGGCAAGTCTATACTGCTGAGCAAATATGTCAGGATTATCTAGCAGGCGAAAGGATTGCCAAAAAGACGGTCGATGAATGGTTACTGAATATTGTTAAGGGATTAAATATCATTACTATATTCTATAATCCAGAAATTATTTGCATCGGTGGTGGGATAAGCTCTGAAGATTGGTTTATAAAAGAACTTCAAAAGCTCTATTATCAAGAAATTACACATGCATTTAGTGAGCTTGTCTCGACTAAAATTGAGCGCTGCAAGTACAGAAACGATGCGAACTTGATTGGGGCAGCTATTAGTATAGCTAGCTGTATTTCTGAAGATATGAGTCTAGACTCTAAGTAAATGTGAAATTTATGAGGTAGAGGATTTAGATTGATTGAATTGAAATAAGTTTTGGGACTGTCTTAGGGCAGTCTCTTTTTGGTTCTATTGGTATGAGTGAGTCGGAAAAGGCGGATAAGGTTTATTGTAAATGATGATTCAAAAATTTAGAAAGATGATTAAACTTCCAACTGTTAAGGATTACTTAACAGTTGGAAAGTAATAAGTATAATCTTATATTACAGTTAATCTGAGCGTTAGTTAATTGAGTAGATTTTCACTAAATAAGTTATAAATATTGGCCGAAAATTAAATATAAATCAATTGGATTATATTTCATAAAAGTACGATATAGAAAATCAAGAAAAGTGATTATGTTGAGAAAATCAAGTGTAATCAATGATATAATGAATGTGCGTGTGGCAAGATTTTTTGACTTGTGTTTCGCAAGTTATGACAAAAAGGGTAGCTAGTAAGCATGCCTCCAATACCATAGCGACAATATATAATGAGTTGTTTACCGACCATGCTTCGCATAATGAGTTGCCACACGCTTCTATAAGGAGATTAAAGTCAATGCGATTAACTGAAATAGAAGACAAAAATATTTTTTTTGAGGAATTTGATATAAGTAAAAGAAGTATGACTCATCTATTATATGTGAAGGGAACCGATAGTTTTTATGAATCTTTTGAAATTCCTAAAAAAAATGGAGGTTTTAGGAATATAGATGCACCTAAAGGAAAACTAAAATATGTTCAAAAGAGATTAGCCGAGATATTATGGGAAACTCAAATTGACGTTTGGAAAAAATATGCGAACACATACGAATATAATCTTTATCAAAAAAATTTAAAAGATGGCATACGCTACAGGGTTCCAATGATTTCTCATGCTTTTGAAGTTAATAAAAGCATAATGACAAATGCAAAAATTCATAGAAATAAAAAATTTATTATAAATGTGGATTTAAAAGATTTTTTTAAAAGTTTTCATTTTGGAAGAGTGAAAGGTTTTTTTGAGAAAAATAAAGACTTTAAAGTTCCAACTGAAGTGGCAGTAATCATAGCGCAATTATCTTGTTATAAGGGAGTTCTTCCACAAGGAGCACCGAGTTCACCTATAATAACTAATTTAATATGTCAAATAATGGATTATAGGATTATGCAATTAGCAAAAAGATTTAAATTAAATTATACAAGATATGCAGATGATTTAACTTTTTCAACTAATAACGTTCAGATAGTTAATGAATACCAAACTTTTTTAAAAAAACTAGAAAAAAAGATTGTTAAAGCGGGATTTGAGATCAATGAAGATAAAACTAGACTACAGTTTAATAATTCAAGGCAGACAGTAACAGGTTTAATTGTAAATAAAAAATTGAATGTACCTAGAGAATACTACAAAGATACTCGAGCGATGGCTAATACATTGTACAAAACAGGAAGTTTTGATGTTAATGAGAGAACTGGTAGTATTAATCAACTTAATGGCCGTTTCGCATTTATTAACCAGTTAGATAAGTATAATAATAAATTAGAAAACAATGCTTCTATAATGAAAAATAATATAGAGTACCAAAAATATCTTTTGAGTGTCGAAAAAAAGGAAAAAAATATATAACAAGAGCTAAACAGTTTAGTGGACGAGAAAAAGAATACCAAAAATTTCTATTTTACAAATACTTTTATGGCAATGAGTATCCGATAATTGTAACTGAAGGCAAAACTGATGTTAGATATATAAAGGCTGCATTAAAAAAGATGTATAAATCATACCCTAATCTAATAGAGAAAATTGAAGGTAAAAATGAATTTATTTATAAATTCCAATTTTTGAATCGTAGTAAATGTCTTAGATATTTTTTTGATCTTGAGTTAGACGGGGCAGATTCAATGACAAAATTGTATAATTTTTTTTCTGATAAAGATAATGTTTCTTATCCCAACTATTTGAAACTATTTATGGAAAATGAAGCTGTTTGTCAAAATAAACCAACGATATTTCTTTTCGACAATGAGATGGCAAATAAATCCAAACCCTTAAAAAAATTTATCAATCATTCAAACATACATAAATCCAAAGTTGAACAACTTCAGAATAAATTGTATGTTGAAATAGAAAAGAACTTGTATTTAATAACGCATTCTTTGATAGGAAATAGTCGGGAAAATGAGTTGGAAGACTTGTTTTTGGACTCAATGTTAAATACAGTTATCAATGGAAAAACTTTTGATAAAGCTGGTGGAGAAGACTTTTATGGAAAAGAGATATTTTCACAATATGTGTTATCAAATTATGAAAATATTGATTTTAGAAATTTTGTTTCTCTGCTAGATGTGTTAGATACAATTTGTCAGTAAATGTTGTAGTGAAAAAAGGTTTAAATCATAACTTGACAGTTACCTGGCAAGCAGACAACACAAAAAAATAAGTTATAATTTGAGTGAAGTCAATATGACAAATTGACCACCTCTGCGTAAGTATTGACCAGTATTCATAATAATCTACACAAACCCCCGGTATAATAGATGTTCGCATGAATAGTGCGAAGAATAATTATATTGGAGGGTTTTAATGTTTTACTGAGGGCTTATAGATAGGCTCTTGTGATTGATTGTTGTCAAATGCAACCCATTTCTTTTGATTTGATTGAATGATTTGTTTTTTAACATCAACATGATGATCAAATCCTGATAAGTGTTGTAAACAAGCTTTACTTGATGCAATTTGTTGCGTATTTTGATAAGTTGATTGAAAGTAAGAAAACACAACTTCATCTAAACGTTGTAAATCAGTAAACATCTTCTTGATAGCTGGATATGAGAATTCGTTTATTGTAATTACTTGTCTTTTGATGTAGTTTGTTTTATACAGATAAAAAGATCCTTCTCACTATATTTAATTAGTTGTGAGAAGGATTTGATTTTGAAAATTAGTTATGTTAACTATAATTAATTATTAGGTACCGCTTTAAGTGATCCAAATAAGAAAGTCATATATGTTTTGCCATCTGAACCAATGTAGAATCCGATTCCGATGGTAAAGCTTTTATTATCACTAGTTTTAAGAATAGAATCATGATCTGGACTATTTTGCCAACCATTTATAACTGCTCTAGCTGCAGATTCACCACTTAAATTTTGCCAACCAGATCCATAAGAGATTGCCTCACCAACTGTGCCGTAAATATTATTAGATAATCCACCAGATGCTTCTACTACTGCAGATAAAGGTTTACCCCCACTAGGACGTGTATGTTCAAATGATGCTTCTAATTCTTTAGCTCTGATTTGAGCAGCCGCATTTAATGTAGGATCAAAAGTAATTTCATATAATCCATTAGCAACTCGATAAGCATTTAATTCTTTTAAGAATTCATCTTGGAATTTCTGAGCTTCCTCAGCATTTCGTTCGATTGTTGAAGCGCTAGGATTATTTTTATTAGTATTAGCCTCGATTGCAATTCTAAATTCAAACATAACTTGATTAACTTCTTCGATGGATGTTGCTTTATTTACTTTAGTAATGTAACCAACTGCATTCAATCCTAGATTAGCTTTTTGAATTTCTTTAATAGCTTCTTTCTTAACTTCATCTAAAGTTTTCTCTGGTTGAGGAGCATTTGCTTCATTTTTAGCTTTTGCATCGCTAACTACTTTAGTAACCGCATCAATTGTTTTAGCAGTATTAATTTGAGTTGTAAAGTCTGCTTTTTCTTGATCAGACAAGTACTCTAATGACTTTACCTCTGCTATCGCAGATTGTTGGGCATCGGCCAACTCTTTAGCAGTTTTATCAGCTTGATCATTTGTTGTAGATACTGTTTGAGCATCTTTAACGATTTGATCAATCTCAACGATAGTTTTCGCCGTATTCACTTTATTTACAAATTCAGATTTTTGATCTTTAAGATTTAGTGTATCAAGTTTAGCAAGAGCTTCTGTTTTAGCAGTTGCTAATTCTTTTTGATTTTGGTCTTCTGCATCTTTTTGATCATTTGTATCAGAGATTGTTTGAGCTTCTGCAATGATTGCATTGACTGCATCAATTGATTTAGCAGCATTTACTTTATTTGTAAATTCTGATTTATTGTCTTTTAGATTTAACGTATCAAGTTTAGTTAATGCTTCAGTTTTTGCTGTTTCTAATGACTTAGAAGCTTGATCAGCATCGTCGTTCGATTTAGAAACATTTTGTGCTTCAACTAAAATTGAGTTTACTTGATCAATAGAAGATGCATCATTGATTTGATTTGTGAAATCTGATTTCTGATCAGATTTTAAGTTTAGTGAGTTGAGTTTAGTTAAAGCTTCTTCTTTTGCTTTAGCTAGTTCTTGAGAAGCCATGTTATCTTGATCGTTCTTGTCTGAGGTTTTTTGTGCTTCTTCCAAGATACGTTCAATTACTGATACAGATTGAGTATTATTGATTTGGTTTGTGAAATCAGATTTTTGATCTTTTAAATTCATTGCTTCTAATTTAGCCAATGCATTTGTTTTGGCGGTAGCCAATTCTTTTGCATCTTGCTCGTCTGCATCATTTTTGTCAGAAATTGCTTGTGCTTCTTTTACAATTGCATCAATTTGTTCAATTGTTGTGCTAGCTGTAATTTGAGCAGTAAATGTTGTTTTTTGTTGAGAAGTTAAATTCATTTTCCCGATTAACACTTTTGCATTTGTTTTAGCAGTTTCTAGTGCTTTCGCATCATTATCCTTTTGCTCATTTGCATCAGATTGAGTTTTAGCAGAAGTTACAATTTGATTAACTGCATCAACTGATGAAGCTGAATTGATTTGTGAAACGAAATCAGCTTTTTCTTCGTCAGTAAGAGTGAATGCATCTAAAGAAGCAATCGCATCTTCTTTTGCTTGTTTAAGTGTTTGATTTGCTTTGTTTTGATTAGAAACAGTTTGTGCATTTCCTAGAATTGCATTAATTGCATCAACCGATTGAGCATTCTCAACTTGTGAGATAAAATCAGTTTTTTCAACAGATGACAATGTTAATGCATCTAGTGAAGCAATTGCGTTTGTTTTTGCTTGAGCCAATTCTTTTGCAGATTGTTCTGCATCAGCTTGCGCTTTTAATTCAGCATTTTTGGCATTCGCTTCATTCACAATTGCTTGAATTTCATCTTTACTCAATGTTGAATTAATTTGTGATACATATCCATCAACTAATTCTTGTGTTAAATAAGGTAAATCTTTCAATGAATTAATTGCATCTGAACGGTCAACTTTTAATTCAATATCTGCAATCTTCCGTTTCACATCAGCAATTTGCTCATTCAACTCATCAACAACTTTTTGCTTCTCAGCTACAATTTGTTCGAGTTCGTCTACAGATTTTTGATTCGCTTTTTGTTCTTGAAGTTCAGCCAAAGTAGCTAGATCAGCTTCTACATTATTTTCATCAAGTTCTGCTTGTTTCGCTGTTAATTGGTTTTCAATAGCAGTTAACGCATTTTGTTTTTCGTTTACAACGTTTTGCGCTTGAGCGACTTCTGCATCTACACTAGCAGACGCATCTTTAGCCGTTTGTAATGCTGCTTCTGCATTGGCAATTTGTTCCAAATCATCAGATGCTTGAATGGCATCTAAAGCGGCTTGTGCTGCATTCACAGCTTCTTGTGCTTGTTGTTGAGTAGCTAAGGTATTATTCAATACAGTTGTCGCAGTATCTAGTTCTGAGTAAGCAGAAGCTCTTTCTGCTTCTAATTCATAGATTTCATTTTGAATCACAGAAATACGTTCATTTTTTTGATCCACAATAGCTTGCAATGCTTCAATTTCAGCATCTAGGTCGGTTGCTTTAGCATTCGCTAATTCTTGTGAAGCTTGATTCAACTCTTCTTGCGCGACTTGTAATTTTGCTTCCAATTCTGCTAATTGTGCTTTTAATTTTTCTAATTCTGTCCGATTATCTGGCTGTTCAGGAACTACAGGTGTAGTTGGCTTTTCACCAGTATCAGGATTGTTAGGCTCATTTGGAACCTCTGGAGTTTCAGGTTTTACTGGAGTCTCAGGAGTTTCAGGTACAACTGGTGTTTCAGGAGTTACTGGAGATTCTGGTACAACAGGACTTGTAGGTTTTTCATTTTCTACAGGTGTCGTAGGAGTTTCAGGTTTCACTACTGAATCTTTACCGCTTGGACTATTTGTAGATGGTGTTGTCTTATTGTCCGTTGGCGTATATGTAGCATCTTCCTTTTTATTCGTTGACACATTTTTAGGTGTATCAGTAGCTTGCCCAGCGATTGTTTCATCAGGGTTATGTTTTTGTGAATCGTTTACTAGAGTATCTCCAATCACATTCCCATTGGAATCTGTCACAGTTACGTGATTACCGTCCCAAGAAATAACTGTACCAACAGCTAATGTATACTGATCGCCATTTTTGAAGCCATTATCATACAATAATTGCATTGGGTCTTTAATGTTTATAGCTAAACCGATGTTATAAACAGTATCTCCTTCAATCATTGTTAATGACGTCTGTCCCTCTGTAATTCTATTTGAAATTTGTTCTACAGTGTTAGGAATCCATACATCGGCATCAGCTGAGGTTGTATTGAAAGTCATACCACCAAGTAGAAGCGTACCAAATACCATACCTTTTACTAACCAACCATGTTTTCCTTTAACCATTTTTGCTCGGTATTTTTTTTCCGAAGCTGAAACATTGCTAAAGTTATTTATTTTCATTTAGCGACCTCCTTGTTTTTATACAGCTAATTCTAGCCTATTTCAATTATACAAAATGACGTATTCATAATATGAACACTTACGGTTTTCAAGCAAACTTTTTTAGAAAATTTCAACTTTTTTTGAATAAAAAAGAAGATAGCTGTTAACTATCTTCCTTAGGGGTTACTTCATATCCATAATAATCTAATGCACCGATCATATCTTGAATAATATACTCTCTCATATGATTAGGTGAAATCACTTTTATCATATCACCTTGACTAAGTAACCACATTTTTACTCCATAACCATCATTTGATTCGACTTCAATACGGAAACTTCCATCTTCATTTTCCTTAAGAATTTTAGAATTTGGGAAACGATCCAATACATATACAGGATCATGATAAAAGTCAACAATCATCGTGATTGTATTTCCTAAAAAGGGGAGATGAGCCGTTTGATTTCTTAAAGCACCACTTTCGAAACGATCTTTATGCTTTGTTCTATTTTTAGAAGATACAATCCTCGGATTCACCATATTATTAATACGAAATTTATTTAACGCAGAAAAATCTCCATCATCTTGAGCCGTGTGCGAAGCTGATAACATGAAAAAATATAAATCAGAAAAATGAACAGCATTCGGAATGCGTTTGAAAGTTCGTGTTTCTCCGCATTTTGTATACTCGAACTCAATCATTTTATTTTCTGAAATTGCATCATAAATAAGGTTAATTCTATCTAGTAGGGTTACTTTTGAAACACCATGATAGTAGAGTTCTTCATTAGCAATAAATTGACGAACTCTTTTTTTATCTTTTGATAAGTCATGGAATTTATCAATGAAATTAGTCATTTCTTCTATATTGAATGCACGACTAGCAAATAAGATTTTTAAAGTAGCAAGTAATTCATCATCTGTTAAGAAGTTCTTTTTAATATATTCAGGTAGTTGATAAACTCCTTTTCCCTCACGAAATAGTCTTCCAATATAAGGTGTATTCAAAGAAGTTCGCAGATTTTCTTCTAGCGCTTCTTCGATAACGGTCATATCTCTTTGAATCGTACTTCCTTTTTTCTGATATTCTTCAATTAAATCTTTTTTATAAAGTGTTTCACCATTTAATAACTGGATGAAAATTCTAAGGATTCTCATTTGTCCATTCATGATTATTCTCCTTTGTTATGTAAAATGACCGAAGTAGTCTTTTGATTTGAGGCAAGTTACTAAGCCATACAATAGCTAAGCAAGAAATGATTTTATCTATTATTCCATCTGTTACTGCACCAAAATAAGCAGCAGTAATTGCTTGTCTGCCAGTTGCTTGAATAGAAAAAACTAGTATGTCTGAAACTGATTTATGTAATCCACCAAATCCTCCGTACAAAATGACACGTATTGGGGCACTAACTAAAGAACCGATCAGGACAAGTAAAATACCCGTTAAAACTGCTTTTGAATAGGTGAAATTCTTTCTTGCACATAAGTTTGTGACAATAGCGATTGTGATACTCACTAAGGCAAAGGGTAAAGCAAGTGGTCCATGAATAACTGCTAATAATAAATTTGTACATAAACCTGTAATAACACCATACCTCATTTTAAAATTCGCTGAGATAAAAATAGTTCCTAATGAATCTAAAAATAGGAATGGAATATGCGTTAAGGTGATAATCGATCCTAGTATAACGTTTATACATACAGCCATAGCGCATAGAGTGAAAATTTTGATTGAGTGTTGTTGCATTGAGAAATTCCTCCTTTTTATAACTACAGTTCTATTATACAAAATCACGTATGCATATTATGACTACTTTATTCTATCAAGCGATTTTATAGAAAGATATATGTATTTAAAAAAGAAAATCTGAGTTTTACCTGAGTTTAGACGGCGGCTAAGGCCACAACAAATTTAGAGATAAATTCTAACTTCCGGTTTTTCCAAAGTGGGCAATTATCTATCGCCGTTTAAAAGAAAAGGAAGAATCAAAAAATAAAAAAGCCAGTCAAAAAAATTTGACTGACTCAATAAATTTGGTTTCATCAGGATACATTTGCGGTCACACTAAGGCAAAATTGCACCTAAATGACCTCAAATTTGTTTGTATGACTGGAATTTAAGCCTATTAGATCAACAATTTTAAATCTAATTCACCTATGCATTATTCCCACTCGACTGTTGCTGGCGGTTTGCTGGTAATATCGTACACGATTCGATTGACGTGTGCGACTTCATTAACGATACGAACAGAGATTTTTTGCAAGACATCCCATGGGATGCGAGCGAAATCTGCGGTCATGCCGTCGATGGATGTTACGGCACGGATACCGATTGTGTAATCGTAGGTACGGCCGTCGCCCATAACGCCGACTGAACGGATGCCTGGTAAGACTGTAAAGTATTGCCAGATGTCACGATCAAGGCCAGCTGCAGCGATTTCTTCGCGTAAGATTAAATCAGAATCGCGGACGATTTCTAATTTTTCTTCAGTGATTTCGCCTAGGACACGGATACCTAATCCTGGTCCAGGGAATGGTTGGCGCCAAACGATTGCGTCAGGCATGCCTAATTGTTTGCCTAATTCGCGGACTTCGTCTTTGAATAGGGTGTTTAAAGGTTCGATTAGTTGGAATTGCATGTCTTCAGGTAAGCCGCCGACATTGTGGTGAGATTTGATTGTTTGCGCAGTCTCAGTTCCACTTTCGATGACGTCAGTATAAAGAGTTCCTTGTGCTAGGAAGTCAATTCCGTCTAGTTTTGTTGCTTCATCGTCGAATACATACACGAATTCGTTTCCGATGATTTTACGTTTTTCTTCTGGGTCAGAAACGCCAGCAAGTTTATTCATAAAGCGTTCTTTTGCGTCAACTTTAATGATGTTTAGGCCAAATTTTCCGCCTAGACTTTCCATTACTTGTTCAGCTTCGCCTTTACGTAATAAGCCGTGGTCAACGAAGATACAAGTTAATTGATCGCCGATCGCTTTTTGTAAAAGAACCCCAACGACACTTGAGTCAACCCCGCCTGAAAGGCCAAGAAGAACTTTTTTGTCGCCAACTTTTTCACGAACTTTGGCAATTTCCATGTCAATGAAGTTATCCATTGTCCAGTTGCCGCTACATTCGCAGACATCCATAGCAAAATGACGTAATAAATCATTGCCGTATTCAGAATGGCGAACTTCCGGGTGGAATTGCACGCCGTAGAATTTACGTTCGCTATCTTGAATAGACGCGATTGGGCAGTCTTTACTTGTAGCAACTACTTCAAATCCAGCAGGTGCTTCAGTGACTAAATCACCGTGGCTCATCCAAACAGTTTGTTTGTCTGGCGTATTTTGGAATAGGGCAGCAGAAGAGCTAGTGACTTCTAGTTCAGCTTTACCGTATTCACGATTTTTTGCGGATTCAACTTTTCCGTCTAAGCAATGAGTGATTAATTGCATTCCGTAACAGATACCTAGAATTGGAATGCCTAATTCTAAAATCTCTGGATCAATCCGAAACGCTTTTTCATCGTAGACACTATTTGGTCCACCAGATAAAATGATGCCTTTTGGCGCCATTTTTTTGACTTCAGCAGCAGTAATTCGGTGGCTTAGTAGTTCTGAAAAGACTCCAAACTCACGGATGCGGCGTGTAATTAATTGATTGTACTGACTACCGTAATCGAGTACGATAATCTTTTCAACATTTGTCATGTCGGCAACGTTCGTCACATTTATTACCCCTATTCATTTTAATTTATCTCAAAGGAAGGTCAGGCCTTCACTCTAAAACGCAAAATTTATCTTACAAGTAGTATCATACCAATATTTCTAGCCTACGTCAGTAGTTGAATGGAAATTAGTACTTACGTAGAAAAATCTCATCAATAATATGATGCTCTGTTTTATGGAGAATGATATCTGCTCGTCCACGAGTTGGCAAGATATATTCTTCTAAATTCTTCAGGTTAACTGATTGCCAAACGTCCTTAGCCATTGCAAAGGCGTCTTTTCGGTCGCCAATCGCATATTGATAATAGTAGTTTTCTGGATCACGGAAAGCCGTATCTAATAAGGCTCCGAAACGATCCAAGTACCATTTTTCAATTAAGTCAGAGTCGGCATCAACATAGACAGAGAAATCAAAGAAATCACTCACGTAAATTTGCTGATTCGCGGGTAGCTGCAAGGTGTTAATCCCTTCGACAATCAGAATGTCTGGCTGCTGAATGGTTTCAAATTCGCCATCGATAATGTCATAGACGTTATGCGAATACAGCGGTGCTTTAATCTCTTCTTGCCCCGATTTTACTTGATTGAGGAATTCAATCAGCTTCTCCATGTCGTAACTTTCGGGAAATCCTTTGCGATCCATGATGCCTCGTTCTTCCAATACTTTGTTTGGATAAAGGAAGCCATCGGTCGTAATTAATTGGACATTACGGCGTTTAAAGGTTCTCGATAGGATAATCTGTAGTAGGCGTGCTGTGGTACTTTTCCCAACGGCAACACTCCCAGCAATCCCAATAATAAAAGGCGGTACAGGGACATATTCATGTAGAAACAGTCCTTTACTCACTGTTAAAGATTCAAATTCTTTCATATATAAATGAATTAAATGCGTCAATGGCACATAGATATCTTGCACATCCTGCATTGAAATTTGATCGTTAAAACTCTTGATACTATCTAGTTCCTCTTGCGTTAAAGGGGCCGCACCGTTTCGGTAAAACTCCTGCCATTCCTTTCGCGCAATCTGATAGTAATTCATTTTGTCGTCCATGTTATCCTCCCTTACCAGCACTGAGATTATTTTACCATAAAATAAGGGAATTCAACCATTTTTCCTATGTGTTTTTGCTTTGGAAGTAAATTCTTTAAAGAATGGCTTTGGCGGATGAATTTTTCCGTGTGCTTTTCCCGATAAAAAGGAGGATTTTGACAGAAAGTAGAAGGAAAAGTTGCCTGCCAAACAAAATAAAGGTAGACTAGTCAAGAGAAGAAATGTGGGGGCGAAATCGATGGCAAATCATTATTATACAGAACAACCAGATGTGGCGCATGACCTAGAGAAATGGTCGTTTGAATTAAAGGGCAAGAATTTCCAATTTGAGACAGATAGTGGCGTATTTTCACGGGATACAGTGGATTATGGCTCACGCGTATTGATTGATGCATTCAGCTGGGAGGAATTACCTGAAGGGGCGATTTTAGATGTTGGGTGTGGTTATGGACCAATCGGCTTGGCTCTAGCTCATGCCAGCCAGCTGCCAGTTGAGATGATTGATGTTAATCAGCGAGCGGTTGGTTTGGCTCAAGGGAATGCTAGTCGTAATGGCGTGAAGCAGGTCGATATTCATCAATCAAATATTTATGAAACACTTACTCAAGCAGATTATGCGGCGATTGTTAGTAATCCGCCAATTCGGGCAGGTAAAAAGGTCGTCCATGAGATTTTAACAGGTGCGTACCCACTACTAAAAGTTGGGGGTACATTAACCATCGTCATTCAAAAGAAACAGGGTGCACCGAGTGCTGAGAAAAAAATGGCTGAAACCTTCGGCAATGTTGAGATTGTCACAAAGGATAAAGGCTATTACATTCTAAAAAGTATCAAAGAAGCTTAATCGAGTTTTTTCGGGTAATTACCTAGGTAAAATCAGGTAAGTAGTCTAGCGTAAATCTGGGTGAGGGCTGTCGCTAGAGTAATTGCAGGATACTTGTGATTGCAATAAGAAATGCTGGACATTCATATGGACAAGCAAAGGTCAAAAGAGAAATACCTAGGTAATTAACCGGGTATTTCTCTTTTTTACTATTTATTCGTATAGCTATCTTTGGATTGTCATACGAGCATTCCGTTTGCCTCGCTAGTTGAATAAGCGGATTGAATTTAGGTGAGGAGTCATGTTACCTTGCAGGGCGTTTTTTTGTATAGTTACAAGGTGTTCACGGGTGTTTCGTTTTTCAAGTGGCTATTTTTTTCAGAGAAAATTTGGTACACTGTAGGCGAGTTTGAAAAAGAGGGGTGTCGGGGATGAAGTTGACGATTAAAGAGATTGCTGAACTGGCGGGCGTTTCAGTGACGACCGTTTCACAAATTTTGAATAATAAAGGCAGCCGTTTTAGTGAAGCGACTCGTGCTCGCGTACTACAAGTAGTGGAGGAGCATCAATATAAACCGGATTATTTTGCTTCAAATTTAATTAATCGTCATTCGAAAACAATCGGCATGATTGTGCCTGATGTGACGGATTTTTTCTTTTCAAAGATTATCGAAGGGGTCGAAAACTATATAAATTCTTTGGGTTATGTGATTATTTTATGTAATTCACGTCATAGCCAGGAGAAAGAGAAGCAGTATTTGGAGGAGTTGGCTCATCGTTCGGTAGATGGGATTTTATTTGCGACGCCGCATATTTTGTCTGAGGAGCATTCGTTGACCAGTGGTTTTTATCGTCATATGCCGATTATGTTGATTGATCGAGGCTTGAATCAGCGTGATAATGGGCGGCTTTTGGTTAAGGAATACGAAGGGGCTTATCAAGCGGTGAGTTTATTGATTAATAAAGGGCACAAACAGATTGGTATGTTGAAGGAGACAACGGGTTATTATCAGTTGGAGGAGCGGTTTAATGGCTATCGTCAGGCGCTCAAAGATAATGGACTGCCTTTTTCTGGGAAATTGGTAACGTCTGGTGAGCTGACAGTTTCGGGTGGTTATGAGGCGACAAGAGAATTGTTGCAAAAAAGTAAGGAGATAACGGCGATTTTTTGTGGTAATGATGCGATGGCGATTGGCTGTTACCAAGCAATCTATGAATCGGGACGGAAGATTCCTGAGGATATCTCGGTGATTGGTTTTGATGGCTTGAAGCTTTCTGAATATATTTACCCACCTCTTACGACTGTGCGTCAGCCGAGTTTTGAGATTGGTTATTATGCAGCGAAGTTCTTAATTGATGCCATCGAGTACCCAAATCGCAAGATTCCGAATAAAACCTTCGAAACAAAATTAATTATTCGTGAGAGTGTGAAGAGGTTGACAAGTCCTGTCGAATAAGCTATAGTGCGTTTGTAAACGCTATCTAACGGATAGCTTGTTATTAGTAAACTGTTTTACTAAAGTGTTTTACCTAGAGGTAGAATAATGTATAATTACGAAGGAAGATTTGGAGGAATTTCGAAGATGAGAATGGTTGATTTAATTGAAAAAAAGCGAAATGGCCTGGCACTAACGAAAGAGGAAATTCATTTTATTATTGAGGAATACACGAACGATGTCATTCCTGATTATCAGATGAGCGCGTTATTGATGGCTATTTTTTATGAAGACATGACCAATGAAGAAATTACCAATCTAACCTTAGCGATGGCGAATTCAGGCGAAATGATTGATTTGTCTTCGATTGAGGGCATCAAAGTAGACAAACATTCGACGGGTGGCGTGGGCGATACCACAACTTTAATTTTGGCGCCTTTAGTGGCCAGTGTTGGGGCACCTGTGGCGAAAATGTCAGGACGTGGCCTAGGTTATACCGGAGGCACGTTAGATAAGCTGGAGTCAATTCCAGGCTTTAAAGTAGAAATTTCTGATGAAGATTTTATAGAAATAGTGAATAAGAGTCAGGTGGCAGTGATTGGCCAATCGGGCGATTTGGCACCGGCGGATAAAAAATTGTATGCCTTGCGTGATGTGACGGCGACGGTGGATTCCATTCCGTTAATCGCAAGCTCAATTATGAGTAAGAAAATTGCGGCAGGCGCAAATGCGATTGTCTTGGATGTGACCACAGGTGATGGAGCTTTCATGAAGAGTATTGATGAAGCAAAACGGTTGGCGCATACGATGGTGCGTATCGGGGAATTGTCTGGACGCAAAACAATGGCCGTGATTTCTGATATGTCGCAACCTTTAGGGGAAGCAATCGGCAATAGTTTAGAGGTTGTGGAAGCAATCGAAACATTGAAAGGTCAAGGACCTGAGGATTTAGTCGAGATGTGTTATGTGTTAGGCAGTCAGATGGTTGTTTTGGCTAAGAAAGCTGAGACCTTAGAAGAAGCGCGTGAGTTATTAAAAGAAGCGTTGATTTCTGGTAAAGCCTTAGCGAAGTTCCGCGAAATGATCGAAAATCAAGGGGGCGATACCCGAGTGATTGATCAACCGGAGATGATTTTAACAGCGCAGTACGCAATGGACTTGCCAGCGAAAACTTCTGGTGTTGTCACTAAACTCGTTGCCAATGAGATTGGCATAGCAGCGATGATGCTAGGCGCGGGGCGTCAAACGAAGGAAGAATCGATTGATCATGCGGTAGGCTTGAAGCTGCATAAAAAAATTGGCGATGCAGTCGTCGAAGGGGAATCATTGCTCACAATCTATAGTAATACCCAGGCGATTGAGGCAGTCAAAGAGTTGCTGTATAAAAATATAGAAATCGGTGTGTCAGCCGAAGAGCCTCAGCTAATTCATGATATAATTACAGAGTAAATTATTGACTAGATTATTGATTAGATTGTTGAATAGGTCATTAAATAAATGGCAGAGTAAATCATTAAGTAGAGTATTAGATGAACGATTATAGAGTAGGGAGCGGATAAAAATGGAATTAAATCAACTGATTGACCATACTATTTTAAAAGCAGACGCGAAAGAGGCGGATGTATTACGGATTATTGAAGAGGCCAAGCAACATCATTTTTGGTCAGTCTGTGTGAATCCAACTTGGGTGGCTTTAGCACATGAGGAATTAGCTGATTCTTCTGTGGCTGTCTGTACCGTGATTGGCTTTCCGTTAGGGGCGAACACGTCAGCGACGAAGGCGTTTGAAACAACAAATGCGATTGAAAATGGCGCAGATGAAGTCGACATGGTAATCAATGTTGGTGCTTTGAAATCAAAACAATATGATGCAGTTCAAGCCGATATTCAAGCAGTCGTTGAAGCAGCTAAAGGCAAAGCGTTAGTCAAAGTAATCATCGAAATTTCTTTATTAACAGAAGAAGAAATCGTTAAGGCTTGCGAATTATCTAAGGCAGCAGGCGCTGATTTTGTAAAAACATCGACTGGCTTCTCAACTGGAGGAGCGACTGTTGAAGCGGTGAAAATTATGCGCGCAACGGTTGGGCCTGAGATGGGTGTTAAAGCATCTGGTGGCATTCATAATGCTGAAGAAGCACAGGCGATGGTTGATGCTGGTGCGACTCGGATTGGTACAAGCGCAGGCGTTTCGATTGTTTCTGGAACGACTGGCGAAGGCTACTAAGAGGAGGCGTAATGCATGAAGCAAGAGACGAAGCAAGAATGGAAAGATAGTGCAATTGCTGCATTAGATAAAGCCTATGTTCCCTATTCTCATTTTCCTGTGGGTGCCTGTCTCGTCACAAAAAGTGGCAAAACCTACCAAGGGATTAATATTGAAAATGCTTCATTTGGCTTAACGAATTGTGCAGAACGGACGGCTTTCTTTAAGGCTGTTTCAGAAGGCGAAAGCGAATTTGCACATTTAGTGGTTGCAGGACATACCCCGGAACCTATTTCTCCTTGTGGTGCGTGTCGACAGGTCATGGCGGAATTTTGTTCGCCTGAGATGCCGGTGACGTTGCTGGGTGATAATGGTGTTGAAAAACAGATGACGGTTCGGGAATTATTGCCGTATGCATTTACGGAAGAAGATTTATAAACCTTGTTCAATTCAGTCACTGACTGTTGAAAAAACTCATACTATATAGGGGGCTTTACAGAAATGAAAAAAGCAAAATTATTTGGTTTAGGTGCCGTTGCATTGACGGCAGCACTGGTATTAGGTGCATGTGGTGGAGGTAAAGGCGGAACAGATTCTACGGATTCAAGCGGCAGTGCTTCTGGTAAAACAGATGCGGAACACAGCGTTATACTTGTAACCGATATTGGTGGAACAGATGACCGTTCATTTAACCAATCAGCTTGGGAAGGTCTTCAAGCTTGGGGGGAAGAACATGGTCTTTCTAAAGGACCAGGAGGCTTTGACTACATTCAATCAAATGATGCGTCTCAATACACAACAAATGTTGATTCAGCAGTTTCTTCAGGGTTTAAAACAGTCTTTGGTATTGGCTATCTATTAAAAGATTCAATTGCAGCCGGTGCAGCAGCAAATCCAGATGTGAATTTTGGCTTAATTGATGATGTGATTGAAGGACAAGATAACGTGGTTTCTGCAACATTTAAAGACCACGAAGCCGCTTATTTAGCAGGGGTTGCAGCAGCTTACACAACAAAAACAGACAAACTTGGCTTCATCGGTGGTGAAGAAGGTCCTGTTATTGACCGTTTCCAAGCTGGTTTTGAAAAAGGTGTAGCAGATGCAGCGAAAGAATTGAAAAAAGATATTAAAGTTGAAGTGAAATATGCAGCCTCATTTGGGGATCCTGCTAAAGGAAAAGCTTTAGCTGCCTCTATGTATCAAAATGGCGCAGATATTATCTATCATGCTTCAGGTGGTACTGGAAATGGTGTCTTCCAAGAAGCAACAGCTTTAAATGAAGCTGGTGATAAAGATAAAGTGTGGGTAATTGGTGTGGATAGTGACCAACAAGCAGAAGGGGAGTACACAAACAAGAAGACTGGCGAAAAAGATAACTTTACACTAACTTCGACACTTAAAGGTGTGGGTGCAGCGGTAAAAGATATTTCTAATCGTGCGTTAGACGGTAAATTCCCTGGTGGCGAACATTTAGTTTACGGACTAAAAGACGGTGGTGTTGACCTAACTGATGGTTACCTAACAGATGAAGCGAAAGCCGCTGTTGAAGCAGCAAAAGAAAAAATCATTGCTGGCGATATTGAGATACCAGAAGCACCAACTAAATAAGAAATAGAATTGCATAGCCTTGTTGAACAATTTGTTTAGCAAGGCTTTTCTAAAATAAGAGACTAGCTTTTAGGAAAGTAGAGCGACAGAGTCTGTTTTCCTAAGAGTCTAATCACGCGCAAATAAACCAATGTGCTAAAGGCTAAAATCTACTTGTTTTAGCTGCGACTCATTCGTATCAATCACTTAGTGAAGTGTATTAAAATCGTTAGGATGTGAAAAAACGTGGATCAAGAAAATTTTGTCATTGAAATGCGAGACATAACCAAGGAGTTTGGCACGTTTAAAGCAAATGACCAAATTAATTTGCAGATAAAGCGTGGTGAAATTCATGCTTTGTTAGGAGAAAACGGTGCTGGAAAATCGACGTTGATGAATGTGTTGTCAGGGTTGTTGCAACCGACTTCTGGAGATATTTATATGAACGGACAGAAAGTTGCTATCTCAAGTCCAACGGTGGCTAATCGTTTAGGAATTGGCATGGTGCATCAACATTTCATGTTGGTGGAGGCATTTACGATCACAGAAAACATTATTCTTGGAAATGAACCGAATCGTTTAGGCTTCTTAAATCGTAAGAAGGCCGAGAAAGAGATTAAAGAGCTTTCTGAAAAGTATGGATTGTCGGTCAATCCAGATGCCTATATCAGAGATATTTCTGTTGGGATGCAGCAGCGTGCTGAAATCTTAAAGACCCTTTATCGTGGGGCGGATGTCTTAATTTTTGATGAGCCGACAGCGGTTTTAACTCCTCAAGAGATTGATGAATTGATGGAGATTATGCATAGCTTAGTTAAAGAAGGCAAATCAATTATTATCATTACGCATAAACTTGATGAAATTAAGAAAGTAGCGGATCGTTGTACCGTCATTCGTCGCGGTAAGAGTATCGATACAGTCAATGTTAAAGATGTTTCGTCTCAACAATTGGCTGATATGATGGTCGGGCGCGCGGTTTCCTTTAAAACAGAGAAAAAACCGGCTGTGCCAAAAGAAGTCGTTTTATCTGTCGAAAACTTGGTGGTAAACGAAAGTCGCGGGCTGGCAGCGGTCAAAGATCTGAGCTTAGAAGTCCGCGCGGGAGAAGTCTTAGGGATTGCCGGAATCGATGGCAATGGTCAAACGGAATTAATCCAAGCCTTGACTGGCTTACGCAAAGTCGAATCAGGAAAAGTCTTCTTGAATCGTGATGAGATTACCAATCATTCAGCGCGGAAGATAACCGAAGCGGGTGTCGGTCATGTGCCAGAAGATCGACATAAATATGGTTTAATCTTAGAGATGACGCTAGCTGAAAATATTGCTTTACAGACCTATTATCAAGAACCAATTAGTAACCATGGCATTTTAGATTATCCAGAAATGAATCAGTTCGCTCGCGAATTAATTGAAGAATTTGACGTGCGGACGACTAATGAATTAGTGCCTGCTCGGGCTCTTTCAGGCGGGAACCAACAGAAGGCAATTATTGCCAGAGAAATTCATCGAGATCCGGATTTATTAATTGTTTCTCAGCCGACTCGTGGCTTAGATGTTGGGGCGATTGAGTACATTCATAAACGCTTAATTGAACAACGAAATAAAGACAAAGCCGTATTAGTAGTTAGTTTTGAGTTGGATGAAATCTTAAATGTTTCTGACCGAATCGCAGTATTACATGGCGGGAAAATTGTCGGTATCGTAGATCCAGCACAAACGTCAGAAAATGAATTAGGGTTAATGATGGCGGGTTATTCATTAGAAGAAGCGCGCGAAGAGTTAAAAAAGGTGGAAGTAGGTGATTCTGGTGAATAGTCGATCAGAAAAACTTCGGAATATATTAGTGCCTGTGCTCTCAGTCGTTATGGGCTTTGTACTTGGTGCAATTATTATGCTAATCTTTGGTTACGAGCCGATTACTGGCTATCAAGCGATGTTCCAAACAGCATTTAGAGATTCAAAAAGTATTGGTGAAATCTTCGTAATGGCGGCGCCTTTAATCTTTACCGCTCTCGGTTTCTCGGTAGCTAATTCAGCTGGCTTCTTTAACATCGGGCTTTCTGGACAAGCATTGTGTGGCTGGGTGGTTAGTATTTGGGTAGCTCTGTCGATGCCTGATACCTCGAAATTAATCGTCTTGCCGCTAGCAGTTATTGCCGGTGCCGTAGCTGGGGCGATTGCCGCAGCGATTCCCGGTGTCTTGCGCGCTTTCTTTGGGACAAGCGAAGTAATTGTCACTATTATGCTAAATTACGTACTGCTATATGCTAGCACGCATATCGTGAATAACGTGATGAGTGAAAAAATTATGAATAATAAAGGAGTCACGAAACCAATTGGTGCCAATGGCTCTCTTCGAATGGATTGGTTGACGCAATTAGGTGGCGGCTCACGTCTCAGTACAGGGATCTTTTTAGCACTGATCTTTTTAGTGTTAGTCTGGTTTCTTATGAAGAAAACAACGTTAGGCTATGAGATTCGAGCAGTTGGACTGAATCCTTTTGCTTCCGAATATGCAGGAATGAGCAGTAAACGCACGATCATCACTTCTATGATCATCTCAGGTGGTCTAGCTGGATTGGGTGGTGTCGTTCAAGGATTAGGCACGTACCAATATTTCTTCGTGCAAGGGTCCTCTCTAAGTATTGGTTTTGATGGGATGGCCGTGTCGCTACTTGGCGCAGGCAGCTCGATTGGGATTCTCTTGGCAGCTATCCTGTTCAGTATCTTAAAATTAGGTGGTCAAGGCATGCAGTTTGTCGGCATTCCACCAGAATTAGTCGATGTCGTGATTGCTTCTATTATTTTCTTTGTCGGGATTAGTTATTTAATTCGCTTTATCTTAGCGAAAACTTCTGGCAATAAAAAAGAGGTTGCAGTCGTCGAAAAAATTGAAAGTAAACCAAATGACGAAGATCAAGAAGGAGGGGTTCTCTAGTGGATATTTCATTAATCGCATCTATTGTGACGCAAACATTAGTGTACGCCGCGCCCTTAATTCTGACAGCCTTAGGTGGCGTATTCTCAGAACGTAGTGGGATTGTCAACGTGGGACTTGAAGGAATCATGGTGATGGGTGCCTTTAGCGCAATCACTTTTAACCTAACCTATGCCGAAAGTTTAGGCGTATGGACACCGTGGGTTGCAATCTTAGTCGGTGGATTAGTTGGGATGGTTTTTTCATTATTACATGCAGTGGCAACCATCAATCTTCGGGCCGATCATATTATTAGTGGGACGGTCATCAACTTGATGGCACCTTCCTTAGCCGTTTTCTTGGTAAAAGTTATCTACGGAAAAGGTCAAACAGATAATATTCAACAAATTTTTGGTTACTTTAGTTTTCCAATCTTGCAAGATATTCCAGTGATTGGTCCAATCTTCTTTAAAAACACAACCTTGCCAGCCTACTTTGCTATCTTGATTGCCATATTGGCTTGGTTCGTTGTCTACAAAACAAGATTTGGTCTGCGTCTGCGCTCTGTCGGGGAAAATCCTCAAGCAGCCGATACGTTGGGAATTAATGTCTATGTCATGCGTTATTCAGGGGTTTTACTTTCTGGTTTCTTCGGTGGAATGGGTGGCGCAATTTTCGCCCAATCGATCTCAGGACGTTTTGCCGTAACAACGATTGCCGGTCAAGGATTTATTGCCATGGCTGCGATGATCTTTGGTAAATGGAATCCACTAGGTGCGATGGGCGCCGCAATTTTCTTCGGTTTTGCTCAAAACATCAGTATCGTCGGTGGCAATTTGCCAGTGATTTCTTCAATTCCAGAAGTGTATCTGCAAGCAGCACCGTATGTCTTAACCATTCTGGTCTTGGTTATTTTCCTAGGAAAAGCTTCCGGACCAAAAGCTAATGGGAAGAATTATATTAAATCGAAATAAAGTCAATTGCCGTTGGTCGGTCGTCTTTAATAGAGTAGAATAAAATTGAATAATCAGTAATTTGAAAAAAGGGTGGGCTTAAGGGACAATATGTCTTTGTCTGCCCTTTTTTTACTCAGATAAGGTATGATAATAAATGAAAATAATAGAAAGAAGGAATAGACATGTTTAAACGTGTACATTTGATTGTGATGGATTCAGTCGGTATTGGAGAAGCGCCAGATGCTGAGAAGTTTGGCGATGTTGGCTCAGATACATTAGGTCATATTGCGGAACAAGCAGGCTTGAAGATTCCTCATTTAGAAAACTTAGGTTTGGGTACGATTCGTCCGCTCAAAGGGGTTGCTTCAGTGGCAGATCACAAAGGCTATGCAACGAAGCTGGAAGAAGTTTCTGTGGGGAAAGATACGATGACTGGGCATTGGGAAATTATGGGCTTGAATATTAAGAAACCCTTCCGCGTCTTTCCAGATGGCTTCCCAGATGAATTATTAAAACAAATCTCTGACTTTTCTGGTCGTGGAATTGTCTGCAATAAACCTTATAGTGGGACTGCTGTAATTGATGATTTCGGCGAGCATCAAATGAAAACGGGCGATTTAATTGTCTATACTTCTGCCGATCCAGTGCTTCAAATTGCTGCTCATGAAGAGGTCATTCCGTTAGAAGAATTGTATCGTATTTGTCAGTATGTCCGCGATATTACTAAAGATGAACCGTACATGATTGGTCGAATTATTGCCCGTCCTTACCTAGGTGAACCAGGTAACTTTACCCGTACAAGCAATCGTCATGACTATGCCTTGGATCCATTTGGCGAAACAGTATTAGATTCCTTGAAAGAGGCTGGTAAAGATGTAATCGCGGTTGGAAAAATTAATGATATTTTCAATGGCCAAGGGATTACAGAATTTGTTCGTACGAAGAGCAATATGGATGGTGTCGACCAACTATTAACGGTTATGGAAAAAGACTTTACTGGTTTAAGCTTCACGAACTTAGTCGATTTCGATGCGTTATTCGGTCATCGACGTGACGTGGTTGGTTACGGCAACGCGATTGAAGAATTTGATGCGCGGATTCCAGAAATACTTGAAGCGATGGACGAGGATGACTTATTGATGATCACCGCTGACCATGGGAACGATCCAACCTTCCCTGGCACTGACCATACCCGTGAATATGTACCGTTACTAGTCTATAGCAAAAAAATGGCTGGCCAAGGTGCCTTGAGTCAAGGCTATTATGCGGATATTTCAGCAACGATTGCTGAGAATTTTGACGTAGCAGCTACCGAAAATGGCACGAGCTTCTTAAAACTATTAAAATAGAGGTGTATCGATGAAGACATTAAGTGAAAAATTACAGGAAACAACTAGCTTTCTAAAAGATAAAGGCATTGGTGAAGTCGAATTTGGTTTAATCTTAGGCTCAGGTCTAGGTGAATTAGCTGATGAGATCGAGGATGCAATTGCGATTGCTTATGAAGAAATTCCAAATTTCCCAGTCTCAACAGTCGCAGGACATGCGGGGAAATTGGTTTATGGAACATTATCCGGTAAAAAAGTCTTGGCTTTACAAGGACGTTTCCATTATTACGAAGGCTATTCGATGGCCACTGTGACCTATCCAGTCCGAGTGATGGCGGCTCTTAAAGCTCATTCTGTGGTAGTTACAAATGCCTGTGGCGGGGTCAATAAAACCTTTGCGCCTGGCGATTTGATGTTAATTACTGATCACCTAAACTTTATGGGCACGAACCCATTAATTGGTGCGAATGAAGAAAATTTAGGGCCTCGTTTCCCAGATATGAGCCAAGCGTATACCCTTGATTATCGTGAAAAAGCCCGCGCGGTGGCGCAAGCAAAAGGTATTCATATGAAGGAAGGCGTCTACATGGGCTTCACGGGTCCAACCTACGAAACGCCTGCTGAAATTCACATGGCACGAACATTAGGCGCTGATGTAGTCGGTATGTCGACCGTTCCAGAAGTCATCGTGGCTGTCCATAACGGGTTGAAAGTCTTAGGAATTTCATGTATCACCAACTTAGCGGCTGGCATGCAAGCCAATCTAAATCATGCAGAAGTCGTGGAAACCACTGAGCGTGTCAAAGCTGAATTCAAAGCATTGATTAAAGAAACTTTAGCCGTGTTATAAAATCCGATTTATAAATAAGCACTCCGATAAATAAAAAGAGTAGATAATGAGTAGATGTAGAATAGAAGGGAGATTTTTATGAGCGTTCATATTGAAGCGAAACAAGGCGAGATTGCTGATAAAATTTTATTGCCAGGCGATCCACTACGAGCAAAATATATTGCTGAGAACTTTTTAGAGGATGCGGTCTGCTATAACAATGTCCGCGGGATGTTGGGTTATACAGGTACCTATAAAGGTGAGCGGATTTCTGTCCAAGGAACCGGGATGGGGATGCCTTCAGCAACCATTTATGCCCATGAATTAATCACCGAATACGGTGTGAAAAAATTAATTCGTGTGGGGACTTGTGGTGCTTTAGCCAAAGACATTCATGTCCGTGATTTGATTATTGCACAAGGGGCTGCAACCAGTTCTTCAATGATTGAGAAGAATTTCCAAGCCTTCCATTTTCCACCAATTGGCGATTTCAAATTGTTATTGAAAGCCTATGAAGTGGCAAAAGAAAAAGGCTTCACGACACATGTCGGCAATGTCTTATCAGAAGATACTTTCTACAAAGATGACTTAACTGAAACCATGCAATTAGCCGATTTGGGTGTCATGGGTGTTGAGATGGAAGCTGCTGCGTTGTACTATTTAGGCGCGAAATTTAAGGTGCAAACCTTAGCGATTATGACAGTTAGCGACCATATTATCACCGGCGAAGAAACAACGGCTGAAGAAAGACAAACAACCTTTGCAGATATGATTCATGTCGGTTTAGAGACAGCAATTAGTGAATAAAATAAGCAATAAGAGAGCTGGGAGAAACATTTTCCGGCTCTTTTATTTAGTCCCTATGCTAAAATAGAGAAAAAGGTACGAGGAGGAGAGTTATTTTGGAAAATTTTAAATTTCATGTCTCAACGGATATTCGCTTTGGGAAAGACCGTTTAGGAGAATTGCCTGAGGTAATAAAAACATATGGTCAACGAGTGTTACTAGTTTATGGTGGCGGTAGTATTAAGAAAAATGGACTGTACGATGAAGTGATGACTCGTTTGAATGAAGCGACCTGTGAAGTTTTTGAATTATCTGGCGTAGAGCCAAATCCGCGAGTAGAAACGGTGCAACGAGGCATTGATTTGTGTAAAGAACACAAAATAGAAGTTATTTTAGCAGTGGGCGGTGGCTCGACAATTGATTGCTCGAAAGCTGTAGCAGCCGGCTTTTATTCAGATAAAAAAGCATGGGATTTAGTCTTAGAGAGAAGAAGCTTCAATGGACCAGCATTGCCAATCGTGACCATTTTGACCTTGGCTGCTACGGGAAGCGAAATGAATGTGGGTGCCGTTATTTCGAATATGCAAACGAACCAAAAATTAGGAATGGGTGGCCCGTCAACCTTGCCGAAAGTCTCGTTTTTAGATCCACAAAATACTTTCACTGTACCAAAAATTCAGACAGCAGCCGGATCAGCGGATATTTTAAGTCATTTATTTGAGAGCTATTTCAATTTAACGCCGGGAACGGATGTCCAAGATGGTATTTCTGAAGGCTTGATGAAGTCAGTCATCAAAAACTGTCCGATCGCTTTAGAAACACCAGACGACTACGATGCTCGCGCAAATCTGATGTGGGCCAGCAGCTTGGCGCTGAATGGCTTAACTGGAAGTGGGAAAAAAGGCGTTTGGTCATGTCACGCGATGGAACATGAATTAAGTGCTTTTTACGATATTACTCATGGTATCGGCCTAGCGATTATTACGCCACGCTGGATGTTGCATGTCTTAAATGAAGATACCGCGCCAAAATTTGCTCGTTTTGCAAAAGAAGTTTGGGGCATTACTGAAACAGTGCCAGAAATAGCTGCTAGTTTAGCGATTCAAAAGACGTATGATTATTTCAAAGCTTGTGGCATTCCTATGACTTTGCCAGAAGTTGGGATTTCTGATGAGTCGAAATTTGCAGAAATGGCCAAACAAGCGGTCGCGCAAAGTGCCATTGCAACGCAAGCTTTCGTACCGTTAAGTGAAGAAGACGTCGTTGCTATCTATCAAGCAAGTATGACTGAATCAAGCTACGTGTAGACTGATTAGATTAAATTAAACTAGAATAGTAAGTCTCAGCAATGTTGTACCGCTGAGGCTTTTTTAGTGTGATGATAAATCTCGCCTGCGGTCAGGCCTCTGCCAAAAAATAAAGGAGTCGAGCCGCAAGCGAACACACAGTTCTATCGTGTGTTCGATTGCTAAAACAGCTGATTTTTATCTGGGAAGTTAGATTGTAAAATAACGAGTGATTTTTCATATAAAGCTGCTGGCTAGATATTTTTTCCATTAGTCGTCATTCGCACTGTTTTTGAGTATTTTACTAGAGAGTAAAATGGTAAGAATCCATTGCTCAGTAGGTTTTGCTTCTAAAATCATCCATTTCACCATCTTTTTCCCTAAGAAAGTTGTGCGAATAAAGACTAGTGGGGAAAAAGTGGGCTTTTATCCTCCAATAAATATTTGGTTTAAAATTTATAAAAGCCATAGAACCGTATAAACAGGGAGTTTTCCTGACAAATTCTGTAAAAAAATCGTCTGAATTTAAATCTATATCCAGTGTTTATTAGCTGGAAATCATAAATTGTCCACTAGTGTCTATTCGCACTGTTTTCGATTTATTTTACAGAGCATACAATAGCAAGAATCCCTTGGCTATCAGTTTTTTTAGCTAAAACCATCTATTTCGCTACATTTTTTACGTAAAAAGTGTGCGAATAGACACTAGTAGGAAAAAGAGGCTCTTTATCTCATATGGAGATTCAGTTTGAAATCTACAATATTCATAGAATTCTATGAATATTGGACACTGCTGACAATTTTATGGAGTTAGCTGAAACTAGAATTTCACTCAGCTTTATCCATCATTTATTGGTTGAAAATCCAAGATTATCTATTACTCTGAAACTTTGGCAGTAGTAAGGGCAATATAGAATGAATTAGTCTACAGCTAATCTAGCTGAACTAATCTAGCAATGAGATCAACGTCCTTTGTTGAGCTGCTTGTGACCAGACTGTAAAATTTTTGATGGACATAGCTTAGAAAAAAAGACTATGCAATCCGTCAAATTGACGGGCTGCACAGCCTTTTACTATAGGAGCTGAACGTTTCTGTCCAACCTCTAACAAAAACGGTTGGTCAGAAGCAACTCCTTCGGAAATAAGTCAGAATCCATTAAAAATTTGAAGAGCAATTTCCATGAATTCTGTCTTATTTCTCGGAGTTAAACGTTTCTGTCCAACCTCTAAATCTTATAGATAGTATTTTTTCGCTACAGTTAAGTCGTCGTTTAATTCATAAACAAGTGGTTGTCCTGTAGGGATTTCAAGGTCCATGATGTCTTCATCAGAGATACCTTCGATGTGTTTAGCTAATGCACGTAATGAGTTTCCGTGAGCAGCAACTAAAACTGTTTTGTTATCTAGTAATGCTGGGGCAATTTCATCTTGCCAGAATGGTAAAGCACGTTCTAGAGTTACTTTTAAGTTTTCGCCACCAGGTACGTCACGTTTGTCTAACATAGCATAACGACGTTCGCCTGCTGCAGAACCTTCATCAGTAGGATCCATTAATGGAGGTAAAGTGTCATATGAACGACGCCAGATGTGCACTTGTTCGTCACCATATTTTTCAGCTGTTTCTTTTTTGTTAAGTCCTTGTAATTTACCATAATGACGTTCATTTAGGCGCCAAGATTTTACTTGAGGTACCCATAATTGGTCAGAGTATTCTAAGATGAAGTTACAAGTTTTGATTGCGCGAGTTAAAACAGATGTATAAGCAACATCAAATTCAATTCCGGCTTCTTTAATTTTGCGTCCGCCTTCTTTGGCTTCTTCAATTCCTTCTGGTGCTAAATCAACATCAGCCCAACCAGTAAATTGGTTCAATGCATTCCATTCACTAAGACCGTGACGAGAGAAAACTAATTTTGGCATGTATAGCGCTCCTTTTACAATATAGTTTCTGAAATTTTCAATTCCATCCTTATTGTACAATGTTTTCAACGAGATTTCCATTGAAAAACTGATAAAAGTTTCACAAGAAAGAAAAATTCTAAAAAAAAGTCATGGGAAAAACTTTCCATTTTGGGCTGATTCCTTCTTTTTAAGCTAAATCCACGACTATAAAATATAAATAAAAAAATAAGGCGAAATTCTCGGGGAATATGGACTCCCTGTGAATTTCGCCTTATTTTATTTGAGTTAAGCAACTTATGCTTTTTTCTCTAAAAATTTTTGGACATCTGTTTCTGAAAGATTGATGTACTTGTAGCAAGTACCGACAGAGACGCCACATTTATTTGAAATCTGTTGAATCTTCTCTTTTTTCTCGAAGTACATGCGACGAATTCGTTTAACCGTACGACCGTCGATTTTGGGACGTCCCCCAATATTGCCTTTTTTACGCGCTTCATTTAACCCAACCAAGGTGCGCTCTTTAATCAAGGTACATTCCATTGTCGCCAGACCATCCATTAATTGGAAATAGGCTTTTCCTGACTCACTGCGCGTATCAATCCCTTCTTGCAGGCTCACTAAGTGAATGCCTGTTTGTTGAAATTGTTGCATCAATTCAGTCAGTTGTCGTGTTGACTTACCTAAACGATGAAGTTGGCAGATTACCAATGTATCCCCTGTTTGTAACAACCTTAAAACAGACGCTAAATCAGCATGTTCCGTTTGACTCGCTTCATCTGTACATGATTCATGGTGAATTTCATGACAGTTAAATTTGGTCAAATGAGTGAGCTGATTATCTAGATCATCATTAATGATGGTCGTCCGTGCATAACCAATAATTTTCATTTTTTATCCTCTCTATATTCATTACAACCTTTATTATAAAAAATGTAGCATAAAGAGAATTGAAATGGTAGCTTTTTGGTAAAAAACAGGAAAATTTCTTTATAATTTGAATATTTATTGCTGTATTTCACTAAATTCGTTTGGATTAATAAGGGGAAGTAAGTGTTTCAGGTCCATTTTCATGACCAACAATCACTAAATTAACCATATCTAGGAATAGTCCATGTTCTACTACGCCTACCAATTCGTCTAGGTATTTGCCTAACGTCCGCGGATCTTCTATAACATCTAGCTGTAGATCAATAATATAATGGCCGCCATCCGTAACGAGCATTTCACCCGTTTCTGTTTTTCTAAAACTAGGTGCATAACCTTTTTCTTCGAATAAATGGAAGAGCTGTTGGCTTCCATAAGGCATCACTTCAACGGGAAGTGGGAAGGCCCCAAGTTTTTCGACCATTTTTGATTCGTCAACAATCCAGATACATTTTTTTGAGTAGGTGGCAACAATTTTTTCGAACAGTAAGGCAGCACCCCCACCTTTAATTCCTTGGAAATCGCGACTGATTTCATCCGCACCATCAATCGTCACATCGACAGCTGTAACTTCATCGATACTTTTTAGCGGAATACCTAATTCTAATGCTTGTTTTTCCGTGTTTTTAGAAGTAGTTACACCAATAATCGATAAGCCTTCTTCGTTTACACGGCGACCAATTTCGTCCACCATGAATTTAGCCGTCGAGCCAGTTCCTAAGCCAACGACCATCCCGTCTTTGACGTATTTTGCAGCTTCAATACCCACCATTTGCTTTAATTCCATAGTCACTCATCCTTTGTAGAAAGATTTGTTTAAATTGCGGTTTTACATGTCGTTTGAGATGCACGAAAACTTCTCTTACAGTTTAACTTTTCTTCTATTAAAAAGATAGAGAGTCTCCATTTTTTTTAAGTCGCTTTATATTTTTTTGGAAATCGCTAGAAAAACCCTGAAAGTCAGTTGACAGAGGGGCTTAATCATGCTATTCTAACAAAGGTGCTTTATCTACAGGTCTCTGTTTAGAGACGTGCTGACTGTTTATCAAAGCATATTTGATAAAGGATGCAGAGATTGCATTATTTTTTATCGCCTAAAAAGAACCACCTGGATGTGTGGGACTAACAAAGCGAATTAAGGAAGGAGGAAAACAAGGAATGCCTACAATTAATCAATTAGTACGTAAACCTCGTAAATCTAAGGTGGATAAATCTAATTCACCAGCATTGAACAAAGGATATAACAGCTTCAAGAAATCTCAAACGAATGTGAACTCTCCACAAAAACGTGGTGTGTGTACTCGTGTGGGAACTATGACACCTAAAAAACCGAACTCAGCTTTACGTAAATATGCCCGTGTTCGTTTGTCTAACTTAATCGAAGTTACAGCTTATATTCCAGGTATTGGACACAATTTACAAGAACATAGCGTGGTACTATTACGCGGTGGACGTGTAAAAGATTTACCAGGGGTACGTTATCATATCGTACGTGGCGCGCTTGATACTGCGGGAGTTAACGACCGTAAACAAAGCCGTTCTAAATATGGTACTAAACGACCTAAAGCTTAATTTTGAACTGAAACTTACAAATGAAACTATACAATAGAAATATTTCGGAAGGAGGAGTTACGGATGCCTCGTAAAGGTCCAGTTGCAAAACGTGATGTTTTACCAGATCCTATTTATAACTCAAAATTAGTAACTCGCTTAATTAACCGTGTAATGGTTGATGGAAAACGCGGGATTGCTGCTAACATTATCTATAATGCATTTGGCATTATTAAAGAATCTACAGGGAACGATCCATTGGAAGTTTTCGAACAAGCCATGAAGAACGTTATGCCTGTTCTTGAAGTTAAAGCTCGCCGTGTCGGTGGTTCTAACTATCAAGTACCCGTTGAAGTTCGTCCTGAACGTCGTACAACATTAGGTCTTCGTTGGGTTGTAAACTACGCTCGTTTGCGCGGTGAACACACAATGGAAGAACGTCTAGCTAAAGAAATTATGGATGCAGCTAATAACACTGGTGCGTCAGTTAAAAAACGCGAAGATACACACAAAATGGCAGATGCGAACCGTGCGTTTGCACATTATCGTTGGTAAGATCCTCTCTGTCTGCAGCTTAACGCTGCAGCAGACAGTTACTTTGCAATCGATTTGAATAAAGAGAGGAGTACAAACTGAGATGGCAAGAGAATTTTCATTAGAAAAAACTCGTAATATTGGTATCATGGCCCACGTTGATGCTGGTAAAACAACAACAACTGAGCGTATCTTATACTATACTGGTAAAATCCACAAAATTGGTGAAACGCACGAAGGCGCGTCACAAATGGACTGGATGGAGCAAGAACAAGAGCGTGGTATTACAATTACATCTGCAGCAACAACTGCACAATGGAAAGGTTATCGTGTAAACATCATCGACACTCCTGGACACGTGGATTTCACAATTGAAGTTCAACGTTCATTACGTGTACTTGATGGAGCGGTAACAGTTCTAGATTCACAATCAGGTGTTGAACCTCAAACTGAAACAGTTTGGCGTCAAGCCACTGAATATAAAGTTCCCCGTGTTGTTTTCTGTAATAAAATGGATAAACTAGGCGCGGACTTCTTCTATTCAGTAAATTCATTACACGACCGTTTACAAGCAAATGCTCATCCAATCCAAATTCCAATTGGAGCGGAAGAAACATTTTCTGGAATCATTGACTTGATTAAAATGAAGGCTGAAATCTATACAAACGATTTAGGTACTGACATTCAAGAAACTGATATTCCTGAAGATTACAAAGAGCTTGCTGAAGAATGGCGCGAAAAATTAGTGGAAGCTGTAGCTGAAACTGATGAAGAATTAATGATGAAATACCTTGATGGTGAAGAAATCACTGAAGAAGAACTAGTAGCTGGAATTCGTCAAGCAACAATCAACGTTGAATTCTTCCCAGTATTAGCTGGTTCTGCTTTCAAAAACAAAGGTGTTCAATTAATGTTGGATGCGGTATTAGCTTACCTACCATCACCATTAGACATCGAAGCAATTAAAGGGATTGATACGAAGACAGACGAAGAAACAACTCGTCCGGCTGATGATGAAGCACCGTTTGCTTCATTAGCATTTAAAGTTATGACTGACCCATTCGTAGGTCGTTTAACTTTCTTCCGTGTTTATTCTGGTGTCCTTGAGAGTGGTTCATATGTATTGAACGCTTCTAAAGGCAAAAAAGAACGTATTGGACGTATTCTTCAAATGCACGCGAATACACGTAAAGAAATTGATAAAGTGTATTCAGGCGATATCGCAGCTGCAGTTGGTTTGAAAGATACAACAACAGGGGACACACTTTGTGCCTTGGATGCTCCGGTTATCCTTGAATCAATCGAATTCCCTGAACCAGTTATCCAAGTCGCTGTTGAGCCTAAATCAAAAGCTGACCAAGATAAAATGGGTGTTGCTCTACAAAAACTTGCAGAAGAAGATCCATCATTCCGTGTTGAAACAAACGTTGAAACAGGTGAAACAGTTATCTCAGGAATGGGCGAACTTCACTTGGACGTTTTAGTAGACCGTATGAGACGTGAATTCAACGTTGACGCTAACGTTGGTGCACCTCAAGTATCTTATCGTGAAACATTCCGCGCACCTGTTACTCAAGCTGAAGGTAAATTTGTCCGTCAGTCTGGTGGTAAAGGTCAATACGGACACGTTTGGGTTGAATTTACTCCGAACGAAGAAGGTAAAGGATTCGAATTTGAAAATGCTATCGTTGGTGGTGTGGTTCCTCGTGAATACATTCCAGCCGTTGAAAAAGGATTAGCAGAATCAATGAACAATGGGGTTCTTGCTGGCTATCCATTAGTGGATATTAAAGCAAAACTTTATGATGGTTCATACCATGATGTCGATTCGAATGAAACAGCCTTCCGTGTTGCTGCGTCTATGGCTTTACGTGCCGCTGCTAAGAAAGCTAATCCAGCAATCTTAGAACCGATGATGAAAGTAACAATTACTGTTCCTGAAGATTACTTAGGTGATATCATGGGACACGTTACAAGTCGTCGTGGCCGTGTTGAAGGTATGGAAGCTCACGGAAACTCACAAATCGTTAACGCGATTATTCCTTTAGCAGAAATGTTTGGTTATGCAACTACTTTACGTTCTGCAACACAAGGTCGCGGTACATTTATGATGGTATTTGACCACTATGAAGACGTACCAAAATCTATCCAAGAAGAAATTATTAAGAAAAATGGTGGCGGAAATAACTAATAAGTCGTAAAACACTTATTTCCTATTTTTGACTATGCTTTTTTAAGAATTTCGGGTAAAATAATTACAGATGATAATGCGGTTGTTTAACCGCGTATCAAATAATAAAAAACTAATCTTAGGATTTTTAGGAGGAAACATTTAAAATGGCTAAAGAAAAATTTGACCGTTCTAAACCCCATGTAAACATTGGTACTATTGGACACGTTGACCATGGTAAAACTACATTAACTGCTGCTATCGCTACTGTATTAGCGAAACATAACGGCGGGGAAGCACAAAACTATGCTGATATCGATAACGCTCCTGAAGAAAAAGAACGTGGTATCACTATCAACACTTCTCACATCGAGTATGAAACTGATGCTCGTCACTACGCTCACGTAGATTGCCCAGGACACGCGGATTACGTTAAAAACATGATCACTGGTGCTGCACAAATGGACGGAGCTATCTTAGTAGTATCTGCTGCTGATGGCCCTATGCCTCAAACTCGTGAACACATTCTATTATCTCGCCAAGTTGGTGTTCCATACATCGTTGTTTTCTTAAACAAAGTTGATATGGTTGATGATGAAGAATTATTAGAATTAGTAGAAATGGAAGTTCGTGATCTATTAACTGAATACGACTTCCCAGGCGATGACACTCCAGTTATCGCAGGTTCTGCTCTTAAAGCTCTTGAAGGCGATGCTTCATACGAAGAAAAAATCATGGAATTAATGGCTTCAGTTGATGAGTATATCCCTACTCCTGAACGTGATACTGAAAAACCATTCATGATGCCAGTCGAAGACGTGTTCTCAATCACTGGACGTGGTACTGTTGCTACAGGCCGTGTTGAACGTGGTCAAGTACGTGTTGGTGACGAAATCGAAATCGTTGGTATTGAAGAAGAAACTTCAAAAACAACTGTAACTGGTGTTGAAATGTTCCGTAAATTATTGGATTACGCTGAAGCTGGTGACAACATTGGTGCGTTACTTCGTGGGGTTGCTCGTGAAGATATCCAACGTGGACAAGTTTTATCTAAACCAGGAACAATCACTCCACATACAAAATTCGTAGCGGAAGTTTACGTTTTATCTAAAGAAGAAGGCGGACGTCATACTCCTTTCTTCACTAACTACCGCCCACAATTCTATTTCCGTACAACTGACGTAACTGGTGTTGTTGAGTTACCTGAAGGTACTGAAATGGTTATGCCTGGCGATAACGTAACAATTGAAGTGGAATTAATCCACCCAATCGCTATCGAAACTGGTACTAAATTCTCAATCCGTGAAGGCGGACGTACAGTTGGTGCCGGTGTTGTTGCTGAAATCAAAGCTTAATTTGATTCCCACATCAACATTTTTGTAACATTATATTCGGACTATAGACTAGCCCTATCACTTCGGTGGTATGGGCTAGTTTTTTTTGGCTCTTCGTCAAATAGTGTTGGTGAGGGTCAAATTGAATAGAGTACAGTGTCTCCAGCTAAGCAGCTTTGCTTAGCTGGAGCTTCTTTTTGTTGTCTTTAACGTCTTCAAAAATTAAGCCTTGAACTAAATAGATGCGGTCACGTAGATTTGCAAAGTTTCGATAGCCATAAGCCAC
>NZ_MAEJ01000003.1 GCF_009933175.1 Candidatus Enterococcus huntleyi | reverse complement strand
ACGAGCCTTAGAAATGACCTACTGACTTTTTGAAGCTTCAAAAAAACTACCCATCATAATCGACGAGTAGTCCACAAAAATTTTAAAATATTTCACTGTCCTATTGACGGGGTGCACACCATCATTCGACAAAGGCTCAGGTTTTTCATTTAGAAACTGATTATAGTTGGACATCCTTAATTGATGATTGAACGGGCGTAATTTCAATATCGATAATCGATTTTTTATGGATGTTATGGTATTTTCCAAAGTCGTCCATTACGCGATAAAAATCGCCTTTTTCTTGAAGTACTTCTTGGTAGAGTTCAAAAGGATTGTCCTTCTTATCTGTCGTAAACGTAACTTGAATTTCTTTACCGTTTGATAAAGAAAAGACAATAATATAGCTGGCATTTTTCACAATTGTTCATCTCCTTTTATTATCTTATTATACAACAATAGTTGAAAAAAATATGTATTTAGCACATCAAGAATCCTTGGTTTCCTTGATTTTATTAAAGTGTTTGAAGATAATCATAAATTCCTTGTCGTATCTGATCGTGTTCAACCGGATTATATGCAGTCTCAGGATTAGACCAATTAGATTTATCGTAAAGCCAGACAGGCATCTTTCTTCGCTCAATGGGTTCCCAATCGTATCGCGGAAATACGTGTGCATGCAGGTACGCGTCAGTATTCCCTAAAATATCATAATTAATACGAAGAGGTTGGCAAACTTTCAGAATAGCATCGCCAACAAGACTCATCTCAGTGAGAAACTGACTACGCTCCTCTATCGGTAGGTCGTTAAGAGAAAAAATTTCTCGTTTCGGTAGTAGTACACAATAACCCGGTAAAAATTGAACATCACCAAATGCTACAAAGCTAGCGTTTAATTCTTTTATTACCATTGGATTTGTACCATTTTGTGCAGATAAAATACGATTTTCAGTCCAGTGCATATAGTCGATTCCCCAATCTTATTTCTATTCTTTATGCTTAAAGTATAACATAAAGGTGTTTAGTGGAAATAATTGGCAAATTTATCACTTGAGATTATATTGTCTGCTAATTAAGGCAAGAAAAATTCTTGCTCTATTAGGTTCTTCTTTGTTCTTTTTTGTCGCCTCTATCTGTTATACTAAATAAGAAATTATTTTGGAGGTGAAGCGAATGCTTACAAAAACAACCTTAACAAATGCAGGGACTTGGATAAATATCCAAACAGAAGATAAAACGGAATTAAAAAGATTTTATCAACGCTTTGAGATTGATGAGGAGATCGTCGATTACTCTCTCGATGAAAATGAACGAGCTCATTTAGATTATGACCAAAAGACGAATACCTTCGTATTGATCTTTAATGTGACCAATCCTAAGAAAATTGATAATCATTATGAGACTATCCCACTAACCTTTATCTTGAAGGACAGTACGCTACTTACTGTTACGAATTCTGTCAATCATTATGTGCTAGATATTATGAATAAACAAGTGAACTCAGAAGATTCAGCGAGTATTTTCCAGTTTTTATTTGGTAGTTTGTTCATGATTATCGACTCATTTTTTCCTTATATTGAAGAAATGGATAGAGAAAGGAAGTCGATTAATAGCAAATTAAAAGAGAAAACAACCAAGCAAAATTTGTTATTATTATCTGACTTAGAAACAGGGATTATCTATTTTGTATCTGCTTCAAAACAGAACGTGCTCTTACTTGAGCAGATTAGAGTTCACCAAATATTCCGCATGTTGACAGAAAGCGAAAAAGAACGCTTGGACGATGTGCTAATCGAAGCACGACAGTTAGTGGAAATGACACAGCTCTCATCTCAAATTTTACAACAATTATCAGGCACTTATAATAATGTCCTAAACAATAATCTGAATGACACGATGAAAATTTTGACGGTTCTTTCAATTTTACTAACTGTTCCTACCATTATTACCGGATTTTTCGGCATGAACATGCCTCTACCACTGGAAAACAATATTTTCGGTTGGTTAATTACGATTGGTATTAGTCTGGTTTTATGGTTATTACTTTCTGTTATTTTGAATCGCTTGATGAAATAAAAAGTAGTGAATCTGCGCATATTATTGCCAGCATTCACTACTTTTTTGTTAGATTTCTTCTTCAATTGGTTCGTTTTGGAACACTAAGGTGTCTTCTAAGATGCTCACGATGACTTTTGTTTTTGGCATCACGCGCCCAGAAACAATTTCTTTTGCTAGAGGTGTTTCCACTTCTTTTGTAATAAATCGTTTCAATGGTCTTGCGCCATAAGCTGGTTCATAAGCGTTCTCAGCAATCCAAGTTTTTGCATCTTCGCTAATTTCTAGTTGGATTTCTTGATGTTCCAAACGTTTAGCCAGCTGTTGAATCATTTTTTCAACAATCCCTTTGACGTTTTCTAAGCTTAATGGTGTAAATAAAATGGTATCATCAATTCGGTTTAAGAATTCTGGTTTAAAGCTGCCTCTTAACATTGTTCGAACATTTTCTTCGACCGCTTCAGGAATTTCACCGTCTTGAGTGACTCCTTCTAGTAACAATTGTGAACCGATATTACTTGTCATAATCATCACTGTGTTTTTAAAGTCGACCACGCGACCTTTCGAATCAGTCAAGCGTCCGTCATCTAAGACTTGCAATAATATATTAAAGACATCTGGGTGAGCCTTTTCGATTTCGTCTAGTAAGACTATCGTATATGGGTTTCTTCTGACCGCTTCCGTCAATTGACCGCCTTCTTCATAGCCAACATAGCCTGGAGGCGCTCCGACAAGACGTGAAACTGAATGTTTTTCCATATATTCACTCATATCAATCCGTACCATATGCTCTTCTGAATCAAATAAGTTTTCAGCTAACGCTTTAGCCAACTCTGTTTTCCCAACCCCAGTTGGTCCTAGGAATAAGAATGAACCTAGTGGTCGATTTGGGTCTTGTAAGCCTGCGCGCGAACGAATCACGGCATCGCTGACGGCATCGACTGCTTCATCTTGTCCGATGACCCGTTTGTGTAAGGTTTCGTTTAATTTCATGAGTTTTTCGCGTTCGCCTTCAACTAGTTTTGTGACAGGAATACCAGTCAATCGTCCGACAACCACTGCGATTTCATTTTCAGTAACCGATTCTTGAACCATTCGAATATTTTCTTTTTGATTTTTTTCTTCCAACTCGGTTAGCTCTTTTTCCAACGCAGGAATAGTCCCGTGCCGTAAGACAGCGGCCCGTTCTAAATCATAGTTATTTTCCGCATCTTCTAGTTCATGTTTGGCTTTATCAATCTCAGCCCGTTTGTTTGAGACCGCATTAACTTCTTCTTTTTCGGTTTCCCATTGCATTTTTAGCGCATTGGTTTCTTCACGGAGTTCAGCTAATTCTTCTTGTAAAGTAGCCAAACGCTTCTTACTTGCGTCATCTGATTCTTTCTTCAAGGCCGCTTCTTCGATTTCTAGTTGCATTAAACGACGTGTCACTTGGTCAAGCTCAGTCGGCATCGAATTCATTTCCACACGAATCGTGGCACTGGCTTCATCGACCAAATCGATGGCTTTATCTGGTAAAAAGCGATCCGTAACATAACGATCCGATAAAGTCGCCGCCGCAACTAGCGCGTTGTCATGGATATTGACACTATGGTGAATTTCAAAACGTTCTTTTAACCCACGCAGAATACTAATCGTATCTTCAACTGTCGGTTCTTTCACCAAAACTTTTTGGAAACGACGTTCTAAGGCTTTATCTTTTTCCATATATTGGCGGTATTCATCCAAGGTTGTCGCACCAATCAAATGCAGTTCGCCACGAGCCAGCATCGGTTTCAATAAATTCCCAGCATCCATACTTCCTTCTGTCTTACCGGCACCGACAATATTATGGATTTCATCAATAAATAAAAGAATTCGACCGTCACTTTTCTTAACTTCTTTTAAGACAGCTTTAAGTCGTTCTTCAAATTCGCCACGGAACTTAGCCCCAGCAATCAACGCCCCCATATCTAAAGAAAAGATAGTTTTATCCTTCAAGTTTTCTGGGACATCTTTTCGAACAATCCGCTGAGCCAAACCTTCAATAATGGCGGTTTTACCCACCCCAGGTTCGCCTATTAAGACTGGATTGTTTTTAGTTTTTCTAGATAAAATTCGGATGACATCTCGTATTTCTTCATCACGACCGATGATTGGGTCCTGTTTGCCACTCTTTACTTGTTGCACCAAATCGACGCCATATTTTTCTAACGCTTTGTATTGCTCTTCTTGGTTTTGAGAAGTCACACGTTCTCCCCCTCTCATAGTTTCAATATTTTTTCGTAACTCTTTTTCATTCAAACCGTTTTTAATTAGATACTTTGTCAAACGGTAATTTTTAAGTTTCATCAACGCTAAGATAACAATCTCTGTTGATAGAAATTCATCACCAAAGCTTTCGCGTAGCTTATCTGCTTCATTTAGTAGATTAAATAGATTTTGGCTCATGCTTTGTCCGTACTGGACATTTCCGCCTGAAACCGTTGGATATTCGTCTAAAGCTAGATCAATCTCTCGTTCAAAAGCCTCTACATCAAGTCCAGCATCTGTATAAAAATTACGACCAAAATGACTTGGTTGTAAGAATATTTTCCAAAGGTGTGCGATATCTATTTCTTGGTGTTTTCTAGTGATTGCGACATTTTGTGCTTCAGCAATCGCTTCTTGCAAGGTTGTGGTCATCTTTTCGATATTCATAAATTCATTCCTCCACTTTTTACTTAATTTCGCCTTACGAATATAAGTATACCTCTTTGGTCAAAAATGGTCAAAAGATATAATACGTTTTTTAAACTTTTATTAAGAAGTTTTTTCAGGACTATTTTTGCGCGTATCTTCTATTTTTCCATGAATAATTGATTACTTTGGAAAGACTTTTTACATATTTCTAATTTACTACACTGACTTTGTTTATTTTTACAAATTTCATAGTCGAAGTCATTATTTCACTCTAGCATGTTATTACCTAAATAATCGCCACTAACATTCATTTTCAATGCAAGGATTGATCTGCTATTACCGGAGAAATGTTGGGTAGAATTCATTGCCTTAAAAGAGACAATAATGATACACTGATAGATAATAAATACGACAGTTGTAGGAAAAAATCGAAGAATAACTATTATAACGCCACTCTAATTGATAGGAGAATGTATGATGAAAACAAGAGCAATTGCCTTTAAAGAAGGCTTCGCCCTACTAGAGGGAAACCAATTTGAAGAAATTGAATGGACATTGGATGAACTGACACCACAAGATGTATTAGTAAAGATTGAGGCAATCTCTGTTAATCCAGTTGATACCAAATTACGCCAAACCTTTGCAGCGAATCAATGGAAAATTTTAGGGTTTGATGCAGTCGGTAAAATTATTAATGTAGGAACGGATGTGTCTGATTTTTCTATTGGCGATCGAGTAATGTATAGTGGTACCAACAAACGGGCGGGTAGTTACGCGGAGCATCAAGTTGTGGATTCTCGTCTAATTGCTAAGGTTCCCGAAGCAATCTCGTCGGAAAAAGCTGCGGCGTTGCCATTAACGAGCCTCACTGCCTTTGAAGTCTTATTTGAAAAAATGGGTCTACAAGCCAAGGAAAAAGCCAACCTAGATGAAACGATTCTGATTGTCAACGGAGCCGGTGGAGTTGGGTCAGTGGCTATTCAATTAGCAAAATGGGTGGGTCTAAATGTCTTAGCGACTGCTTCTAGATCTGAGACCTCCGAGTGGATTAAACAAATGGGTGCCGATATTTCTCTTAATCACCGAAAAGATTTAGTTGAGCAGATGAAACAGTTAAATCTAACAGAAATCCGCAGAATTTTATTACTACATTCTACCGATTTTTACTATGAGCCAATGGCCAAATTTTTAGCTCCATTTGGCCATTTAGCCTCCATAGTTGAAGCAAAAGAGCCCGTTAACCTATCTATTTTGAAAAATAAATCAGCTAGTTTTGATTGGGAATACATGTTTGCAAAAACTGATTATGACTATCAAATCGAATCGCAAGGGATAATCCTAGAGAAAATTGCTGAACTTTTAGCAGCTGGGAAACTTACATCAACTCATACAGAAACATTACAAGGATTGACTCCGGAGACTATTTTTGAAGCCCATCGTCGCTTAGAAACGAACCGCACAATCGGTAAATTAGTGATTACTGTCAACTAACCAATCAAAAAACGACAGTGTTACTTCCTATCCTCATCATAAGATAATAAAATGACCCAGGAAATTTCAGCCTCGCTGGATTTCCCTGGGTCATTATTTTTAAAAATTCAATTTGACGTTTTGTTTAAAAGTTAAACAGATTCTCAGTCATTCATCGCTTTTCGCTCTTTTTTTGCCTCTTGAATCTCTTCATGAATTTTCTTTCTTCGTTCAATCAGTACATACACAAAACCTAACAGAAAAGGTAGTACAAATGTCCCAAAACGATACAATAAAACAGAAGAAATAGCATCAACAGTTCCGACAAGTGGGCGGAATAATAGAAGATAAACAAATTCAAAAGAACCAATTCCACCAGGTGTTGGGACAACTCCAGCTAAAATGACAGCAAAGCTAGTGAATGAAAATGCTTGTAAAAAATCTAAGCTAGGATGATTATTCATTAACACGAAATAAGGAATTATATACCATAATGCCAGCTTTAAAACATTCCAAGAATAAATTCTCCAGACAGCTGTTCTATCTAGCATAATGGTGCGCACAGTCTCTCGAAGCGAATAGATTTGCAAATTACCGGCATCTACCCAGCTTCTCAGTTTTTCACTTTTAAAGAGTTTATTGGCAATAATAAGTAATAAGACTTGCAAATTGATGCTACTAGACAAGGCAAAAAGAACGGCAATCAGGACGATTGTCAAAATCATTCCTGCTAAAATAAAGGGAATCATCTTAGGCGAATTCGAGTAAAATAACGAAAACTGAATGATTAATCCAGCGACGGCATAGGTAATGACTGCAAATTTGTACATTACCATGTGTAAGGCTGTCACGCCAACACCTTGAGAAGCCTTCAAACCTTTTTTTCGATAAAAATAAACTTCTGATACGAGTGTACCTGTTCCAAAGGTAATAATTCGATAAAAAGCGACATAACAGGACGTCCAAAAGCCATCTTGCTTAGAAAAATTGGATTGAAAATGCTTAGCAATTTCTTTGATTGATTGGCCTTCGACGAATAAATAAATAATACCAATAAGAAAAATTCCAGCCAAGACAATCGGACTAGTCGAACGCAGCTCTGCAAATATATCAGCTAATGAACTTTGTATAAGGTAATAAATGATGCCGATCATAGCGCCTAAAACCACTAAGTTAAATAGCACTTTGAGTGTATTATTTTTTTTCATAAAAGTTCCTCAATTCAATATCTATTAATGGAAAAAGTAGAGCAACACAGCATCTGTTACAACACCAAGTAAGAAACAAATGTAAAATTTTCGCTTACGCGTCTTGTGATGAAAGACTTTTTGCGCTAATAATCCACCTAGCCCACCACCAAGTAATCCGACAAATAAAAGATTGCTCTCTGGGACACGCCATTGTTTCTTTTGGGCTTTGCGTTTATCATACCCCATTAGACAAAACAAATAGACGTTTACGATAAATAGATAAAACCACAAGGGGTTATTCAATAGTGCTTGTAATAAATCGTTCATAGTTTCCCTCCAAATCACACGTTACTAGCGTACCTTATTCTGTGGTCAGTTGCAAAGGTAAATCGTTAGATCAGAAAAAAAGAACTAAATTTCTAAGGAAACCCAGTTCTTTTTCTTAACTTATTCTAATTTTCAAAAAGATGATTTATTGAATTCAGCTCACGTGAGTTATTTTGCGTTATTTTCAGCAATTTTGATGATAACATCCGTTGCTTTCTCCATTGATTGTAGAGAAACAAATTCGAAGCGGCCATGCATATTCTCGCCACCGGCAAAGATATTCGGCGTCGGAATACCCATATAAGAAATTTTCGAGCCATCCGTTCCCCCACGAACAGGTTCGATGATTGGCTTAATGTCTAGTTCAATCATTGCTTGTTTAGCTAATTCGATGATACTCATATCTTCTTCAATAATTTCTTTCATATTGTAATATTGATCGTACATATGAATTTGGACACGTTCTTGATCAAATTGCGCATTTAATTTTTCTTGAACAGACAAGATTAATTGCTTACGCGCTTCAAATTTTTCACGAGAATGATCTCGGATAATATAACTCATCTTAGCTTCCTCAGGTGTACCTGTCAAAGCCATTAAATGGAAGAAGCCTTCATATCCCGAAGTTTTTTCAGGAACTTCATCTTGTGGCAAAGCATTTTGAAAATCAACTGCCAATTGTAAGGCATTGATCATCGTGTCTTTCGCCGTACCAGGATGGACATTTTTACCTTGGATAGTGATATCTGCTTGAGCGGCGCTAAAGGTTTCATATTGTAATTCGCCTACAGGTCCCCCGTCCATCGTATAAGCGAAATCCACCGCAAATTCGTTCACATCGAATTTGTCCGCGCCAACGCCAATTTCTTCATCTGGTCCAAAAGCAACTTTGATTGTTCCATGTTTAATCTCAGGATTCGCCAATAGAATCTCCATAGCCGTCATGATTTCCGCAATACCGGATTTATCATCCGAACCTAGCAAGGTCGTTCCATCCGTTGTAATTAATGTTTGTCCGGCATAGTTTTTCAAATTAGGGAAATCTTTGGTATTTAGCGTGAATTTCCCTTCCTTATCTAATTGGATAGTCGACTCGCCATCATAGTCTTCAATAATTTGTGGCGTTACATTCACAGCATTGAAATCAGCAGTATCCATGTGAGCAATGAAGCCAATTGAGCGAACGTCTTTCTCCGTATTGCTCGGAAGTGTTGCAATAACAAAGCCATTTGCGTCATTGTAAGACACATCTGATAAACCTAATTCTTCCAATTCTTTCTTAAGTACTTGAGCAAAGGCAACCTGTGTCGGTGTTGAAGGTGTTGTTTTGCTTGTCGCATCCGAGCGTGTTTCTGTTTTAACATAACGTAAAAAACGTGGCAATAAATTTTCGTACATGATTATTCTCTCCTTTATTTAAATGCGAATGGTTGGGTTGAAGTTTCTGAAATCAAAAAGTCGACTTCCCAGTTATTTTCTCGTTTCCATTGATTAAATTGTTCAACCATTTTTTCTTTACATAAACTCTCTATATAATGCCCTGGATCAATTGCAGTTATTCCAGCAGCTTGCATATCATGGGCAGTATGATAATAAATATCCCCTGTGATATAGACATCTGCTTTTTTATTAATGGCATCCTTATAGAATTTTTCGCCACTTCCACCACAAATAGCTACTCGTTTTACAGTAGATAATTTTTCAGCTGGTTCAACTATTCGAAGGCCATCTAAATGGAAAGTCTCCTTCACTTTGGCAATAAATTCAGGTAAAGGAAGAGTATCTGTTAGCGTGCCCACGCGGCCTAAGCCATACGTTTTTGGTGGATTATTTAAAGAAAATAAATCGTAAGCTGGTTCTTCATAAGGATGTGCCTCATGCATCACCTTGAGCACAGCCTTTTCTAATGGTTTTGGAAAAATCACTTCGATTTTAGCTTCTTGAACTTGCTCAGGGCGATTCAACTCTCCAATCACCGGATTCGCTGACCCGATAGGAGTAAAACGTCCTGTGCCAATCGTCGAAAAACTAGTATGTTGGTAATTTCCTTGTTCTCCAGCACCCGCATCAGCTAACGCTTCTCTCATTTGTTGAGCAGCCTCGACTGGCACATAAACTGCCAATTTCTCATAAGGAATCTCATGTGTTTTGGTCAAATAGTCTTCTACTTGTAGATCTAATGCCTCACAAAACCAATCATTCAACCCATTTTCGATTATATCCATATTCGTATGCGCTGCATAGACAGCAACGTTGTTAGCAAGCAAATCTGCATACATTTTTTGTTGAGGATCATCCGTTGTGAGTCGAGAGACTGGTCGGAAAATTGGAGGATGTTTAGCAATCAATAAGTCAATTTTCTTCTCAATTGCTTCAGACACAACTTCTGGTCGAACATCTAAAGTCATCATCACCCGCTCAATTGGTTTATTCAAAGTGCCAATATGTAAGCCTACGGGATCCCCTTCTTCGGCCAGCCACAATGGACAATAGGTTTCGAATCGTTGGATAAATTCGTTTCCCGTTAATTTTGTCATGCTAAGCACTCCTCAATTTGTTTGATTTCAGCCTCAACTTGCGCGACCTTGCCACTCGGAACAGTTTCTGCTAATGACAGCTGCTGCAAGACATGCTTCCTTTGCTTCAGCTCTCGTTGCCATTTTTTTAGAAAAACAGCATTTTTTTCTTTTCCTAAAATTGGACCGAATAACAATTGCTCCTGAGAATAGTTGATTGGTTGGGCTACTTTTTCAGCAACAATTACTTCATAGATTTTCTGATTTTCTTCCAAAATACGTTCAGCAATAATCTCATAGGACTCGTTCATCAGCCAAGTCCGTAACGTCTTCTCCCCAATGTTGGGTTGAAGAATTAAGCGCTCGTCTCCAGATAATTTGTTATTAGCCTGCCCTTGTGCCAATATATCTCGAATTAAGCTACCACCCATGCCTGCAATCGTAATCGCAGTTATTTCATCTTCTGGGATAATTGCCTCTAAGCCACTAGCCAATCGTACCGTGATTTGTTGACTAAGATTATTTTTTTTCACTTGATTCACTGCTGAGGTAAACGGTCCTTGAACTACTTCTCCTGCTACAGCAAAATCTATTTTTTTATCAAGTACTAAAGCAACTGGTAAATAAGCATGATCTGAGCCGATATCAGCCAGATGTGCACCCTCGGGAACAAAGGCCCCTACCGTCGCTAGTCGTGTAGATAATTCTTGTTGATTCATAGCGCCACTCCTTCGTTCATTATTATATCATTCTTACTGTGAAAAAAAAGAGAAGCCCCTCATTTAATGATTATTAGTAGAGACAAATACATAATCGATAACATTGGAAAAAAACATTCAAAATGAGGAGCCGTTTAATAAAAAGTCAAAATGAAAAAGTGAATAACTATCGGAAATTGCTTCCAATCATTATTCACTTTGATTCGTTTATTCAAGGAAAACTCACATAAAAAGCTTCTATTCGTATGTTAGTTAGCTGTTACCTGTTCCACAGAATTCCCGGCTACTTGTGGCGGCAAAGACATAGTCATCATAGGGATTCCTTTTAGAACGAAAGTAATCTTTGAGCCCTTTTTCAGCACCTCTATGGAAGTATCTTCACCTAGTTGATCCTTCTTAACATTTAAGATGACGCCATCATTAGATAACATGGGTAAAATGTTTTCTGGGTCTTCCTCAGCATTAACCTCGCTTAAAATTAAGCGAATCTGTTCACTATCCTTTTCACTTTGTGTGGCATCCTCACTTAAAGTAGCTGTAAATTTAGAACGAACGTGACTTTTGTCTTCACTTGTTGTCATTTCTGTCCCCTCATCTTCTCCAGATCCTTGTGTCGATGTGGTGCTTATTTGACTTGACTCTGAACGAGCTTCACTTTTTTTATTTTGATTAGAGCAGCCGACTAAAATCAGCGTCAATCCAACGATACATAAGCTGCTTAGTAACCCTTTTTTCATTGAACTACACCTTCCACTGTAGAATACTAGTACTAGCCATTACGGCGATTTTTCCCAGACATCCAAACTTCTTTTGTTAAATAGCGAATTCTTTCCATAATTCGTTTCGCTTTCAATGGTTCTTCATCTCCACGTTGAGTAACCGACAGATGATCTTCCAATTCCTCCATAGAAAAATTAGAAGAGAAGAAAGTTGGCAATTGTTCTTGCATTCGATACTGCAGAATAACGCCAAAGACTTCATCACGAATCCAACTACTCATTGCATCAGCACCAATATCATCAATCATTAAAACTTGTGATTTTTTTACGGCATCTAGTTTTTCAGCTACTTGATCTTTACCAATTGCCTGTTTCATTTCCACTGCAAAGGTTGGAAAATGCACAAGGGTCGTACTAAATCCTGCAACCGCAAGCTCACCAGCAATTGCCCCTAATAAATAAGTTTTACCGATACCAAAACTACCTACCAGATAGAGCCCCTTATGAAAAGCTTGTCGATCACTTGTATAGCCTTCGATAAAATCAAGGGCCGCAGACAATGCCTCACCTCGTCCACTTGTATTCTCAAATGTTTTGAACGAAGCATTTTGGATATCTTTTGGCATATCCATCGCATGAATCCGACTTTTAATCTCTTCTAATCGTCGTCTAGCAACGAGGGCTTCTGTCGGCACATAGGTGACATCTACATAATGAAAGTTTAAGACTAATTGTGGCTCGTATCCCGGAGCAATCATGGTTGGATCATTTAATTGATATTTCCGTTTTTCTTGGACAAATTCATACAATTTGGCATAGCTTTTTTCTATATCCTCTTGTGTCAATTTCTCTTTGTGCTCAGCCAAGAATTGTTGAACATCCTTGTCCGCTAAGACCTCATTCATCATTTCAGTGAACCGATCAAGGTAATTTCGTTGTTTGACTATTTTTGAAAGTTCTTTTCCTACGTCTTCCATCAGTCCTCACCTTCCTTCTTGGCTAGAAAATTTTGTAGCCTACGATTAATGGCTTCTTGTTTTTCCGTATCCGCTGGCCCCTCTACTTGGGGTTTATTTAACCACTCTGGAAGCTTTTCACGGCGTACACGTTTTTGTGAAGTTCGTCGAGTCGGTCGTTCACTTTTTTTCGCCGCTTCTTCTTTCACTGTTCGTAAATGGCGTACGGCATCTTCGGTGGTTTGAATCTTAAGTTGGGACCAATCATTGGCAATTTTATTAACAAAACTACGCGTCAAAGTAGGATTATTTTTAATATTCAGCACATAATTAACCAGCACATTGATGACGCTATTTTTTAATGCTGATTGCGTGATTAAATCTTGAATCAGCCACGTTTCATCTTTAGTAACAAAGCCATTTTTTTGGGCTTTCATTGCCTCTAAATAAATCATTGGCGGAATTTCTTCACTATCTTTGACTAAGCGAATTTCTTTTTCACTAAAACCTTCTTGGCGTAATGTGTTGAATCGTCGCGTTTTATCATCCGCAGACTCTTCTTCAAGCGTTTCTTTCTCTGATTGTCGATGACTAGGTAGATTAGCTACAGACAAATGTTGTTGAAGAGCTTTTTTCTCTAATGTATTCGTAAGTAGATCAACTGCGGGTAAACTCAACTCGACTAATTTTAGTTCATCAATACCATACATCGAGTGATACAAAGTGAATACTTCTTTGGCTGACTCCTCAACGCTTACGGACGTTCCTACTTTTCTATCCAGAAGTTCTTTCATGAATTCCCAATTTAACTCATTTAATTCAGTTGCTAAGGTTTTTTTAGCCGCTTTTTGCTCGAATTTGTCTTTCACTTTTTCTAATTGGCTATTTTTGTCGCCTAATTCTTGATTATGCCAACCATAGACCTCCAAAAATTTTTTGGTAATTGGCTGATATCCAGTTAAATCGACAGATTTAGGTTCAAACGATTGAACCAAGCGGTGAAATTTATTTTCACCTACCGAATTTAACAAATGAAAAGACAGTACCGTATCTTTAAAAAATTCGATGGGTTCCATAGGAGAAAGAAGCTTATACAGAAACATTGTCCCCACTTCTGGTGTGACCTTTTTATAAGTTTCCAATAAACCAATGCCCTCTAATTTGTTTTTTGCTTCATAAAATTGAGGAATTCCGGTATTTAACATCGTCAGTAATTCCGCATGGAGCGCTTCAGGGCTTAAGCCATTGGACTCATTCACTTCACTGACCATTAGCAGATACAGACTCAATGCTTGCGCGCCAATAATAGGTTGATATAACTGTAACAAAGCCTTTTCTGCTAGATCAGTGTGGGGAATAGCTTGGCTAATTTGATAAATATTTTTTGGTTGGATTTCTTTCCAGGCACTATCCAAGAAAAGGCCTCCTTTTGACTACTCTTTATTTTTATTTTCTGATTTCGCCTTTTCGACAATGTCTTGAAGCTCTTTCAAAAAGACAGACATATCTTTAAATTGGCGGTACACACTCGCGAAGCGAATATAGGCAATCTCATCCAGATCAACAAGCTCTTCCATCACGTATTCGCCGATTAAATTGGTAGAGACTTCACTTTCTCCTAAATTCTGTACACGATTTTCTACATGGTCCACAATGGCTTCCATTTGTTTAATGGCAATCGGCCGTTTTTCAGCAGAGCGAACTAACCCACGAAGAATCTTTTCGCGATTAAATTCTTCTCGATCCCCATTCTTTTTGATTACTAATAAAGGCGCAGCTTCAATTCGTTCAAATGTAGTGAAACGGAAGCCACAGTTTTCGCATTCTCGCCGACGTCGGATAGCACGTCCATCATCTGTTTGACGACTATCTACAACGCGAGAGTTATTGTTCTGACATCTTGTACAACGCATGACTTTCACCTCGGGTTTGTTATTCTTTAACTGATTATTGTGCGTATAATATAAATAGAGATTCTGTCTATACTTAGACGTTTGCTCTCTCTTTTAACTACTTACTCTGTTGTCACGTGTATATTATAACATGAAATTCTTTACAGACGTATAAATCTACTTAAAAAAAGCCATGAGAAAGCCGATAAAAGATCTTGGTTTTTTTAGCCACTCCTGATAACACTCTGATCCCCTATATTTCTGCATTTTTTGTCGATCTTTCTCAACTTAACTAGTCGTAAAATAGAATTCATAAATAGCTAGAAAAACACCTTTATATGAGCAAAAATACCTGATTATCTGCTCTATATAAAGGTGTTTTATTATCATTTTTCTTCAATTCCAGTGTAATGTTTCATACGAATTTCTTCTCTTTCTTGTTTCGGAGAAATATGCGGTGCCTGACTCACATGTTCAGTTGGATTCTGGTCTTCTTCAGGCGTTTCAATTTGGGCTTTTGTTAAGTCTTGCTTTTGCGCAGCAAGCTCGTCATAACTATCCTCTAACTCTTTTAAGCGTTCTTTTTTCTTTTGAATCAGCTCAGTTGCTTGGTCAGCTTGTTCCTTACCCGATTCTTTAAGTTGTGGATTATTCAATAAATCCCCCATTTTCTCTTTTACAGAACCGACAAGTTTATCTGATTGTTCTTTCATTCCACTCATCATACGTCCTCCTCTTCTTACTTAATAGAATAACAAAATATGTGCTCATCTTCAAAAAATACGCAATATATTTTGAAGACGTTTCAGTATTTATTTAGTCTATTTATCTGACGCTTTTGTTTTAAGTAATAAATAGTCCAACTAATTTATAAGGAGAGATTGAATCTAGTATGTAACCATGTTACCCTAAATTAGTACTATTTCTAAGGAGAATTTTTTCATGACTCAACCCTATCAATCAAGAAGACAAAGACACCAAAAGAAACGGAAAACGAACAGTTGGCTTTCATTTTTACCAGTCGGCGGTCTCTTTCTAATTGGCACTATCTACGCAATAAATAGTTTAATCAACGACTTAACTCCACAGCCTGAGGAAGCTGGAGCAACAGTTTCGTCTAAGCTTCTTTCTGATAAAGAGCAGGCAACGCGCTCATTATTGAAACAATTGGCTGATCAAAAATGGCTAAAGAGTCAAAATTATTCAACAGAAGAACAGACTTTCCTGATAGATAATCAGAATAATGAAGATGATTTAGGTCTTTTATTTAGCCATTTCCCTAAAGAGAACGCGCCAGACATTGTTACCGGAAAAGAAGTCTCAGAAGACTTTTCGGATAGCTTAACGCGCGTCTATTATGATTTTTCTAGCTATACATGGAATGAAGAAAAACACGCTTTTGATCGAGCAGATTCAAATTCTGGAGAGGCTCATTTTGTCAAAAAAGATACAAAAAGACTTCCAGTAATCACTGATTTTTTCTCTGATGATACCGAATTGATGCATAGCCATTTTCTCATTCAACAAGAAATCCTAAACAACAGTAAGGATGGTTCAGCAATCCTCGATCAAGTCTTGGCCAAAGCCCCTTTTAAGACTAGTGAATTAACCGTAACTAAAGTCAATGATATGGGGATTCAAGTGAAGCTAGCCCAACCTGTAGGAGACGTTTCGACTGTTCTATTTCCTTGGGCTGAATTTGCCTATTATTTAAATCCAAAGACTGTTTCAATAAACTATTTCCCTAAAAGCTCAAATAAACAAGTAGCGCTCACCTTTGATGATGGCCCACTGCCTGGAACAACTAAAAAACTGCTAACAATATTAAAAGAGGAACAAGTACCAGCAACTTTCTTTGTTTTAGGCAGTCAAGCACAGCTATATCCAGAAGTGCTACAGGAGATTATTTCTGATGGACATGTTATCGGCAATCATTCATTTGACCACAAAAATTTGACAGAACTCACGGCTGATGCAGTTAAATTAGAGATGCAGGAGACCGATAAAGTGGTCTATAATGCTACCGGACAATTACCCAGATATATTCGTCCACCTTATGGGGCAATGAAAGAGTCTATTGCTAAAACCTTAGATCAACCCTTGATTCACTGGAATATTGATACCGAGGATTGGAAAAAAGGCAAAGCAGAAACCATTGTTGATACCATCAACAATCAATTAGAGGATCATTCAGTCATTTTATTACATGATATTCATGAAACTAGCGTTGATGCTGTCCAGCCCTTAATCCATTCTCTCAAAGAACAGGGTTATGAATTTACAACAATTAATACCATTTTCGAAGGTCCCCGTAGTCGCACGCAATACTTTGGTGGGTCGCGAGAAATTAATGTCTTCTAAATCAAAAAAACTCGACAATAGAAACAAGCCGAGTTTTTTGACTGTATTAGCTAATCAGTAAGACATCAGAAGTCAAACACAAGTTAAGCTGGCCTGTAATTATTTACCCATCTGAGTTAATAATTATCTAATTGAACAAATCTTAATCTGTTATTTCAAAATAGAATAAATACTAAAAAAAAACGAAAAAAAGCAACTTTTTTTAAATACTTGTGGCTAGTTGCGCATCTTTTAAGGGGAAAAGCGAGGCAAAAAAGCTAGTTTTGCTGACAAAACCCACTAGGTAAAGGATTTATACTTTTTTTGATGTTGCTTCATTGCGTAAAAACACCGCAACTAGCCACAAGTGAAAAAAAGCACTAAAGACTGAAATTTGCGGCTAAATGTAAATTAATTTCAGATGCTTTTATATAATTAATCCATTGAATCCCGATTTTACAACGTTTACAAGGCTTATCATCTTCAATCCTATCATTTAAAAAGCAGTAAACTAGCTACTTTTTAAATACTTGTGGCTAGTTGCGTACCTTCCAAGGAAAACCTCAAGGCGAAAAGATTAATTTTAGATCTGTACCCTAGCGTCAGACTCACTTATACAAGAATATCTAGTTTCCCACAAGGCTTTAATTCATCAAGAAAGGGTATGACAAAATTTTGTCATACCCCTATTTATACATATAGTAAAGTGCCTACGACAATTTCCGACACACTCAAGTATATTGTGATTTTATAGTTGTTTATTAGCCAGTTCAAATTGCTTAATCCAGTTCTCCACTTGCTGTTGTGTTTCTTCTCTGGTTCCTTGATTGTCAAAGAGAATATCCGCTTTCTGTTTCTTTTCCTCAATACTCATTTGGCTTTTTACTCGCTTGAGTGCTTCATCATGAGTCAATTGATCTCGTTTCATCAAGCGCTCCAATTGCACTGCTTCAGGAATATATACGACGGCAATTTTCGAGACAGAGGCTTCATAATGGCCCTCATATAGTAATGGGATATCAACAATGACTAACGGTGACTGTTGTTTCTTTTCATCAATCTGAGCTAAGATTTCAGTCCGGATAAATGGATTTAATAGACGATTTAATTTTGTTCGTTGCGCCTCAGACTGAAAGATAATTTTTCCTAGTCGTTTGCGATCTAACTGTTTATCAGTAGTTAAAATTTCGGAGCCAAAACTCTCAACAATCGCTTGTAGCCCCGGTGTACCTGGTTCGACAACTAATCGTGCCACTTTGTCGGCATCGACAATTGGGTAGCCGTGTTTTTCAAAAATCGAGACCACACTACTCTTCCCCGTCGAAATCCCCCCTGTGATCCCTAAGACGAAACTCATCGTACCTTCCTCACTTTCAATTTCTGACAGTTTGGACAATAGTGAGTACCTCTTTGCGCAACTTTTGTTTTAATAATAGCCGTGCCACAGCGAGAACACGGGACACCTGTTTGACCGTATGCCTCCAGAGAAACTTGAAATTTCCCCGCTTCACCTAATGCATTCAGATAACTTCGAATCGTTGTACCACCAGCCTCAACAGCTTTTCCTAAGACATCTATGATAGCTAATCGTAAAGTCGTAATTTCTTTTTTGTTCAATGTATCCGCTGGTTGTTCCGGATGAATTTTGGCCTGCCATAAGGCTTCATCCACATAGATATTCCCTAAACCTGTCACGAGCTTTTGATCTAATAATAAAGGCTTAATCGCTTTATGAGATTTTTTCAAGCCTTTTTCGAATTCAGCTAACTTGAAGACTTCTGGCAAAGGTTCTGGTCCTAAGGTCGCTAATGATTTGTATGTGCCACTGGTGCCTTTAGGAATCAGCGCCATCCGCCCAAACTTTCTGACGTCATTGTAGTGTAGCTGACTGCCATCGGTAAAATGAAAAATAACATGGGTATGCTTAGACACAAGCGGATCGTTTGGATAAAATTCATATTTGCCTTCCATGCGCAAATGAGAGACTAATTCCCAATTTGTTAGTTGAAAGAGTAAATATTTTCCTCTACGATGGACTGCTTCAATCGACTGTCCAATCAATTCTGTCGCAAATAAATCAGATTCTGGTCGTTCGATAATTCGCGGCCATAAAATTTTGACAGATTCAATCGTTTTCCCAACAACTAATCGTTCAAGCCCTTTTCGAACGGTTTCAACTTCTGGTAATTCTGGCATAGTTTTCACCTCACACTTAATAATCATTTTTTAGACTGGAAAAGTAAGGCTTTGTAGCTCTTACTTCCCCAGTCAATTAGATTTATTATTTTGCTTCGTACCATGTTTTACCCCAACTACTATCAGTAATTATAGGGACATGTAAAGCCACGGCATTTTCCATCACTTCTTTGACTAGCTTATCTAAAGTTTCTAACTCATGCTCTGGCACTTCGAATACCAACTCATCGTGTACTTGTAAGAGCATCGTTGCTTCCAATTCTTCTTCCTTCAAACGTTTCGCTAAATCAATCATGGCAATTTTTAAAATATCAGCGGCACTGCCCTGAATCGGCGTGTTAATTGCTGTTCGTTCAGCAAACGAGCGAATATTAAAGTTGCGCGAGTTAATATCTGGTAAGTAGCGACGACGATTATATAACGTTTCAACAAAGCCTTTATCCTTCGCTTCCACGACAACGTCTTCCATATACTTTTTAACTCCAGGATATTTTTCAAAATAGGTATCAATATATTGCTGCGCTTCTTTTCGCGTAATCCCTAAGTTTTGTGATAAGCCATAGTCTGAGATGCCGTACACAATCCCGAAGTTGACGGCTTTCGCTTGACGTCTCATATTCGGTGTCACATCTTCAGCTTTTTCGATACCAAAGACCCGCATCGCCGTACTTGAGTGAATATCCTGTCCCTCAATAAAAGCTTCTTTCAGATGTTCATCGTTTGAAATATGAGCTAAGACACGTAGCTCAATCTGCGAGTAATCAGAAGAATACATCAGCCAATTCTTATCTCTTGGAACAAAAGCTTGACGAATCTTGCGCCCTTCTTCTAAACGAATCGGGATATTTTGCAAGTTTGGATCGACAGAGCTCAGTCGTCCTGTTTGAGTCAATGTTTGAACATAACGCGTATGGACCTTATTATCCGACTGAATAACTTTTAATAAGCCTTCCACATAAGTCGATTGAATTTTAGAAATTTGACGATAGACTAAGATATCATCGACAATCGGTGCTTGTTCACGCAATTGTTCCAACACATCAACCGCTGTCGAATAGCCTGTTTTGGTCTTTTTAATCACTGGTAAGCCCATCTTTTCAAATAAGATGACGCCTAATTGCTTCGGTGAATTTAAATTAAATTCTTCGCCCGCTTCTGCATAAATTTTCGTTTCGATTTCTTGTAATTTTGTTGAAAATTCACCCTTCATTGTATGCAAGCGCGTTGGGTCAACAGTAATTCCGGTAATCTCCATCTCGGCAAGAATCATCGATAACGGCAGCTCCATTTTATAAAATAGGTCTGCTTGATTTTTTTCTTCTAATTCTTTGTTCAGCTTCTCTGATAAGGCATCAATCGCGGTAACTTTTCTGGCAAGATGAGCAAAAAAGTCTTCTTCATCGGCCGGTAATCCACGTTTGGCACCCTTCCCGTAGACAGCTTCGTCAGAACGGACTTCAGTGTAGCCATAATGTTGAGCGACACCTTCAATATCATTACTATTATCATTGGTATCTAGTAGATAAGCGGCTAAAAGGACGTCAAAATCAATGCCTTGCGTCTTCGTAACATAGCGATTTAAGGCAACAAATGTCCGTTTGGCATCATAGACATTCTTCAACATTGTCGCATCCTCTAACCACGCTTTAAAATGTTGATTTTCAAAAATAGCCAAATCATTGGTCACATAGACTTTGGTTTTATTGCCCCAAGCGACTCCTACGATGTCTTCCAAATGATAATTGTCCCCTAGCATTTCGACATATAAAGACATCCCCGTGGTAAACATCTCAGCTGAATACTCATTGACGACATCAAAATTGATATCCTGCATTTCGACTTCTTCTTCTTGGACATTCAATTTAGCTAAAAACTGCTTGAAATCCATTTCTTTGTAAAAAGGGACTAATTTATCTAAATCTTTGCCCTCATACTTCAGAGAATCAAGCGATATTTCAATCGGTGCCTCTGTATTAATTGTCGCAAGTTGTTTAGAAAGGAAAGCTTTTTCTTTATCATTAATCAGGTTTTCTTTCATTTTACTAGCTTTCATACTGTCAATATTTTCATAGACACCCTCGACAGAACCGTATTCCTTCAGTAATTTAATCGCTGTTTTTTCACCGATTTTTGTCACACCAGGAATGTTGTCAGAGGTATCTCCAGCTAGCCCTTTCATATCGATGATTTGTTTAGGCACGAGCCCATCATATTTTTCTGCTAAATAGGCTGGCGTATAGGTTTCCAAATCGCTGACGCCTTTAATGGTAATGTCGACCTTCACCGAATCCGTCGTCAACTGGGTTAAATCTCGGTCCCCAGAGAGCACTACGACATCGAATTCATCTTTTGGTGCTAAAACCGATAACGTGCCGATAATATCGTCGGCTTCATAATTAGCCAACTCATAATATTTCACGCCAAGTCCCGTTAATAACTCACGAATATAAGGCATTTGTTCTTTAAATTCCCCCGGAGTTTTCGAGCGACCTGCCTTATAATCAGCATACATTTCTGTTCTAAAAGTAGTTTTGCCTGCATCAAAAGCCACTAAAACGTGGGTGGGTTTTTCTTTTTCCATGACGTTTTCAAACATATTGTTAAACGCATAAATAGCATTTGTATGGAGCCCGTTCTTATTCTTAAAACGCTCCAGTGAATTATGGAGGGCAAAGAAAGCACGAAATGCTACACTATTCCCATCAACTAATAATAATTTATTTTTTGTCATCGTTACGACCTCTCGTTTCCTACTCAATTAAGTACTCATCTATTCTAACAAATATTACAAGTGATTGCGAAAAGAAAAACTGACTTTCATCTAGGCAATTAAAAGAAAAAACTATCTTTATCTGAAATTACTTCAGTAAAAGATAGTTCTGTTCATTATTTTCTTTTATTCGCTATATATACTTCCAGGTCAATCATGGCCTTTTTTACTACCTCTGCCGTGATGGTTTCTTTCATAAAGTGAATCGTTTCATCTGCTCTGACAGCACGTTGGGAAACTTTATCATAGTCCGCTTCACTCAAAGTCATTTGCATATCCTTCAGGCAAGTTGGCAATCCTAATTCATGATAAAAGGGAATTAATGCATCAATCTCAGCAAATTTTTCCTCAATCACTAGCTGAACAAAGACGCCATACGCAACTTTATTACCATGTAATTGCTGATGACTTTCAGCAAGTAACGTCAATGCATCGTGGATTGAATGGGCGCCAGCCGTGCGTCCGTAATCATCGCCGAAGCCGCCCACCATACCACCAACAAGAATATTGGTTTCGATGACATTTAAAAAGGCTTGATTGAGTTTCTTTTCAGCCATCGCTTGAAGCGCCGCTGTACTATCAGCTAGCAAAACCTCTTGACATTTTTTTGCTGCGAATTCGGCCACTTGAATTTCAATTGATTGAATCGGTAGCTGAGAAATCATCGCGTCCGCTTCGTACCATTTAGCCAAGGTATCACCAATACCCGCTATCATCAATTCCTTTGGTGAGTGTAAAATAACGGCAGGCTCAATCAAAACTAATGCATTACTGACAGGAAAAACATCGTATCGATCCATTGAGCCATCAGAATGATAAACGACGCTGAGTGGTGTATAAGCCGCACAAGTTGCTGCCAACGTTGGTAAAATTAATACCGGAACATCGTTTTGATAGGCGGCAAGTTTCCCAAGATCAGCTATTTTTCCACCACCCACTGCGACGATTGCAGTCAATTTATTTTCTCTAATAACCGTAGACAATTCCTCAGCACGTGCATCGGTACATTCACCGCCATAACGAACAAAGTATGCTTCAATCGTAGGTAGTTCTGGAAAATAAGGCTTAGCCGCCTCCCATGATGCATCCCCGTGAAGCACCATAACTTTTTTTAATTTTCTTCTATTTAAATGATTTTCTAACTCATCCCAAGCATGTTCTTTACATTCGTATTCCTGAGGTGCCCCTCTGACGATTAATGATTGGCTCATATTTTTGTTTGCTCCTCTTCTAATGAAATCTATTTGATAAAAAGTTCCTAAAAAAATTGAAATTTGTTTGTGAAAAGCTCTTTTCCTTCTACTTAATCTATGATATGATAACTCACATCTAAAAACAATAAATTTTTATGCATTTATTCATTATTTTGGAATATTTATTTAAAAATTAATAAAAAAAGGAGTGCTAGTAAATGAAGAAACCCTTGAATATTTTTGCTCTAATTTTCTCATTATTTATTACTTTATCCACCTTATTACCTACTGTATCAGCTTATGCAGAAGAGAAGGATGCTATCTATGAGGACGTCATGAAGCGTGGTGAACTGATTGTTGGTCTCTCTGCCGATTATGCACCTTACGAGTTCCACGCGGACGTCGATGGCAAAGATACGATTGTTGGGTTTGATGTCTCAATCGCTAAGAAAATCGCGGATGATCTTGGTGTCGAATTAAAAATTGAAGAATTAGGCTTTGATGCCTTATTAGGTGCCTTAAAAACCGGCAAAATTGATTTAATCATCTCTGGTATGGCGCCAACCCCTGAACGGATCAAAGAAGTTAACTTTTCAGATTCTTATCTAGTCGTTCAACAGCGGGTACTTGTCCGTAAAGAGGACAAAGAAAAATTTACCTCCGTTAATGATTTTGATGGCGTGACGGTGGCCGTTCAAAAACAAACCACTCAAGAGGAATTAGCAAAAAATGAATTAGTTGGCTCAATCCCAACTTCTCTTCAAAAAATTCCCGATGTCATTATGAATTTAACAAATAAAAAAGTCGACGCAGCTATTTTAGAAGGACCTGTTGCCGATGCCTACATCGAACGTGATAAAAATTTAGTCTTCGCAGATGTAACCTTCGACAATGGTGCCAAAGAAACGGCTGTAGCTATCTCTAAAGACGCGCCCGTTCTAACTGAAAAAGTCAATGCTTCAATCAAAACAGTCAACGACAATAATTTATTAGAAGGCTACAAAAAAGAAGCCGGCAAGCTAATGTTTACCGATGATCAAGGCTTCTTACAAAAATATGGTAAATTCTATGTAAGTGGCGCTGGTTATACAGTATTCTTAGCTTTCATTGGCGTACTTTTCGGCGCAATCCTGGGTGGCGTACTGGCTTTAATGAAGCTGGCTAAATCAAAAATTTGGCGAATTCTCGCGTCTATCTATATTGAATATGTCCGCGGTACACCGTTATTAGTCCAAATCTTTATCGTTTATTTTGGGACACCAATTCTCTTCCAAGGAATTTCTGTACTAACCGAATCTATCGGGCTCGGTTCAATCTCCTTTGATTTATCAAAAGTCGCTGCCGGTTGTATCGCCTTATCTTTAAATAGTGGGGCTTATGTGGCGGAAATTATCCGTGCTGGTATTAATGCCGTGAATAAAGGCCAACTTGAGGCCGCTCGCTCTTTGGGAATGAATCAAGGACAATCGATGAGATTCATTATTTTACCTCAAGCAATTAAAAATATTCTTCCTGCTTTAGGAAATGAATTTGTAACAGTTATTAAAGAATCATCTGTGGTTTCAGTCATTGGTGTTTCTGAGTTAATCTTCCAAGCCGGCAATATTCAAGGAGCCAGCTTCAAGCCATTTTTACCATATTTACTCGTATCGTTAATCTATTTTGTATTAACCTTTACGATTTCCCGTCTATTAGGTGTTGCTGAAAGGAGAATGAGTACTAGTGATTAATATTAAAAATTTGCATAAAACATTTGGAAAAAATGAAGTTTTAAAAGGAATCGATTTAGATGTAAAGTCCGGCGAAGTGGTGGTTATTATCGGCCCTTCCGGCAGTGGTAAAAGTACTTTCTTACGTTGCCTGAATTTATTAGAACAGCCGACTGATGGCGTGATTGAGTTTGAAGGTCAAAATATTGTTTCTAAAAACAGTAATATCGATCAGCTTCGTCAAAAAATGGGGATGGTTTTCCAGAATTTCAATCTCTTCCCTCATAAATCAGTCCTACAAAATTTGACAATCAGTCCAATCAAAGTCAAAAAAGAAGCACCTGAAAAAGCGAAAGCAAAAGCTCTTGATTTGCTTGAACAAGTTGGCTTAGCTGAAAAAGCTGAGAGCTACCCTGCTAAACTTTCAGGTGGGCAGCAACAACGTGTGGCAATTGCTCGAGCTCTTGCTATGGATCCTGACGTAATGCTTTTCGATGAGCCGACTTCTGCGTTGGATCCAGAAATGGTTGGAGAAGTGCTCTCCGTTATGAAGGCTCTTGCTGAAAAAGGCATGACTATGGTCGTTGTAACCCACGAAATGGGGTTTGCTCGTGAAGTAGCCGATCGTGTCATTTTTATGGATGCTGGAATTATTCAAGAAGAAGGCACGCCCGAAGAGATTTTTGGTCATCCAAAAAACCCACGAACACAAGATTTCTTAAGAAAAGTATTGTAGGAGGCTATTATGGATAAATTTTCGATTGCAAAACGCCACCAAGCACCTGTTGAAAATATTCTGATGGATATTGCGACACAGGCCAAAGCATTGCCTGATCTACTTGATTTATCGATTGGGGATCCTGATTTAATCACAAACGAAGCCATCATCAATCAAGCATTTGAAGATGCCAAAAATGGCTTCACTCATTATACTGCTTCAGATGGCAGCCGGACCTTTATCGAAACGGTTGTTGATTTTTACCAAAATAAATACGATCTTTCATTTGAAACAGATCAAGTTCGGGCAACAGTCGGTGCTCTTCACGGCTTATATCTCGCCTTACAAGTCATTGTCGATCCAGGCGATGAGGTCATTATTCATGAGCCCTACTTCTCACCGTATAAAGATCAAGTGATTTTTGCTGGCGGTACACCCGTCTTCATCCCTACTTATGAAGAAGATGGTTTTCAAATTAACCTAGACGTTTTAAAAGCAGCGATTACCGATAAGACAAAAGCGATTATCATTAACTCGCCTAACAACCCAACTGGAGCTGTTTTTTCAGCTGAAACGTTTAAGGCTATTGCCGACTTAGCGATTGAAAATAATTTTTATATTTTATCAGATGAAGTCTACGAAGCCTTTAATTTCTATGAAGAATTCGTGCCAATGGCTACTTTTGCACCTGAAAATACGATTACCTTCAGCAGTTTTTCAAAAGCCTTTGCTATGACTGGCTGGCGCATTGGTTACATGATCGCACCTAGCTATATTAATAAAGTAGCGAAATTAATCAATGAGAGCCTGACTTACTCAGCACCGACACTTTCTCAACAAGCTGGTATTTATGGTCTGACACATTATGATGAGCTAGTGCCACCTGTTGTTGAGGTCTTTAAAGAACGTTTAGAATACGTGGGACAGCGTGTTGCTGCGATTGACTTTATGTCCTTACATCCGATAAAAGGCAGCATGTACGCTTTTATTAATATCGAAAAAACTGGCTTAGATTCAGTTACTTTTGTCGAAAAAGTATTAGAAGAAACCAATGTCCTAATGATTCCAGGGAAAGCCTTCGGTGAAACCACTGGTGACAACTACGTTCGGCTGGCTGCCACTCAAGATATCTCAGTCTTGAAAGAAGCCTTCGATCGAATTGAAAAATTAAAATTTTAATCAAAAGGCTATCAGTTATCCATTGACGATAACTGATAACCTTTTTCTAATTGATCAATAAAATACCGTTCGTTATATGATGTACTGACTAAAATAAGACGAACGGCTGGAAGGAACTCAATGAAAAAAATAATTTGTCTACTCGCTCCCCTGATTTTATTGAGTAGTTGCTCGATTTCTGCGCCAAAAACGACAGAATCTGCTACACGCGTTGAAGCACGTGCATCTAACAAGAGAACAAAAGAGTGGAAATCCGATACTGCGGACGATTCAGTTACGTCCGCTGATGATTCCCACGTTAAAAGCCAAGAAATTAAAATCAGTCTGGTTCACGAAGAATCCACCAGAGGAAATCAAGTTGCCCAAATCTCCAACAACAGCTCGACTCCCTATTATCTGGATCTAATGGAGACAGATGAAGAAGTATTAACTGAAGACGGCTGGAAAGCCCCCTATGAGCTCTCAGGTGAATTAATAGGCCGTCCTGGGATATCTATGGGTATAGACATTCCAGCTAAGTCGACAGCCACTGTACCGATTAATCTAGATGTTTTGCCACAAGAACAAAGAACTTATCGATTTACTTACTATTTATACTCGACCGAAGAAGAAAGAAACAACGATAGGAAAACGCCGCTCAAAGTCAGTTTAATTGTAGAAAATTAATCACTCGTATATACAAAAAAAAGAAGTTGACCGTTTAAAACTTGGTCAACTTCTTTTATTTGCTGATTAGTCACGTCCGAAAATTCGTAAGAACGCTAAGAACAGATTAATGAAATCCAAATACAATTGTAATGCCATGAACACTGCAACTCCATTGTTCGCAGTTCCATTTGTTTGGAAATAAATATTTCGAATATTTTGATTGTCGTAAGCAGTAATCCCGGCAAAGATCAATACCATCAAGATGGAAATAAAGAAATCGACTGGGCTACTGTGCAATACGAAACCATTCAGTAGCATAGCTAGAATCACACCGATTAAGGCGCTATAGCCAGCACGGCCAATTCCACTTAAATCTTTCTTAGTGAACATACCGACCGCTGACATCCCAAGGAACATCCCAGCAGAAGTTACGAAAGCTGCTGTAATCTTACCTGGTGTGTACATAGATAATGTAACAGCAAGGGTAATCCCGTTAAGCACAGAATAGGCGATAAACCCACCAATGGCTAAACTTGGATTTTTTTGAGCCTTCATTCCTAATACGAGCACTAAAGCAATTTCAGCAATCCATAAGCCCATGAATCCTAGAGGGAAATTATTGATGAAACTTGCCACTTGTGGCCTGAAAACAGTCAATGAAAGATATGAAGTTAGCGCACTAATTCCAACTCCCATTGCTAGATAAGCATATATTTTTGAATAAAATTTATTCAATCCTTGAACTTGTACTGATTGATTATTCATCTGAATCCTCCTTTGTATCTTCTAATTCAGTCTCAGACTGAGTTGGCGGTTGCACCATGACAACCGCATCTAATACGCGATGATCCTCCGTATTTTCAGCTTCGACAGAAATCGTCACGACATCCTTCATCTTATCCACTTTGATTACTTCAAATTGGAAAGTCAACGTCTCGTAATGATAGATTGGTTCAATAAAATTCACTGAAAAATTCACCACATGAGATCCCGGCCCTGGTAAATGTTTCGAAATTGCGCTTGTAATAATTCCCATGAGCATGACAGATGGTACGATGGGCTGCTCATAGTCTGTTTGACTCGCATAATCATGCTGAATATACAGTGGATTTGCATCATTTGTTAACCCTAAATATAACAACAGCTGATTATCTTCAATCGACTCGGTTAAAGATAACGAATCGCCTTCCTCTATCTCATCAATTGATTTGCCAACTTTTCTCGGCTTACCTATGTTCAAATTAGAACCCTCCATTTTTTTATACCTTTTCAAAGATAATTGTACCAAAATACACTAAAAAGGCAAGTTTGTAAACCAGATATACAAGAAAACTTAGTAATAGCCACCTTTCTTAACTTATAAAAGTGATTAAATCCCATCATTATTCAAATTTCCCCATTTTATTCGGCTATTTGATGGCTTTTCGTAAACTACTCGGAAAAAGCGTTAAAAATACCGCCCATAAACCATCATTCTAAAAATTTCTAACTAGCAAATACTTCCGATAGTGAATTGAAAATTTGGTTAGAAAGATGTGATTGGTCATCTTTGCTTTATTACAAAGTGGAAAAAGCACATCATTATAAACGTATGATCATAAAGAGTGAAAACATAATCATCGGTAAAATAGTAAGAGAGTTGGAACAATGTTCCAACTCTCTTACATATAAATATTATGGAGCGAATTCAGCTCTTTTTATAAAACATTTCTTGTGGTATTACTTAGTAATTTTTCGTAGGCTTGTTCAAATTTTTGAACATCACCGGCACCCATGAAAATCATTACGGCATTTTCATAATTTAATAAAGGTGAGACATTGTCTTCTTTAATGACTTGGCCACCTTTTTGAATTTTAGCACCTAAATCTTCAATTTTGACGTCCCCTTTGTCTTCACGAGCGGAGCCAAAAATATCGCAAAGATATACTTGGTCAGCTAAGTCTAGAGCTTCGGCAAATTCATCCATCAAAGCAATAGTACGCGTAAATGTATGGGGTTGGAAAACCGCAATAATTTCCTTATCCGGATATTTTTGACGCGCGCCATCAATCGTTGCTTTAATCTCTGCAGGATGATGAGCATAATCATCAACAACCGTCATGTCAGCGACTTTTTTCTCAGTAAAGCGTCGTTTCACGCCAGAGAAGCCCAACATTTCTTTGGCTACTTCAGCCATATCCAATTGTTCAAAATAAGCCACTGCAATCACACCTAAGGCATTCATGATGTTGTGCTGACCATACGCTGGCAAGACAAAATGTCCAACAAACGTCTCTTTATGGTACACATCAAAAGCAGAACCCTTTGTCGTTCTTTCAATATTACGTGCTTGAATGTCATCATTTTCATTAATTCCATAATAATAAATAGGAACTGGTGCTTCCAATTTGCGCAAATAAACATCATCGCCGAAGGCAAAAATACCTTTTTTGACTTGATTAGCCATTGATTGGAATGCTGAAAAAACATCATCAATACTTTCATAATAATCAGGATGATCAAAGTCAATATTCGTCATAATCGCATAATCTGGCGAATAAGCTAAGAAATGTCGGCGATATTCACAGGCTTCAAATGAGAAAAATTCCGCATTTGGATCCCCGTGCCCAGTGCCATCACCGATCAAGTAACTAGTCGGTTTGATACCACTTAGCACATGAGAAAGTAATCCCGTAGTACTGGTTTTACCATGTGAGCCGGTCACCGCAATACTCGTATATGGTTGAATAAATTGACCGATGAAATCATGGTAACGAACCACATCAAGTCCCAATTCTTTAGCACGAACTAGCTCTTCGTGTGTGTCAGGAAAGGCATTTCCGGCAATAATCACCATGCCTTCTTTAATATTATCAGCATTAAATGGCAAAATAGTAATTTGCGCTTTTTCTAAATCTCGTTGTGTGAAAAAGTATTCAGTCACATCAGAGCCCTGAACACGATAGCCTTTTTCGAATAATACAAGTGCAAGTGAGCTCATACCAGAACCCTTAATACCTACAAAATGATACAACTTGTCTTGATTTTCCATTAAAATCCTCTTCTCTTATTATATAAAACGTATGTTTATTGAATTATAGTTAGTATTACACGCTCACCATTATCATATAAAACAAAAAAAATTTCAATCATAAATCATTGCATTCTTTTTAATTTAATCAAAAATTAGCTATAAACTTTAGTTGTATCAACAGTTTCAGACTTTTTATTTTTATTATCTAGACAACTCAGTTTGCTCTTCTTGCGTATATAAATCTAAAAATATTGCTTGGGTTTCAGCGGGAATAATAATATCGTTCATGTAGCCAAGCCCTTTTGAGCCGTAGCCATTTGTAGTATCTTGCATTCTGAGAAACTCCCCCAGGACTAGCGCTTTGAAGTAAGCTTGCGACCAACTAATAGTGAGCTCTTTTTGTCTAAACGAAAGAGATTGTGACAGGCTTATTAATTCAGGAACAACTGGAACATAGTTTTCGAATTGCGTGTCCACCTGCTCCCACTCTTTTTCAAATGTAGCACGCGTCCGTCTTTGTAAGATTGGATCATTCATCAAATAGATCGTGCGAGGAGAATTTTCAGTAAATAAGTCTCTCGTGAATCGCGCATTCTCCCCACAATTTGTAGAATGTTTTTCCAGTACTAGTTGCTCCTCAGAAATCGAAAATTCAGCCATCAAATAAGCCGCGTTCATTTCAGCTTCATTAAGTCTTTTAGAAAACTGATAACCCAGACGCGCATAATTATCCCGTAACTTCGCTGTTGCATGACCAACACCGCCAGAAAGAACGAGTGTCTCCACGCGACCTTCCATGACCATTTTCCCAGCTTCCCTAGTCAAATAAGGTAGACAGTTTCCTGCTAAAATTAAAACCTCTGCCGACAGGGATGGATTTTCGGGTTTAGCGGCTAAAAAGTTCAATAGATGATTCCATTTCTCCTTATCACTATTACTCATTAGTAATCCTCCTACATCTTCCTGTTCATAAGCTTATGCGGGTTTACGCAATCTCAAATTCTTTTAGATAGCACAAACTAAATTGCTGGATTAGATAACTGAGAACATTCACCAATAGACTCGAAGTTAGTAAGTGCGAATAGCCCGCAGAAAAAAACTCTTAAAAAACTATTTGTTCTCAGTAGTTTTTCTCGTCGAACTCTCTTCGCCTTTCCATCTCAGTTTCCCGCGACATCCACCACAGACATAGCGCTGCGTATTTATTTTTTTTCTGCGCTTAATTTGGATCCCACAAGTTTGGCATTCATATACTTGATAAATCTGTTCAATGAGAAGCGGTGCATAACGCGAACCGCCAGTGTCTTTTAAAAGTTTTTTGAAATCGGCGTCTTTATGTTGATAGCCTCGACCCTCTAAATGTAAATGATAGTGACACAACTCATGCTTGATAACAGAAATCAATTCTTCCTCGCCATATAATTCGATAACACGCGGATTAAAATCAAGCGCGTGCCCTTTTAGATGATAACGTCCACCCGTTGTTTTTAGTCTTCGGTTAAATGAAGCTTCATGTAAAAAAGGCTTCTTAAAATAGTTTAAAGAAACCTTTTCTACAAGTTGCTGTAATTCTTGATTGGTCATTTTTCTTGATAAGGCGATAGCATCGTCAAACTAATTCTTCCTTTATTGCTATCGACTTGTTCCACCCAGACCGTCACCACATCACCGACAGCGACCACATCAGTTGGGTGCTTAACAAATTTTTTGCTCAGTTTTGAGATATGAACAAGCCCATCTTGTTTTACGCCAATATCAACAAAGGCTCCAAAATCAATCACGTTTCTGACTGTTCCTTCTAATTCCATTCCCGGTTTTAAATCTTCCATTGAAAGCACATCTTTTCTTAGAAGCGGTGCCGCCATTTCTTCACGCATATCACGACCAGGTTGAACCAGTCCAGAAATAATGTCAGCCAGCGTTTCCTTACCGACTTCTAGTTGTTCAGCAATTTTTGACGTATTTAATTGTAGTAATTGTTCTTTGGATTGATCCGTACCTAAATCTTTTTCTTTCAACTCAGCTAATTTTAAGATTTCTTTGGCTATCGAATAACTTTCCGGGTGAATCCCGGTATTATCTAAGATATTTTTGCCATCTGGAATACGTAAGAAACCAATCGCCTGTTCATAAGCTTTAGGTCCTAAACGTGGGACTTTCTTCAATTGATTTCTCGCAGTAAAGGCACCATTTTCTTCACGATACGTCACAATATTCTGCGCTGTCGTTTTATTTAATCCTGAGATGTGTTGCAGTAACTGAGGACTCGCTGTATTCGCATTGACTCCGACTTGGTTAACCGCTGTTTCTACTACAAAGTCTAACTGTTCAGCTAAACGCTTTTGTGACACATCATGTTGATATTGACCAACACCAACCGCTTTAGGATCAATTTTGACTAACTCAGCTAGAGGATCTTGCAAGCGACGGGCAATGCTGACAGCACTTCTTTCTTCTACTTGAAGATGTGGAAATTCAGTTCGAGCAATGTCACTTGCTGAATAGACAGAAGCACCCGCTTCATTAACAATCACGAAAAAGGCTTCTTGTTTGACCTGTTTCAATTGTTCCGCCACGAATAATTCAGATTCGCGACTCGCTGTCCCATTCCCAATCGCAACCATTTCTACTTTGTAGGTCTCAATTAATTTACGAAATGCGGGAGCTGTGGCCGCACGTTTCTCGCCAGAAGCCGGTTTATGAGGATAGATGACTTCAATTGCCAAGACTTTCCCAGTCTCATCGACGATGGCCAACTTACAGCCTGTTCGGTAGGCTGGGTCAAAGCCCAACACAACTTTCCCTTTCAAAGGTGATTGTAATAACAAATTCCGCAAGTTTTCACCAAAAATAGCAATCGCTTGTTCATCAGCTTTTTCAGTCAATTCATTACGGATTTCGCGCTCAATCGCTGGACCAATAAATCGTTTATAGCTGTCTTGGTAAGCTTCACGGATGAACGGAGCTGCAGGAGAATCTGCCTCTTTAATTAACTGTCTTTCTAAATAAGCAGCAATCTTTTCTTCATCAACACTTAAAGCAACTTTCAAGATGTCTTCTTTCTCCCCACGATTCGTCGCAAGAATCCGATGAGAGACCATTTTATGAACGGGTTCAGAAAAATCATAATACATCTCATAAACTGATTTTTCATCTTTCTGTTGATCTTTTACCGTGCTATTGTATAACCCTTTATTGTAAGTTAAAGAGCGAATCCATGTCCGGAATTTCGCTTCATCGCTGACCTGCTCAGCAATAATTTCATGAGCCCCTTGAAGCACTTCTTCAGGTGTATGAACTTCTTTTTCTTCATTAATATAGCTTTTTGCTTCAGCATAAACATCTGCATCTTTCGGAAATGTTAGCAACCATGTAGCAAAAGGTTCCAAACCATTTTCTTTGGCAATCGTCGCTTTTGTTCGACGTTTTTGTTTATAAGGACGATATAAATCTTCCACCTGTTGCATTTTAGTCGCATTTCTAATAGAAGCAGCTAACTCATCCGTTAATTTTTCTTGTTCATTAATTAAACGAATAACTTCTTCTTTTCTTTTTTCAAGGTTCTCTAAATAAGCATAGCGTTCTTCAATTTGTCGAATTTGGACTTCATCCAAACTATCAGTCATTTCTTTTCTGTAACGCGCAATAAAAGGAACCGTGTTTCCTTCACTTAATAAAGTTAAAACGGTTGTTAGTTGTTTTGGACGAAATTCAGAAAGTTCTTTTTGAACCAGCTGAATGATTTCTTGATTTAAATTTTCTGCCATGTTTTCCCCTCACTTTACAATGCATACTCGCCTATTTTACCACAAATTTGATACATTGGGCAGACGTAATATCTTAGGGTTTTGAACGCTAAAAAAGGATAGAAATATTTCTTCCATCCCTAGTTAGCAATAAAATTTATTCTGGTTGCCACGGACCATTCATATTTTGATATTCGATATCTTGAACAATCCCGCGCTCATTAAAAATAACTCCATGAACCGAGCCACCAAAAACGGCTCCACCATCAATCCCTATTTTATTATCAGAAATCCACAAATCAGTTGTTTGCATATCCCCATGAAGCATCGGAGTAATGGTATGACCAAAGACAATTGTTTTTCCTGTTTTATTTTTTCCCGTATGGAAAGGTTCACGAATCCACATGAAATCATGTGCACTAGTCTTGTGCCAATCTGACTTTGTTAAATCGACACCGGCATGAACAAAAAGATAATTTTGCCATTCATAATATAATGGACGCTCGACAAGAAAATCAATCAATTCACGATAACGACTACGAATCATCATGGAAATCTCTGTCGGCGAATACTCTTCAGTTGCTCCTTTATGCAGCAGACTTTCGATTGTTTCCTTCCCTCCATTACGAAAATACATCGATGCCCAATCTTCGGGGGCCACTAGAAATTCAAGAAAATATTCTTCGTGATTTCCTCTCAAATAGATTGCATCGTATTCTTTAGCTAGTCTCATTCCAAGTAGAAAAGAATCTTTTGTTTTCGGACCTCGATCGTTCAAATCGCCGATTAAAACAAGTTGATGAATTGTCGGGTCAAAGTAGTCAATCAGCTGTTCAAATAGTTCGTACTCGCCATGAATATCGCTAATTACATAGACATAAGGTTTCATCATGTTCCCCTCCTATCCCTTCAACTATACGTCAATTCTCTAATAGAAATCAAGAATAAGCGTTGATGAAATAGAACACGAAGTGCTTGATATGCTCCCCTTTTACTAAGATACTCATATTAGTAGAACTGACAAAAAGACTGAACCTGTATGTTACTGGTTCAATCTTTTTGCCTATCTTATTATACAGCCATTTCTACTTTTAAAGCTTCTAGTTTAGCTGCTTTTTCTTCTTGTGAGATACCATGTTTTTCTGTGTAACGGTTATTTGGGTGAGCACTACATTCATAAGAACAGCCACCTAGATGTTTAGCTTCATTTTCTTCAGAACATAGAATTTGACGGTTACATTCCGGATTAGCACAATTCACATAACGTTCGCATGGTGTATTGTCAAACCAATCGCGACCAACAATTTGTTTGTCAACAGAATTGATTTCGACACTGATTCGTTCATCGAAAACGTACATTTTCCCATCCCATAATTCCCCGCGCGTCGCTTCGTCTTTTCCATAAGCTGTGATACCACCATGCAACTGAGCAACATCTTTAAAACCCTCACGCACTAGCCAACCTGAGAATTTTTCACAACGAATACCACCTGTACAATAAGTCACAACTTTTTTATCCATAAATTGTTCTTTATTATCGCGAATCCATTGAGGTAACTCACGGAAACTGCGAATATCTGGGCGAACAGCTCCACGAAAATGGCCCAAATCATATTCATAATCATTGCGGGCATCAATCACAACCGTATCTTCATCTAACAAAGCCTCTTTAAACTCTGCTGGCTCAAGATATTGGCCTGTCAATTCATGGGGATTAATATCATCTTCCAATTTTAATGACACAAGCTCTGGACGAGGACGAACGAACATTTTTTTAAAGGCATGACCTTCACTTTTATCCATTTTAAAATACGTATCGGCAAAGCGCGCATCGTTATGCATCGCTTCCATATATTTCTCGGTATCTTCAACAGTACCAGATAGAGTTCCATTAATTCCTTCATTAGCCACCAAGATTCGGCCTTTTAAATTCAAGCTATTACACAATTGTAGATGCTCTTTGGCAAAAGCCTCAGGGTCCTCAATAGTAGTATAATTATAGTAAAGTAGTACACGATAATCCATAGTCTTTCTCCCTTTCAATCAATATCTCCTTAATTATAAAAAACTATTTTTTAGAAAACCATGTATTAGCTTGTGTATAAAAAAACAAAAATGTTCTTTTTCTTTAAATTTTATCAGAAGTTATTTCTGTTAAAACAAATAAAAAGCAATTGCTTTCTCACTTAGAAGAAAACAACTACTTTTAAAAGCATTTGTGAATAAACAAATTTGACCAATTATTTTCCTGACACCGCAAAATAATTTCCATCATTATCAGAAAAATTAAAGACCATTTCTTCGCCAAGTTGCACTAAATCGCCCATTACGACCTTCTGCTCTTGCATTTTTTTGTACAAAGAAATAATATCATCGCTAGCAAACATAATTGATGGTGAGTTTAAAGCAACCTCTGGTGAATGAGCTTCAATAAATTTCCGATCATACAACACAAAACGACTCTCTGCATCTTTTGACGGGCCAATCTCAACAATCAACGTCCCATCCATCTCTTGACGCTCAAACTCATAGAAACCTAAAGACTTCCAAAAACTCGCCGATTCTTCCACGTGATCAACATAAAGCATGATTTTTATTTGATTTGTAAACATATAGTCACTCCTAATTTTAAGTTTCTACTAGCTAAAACAGCTCTTTGCCTAGTGTAACAAAAGATTGGTGGGAAGGCTAGTTCCATGAAATAGAAAATCAATAGCTAATCTTCTATGATTAAGGGCAAGTGAGGAAGTGAAATGTTCCATTTCACAATTATCCCTGAGTTACTGCAAAATTTTGTAACTGGACTTGGCAGCTAAGACCAGTTTTAAGGTAATGAACTGTTTCAGTTCACTTTATAGGCCTATGCATACTATTCTGCTAGATGGTCTTATATTACCTCAACTGTGTGTTCCTGTATGAACGATTCTGGCTCTAGGGCCAAGTATGGAAGGAAAATGAAACATTTTCCCTTTATCGGCCTACGCATACCATTCCACTAATGTACTTATATTAGTGGAACTGACAAAAAAACAAGGCTGGTTAGGCCTTGTTAATTGAGAGTTGTATTTCTTTTATAAAGTTTTATGCTTGTACATCAATAAGCTTGGTACTGTCGTTTAGTGTTTCTCGATTTAATTCTTTGATGTGGCTACTTGTTACGACGCCGGCTAACATACTGTCGCTGACGTTTACGGCTGTTCTAGCCATGTCGATTAATGGCTCTACTGAAATTACAAGTCCGACAATGGCTACAGGCAAGTTCATTGAGCCTAGGACGATTAGTGAAGCGAATGTTGCACCCCCACCGACTCCGGCTACACCGAATGAACTGATTGTTACAACAGCTACTAACATCAAAATAAATTCTAAACTGAAGACATCGATACCAACAGTTGGTGCAACGATGGTAGCGAGCATTGCTGGATAAACACCGGCACAGCCATTTTGTCCAATCGATAAGCCAAAGCTTCCAGCAAAGTTAGCTGTTGCTTCATCGACACCTAAGGCTTTGGTTTGTGTTTCAATATTTAAAGGTAAAGCTCCGGCACTTGAACGTGACGTAAACGCGAAGCTTAAGACGGGGAAAGCTTTTTTGAAATACGTGATGGGACTCACTTTGACCGATATTAAGACCAATGAATGTACAACTAAGACTAGAATTAATGCGACATATGAAGCAAGGACGAATTTTCCTAAGTTCATAATCGCTGCAAAATCACTTGTCGCCATAACATTCGTCATTAACGCTAATACCCCGTAAGGCGTCAAGCGTAAGACTAAGGTCACAATTCGCATCGTTAATTTGTATAAACTATCGATTAAATTTGCAAAAAATTCCGCTTCCTTAGGCGCTTTTCTCTTAATTCCAAGATAAGCCACACCCACAAAGGCTGCAAAAATTACCACACCGATGGTACTTGTAGCTCGTGTACCGGCGAAGTCAGCAAAGACATTTCTAGGAATAAACGATAAAATTTGTTGTGGAACAGATAAGTTTTCAACTGTTTCTTGACGCGTTGCTAACTCAGCAATTCGAGCAGTTTCTGCAGATCCTTCTGTGAAAGTTGCTCCTTGTAAACCGAATAATAGCGTTGTTCCGATACCAATTAAGGCCGCCACAGCGGTTGTCCCTAATAAAGTCGCTAAAACAGACGCGCTAATCTTACCTAATTTTTCTGAGACCTTCATTTTGGTAAAGGCACCCACGATTGAAACAAAAACTAAAGGCATAATCAGCATTTGTAGAAAGGCTACATAGCCATTCCCGACTACGCTAATCCAGTCCATTGCCTGAACAGTTGCCGCACTTTTTGTTCCTAAAATTAGTTGAATCAATAACCCAAAAATGATACCTACGCCTAATGCAGAAAATACTCGTGTTGAGAATTTCGCATGACGCTTTTGTAACTGATAGAAGCCGTACAGAAATACCGCAAAAATCAGAACCACTAAAACAGTGATGAGTGTTGTCATTTCATTTCCTCCTCGTAAAATTTTTATGAATGACAAGTCCATCATAGGAAGTAAAGGTTCCTCAGTGACCATTCTTCAACAGTACACTTGAAGAATCTGGATAGACCAAATCCTTCATGATATTCTTAGTTTACTTTAAATAAGTAAACTTTGGGAATAATTTGCTCTATTTTCTTATATGGATACCCTAATCGTGATAGTTTAAAGCTATCGCAAGGTAAAAAGAGGTCTTGCTGACAACAGTTTCTAAAAAATCAAGCAAGGTCGAGGAATGCATCAAGGTGAATCCCAATTCCATTATTAGCCTACGCATACCATTCTATTACTATACTTATACTAGTGGAGCTGACAAAAAAACTGTACGAATGTTTCTCCGCACAGTCAAAATAGTCTTAGTTATTCTAGTATATTTTATTCAGGTTTTTTTTGTGATTGAAAGTTTAATTCAACACCTGGTTGATCTAAGGCAATTTCAGTAATTTCGTAAGTCATCCGCTTAACGATATCAAACAGAGGAGCGACTAATTTATCTGCTTCCTCTTGACTCAAATCATCTTGGCTATCAATTTTTTGATTGATAAAATGATTTACTTGACTAACAGCACCTGAAAGAAGAAACTCTTCAAATACTACTTTGAATTCCAATCTCACGCCAATGATGCTATTTTCTTTTGGATAGTCTGGATCACTGGATGTCAAAGGGGCAAAACCAACCTTTAACTCTGTTTCAGCTTCCACTTCAGGATTTTTTTTATCAAAGTGAAACGCTTCAACGATTTCTTTGTGTCTTTTTAATTCCACAAAAATCACACTCCTTCATACAAATTATAGCATAACCATATAAATAACACTCTATTTTTAAGATAATTTTAACCCAGCATCTTACAGAAAATCTAGAGAAAAATCGGCTAAATTTCTACCTAAGGATGCTCAAAAGTTTAGTAACAGACATTAAGTATGTAAAAATTTACTCTTCTGTATGAGGTAAGCTGAGAATATCTTTTAGATTATGCACCACATGAGTCGCATTGACTTCACCTAAAAAGTGATCAATATCAAATAAACATGTCACAACATTGGCGTTTATTCCCGCGTCAATATCAAGTTTTCGATCACCAATCATAATGGTATTTTCCTTATTTAAACCATATTTTTCGATTAAAAAATTTAATGAAGTTGGATCAGGCTTTCTTGGAAAATCCATGTCCAAGCCAATAACTTCCTCCACCAATGTATCTAATTGATCGTGTTTTAATAGTTCCCAAGTCGAGGCTGTTCCACGATGAGTTAAAACATAATTAGTTCCGCCGTTTTTCACAATTTGCTCTAAAACCTCTTTGGTTTCTTTGAAAGGCGGTGAAATTCGTTGATCCGCTGCTTCATAATTATGAAATTTTGGTGTAAATTGTTCCTCTGTCAAAGAATAGCGTTCTCGCAACTCTTTCGTCGAGCGCTGTTTCATTACTTTATAAATCAATTCCTTGTCAGCTTTAAAACCATAATCCGATAAGGTTTGTTGGACTGCATCCACCATCACTGGATAGGTATCATACAAGGTTCCATCGAAATCCCAAATAAATGCTTCTAACACAAAATTCCCCCTAATTTTTAAAGGAGTGGATAGGTGCGGGTATCCGACCTCCTCTTGAAATAAATGCTGCTGAGCCGTACTCGTTGACTTTCATCACCGGTGCTCGGCCAAGTAGCCCTCCAAATTCTACCATATCTCCTACCTTCGTGTCTTTAGCAGGAATAATTCTAACCGCAGTCGTTTTATGATTAATCACACCAATTGCAGCTTCATCAGCAATCATCGCTGCAATTGTCTCGGCCGAGGTTTCACCAGGAATTGCAATCATATCTAACCCAACTGAACAAATAGCGGTCATAGCTTCAAGTTTTTCCAAGTTTAACGCGCCATTATTTACAGCTTCAATCATTCCAGCATCTTCTGAGACAGGAATAAATGCACCTGACAAACCACCGACATGACTACACGCCATTACGCCACCTTTTTTGACTGCATCATTGAGTAAAGCCAAAGCCGCAGTTGTCCCATGGGTTCCGACAGATTCTAGACCCATTTCTTCCAAAATATAAGCCACACTATCGCCGACCGCGGGAGTTGGTGCTAAGGATAAATCAACAATTCCGAAAGCAACTCCTAAACGTTCCGAAGCAATGCGACCGACCATCTGCCCCATTCTAGTAATTTTAAAGGCCGTTTGTTTAACAACTTCAGCCACTACATCAAACGGTTCACCCTTAACTTTTTCCAGTGCACGCTTTACCACACCAGGACCACTCACTCCGACGTTAATTACGCAGTCTGCCTCACCAACACCATGGAAAGCACCTGCCATAAATGGATTGTCTTCCACTGCATTGGCAAACACCACTAATTTAGCACAGCCCATATCCGATTTTTCAGCGGTCTCTTTAATAATTCGTCCCATGTGTCCTACTGCATCCATATTAATTCCTGCGCGCGTCGAGCCAATGTTCACCGATGAGCATACGAAATTCGTCTCAGCTAAAGCCTGAGGAATCGAGTTAATCAAAATTTCATCACCATGCTGATAACCCTTTTCTACTAGCGCACTAAATCCACCAATAAAATTAACGCCCACAGCCTCAGCCGCGCGATCCAAAGTTTTCGCATACATGATATAATCCGTTTCATCACTGGCTGCAGCCACCAATGCAATCGGTGTCACTGAAATTCGTTTATTGATGATTGGAATCCCGTATTCAGCTTCAATTTGGTCACCAACTGCGACTAAATTTTTCGCTAAACGCGTAATTTTATCATATATTTTTTGACAAGCCTTTTCGCTGTCACTATCGATACAATCCAACAGTGAAATCCCCATTGTAATCGTTCGTATATCCAGATGCTCTTCTTCAATCATCCGAATCGTCTCAAGAATTTGATTGGTTTCCATGAATTTCGCTCCTTTTATAATTTATGCATCGTATTGAAAATTTCTTCATTTTGAATTTGGATAGTCACGCCTAAAGATTCGCCTAATGTATTTAAACGTTGACGAATTTCTTCAAACGAGAGCGTCTTATTCTCTAAAGAAAGAACCATCATCATCGTAAAATAACTATCCATGATTGTCTGCGAAACATCTAAAATATTCAGATTCAGATTAGCTAATTCTTGACTAACCCCCGCAATAATCCCCACTTTATCTTTCCCAACAACTGTTAATATGCCACGCATTTTTCTTCCTCCTCTAATGTTTTTCTAATTATAGCACAAAAAAAAGTCCACCTTGAGAGAAAAGTGAACAGTTTTTATTATTTTTAGAGAATCGTTCGTTTTTTTATCTTACCAATCAAATTAGACCTTTTGCTCAAAATGTTCATGACAATTAGAACAGGTCACTCGGATACGTCCTTTTCCTCTCGGAGCTCGCATCTTTTGTTGACAATGTGGACAGGCAAAGAAGACGTAGGTACGTTTATCAGAAATCGTCTGTTTACGTTTTGTGAAGAAGCCTTTGACCTTAGCGACTCTTCGAATATAAGCCTGATTTTCATTGCTACGTGGATAAATTTTCTTCGAGAAAAATCGACCATACAATAAAATAAGTCCGATTACAGCTAGTATTCTGCCTAATTGAAACGGCAACCAGGGAGTCAAGACTAAACAAATTAAAACTAATACAAACAAAGTTTTATTTAATTGGTCGAATCGGCCATAACGCCCTCGCATAAATTTTTGAAAAGCGGTTGTCCATTTCATTAATCTTTGAAGCCAGATTGTTTTCATGTTCTTTCCTCCTCTATTCATTTTCTTATAGTGTAACAAGACTTTATGAATCTTTTATGAGGTTTTCGAGAATTTGTATATTCCGTTCGCTATCCGTCATTTTTACAGACAAACCAGATTCGTCCTTTTGAATTTCATACGTTTCTGGTACTGGAATAATCAACTTAGTCGATTGGACATCTTGTAGACTGGCATAGCCTTTCAGAAGCGAAAAGAACTGGCTGTTGTTTAAATTCGTCTCACAAATTTTTGATAAGAGCGATAAATAGTGTGGCACTTTAAACAAATTTTGTTTTTTACCAATTGTTTTTGCCAGTGCTTTGAGGACTGCTCGTTGGAAATGAAAAACTGCAAAATCATCATTTTCGCTTAGATGATAGCTCATTTTCATAGGCAGATCACTCAATAGTAGAGTCTCCTCTGCCATTTCAACACCTTCAGGCATGATATTACCGACCACCGTTATCAGTTCGTTTAATTTCACTCGAACATAACCATCCGGCTGCCAATGAAAGTTTTCATAAAAAAGACGACGAATTCCTGAAATCCCCTCTTTTTGATACAGTTCACCTAATGTTCCTTCTGCTAATGAAAATTCTGGTGAGAATTGAACCAACGTTTTTTTTGTATCAAGTTTACTATATATAATGCTGCTGCGTTCGAGCTGTGCTTCTTCAATTATGACTAAAATTTCCACGACAATCGCCCCTTTCCTTTTGAAATAAAAATAACACATTTCTTCACAAAATGGTGCTTTTTCCACTTAAAATTCTTCGTAAAAAAACTATTGAACAGAAAAAACTAATACCGAGGTACTAGATATGCTGCGAGCCAAACTTAACTAAGCTTGTTTTTTCGCAGCAATAATTCTGTTCAATAGTCAATTTTTTGTTGATACTTCAGTTTTTTAGTCTAAAGGAATTAAATAAACTTTAGAATAAGGTGTTCCTGAAAAGATATTAGAGATGATGTTCCCACGTCCTACTTGATGCCAAGTTTTATTTTCTGAAGGTTTGTTGCCCCAGAAGAAAGCAATATGGCAATCTGGATTTGGTTTACTGAAATCTGCTTCAAAGTATAGAATATCCCCTTTTTTAGCTTTTCCACTTTTCAGAAGATCACTAACTGAATTAAATGAATAATGCATTGTGTTTTTCAATAATGCATCGCGCCAATTGTATGCATTGGCAAGCCCACCATAGCTATTAGCCACACCTGTAATCTTATTCATATTCGCACCACTATGCTTAATCGCATGAGCTACAAATCCTGTACAGTTCATGCCTACACCATATCTGTTCGGTGCACCACGTGGGACCATGAAGCGTTCCGCGTTCGAGTAGCCACCTGCACCTAGACCCTTGTACGGGGTTCCCAAATAATAGCCATTATTTTGATTACGGCTTAATTGATTCACAACATTTGCCCGTGAAATACCTAGATAAGCTGCTGCCGCTTGTTTTTCCCGAACAGCTACTTTATTTAAATAACCTACCCAACGACCTTTTTGATCATACATTGAATAGTAAGTTACTCCATCATAATGCGTATAGTAACCTCTCACATGGTAAACTTTATTGTACAATGAGCGAGAAGTCCCTTTTCTTGAATTATAGAAATTATTCCAAACTACATGATTTGGATTTGTAACAGTCACATATTTTGAGGTCGGAATCAGCACACCAGCTTGTCCGTTCCCTTTTTTAACTGCCACACTGTTTAAATACCCATACCACTTGCCTTTTTTGTCGTAGAGTGAATAATATTTGATGCCATCGTAATGCGTATAATATTCTTTGGCTAAATAAGTTTTATTTAGTAATGCGCTAGAACGACCTTTTCTTTTATCATACATACTTGACCAGACCACATGATTACCATTTGTCACCGTCACATATTCTGTCGTCTTGATTGGTGCACCATATGCACCCTTACCGACCGTTACTGCCACACTATTCAAATAGCCATGCCACTTGCCTTTTTTATCGTATAAAGAATAATATTTGATGCCATCATAATGCGTATAATACTCTTTTGCAAGATAAGTTTTATTTAATAAGGCACTAGAACGGCCTTTTTTCCCATTATATAAACTCGACCAAACTACGTGATTACGATTTGTTACTGTAACATATTCATTGGATTTGATAGGCGCACCATATGCCCCTTTACCAACGGTTACTGCCACACTATTCAAATAACCATACCACTTGCCATTTTTATCATACAAGGAATAATATTTAATGCCATCATAATGTGTATAATATTCTTTTGCCAGATACGTCTTATTTAATAACGTGTTTGAACGGCCTTTTCTACCATCGTACAAGTTAGACCAAACCACATGATTGCCATTTGTGACCGTTACGTATTCATTATTTTTGATAGGTGCACCGGCTGCACTAGTCGCAGTAGTCACTGCCACACTATTCAAATAGCCATACCACTTGCCTTTTTTGTCATACAAAGAATAATATTTAATGCCGTCAAAATGTGTATAGACTTCCTTGGCTAAATACGTCTTATTAAATAACTTATCTGAACGACCATTTTTCTTGTTGTACAAATGACCCCAGACCACATGATTTCTATTCGTTACTGTTACATATTCAGAGATAGTAATCGGTGCACCCGCTTGGCTTGTTCCTTTAGTCGTCATAGCTTCTTCGATATAACCAATCAAAGTCCCTTTTTTATTATACAAAGCCAGATACTTCTTGCCATTTTCATGGGAATAAGATTCTTTCACATGAAATGTTTTTTGGAAATATTGTTCTTTTTTGTCTACTGGATTCCACTTAAAATCTTTCCATAAGTCAAAATTTTTCGCTGTAATCGTTACGTAGATATCGGTTTTCACCGGTTTTCCTTCAGCGCCTACTATCGCTACTGTTTTTACCTTACTTGGCTTTTCTTCCTCTGGTTGCTCACTACTTGTTTGAGTAGTAGCCTCCGTCTCAGGTTCACTTGTGATTGTTGTCTCACTTGATGTTTCAGTTGTTGCGGTTTCAGTCGATGATTCAACTAGACTTGATTCAGTCGTTTGTTGCTCAGGAACAGTAGTAGTCGCTACCGTAGATTCAACCGACTCTTCGGAACTTTCTTCAGTAGTCATCGCTTCCTCTATAGTTGCATTTTGTTCAGCCGCTGTATATGTATTGGTTACTTGCTCAGTTGCTTGAACAAAAATTGGCGAAAATGAGCTAGATAAAATAGTTAAAACAATCCCCAATTTCACAAATTTTTTCATTTAAATCCCCCTATGTATAAAATAATTGTCAGTATTCAAGTAATTATAACAGGTAAATAAATATTTGTATATTCGAAAACACTCGTAATTAAAAAGGTTTTCAGTCTTTTTTCACCCAAAGATACTACATCAATTAAGCGCCGCTAATATAGACCTATTCCATTTTTTTGGTTCTGTTAATATACTTTTTTGTTCATCAAATAATCTACTTCAAAACAATTAGATTTTTAGATATAGTTATTAAAAATAACTAAGCTAGGATAGAGACATGTATAACTGTCCTATCTTAGTTTATAAAAATAAATCCCCGCTAATTTCTAGTTAGCTTAATAGATCTTTGACATTCAGAAATAGATAAAGAGCGGAACACAAAGGCTCCACTCCCATAAATTACGTTATCTATATTGTGATTTTTTGTTGAAAATGATTATTCGTACATTCAACGGATAAAGTAGCCTCTTTGATTAACTGATAAGCTAACTCTTCATTTAGCTCTGTCAATTCTGAAGCTGTCAAAATAATCTCAAACATTTTGCTTTCAGTCGGCAAAAGAGCAACTTTTTTAAAACCTTTCAACTCTTTCACACGGGTAATCACTCGCGTTTGATGACTTTTCAGATAGACCTGCACCACTTCGGCTCCAGGAAACTTGCCGGTATTCGTTAGCGTTCCTGTGACGCGCACCACTGGATTAGCATTTTTCTGATTATCAACATCTTCAAGAGAATTTTCTGACTGTGCCTCTACATTAATTGCTAAACCGCTAATCTTAAAGTTAGTATAAGACAGTCCATAGCCAAACGGGAACTGTGGCTGGCCGTTATCATCCAGATAATCCTTCTTAAAAGCAATATCTCGGTAATTATAATAAACAGGTAACTGTCCATTGTGTGCGGGAATTGACATGGCTAGTTTTCCAGAAGGTGACTCATCAAAAAGAAGACTAGCCACAGCTTCACCACCATGTTCACCTGGATAGCCAGCGAGTAAGATTCCATCCAAATAAGGTTCAACTTCGGATAAAATATGTGGACGACCTTGAATAAAGACACCAATTATCGGTTTATCTAATTGACTTAATTCCTTTACCAAATCAACCTGTGCTTTTGGAATTCTCAGATCAGCAACATCAATGTTCTCTCCGCTGGTCATCTCATTTGACCCAGAGATAGCAGCGCCATTCGTATCAAAAGTTGTAGAGAAATCGCGCGCACTAGAGCCACCTAACACAACGATAATTTTATCTGCTGACTGTGCTACTGCCATTGCTTTTTTAACTCCATCAGGTAGTACCGAAGTAATCTCAGAGCCTTGCTCATAGTTCACTTGGATATCTAATTCCGCGCATCTCTGCTGAATCCCTTCAAAAACAGTCAGACAATTTTCTTCATTTTTAAATGGTGTATAATCGCCTAACTGATTGTACAATTTATTCGCATTAGGACCGATTACAGCCAATGTCTGGCCAGATTCTTTTTCTAAGGGTAAATGATTTCCTTCATTTTTTAAAAGTACCATCGACTCCTTAGCCAGTGAAACAGAAAGATGCTTTTTCTCAGCTGCTGAAACATCGGTAACTGCAGGTGTTGCCTCTTCAAATAAACCTATTTTATTTTTCAAATCCAGCACACGGAGCACGGCCTGATCGATGATCGATTCAGACAGTTGCCCACTAGCGACTGCTTCTTCCAAATAAGGATATACTTCGTCCCAAAGACTGATATCCACTCCACTTGTAATTCCCCAGACTGCAGCATCGACTGGATTTCCAGTCACTTCAACTAAGCGATCTAAGGCACAACCATCTGCCATAACAGCACCCTCAAACCCTAGTTCTTCACGTAAAATCCCATTCAATAACTGGTCATTACCGTGACACGGAATTCCATCTAGATCATTATAAGCTGCCATAGTCATTTGCGCGCCATGGGCAATTCCCTGACGCATAGCTGGTAAATGAATTTCACGGAACTCCCGTTGTCCAATTCCAACAGGTCCAGAATTATGTCCACCCATCGCAGAGCCTTGCGCAGCAAAATGCTTTAGCACCGCTAGCACATGATTTTTATCGATGGTCTCTGGGGAATTCCCTTGAAGTCCTTTAACTGCTGCAATTGTATATTGACTAGTCAAAAATGGATCTTCACTAAAGCATTCTTCAGTACGTCCCCATCGAGGGTCTCTTGAAACATCTAGCGAAGAAATCAAACCTAAATGCGCACCTTTTGCTCGAATTTCACCAGCAACAATTGCCTGAACTTTTTCATACAATTCAGGATTCCAACTCATACCAACTGAAAAATTTGCAGGGGTTGTCAACGAATCCAATGCTTGATGCCCATGAGGACATTCTTCTGATAAGAAGGCCGGAATACCTAAACGTGTATGCTTCTTTAAATAATGTTGAACCAGTCTACTCATCTCGATAGCCTCAGTCGCAGATAGACCGGTTTCTCTATTTTTTCCTGACCAAGGATCAGAGCGGAACAAACCATAAATAAAGCCGATTGAGCCCCATCTATTAACTTCTTCTTTAAATTTTTCGGTTAAATAAATATTCCCATCTTTTTTCTCATAGACTTCCCAACCATATAATCGTTGATTCAACTGACCAACTTTCTCTTTAAGAGTCATTTTTTCAAGTAATTGTGAAATATCCATAGCCATAGATCCGTTCACTCCTTTTCACTTCTCTTCTGTCCTATTTTTTATAAATAGAATTTGATTGTTTGGATTTCGAAAGGTTGGAAATGAACCACCACTTGTTGCTCATTTATCTCTAACTCTTCCAACTCATTCTCCAATAAATCACATAATACAGCGCGTTTCACTTTTTCATTAACAGCTAGTACAGCTGCTGTTGTACTATTATGGAACTCATACATTCTAGCTACGACTTGCTGCTCTTTTTCAGATTTTTTCACCGTATCAAGTAAGATATTCTTTTCTTCAAGTTGGCACCAGTTCGTTATCTGCTTAATTTCTTTGACTTTAGACTCAGCAATTTCATGGACAATCGCAGGGGTATTTAAATCAAGTGCTTCTTCAACAGTCTGTGCCTCTTTCCAGCTTCCAACATGTGGCAGAATTGAATAAGTGAATTGATGAATCCCCTGATCTGCTTCAGGATTTGGATCTGTAGCCGATTTAATTAGGGTAATCCCAATTTCTTTATAGCCAACGTTAAAGCCGTATTTACTATCGCTCATCACGCTGACGCCATAGTTACCTTCTGATAAATCTACCCATTTTTGACCACATACTTCGAATCTTGCTTGATCCCACGAAGTATTTGTATGAATCGGACGTTCCACATTTCCAAATTGAATATCAAAAGTCGCTTTAAGTGTATTCACATCGATTGGGAAATGAGCTTTCAACAAGACATGTTGCTGGTGCCAATCAACGGTTGTTTCAAAATCAACTCGTGCACTATTTTTATAAAAATGAATCAATTGATCGACGGAAGAATCCTCGAATTTCCGAGTGATTTTAAGGCTCTCACGTATATCACCAGTTTCAACAAACTCAGCAGAAATCACTGAATTAACTGGCCAAGATTTTTCTTTGTAATAAATATCAATATCCCACGCATCAAAGTTCAACGGCAGATCTTCATAGGCAACCAGTCGATTGAGCGTTTGACCCGGTGTTACAATCTCTCTTTGCGTATTTTTATCAATCATTGAAATAATCTCAAAGGAATCATTAAACGTAACTTTATAAAATTCAGTCTCAAAATATTTTCCAACAGCTGTTTTAGTGGATACTTGATTTCGTGTTGTATCGATCACTTGATTATCTGTTGTCTTAGTTAAAATCCTTTCACTCATAGCCGGAACATTTGGCAGATAAATCAGGGACTCTCCTGTTGAAGTCGCTTGCTGGGTAATCCGCTCGCCGTTTAAGAAAAGCTGTTCATTAGGAGCTACCTTCACTTTGGCAACTATATTTCTATCTTTGCAGAGAGGATTGTAGACCAAAATATTCTGTGCTTCCTCTTCTTGACCAAGTAGCAACTTGTTTAGTAATTGTGCACCTAATTCTTTTGTTTCAGCATATTCTTTGTCCGTTTGATCATAGACTTCTTTAATAGAACTTCCTGGAAGTGTGTCATGAAACTGATTCAATAGTGTTTTCTTCCACATAGAATCAAGTTCCGCTTTAGGGTAATCAGCTAAACCATAGTGAACATATATTTTTTCTAAAGATTGAAGTAAAGTTTCCACTTCTCGATTATTCTTTTTGTTCTTAGCAATTGAGGTATACGTTCCTCGATGGTATTCAAAGTAAAGCTCCCCTCGCCAACGGGGTACTTGTTCATTCTCCAGGCGCTTTTCTAAACGTTGAAAATAATCTTTTGGAAAACCTGATTGAACCTTTGGAATCCCTGGTAACCCATTTTTTAAACGAGAAGCAACTTCTAGCATCTCACGAGTCGGTCCACCACCACCATCGCCGTAGCCATATGCTACGAGTACTTCATTGTTAATATTTTTCTGTTGATAACGATCCCAACTGCCACGTACTGAATATGGATCCAATAACCCATTATAAGTTGTGTAATATGGAGTCGGACTGTAGCCTTCACTGACGGTCGTAATAAAATGAGTTAACACTTCACTGCCATCAATCCCTTGCCAATAGAAAGTATCAAAAGGAATTTGGTTAAACTGATTCCAAGAAAGCTTTGTCGTCATGAAATAGGGTGTATTGGTTTTCTTCAAAATTTGTGGCAAAGCACCTGAATAACCAAAAACATCTGGCAACCAAAGAACCTGACTTTCTCGACCAAACTCCTCTTTAATAAACTGTTTTCCGTGAACAATTTGACGTACGAGTGATTCCCCTGAAGTCAGATTACAATCAGCTTCCACCCACATAGCCCCTTCTGGTTCCCATCGATGTTCTTTAATTTTTTCTTCAATCGCTGCATACAACGTAGGGTATTGTTCTTTAATAAATTGATACATTTGTGGCTGACTTTGAATAAAAGTATAATCTGGATACTCTTCCATCAACTTCAAGACCGTTGAAAAACTTCGTTGCCCTTTTTCAATCGCTTGTTGAACCGTCCAAAGCCAGGCAATATCGATATGTGTATGACCGACAGCTAAGACTGTCGCAATACTTTGAAAATCTTCTCTTTCATATAAATGTTGTTTCAAATAATTGCTCGCTTGTTCGATACCTTCATAATAGTCAGGCGAATAGCTTGTCCGAAAATCAAGAAATTGCGCAGCATGCTGCAACACCTCTTCATAAATCAATTCATTAGCCGTCTCCCCTTGAACCGAACGCCAACTTTCTAAAGCGACATAGAAATCGTAATAACAATTACGTGTTGCGCGGTCGATTTGTTGAAGATAGATGAATAGTGGAAACTGTTTTTCTTCCCTACCACTGAAAACTTCCAGACGGAATCGCAACGACTTTCGTTTGATTATCGATTGTGGAATGATTGCCTCTCTATGATTAACATCTAAAGCTTGAATTAATTCATCATCTAGAAAAAGAGTCAGTTGCGGATTCGTCGCATTATCCCACTCTGTTTCTGATGAAAAGATACCTAAGCTCAGCTCCTCCTCTAGCCACTCATCCTGAATTGTGATTTCTCCAGTAATTATATAATAGTGATTTTTTTGTCCAAAATATTGGCCTGATTGATAAGGAATCAGTTGTTCCCCATCCTTTAGTGTTAAATTTGTTAAAGCTACTTTTTCTTTTATTTCTCTCTTTTTTAATTCTTGATTCATTCGTTGAATTCGTTCTCTTATTAACATTCGTTTTCCTCATTTATCCATAATTTTTCAGCATACGCTTTTAGTGGATCCAAAAGTTTTTCCATTACTTGTATTTCCGTGAGAGCTGCCGGTTGATCAGCCCAAACTGAAAACGAGCTCCCGATGATACTTTTCAATTCTGTCTCAGTGATACGTTGATTTTGAGCAAATAAGTGAATATCCCAATCAGCTCCAATTTTTTCGGCTGTAGGATACGTATAGCCAGCTGCTTCCCCTAAGACAAAGTAGAAATAATTATCATTAAAATTTAGCACTTCATAACCCAAATCAACATACTCATGAATACTTGCCATATTTTTGTTCCAACGCGTCCAATAAGTGATTTGCACCTCTTTTGATAAAGTAACTAATGATGATTGATTATTCCGATAGAATCCATCATTCCAGACTCGCGAAATGAAGCCTGCCTGATTCGTTTTCTGAATTAATTGATTGGTGTAATCAATGTAAAGTTCAATCCCCGTTGCTGCATCTCCATATTTCTTTCTGGCTGCTTCTTGCAATGTAGGGTATTCATGAAAAGCATCAAAGTCGATAAATTCATCTGCACCAATATGAAAATACGTACTGTCCTCAAATAATTCAAAATATTCAGTGAGTAAATGATAAACAGCAGAGACCGCTTCTTCATTAGTAATATCCAACGCTCGATGATCTAAAAACTCATTTGGTTCGCCAACTCGTTCAAGTCGCCATTCAGGATAATGCTTCAAGAAATTCTTTAAATGTCCTGGTGTGTCTAGCTCAGGAATAATTTGTATGAACCGTTCTTTTGCGTAAGCAATAATCTCACGCACTTCTTTTTTCGTTAGATATTCGTCAGAGACGATTTCTGGATAGCGTTCTGACTCAATCCGAAAACCTTCATTCTCTGAAAAATGGAGTTGCAGAGTGTTCAGCTTCAATTGGCACATATGGTCAATTAAAGAAAAAATCCATTCTTTCGAGTAGAACTTTCGCCCCATATCAAGCATTAAAGAACGCTCTTTCATACTCGGTGAATAACTAACCAATTGATTACTCAACTGCTTTTCGTCCAACTTAGTTTTGACTTCTTGCCAACCATAAAACAGACCATTCAGTGCAATCGCACGAATTTGAACTTGTTCGTCCATAACACAAATCTCAAAATCTTCCTCCGACATATCACTATTCTTTATACGAAAGAATTGGATAACCTGCTGCGGTTGTACGTCTACAAACCAAGTAGCTAAGACTGCTTCATCTGCTACTTTTTCAGTTGGATAGTCCGTCTCAAAATTAAAATGACTAGACTGCTCTTGATTATTTTCCATTAACTTCTTTCTCCTAACTTTACTATGAATGACTGGCTTATATTGTCTCGATGCATACGCCGATTGCTAGCTGCTCCTTACCTAGAGGTACCAGATACTCACCAGAGGATTGCACAAATAACTCCTCATTGGTTGATAGAACAGAAACTCTAGTGACTGATTCTAGCTCTATGCCTAACGAGTTTATATCAAGAGAAACAGTTTGTTCACCCTCTTCAATTAAGTAGAAAGCGAATAGTTTTTGACCTTTTTGCGTCAACTTCCACTTACTATCTGATTGAGTTCCGACTGCTCTTGTTCCATAAATCCCTTCACCAAAACTATCGAGCCATTCACCTAATCCGACTAGTAATTTCTCAGCTTCTTCAGGTAACGTCCCATCTGGTTTTGGTCCAACACCTAAAATTAGGTTTCCACCTTTTGTCACTACATTAACAAGTAAATGAATAATTTCTTTCAGCGATTTATAGTGATCATTTGGTACATAGCCCCAATTATTGGCCAGTGGAATATTACTCTCCCAAACTTTTTTCGGTGGAATGTCTGGGACTGCTCGTTCTGGCGTCACATAATTTTCGTAAGGTCCCCCGATTGTTCGGTCAACAATAATCAAGTCTTTCTGTAGTTGGCGCAGCTTTGCAGCAAGTTGAGCCATCTGTAAATTTTCTCCTGTTTGAGGACCCACCCAGCCAGCATCTAGCCATAAAATATCAACAGCGCCGTAATTGCTCATTATTTCCGTTAATTGTCCGTGAACAAATGAGACAAATCGGTTCCACATAATCGGATCTTCTGCTACTGAATAGCTAGTATAGCGTCCAACAGGCGATTGACCGGGTACCCAATAATACGGTGAATGCCAATCTGCTTTAGAGTAATAGGCGCCAACTGTCATTCCTTGCCCTCTGAAAGCATTGAATAATTCTTTCAGGACATCACTTTTGGGATTAGAATGAAAAGGATATTTTTCTGAAGTGATTTTGTAGTCAGAAAGCTTGGTATCATACATGTTAAAGCCGTCATGATGCTTTGTCGTAAAAAGCATGTATTTAAATCCTGCTGCTCGACATTTTTCTGCCCAGTCTTGAGGATTAAATTGGGTTGGGTTAAACGAGTAACTCAAATCCCAATAATCTTTTCTCAATGTTTCTAAGTCCTGTCTCCAAGGATCTTTTCTCGCCCATTCATCCTCTTCAGATAATTGCCAAGACTCAACAATTCCTGCTTCGGCATATAATCCCCAATGGAAAATTACGCCTAACTTCATATCTTGAAAATTTTCAAGTTTTGCTAGTAGTCCTTCCGTCATACCGATAGAAGGATCATCCTCAGTGCCTTTTACTTCTTCAATATCACCACGAATTGCCATACCTATTCTCCTTATAAGAAAGAAAAAGTGAAAAATCTGAGCTGCTTAATTACTCAGCGTACTATCAGATTTTTCACAATTTCGTTAATTTAGTTTATTTTTTCCATTCATCATATTGCTTTTGCATTTCATTTACTACATCATCTAATCCGGCTGCTTTCATTTTTGTTTCCATTTTTTCAAGATTTTCTTTTGGATCAACCGAACCAGTATTAATTAAGTTTTTAAATTCTTCTTGCACATTATTTAATGCCGCAATTTGTGTTGAGACACTTGTTGTATCAAAATTGAACCCTAAAGCAGGTGAAGGAGTTGCATTAGCATTATATTCTTTCAATACGTCCCACTCATCTGCTTGCGCACCTTCAGCATGGTACAGATTGAAGTAGCTACCGAACATATAGTAAGGAGTTGTATAATTACTGTGTGCATCTAACCATTTAATTGTGTCATCACCTGTTTTTTCATAATGAGTCCCTTCAATTCCATAAGCTAATAGATTCATTAGTTCTGGGTCTGTGTTGACTGCTTCTAATAGTTTCATTGCTTCTTTTGGATGCTCAGAGTTCGCGCCAACAACAGTTCCAGCACCTACAGCTGAGGCATTGGTTACAATTGAATCTGTCATTTGAGTAACGACTACATCTTTTTTCACTTGGTCTTTTACTGTAGCTGTATCCAATGGACCCATTACAGTTGATGTTACAAACCAGTCTTTACCAACGATGTCTGTTTGTTTAGCCAAAGCAGCATTTTCGTTAATATAGCCAGCATTCATAAATTCTCTGACTTTAGTTACACGTTCCTCATATGGTTTTTCAAAATAATAATCAGTAATTTTATCTTGATCGCCTTCTAAGTTAATTCCTACAGAAGTATTTAACTCGTCAAATTCGTAAGGATTTTTATATCCTTCAGACATGTACCATGGGAAAATGCCTTCTTCTTCTTTGATTTTTTTCAACCAAGGCTCTAAGTCTGCATATGTTTTAATATCTTCATAAGGAACTTTATACTTATCAACTAATTCTTTGTTAAAGACGAAGAATTCTGTCGCAGCAATTTCTTTTTGCGTTGGGACTACGTAAATTTTTCCGTCAATCTCAGCACCTTGCCAGAATTTTTCATCAAGTTCGCTTTTTAGCGCTTTGTTATCACCATTCAAGTAATCTGTGATATCCAAAAATCCACCTTTTCGGGCATTTGTTAGGTAGTTAAATCCACCAAGCCATGAAGCGGTAAAAGCTAAGTCAAACGATTCTCCAGCATTCACTAAAGCGCTCATTTTTTGATCGTATTCGCCCCAGTCGATTTGGTTTAACGTAACTGTTAAGTCATATTTATCTTTTGTGTATTTATTAACTGCATCATTGACCTTCTCGATATCTTTTTGCGGAATTCCTGTCATATACCAAGTTAAATTCACGGTATCTGAATCTTTTGCATCCTCTTTTTTTCCACCACAAGCAGTCAATAACACTGCTGATAAAGCTAACAATGCAACCCCAAAAACTTTTTTCCGTTTAAACATAAAATGAAGCCTCCTATATTTTTTAATTAGATGACCATGTCATCTATATTACCCTAAATTATTCTTTTACTGCACCAATTGTTAAACCACCAATAAAATATTTTTGGAAGAATGGATAGGCAATCAAGATTGGAGCAGTTGATAAAACAACTACCGCCATCTTAATGGTCTCTGTAGGAAGAGCATTATTGGCTGTCATTCCCATCTTACCCGCATTATTTGCGATAAATTCGATATTCGTTTCCATCTTCATTAACAGATATTGCAAAGGCACAATCTTGTTACTATCAATATATAGTAATGCACTAAACCAATCGTTCCAGTAGCCTAATGTTAAGAACAATGCAATCGTTGCCAACCCTGGAAGGGACAATGGTAAGATAATTTTGAAATAAATAGTCCATTCGCTTGCGCCATCCATATAGGCTGATTCGATTAATGCTTCAGGTACAGACATCTGATAAAACGTTCGTAAAATCATAATTGAGAATGTACTCATACAAAGTGGTAAGATTAGTGACCAAATTGAATTACGTAATCCTAAGATATTTACGATAACGATATAATTTCCAATTATCCCACCGCTAAAAAGCATTGGAATAATCGAGTATTTGGATAAAAATCCGCGATACGCATATTTCTTTCTAGAAAGTGTATAGGCAAAAGTTGACATCAAGAATACGCCTATAATGGTTCCAACGACTGTAATAAAAATAGTTGTCCCGAAAGATTGAAAGACTGCTCCATCCTCAAATATCATTTTGTACGCATCTAAGCTCCATTTTTGAGGAATAAATTGATATCCAAATTTTTGGATTGCTTCCGAATCAGTAAAGGAAATGATGATTACTAAAATAAAAGGAATCACGCTGAGTAATGTTACTATACCTAAAAGAATAGTTATGAATAGATTGGTTTTTTTACTCACTCGACCAAATCGGTTTAAGGATTCCCCTAATGTGGTTTGTTTTTTTTCTTCCAAAACAGCTTCCCCCCTTAATTAAAATAGACCTTGTCCTTTATCGATTTTCTTAACAATTCCATTTGTGATTAAAACTAAAATAAATCCGATGACTGATTGTAATAAACCACCAGCAGCTGACAACCCAATGTCACCCATCGTAGCTAATCCACGATAAATGTAAGTGTCGACTGTTTGTGTGACTGAAATTAATGCTCCAGAATCTTTTGGCACTTGATAGAAGAGTCCAAAATCTGATTTGAAAATCCCACCCACTGCTAAAATAAGTAAAATAATAATGACTGGTCGTAACATCGGCAAAGTTATGTGCTTAATTTGTTGCCATTTTGAAGCCCCATCTAACATAGCTGCTTCATAGTAAGATTTATCAAAGCCGCAGATGGCCGCCAAATAAATAATCATGTTATAGCCCATCGTTTTCCATATAGAAACCAATGTTAAGATAAATGGCCAATACTTAGGCTCCATATAAAACTGAATAGGTTTAAGCCCAATCGTTTTTAATAAGCTATTTACATACCCGCCTGTTGGATCTAAAAATGCAAACACGATATAACTCACTACTACCATTGATAAGAAATAGGGAATAAAAAGCACACTCTGATACAGTTTAGATAATTGCTTACTAAATATTTCATTTAGCATTAATGCCATTGCTAGCGGAATAATAATCCCCATCAGGATGAAAATCACGTTATAGCCAACTGTATTTCGAACGATTAATGCTGCATCGCCACTTTTAAATAGAAAATTGAAATTTTCTAACCCAACCCATTCACTCTGCATGAAGCTTTCAAAGAAATTTCCATGTAAGCGGAACCTTTTAAATGCAACAAAAATTGCAAACATTGGTAAATAGGAAAATAATGCAAACCAGATAATGCCTGGTGCTGATAAAATGAATAGCTCCTTGTTTTTAAGGAATCGGTTCCATTTTTTCTTTAGCTTTCCCTCGTGCTTGTTCTTGTTTCTTTCAGAGCTTATCTCCATTTTGTTTACCTCCTTGTCTTCATGTATTAAGCATACAGAATAGAAAACGCTTCCTCAATTGGTAAAATTTCACTTTTATTGTATGAATTATAGTTACATTATTTGATTCATTTGAAGTCATGGACAATTAAATTGAAGTCCTTTATATTGTAAGTAAGCGCTATCTTGCATTGAGAAAGGATGTATTTTAGATTATGAAAAAGATTTTTCCAAATGACCTCCATTCAATTACCCAACTATTTATTCGATTGATTTTATTGAATGTTTTATTTCTACTATTCATCAGTCCCCTAGTCTTATTTGTCAGTCTCATTGGGATTGCTCAAATCGATCATTATCCTTTCTTACTTTTCTTAGTAAGTCTGACTGTTCCAGCAGCAGCTGTGGCTTTGTTTAGAAGTATGTTTACTCTGATTGATCAACCTGATGAGGCAATCTACAAACTTTTTTTCCGCTCTTATAAACAAGCCTTCACCAAAGAAATTAGTCCGCTACTAATGATTCATCTGCTTTTGTTTCTGTTAAGCTTCGATGGCCTACTTTATTCAGTTTTTCCAAGTTTGACGCTCCTATCGCCGCTTTATTTTATTCTGCGATTTATTAGTTTGACTTTATACCCAATCTATTGTCTTGAAATTGCCTTATTTAAAAACCCTGTACCTGTAATTGCTAAAAACGGCTTGATTCTCTTTTTTTCTAAACCTTTTTTAATCTTATTAACTGTATTGTATTTCTTATTTGCCTTACTTATACTCAGCGAACTACCGGCAGCTCTTCTGTTGTTTACATTTAGCTTATTCTGTTATTTATATATCAGCTTTGATTACATTTCATTAACTGATAGAATAGCAAAGAGTAATTCACAAAAAGGGACTGAAAAAAATGACTTTTCAACAAACATTTGAAAAATTAAATATCTTCAAAATCAATGCTTTTCGGCGGATTTTTCAGCAATACTTATTTATAATCATCGGAGTAGTGGTCATTCTATTTTTTGTTTTCCATTCCTATGTTTTGAATATTAGACAAGAGAAAACCAATATTCTAACAAATAATTACGTGACGCTTAAGACAGAAATTATTAAAGAACAAAATATTGTCGATACATTGACCAATGAACTTTTTATTCAACAACCTGATTTAGAAGATCTAAATAATTTTTTAAAGTTGGAGTACACTGACTATTTTGAGTATAAAACAGATCGTTATATGAATAGCGAATCTTCTAATTATTTTGGAACATTGACTTTTATAAAAAAAATTTTTTATTCCTATCCCAGTTTTTCCGAAATTATTTTTTATGACAAAAAAACACAAACACTGACTACTTTTTCAAATAAAGGCTCGGAGTTTTTGACTAAAGTTGTCAAACCGCTACCTGATAAGATACTTACAACTAAAGAAATCACCTCTTTAGCATTGAACAGCTCAGATCAAAATTTATTATCTTTTCATAAAACGTTAAATAATCCTTCAACATTAGATAATGTAGCCGATGTCTACTATATTTTTAATAATCAATCTATCTATCAGGACTTAAATCTGAAAGTTAAGGATTCTGCAGGTGATTTATTTTTATTAGAGGATGGAGAGACCATCTATACAAGTCTCTCAGATGCTGATCAACCGAGTGATAATTTGAAAGATATGCAACAGGAAAATTTGTCTTCTAGTTATCAAGTGCAGAGTAAATACAATTCTAAAAAAATTTGGAATTCTATTTTTCACCTTTATTTTTATTTTATTCTAATTGCAATTGCCATTATCCTAATTTCGCTACCTGTAATTGTTCATCATTTGCGAAATTTAGAGGGGAAAATATTTTTAATTCTACAGAAAATGACCTCTATTCAACAAGGTGATTTTTATCATAAAGCTGAGACAATTGAAGTCAGTCACAAAGATGAATTTGGGTTAATTCAAAATGGGTTGGATGAGATGTCCGACCAATTAAAACAATATATCGATAATGTCTATGTTAGTGAAATAAAACAAAAAAATTATCAAATGAAAACGTTGCGTTCGCAAATAAATCCGCATTTCTTATACAACACATTAGAATCCATTCGGATGAAAGCAGTGATTAATAAAGATGATACGGTCGCAGAAATGCTCTATAACACTTCTCGCCTCTACAAAAATATGATTAAAGGGAAAGAACTGATTCCTTTAAGTGAAGAGCTAAGCTTTTGCGATTCCTATTTGCGACTATTTGAGCTACGTTATGAAGACAATCTTTTTTACGATATTTCAATTGATGAAAACTTAGAAACGAGTTTAATCGAAAAGCTTTCCATTCAGCCACTTATTGAAAATTATGTCGTTCATGGAATTGACATTCATTCAAACAGTAATTTTATCGAAATTACATGTGAAAAAGACCAGGGTGATATTCTGATTTCAATCAAAGACAATGGAAAAGGAATTCCCGATGAAAAAATGGCTATCATCCAAGAACAGTTAAAAAATAATGATATTGAGTCCAGTGATTCGATGGGCCTATTAAATGTCAATTATCGAATTAAAGAGTTATTTGGTGAATCTTACGGTGTCCAAATTAGTAACAATGATTGGGGTGGGGTAACCGTATTTCTAAGGATTCCCCAAAATGAAGGAGGAACATAAAGTGGATATTTTACTTGTTGACGATGAAAAATTAATCCTTAAAGGAATAAAACAAATTTTATTAGAAGAAATTCAAGAAATCGACTCAATTACAACAGCTACATCAGCTGAAGAAGCGACGCACTTGTTTTATCAGCTCCGTCCGTCTCTTGTTCTTTCAGATATACGAATGCCCGAAGTTAGCGGATTAGAGATGATTAGTCAATTTAAGCAGACAGACATCCCCTTTAAATCGATCATTATTAGTAGCTATGACGATTTTGAGTATGCCAAAGAAGGAATTTTGTTGGGCATTGAAAACTACTTAATCAAACCGATTAATCGTACAGAATTAGTGACTACCGTCTCTTCCACCATCGAAAAAATTAATAATGAACGCAAGAAAAAACAGCTCTGGACTGAAAATGATCGTGAAATATTTAAAGATAATTTTTTGCGGAGAATTCTTTTACAGAACTTGTCACCTACGGATTATCAGAATTGGGAAGAATTACTCGTTCCGTATAAGTCGTGGCAAAAAATTGCGGTTGCTTACATCACGTTTAATGAACAAGCCACAATTGCGCATAAGAACGACCTGGTTCACTTATTAAAGCAATCCTTTGAAGACATCGAGCTAGTAAAACTAACTGCTGATGAAATTGTGATTATCTATGATTCGCTAAAGCTTTCTGAAACTACGCTAAGAGAGACTCTTCATTCCTATGATCACTACCCTGAGGTTTTTTTCACCTTAGGTAAGCCTGTCAGAGAGATTGAAGAAATCCACCTTTCCTTTCAACAAGCCAAAAAGCTTCAATCCTATAGTCTAGTGTTTGGTTTTGGTACCTGCATCAATGAAGATGATGTCAGTAAAGATTATAGCTTGACTGATGAAATTGTTACTCAAGAAGAACTGACACAGCTGATTTTGGATGGTAATCATCAAAATATTTACGATAAGTTCCAGTTATTAAAAGCCGATATTTTGAATGCTAACCTTGACCCTGTCGCCATTCAAAATATCACAATTGGCATCGGTATCATGCTTTACCGTATTTCTTCAGATTTTGGGTTAGACGAAGGAGATGAAATCAGTACACTCCGCTATTTAATGGAGCGTATAACTAAACAAAAAACGACCAATCGCATATTTGATTTTTTATACGAATTTATTAATGAAACAATTGATAAAATGAAGAGTAGCGAACATAGTTACTCTCCTGTTATCCAGCAGATTCTGAAACTTGTGAATAGTGATTTGAGTACTCATCATTCCTTGAAAGTCTTGGCAGATAAATTTAATATGAATTCAGCCTATCTAGGTCAGTTATTTCAAAAAGAGATTGGTATGGGATTCAATCAGTATTGCCACCATCAACGAATGAAACAAGCCAATGAGTTAATAATTCATTCAACTAGTAAGATTAGTGATATAGCAAAATCCTTTGGTTATGATGATGTCAGCTACTTTTATAGACTTTATAAAAAGGATTATGGTGTGACACCCAACAAGATCCGATCAACTAAGTTTGCTCATAAGAATTAACACATCTACTCTTCTATAAAAATCTAATCTCTTATTAAGGCTAGCAAAATGCCTGATTTTTAATGACAAATCAACACATTGCAAATGTCTCAACTAAAATTTTTTACTGGTATCGGTCGAGAAATAGCACAGAATATTTCTTGTCCCTTACCAAGCAGTATTGGTTTAATTCATTTCAAAACCTATATATTAGAATTTTTGGAGCAATACATAAATAGTAAAGAATATATAAAAGGAAGCCGACTTATAAAGAGGGCTTCCTTTTACATTTATTCATCTTGCAATATCTTACTTATTGAAAATCTTAGGACCTTTGCGCATATTACGACGATCATTTTTAGGCGTTTCCATCTGTTTAACGCGACCGCCGCCTTGTTTCTTTTTGATGATTTCTAACATTTTTTCTTTCGAGTTCATTATTTCTCCTTTACTAATAAGGCAACAGCTTCTGTATGATAGCTTTGTGGGAACAAATCGACAGGTTGAATTTTTTCTGTTTTGTAACCTAATTCTTGGAATAATTTCAAATCACGAGCAAGTGTTGCTGGGTTACATGAAATATAGACGACCTTTTTAGCTTTCGTTTCAGCTGCAGATTGAATAAAGCTTTCAGCTAATCCTTTACGTGGTGGATCGACAATGATAACGGTTGGATTAATTTCACGCTCTAACCATTTTTTCATAACAACTTCGGCTTTACCTACTTGATAATAGGCATTATCAATGTGGTTCTTTTCAGCATTAATTTGTGCATCAAGAATAGCCTCACGAGTTACTTCAACACCGTATACATCTTTAACTTGATTCGCTAATGATATACCAATTGTACCGATTCCAGAATAGGCATCGATGACAACATCAGATTTCTTTAAGTCAGCAAAATCGATAGCAGTTTGATAAAGAACTTCAGCTTGCAACGTATTTACTTGGAAGAAAGATTGTGGTGATATTCTAAACGTATTGCCTAAAAGTTTATCAATCATATGATCTTTTCCAAATAAAACACGATTCTCTTTACCTAAAATGACGTTAGTTTTATCTTCATTAATATTTTGAATAACAGAAACTACTTCAGGTAACTCCTTGTTGATTGTTTCAGCAATCAAATCGCCTTTGAAGAATTTTTCTTTTCTAGTTACTAAAATAACCATCATTTCATGAGTGTAATGACCACGTCGAACAATAATATGACGAAGCATTCCTTTGTGACTTTCTTCATCATAGGCCCGGACATCAAAGCGTTGTAAAATATTTCGGATAACACTGATAGCCTCATCAATGGCTGGATCTTGGATATAGTAATCATCGATAGCAATCATTTGATGACTATTTTTGCGATAAAAACCAGTCATTAATTCCCCGTCCACACGTCTAACGGGAATTTGGGCTTTATTTCTATAGCCAAATGGTTTTTCCATTCCCAAAGTTTCATAGACAGGAACGTCAGGCATTTTGGCAATTTTTTTCATGACATTTTTAACTTGCTCTTGCTTAAATTCTAATTGTTTTTCATAGCTCAAGTGGCTAAGTGGCGCGATGCCCGTTCTCAATAAATCAACATCTTTAATTGGTTGGCGATCTGGACTTTCAGTTAACCAATTTTCTACTTTGGCAAAGCCAAATTTATTGCCAACTTTGATCACTAATACTTCAACTTCTTCACCTGGCAAACTATTTTCGATAAATAGTGGGTAACCATCAACTTTAGCGACGCCCATTCCTTCATGTGTTAAGTCAATAATTGAAACAGTTAATCGCTGATTTTTCTGTACTGGATATTCTTTCATAGTATGTTACTCCTCTTTTGAGCAAATTTGCTCTCATTATTCTAATGAATGTTTTCATAAAATGCAAGGTAAACTCGCAAAAAGAAAACTTGAATGAAGCAATTAGGCCCTTTTATTGCTGTTTTCCTAATTATCATTCAAGTTCTCTCGTATTTTTTGATAAGGAACAGTTTTTTTAACCTTTTGTTCCATCACCATTTATATCTTGATCCGTTAACTTTTCAACTTCTTTAACAAATTCTTTTCCAGCATTTTCAATTTCAACTTCTTCAGCGGTTTCACCGGTAATTGCCTCATCAGGAATTTTATCTATGTTAGCAAAGAACTCGATATGTTGATGAAGATTCTCAAAGGTCATGGGTGCATCGCCCCCATATTCGCCATCAAGGTTAATCATCATTCGTTTTTCATTATCGGTCGTTTCCGCATAAAGTTTACTTGTTTTAGTATAGATTAAACGCGGATCATCAATATGTTTTCCACCATTTAACATTAAGGCAGCAAGGTGAACAATCTCAAATAAATTAGCGGTTTTTACGATAATTAGCGAAAATTTCCCGTCATCAAGCTTTGCATCAGGAACGATTTGTTCAAAGCCACCCACGGAATTGGTCAAGCCTAGAAAGAACATCGAAGCATTGCCATTGTATTCGCCCTCATCATATTTCAAATGCATTTTGATTGGCTTAACGCGTGGTAACATTTCTGCCCCTTTAGCAATATACGCTAAGTAGCCAAAAATACTTTTTAACTCTGAAGGAACTTCATAGGTCAATTCAGTCAGATAACCACCTGCAGCGATATTAATAAAATAATTATCACCAGTTTTCCCTATATCCATCTTCACTAATTGATTTTTTTTAATCACCTCAGCCGCTGCTCTAATGTCATCTCGAGGAATTTTTAAAGCTCGAGCATAATCATTCGTTGTTCCGGCAGGAATAATTGCCATCTTGGGCCGATTTTTTAGAGGGGCTAATCCATTAACCACCTCATTAATCGTTCCATCACCGCCCGCTGCGACAACTAAATCGAATCCTAGTTTTCCAACACGAGTTGCCTCATCTCGTGCAGAATTAGGCGCAGGAGTCGTGGCATAAGTGCTTGCTTCATAGCCCGCTTCTTCCAGTGTAGTCAAAATATCGGCTAAACTTTTTTTGACTAATTCTTTTCCAGAAGTCGGATTATATATGACACGTGCTTTTTTCATGTTCTACCCTCTTAGCGTTTTGCTAATTCTTCTTGCAATAATTTATTGACAATACCTGGATTAGCTTGGCCTTTTGTCGCTTTCATAATTTGTCCGACTAAGAAGCCAACTGCGCGATCTTTCCCATTCTTGAAGTCATCTACTGACTGTTGATTATTATCTAGCACATCATTAATGATTGGTAATAATTGTGCAGGGTCGGATAACTGAACCAGCCCTTTTTCTTCAACTACTTTTTTCGCATCGCCACCGTTAATAATTAATTCACGGAAGACCTTTTTCGCAATCTTAGAACTGATTGTGCCATCTGCAATCAAATTAATCATTCCAGATAGGTTTGCTGGCGTTAATTTTGTCTCACCTAATTCAAGTTTTTCGCTATTTAAGTACGCTGAAACTTCACCCATTAACCAGTTAGAAGCCTGTTTAGGATCTGCGCCTTTTTCTAATGTTTCTTCGAAGAAATCAGACATTTCTTTAGTTAAAGTTAGAACCATCGCGTCGTATTCTGGTAAACCTAATTCTTTGACATAACGTGTCCGACGAGAAGTAGGCATTTCCGGCAAACTTTCGCGAATCTTTTCAATCCACTCGTCATCGATTGCAAAACGAGGAATATCTGGTTCTGGGAAATAACGGTAATCACTAGAACCTTCTTTGACACGCATCAACAACGTTTGGTTAGTTGTTTCATCAAAACGACGCGTTTCCTGTTGGATTTCGCCACCAGAAAGTAGCACTTTCGCTTGACGTTTTTCTTCAAAAGCTAATCCTTTTTTGACGAAAGTCATTGAGTTAAGGTTTTTAAGCTCAGCTTTTGTTCCGAATTCTTCTTGACCATAAGGACGTAGTGAAATGTTGGCATCACAACGCATAGAGCCTTCTTCCATCTTCACATCGCTGACTTCAGTAAATTGAATAATCGAGCGTAATGCTTCTAAATAAGCATATGCTTCTTCTGGTGAACGCATATCAGCTTCTGATACGATTTCAATTAGTGGTGTACCTTGACGGTTTAAATCGACATAAGAATAGCCACCGATACCGTGCATGTTTTTCCCAGCATCTTCTTCTAAATGAACACGTTCGATCCGAATTTTTTTCTTTTTACCTTCAACTTCAATTTCAATCCAGCCATCATGTCCGATTGGTTGATCAAATTGAGAGATTTGATACGCTTTGGGATTATCAGGATAGAAATAATTTTTACGGTCAAAATGAGTATCTTTTGAGATTTCACAGTTCAAAGCAAGAGCAGCTTTCATCCCAAATTCTAGGGCTGTTTTATTCATGACTGGTAAAACACCAGGATAGCCCCAGTCAATAATATTTGTATTGCTATTAGGTTCTGCACCAAAGTGAGCAGGGGCAGGAGAAAAGATTTTAGAATTTGTTTTCAATTCCACATGGACTTCAAGTCCGATTACTGTTTCAAAGTTCATTAGGCATTCCCTCCTAAAATCACAGGTTTTTTCTTATGAAAATCAGTGGCTTGTTCAAAAGCGTAAGCTGCTTTGTACATCGTAGCTTCGTCAAAATGATTCCCAATCACTTGCAAACCAACTGGCAAGCCTTCTGAGAATCCAGCAGGAATTGACATTCCAGGAAGTCCCGCAAGATTGACTGGAATCGTCAAAATATCACTCTTATACATAGTAATTGGATCATTAATATTTTCACCAATCCCAAAAGCAACTGTTGGCGAAGAAGGGCCAATAATTAAATCGTAGTCTTTAAAGACTTTATCAAAGTCTTGTTTAATTAATGTTCTTACTTGTCCTGCTTTTTTGAAGTAGGCATCATAATAACCTGAACTTAAAGAGAACGTTCCTAACATAATACGACGTTTAACTTCCATACCGAAGCCTTCTGAACGTGATTGAACGTAAATTTCATCTAAGTTTTTGGCTGTTTCAGAACGGTAGCCATAACGGATACCATCAAAACGCTGTAAGTTTGAACTTGCTTCTGAAGAGGCAATAATATAATAGACGGCTACGCCATATTTTGAATGAGGTAAGCTAACTTCTTCGACTGTCGCACCTAGTGCACGGAATGTGTCCGCAGCTTTTAAGATAGCTTCTTGGACGCCTGGAGCAATTCCTTCGCCTAAATACTCTTTAGGTAAAGCAATCTTCATTCCCTTAATGTCGCCAGTTAAACCCTCAGCAAAGTTTGGCACAGAAACACCCGCTGATGTGCCGTCTTTTTCATCATATCCGCTAATCGCAGTTAAAGCTAGAGCATTGTCTTTCACCGTTCTAGTCATTGGGCCAATTTGGTCTAATGAAGAGGCAAAGGCAATTAAGCCAAAACGAGAAACACGGCCATAAGTTGGTTTCATCCCAACGATTCCATTAAAAGCTGCAGGTTGACGAATACTTCCACCCGTGTCGCTACCTAAAGAAACGGGAACTTGTCCGGCAGCAACAGCCGCAGCAGATCCACCTGAAGAACCCCCAGGTACTTTCGTGTGATCCCAAGCATTTTTTGTTTTCTTAAAGGCTGAATTTTCAGTACTTCCACCCATCGCAAACTCATCCATGTTCAATTTTCCAACAGGAATTAGATCTGATTGATACACTTTATCCATAACAGTTGCGTCATAGATTGGATCAAAATTATATAACATTTTTGAGGCTGCTGTCGTGCGAATATCTCGTGTCACAATATTATCTTTAATCCCGATTGGAATACCTGCTAGGATATTTTCTTCAGTAATTCCTTTTTCATCGATTGCTTTTGCTAACTCAATTGATTTTTCTTCATTAAGTTGTAAAAATGCATCCACTTTCGGTTCTGTTTCTTTGATTCGATCAAAGGTTGCTCGAGTTAAATCTTGAGCAGTGATTTCTTTAGACACAAGTAAGTCATGTAATTCGACTAATGATTTATCGTATAATTTTTCCATTAGGCACCCGCCTCTCCTTCATCAATAATTGCTGGTACCTTAATGAAGCCATCTTCCGTTTCAGGCACGTTTCTCATCAATTCATCGCGATTCCATCCTGATTGCGCACGGTCTTGACGCATTACATTGACTGTCTCAATAACATTCGAAGTAAACGCTACGCCTTCTGTATCAACCTCTTCTAATAATTCAACCATATCAATGATTTTTCCTAATTGATCGGTAAAGCCTACAAGCTCTTCCTTTCCAAATTCAAGCTTAGAAAGCTTCGCTACGTGTTTTATTTCTTCTTCACTAATTGCCATAGATACCCCTTCTTCCTCTCATCTAACTAGATATTATGCGTTTATTTTACCATATAATTTACTGAGTTTTAAAATACTTTCATGAAACTTCCCATAAAAATCTAGCAATTGCTAATATTCTTCCGTTGTTTGGTCTTTATTATGGCTCTCTTTTAACGCATCAGCCATTTGTTGTTCATCCCAAACAGTAATACCCAATGATTGAGCTTTCGTTAATTTACTGCCGGCTTCTTCACCAGCAACCACAATATCCGTTTTTTTCGAGACACTTCCGGTGACTTTACCACCTAAAGATTCTATAGTTTGTTTCGCCTCTTCACGGTTAAATTGTGTTAATTTACCAGTTAAAACAATCGTTTTATTTTTAAATGGCGACTCTATTTCAGCAATATCCGCTACACGAACGCCCTTATAAGTTAGATTGACGCCAGCTGCTTCTAACTCTGCCATCAGTTGATGTACTTCATCATTTTCAAAATAAGTTACCACACTATCCGCGATAATATCGCCCATGGTATCTAAGGCCACAATATCAGCAAATTTGGCTTGACTTAAATGGTTCAAATCACCAAAATGTTCTGCTAAGATTTTAGCAGCTTTAGCACCAACATGTCGAATTCCTAGTCCGAAAACTAAGCGCTCAAGGGAATTATCTTTACTTGCCGCAATTGCTGATAAAATATTTGCTGCAGATTTCTCTTTAATTTTATCTAAAGTCAGCAACTGTTCTTGGGTCAACTTATATAAATCAGCTACATCTCCAACCAAATGATTGTCATACATCTGCGCCAAAACACGTGGGCCAAGCCCATCAATATTCATGGCATTGCGGGACACAAAGTGATTTAAGCCTTCCTTCATCTGAGCAGGACATTTTGGATTAATACATCGCAAAGCCACCTCTTCATCCAAATGAACCAACTCACTCTCACAAATAGGACAGTGGGTAGGCATTTGATACGGCTCGCTATCCTTCTGACGTTTCTCTAGAATCACTTGTGCCACTTCAGGAATAATGTCTCCTGCTTTATAAATAATTACCGTATCATTTAGACGGATATCCTTCATTCGGATGTAATCTGCATTGTGCAAGCTAGCCCGACTAACAGTTGTGCCAGCGACACGAACCGGCGTCATCACTGCTGTAGGTGTAATGACTCCCGTTCTGCCAATCGTCCATTCGATATCCTCGATCACTGTTTGCGCTTCTTCAGGCGGAAATTTATAGGCAGCCGCCCAACGTGGAGCCTTCACAGTAAAGCCTAATTCGTCTTGTGTGGCAAATTCATTCACCTTAATAACGATACCGTCAATTTCATAGGGTAATTCTGTCCGTTTTTCATGATATTCTTCGATAAATTCCCAGACTTCATCAATCGTTTGACAAAGGCGTTTTTCTGGATTTGTCCGAAAACCAATCTCTGAAAGCTCATTAAGAGCATCAAACTGCGTTTTGGCAGTCATTGGACCAAAATCAGCAACGGTATATAAAAACGTATCTAATTTTCTCGAAGCCGTGATTTTTGTATCTAACTGGCGCAAGCTTCCTGCAGCAGCATTTCTAGGATTAGCAAAGACATCTAGCCCGGCTTCTTCTCTATCTTTATTTAGCTTAACAAAGGAAGCTTTTGGCATGTAACATTCTCCACGAACCTCGACTGAAATATCTTCATTCAAACGAAGAGGGATTGAATTGACTGTTTTTAGATTTTCGGTGATATTTTCACCGACGCTCCCATCGCCACGTGTAGCACCACGAACAAACAGACCATTTTCATAACGTAAAGAAATGGAAAGCCCATCAATTTTTAATTCGCAGCAATAACTCACCGTATCTCCAGCAATTTTTTTAACTCGTTGGTCAAATTGGAAAAGTTCTTCCTTACTAAAAACATCATTTAAGCTATACAAGGGAATGTCATGCACAGCTTTCTCAAAACCGGCTAATACTTTCCCACCCACTCGTTGGGTAGGTGAATGATCTGTAATTAATTCTGGGTACTGTTCTTCAAGCTGAACAAGCTCAGTGTAGAGCTTGTCATAAATATAATCTTCTACAGAAGGCTGATCTTTGACATAATATTCATAAGCATAACGATCGAGTATTTTTCTTAACTCAGCGACTCGATGTGCTGCTGCTTCTTGTGCCAAGGGTTGACTCATTTGATTTCCTCCTTGTTTATTTACATTTTTTCGATTGGTGCAAAAGCAGCCAATACTCGTTTGACTCCTTGTTCTGGAAAGGCAATATCTAATTCCATATCTTGTGAAGTACCGCCAACACGAACAACTGTCCCTACGCCCCATTTTTTATGTTTGACTTTATCGCCAGCTTTCCAACCGCCAATTTCACCACCAGTGGATACTTTCGTTGAAACTGATTTCGTCTCTGGTTGTTTATAAATAGGTTTAGTTGCTTTAGGTGAAAACGTTGGGAATGTTCTCGTTTGACTCGCTGCTACACCAGAAGATGCCAATAATTCATCATCAATCTCTTCCACAAAACGAGACGGACGATTGTATTGTGTTCGGCCATATAAGGTGCGTGAAAAAGCGTTCGATAGATACAATAATTCTTCTGCCCGTGTGATGCCAACATAGGCTAAACGTCGTTCTTCTTCTAATTCACTTTCTTCCATTAATGCTCTGGAAAGTGGAAAGACGCCTTCCTCTACTCCAATTAGAAAGACCACTGGAAATTCCAAGCCTTTCGCCGCATGAAGAGTCATCAACGTCACTTGTGAAGAGCCTTCTTCAAGATTATCTATATCAGAAACTAAAGCTAGATCATTCAAAAAGACGGTTAATTTTTCTTCTGGCGCATCTGCTTCATCTTCTGTTTGACTGGTATAACGCTTATCAAATTCTTGAGTCACAGTTAAAAATTCTTCTAAGTTTTCTAATCGAGCTTGTGATTCTAACGTATTTTGAGCTTTTAAATCTTCTTCATAGCCACTTTTAGCAATCAGTTCCTTGGCTAACTCTGTAATGCTTAGATAAGGAACCATCTGACTTAGTTGGTCAATCATCACACCGAAATTACCAATTTCTTTACCAGCTTTCCCAGTAATGTTTGCTAACTCAATATTTTGAGAAGCTTCTAGTAGTGACCAGTCATGCATTTGCGAAAAGTCTCTTAATTTATCTACTGAACCCGGTCCTATCCCACGTTTAGGTGAGTTAATCACTCGCTCAAAACTGATAGAATCACTCGGGTTAGCTATCACATTTAAATACGCCAAAATATCCTTGATTTCTTTACGATCGTAGAATTTGTGCCCACCAATCATTTTATAGGGAATATTTGATTTAAGGAGTGTTTCTTCCATGACCCGCGATTGCGCATTGGTTCGATAAAGCACAGCAAAATCACCATACTTACGGTTTTGTTCGGCAATCAGCCGTTGCATCTCGGATACTACAAAATTGGTTTCGCCTCGCTCATTATCCGCTCGGAAATAGGCGATTTTTTCACCATCAACATTATCTGTCCACAATTTTTTATCATGGCGATTACTATTGTTCTGGATAACTTGATTCGCTGCCGCCAAAATATTTTTTGTTGAACGATAATTTTGTTCTAATAAAATCGTTGTCGCTTCTGGATAATCCTTCTCAAAATCCAAAATATTTTGCATATCCGCACCACGCCAGCCATAAATACTTTGATCGGCATCTCCAACAACGCAAAGATTTTTAAAGCGCGCTGCTAACAAATTGACCAGTGTATATTGCGCATGGTTTGTATCTTGATATTCGTCGACATGAATATAATGAAATTTATTTTGATAATACGTCAATGAGTCTGGATGTTCTTTGAATAACCGAATCGTGTTCATAATTAAATCATCGAAATCCATACATTGATTTCTTCTCAGCTCTTTTTGATATATGTCATAGCACTTAGCCGCCATTTCTTCAAAAAAGTTCCCTTGTAACTGCGCATATTGTTGCGGTGTTTGCAAGTTGTTTTTTGCTTGAGAAACTATTCCCAGCATCCCTCTTGGATCATATTTTTTTGGATCAAGATTCAACTCTTTTAGCACTCGTTTCATTAATGATAGCTGCTCAGAGGAATCTAAAATCGTGAAATTTCGATTGTAGCCAATGAAGTCAACATCTCTACGTAAAATTCGGACACACATTGAGTGAAACGTTGATACCCAGACATCCTGACCACTAGCTCCCAGGATATTGGTAACCCGTTCTTTCATCTCTCTTGCCGCTTTATTGGTAAATGTAATCGCAAGAATGTTCCAAGGATTAACCTCTTTTTCTTCTATTAAATAAGCAATTCTGTGGGTTAACACACGAGTTTTCCCACTTCCAGCTCCAGCCATTAGTAACAAGGCTCCATCAGTATGCAGAACCGCTTCTTTCTGGCGAGGATTCATCCCTCTTAACAAATCATCTCTGGATGACATCGACAACATCCTTTCTTTCAATCAATCTTTTCAATTATACCATTTTAGACTAGGTCATAAAACAGCAATCCTCTAAATCTTTCTAAAAGTTTCTAGATCAAATTTTCTCGAACTGACTTTCCTGATAGGTCTACTGCAAATCCTCAGATTATTAGGCGTACATCCAGAAGCACAGTCTCCGTTTCAGTGAGTGAGACATCTATCTACAAAAATTACGAATATAGACACAGATTGCGTAGCCAAATAATAATTTACTCTTAATTATTTTCTGTGTCACCTTTTTATGACTTGAAACGTTATATAGTGTGTACGTACTTACCGAGGAGGAATTCATCCATGGAAAAAGAATCTCCGGACTCTCTTTTTTTCGAACAGCTTTATCTTGATTATGAACAAAAAATATTTCATTTAGCCTATTCCATTATAAATAATAACGAACAGGCCGAGGATATTACACAAGATGTCTTTGAACAGCTTTATCAACAAATCACAGTTTTAAAAACCTATGACACGGTTCGTTTAAAGAAATTTATCTTGCGAACTACGAAAAATAAAGCGATTGATTCTTATCGGAAAAATCGTGTGGTTCTCAATTATAAAGAAGCACAGCAATCATCTCCTGAGGAAACCGTCACTGCAGAAGCAGAACCACTCCGTCACCTCTATTCCAAAGAACTAATCGCAAAAATTTCAGCGGGACTAAACGAGCCTTATTTGCACGTCTTTTTATATCGAATTTATTATGGCTTTTCAGGAAAAGAGACAGCGGATTTAATGGGCGTCAAGCCTGATACCGTAAAAAAGCAATTGGAACGAGCTAAGAAAAAAATCAAACACCTTGTGGAAGGAGAACAAACAGATGAATAAAGAAACGGACGAAGAAAAAGCATTAAAACAGCTAGCTGAACGAATCGCCTTAAAAGAATTCGATCAAGAGATTGAACCTCATACCTTTTCAGACGCCTATCAGAAACGAAAAATGGAATTATTGAAGAAGAGTCAACAGGAAAGTTCAAAGAGCCCATCGAAAAGAATTCGTAGTAAACGCCTACTCCTAATTGCAGCAGCAGCCTTATTTATCATTCCCACGACGGTCTATGCGGCAAACGAACTGTATCAATGGTTCGTTCAAAAAAATGACTATAAGGTGACCCTATCGATTGATCCAAATAAGACGGATACCTCAACCGCCGCGGACTATTACAAGCTAGATTTGGGCTATCTACCGGAGGATATGGTTCCAGTGGCTCACACTGAGAATAAATTTACTTATAAAGATAATCTCAATAAAGGCGGCTTCTCATTTCAGTTATGGAAAATTAAGTCCCCTTCAGATTTCGACGTGCTCTACTCAAAAGACTACCAAGAAACGACTTTTAATCAGCACCAAGCAATTGTCGTAAAAAAGGCATTTTCAGCAGATTCAGAAACCGATTCTTCGACAGAAGTTTTGGTATATTTTGAAAAAGAAGGCTATGTTTTAGAAGCGTTTGTCGGGAACGATGTCACTGATGACGTCTTAGAAAAAGTGCTTAACGCTCTTTCCTTACAAGCCTGCTCAAAAGAAGAAGCCTTATACGTCACCGATTTCGATGACTTTAAGAAACAGTTGGCAGCAGAGGAACCGGCAGAGACAGCAGTTGTTGGACTCCCAGAAAATAGTTCGCAGATTCATCAGATTGGCGACACTATTCCAGTCACAATCGCAGCGAATGAGAAAGAAGAACAGCAATTTAATTTTACGCTTAAATCAGTCGATATTTACGATACAATCAAAGAATTTCCAACAACTAATTTTAATCCGATGGCCTTGGAAAATTTGGAATCAAACCAGTTAATTGATAATAAAAAACAGCTGATTCCCTTTAATCAAAAGATTATTAGCTACGGAGATGGCGAATCCTCTATTAACCAAGTGAAAGAAGAATATTCGATGACCGCGAAATTTATTTACTTGACTGCCGTCATCAAGAATCAGAAGGACCAACCGATTACTGATCTCTATTTCCAAAATAGTGTCTTACCTTTAGAAAATAAAAATGGCATTTGGATGCCCATCCACGAAAATAAGGAGGTTACTGCTTTAACGGGTGAACTTGATTATTTAGAATTTCATGGTGAAGGGAAAAGTTATTATCAACTGCAGACACTCGCAGCGAATGAAGAAAGAGTCATTCATTTTGGTTTCTTCGCCGATGAAGACCAACTTTCAAAACTATTTTTACCAGTGTTCTACTATGATAACTACAATAACTTGAATGATCCTTCACTGAACTTTTACGATATTAGACAACAATAAGTTCAGCTGTGTTGCGAACCTGCTTCTCCCTCGAACAACACTTGGTTTTATGAGGGAGTGGGTTTTCCGTATACTTTTATACTTTAACTATATGTACGAAAACAGGTATTTTTGAAAAATCGAGGACATTGCTTATGAAAAAAATCTTTCTATTTTTTATCACGTTATGTACGGTTGCGGTGTTGGCGGTTCTTGCTTTCCCGGCATTTCAGCCAACACAAGCTGCCCAAATTTCACTGATTGATGTTCCTCTAGAAAATCAAAATGAGGGACAAGCGTTGGGGAATGGCTGTGAGATTACTGCTCTCTCAATGTTACTGCGCTATTACGATTATCAAACGAATAAAAATCAACTGGCCAATCTTCTGACTTATGTGCCAGTCAATGAAACAGCAGAGCTGCATGGTAATCCACATGAAGGTTTTGTCGGCGACATTACTGGTGGCTCCAATGCAATGGGTGTCGCTGTTGAACCAGTCGCCGTAGTCGCTAAAGAAATTGTAGCTGACGATTTTAAAGTCATCGCTGATACAGGATTGCCGTTTGAACAAATCGAGAAATTGCTCCGGCAAGAAATCCCAGTTTGGGTAGAAACCACCGTCGATTTTCAAGTCCCAGGAGCGAATGATTTCAGAATTTGGCAAACAAAATCCGGTGAAGTGACCGTCACTCCCCTTTGTCACGCAGTAGTCATAACAGGAACTGATGATAATTATGTCTATGTGAATGATCCTTTTGGCGAAAAAAATCGTGCAGTGGCTAAACAAGACTTTCTAACAATCTATCAAGCAGTTGGTGAACAATCGCTCTACCTCCTCCCTAACAAATAATGTTGGGAGGATTTTTTTGCATCCTTCTGTTTATTTCCAACATCCCTCTATGACGCTTTTTTATTATTCGTGAATGTTTTTGAACGTTTTTGATTGCGTATCCGCTTTTACTGTGCTACTATTCTTGTGAGGAGGGATTCGAAAATGCTTACAGATGAACGAAAACAACGAATACTTCAATTAGTAGAGCAACACTCTATTGTCAAATCCCAAGATTTAATGAATGACTTAAACGTTTCTGAATCAACTATTCGACGAGATTTACAGGAATTAGAAGACGAAGGCCTCATCGAACGGATTCATGGTGGAGCCAAAAAAAGTCAAAAGCTGTCTTATGAACAAGCAATGAGCGAAAAAACATTCAAAAACATTCATGAAAAGAGAAAAATTGCCGCACTTGCAGCTGAAGAAATAGTTGAAGGCGATATAATTTATTTAGATGCCGGCTCGACTACTTTAGAAATGATTGCTTTTTTGAACGATCGCTCGATAACAGTAGTCACGAACTCGGTGCAGCATGCGGCCAAGCTAGTTGAACGACAAATTCCGACCATTATTTTAGGTGGTGCTATAAAATTATCGACTGATGCAGTGTTAGGCTCAACCAGTCTTCAACAGCTTTCACAATTACGCTTCAACAAAGTCTTCATGGGGATGAACGCGGCTCATTTAGAATTCGGCTATTCGACCCCTGACCCAGAGGAAGCGGCGCTTAAAAAATTAGCTATGAAGCAAGCCGAAGAATCGTTTGTATTAATAGATCAAACCAAATTCAATCAAGTCACCTTTTCGAAAGTTGCCTCTATTGAAGAAGCAACGATTATTACCGATGCTTGTGATGAGCTTAACCGAACAAACTTTCAACAAATAACAACAATCAAGGAGGCTCTATAAATGATTTTCACTGTTACTTTAAACCCGTCCATCGATTACATTGTTCGTGTCAAAGAGATGACACTTGGCGCACTTAATCGTATGGATTCAGATATAAAATTGCCTGGTGGTAAAGGGCTGAATGTTTCTAGAATTTTGGCGCGTACCGGTCACGAAACAACAGCGTTAGGTTTTCTAGGCGGTTTTACAGGGAACTTTATCGCAGATTGGCTCGCTGAAGAGAATATTCTTGCTCACTGGACCCAAATCGCCGATGATACGCGGATCAATATCAAGCTAAAATCGGAAATAGAAACGGAAATAAATGGTCTTGGACCCACACTGACTGATCAAGAAATTGAGGCCTTTAAAGCCGAACTTGCGCACATCAAAAAAGGCGACATCGTGATTCTTTCAGGAAGTGCTCCAGCTAGTCTACGCAATGGTTTTTACCAAGAGTTAATTCAAATTGTGAAGGAAAACCAGGCTGAATTTGTGATTGATACAACCGGGAAAGATTTGCTACAAGCGTTGCCAGAAAAACCAATACTTGTCAAACCGAATAACCATGAATTAGCCGAACTGTATCAGACACAATTTGCCTCTATAGAAGAAATTATTCCTTATGGTAAAAAGTTACTTGATGAAGGCGCGCAGCACGCTATCATCTCAATGGCCGGTGACGGTGCCCTACTCTTCACCTCTGAGGGTGTCTATCAATCGAATGTCTTAAAACGGCCACTAAAAAATTCAGTTGGCGCAGGCGACTCAATGATTGCCGGCTTTATTGGCCGCTATGAACAAACCAAAGATCCAGTTGATGCATTCAAATGGGGTGTTGCTTGTGGAAGCGCGACAGCTTTCTCTGACGATTTAGCCACAAAAGAATTAATCGATGAATTACTATCGGAAGTCTCAATTACACAAAGACAATCATTTTAGGAGGTTCACAAATGAATATCAACGATTTATTAATAAAAGATGCCATGATTATGGATTTACAAGCAACAACAAAAAGAGAAGCTATTGATGAAATGGTCCAAAAGATGGCTGATGTTGGCCGAATTTCAGATAGCCAAACCTATAAAGACGGGATTCTCGCTCGTGAAGCGCAAACGTCGACTGGTTTAGGTGATGGGATTGCCATGCCTCATGCCAAAAATGCTGCGGTTAAAGAAGCAACGGTTCTATTTGCTAAAAGTAAACAAGGAATTGATTACGAGGCGTTAGATGGACAACCGACTTACCTCTTCTTCATGATTGCCGCTCCAGAAGGTGCCAATGATACACATTTACAGGCATTAGCTGCCCTATCTCGATTATTGATTGATCCCGATTTTGTTGCAAAATTAAAAGAAGCTAAAACACCTGATGAAGTTCAAACGTTGTTCCAAAATGCTGAGGATCAAAAAGCGGCAGAAGAAAAAGCGGAGCAAGCGGCCCAAGCTGTAGCTCAACCACAATCAGACACGAATTCTAAATTCATTGTTGCTGTGACGGCTTGTCCAACTGGGATCGCGCATACGTACATGGCGGAAGATTCCTTGAAGAAAAAAGCCAAAGAAATGGGCATCGAAATAAAAGTCGAAACAAACGGCTCAGAAGGTATCAAAAATAAATTGACCGCTGAGGATATCGCTCGTGCTGATGCTGTGATCGTTGCAGCTGATAAAAAAGTTGAAATGAATCGCTTTAACGGCAAACAATTAGTTAATCGCCCTGTCAGTGATGGGATTCGTAAAACAGAAGAGCTTATTCAGTTAGCATTGAGTGGTAAAGCACCAACTTTCCACGGCGATGGCTCTGCTAGCGATTCAACCGATGATTCAGCTGACGGAACGATTCTGTCACGCATATACAAAGACTTAATGAACGGGATTTCGCACATGTTGCCATTTGTAATCGGCGGCGGAATTGCAATTGCCTTATCCTTTATGATTGACCAATTTATGGGTGTACCACAGGATGCTCTCGATCAGTTGGGAAATTATAATCAGTTAGCAAGCTCATTTAATCAAATTGGTAATGCTGCCTTTAGCTTTATGTTACCTGTACTAGCCGGTTTCATTGCATCAAGTATCGCTGACAGACCAGGACTAATAGTTGGTTTTGCCGCTGGAGCTCTAGCTTTATCCGGCAATGCAGGTTTCCTTGGTGCTTTAGTCGGTGGGTTTATGGCTGGCTATGTAATTGTATTCTTGAAAAAAATCTTCAAAGGTTTGCCAAAATCTCTGGAAGGAATCAAAACAATTCTCTTCTATCCAGTCTTTGGTCTATTGATTACAGGCATGCTGATGCTTCTATTAAATATCCCAATGAAATTTATCAATGTTTCTCTAAATGATTTCTTAGGTAGTTTAGATGGAACAAATGCTGCTTTACTAGGCGCATTATTAGCAGGAATGATGGCAGTCGATTTAGGCGGACCAATTAATAAAGCTGCTTATGTCTTTGGGACTGCTACATTAGCTACAACTGTTGCAGATGGTGGTAGCGTTGTGATGGCTTCCGTCATGGCTGGCGGTATGGTTCCACCATTGGCAATCTTTGTCGCTACTCGTTTATTCAAAAATAAATTCTCAAAAGAACAACAAGATGCTGGCTTAACAAATATCGTCATGGGTCTATCCTTTGTTACCGAAGGTTCAATCCCATTTGCTGCGGCTGATCCGTTGCGAGCTATTCCTAGTTTTGTTGTTGGCTCTGCCTTTGCTGGTGCTTTAGTTGGTGGGTTTGGTATTAAATTACTCGCTCCTCATGGCGGAATCTTCGTTGTCTTCTTATTGAGCCATCCAGTGCTATATCTGGTCTTTATCGCTGTCGGAGCAATTATCTCAGGAATCATCTTCGGACTCCTTAGAAAACCATTGACTCACTCAACAACAGCTTAACTATAAAGTTGTTCCAACACGTAACTTCTGGAACACTGATTAATCGAAAAAAGGTGATCTGACAATTTCTGTCAGATCACCTTTTTCTCGTTCGTTATTAATGAAAGACCGTTAACCAGCAATCCTTCACATTTATTCGCAGCAACTTTTATTATCCAGACCTGCATCATTAGACTTTTTGCGGTCCTTGGATTTCTATAAATTCATTCAATTGATTATAGTCTAAAAATAAGACTCGCAAATGATTTTTTTCTTTCTTCAATTCAACAGAAATAGTTCCTTTTTTTCGTTTAATTTGACTAATCTTTGTGTCTGGAAAATGCTTGAAGATTTCATCAAAAGGAATTTGTTCCATCTGTTTTTCGGGAATATAAAAGCGCAAAATTGCCTCATACTCAGGATATTTATCATCAATCACATCGATATCCAAATAATCTCTAATATAATACGTATAGGCAGCTAAACCATTGTCCAAGGTTAATTCTGGGTCAATTACACGATACGCAACCATTTTAGACTGTGCCTCATCTACCCACGGGAAAAAGGCTTGAGCGTTGAGGGCCCCTTTGACACGTTTTTCCTTATAGGCACCTTTGACTAAATCGTAACTACGCGTAATAAAGTGACTAGCTGTTTTTTTAGGCGTTGGTTGTAAGGAATCATTCTGATATTGAACCGTGTGAATAAAATCTTTCGGGTAAATATACTCGATATAAGGCTCTCTCAGAAGACCTACTCCATTATCCCAAGCCAATGAATCAAAGCCCATCTGATCCCTAAATAAACGCTGAAATTTAAGATTACTCTCATGTCGCCAGTTAAACGGGTCTTTATAAAGCTGAATTTCCAGGACTTGATTTTGATGTTCTTTGACGTATTCAATTTGTTGAACTTCTTGAAAAATCTGTTTAGGAATCATCGTATAGTACGGTTGACCAAAGTACATCTGCCAACACGAAGTAAAACACAATCCTTTAGAATATATATCATAGCCAGCTAGCTGATTACAATCGATTTTCTTTTTACCATCAAGTGTTCTGAGCATCGGTAGCTGTTCAAGCTCTTCTTTTGTCTCAAACAACAGACGCTCGTCTATTGCACTGATATTATTATAACGATATTCCGCAAAGTCCCTCAGATACGCCATTACTCCACTATAAGTTGTCATTTTTCGTAACAGGTAATCTTTAAGCAACGATTGATTTACCTGAAAGACCGACTTAGACAATAAGTATTTCTCTAGAATTCGTCCTTTGAAGTAGCTAAAACTAAGTTCATTCTCCTCATCGCCAATTAGCCAGGTTACTTCCGAAACGTCGCCAAGTTCTTTAATTAACTTTTTAACCTTGGCTAGATCAAAACTCTCTGGAATGTCTTCCTCTACTTTAAAATAAGTAGGCTCAATGAAGATTCTGACAAGAGATAACCAATCTTCTGCAGCTCGAACCGCTTCCTTTTGCTCCGCAACATCGACACGCAACATTCCGTATATCTGTTGTTCTTCTTTCATTCATCTCGCCCCTCTCTTATCTCCATTATAACGAATCACTAAGCAATGCACCAAAATTTAGCGTTATTTTATCTCTTTTCCCCCCATTTATCTATAAAAAGTGTTAAACTATCCTTACATGGAGGTGGATTTTCATGGGATTAAAATTCGAACGTTCCGACAACCTAGACAAATTATTTGCTGACTTTGTTGTTGACCCTGAAAATAAAGTGGCTCCTAAAGAAGATATTAACCGCTTTTTGAAGCCAGAGATTAAAGAACCAGAAAAAAAGAAAAATAAAAAGAAATCCTAGACAAGGACTTCTTCTTGAAAGAGCGAGTGTATAGATTATTCTATAGACCCGCTCTTTTATTACAATTATGCACCTTTGACTCTTTAGAAAGTCATCGCTTCTTCGATTGCTGCCCAGGCTTCTTCCTTGCCTTGTTTTGTGACAGAAGAAAATAAAATAAATTCATCATTTCTATCAAAGTCTAACGCTTTTTTGATGACACTTTCATGTTTATTCCATTTACCACGAGGAATTTTATCCGCCTTGGTCGCCACAACAATCACCGGAATATCATAATATTTCAAAAATTGATACATCTGAATATCTTCCGTACTTGGGGCGTGACGCATATCAACTAATGATACGACTGCTTTCAACTGAGGACGAGTCGTGATATAGGTTTCAATCATTTTCCCCCATTTTGCTCGTTCCGTCTTAGAAACTTTTGCATAGCCATAACCAGGTACATCGACAAAATGCAAAGCATTCTCAATCAAATAAAAATTTAGAGTCTGCGTTTTCCCCGGTTTACTTGAGGTACGTGCTAAATTTTTTCGATCAATTAAGGTATTTATAAATGATGATTTCCCGACATTGGAACGGCCTGCCAGAGCAATCTCAGGTAAATTCGTTTCAGGATATTGCTTCGGTGCAACTGCACTAATAATTATTTCTGCTTGATGAACTTTCATAAGCACACTCCTTTCCTTAAAAAGAGGACTGTGACATCAAGTGTCGCAGTCCTAAAAATTACACTAAAGTAGCTAGGCAGAGACAAGCCTAGCTCTCTAACAAAAATAAACTACTTATCTAGCTAACAAACAATTAACCAGCCTTTTGTTCTTTCTCGTTGTATAAAATAATTGGTTCGCCTTCACCTTCAGCTGCTTCTTTCGTGATGATGACTTTTTTGATTCGTTCATCAGAAGGAATTTCAAACATAATATTCATCATGATATCCTCAATAATTGAACGTAATCCACGCGCGCCTGTATTGCGCTCAATTGCTTTATCCGCAATTGCTTTTAGCGCATCCTCTTGGAACTCAAGCTCTGTTTCATCTAAAGACAACAATTTCTTATATTGTTTAACCAACGCGTTCTTTGGTTCTGTCAAAATTTGAACAAGGTCATCATTTGTTAATTTATCTAGCGCTGCCGTAACAGGTAAACGCCCGATAAATTCAGGAATTAGACCAAATTTCAACAAATCTTCTGGAATGATATGCTTCATGATACTTTCATCTTCAGAAAGCTTTTTATTTGTTGTTCCAAAACCAATTGTTTTCTCGCCTAAACGGTTTTTAGCAATTGTTTCGATGCCATCAAAAGCTCCCCCAACGATGAAGAGTACATTCGTTGTATCAATCTGAATAAATTCTTGATGCGGATGTTTTCTACCTCCTTGAGGTGGCACACTTGCAACCGTTCCTTCAAGAATTTTTAGTAGAGCTTGCTGCACACCCTCACCAGAAACATCTCGAGTAATTGAAACATTTTCACTCTTACGAGCAATTTTATCAATCTCATCAATATAGATGATACCTTTTTCAGCACGTTCCACGTTATAATCAGCAGATTGCAATAGCTTCAACAAAATGTTTTCAACATCTTCGCCCACATAACCAGCTTCAGTTAAACTAGTTGCATCAGCGATTGCGAAAGGAACATTCAACGATTTAGCTAGTGTTTGCGCTAAAAATGTTTTTCCTGATCCAGTTGGGCCAATCAAACAAATATTACTTTTCTGCAATTCAACATCTTCAGAAACCTCTGATTCGTTCACCCGTTTGTAATGGTTATAAACAGCCACAGCTAACGTTTTTTTCGCACGTTCTTGGCCAATAACATATTCATTTAGTATTTCTAAGATTTCCTTTGGTTTGGGAACTTCCATGAATTCACGAACTGCTTCATCATAAAATTCTTCATCAATAATCTCTTTGCATAAGTCAATACATTCGTTACAAATATAGACACCTGGTCCAGCAACGATTTTCTTTACTTCTTCTTGTGTTTTTCCACAAAAAGAACAGCGAACCGTTTCGTTTCCATTTGTATTATCATACATGGTTTTCACCCCTTGATTCTATCCGTTCTAGTCCTGCTAGATTATTTTGTAAAAAAGCAGTGCTTTAAAGCCTTATTACAGCCTTTTTCTATAATATCACAGTTTGCCAGAAAGAAAAAGTAGTTACGACTAGAACGAGCAACTAATTCTTAGTTTTACTCTTTTCTTAGTACTTTCATAAATTCTATAATTTTCTAAATATGATAACTCTAAATTTGTTATTTAAAGTCGAATAAAAAACGCAAAATTTCTGCTTTCTAGCTACTTGTGGCTAGTTGCGCATCTTTTCGATCAAAATTCGAGATAAAAAGCTGCTTTTAATGGAAAAATAGATTCGCAGATGGATTTTTTAATTCCGCTTTTCAAGCGGTGCAATGGTATCCATAGGCTAATAAAAGAAAAATCGATTATTTTATTTTCTTTCAAACCTGATTCTGGCTAACTCATTAAATGAGCGAAAACACCGCAACTAGCCACAAGTCTAAAAAACACACTAAACTCTAAATTATCGATTTATTCTAAACTTAATTTCAGATGATTTTATAAATATCATTCATAGAAGCCCAGTCTTTCAAGGTTCTCCGCTCTTATAAACTTTAATTTCATAATTTTACAGAGAGGAAACTAGTCACTTTTTATATACTTGTGGCTAGTTGCGCACCTTTTAGTGAAAATATCGAGGCGCTAAGGCTAATTTGAAAAGGAAAACCTACTAGCCAATAGATATTATCGATTTAAAGCCCGCTTAAAATCAGTCAGCCCCCGCAACTAATGAGTAGTTAGAAAAAACCAAAATTATCTGCCTAATAACTCGATATGAAAAATTATTGAAGAGAGGGTTGTTATATTACCTATCATCTATTCTACTTTGTAAGCTCTTTTCCATGACGATTTAGAATAATAGACATAGGACAATCTAGTGAACTATTCAAATCCACTTCACTACCCCCAAAAACCTTCTAACACCTCAATAGTCATAGTCCATTTAGCACACTAAAAAAGCTTTTGAAGCTGAGTTTCCCCGCTTCAAAAGCTTAATAGTAGCATTTAGTTGTTCTTATTTTTCAACTGCTGTTGCAGTGATTGTTTCTACTGCTTTTTTCATTGCAATATCATGTTTTAACATATCTTCAGTAAGAACGTTCTTGATTTGATCTTCAGGCATGTTGTATGTTTCAGACAATTCTTTGATTTCTGCAGCGATTTCTTCATCCGTTGCTTCAATCTTTTCAGCAGCTGCAATTGCTTCAATCACTAAGTTCGTTTTTGTACGAACTTCTGCTTCGCCTTCAAATTGTTTGTGTAAATCTTCTTCAGTTGTTCCAGTTAATTGATAGTACATTTCTGGAGCAATTCCTTGACGTTGCATGTTGTTTAAGAATTCATCCATTGAACGGTGCACTTCATCATGAACCATTACATGTGGTAAATCTAAAATTTCAGCATTTTCTACGGCTTGACGAATAGCTGCTTCATCTTTTGCTTCATCCGCTGCTTTTTCTTTAGATTCAGTCAATTCTTTACGATATTTTTCTTTCAATTCTGCTAAAGTTTCAACTTCTTCATCAACATCTTTAGCAAATTCATCATCTAATTCAGGTAATTCTTTTGTTTTAAGTTCATGAACAGTTACTTTGAAGACTGCTTCTTTGCCAGCTAAATCTTCTGCTTGGTAGTCTTCTGGGAATGTTACAGTCACATCGAAGCTTTCGCCAGATTTATGACCAACAACTTGTTCTTCGAAGCCAGGAATGAATGAACCTGAACCAAGTTCTAATGAATAATTTTCGCCTTTGCCGCCTTCGAATGCTTCGTCGCCAACAAATCCTTCAAAATCGATGACTGCTGTATCGCCTTCAACGGCTGCTTCATCTTCTTTGATTACTAATTCAGCTTGCGCTTCTTGTTCACGTTTGATACGTGCATCCACGTCTTCGTCTGTTACTTCGCGTTCTTGTTTTTCAACGGTTAAGTTTTTGTATTCACCTAATTTTACTTCTGGTTTTACAGTTACTTCCGCTGTGATTGTCCAATCTTCGCCTTTATTCATGCTTTCAACATCAATTTTTGGTTGTGATACTGGATCAATTCCGGCTTCTTTAACAGCTGCTTCATAAGCTTCTGGTAAGACAGCATTTAATGCATCTTCGTACAAAGCTTCTTCGCCGTACATGCTATTAAACATTTGACGAGAAATTTTTCCTTTACGGAATCCAGGAACGCTAAGGTTTCCTTTTACTTTGTTAAACGCAGTAGTCAATCCTTTTTGGATTAGCTCTTGTTCGATTGTAAATGTTAATACACCATCATTGGTGCCTTTTTTTTCCCATTTTGCAGTCATTTGTTTCCCTCCGAATAAATTAAAAATTTATACATGATTTTATGTTATGCATACTTTTAAATAGTACACTAAGCCTTGTGAAATGTAAACATTTAGCACGGCAACAAATGATTTTTTTACTTATTTTTCATTCTTTTTAACTTTATTATTGAAAATAAAGTTGTTGCACCTGTGCTTGTAATCGTTGTTTCAGCTGACAGATTTTTTGAAATACCTCTTGATCCTCTGCTTTTATCGAAGTCCCTTGCTCATCTAAATAGCTTTGTGCCCATAAATGCGAATCTTTGATATTTTTATCAGCAAAAGGAAACAATAAAGCAAAATGCAATTTCAACTCACTCGTCACCGTCAGTAATAAGGATGGATTGTCATTGATTAGTGCCCGCTCCACCTCGCGAGAAATGATTTGATAAGACCGTGTTGCAGCAGGAAGCACTAAAGTACTGGGTATTAAGGGATATATTTCCCCATCTAACCATCGAAAATCGACACTTTTTTCGCTTTCAATCTTCACCAGCTCCTCCAATACTTTTGAGCGAACCAACTGATGTAGTTGCTGATTATTACTCAGCTTTTGCGCTAAATCTTCGAATATATCTGTTGGTAGTATCTCGATATTTTTAATAGTAGCCATTTGCTGGTGATAATTTATCAACGGCAGCTTTTTTAGGTCATTTAAAGTTTTCTTGATTCTTTCCGGCTCTAAATGTTGATAGGCTCTACCCGTATGTTCTATTTGTCTTAAATATCCAGATAGTAAAGTCACATCATCCGGATCTTCCGCTGTTTTTTTTCTAGTCAACACCATGCTCGTCGCTTCAATAAATCTTCTTCGGTGAAGTAAAAGCTGTAAGTAGATTGCTAGATATTCGACAGCCTGAAAATAATTCATACGCATTTCATCCGCGTATTCAAATGCTAGGTCAAACTCGCCGATATCTACCAAAGAGGTAACAAGGAGCCTATTCACATCAAAATCTTGTTTCATTTCATAGGCGGCTGTAAAGTATTCAACTGCTTTTAATAACTCCTCGTCTTCAAGCGCTAATTTGCCTAAACGAACATAGCGTTTAACATTTTTAGGAAACTCGATTGGTTGATTCATTTTCCGCCTCTTTCAACTATATTTGTCTCTAGTGTAACAAAGAAAAAGAAAGAAAAGAAGACGAACCAATGAAGAAAACAGAATTTTTTTCTTCATTGGTTCGTCTTTTCCCCATCTAGAAGAAATTTCAGCTTCTATTTGTATGACAAAAATCAGTTACTTGTACTTCTGCACTTTATGATTTTGATCCCTTGTTCGTTGCTATTTTCAACCCGATTATTTGGTTCGGAATGGTGCTTTCACAGACCTATTTCGCCGTTTCTCTGAGTTGCTTATTAAAAGCTAGAACGGTATTAATCGTTACAACGCTCGTACTAGATAGATAGTCACCGACATGTTGCTTGCGCCGACTAAAAATGAGCGGCAGATAGCCTAGCATTAATAAGGGATACTTTAAAATAAAGCGACATGCGCCTTCTCTAATAAGGACTGTTTGCCAACTAAGTCTCTCTTCTTCGAAACTAATCACACGAATGCCAAAGATCATCTTGCCAAGAGTCTGCCCGTTGGTTTGCTTGGTTAGGAGAATAAAATAACCAAGGTAAATGATTAAACTAGCTAACGTATAAAAGCTAAAGAAATTCGTATTCTTTGGCCAATTAGCTAATGAATAAATCGTCCCTAACGAAATCGTGGTAATAGAGTGGATACATAATAAGTCAATTAAAAAGGCGAAGCCTCGGATCCAAAAACCAGCATAAAAATAAGCAGGAAAATCGTGAATAGCTGGCTTAGGATTTTCTTCAGAAAAGTCTTTCCAGGAATGCTGATTTTGCTCAATCTCTTCTTGCGTATAGGCTGTTTTATTGAACTGTTCCGTAACAGGCCTCGACACTTCTTTTCCAGGACCGACTTGTGGTTCTTGTCTAGTAGTAGAAGAAATAGGTGTTGCCTCTATCGATTGAGGCTTTTGCTCTTCTTGATTCTTCTTCGTCTCGTTGTTCTCAGCATTTTCATTAGTCACTTCATTCACCTCCGTAGTAATACATAGCTTTAGGAGCTTCTGAAGTGCCGATGCTTTTCAATAATGAGTTGATTTGACTGCTTTCTGATGGTTGAAGTCCTTGGAGTTGCGCAAGCTTGGAGCCTAGCCAAGTGTTCGCAAATCCAGTGCTATCTAGACTGTATTGAACAAATTGTGCTTTTTCTAAGCCGTGTTCTTTTCTTAAGGCAGCCAAAGCCTCATCCGGAAAGCCAATAGCATCAACTAATCCAGCATCTAACGCTTGTTTCCCATCGTAAATGCGTCCGTCTGCAACTTCTTTGACTTCTGGAACACTCATTCCTCGTCCTTCAGAAACGATTGTAACAAACCGATTATAAGCACTATCAATATAAGCCTGAAGGACCTGTACCTCTTCTTTTGTCTCTGGGCGTGTCGCCGAGCCCATATCTTTTAAGGCCCCACTTTTAACTGTCGCATCATCTATGCCTAATTTCTCCAACAAGCCAGAATAATTTAGATTCGACATAATCACACCAATCGAACCGGTCACAGTTTCATTTGTAGCAAAAATTTTATCGGCATGAGCTGAGATATAATAACCACCACTGGCTGCCATATTTTTCATGCTAACATAGATGGGAATCTTCTTTTCTTGCTGAAGGTCTTGTAATGCACGAGCCAGTTCAGCACTTTCATATACACCCCCACCAGGTGAATTGACTTCTAAGAGCAGAGCTTTCACGTCTGTATTCTCTTTAATAAGCGCAATTTGTTTCAATACTGATTCATGATCGTAGGACTCTCCTGAAAATAGGCTACCACTTGTTCCACTAGAAATAGTTCCTTCAATTTGAATTCGAGCAATTTTATCATCAGAACTGCCTTGTTCAAGAACTGTTTCTGATAATTCATTCGAGCCATAAAGCAACCCGTTCAAACTTGTTCGTTGATTCTCAGTCGCTTCTTTTCTAGTAAGTCCTGCTGTCAACCCAGAGAAAAGAAACAACGCGATGGCAACAACAACCGCTACCCAACGTTTTGCATTCATTTTTTGGTCCTCCTAATATAAATTACGCAAAACAACGATTGTTTCACTTTCACCCGTAGCTTTGGTTTTTTCTGCCTTATCTTCAAGAGAATAGCCAGTAAAATATTCTTTAGTTAGTTCATCTTGGACCTTAAACTGTTTTGCTTTTTCGACACTTAATGCATCTGGTGCGACCTCTTGTAGACTATCCCAACCAGTATCTAAAAATACTTTTGTTTCTTCTGTTACCTCAGGTATTTCTTCTAATGCAGCAATTGCTTGTTTCAATTCTTTGATAGTCATGACTTTTATTTCTGCTTCCATGTTTTCATCCTCCTCATCGATAAATCAATTGTAACAAAAGTTTTGTATGACCTCAATTTTCAACCATTCTCACAAGGCAAACAAGTAACGCAACAAACAATAAGCGCAGCCTATCCTCACGCCTTCTGTTAATCATATTTTTGCTATACGTATATACCAATATAATTTAATGTTGACATGATATGAAATTAACGCTATGATGTTACTTGTTTCCGACAAAAAAATAACTAGGAGGTTAATAGACCAATTGGATAGCGCCAGGTCTGATTTTTATCAGATGACGAGGAAAGAGTTTATCGAATGATTCGGCGGATGACTCTAGGGACTGCACTCTAAAGAAAGATGGAAAAACGAATGGAAACATTCCAACAAAGCATCTTTCACGCAGCGGAAACATATAATGAGAAGAAAGTAGGACGAAAACATTATGTGTGGAATTGTAGGAATTGTAGGAAAGCCAAATGCAACAGAGATTATCATTAAAGGATTAGAAAAATTAGAATACCGAGGTTATGATTCAGCCGGCTTATTTGTTGCCAATGACACGACTAGTTCATTAGTAAAAGCACAAGGTAGAATTAAGAACCTTTCAGACAAATTAACTCCTGAAGTTAGCGGAACGATTGGGATTGGTCATACACGCTGGGCGACTCACGGACAACCTAGTGAAGAGAATGCGCATCCCCATACCTCTCAAAGTCAACGTCTTGTATTAGTGCATAATGGCGTGATTGAAAACTTTGAAGAATTAAAATCAACTTATCTTGCAGCAGATACCTTTATTGGTGAAACAGATACAGAAATCGCAGTTCATGTCGTGGAAGCTTTCATGAATCAAGGATTAGACACTAAAGCAGCCTTTAAGAAAGCTTTGTCTGTGATTCGCGGTTCTTACGCGTTCGGCTTAATCGACAAAGAAGATACTGAGACTATTTATGTAGCAAAAAATAAAAGTCCTCTACTTGTTGGGCTTGGCGATGGCTTCAATGTGATTTGTAGCGATGCGATGGCTATGTTAGAACAAACCAATCGTTTTGTCGAATTAGTCGATGGAGAAATGGTGATTGTTACAGCGGATGCTATTGCTATCGAAGATCAAGAGGGTCACGCAATTGAACGTGAATCTTATGAAGCACAACTTGATTTAACCGACATCGAAAAAGGAACCTATCCTTATTACATGTTGAAAGAAATCGATGAACAACCTGCTGTCATGAGACGAATTATTCAAAACTACGCCAATCAAGAAGGCGAAATTCAACTAGATGCTGACTTATTAAACGCTATGAAAGATCGCGACAGAATTTATATCATCGGTTGCGGTACAAGTAGCCATGCCGGCTGGGTGGGCAAAAAGATAATCGAAACTTTAACCAATATTCCAGTTGAAATCCATTTGTCTAGTGAGTTTGGGTACAATATGCCATTACTTTCAGAAAAACCATTCTTTATTTTCCTTAGTCAAAGTGGTGAAACTGCGGATAGTCGACAAGTATTAGTAAAAATTAATGAATTGAACTATCCTTCATTAACTATTACGAATGTCGCTGGCTCAACTCTTTCAAGAGAAGCAACTTATACTCTATTGTTACACGCAGGACCAGAAATTGCAGTGGCTTCAACCAAAGCCTACACTGCTCAGATTGCTGTATTAGCCGTTTTGGCAAAAGCTCTAGGCCAACAAAAAGGACTCGCTCAAGCAGCAGACTTTGCGTTCGTACATGAGTTAGGTTTAGTTGCTACGGCAATGGAATCAATTATCAACGAAAAAGATTTAATCAGTGAGCTAGTTGCTGAATATCTGACTGAGACTAGAAATGCCTTTTATATTGGACGTGGTGTTGATTACTACGTATCAATGGAAGCAGCTCTAAAACTGAAAGAAATCTCTTACATTCAAGCTGAGGGCTTCGCTGCCGGCGAATTAAAACATGGAACGATTGCCTTAATCGAAGAAGGAACGCCTGTTTTAGGGATTATTACGGATGAAGTAACTGGAGCGCATACACGTGGAAACTTGAAAGAAGTTGAAAGTCGTGGCGCGAAAACATTAGTACTTGCTAGCGCTGATTTGGCAAAACCGACTGATCAAATTGTTTTACCAACTGTTCATCCACTATTAAGTGCACTTCTAACAGTTGTCCCAACTCAGTTGGTTGCTTACTTTGCAACACTTCAACGAGGCTATGACGTTGATAAACCAAGAAATCTTGCAAAATCAGTAACAGTTGAATAATCAATTATGACTATTAAAAATGAGAGACTTGGGTTATTGCCCACATCTCTCATTTTTTTATATACTCTCAAATAAAAAATAGTGAATGCCCATTAGCAGCATCCACTATTTTTAGTCTTATTTATTTTTTTGTTTTATTCACTAAACTTTAGTAGATTATTCTGCACCAATCTCTTGACGAACAACTTCTGCGATTTTATCTACATAATAGTCAACTTTTTCATGTGTTGGCGCTTCTGCCATAACGCGGAGTAATGGCTCTGTTCCTGAAGGGCGAACCAAGATACGGCCTTCACCGTTCATTTCTTTTTCAGCTTCCTCAACGACTGCTTTGATAGCTGGAACATCCATCGCCCCATTTTTATCAGTCACGCGGATATTGACTAATTTTTGCGGATAAATAGTAACTTCACCTGCTAATTCAGAAAGTTTTTTACCCGTTTGTTTCATAATATTTAACAGTTGAATTCCTGATAACATACCATCACCAGTTGTATTATAGTCTAAAAAGACCATATGACCGGATTGTTCACCGCCAAAATTGTAATCATTGTTACGCATTTCTTCTACTACATAACGGTCACCTACTTGAGTGATGACATCTTTAAGACCAATCCCCTCAACCGCTTTATGGAAACCTAAGTTACTCATAACTGTAGTGACAATTGTATCTTTCTTCAAACGATTTTTTTCAGCCAAGAATTTCGCACAGATAAACATGATTTTATCTCCATCGACGATATTTCCTAGCTCGTCTACAGCGATAATTCGATCGCCATCACCATCAAAAGCTAGCCCAACATCGGCGCCTTTTTCAACGACCATTTCAGCTAATTTTTCAGGATGTGTAGAACCGACACCGTCATTGATATTCAACCCGTTTGGCTGCGTACCCATTGTATAAAAGTCAGTTTCTAAGTCAGCAAATAAACGATTAACAGAAGTCGCTGTTGCCCCATTGGCTGCATCAATACACACCGTCAAGCCAGATAAGTCCCCAGTAATTGTTTGAACAAGAAATTGAGAATATTTCAGTAATCCTTCTGGGAATTCTTCCACAGTACCCAAACCTTGAGCAGAAGGACGTGGCAATTCATCCACTTCGGCATCTAGTAAAGCTTCGATTTCTAATTCTTGACTGTCGACTAATTTAAAGCCATCAGCTCCAAAGAATTTAATCCCATTATCTTCAGCTGGATTATGTGAAGCAGAAATCATAACTCCTGCAGAAGCCTTTTGTAAACGAGTTAAGTAAGCAACGCCTGGTGTAGAAATAACTCCTAATTGGAACACTTCAATTCCAACAGACAGTAAGCCTGCGATTAATGCTGTTTCTAGCATTTGACCAGAAATCCGCGTGTCTCTTCCGACTAATACGCGCGGACGTTTTTCGCCAGCTTCATGTTGACTTAGTACATAGCCTCCACAACGTCCTAACTTAAACGCTAATTCAGGTGTCAGTTCTTTGTTAGCGACGCCTCGAACGCCATCAGTTCCAAAATATTTACCCATAGTTAATTTTCTCTCCTTAAATTCATCCTAGTTTGTTTCCTCTGTTTGTCTGTTGGAGGACTCTTTTTCTTTCGTGCTGCTGGTATTCTTCTCTGTGCTTTGAGAAGAGGTAGTTGTTTCCTGCGAATCATCTTTGGTTGTTGTCTCTGCAGTAGTCGTAGACGTATCGGTGTCAGACGAACTTCTTGAATAGCCAGCTTCGTACACTGGTACGATAGTCACATCAACTGCTTTTGGCGAGATAGCTAAGCCAGAGTCGATAGGTACAGAAATTGTTTTTCTAACGCTCTTAGTAATATCCGTAATATCGATCGGCACGCCAATACTTGAAAGACTATCTAATTTTTCTTGCGCTCCTGAAATAGTAGCTAAAGTTTGAGTCAATGTCAAGTTGTAGTAAGCGATGCCTTCTTCTTGATTTCCGGTCTGTACTGGATACAAAGTAATTACTTTTTGTGGAGAAACCACCTCAACATCAATAGTTACTTTATCAGGCACAGATTGGATACTTAAGGGTTCCCCTGAGCCATTTAGTGCTTGAATAGCGACCGTCTCGCTAAAGTTTTCTTTCGCCACTTTTGACGGATCCACGGTTGCCACCACTCGTTTGATTTCTTTTAACGTCTGGTCCCCTGTTGTAATCTGTACTTCTGCCGGTGATACAGCAACATTTCCTAAAGTAAAGCCATTATCTGTGTTAGAAGATGATACGACAGGTTCTACTTCGAAGGTTTTAGTCGCTTTTTTTTCGATCGTCACAGTCACGGTTGCTGGATCAATCGTAGCTGATACGGCGCTGCTTAAATTCTGCATGCGTAAACGTACTTCATGTGTGCCTGGCTTCAAATCAGACAAGTCGGCGACAACACTAAAATTCCGTGTATCTTCATTTAGTTCAGCATTTAGCTGAATTTTGTTTGCGCTACTCAATTTAACCGTCACATTTTTTTCAAAACCATGAATATAGTATTTTTCAGAATTGTAGATGGGCTTTATTTCCACATTTGTAGCGGTCTCACTAAAGCCTTCACTTCCAGTTGCAGAAGTAGTAGGGAGATTTTTCCCATTTGCATTAAAAAATAGAAGGATACTAAATAATAAAGCCAAAATTGCGTAAAGCGCATTGCTTTTTCTTTGTTTCGTCTCCATTATTTGCCCCCCTTAATCATACCATCAAGGAAAGATTGCAAAAGGTTTTTCTTTTCTTTTTCTTCTTCCACTGGAGCTAATTCTCTTCTTAAAATTTTCAAATATTCCTCTTGAGATAACGCTGGAATCAACTCGTTATTCAAGGTGATACTGACATCTCCAGTCTCCTCGGAAACGATAATCGTCAGCGCATCACTGACCTCGCTCACACCGACTGCAGCCCGATGTCGCGTCCCATATTCTTTAGGAATCAACATACTTTCTGACAATGGTAAGTAAGCACAGGCAACCGCAATTTTTTCATTTTTGACAATTACTGCGCCATCATGTAGTGGCGTGTTCGGAATGAAAATATTAATCAGCAATTCCCCAGTAATATCAGCATCCAAATCTATCCCGGTTTCAATATACTCATCCAGGCCGGTATTACGCTGAATCGTGATTAAAGCCCCAATCTTTCTTTTTGACATATATTGGATGGCTTTGTCGAAGGCTAAAATAATTTTTTCGCCTTCACGTTGACCCGTCTTCGATGATTTGAAGAAGGAACTGCGTCCTAAATGTTCCAAGCCACGGCGCACCTCAGGTTGAAAAATAACAATGGTCGCAATCACTCCATAAGTAATTACTTGGCTCATCAACCAAGACACCGTGTGTAGTCCAATAATTTCCGCAAGAATCTGGATTAAAATGAATATAGCGACTCCTTTTAATAACTGGACAGCTTTTGTTCCTCGGACGAGTTGCATTAGTTTGTAGACTAAATACCAAACTACTAATATATCTAAAATATTAATAAAAAAATTCGCTGAAAACAGGCTTCCTTCAAAAATCTGTTTCCAATACTCGAGATTGAGTAATTCTCCTAATTGAAATGACATAGACAGCCTCTCTTCTCTATTTGAGATTACTTAAATAGTATAGCATAGCTTTGATTTGTGTGGCAGTAAGATAGACCAATTTTTTAATTTTATTAAGGAAAAATTACTGTAAACTAAAAAATCCTTTAAAAAACAAGTGCGGCGCAAAACGAATGCTCCATTTTGCGCCACACCTGCTAACTGACCATATAGCCTCAGTTTTCTATACCAAAGGATTTATTTCTCTCTTTTTGCTGCGCGTTCTGCCCGTCTAGCCGCACGTCTGGCTTCAGCTTCGGGATCAACAACACGCTCTTTTTTGATTCGTTCCTTTTTGACGGGAACTTCTACATTTGCCGTTGCAACGGAAGAATCCTCAGTTATTTGTGGTTCTAATTTTGCTCGAATTTTCTCTTCTTGTCCTGATAGACGAGCATAGTTATAGAATCGAGTTTTCGCATCGTTAACGGTCTTCTCAAATAATTGTCCGGCATGTTCAGGTTGTGTTGCTTCCAATGAAGAGAACCGTACTTGTTGACGCATAAATTCAGGCATCAGTGAGAAATCAGGCTTCTTGTAGTCTAAAGTCATTGGTGTTTTTCCTTGTTCTCTTAATTCAGGGTTGTAGCGATACAATGACCAATAGCCACATTCCACGGCATCTTTCGCTTCTTTCAGCGTTTGACTCATTCCACCTAATAAACCATGTGTAATACATGGTGTATAAGCAATCACAATTGATGGCCCAGGGAATTTCTCTGCCTCATCTAACGCTTTGATGGTTTGCATTTGATTAGCTCCTGACGCAATTTGTGCGACATAGACATTCCCGTAAGTCATCGCCATCATGCCCAAGTCTTTCTTAGAAGCATATTTCCCACTCGCTGAGAATTTGGCAATCGCTGAAGCTGGTGTCGCTTTAGAAACTTGCCCACCGGTATTAGAATAAACTTCATTATCTAGAACCAGTATGTTGACATCAGCACCACTCGCTAAGACATGGTCAATCCCGCCATAGCCAATATCATAGGCCCAACCATCGCCACCAATCATCCATTGACTTGGCTTAACGAATAAGTCGCGATCTGCATAAATTTCTTCTAATTGCGTGTTGGTTAATTTTTCCTCTTCTAAAGCCGCTGTTAGTTTGGCAGCTCGTTGCTGCGTACCCTCGTTATTATTCATGTGAGTCATCCAATCAGCCATTAGCTCTTGTAAACTCGCAGAAGTGCTTTCTTTCACTTGTAACATTTTGTCTGCTAAATGTTCACGACGTGTTTGAGATGCTAAGAACATACCATAGCCGTATTCGGCGTTATCTTCTAATAAAGAATTTGACCAAGCTGGTCCTTGTCCTTGTTCATTCGTTGTATAAGGTGAAGCCGGTGCAGCACCGCCCCAAATAGAAGAACAGCCAGTTGCATTAGCAATCATCATCCGATCGCCGTACATTTGAGTCAATAATTTTACATACGGTGTTTCACCACACCCTGCACAAGCACCAGAAAATTCTAACAATGGTTTATTAAATTGTGTGCCTAGGACGGTATTTTTCTTAATTGGATTTTCTTTTTGACGTAAGGTCATAGCAAAGGCCCAATTAATTGCTTGTTCTTTCGATTCTTCATACGGTTTCATCACTAAAGCTTTACCTTTAGCAGGACAAGCTTCAACACATAGTCCACAACCGGTACAATCTTCTACCGATACCTGAATTCTGTATTTTAAGCCGTCTGCTCCGCGCATTTCTCGCACAATAAAGCCTTCAGGTGCTTCTTCTAATTCGTCGTCATCTGCTAAGAAAGGTCGAATCGCCGCATGTGGACAGACAAAAGCACATTCATTACACATCGTACAGCGGTCGCTAATCCATTCAGGTACTTCTAATGCAACACCACGTTTTTCAACAGCTGCCGTTCCCAAAGGCATCCGACCATCTGTCATATCATTGGCTACTAAGGTACCCACAGAAAGGGCGTCACCTTCTTGGGCATTGACTGGTTCTAATATTTCAGTAATATATTGTGATTTTGCACGGACCGTCCGTTTAGGTTCAAGAGAAACGGTTGCCCACTCCTCAGGCACTTCAACTTGATGTAATAGTTCAACGGTTCGCTCAATTGCTTGAACATTTTTCTCAACAACAGCCATTGATTTTTTTCCATAGCTCTTCAAGGCTTCATCCTTCAAAATGGGTAAAACTGTGTCGAAAGGAATAATGTTGGCTAATTTGAAGAAAGCTGTTTCCATTGCTGTGTTAATTCGACCACCTAAACCGACTTCTTGAGCCAATTTCACGGCATTAATTGTGTAAAATTTAATCTCATTTTCAGCAATATATCGTTTTAATTTATTCGGTAGATGACGATTCAATTGGTCATCATCCCAGACAGTATTCAATAAGAATGTTCCGCCTTTTTTCAAACCTTTAACTAAATCGTAATTGTGAATATAGGCAGGCGTGTGACAGGCTACAAAATCAGCATGTTCAATCAAATACGTCGAACGAATCGGCGCTTCTCCAAAACGTAAATGAGAAACAGTCAAACCACCGGATTTCTTCGAATCGTAATAAAAATAGCCTTGGGCATATTTTTTAGTATGGTCACCGATAATCTTAATTGCCGATTTATTCGCACCGACCGTACCATCGGAACCGAAGCCCCAGAATTTGGCTTGGTAGGTTTGTTTATTGGTTAAATCTAGAGACGGACCTAACTCTAAAGACATATTCGTAACATCGTCAACAATCCCAATTGTAAAGCGACGCTTTATTTTATAGCGAGATTTTTGAAGTTCATTATAGACAGCCATCACTTGATTAGGGACAACATCTTTTGAACCTAAACCATAACGTCCACCAATAATCGCTGGGTGCATCTCTGAATCATAGACAGCACTTTGCACATCTAATAATAAAGGCTCGCCCCCTGCTCCAGGCTCCTTGCTTCTATCTAAGACGGCGATACTTTTAACTGTTTTAGGTAATTTTTCTAAAAATGTTTCCACAGGGAATGGACGGTATAAATGGATATTTAAAAAGCCAACTTTACGACCTTGTTCGATTAAATAATCAACCGTTTGTTCAATAGTCGGGGCAACCGAGCCCATCGAAACAATAATCTCTTCGGCATCATCGGCGCCATAGTAAGTCACGAGGTCATAGTTGGTTCCTCTTAACTCATTAATTTTGCCCATATATTTCTGAACGATACCCGGTAAAGCATCATAGTAAGAATTAATCGTTTCTCTTTGTTGGAAATGAATATCCGGATTTTGATTCGTTCCACTCACCGATGGATGATTAGGATTCATACTCTTTTCACGAAAAGCAGCTAATTTTTCCTGATTCAATAACGGAGAGAGTTCATCATATTCTAAGACTTCAATTTTTTGAATTTCATGACTTGTCCGGAAGCCATCAAAAAAGTTCAGAAAAGGAATCCCTGATTCAATTGCAGCTAAATGAGCAACTGGCGCTAAATCCATCACCTCTTGTACAGTACTTTCTTGAAGCATCGCAAAGCCCGTTTGGCGTGCAGCCATGACATCGCCATGATCCCCAAAAATATTCAGAGCATTAGTGGTAAGTGCTCGACTTGCTACATGAAAGACACCAGGAAGTAATTCTCCAGCAATTTTGTACATATTGGGAATCATTAATAATAAACCTTGTGAAGCTGTATACGTGGTTGTTAAGGCCCCTGTTTTTAGTGAACCATGCACCACCCCGGCAGCACCTGCTTCTGATTGCATTTCGACAATTTTAACAGGCTGTCCAAAAATATTTTTCTTTCCCTCAGCAGACCACTGATCCACGAGTTCAGCCATCGTAGAGCTTGGTGTGATGGGATATATCGCTGCTAATTCAGTAAAGGCATAAGAAATATAAGCAGCTGCTGTATTTCCATCCATTGTTTTCATTTTACGCATGTATCATCATCCTCTTATTTGATTTGAGTCAAATCTATCCCTTTCATTATAACTGATATTTTATTATTTGAAAGAGATTATAGGATACTTTTTTCACATACTTAATAATAATCGGTTAAAATTACCTATTATTTTGTGAAGCCAAATAAGGTAAAAAAATTCCCTTTCGTCCAAAAATTCGATACACTAGTTGTAAAGGAGGAATTTTCAATGGATATATCTATTATCAAAGCAAATCGAACAAATTCTTTAACTGGTTTAAAAATAGGTTCGGATGATGCACCTAAAAAAATGATTGAATTTATAAACGTTCGTTGCCCATTCTGCCGTAAATGGTTTGAGGAGTCTTATGATGTGTTATTCGAGGCTGTCTCTGAGGGAAAGGTTCAACGGATTATTAAGTTTTTTGATAAAGAAAAAGAAAGTTTGCAAAGAGGCAATGTCATGCAACACTACATTACTCAGACAGACGGCGTGAAGGCTTTACAAGAATTAAAGAAAATATTCAGTACTCAAGATGAATGGGGCGAACTTTCTTTAGAAGAAGTAGCTACCTTCGCGGAGGAAACATTGAACCTCACAGAACAATTTGATCAAAAAGTCACACAATCAATCATTGACGAAGCGGCTGAAGCGAATATTCAGTTTGTTCCGACAATTATTGTCAATGAGCATATATTTGATGAATCAATCACGCTAGATGAACTAAACGACATTATCAGCTAAACACCATAAGAAATGTAATTTAGACTGATTTTGCTAAAAAATAAAACTCACCGAATGGATAGACACTAATCATTGAGCAATACTGCTCCGTGTCCTATCCCCTCGGGTGAGTTTTTTGTTTGTATGCATTCAATCGCATACGTTCTTGTTTTTTTCTATTTATTTCCGTAAATTCTCTGAAAATTCATTGATTTTCCGGATTCGATGGTTGATTCCTGATTTTGAAATGACACCAGATGGAATCATTTCCCCTAATTCTTTCAAGCTAACTTCTGGATGCTCCAAGCGTAATTCCGCGATTTCTTGTAGTTTTTCTGGCAGCGCTTGTAAGCCAACTGTATTTTCAATGTAACGGATATTTTCAATTTGCTTTGAGGCTGCATCAATCGTTTTATTTAGATTGGCCGTCTCACAATTGACCAAGCGATTTACAGAATTGCGCATATCACGAACAATACGAACATCTTCAAATCGTAGCATGGAATTCGTCGCACCAATTAACGTCAAGAAGTCAGCGATTTTTTCGGCACCTTTTAAATAACAAATATAGCCATTTCGACGTTCCAGTGTGCGCGCATTTAAGTCGTAATAATTCAACATATCGCAAACATCTTGATTATGCTCTTCGTATAAAGAAAAGATTTCCAAGTGGTAACGACTGGTTTCTGGATTATTAACAGAGCCTGATGCCATAAAGGCTCCACGTAAATAGGAGCGCATCTTTTGCGCATTGCCCAATATCTCATCAGAGACATGGCTATTAAACATCAAACCGTCCATAATATCCAAGTCTAATAAAACCCGTTCTGTCTCATATTTTAAACGAACAATATACACATTATTCTTTTTTAATTTCATTTTTTTTCGTACAAGTAACTCACTACGAACTTCATAATGATCTTTTAAAAGAGAATAGATTCGTCTGGCAATCGCGGCATTTTCCGTTTGAACATTTAGAATAAATTGATGGTTAGCTAAACTTAATGAGCCATTCATACGGATAAGTGCAGCTAATTCGGCTTTCGCATGCTCTCGATGCACTTCTAAACCTGTTAACTCTTTTTTTACTTCGGCTGCAAAGGACAATCTACCCCCGCCTTTCTTATTCTTTATCGACCGTTAGATTTTCGCGCCAAAAACAATCCGAAAGAGTTCTTCAACCACCTTCGTGCCATCATGGAAAACCCCACCATCTCTCAGCTCTAAGAAATCTGTGGAAACGACACGGCATCCGGCTTCTCTTAGTCCAGTAAAATCATGCGCCACTTGGACCAAATATTCATCATAGACTTCTGGATCCATATAGCCTTCCGGAACTTTTTCAGTATTTACTAATACGGTGTCGACAAATTGATTGTTTAAATGTGTATTTAACACGCGAACATGATCTGCATCTGTGAAATGTTCAGTTTCCCCTTTTTGAGTCATAATATTACAAATATAAACGACCTCTGCTGCTGTTTTCACCAAGGCTTCCCCAATCTCAGGGATGACTAAATTAGGTAGAATACTTGTAAATAAGCTGCCCGGACCCAATACAACCATGTCAGCTTCCATAATACTTGCGACAACTTTTCGAGCAGCCGTTGGCGTATCACTGCCCTCGACATTTCGTACGAATACATGATCAATGGTTTTTCTATCGATTGCAATTTTCGACTCACCAACAGCAGTTGTTCCATCTTTAAAGACAGCATGTAACACAAGCGGTTGCTCAGACGAGGGATAAATATGCCCATCAACATGCATCATTTTTGATAATAACTGAATCGCCTCATATGTACTCCCTCTCATCTCAGAGACTGCGGCAATAATCAAATTTCCGATAGCATGATTTGCTAAAAAGTTATCATTTTTATCAAAACGATACTGAAAAATATCTTCATATAATTGAGGCATATCAGACAAAGCTACTAAAACATTCCGCATATCGCCAGGTGGCGCCATATCGATACTATCTCTAATCTCGCCACTACTGCCTCCATCATCAGCCACCGTTACGACCGCTGTGATATCAGCTCCTTGATTGCGTAAACTTTTCAGGATGACAGGCAAGCCTGTCCCCCCACCAACCACAACAATTTTCGGTTTTCTGATCCGGTACGTTTTCATCTTCATGAGCGATTTACCGTCTCTTTCCGTTTATCCTTGTCTCGATGGGTAATGTTAACTTTATATTTTTCAGAGAGAGTTTTACCTACACGTTCGGTTAAAGCTACTGACCGATGTTGTCCACCCGTACAGCCAATCGCAATTGTTAAACTACTCTTGCCTTCCTTCACATATCCAGGTAAGACAGTTTGCAACAGGTCTACGAATTTTGTATAAAATTCTTCTGTTTCAGAGAAGGACATCACATAATCATAAACTTCTGGATTCTGTCCTGTTAAAGGACGTAATTCCGCAATGTAGTGTGGGTTAGGTAAGAAACGAACATCCATCACGACATCCGCATCGATAGGCAATCCATATTTAAAGCCAAAAGAAACCATCTCAACATGGAAGCCTAGATCACCCTTTGATTTAAATTCATGATTGATCTTTTCACGTAACAAACGAGGGCTTAATTCCGTTGTGTCAATCACAATTGAAGCTCGCGATTTAATATCTTCTAAGATAGCTCGTTCTTTACGAATTCCTTCAGTCACCAAGCCATCCATCGCCATTGGATGGGTCCGGCGTGTTTCTTTATAACGTGAGACTAATTCTGAATCAGAAGCATCTAAAAACAGAACAGACGTATCAATAAAGCCAGTATTTTCAATTTCTACTAACATATTTTGAATTTCTTCAAAAAATGAGCGTGACCGTAAGTCAACAACCAAGGCAATTTTTGTGACTTTTCCAGATTCTTTGATTAACTCCCAAAATTTAGGAATTAAACTTGGCGGCATATTGTCGACACAAAAATAACCCATATCTTCAAAACTTTGAATTGCTACCGTCTTTCCGGCACCACTCATTCCTGTAATAATAACTAATTGCAAATTATCTGCCATAATTGTTCACTCCTATATATTCATCTATACTATTATATCATTCCGGGCGTATCATTGCTATCTATCTCGAGCCCTTTTCTCTTATTTTAGAAAAAATTGACTAGTTTCTTAAAAAAAAGGCTTCATTAAATAGCTTTTCCCGCTTGAGTTCTTCTGATTTCCCTTTTGTCACTCTATGTCTTAAAGACTAGCCTCTAAATGACGACACTCATCTTTACGCAATCTTACTATCTCAGATATTCTGCTCATCGGTAAAAATAGAAGCTACACGAAAACAAAAGACAGAAGCAATCTTCTTCAACGAGAAAAGGATGCCCTTCTCTATTGATGAATAATCACTTCAGTCTTTCCACTATCTATAAATCTATAGTTATTCAGTAGCTACTTAGTCGTTCACTACTTTTTTTGAATAGTTACTCTGTTTACTTTCTAAATGCCAATGCCTTTTTGATTGTACAGTCAACGAGAATAGATTGTGCATCAATGACTGGATATGGGTTATCATCAGCAAATTCTTGAATAAGTGAAAGTTCCGTACAGCCTAAAACTACTTGGTCGCAGCCTTGCTGATTAATCACTTCATCCAAAATTTCATAGTACAACTCTTTATTTAGAAAATCATTTTCCTTAATGTCATGATAAATCAAATGATTGACTTTATCTTGAAGAGCTTTTTCTGGAATGAGGACATCAAAACCAAAATCACGCAGTTCTTTTTCGTAAACCCCAGCTTTCACGCTACCTTCTGTTCCCAGAAAGGCCACTTTACCTTCGTTCATTTGGCGCTTTAATTCCTTAGCAGCTTCTCTAGGCATATGTAGCATGGGGATTTCCGTCGCTTCTTGCAATTCTTCAAAGAAATAATGCGCAGTATTACAAGTCAGGACGATAAAATTCGGCTGTAATAAATTTTGTTTATGAATATCGTCTAGTAAAAATGGCACAGGATTTTCTTTTGTTCGATCTAAAATATAAGCAGTCCGATCCGGCACAGTGGCATGATTAAATAGCACATAGTTTAAATAATCTTGATCTTTGTGTGTGACCGTCCGATGGTTCAATAATCGAACAAAGCTTTCAGTTGCCATTGTTCCCATGCCACCAAGAATGCTAAAGAAATTCTCCATGTATTATCCTTCTTTCACATTAAAATGGGTCTTAAATCGTGCAATATAATTGTGGAACATGTACTTCATTAATAGCCAACGTCTAAGAGAACGTTCCTTCGAATAAAACACAGTTGTTCCCCAACGGCCTTCTTTAATCATTTGTTTAGCTAACTCTTTGTCTTGATTATCGCGAGCATACTTCAAAAAGATTTTTTTAGGGACGCCCAACCATAATTTGGCTGCATCGGAAGTATTACTGCCGTATATCGTTTCGGTAAAAGGAGCTTTAAACACACGATCTTCCGTAACAAACTTAGCTAAATTCAAGCCATTAAGCGTCACAAAGAAACTGCTTCGTCCTTGTCTCAAATTAATTTCAAATAGTTTGTATTCACCATCTCGAACATCATATTTCATGTCAAAGTTCGCAAAGCCAGTGTACTCAATCTTTTCTAAGAATGTTTTAATTGTTTGATAAATCTTTTCATTATAGTCCGGCATAATAACCACGTAATTACCAATAGATGCAGGTGTTGGGTCCTCAAGTAAAGGATGCCCTAAACACATCATGCGAACATTGTGCGACTCATCGACATACGCGTTTAAAACACGCATATTACTATCATCGCCCGGAATAAAGTCTTGAGCGATTAGTTCGCTCGTGTAACCAGCCGAATAAATTTTACTCACCACTGAATCAAATTCTGCTTGATTATCGATAATAAAGGCCTTTTTACGTCCTTCAAAACGTACAGAAAGATACTCGACACTATTGGCAGGTTTCAAAGCTACTGGGAAGTTAAAAGGTAAGTCTGTTGTCAGCTGGCCGTTTTTGACCATTTCCTGACGAATAATCAAGGTTTTAGGATAAGGTAGTTGAAACTCCTCACAGACCTCATAAAAACTGACCTTATTCACTAAGCGCTCAAATAAATCATAATCAATATATGGGCAAACAAACGTTTTGGATAATTCTTCTTTATGTTGAGAAATAAGCTCTGCATAGCCATCTCCACAAGCAATCAGCAGATAAATTTTTGAGGAATCCGTATAGGTTTCCGCCATTAATTTTCTCATCTCTTCAATGAAGACAGGATCCTTTTCAAAGCCATGAATCACTTCCACATTTACAATATGACTGTATTTTGTTGGCGCCAATTGATCAGACGCGTAGGCCTGACACACTTTTCCATAAGCTTCATAGAATGAGCGGGCCATCCCATACACATTCATGTCGCTACCTAATAAAATTGGCACAAACTCTTGCTGATTACTCATACACACACGCTCTCTTTTATTCTAAATTTCTGATGATTCTCAATCAGACGTTTATTTTCCATTCTGTAAAAAAGTTTTACAACAGGAATATCATACCACAAAGAAAAAAGCAATCAAAGGGAAGACCTCAGATTGCTCATTTCTTTTTTGAACGGATTTTACTTACAGGCTGTTTTTGTCTATACCAATTTAGCATTAGAGATCAACCATACCTAAATAATATCGGAAATGACCCGCAAAAACAAGCGAATTTACAAGGTTTTAATACTTTTTTAAAATGATTATAAAAAAGGAATCGTTTTATGAAGAAAGCAGACCATTATTTTAGAACATTTTTCAGATAAAAACCAGTATAACTCTCAGGAACTTCAGCAATATCTTCAGGTGTTCCGGTAGCAATGATCGTTCCGCCACCTTCCCCGCCTTCAGGACCCAAGTCGATCACATGATCCGCAGATTTAATGACGTCAAGATTGTGTTCGATAACCAACACCGTATTTCCAGCATCGACTAATCGTTCCAACACTACTAATAGACGCGCAATATCATCTGTATGCAGTCCAGTTGTCGGTTCATCTAAAATATAGAAATTTTTACCATTAGAAATTTTGTGCAGCTCACTAGCAAGCTTCATCCGCTGCGCTTCCCCACCAGATAAAGTTGTAGCCGGTTGTCCTAAAGTCACATAACCTAAGCCGACATCTAAAATCGTTTGTAATTTACGATGAATTTTCGGAATATGCTTAAAGAATTCCACAGAATCTTCCACGGTCATCTCTAGAATATCTGCAATATTTTTACCTTTATAATGCACTTCTAACGTTTCAGAATTGTAGCGTTTGCCATGACAGACTTCACAAGGTACATAAACATCTGGTAAAAAATGCATCTCTATTTTGATAATTCCGTCACCACGGCAGGCTTCACAACGGCCGCCTTTGACGTTAAAACTAAAGCGCCCCTTCTTATATCCACGTACCTTGGCTTCATTAGTCTTGGCAAATAAATCTCGTACATCATCGAAAACACTCGTATAAGTAGCTGGATTACTACGCGGTGTCCGACCAATTGGACTTTGATCGATATCAATAATCTTTTCGATTGTCTTATAACCAGTGATTGATTTGTGTTTTCCTGGTTTATTCGAATTACGATTAATTTTCTGTGCCAAACTCTTTTTCAAAATTTGATTGACCAACGTACTTTTTCCTGATCCAGAAACACCCGTGACTGCAATAAACTCACCTAAAGGAAACTCAACGGTCACGTTCTTCAAGTTATTTTCTGCTGCCCCAGTGATTTTAACGGCCTTCCCATTGCCTTTTCTACGTTCTTTAGGAACAGGAATGACTTTTTTCCCTGACAGATATTGTCCAGTCAATGATTTCTTATTTTTCTCGACTTGTTTGGGCGTACCCGCAGCCACAATCTCGCCACCAAGGTGTCCGGCACCTGGTCCCACATCAATCAGATAATCAGCTGCGCGCATGGTATCTTCATCATGTTCCACAACGATTAAAGTATTCCCTAAATCACGCATCTTCTTCAATGATTGAATTAAACGGTCGTTATCCCGTTGATGTAAACCAATCGAAGGCTCATCTAGGATATATAAGACACCCGAAAGGTTGGAACCAATCTGTGTCGCCAAACGAATCCGTTGCGCTTCCCCACCAGATAAGGTTCCTGAGGCTCGACTTAAAGTCAAATAGTCCAAACCAACATTTTCCAAGAAAGTTAACCGATCATTGACTTCTTTTAGAATAGGACGAGCAATCATCTTTTCTTGCTCAGACAATTTCACTTCATTAAAGAACTGGATAGCATTTTTTATAGCTAATTCACTAATTTGACCGATATTTGTGCCATTCACTTGAACAGATAACGCTTGAGGATTCAAACGATACCCTTTACACGATTGACAAGTCAGTTCAGTCATATATAAACGCATTTGCTCACGTGTGAAATCGCTATTTGTTTCATTGTAGCGACGATCAATATTTTTAAGCACTCCTTCAAAAGCAACTTCAACATCTCTGACACCACCAAAGTCATTTTCATAATGGAAATGGAACAATTCCCCATTTGAGCCATTCAAAATAATCTCTTGATGCTCTTCTGGAAGTTCTTCAAACGGTGTATCCATGTCGATAGCAAAGCTTTCTGCTGCTTGTTCCAACAATTGTGGATAATATTGCGAACTAATCGGATTCCACGGAGCAATCGCCCCTTGACGCAAGGTCTTACTAGTATCAGGAATAACTAAATCACGATCGACTTCTAGCTTAACGCCTAAGCCATCACACTCAGAACATGCCCCAAATGGTGCATTGAACGAAAACAAACGAGGTTCTAATTCACCAACCGTAAAGCCACAGTAAGGACAAGAATAATGTTCACTAAAGAGCATTTCCTTTTCTCCCATGACATCAACCAACGCATAGCCTTCTGCTAATCGTAAAGCTGCTTCAAACGAATCAAATAAACGTGAACGAATCCCTTCTTTGATGACAATCCGGTCCACAACAATCGCAATATCATGCTTTTTATTTTTCTCTAACTCAGGGACTTCAGAAATATCATAAGTTTCTCCATCCACTCGGACACGTACATAACCTTCACGTTGGACCATTTCGAAGACCTTTTTATGCTGGCCTTTCTTCTTAGCAATGACTGGCGCAAGAATTTGAATCCGTGTACGGTCTTCTAACTCTAGCACTTCATCAACCATCTGTTCCACCGATTGACTAGTGATTTCAATATGATCATTTGGACAGATTGGGTGTCCAACACGCGCATACAATAAGCGCAGATAATCATTAATTTCTGTCGCTGTTCCCACTGTCGAACGCGGATTTTTACTAGTGGTCTTTTGATCAATTGAGATTGCTGGACTTAAGCCATCAATACTATCAACATCCGGTTTATCCATCTGCCCTAAGAATTGTCTAGCATACGCCGATAAACTCTCGACATAGCGCCGTTGTCCTTCCGCATACAACGTATCAAATGCCAGTGAGCTCTTTCCTGAACCTGAGAGTCCTGTCACTACAACCAATTTATCTCTCGGGATAGTCACATCAATATCTTTTAGGTTATGGGCTCTTGCACCATGAATTACTATTTTGTCATTTGCCATAATTGTCTCCTATTCTGATGCTTTCAACTCAAGAATTGTGTCTCTCAGAGTCGCTGCCGTTTCAAAATCTAACGCTTTAGCCGCATCTTTCATTTCTTTTTCTAATTTTAATAGTAATGTTTCTTTTTCAGCCTTACTCAATTCATTATAAGAAACAGTCACTTTTTCGTCCTTAGCATCATCTGAAGCTTTCGTGATTGAAATGAGTTCACGGATTTCTTTAATGATTGTCTTAGGCACAATCCCATGTTCTTGATTGTAGGCTTCTTGAATTTGGCGACGGCGACTGGTTTCATCCATTGCTCGCTGCATAGAATCAGTCATCTTATCAGCATACATAATAACTTTTCCTTCTGAGTTACGAGCTGCTCGACCGATCGTTTGGACAAGCGAACGTTCACTTCTTAAGAAGCCTTCTTTATCAGCATCGAGGATCGCAACTAATGAAACCTCAGGCACATCCAATCCTTCTCTAAGTAAATTAATTCCAATCAATACATCAAATTCTCCCAGACGTAAATCGCGAATAATCTCTGTTCGTTCCAATGTTTTAATGTCGCTGTGTAAATATTTTACCTTAATTCCTAACTCTTTGAAGTAGTCGGTTAAATCCTCCGACATTTTTTTGGTTAGTGTCGTCACGAAGACCCGTTGATTTTTCTCAGCGCGCTGATTAATTTCACCAACTAAATCATCTATTTGTCCCATAATTGGTCGTACCTCAATTACTGGATCAAGCAGCCCTGTTGGACGAATAATTTGTTGAACAACGGTATCTGTCTGCTCCGCTTCATAAGGACCAGGTGTTGCTGAAACATAGACAATTTGATTAACATGTTCTTCAAATTCTTCCAATCGCAAAGGTCGATTATCCAAAGCTGAAGGTAAACGGAACCCGTAGTCTACCAACATTTGTTTTCTTGCCCTATCACCATTGTACATTCCACGAATCTGTGGCATGGTGACATGCGATTCATCAACAACTAATAGAAAATCATCTGGGAAGAAATCCAGTAACGTATAAGGGGGTTCGCCTTCTTTACGCCCGTCCATGTGTCTAGAATAGTTTTCAATCCCTGATGTATAGCCCATCTCCATCATCATCTCAATGTCGTAATTGGTTCGCTGCTCTAAACGTTGTGCCTCTAATAGTTTATTATCATCTCTCAAGACCTGCAAACGTTCGGCCAATTCTTGGCGAATATTTTCGATAGCCCCTTCCATACGCTCGTCATTGGTGACAAAGTGAGTCGCTGGGAAAATTGATACATGTTCCGTTTCACCCACAACTTCACCAGTTAGCGCATCGACTTCCCGAATTCGTTCGACTTCATCGCCAAAAAATTCAACCCGTAACGCCCGTTCATCTCTTGATGCTGGGAAAATCTCAACAACATCCCCTCGCACACGAAAACGGCCCCGTTGGAAGTCGATATCATTGCGTTCAAAGTTAATATCGATTAATTCTTTCAACAATTTACTACGATCCATTTCCATTCCGACACGAATAGAAACCACCTGCTCACTATACTCTTTTGGCGAACCTAACCCAAAAATACAAGAAACAGAAGCCACAACAATGACATCATTTCTTTCAAGTAGTGAACTGGTAGCTGAATGTCGTAATTTATCAATCTCATCATTAATACTCGAGTCTTTCTCGATATAGGTATCACTAGAAGGAACATACGCCTCTGGTTGATAATAGTCATAATATGAAACGAAGTATTCCACCGCATTATTCGGGAAATATTCTTTGAATTCACCGTATAGCTGCCCTGCTAACGTTTTATTATGGGCAATAATCAATGTCGGTTTATTCACTTCTTTTATTAAATTTGAAATGGTATAAGTTTTCCCTGTCCCCGTCGCTCCAAGTAATACTTGAGCTTTTTTACCACCAACAACGCCATCTACAAGCTGTTGAATCGCTACGGGTTGGTCCCCTGCAGGTTGATACTTCGAAACTAGTTCGAAAGCATGAGAAGTATCTCTTTCAATCATTTATCTTCTCCTCCTAGAGTTAAAAATTAGTCGAATAATCGATTAAAACGCAAAAATAGATAGGTAGACACAGAAATATATCGCTTCTTTTCTGCAGTCCGCCCAATCTGTGAAATTTTTTGGACAAAAATTTTCCACGCAGAGAACTTTCTTCAAAAAGAGTCTTGTACTTTTGAATTCCCTCTTGCGTATTCATTCTCATCTTATCTAGATGACAGTTCAAGAGAACCGGTCATCCTTTCTGTAGTATCACATTCTCTTATCCTCGAAAAGTGAGGGATAAAGTGAAAAAACAAAGCTTATAAATACTTCTATTAGTGAGCTTATCCCACCCATTCGATGCACCAGGCGCTCCAAGAAATAATCACTCACTCATTCTTTTATTTATAGTATAGGTAACAAAAAAAATTATACCACACCGAACATACTTTCGCTATCTTTTTGTATTTTTGTTTCTTTTTTGGATGTCATAAGTTCTGACATACGATGTTACGAATTGATATTTTTTTCTATTTTTCACAGCTTAAATCTTGTGCAAATGATAGTTTATAGCATATAATTTATTAGATATTGAGAAAATAGGAGGTTTATTAATGAAAAGAAAAAAGATTTTTCTCTCATTCATTCTTATGATGGCAAGTATCTTGACATTCAGCTTTAGTCAAACTACTCACGCCGCTGAAAAAAAATATACGATAGGAACAGATTCAACCTTCGCCCCATTTGAATTCAAAAACACAGAGGGCGAATACACAGGGATTGACATTGATTTACTGAGCGAGATTGCTAAGGATCAAAACTTTGAATTCACATTGAAACCAGTCGGTTTTGATAGTTCGGTTCAAGGCGTCCAATCTAACCAACTCGATGCTATGATTGCTGGCATGAGTATCACGGATGAACGAAAAGAAACCTTTGATTTCTCTGATCCCTACTTTGATAGCGGAATTCAAATGGCCGTTTCTTCAGACAATGATACAATCAAGAGTTTCGATGATTTAAAAGGACAAACAGTTGCTGCAAAAGTAGGCACACAAAGCGCCATCTTTTTAGAAGAAAATCAAAAGAAATATGGTTACACGGTGAAATCATTCGATGCAGCAGACGCTCTGTATAGCGCCATAAACAGTAACACAGTCCAAGCAATCTTTGATGATTACCCAGTCTTAGGTTATGCCATAAACCAAGGACAAGAGTTAAAGCTTGTTGGCGAACCACAATCAGGTAGCGCGTACGGATTTGCCGTAAAAAAAGGGAAATACCCCGAGCTATTAGAAAAATTTAATGCCGGTCTTAAAAAATTAAAAGACAGTGGCCGTTATGACGAAATTGTTTCAACTTATATTTCAAGTGGAACTGCAAATGGTTCGACTACCGATACATCAGAAAAAATGAAAAAGATTAAACCCAAGAAAGATCAATATGTAATTGCTAGTGACTCGGCCTTTGCTCCTTTTGAATTTGAAGATTCAGATGGTGAATACAAAGGAATTGACGTTGATTTAATCAAGCGAATTGCTGAATTACAAGGATTTAATGTTAAATTTAACTTTATCGGCTTCTCATCAGCTGTTCAATCTGTTGATTCAGGGCAAGCTGACGCGATGATTGCCGGCATGACTATCACAGAAGAACGCCAGGAAAATTTCGATTTTTCTGAACCTTACTTCCAAAGTGGTATTCAAGTAGCTGTTAAAGACGGAACGGACAACATCCAAAGTTATGATGACCTGAAAGGCAAGACAGTTGGTGCCAAAGTTGGAACGGAAAGTGCTGACTTTTTAACTGCTAATGAAGAAAAATATGGCTATTCAATCAAGTTCTTTGACGCTGCCGATCAACTCTATGAAGGCTTAAGTACTGGCTCGCTTGATGCAATGATGGACGATTATCCAGTAATTGGTTATGCAATCAGTCAAAATCAAAAACTTGCTACTCCAATTGATAGAGAAACTGGGGGTAGTTACGGTTTTGCTGTTAAAAAAGGCCAAAATCCTGAATTAATAGAGATGTTCAATGAAGGACTAAAAGAATTAAAACGAACTGGCGAATATGATGAGATTGTCAATAAATATATTGAAGACGGTTCGACTAAGAAAAAAGAGAAAGTTGATGAATCTAATATTATCGGCATTCTCAAAAATAACTACAAAGGACTGTTATCTGGTCTTTGGAATACAATTGTCTTAGCACTAGTTTCCTTTGTATTAGCACTACTTGTAGGTGTTATTTTCGGTCTCTTTAGTGTGGCCCCTTCAAAAATTTTACGGACGATTTCCATGATTTACGTTGACTTAATTCGAGGGATTCCAATGATGGTATTGGCTTTCTTCATTTTCTTCGGATTACCTAATATTCTCGGCTTTACTATTCCTGATTTTATTGCCGGTGTAATCACCCTAACCTTAAATGCTAGCGCCTATATCGCTGAGATTGTGCGTGGTGGTATCAACGCTGTGCCAATTGGTCAAATGGAAGCCTCACGTAGTTTAGGACTTTCTTATAATCGAACAATGGGTAAAATTGTTTTACCCCAAGCCTTTAAGATTATGATTCCATCATTCGTGAATCAATTTGTTATTTCATTAAAAGACACTACGATTATTTCTGCAATCGGTGTGGTGGAATTACTCCAAACAGGGAAAATTATTGTCGCACGGACAACTCAAAGTACCTATGTCTACCTAATTATTGCAGTGATGTATCTGATTTTAATTACAGCTTTAACAAAATTAGCAAAAGTTTTAGAAAAGAGGGTGAAATAAGATGGCAGAAAAAATTCTTGTTGAACATCTTGTCAAAAAATATGGTGATAATACCGTCTTAAATGACATTAATGTCTCAATTAATGATGGTGATGTTGTCTGTGTCATCGGTCCTTCTGGTAGCGGAAAAAGTACTTTCCTACGCTGCTTGAATCGGCTAGAAGAAGCCACTAGCGGTGATATCATTATTGATGGTGCCCATCTGCTAGATAAGAATACTGATATTAATCTGATTCGCCAACATATTGGCATGGTCTTCCAGCACTTCAATTTGTTCCCTCACCTTTCCGTGTTGGAAAATATTATTTTAGCGCCGATGGATTTGAAAAAAGAAACGCGAGAAGAAGCTGAGAAAAAAGCGATTAAATTGCTTGATACAGTTGGCCTAGCGGATAAAAAAGATATGTATCCAGATAATCTTTCTGGCGGGCAAAAGCAACGTGTAGCAATTGCTCGTGCTCTAGCAATGAATCCTGATATTATGTTATTCGATGAACCAACCTCAGCTCTAGACCCTGAAATGGTCGGTGACGTTCTAAATGTAATGAAAAAACTAGCCAAACAAGGTATGACCATGGTTATCGTTACACATGAGATGGGCTTTGCCAAAGAAGTTGCCAATCGTGTGATGTTCATTGATGGCGGAAACTTCTTAGAAGATGGTTCGCCTGAGCAGGTCTTTGAAAATCCTCAAAATGAACGAACAAAAGATTTCTTAGATAAAGTCTTAAATATTTAAGTAGCGATAGAACGAAAAAGTCCAGAGACGATCTACATTGTCTCTGGACTTTTTCTATCTAAACTATTAGGTATTTAGCGTATCTCCGATTTTCTTTTGGACGTCTTTACAACTAACTATTCAAACCATTTACAAAGGCATCAGTGACCTTAATAGCCGAAAACAAATCATTTGCAGTCAATTCCATCGGCATTTGCTGAATTGTATCTTGACTAGTAATAGTCTTTTCACACAACACAAACAACGCCTCATCACTCATCTCAGTTATACCTAATTCTTTCAAAGTGGTTGGCAAGCCAAACTCTTGATACAATTGGATAAATGAACGCACTCTTTCTTCGGATTCATTTTGCAAGATTAATTGGACCAATGTGGTAAAAGCAACTTTTTCGCCATGAGTCATTCGTTGAATGGGTCCTTCGAGACTTGAGAAACTATTTTGTAAAGCGTGCGCAGCTGCTAATCCACCACTCTCAAAACCTAAACCACTTAATAAAGTATTCGCTTCAACAACTGCCTCAAAAGCTGGAGTTATCGCTTGAGCTTCATTCGAAACGACTGCTAATCTGGCGTTCTTCAGTAAGGTTTCCTCACAAGCTTTAGCAATCGCATAGGCAGCAATTGTTTGTGCCCCGCCAGCTAATGTTTTGCCCGATGCTTTAGCAACTGCTTCCACTTCGATGAAGGTTGCCAATCCGTCAGCGATACCAGATTTCAACATTCTCGTCGGTGCCTTCACCAAAATTTGTGTATCGACAAAGACCAAATCTGGGTTCTTATCGTAATAATTATAGGTTTTAAAAAAGCCTTCTTCATCATAAGTCACACTAATCGCTGACGTTGGTGCGTCGGTTGAAGCAGCCGTCGGAATCACCACTACAGCTAATTTAAGTCCACTAGCCACAGCTTTGCCGGTATCAATCGCTTTGCCACCACCTAAAGCAATCACAAAATCAATCGGATCATTTTTTTCGCGAATTTTTTCAATCTGTTCATCAGACGACTCACCATCGAAATCCGCTAGTACAGGAGCTAATCCTTCACTCAATAAATCGTCACAGAATTCTTTTCCTAACATTTCCCAAACAAATGAATCCGTAACAATTAATGGAGCTTGCCCATACCGCGTAATTTCAGACAACTGAGTTTTTAGAATATTAGGGCCTTGTATGTATTTGGCAGGACTTTTAAATACTTTTATCATCTCGTTCAACTTCCTTATGTCATATTTTTCTACTACTTAATTGATAGCATTGGACTTCTTTTATATTGTGAATTATAACACAAATAGAAATAGAAACCTACAGAAAATTAATGCTCACTCGATAAAATAAAAACATCCAAGAAACTAAAGGACCACTTTGAATTAATCCCTAAAACAGCCTTTAAGGCAGCAAAAAAAGACCACCGAAGTAGTCTTTTTAATTTGCTTGCTTATCTTTTCTTTTTACCGCCGAAAGCGTCTTTCATTTTATCGAAAAAACCTTCTTCTTGTTGCTCGCTGACTTCTTGTCCGCCAGCTTTAGCAAAGGCCCGTAATGCTTCTCTTTGTTCTTCATTTAAATTCTTAGGCGTAATCAACTTCACTTTGACATGTTGATCCCCTGTTGAACCACCACGTAAACGAGGCGCACCTTTTCCACGCAGACGGAAGTTTGTTTCACTTTGCGTTCCTGCTGGAATCTTCAACTTCACATCGCCATGAACAGTTGGCACTTGGACTTCATCACCCAAAGCAGCTTGAACAAAACTCAATGGTAATTCATAGAAAATCTCTGCGCCATCACGGTCAAATATATCGCTCTCTTCCACATGGAAAATTACATATAAATCACCATAAGGTCCGCCATTCGTACCTGCTTCTCCTTGATTAGACAAACGCATTTGTTGGCCTTCTTCAACACCGGCAGGAACATTCACTTTGACAGAGTGAGCTTTCTTTTCATGACCTGAACCATGACAAGTTGGACAAGGATCTTTGATTTCTTTCCCTGTTCCACGACAAACATCACAGGTTTGGCGACTCATTACACGACCAAGTGGCGTTTGACGTTCGACATTAATTGAGCCTGAACCATGACATTTATGACAGGTTTGCGGCTGCGTTCCAGGTTTTGCACCATTCCCACTACATGTATGACAAAATTCTTCACGATTGTACTTAATTTCTTTTTCGATACCGAAAATTGCTTCTTCAAATTTCAGTTCAACCGTATATTGCAAATCAGCCCCTTGTCTTGGAGCGTTCGGGTCAACAGAGCGCCCGCCACCACCAAAGAACGAATCGAAAATATCTTCGAAGCCACCAAAGCCGCCACCACTGAAACCTCCGCCGCCGAAGCCGCCAAAACCACCAGCACCGCCGTAGCTTGAATCTGTTCCAGCATGACCATATTGATCATAGGCTGCTTTTTTCTGCGGATCACTTAATATTTCATAGGCTTCAGAAACTTCTTTAAATTTATCTTCAGCATCTGCTTCTTTGTTAATATCTGGATGATATTTTTTGGAAAGCTTTCGATATGCTTTTTTTATCTCATCATCCGAAGCCCCTTTAGATACTCCTAAGACTTCGTAATAATCTCGTTTTGTTGCCATAGGCTTTCCCCCCAATTAGTTCAATAATCGACTATCTGATTATTCACGTCGTTGCTATCATATCATAGTTTCAAAAAAAGCTGAATACTTTAATTAACGATTTATGATAACAAGCACTTCTCAAAAGAAAGGGGGTGTGACAAAACTCTTGTCATCCCCCCTTTTTTTTCCGAATAAACGGTGTTCCATAAGTAGCTTCTTCAGAAATAAGCTGGAATTCCCAAAAAATTCAAGAAGCAATTTTCGGAAATTCCTTCTTATTTATCGAAGCTGACCACTTCTGTCATAACCTTTTCTGATTATTTATCGTCACCGTCTACTTCTTCAAAATCGGCATCGACTACATCATCTGCTCCGCCTTGTGCTGCTTCAGGATTTTCTTGTGCTTGTTGTTGAGCAGCTTGTTCATACAATTTCACTGTAAGATTTTGTACGATTTCGTTCAACGCATCACGTTTTGTTTTCATTTCTTCGATGTTGTTCGCTTCAACAGCCGCTTTTAATTCATCACGAGCTTCTTCCGCTTTTTTAACTTCATCAGCATCTACTTTACCTTCAAGGTCTTTCAATGTTTTATCGACAGTGAATAATAAAGCATCGACATCATTACGTAAGTCAACTTCTTCTTTACGTGCTTTATCCGCTTCGGCATTTGCTTCAGCATCTTTCACCATACGTTCGATTTCTTCATCTGATAAACCTGAAGAAGATTTGATTGTAATTTTTTGTTCTTTTTGTGTACCTAAATCTTTTGCAGATACATTTACAATCCCGTTTTTATCGATATCGAAGGTTACTTCAATTTGTGGCACACCACGAGGGGCAGCTGGAATATCAGTTAATTGGAAGCGACCTAATGTTTTGTTATCTGTTGCCATTGGACGTTCACCTTGTAATACATGAATGTCTACGGCTGGTTGGTTGTCTGCTGCTGTTGAGAAGACTTGTGATTTACTTGTTGGAATTGTTGTATTACGATCGATTAATTTAGTGAAGACACTACCCATTGTTTCGATCCCTAATGATAATGGTGTTACATCAAGTAAAACGACATCTTTCACGTCACCAGTGATTACGCCACCTTGAACAGCAGCACCCATTGCTACTACTTCATCTGGGTTAACTGATTTGTTTGGTTCTTTTCCTGTTTCTTTACGAACTGCTTCAACAACCGCTGGAATACGAGTTGATCCACCAACTAAAATAACTTCGTCAATTTCAGATTGTGATAAACCAGCATCTTTTAATGCTTGGCGAACAGGTTGTTTTGTACGTTCTACTAAATCTTGTGTTAATTCATCGAATTTTGCACGAGTTAATGTTAATTCTAAGTGAAGAGGTCCAGCTTCGCCAGCTGTGATAAATGGTAAGCTGATTTGAGTGCTTGTTACACCAGATAAATCTTTTTTCGCTTTTTCAGCAGCATCTTTCAAACGTTGAACAGCCATTTTATCTTTAGATAAGTCTACGCCGTTTTCTTTTTTGAATTCAGCAACCATGTGGTCAATGATTTTGTTATCAAAGTCATCCCCACCAAGATCGTTATCCCCAGCAGTAGATAATACGTCGAATACGCCATCACCTAATTCAAGGATTGATACGTCAAATGTACCCCCACCAAGGTCAAATACTAAGATTTTTTCATCTTTATCAGTTTTATCTAAACCATAAGCTAAGGCAGCCGCTGTTGGTTCGTTGACGATACGTTCTACTTCAAGTCCAGCAATTTTACCAGCATCTTTAGTTGCTTGACGTTGGGCATCGTTGAAGTATGCAGGAACTGTGATAACCGCTTTTTCAACTTTGTCGCCTAGGTAATCTTCCGCAAAGCCTTTGATGTATTGTAAAATCATCGCAGAAATTTCTTGAGGTGTGTAAGATTTGCCATCCATCTCAACTTTGTAGCCAGCTTCGCCCATGTGACGTTTGATTGAGCTTACAGTATGCGGGTTAGTCACTGCTTGACGTTTAGCCACTTCACCGACTTGAATTTCGCCATTTTTAAATGACACAACTGAAGGAGTCGTACGATTTCCTTCTGGATTTGTAATAATTTTTGCTTCTCCGCCTTCTAAGACTGCAACAGCAGAGTTTGTTGTTCCTAAGTCAATACCAATAATTTTACTCATAATAAAAGTCTCCTTAAAATTGTTTTATTTGTGTTTATTTTTTATATTAAGCACTATTGTGCAACGATAACCATTGAAGGACGTAAAATACGTTCATGTAACTTATAACCTTTTTGTAAAACTTCAACAATTGTTTCCGGTTCAACGCCGTCTTGTGTAGGAACGGTCTGAACAGCTTGGTGCAAATTAGGATCGAAAATTTCGCCGCTGGCAGGAATTTCTTCCACACCTTCATCTTTCAAAGCAACGCGTAGACTTTCAAGCACCATCTCCACGCCTTTTTTCAAGCTTGCTCCTTGATCATCGCTGACTTCAGTTGCTAAAGCTCGCTCCAAGTTATCGATAGCCGGTAATAATTTTTTAGCCAAATCTTGTGAACGATACCGTTGTAATTGTTCTCGTTCATTTTTATTTCGGTTACTCATATTGGCCATCTCAGCCCGTGCGCGTAAAAATTTATCTTCCATCTCAGACAATTCAATCTTTAATGCATCAACTTCAGATACTTCAACAACTTCTTCGGTTGTTTCAACTGTTTCTTCAACCTGTTCAGTTGATTCAGCGGTCACTTCGTCTTGAAGCTCTTCATTCTTATTCTCTTCTTTCAAAATCCTGACTTCCTTTCCTAGCGAATTCTTCGATTGTCCATCGAGTCACTCAATCTCTATATTCAAGGAATAATATCCTCTATAGCGTACTTATTTTTATTCCAACGAACGATAATATTCAGCGAGCTTGCTGGCTAATTCAGTTCGGAACGTATCAACTAAACCAAACATCTTCGAATACGGCATACTAGCCGGACCCAATAGGGCAATTGTCCCTCGTCCATGCTCTTCAATCTCGTAAGTTGCTTGAATCATACTCATATTTTGTAACAATTCATTACCTATCTCTGAACCAATTCGGATTTGAATATTGCCATCCATTGGCGCTAATAACTGGGTCAGTTCGTCGGCATCTTTCATAAATGAATACATCGATTTAAATTGGTTTAAATCTTGTTGTGGCTCAAAATTCAACAAATTCATCTTACCACTGACATAGATTTTTTCCTCAAATGCTTGCCCAAATACAGACTCGAATAAATCTAAAATCCCTTCGGTTGTTTGGAAATACTTATGCAAGATCATAGGAATTTCGGTTCGTAATTTATGATAAACGGTTAATAACGGTTGCCCAACTAATTTATCATTAATAATTTGAACCATTTTTTCCAAATCAGCACTACTGATCGCCGTTGGAATTGAGAAAACTTGACTCTCAACGTTTCCCTTGTCCGTCACAATAATCGCAATAATTTGACGATCATTCAATGGCACAATCCGGAAGCCAGTCAACTTTCTCTCCTTAATCTCAGGTCCTAAAGAAAAGGCCGTATAGCTAGTGAGACTAGAAAGAATTTCAGCAGACTGTCGAATAATCTCATTAATTTCATGAAACTCCTGGCCAAATGATTGATGGATTATTTGCATATCATCTTTATTTACACGAGCAGGCTTCAACAAATGGTCAACATAATATCGATAACCAGCCATCGAAGGAATCCGCCCAGAAGATGAATGTGTCTTAGCTAATAAGCCGACATCCTCTAAACTCTTCATTTCATTTCTAATGGTTGCAGAACTGGCCTGGATACCATCTTCCATTAACTTTTTTGATCCAACTGGACTGCCATTACTAGTATAATTTTGGATGATTAGACGCAAGATATTTTTTTGTCTTTGTGTTAACATCGCTTCATCACCTTTCGTTAGCACTCCTAGTTATTAAGTGCTAACACAATTAATAATATAGCAAGTCTTTCGAATTCTGTCAAGAAAAAATACATATTTTTTAGCACTCTCTTCCGTCGAGTGCTAATCCTTATTTTTAAATAAGAAATAAAAGACATCTGAGTAGCATAAAATCAGATATTTGCGCTGATTTCCTTAGCTGAACCTCTTAAATTTTAAACAAATATCCTTGCCATTCTCTTAAGATTTTCTTAACGATTTAATAAAAAAATGACCTTGTCCATCCGTGTACTCGACTCACTAGTACACAAATTTCTAAGGTCACTTTATCTTCTATTTTTTAACTCAATAAAAACTTTTCAAACACTTGATTTCCAAGGAATAATCCCTGCTTTGTCATTTTTACAGAACCGTTTTCTTCTATTATAAGACGTTCTTTCTTCAACTGCTCAATAACTTCCCCATACACGTCAGCCAAAGCTACTTGATACTTTTCGAAAAAGACATCTGTAGACACGCCTACTTTTTTTCTCAGCCCTAAAAACATTTCCTCTTCCATTTGATTCTGCTTAGTTAGTTCTTCTGTTTCTACAACAGGTAGAATCCCAGACTCTAACGGCTTCAGATAATGCTTAATTGGCCCGTGATTTTTGTAACGCATTTGACCAAGATAGCCACTAGCTCCTGCACCAATGCCATAATACTCTTCATTATTCCAGTAAATCAGATTATGCTGACTCTCTTTACCCGGCAAAGCAAAATTACTGACTTCATATTGATGACGACCAGCTTGTTCCATCGCCTCAATCGTTTCTTCAAACATCTGGCTCTCAACTTCTTGATCCGGCAACTCCAAGCGACCTTGTCTGACCCAATTCATAAACATCGTCTTATTCTCTAAAATCAACGAGTATAAAGAATAGTGTGGCAAATCAAGCGCCAGTGCACGATGCAACGTATCTCGAAAACTTTCCAGCGTTTGGCCCGGCAAAGCATAAATCAAGTCAATACTAACATTGCGGAAATCTTCTTTTTCCAGAAAATCCATCGTCTGATAAACGTCTTCTGCCGTGTGCTTACGACCAATTTTTTTAAGCAATTGATTATCGAAGGTTTGGACGCCCATCGACAAGCGATTCACGCCATAATTCTTCATCACTCGCAGCTTCTCCTGGGTTAAATCACCAGGATTCGCCTCCACTGTAAATTCATTGGTCTCCTGAAACGGTAGACGTTCACGTACACCTTGTAATAAACGATCCAGCTGTTTCGCTGATAAAGAAGTCGGGGTTCCACCACCAATGTAGATTGTCTTGGTATCCTGACTCGGGTACGCAGCTTTGATTAATTCAATCTCCAGCAGCATCTTTTCGATATATTCATCCACTGGCTGGCCTTCAATAAAGACCTTATTAAAATCACAATAGTAACAGATATGCTCACAAAACGGGATGTGAATGTAGGCAGATCGATTACTCGTGTGTAAATTATTCATTGTTGTCATTTTGTTAATTCCTTCCAAAAACCTAAAGTTCTCTTACTTGAATTAGGTATGATTGTAGTCTATCATTTCTCAATTGCTTCCGCTATTATTCAATCTTAGTGTTGAAAAAATAAGTATCTGATTAGGTTGCCATTCATTTTAACATACTCTTTCTAAAGAAAAGTAGGTTATATTTGCTTTTAATTACAAAAAGTCAGATTAAACATATGACTTTCGATCACACATTATGAAATATATTCACATTGTTGTCAGCAAAGTTATAGAACATCAAATTATTTAGTCATGTCATATTAGTTACTAATTTAGTTTCTGCCATTCTTTTGGGAAGTTCTTCTTTGAAATCCATAGTTGTTCGTGCTATCCTAGCAAGGTATAAAATCACCTTTTATTCCATCAATTGGAGGCAGAACAGTATGACAGAAAAAACAAAACCTCTCGATTTAGGTCCCTTTTTTCATGGAACCAAAGCGGAGTTACCGCTTGGTGACTTACTCGTATCTAAAAAATCATCTAATTATGAAGAAGGTCGGATTTCTAATTTCATCTACTTCACAGCTACCTTAGAAGCAGCCAAATGGGGCGCTGAATTAGCCAAGGGAGATGGACAAGAACGAATCTATCTTGTTGAACCGACTGACACGTTCGAGAATGACCCAAATGTCACCGATAAAAAGTTTCCTGGCAATCCGACTCGTTCTTACCGCTCACAAGCGCCGTTAAAAGTTGTCGCAGAATTAAGCAGTTGGACACGCCACCCGCAAGAAACAATCGATCAAACACTTGCTTATCTAAAAGAATTAAGCGATTCAGGAAAAAGTGAAATCATCGATTAGTTCATAAGAAAAGGCATGGGGTAACAACTGACGATCTTCTTCGGAAAGCTAAAAAATGATCTCTGTCGCTATAATTTTTAATCTACAAGAGATAATACTTTCACTTCAAATAAGTGGCACAAACTTACGAATCAAATACCACAGTTGTCTAATTTTATAATTCATAAACTGTTATTTAACTTAGGCTAGAGATATAAAATAGTCACTTTTTTCCCTACTAGTCTTCATTCGCACACTTTTTATAAAGAACAGCGAGGTAAAAAAGCTGATTTTGAAAGAAAAACCTTCTAGGCAATGGATTCTTGCCATTTGACGCTCTTCTAAAAATTTCTAAAACTGTGCGAATAGACACTAGTGGAAAAAACAGCGAAATCTCTATGCGAATGAGGAAAAGGATTAGATATAAATTTTATTTTTTGATTTTATTATAAAAATTGCCCGTAGAATCCCCTATCTATAGGATTCTCACTCCCTTGTACATTTCAATTCGAGCACTTTAGTGAGGAGAAATGTCCAGTTTATTCCCACTAGTCTTCATTCGCACAGATTTCACGGTAAAAAGTGAAGTGAAAAGAGTAACTTTATCATAAAAGCCTAATAGGTAATGGATTCTTGTCATTTGACGCTCTTCTAAAAATCTCCAAAACTGTGCGAATAGACACTAGTGAGAAAAAAACCAAAAATCTCTAATTACCGACACTTTATTAAAAATTTTAAAAAGCGATTTGTTATTGCCAGTCCTGCTTACCAAGTTTCGCAGTAGCAGGATTGTAGGCGTAGAGCAATCTTGTGAACTGGAACAGTTCACTCCATTTGAAAGCTCCTAACTGCCAGTCCTGCTTACTAAGTTTCGCAGTAGCAGGATGATAGGCGTAGAGCAATCTTGTGAAATGGCACATTCCCTACCTTCCATTTAGCTAGCTGAGCTGATTTAGGAATGAAATCAAGTTCTTTATTAAGCTACTTGCGACCAGACTGCGAATTTTTTTGACGGATAGAATAGGTTAGTATGACACAAACACAGTATTCCGGACAAATAGAACCTGCTAGAAAACTTATTTCGCATAACTCTCTAGCACGCGCAGTAGTTACATTTTCTTTACTACTAAAAATAGAGAGCAGCAATTTTCTGAGTACAAATTTACCTAGAAAATCGCTGCTCTCATTTTTTAGTCGAACGAATTAACTCACACTTTATTCGTGCATTAGCTCCGTTATCCCTTCTTCAAAGGTTGTGACTTTAAACTCCGGGAAACGATTCTTGAATTTATCTGAAATGAATTTATTATCTACTTGGTAGCGTGGCAAGAGCTCTTTCATCTCTTTTAAGCGTTTATTGAACAGACTGCCCAAACGAAACTGCCACATTTTAACAACCGTATACTTGAGTTCTTTTTGTAAAATAGTTTCTGTCATTTCAATCAGCTGCGCATACGTTTTACTTTCATCACAAGGTAAATGCCATGTTTGACCGTAAGCATCTGCGGTGTTGCCAATCAATGCCATTGCACGGCTCGCATCTGGTGTCCAAATCAATGTGCGCAAAGCTTGGTCATTCAAAGGAACTTGCAATGCCTTCTGATTCTTAGCATTATCAAAAATCATTGTATTCGTGAAGCTTTGTGTTCTACCTGGTCCATAAAATTCAGGTGCTCGACAAATGACTGCTTCAATCTCGTTTGTTGCCATTTTATCTAGGAGCATCTGCGCGATTTTTGCCCGGACAGTCGCTTTTTTTCCTACTGGTTGAAATGGACTTTCCTCGGTTTGCGGCATACTATCTTTTTGATACATATAGGTATTGTCAAAGAAGACTAGTTTACTATTATTCTGGATACAAGCCTCAATCACATTCTTCATCATGGTCGGAAACTGCTGCTCCCACAACGCTGAAACCATCGGTAGTCCGGCTGTAAAATACACGATTTCACTTCCTTTGACTGCGCGATTTGTCTCTTCAAAGTTCAGTAAATCCGCTGCCACAAGCTGGTCACTCTCGTGAATTTTTCTAGGATGTCGGCTGACTAAACGAAGATCAGTCGTATAGTTGTCGTGTAGCTCTTTGACCAACTCTTCACCAATTTGTCCAGTACTCCCAAGAATAGTTTGCATCTAACTTCTTCCTCCATTCAATTCATTAATCAACAATTTGGCAACTGCGCGTACAGAAAATGGATTTTGTCCTGTAATTAGTTGACCATCCTGTATTGCGAACTCCTTGTAGAAACGTTTCTTCTTAAATATTGCGCCATTTTGCTCGGCCACTTTCTGATTTAGGAATGGCACGACGGAACGTTTGCCGGCGATAATTTCTTCCATCGTGGTAAAACCAGTTAGCTGTTTGTTGGCAATCAAATAGTTACCTTCATCATCTTTACAATTTAATAATCCTGCTACGCCATGACAAACGGAAGTCAAATAGCCACCTTGTACATAGATTTCTTTGGTAATATTCTGTAAGTCTGTATTATTCGGAAAATCCCACATCACGCCATGACCACCTGTATAATAGATAGCAGAATAATCACTGGCCACAATCTGATTAGGACTCATAGTATGCACCAAGCCACGCTGTATAAAATCGGGATCTTCATACACAGCAACAATTGATTCATCCGTATACTTCAGGCTCCTAGGATCCAGAGGCACAAAGCCGCCTAATGGACTGACAAAATCATAGGCAATTCCTGCCTTCTTTAACTCATCGATAAATTCTGCCGCTTCCCCTAACCATAAGCCAGTTAATTCATAGGTCCCAGAATATCTAGTCACATTCGTTTCTACAATCAAAACTTTTTTCAATTGACTCATCCTTTTTCCATAAAATTAGTTAGTTGATCCAGCAGACGTTTTAGCTTATTAATTTCGCCTATTTCATGTGTCAAAAAATAAAAATTCTTCGTACCTTCACTCCGAAATTTGACAATCTTTGCCTGCTTCAACACCTTCAGATGATGAGAAACAGCTGGCCTTGATAGCTCAATCGTCTCCATCAAATCTGTCACCTGTAATCCTGAACAATCCTTCTCTTCCATTAAGCGAAGAATAATCTGTTGCCTCTTTTCATCGCCCAAACAAATCAAAAAGGGACTCAGTTCTGAAAAACGTTCTCTCAATTCATCCATTGTATCCATCGATAAACTCCCATCACATATTTTTATTCACTAGATAATTACATAATTTATTTTAATCGCTCATTGGTTTAATCTATTAAACCAATAGATTATAAATATGTCAACTATTAGGCTTGATTTCAAATATATAGCTAAAAATTCATTAACCAGAATAGTTTTAGTGCCTAGAAATACTAAAGAGCCAGATTTTCAGGAGAAAAACAACTCCTCAAATCTGACTCTTTGTCTATTCTATGGTTCTTTTATCGTTTAACTATTAATTCTCAACAATCACTGGATTAATCGATTGCTCGACAGTAATCGCGTCTTTTCCGTAGCGTTCGCCAAGCACATACTTAGCCATATGGACTGAACGATCACTCATCCGCTCTAGGTTAGAGGCTGAATCAATAAATAGCATGCTATCTGCTGCTCGTCCTTGTCCGCTGTTCATAATTGAAATGTATTTCTTACGTAGTAATCGTACACGTTCGTCGATTTCTTCTTCACGTTCCAATATATGTGCGGCCACCGCTTTGTCATCTTTCTCAAATGCATTAAGCGAATCGACAATGTTTTTCTTCACTTTACTGAATAATTCAATCAAATCTTCATCATAAGTCAGCGTAAGTTCTCGGCTCGAAGTTTTTCCTTGTTTCTTATCTTTTGCCTGTTGTTTTTTCTCTAACTTAATCGCTTCATCGATATTTGAAATAATATTTCCGCAATGATCGCCAATCCGTTCTAAATCTTTGGTTAATTCCAACATCATGGTTTGTTCGTGACTTTCTGCAATCGTTAATTCAGTAGATGACAGCTGCACAAGATATTCTGTTAATCGATTATCCATATCGTTAATGGCTGTCTCATATTGGATCACATTGTCTCGATCAATTTGGTCTTGTTTTTCATAGAAAGATGTAGTTGCATCGTAAGCGCCAATCACATATTCACCCATTTGCAATAACTCGATTTTCGCCTGATTTAACGCTAGAGTTGGTGAGTTTTGAATAATCGCTTCATTTAAATTAGATGAGCTGAAATTGATACTGTTATCCGTACCTGGAATAATCTTACGCACCAATTGCTCAATTTGACGAATAAACCAAAACTGAATAAGTAAGTTAGAGAAGTTAAAGATTCCATGCGCCACAGCAATCTGCATCGCTGGATTCAAACCGAAAACCTCCGTTACTTTCAAGACAACTGAAGTAAATGGCGATAACAGAAGCGTAAAGATAATTGCCCCAACTAAGTTAAAGACCACGTGTGAAGCCGCTGTTCTTTTCGCCGCAATACTCGTTCCTAAAGCAGCAATAACCGCTGTGATTGTCGTCCCAATATTGTCACCAAAAAGAATCGGCAAGGCCGCTCCAATCTCGACACTTCCTTGAGTATACAGCTGTTGCAAAATCCCAATCGTCGCACTCGAACTTTGTAGAACCATTGTTAATAAGGTCCCAATCCCCACACCTAGAATCGGATGGTGAGATACATTAACCATCAAATCAGAAAATTGTGGAAGCTCCTGTAGCGGTGCCATCCCATTACCCATTAATTTCAAACCGTAAAATAAACAACCAAATCCAAAAAGAATTTGTCCGATATTATTAATTCTTTCCCGCTTAGAGAAAAACAATAAAATAGAACCAATCCCCATAATTGGTAAAGCATACGCACTCAAATTAAAACCAATGATAAAGGCTGTAACGGTGGTTCCCACATTGGCACCCATAATCACGCCGATTGCTTGTCTTAAGGACATAAAGCCCACACTTACCAAACTCACTGTTAAAACAGTCGTGCCTGAACTACTTTGAATGATCGCTGTGACCACTAAACCAGCAAGTACTGCACGTAATGGTGTCGATGTAAACGTGTTAAGTATCTCTCGCAAAGAGTCGCCTGCCGTTTTCTGCAAGCCATCTCCCATATACTTCATACCAAATAGAAAAATTCCTAGCCCTCCGAGAAATAAAAATATCATTTCCTGATAGGATACTTCCACAACTACTCCTCCTTATAATAAATACCAAAATCGTACTTACAAAACAGCATAAAAAAGTGGAGCCAATGGAAAGCTGTAAGTTCCTTTTTCTCATTCGCTTCATTTTTAACCAATTATAGTAAGTAGTAAAAGAAATTTATAGAACATGATCTTACCCATTCGCCCAATCTGAAAGTGCCTTTTAGCATATATGTATCCCTATTATTGACTTGTATGTAGCGAATTTCATAGGATCATTCCACCGTAGATGAATTCTTCTATAGATTACTTTTCTTTAGAATAGCATATTCAAACAAAATAACCTACAAAAATTTCACGCCTGCCAGTATGTTTTTGTAGGTGCTGTTATTTTGCTGAATAGATTCTGATTTTACGTGAAAAAATGTCTGTCTAACTGATTATTTCTAACAGCAGATTCCTTCTATTTAGTCTTCTAATTTTTGAATCGCTTGTTCTTCTGTTTCTACGAAAAAAATAGAATTCCCTTTGTTTGACTCTAGGATGTAATCATTCAGACTCTGACTATTGTATTTCGCAAAGTTCCCAATAATTGCTAGGCGCAAATTGTAGGTAATAAATTTCTGAAACGCATCACCTAGTAATCCTGTTTTTAAATCGAAGAACTCTTCCGCAATCATCGCCTCGTCAATAATAATCTGATTAGAATTCGCTTCAAAAGAAACGGTCATAATGAAATCTAACGCTGACTGTGTATCCTTAATTTCCACCTTATTACTCTTAACCCGTACGATTTCTGAAGACTTTATTTTTTGGATTTGCATAGTATTACTCCTCACTTTTTCTTTCTGAGTAAGTATAGCATTTATCAGCGAGGAAATGTATTCACATTTAGATAAGAGAAAAATAGCACCTGACTACTAAAATAGGAAGTCAGATGCTATCATCTCGTTCAATTGTCATTTATCTGCGAAGTACCTCTTCTCAGGTTATTTATTCCACTGAGTCATCGATTGGAATAAATTCAACTGTTGCTGACTTAGCTAACTGGCCAATCATATGAGCTAAATAAGCACTACCAGCATATTTTTTCTCATACCCTTTATCGATTGCTTCATTCAACGATTCATCCTGAACGATTCGAATATGGACTTCTTTTTCTATACCACCAACTGAAAGATGTCCTCGTCCTTCTCTTTTTGCTGATTGATACCAACGAGCCGATTGACCACTATAACCTCGGGCAAATAGTCGTCCATCTGCTTCAGCAATCCAAATCCAAGCGGGAGCATGCATATTCCCATCCGGATTAGGAATTGATAAATACAAATTCTCATCATTTCCGATTGCTTCTAATTCCTCATTAAGCCATTTTGTCATGCTACTCATCCTTTCAACTGATTCATTTGTCTATGTCTTATACATTTAGCATACCGCGATGTATTGCTTGGGTCTAATACTTATCTAGAATGGTCGTATGCCTAGGAAGCATGAAGATTTAATGGACATTATTTGCTTGTTTTTGATTGTTTTGTTCTATCATTCTTTCTGTTCTTCGATTGAAATCCGCACTGTCTTTTCATTTTCTAAAAAGCTGAGTTCTTCTGGATTTTTGATTTTCCCAATTCGCGTATAAGAATAGCTCGTCTCGAAAGACTTGTAGAAAATCACCAGACAGTCTGATCCAAATAACATCACATCGCCTTTTTCGATTCTATTTATAGGTGTTGAATTTGTTGGCAACTCCTCAGCCAAATAATTATATTTTTCATTTCGGTGCAAATCAGCCATATCTAAAGAGAGAGGAAACCGTTCCTTTAAAGCTTTCGCCGTCTGGTTAGCTTCCAATAAAAGTTCAAACTTTTCCTCATTACAAATTAAATAAGTTCTCGTCCCAGAAGCCTCACTTATCTTTGTTGTTTGTTCTGTATTCGCTACCTTTCTAGCAGTCGTTGCCTGTTCTATCTCTATCCCTGATGCATTCTCCGAACTGGCAGAGGAGGTGGTCGATTTATTTGTCGAACAGCCGACTAAAAATAATAAGCTGATAAAAATCAATGCCCTCAGTGCCAATCGTATTCCGAACATTTCTTGTCCAACTTCTCGCCGATTTTTCACCTTGCCACCAGTCAGTAGTTTAAAAATATTCATCCGTTTATTCATCCAATTTCCGAACTTCTTTGGCCGGACTACCTGCGACAATCACATTTGCTGGGACGTCTTTTGTGACAGTTGAATCAGCAGCGATAATTGAATTTTCACCGATGGTAATACCGGGTAAAATTGTCACATTCGCTCCAATCCAAGCATTTTTCTTCACCAGAATTGGCGCAACCGTGATGCCTCTTCTACTAACAGGATCAAGCAGATGATTGACGGTAATTAATCGACTATCTGGACCAATCAAGACTTTATCTTCTAGTGTAATTCCACCTAAATCAACAAAAGTCACATTTTTATTAATGAAAATGTCTTTCCCCATCGTAATATGACCGCCAAAATCACTATAAAAAGGTTGTGAAACCGTCGTTGAAGGATCAATTTTCTGTCCAGTCGTCTGTTCGAGAATGTCTAACATCTCTTGATTCGTGTGATACTGCATATTCATTTCTGCTAATAGTTTTTCGTTAGCCAATTTTACGTCATGCAGCTCAATACTGATTGGCGAGTTCGCAAAAATATCAATTCCTTGTAGACGTTCTTGTAAATTTTTAGTATTCATTTTCTATCATCCACCTTTTTCAAATCTCTTTCTTCTATTGTAATCAGTTCTTCTATCCATGACTAATACTTAAAATGAATACTCTATTATAACTTTTAGCTATACGTTTATTTTTATATGCCACCAGTTTTTCATTGTTCTAGCTCTTCTCAATTTTCTGAGTCGCTATCCCTTCTTACACACAGAAAAAAACTGAGCCAGTAGCTGTTACACCACTGACTCAGTTTCATCATTATTTAAAAATCATGGTTCTATAATATTTAGTG
>NZ_MAEJ01000002.1 GCF_009933175.1 Candidatus Enterococcus huntleyi | reverse complement strand
ATACTTAATTTTTTCAGGTATTTCTGCTAGTAAGCGTCAAAAATTATATCAAAATTCTTCAAATGGTGAAGAGGCAAAAAATTAAATATACGGGATTTTTTTTGGTTAGAATTAAAAATATTAAGTATACTTAATGTTGTTGATGTTCTTTTTAGTGAGCAGTAAAAATTTTAAAATGTTAAAGAGGGTAGAACATTAAGTATACTTAACTTTTTGCGTCCGAAATTTTTCCTCGAGAGTAGAGGGGATAAAAACTAAAAGAGATTATGAATGCTACTACATTGTTTATTAATCAAACAAAATCCTGTCAAACATCATTTGATAGGATTTTTTATTACATTTGAATAACAGGTAGTTTATAATCCTAATTTCATGGTAAAATATAGAAATCACATTGAATTTTCAGAAGATTCTAATTTATAAATGCGTTAGGATATACATAATGTCAGAATCAATTGTGAGAGCGAACGAATACAAAAAGGTGAGTAATAAAAGTGAAGTTGGAAAAAGACTTAAAGTAGGTTCGGAAGTAGATTCGAAATCAGCTCGATGAGCGGTTAAAAATTAGTGCACATAGGAATACAAATGTTGCTAAAAATACTAAGATTAAGTAGAACCGAAGTGGGGGAATTGATTTGGAGAGAGAACATTTTTTGAAGATTACACGTTTAATAGATGAAGTAGAAAAAGTGGTATTGGGCAAGCGCGAGGTTGTGCAATTAACGATCGCGGCGATGTTAGCGTCTGGTCATGTGTTATTTGAAGATGTGCCGGGTGTCGGAAAAACGGTTATGGTTAAGGCGATTGCTAAAGCGGTGCATGGTGATTTTTCGCGGATTCAGTTTACGCCGGATTTATTGCCGAGTGATATTTTAGGGGTTTCTATTTTTGATAATCGTACGACACAATTTGAGTTTCGTCAGGGGCCAATTTTTACGACAATTTTGTTAGCGGATGAGATTAATCGGACGTCACCACGGACACAGGCGGCGTTATTGGAGGCGATGTCTGAGTGGGCTGTGACAATTGATGGCGCGACTTACCCGTTGTCTGAGAATTTCTTCGTGATGGCGACCCAAAACCCGATTGATTATGAGGGGACGTATCCTTTACCGGAAGCTCAGTTGGACCGATTTTTATTTAAATTAACGATTGGCTATCCTGCGGCGGCGGATGAATTGCAGCTGATGCAGAGTCGGCCGAAAACGACTGAGGTGATTGATCAAGTGATCAATACTGCTGAGTTGGCTTACTTAAAACAACAGGTAGATGAAGTTTATCTGGATGAAGTTGTGGCGAGCTATGCCTTATCATTGGTTCAAAAAAGTCGCGAGCATAAGCAGGTGGAATTGGGGATTAGTCCACGAGGTAGCATGGCGTTTATTCGCGGAGCAAAGGCCTATGCACTGACTGAGGGACGGACGTTTGTCACGCCGAGAGACTTGCAAATTATCTTACCTGCCGTATTTTCACATCGCCTTTTATTAAAATCATTACGGACGAACCAGACCGACGTCACCGACATTCTGAATGAAATTATTGCGGATGTGCCGGTGCCTGTGAGGAGGTAACGAATGCGCAAACGAGTGATGATTGGCCGACTATTCTTGGTCGGATTGTTTTATCTAGTGTTCTTGTTCTACGCAATTATATTTAACAATGATACAGGCTGGACGGTGTTGTTTTTTGTCACCTTAGGCGGGCTTGCGGAGATTTTATCTTTCATAAGCCCATTATCCTGGCTGTCATTGAAGAGTGAAGAGCGACGGTTGGCTCATCTAGGTGAGCAGCTAACAGTTACATTAACGAGTCAGCGGCGATTACCAGTACCGCTCTTTTTTTCATGGCTGACTTTTCATGTGCCTAATGAAAAGCGGCAGCAAACACTGGCTACTTATCTGGGGCAACGGACGACAATCGATTTGTCACTGACGCCGATGAGTAGAGGGTGGCTCAAAAAGCAACCAATCGAGCAAATCGGCGGAGATTTATTTGGTTGGTTTGAAAAGAAACGTCTACGTGATTTGTCGGTTGATTGGTTGATTTTACCTGCCCATCATCCGGCAGGAGAAGCGATCTTGGCAGAGCTTTCGACGCTGATCTATCAGGATTATTCGGGAGAAAGCACGTATCTAATTAAGAATTATCGGGCCTATCAGCAGGGGGATTCGTTGAAGCAGATTGATTGGAAAACCTCTAGTCGTAAGCAGGAATTGATCTTACGTGAGTATGAACGGACGGATTCAGTGAAATGGACGTTTGTTTTTTACGGCATAGCGAGTCCCTATTTTGAAGAAACATTGAGTTTATTTTATACGATTGCGGAAGCCTATCAGAAAAAAGCTGAATTTATTTTGGTTGGTGAGGGACTGACGGATGAAAGGATCGGCTCGCTGGAAAACTATGCGACGATTCAGCCGCTAGAAAATTTGGTTTCATTACCGGAGAAGAAAGGTCGACGAATGTGTCTTTTTCTCCCGGAGCTATCTGACGAGTTAGCCAATGTAGGGATTACAAAGTCGATGCCGATGCTGGTGTACAGTCAACTAATTCATGAGTGGGAGGGCTTCTATGCGCGCGAGAATTCAGACTAAATTTGTCTTAGCCTTGACCTCTTATCTTGCTTTTGTCTTGGCTTTTCATCAATTTTTTGAAGTCTATAACATAGAAAATCAGCTGGCCAAATTTTTTGGTATCGGATTGATTAGCTTAACTGCGTTACTTTTTCCGTCAAAATTAGTGCGCTTTATTTTTTATAGTTTGAGTTTTTTCCTTAACTTAATGCTACTCTTTCCATTTTCTGGTGGCGAATTTACTAGCTGGCTCGATTCATTCGTCCAGCAGCTGCGGCAAATTTCTGAACTGTTTCTCAACAGAGGAGTAGGTAGTCAGTATACAACGGTGGTCGTGATTATCTTATTTGTTGTGACGATTCTACTGATTGAATTATTGGTGGAATACGAGCAAGTAGGTATCAGCATCGGCATGATTGTCGTCTATTTGCTAATGCTGGCACTCTACAATGAGCAAGAGTTTGATGTGGCAATTATTCTCGTCTTAGCCTTAGGCATCTTCCAGAAATATTACCTGAGTCAGGGATATGGAGCAGAGGATGAGGAAACTAGAGAGAGAAATACGATTAGAAAGAAAAATAGAAAGAAAAATAGAAACAAAACCAAAGATAAATCTTTAAACCAAAGTAGAGATAATTTAGCTGCTAAATCTCAGAGTTATGGCTCTGAGATTGAGAATGAGCGTGGGAAACTTCGCATGAGAGGGTTGGTTCAGGTGGGGGTCATTCTGCTAGTCCTTTGTGTAGCAGCGATATTCTTACCGAAGACTGACCTGAAGGCGCCAATTCTTGAACATACGGCGAATCTGAGAACTTTTCTACAGGAGAAAGGCTTGTATCAGTATATTCAACAAAGTGGCCAACAAATCACGTTGAAAACAGGGTTTAGTGAAAATAGTGAGCATCTAGGTGGCCCAATCTCAGATGATGATCAGATTGTCTTTGAGGCGACGCAGAAGAGTGCGCATTATTGGCGGGTGGATAGTAAGGCGATTTACACTGGAACGGGCTGGATAGATTCGACTGTCACGGAGCCAACGGTGATTTTTCCAAACTATGCCGCGATGGATTTACCTTATCCAGATTACAGCGGTCAATTGGAGGATGAGGAGACGATCACGCTTCAATTTGCCCAACCAACGTCGTATATCCCTTTGCCGTATGCCAAAATGGAGGTATACAAGTCGGCGGTTGATGACCAATATACTTATCAGCCGGAGGTTAGACGTTTAGACAGCCAGACGGATTCAGCGGATAATTCAGTGACCATGAGTGTTCAAAATTTGAGCTATACGACCGATGAATTGGCGGCTTTTGGGAATGGGAATCTCAATGCTTCAACTGGCAGTGGCTATGGGGCTACTGAGTATGATGAGGAATACGCTAATCAATATGGCGAGGAATACGACGGTGAATACGATGAAGAATATGCTGGTGAATCCAGCGATGCGAATAACCGATTACTTTATGTGCAGCTGCCGGAATATTTACCGGAGCGGGTGTCTCAGTTGGCCAAAGAGTTGACGGAGGATCAGGATACGCAGATTGATCGGGTGCTGGCGATTGAATCGTATTTGAAGCGGTCAGGGAATTTCCGTTATTCTAAATTGGATGCAATGTATACAAAAGAAGGCCAGGATTATGTGGATCAATTCTTGTTTGAATCGAAGGTTGGTTATTGTGATAATTTTTCGTCAGCGATGGTGATTTTATTGCGTACGTTAGATATTCCGACCCGTTGGGCAAAAGGCTTTGCGCCGGGAACAGCGACGACCTTAGAGGATGGATTGCTCAAATATACCGTGCGTAATACGGATGCCCATTCGTGGGTGGAGGTCTATTTTGACGGCTACGGTTGGTTACCTTTTGAGCCAACGCCTTCATTTGTACAACCACTGGAAGCGACTAATCAAGAAACGACGCCGAGTGAGACCGTGCCACCTCAAGCATCATCTGCAGAAACCAGCGAAAGCACAACGAGTTCATCGAGTAGCACCTCAGCACCAGAAGAAAGTACGACAACTAGTGATCGTGCAACAGCAGGTTCAACAGACAATCCAGTTGCTTCAAATGGCTGGCTGATAGTAGCATTAATTAGCCTGTTACTATTATTATTAGGTGGACTGTTCTATAGAGAACACATTTATTTAGTGGTCGTGATAGTTAGCGCGGTGTCGCAAGAGCCACTGAGAATCGCTTATCCGTACCTGTTAAGAAGATTGGCACGTTTGATTCCACGTGCAGAGGGGCAACCGTTACAAGAATATGCCCAGCTGGTGGAAAGCCAAATTCCTGCGTTGAACCAGGACTTTTACATGCTGACACTGGATTACGAAAGGTATTTGTACAGTCAAGAAAAAGCCACAGACAGTCAGTTGCTCTTGAAGCAGACGGCGAAAGGTATCAGTCATTGGAAATTCCAACGTTTATTCAGACAGTTCAGCAAAGAAAAATAGAGCGTATCAAAAAGGATAGTCACTTGGGATAAACATCATGCTGTGGGAGTGGATTACTGCTGATTATTGATTAGACAGTCATCTCAAATTCAGCAAAAAAGAAGCTACTGCCTACTGATAGTAAGAATAATCTTGTATCAGTAGGTAGTAGCTTTTCGTTTTATTTTAGCGTCGAATGCTGCGTGGTGCAGCGACGGAATTTTTGCCAAGGTTGTGTTTCTTTTTGAAGGAACGAGGCAATAAGAGTAATAAGAAGTCGTAAGGTAAGCCTAGTAAGAAAAAGGCCATGGAACGGCTAAGCACAGACTCTTTATATAACCAATTTAGCAGAAAATGTAATCCTGTGAGTCCTGAGGTTAAGGCGACTAATAGGAACCATTGTGCATCTGGGAAAACAAATTGATGGAGCAGCATAGTGACTAATGGATAGAGGTAAAAGAAGCCACCCACGAGATAGACGCGCCAAGTTTTGACGAAATCACCGATTTGTAGGAGCAGAAACAGCAGTGAAATAGCCAAGGCGAGCGGCGGAAATAAGCCGATTAAAAAGGCATATAAGGTCCCCCAGAGAATCATCAGTGGGCCTTTAATGATCGCGCTAAAGGCCACGAAACCTAGTAAGATTAATAGTTGTTGGATTGGTGAAGCAACTACTAAGCAGGCAAAAAGAAATAACGTGGCCCAATGCCAAATCGTATTTTTCTGTTGAGTTGACTGTGAATCGCGCATGTGCGTTTGCGAAGAAGGATTGTAAAATTGTTTTTGTGTGAATTTCATCAAGCATGGCTCCTTTCAGGTGAGTCATTAATTTTATAGGGACGTTGAATTTAGAATTTAGTCAATCTATCGATTCATGTGGCTTAGTCGAATAAGCCCGTTCGTTTGTTAAGTAAATGATTGTTGTTTCAATAAGTGAAGTATACTCGGAATTTTAAGGTTTTCCCTCAGTCTCAAGAACGATTTCTGCCTAAGACTGTTGTGCGATAGCTTAGGAAACGTTTTCTTTACAAAATTAATGGAAATGGACTGTGTCAACGGGTATACTAACATCTATAAACAGGGAAGGTTGGAATGTATGGAGAATAAATTAAAGAAAGAAATTAATTTATTTGGGGCCTTGTCGACTGTTATGGGAACAGTCATTGGGGCAGGGGTATTTTTTAAAACAGCAGCTGTTGTGGGACATACGCAGTCTGCAAGCTTGACGATATTTGCTTGGATTTTAGGGGGGATTCTAACCATTTGTGCAGGTTTGACAGTGGCAGAATTGGCGACGGCCATTCCTGAAACAGGCGGTGCAGTCAAGTATATCGAGGTAGCTTACGGGAAGCTGCCGAGTTTCTTATTAGGTTGGGCACAGAGTTTGATTTATTTCCCAGCCAATATTGCGGCCTTATCAATTATTTTTGGTACACAATTTGTGAATTTATTTCATTTATCAAACAGTTATTTATTACCGATCGCCATCGTGGCAGCAGCTTCGATTACTGGCGTGAATTTATTGGGTACACGGATGGCTTCGACGGTTCAGTCAGCGACCTTAGTGATCAAATTAATTCCGATTGCCGTAATCGTTTTGATGGGTCTTGCAACGAGTGGAGAAGTTTCTGTTTCGTTATTTCCAATCGAAGCAGGAAAAGATGTCTCATTTTTTGAAGGCTTGAGTGGAGCCTTATTGGCAACCTTATTCGCTTACGATGGCTGGCTTGGCGTCGGTGCGATGGCGGGTGAGATGAAGCGTCCGGCCAAGGATTTACCGAAAGCAATTATTTTAGGCTTGAGTTTTATTACGTTAATTTATGCCTTAGTCAATTTTGTTTTTCTTAAAAATTTACCAGTTGAGGCGATTTCAGGGAATTTAAATGCTGCCTCAGATGCTTCAGCGGTAATATTTGGAGCCAGTGGCGGGAAGATTGTCACGCTGGGGATTCTAGTTTCAGTCTATGGTGCGCTTAACGGCTACACCTTAACCGGCATTCGCGTACCGTATGCGATGGCTTTAGCTGATGAATTACCTTTCAGTCGTCACTTCCGAAAAGTCTCAAAAAAATTCGTGGCGCCTTACGTAGCGGCCCTTGTTCAACTGGCGATTGCCTTAGTGATGATGCAGTTAGGAACCTTCGATTTATTGACGGATATGCTAGTCTTTGTGATGTGGCTCTTTAGCGTGTTAATTTTCTTTGCCGTATTTATTTTACGCAAACGCGAGCCAGATATGGTTCGGCCATATAAAGTTCCTTTCTATCCAATCGTGCCATTAATCGCCATCGGCGGCGCATTATTTATCCTAATTGCGACGATTTTCACCCAAACGTTGTTAGCACTTATCGGCATCGGGGTAACTTTACTAGGAATTCCAGTCTACTATTATCATCAAAAAACGAGCCGTGGAATGAACTCTTAAATTTTCATAAATAGGTCTTTCTAATTTTACGCAACTCAAGTATAGTTATAGTATTGTTGCAAAGAAAAGGTTGTGCCAGAAGCTACTTCTGACACACCGTTTATTTAGGTAAGGAGAGTATTATGGAGAAACAGAAATCAGAAAGTGTATTATCACGATTCATTAAAGGAGTCGTTATTGCTTTAGGCTTTATTTTACCAGGAGTTTCTGGAGGAGTATTGGCGGCAATCCTTGGAATTTACGAACGCATGTTGAGCTTTATGGCTCATTTGACCAAGAATTTTAAAGAAAACTTTTTATTCTTTTTACCCGTTGGGATTGGTGGAGTCGTCGGAATTGGCGTCTTATCAAAACCTTTGGAATGGCTACTAGCCAATTATCAAATCGTCGTTTTGTGGGGCTTTGCCGGTGCGATTATCGGCACGCTGCCATCGTTATTGAAAGAATCGACAAGTAAAAGAGAACGTCGTCCAATCGACATGGTTTGGTTTGTCGGCACATTAGTGATTGGCTTCTTATTACTCTACTTTATGGATGATTTACTTGGCACATTGCCAGCTAATTTCTTCGGCTTCGTGATTGCCGGTGGCTTAATCGCTCTTGGTGTGTTAGTGCCTGGATTAAGTCCTTCGAATTTATTATTAGTCTTAGGCTTATATGATCCGATGTTGAAAGGCTTCAAATCATTTGCTATCATTGATGTTTTTGTGCCAATTGCGATTGGTGGAATTGTTGTGATGCTAGCCTTTTCTAAATTAATGGAGTGGTTGTTAGCCAATTTCCATGCGCAAGTCTATCATTTCATCATCGGGATTGTTGCTGCATCAACCCTTTTGATTGTCATCCCACCCGTTGCTGATTATTCCGGCGCGACACTGATGACCTTAGTTATGAGCATCATCCTATTTATTCTAGGCGCTTGGTTAGGCCTTTGGATGAGCAAATTGGAAGATAAGTATAAATAGTTAGAAACCAATTATCAAATAAGTAGAAGTTCAGTCTCACATAGTTGAATTTTTTAAATGAATAGACAAGAAAAGAGTCCGAGGGGGCTCTTTTTTTTCACCTTTTTTTGAGAAGACCGATTTTTTTATGTGTGCAATCAATTGTAATTAACAAAAAATATTTCTAAAATGCCGAATGGTTTTCCTTTTTTTTCATTATAATGGCTAGCTTTCCTAATGTTTAGGCATATTTTATCTGTCTAGTTATTGAAAATAACGTATGTTTTTACTGTCATTTTTTCTTTGTCTTTTCTAATTAAAAAAGGGTGGTTTTTTGCGTTTTTTCACAGCATAATTAAGGGTGGAGAACAGGCGTATTTTAACTATTTATAGGGAAATACGATGGATAACTTGCTCGTTCTTTGCCCTAATTTCAGAGAGCAAGTGTCCTAAATGAGCAGTTGCGTGCTAGATGACTTCCTTGTGAAAATTTCCGAAGCGAAAGAGACATTATGCAAATGGAGGTCTGGGGGAAAGAAACGTACACTATAAGTGAGGTAAAGATAAATGGAAAAAACAAGCTTATCCTTAATTGAATTATTGAGTAAATCACCTGCTGGTTTGACGAGCGAAATGGCGGCTATTCAATTAGGCGTTAGTTCGAAAACGATTCGCCGGTATGTGACAGAACTGAACCAACAGCGCGAAGAAACTGGCTGTTGGATTGAGGGAAAGAAAGGACGGGGATTATCACTTCAAATAACAAATCAAGAAAAATTTCTGAAGGTGCAGGAACAGACGCGTCAGAAAGAAGATTTGCTAGAACAGTTGATTGAATTCTTTATTGCTCAAGAAGATTATGTTAAAGCGGAAACGATTTGTACGCACTTATTTATTTCTCAAAGTAAACTATCCGCAGAGTTGAAGAATTTCCGACGAATTCTGAGCTATTATCAATTAACCTTAGAAGCAAAGCCCTATTATGGGATGAAGATTGCTGGGAGTGAGTTTGATTTACGGCGGTTTTTAGCTAGTAATTATGTCCAAAAATATCATTTGAAGATGCGTGATGACACGGTTAGTCTATTCGGTGAGACGGCTTCGGAGCTGTTTGAACTGATTAAAGAAATCATTTCTGAAGAGTTTGCTAAACAGGCTTACCCCATCTCAGAAAATATTTTAAACAATTTGACGTATCATCTACAAATTGCGGTCACCCGGATGCAAGAAGGTTGCTACTTGGAACAGAGTATTCCTGTTAAAGGGCGGACCAATAGCGAACAAGAGTTGTTGGGTCAACGGATTATCGATCGTTTAGAAGAGGCTTGTGAGGTACAGTTTTCTGAAAGCGAACACAATTATGTGTTGGGTCAAATTGTGGGGAAACGAATCGCTGTTTCAGAAGAATCTCAGGTGGTTTCAAAAGAAGTTAATGAGTTGGTAAATGAAATTCTTTTGGAAATTAAAGAACAAAAACATTTGGATTTGTTACATGATTTAGAGCTTCAAACGATGTTAAATATTCATTGTGCGCCTTTGATTGACCGGCTACATCTAGGAATTGAGTTGAAGAATCCTTTGTTGGATCAAGTCAAAATCCATTGTGTCATGGGCTATGATTTAGCCATTATTGCCGGACAAACTATTTATCGTAAGTATCAGCAACGAGTTAGTGACCATGAATTGAGCTATCTAGCGATGCATTTTGATGTTTCGCTGAATCGCGAGGCTAATTCGATCGCTAAGAAGCAAATTTTGGTCATTAATGAATTAGGTCGTTCGACGGGTGAATTACTGAAAGTTAAGTTTGGCAAATATTTTCACCATCATATAGATTCCATTACCATCTGTGAGCAACGGGATTATGAAGAATATTTGCAAAATAACGATTATGACTTCATATTCACCACGACACCCGTTGATTATCGCGGAAGCATTCCAATTTTTGACTTTGAGTATTTTCTACAACCTGCTACGGTTCAGAAAATCGAAAAAGTCTTGGCTGCGGAAGTCAGTGCAGCACAATTGTATTCGTACTTTAGTGAAGAGTTATATTTTACCAATAAACAATTTGGTTCACGTAAGGAATTGTTAGCGTTTTTATCGAAAGAAGCGCGGAAGAAACTAGCTTTGCCAGAAAACTTTGAAGCCTTGGTTGAGGAACGAGAAAACTATTTTGGAACGGATTTATTACCAAATGCTGCTTTTCCTCATCCGAATGCTTTGATTAGTCCAAAGACAATGGTTTGTGTATTGACGTTGAAAAAACCAATCTTTTGGTACAAACATTCTGTCCGAATTGTGTTCTTGGTTCTAATTAATAAGAAAGATCATCTGAAAAGCAAGCCGTTGACGGAGCATTTGATCCATTTGTGCTCATCACCGGTCAAGATGCAGCAGATGATTCAAGCAGAAAATTTCGAAGAATTTATGTCAGTGATAAAGGAGTAAAGTGTATGACAGATAAAGAAAAAATTCAATTAGAGGGTGCGTATAATTTCCGTGATTTTGGGGGTTATGAGACAAGTTTTGGTAAGAAGGTTGTTAAAGGGAAATTGTATCGTTCAGATGAACTGAGCAAATTGACGCCAAAAGATCAGGCTCAATTAGCGGAGCTAGGTTTGACGACAATTATTGATTTTCGAAATGAAAAAGAGCGTGTCGATAATGAAGATTTACCGATTGGCGAAGCGCGAGTGGTCTATCTGGATCCAATCGCAAATATTGCGGCATTGGCTTCTTCAGAAAATGGCGAAGAAAAACCGCTTGATTTTGAAAATATGACGGCTGAATTAGCAAAATTCTTGATGACAGAGCAGAATCGGGAGTTTGTTCGTTCGGAACGTTGTCAGGAAGTCTATAAAGAAATGTTAGAAATCTATTTAGATGATAATGAAACGGCGGTTGTGCAGCATTGTCGTGGCGGAAAAGACCGCACAGGGTATGGCGTGGCACTAATTCATCTATTATTGGGTGTCTCAAAAGAGGATATCATGCACGACTATCTCCTGACGAATGTGTATAAGAAGGAGAAAAATGAACGTAGTCTGAAAGAGTTGATGGAACAATCAAACAATCCTGATTTTGTCCAGGCTGTGCGTTATTTTAAAGAGGCTGACGCTTCATTTTTAACTACAGCACTGGAAATGATTGAAGAGTATGGCGGGATTGAGCGTTATGCTAAAGAGGAATTAGGGTTGACTGAAGAGCAGATTACTAAATTAAGAGAAAAATACTTAGAAGATGAAGGAAGGTAGGCAAAAATATGAAAAATGTAAAAGATGCGATTCTGAATGGGGCAATTAAAATTCAAAATAACACGTACATGCGCGCGATTTCGAATGCCATGATGGGTTTGATGCCGGTGATGATGATTAGTTCGATTGCTTCACTAATCAATGCGATTAATATTGGACCGACGCAACAAATCATGGAACAGATTGGCCTGAAAGCATTATTGACGCAGATGAATGCCATGACAATTGACGTGATTTCACTGTATGTAGCGTTCTTAGTTGGTTACAAATTAGCGGAACAACTGAAAGCAGACCAGTTGAATGCTGGACTGATGAGTGTGGTATCATTCTTGATTTTAAGTCCAATTTCACTATTAGAAGAGACCAAAACATTGAAGCTAGAAACTTTAGGTTCAGGCGGTATGTTCGTGGCGATGTTTGCCGGCTTGATCGGTGCTCGAATCTACATCTTGTGTGTGAATAAGAATTTGGTTATCAAAATGCCAGAATCTGTGCCACCAATTGTGAATAAATCTTTTGCAGCAATCGTGCCTGCCGTGATTGTTTCAACTGTGATGGGCATCATCTACGTCGTTATGAGCTTGACTCCATATGGCACATTGACTAGCATGATTTACACATGGGTCCAAGCGCCATTAACTTCATTAGGTGCCAACGTCTTCACGTGTATGATCATTGTGGCCTTCATCGAGTTCTTATGGTTCTTCGGGATTCACGGCGTGCTAGCGGTCTATCCAGTCCTAATGTTAGTGTTCTACCAACCAGGATTAGACAATTTAGCAGCGTATAGTGCTGGCGCAGCGTTGCCACACTTGTTCACGATTGGCTTCATTTTAAATAACCGTGGGGCGCGTTCATTTGCAGTCGCATTGTTAGCTATCTTTAGTTGTAAATCAGAGCAGTTGAAGGCTGTCGGAAAAGTCGGCTTGATCCCTTCAATGTTTGGGATTTCTGAACCAGTTAAATTCGGGATTCCGTAAGTAATGAACATGCGCATGATCATTCCGTTGATGGTGACACCAGCTGTCTCAGTCTTATCAGCGTATCTATTAACAATTGTTGGCTTCTTACCGTATCATAATGGGGTCTCAATCCCAACCGGATTCCCAGTTATCTTTGGTGGCTTCTTAGTAAATGGTTGGCAGGGAATTGTCGCTCAATTAGTTCAATTTATCTTATGTGTGGTCATCTATATTCCATTTATGCGCTCACAAGATAAAGCGGCTTTGGCGGAAGAAAAAGCAATTGCGGCACAAGAAGCTTTAGCAGAAAAAGAAGCAGCATTTCAGCCTGTTGGCGGAGAAGAATTAGCTTAATTATATTCAGAATATACTTAAAATGAGGAGAATTTATCGATGAAAAAAATAATTTTATTATGTGCCGGCGGGATGTCGACAGGTGTCTTAGTTAACAATATGAAAAAAGCAGCTACTGAAAAAGGGGTAGAAGTCACGATTGACGCACATCCGATTGATGCTGCAGCAACCGTTGGAAGTGACGCAGATTGCGTGTTATTAGGACCACAGGTTTCTTATCGCCAAGGAGAGGTTACGTCAGCTGTTTCTTGTCCAGTAGCGGCCATCGACATGCGTTCATATGGCATGATGGACGGCAAAAAAACCTTAGACCAAGCTTTGGCGCTGATAGGAGGATAATGGATGGAAGAAACAGAAATCGTTTGCTTTCAATTAATCTCAAACGCTGGAGCTGCGCGTAGCTGTTATTTTGAAGCTTTGCAAAAATTCCGTAATGGTGAGGAAACAGCGGGTCAAGAACTATTTGCCCAAGGTCAAGAACATTACCGGGAAGCCCATCAAGTGCATGGACAATTAGTGCAAAAAGAGGCGGGCGGCGATACGGTCTGGATGTCTTTACTAATGACGCATGCCGAAGATTTAATGATGAGTGCCGAAACTACTGGCGAATTAGCCAAAGAATTGATGGCAGTCTACGGCGAAATCCATGGACTAAAAAGTGAGTTTGCGAGTTTAAAAGAACAGTTACTACAAGTCGAAAGTGACTAAACAGCGAAAAAATCATAGGTCAAATTGAGTAAAACGCACATAGAATAAGAAGGTCGAGGAACTGCCGATTTATTTGGCAGGAACTCGATCTTTTGCTTGTTCTTATATTCTAGACTATATTGCCATCCTACTACTCTGTAACTTGTCAAATAGGACAGGCAAATCCTTTAGCTAGTGGGTTTTACTCATGAAAAGGCTGTTTTCAATCGTATTTTCCTTTAAGAAAAACGCAACTAGCCACAAGTATCTCAAAAATGGGCAGTTACCTTCTCTAGAATAAGCCCATTGCTGTTTGTGAAAATTATAGAATCCTGTAAGACTGGGATTCTTCGACCGACTTTTATGGAAATCAGAAGATTTTAAGTGGATAGTTAGCACCGTTTCTCAATTTTTTTAGAAAATCACCGCTTTTTTACTTTTTATAGAGTTGTGGCTAGTTGCGGTGTTTTTTGAGATTTTGACGGAATGCAAAATATCAAGAATCCTTTAGAGAGTGGGTTTTTCCTGGAAAAGAGGCCTTTTACCTTCATTTTACCCCTTGAGAACACCGCAACTAGCCACAAGTGCTGCAAAACACCCTTTTTTCTCTCAGTAAAATAAGTTAGTTGAGATTTATTTAATTGGGGAAAGTAGGTATTTGGCAGGGAAGTACCTCATTTTGATCTGAAGTTTTGCTTTCATTTAGCTAGGGCAATTATTTATTGACGCTGTTTTAAAATAACAAAACGGAAAGAATCGTGAGCAGACCTATTGACAAAAGAGTCGAATGGCTATATTCTTCATGGTAAGCTTTAAAACTTTTTAGCGCAGTAGGAAATAGATTCTATGTTCAGGAAGTCGATGGTTGCTGAGAATCGATCAGATCTATTTTACGAAGTACACTAAAATTATAGACACAACTGAATAATATTTGAGAGAAAAACAAGTGATTGTTTTTAAATTAAGGTGGTACCGTGGAGAAATTCGCCCTTAGCTAAATAGGCTGAGGACGGATTTTTTTGTTTTACTAGAGAGGACGAGCAGAATGAACTGTGGTGGGATTATTCGATATCATTCCAACAATCAAAGAAGTCGAAGGATAACTAAAAACAGATTGTGAGGAATAGAAAATGAAAACGAAAAAACAACAAACTGTCTCTGTCATGGAGGCTAGCATCATGCTAATCATTATTGTCGCAACGATTGCGGTGGCGGTGATTGGACTAAAAATAACACCTAATATTGCAATTCTATTTGCGATTGGCATTGTCATGCTCTACATGACGGTCAAGCGTATGCCGTTTGATCTAATCCACGAGGGAATTATCGCCGGTCTGAAGCCAGGAATTATTCCGATTTTTATCTTTATTCTGGTAGGTTCACTGATTGCCGTCTGGATTCAAGCAGGAATTATCCCGACCCTGATGGTGGTGGGATTTAAAATTATTAGTGTCAAATGGTTTGTGCCCTCGGTGTTTATCGTCTGCGCGATTGTCGGCAGTGCGGTGGGTAGTGCGTTTACCGTTATGTCCACGATTGGGATTGCCTTTTTCGGTATCGGCACAACGCTGGGTTTAAATCCGGCTTTAGTCGTTGGTGCGATTGTTTCGGGCGCGGTCTTTGGTGATAAAATGTCGCCTTTATCTGAGTCAACTAATTTATCAGCTGCGATTGTGGAAGCTGATTTGTTTAGACATATTAAAAATATGATGTGGTCGACGATTCCCGCGTTCTTTGTTTCTTTGATTTTGTTCGCTATTCTAGGCGTCAATAATCAAGTGGCAAGCTTGGCTAAAATCGATGAGGTTATCCAAGTATTAGAGGCGAATTTCTCGATTTCTGTCTGGGCGATTGTGCCGATTGCTTTGATGTTTATCTGTGCTTGGCGCAAGATTCCCGCTATTTTGACAATTTTACTGAACATTGGTGTAGCTGTGGCGATGATCTTTATCCAAAATCCGGGCACGAAGATAGCCAGCCTAGGGACTGTGATTGATACTGGTTTTGTGTCGACAACGGGGAATCAAGAAATTGATTTATTGTTGTCACGAGGTGGAATTGAAAGCATGATGCCAACGGTTTCCTTGATTATTCTGACCTTATCTTTGGGTGGTTTATTGATGGAAACAGGGCTGGTCTCAACGGTGATGGCCGTGATTGCGAAAAAATTAACTTCACCAGCCCGCCTAATCTCGACGGCTTTGTTGACGAGTATCGGTGTTAATATCTTTATCGGCGAACAATTTTTATCCGTGATTCTTCCCGGGAATGCCTTTAAAGAAGTCTTCAAAAAAGCTAATCTTGATCCAGTTGTGCTAGGCAGAACGCTGGAAGATGGCGGGACGGTAATTAACTACCTGATTCCTTGGGGCATTGCCGGTAGCTTTGTGGCCAGCACATTTGGCGTACCGACACTGACTTACTTGCCATTTGCCTTCTTCAGTTTATTTTCACCCGTCTTCTCCTTAGTCAGTGCCTTGACTGGGATTGGCGTGAAAAAGCTTGCCGAAGAGCCGACGCATCAGCCTAAAAAAGTGGAAATCTAATCTGTTAGATTGTCCATTATAAGTGAGAATCCACGAATCAATAATCGAGCATCTGAGCGCTTCACGGAAAGTGAGGCATTCGGATGCTTTTTTGCTGTAAACACGAACATTCTGTCTGATGAATTTGATTGTTCGGGATTTATTCGGTTTCATGTTATTCTGGTTAAAAATTAGAAAAAACTTATTTTAACCAGGTGGACCGACTATTTCGTTGGAAGGATGGCTAGATAAATGATTTAGACGAGGTTTATCAGAGATTTGTCAGAAAGGCGAACGATTATTGGTTATAGGAAAAGATTGTTTTATTTTAGCTGAGGGTATATAATTTGTTTCAATAAAAAAATGAGTCTTCAAAAACGCAGAAAAATTAGGTTGAAGATGAATCGAGTGAATGAGGAAAATATCCTGATGAAAAGTAGGGTAATGACTGGCCGTTTGGCAGATAAATTCTAATGAGGAGACGTGATTGATAGAATGAATAAGCATGAATTAACGAATCTAATTGACGTAGCAGTGGGGAGAAAACCAGCAGATTTGGTGTTGAAAAACGGCGTAATCGTGGATGTCTACCAAGGGACTACGATGTTAGGCGATGTGGCGATTGTTGATGGCAAGATTGCTGGGATTGGCGATAATTACGAAGGCAAAGAAGTTCGCGATGTCGCAGGGAAATATATTGCGCCGGGCTTGATTGATCCGCATATTCACGTGGAGTCTTCGTATGTGACGCCGGAAGAATTTGGTCGCTTATTGGTTCCTCATGGCACGACAACGGTCATGGCAGATCCTCATGAAATCGTCAATGTTGCGGGCTTAAAAGGGCTGGATTATATGATTGAAGCAGCTAAGCATACGGCATTAGACATTCAATACATGTTGCCTTCATGTGTGCCAGCCACTAATATGGAAAATGCCGGTGCCATTTTGACTGCGCGTGATATGGAAGCTCCTTTAATAGAAGGAAAAGCTGCTGGACTTGCTGAATTTATGGATTTCCCAGGCGTGATTCACGCGCAAGAAGCCGTGATTGAGAAGCTTTTAGTGGCTAAAAATTTGCATAAACGGATTGATGGTCATAGTCCGATGGTGTACGGCAAAGAATTGAACGCCTATGTGGCAGCGGGTATTGAAAATGACCATGAATGTTCGACGGTGGAAGAATTGCAAGACCGTCTTGCTCGTGGGATGTATGTGTTCTTGCGTGAAGGTTCAGTGACGCAAAACTTGCGGGCTTTACTGAAAGGTGTCACGCCGCAGAATGCTCGCCGTTGCGTATTATGTGGCGATGATGTGCAGGCCAAAACGATTTTGGAAAAAGGGCATCTCGATAATAGTATTCGAATTTGTCTTGAAGAAGGCGTCGATCCGATTCAAGCGATTCAGATGGCGACGATTTATACGGCTGAATGTTGTCAATTATTTGACCGTGGGGCAGTGGCGCCAGGTTTGAAAGCTGACCTAATCCTCTTCTCTGATTTGAACAATTTTGCTGTAGAAGAAACCTATATCGATGGCAAATTAGTTGCAAAAGACGGCGAATATATTGTGCCCGTGACTAGAGCTGAAACCACTAAAGTTCAATCCAGTGTCCACATTGGCGATTTTTCAGTAGAGAAGCTGGTCTTACCGTTGACTTCAGATAAAGCGCGAGCAATCGGCGTGATTCAGACGGAAGCTTTAACTAACGAAGCAATCGTCGAGGTGACACGAGACGCAGCAGGCAACTATCTATATGATGAAACGCAGCCTGTCGCAAAAGTGGCAGTGGTCGAACGGCATCATAATACTGGCAATGTTTTTGTCGGCTTGCTGAAAGATTATGGTATCAAAAAAGGCGCAATCGGCATTTCAATTGCCCATGATTCGCATAATTTAATTGTGACCGGCACGAATGATGCGGATATGGCCTTGGCAATTGAAACATTAAAAGAACAAGATGGCGGCGTAGTCCTAGTCGAAAATGGCCAAGTTTTAGGCAGCATGGCCTTACCAGTCGGTGGCTTGATGAGTGATTTGACCGGTGAAGAAATTGTTCAACAACAAGAAGCCGTCAATAAAATTGCCCACGAAGTCTTAGGAATCGCCGAAGATGTCGACCCAATCATGACGTTAGGCTTTATGTCACTTGCCGTGATTCCTAGTCTGAAGATTACTGATTTAGGATTAGTCGATGTCACGAAATTTGAATTTGTACCAGTTTCAGTGGACTAACTAAATCTTAATAACAATACAAAAAACAAATGAATCAACAACTGTTTAAATAAGTAAAGTACACTCTGTAAGATAACTTCTTGGATGTAAAAGAGAAGTTGTCGACAGGGTGTTTTTGTGTAGATAGGTGGTTCATTTGTCCTATTTATTGTGTGAAAAATGAGTTTAAGTGAAGATGAATTATTTAAAAAGAGAATTATGTGAAATAATGAATATAAAATAACGGAAATAAAAAGTGATTGTAATTTTTGTAAAACCGCTTACAAATCTTGCTATAAAATAGAATTGAATTGTAGTCACTTCGATCTTACTATTTAGTTAGGAGTTGAGGACATGATTGATGATAGAACTATTGCGATTCTTCATGATTTAGTTTTCAGAAAAGAAAGAGATATTTGTGGAATTAGAGAGAAGTATAGCTTGAGTAACAGACAGATTTCTTATGCAATACAAAAAATTAATAATCTTGTATTGCACAAGAATGAAACCGGAATCATTTTATCTGACAAGGAGGTTTTAATTGATAAAGAAGGTGAACGATTTTTACAGGAATATTTAATCAATTTAGAGAAAGGAAATGATCTATTTTATGATAAGCAAAGTAGGAAGCTATTCATATTATTAAAATTGGTATGTTCTTGTGATTATTTATCTTTAGATGATTTTGTATACATGGTACATGCAAGTAAGTCAACCGTGCTAAGTGATGTAAAAGAATTAAGACAAGAATTCTTAAAAGATGGATTTCAAATCGAATATTCACGAGAGAAAGGTTACTACATTTCTGGGAATGAATCAGTAATTCGCTCAATGCTTATGCAAAAGGTTATCCATTGCTTGTATGAAGATAATGGCGAAACGCTTCTTCAGAAATATATTCAGCAAGAAATAGAGCAACCATTTGAAGAGACAAGAAAGACGATTGTTGCTGCAAGTCATCGATTTTCCATTCATTTTGTTGAGAATAAGTTAAAAGAGTTTACTTATTGTTTTCATCTGTTAACCGAGCGCTTTATTCGTTGTTCTGTTGAGGATGAAAAGCTAATCGATATTATTGATTGTGATTCGAAGGAGTATAAATTTAGTGAGTACTTAGCACAAGAAACGGCTATTCAAAGTCAAAAGAACATTACTTATATTTATGCGTGGATGTTAGGCCTATCAATGGGAAATATTGAAGAAAATACGCGAGATCAAACAATAATTAAGCAGCTAGGCAATCGTTTAATTCATCGATTTGAAGCTCTGTCGGGAATTAAATTCAAAAATCATTCAGCTATTGCGCAACAATTATATGAACACCTTAGACCAGCTTACTATCGATTACTCTATAAACTCCCGATTGTTAACCCGTTAAAGAAACGAATTAAAGAAGAATATGGTGAAATGTATTCGTTAGTGCAAGAAGCGCTACAACCACTGTATCCTATTTTTCAACATGAAGTCCCTGACGATGAGATTGCTTATCTAACGGTTCATTTCGCGGCATCGACGTATGAAGAAAAAGAGCAGAAAGTCTATAGGAAAAGAAGTCTAATCCTTTGTCCTAGTGGTGTCGGGACGTCCATTATTCTGAAACGAGAATTAGAAGAATTGTTTCCGGATATGGAATTTATCTTGCAGGATTACAAGAAAGAAATCGTAACCGAAAACGTTCAAATTGTTTTTTCAACGGCAGTTTCGAGTAGGCTTCTTTCTATAAACAAGCCATTTATAATTTTGAGTCCTATTATGAATGCAAAAGAAAAGTATCAATTGATTTCTAAAGTTTACGATTTGTTGAATGACGAAGAATTAGTCGATCCTACCATAGAAAAAGTTTTAGTAACGATAAAGAAATATGTAACTTCAGATCAATATAGAATGATTAAAAAAGAGATATGTCAAAAAGAAAAATATCTTTCTAAAATTGTAGAAGAGGAAGGGATGAGGTATCCATTGTTAAGTGAAATAACGTCTGAGTCATTAATCTCACTAAATATTGAGGCAGCTGATTGGGAAGAGGCCGTTCGTAAAGCTGCGCAACCACTGATTGATAAAGAGAAAGTTACGCCTAATTACGTTGATGACATGATAAAAACAGCTAAAGAGAGTGGACCGTATATTGTGATAACTAAACATGTTGCTTTACCTCATGCGAGACCAGAAGCAGGGGCAAAAGAAATTGCTATTAGTATTGCTACATTAAAAACACCCATTTCTTTTGGCAATAAAGAAAATGACCCAGTTTTGTATATATTTGGCTTAAGTGCACTAGACAATCAGACACATATTACTGCAATGGCCGAATTAGCAGAATTGCTCGATCAACAGGAATTCTATGATACGTTAAAAAAGGCTATACATCCTAGAGAGATAATGAATTATATAAAAAAATTTGAAAAGGAGTGTCATGAGATATGAAAAAAGCATTAATCGCATGTAGAACTGGTATGGGCTCTAGTATGATGCTAAAAATTAAAGTAGATCAAGTTGTGCGTGCAAACAAGTTTTCTTTAGATGTACAGCACAGTACCCTTGATGATGTAAAAAGTTTTAAGGGCGATTTAGTGATTACGATGGCAGACGTTGCAGATGAGATTAGAGACCAAGTCCCTTATGTTATCGGTATTCAAAATTTGATGGATAAAAATGAAATTGAGGCGAAATTAAAGCAGTTCTTTTCTGATCAAGAATAAAAAGTGAGGAGTGAAATTATGGAGATTTTAAAAGTTATTGTTTTTGATTTACTTGCATCGGCACCAATCTTAGTTGGGGTAATTGCACTAACCGGACTAATCTTACAAAAAGAGTCGGTTGACAAAATCATATCGGGCACATTAAAAACAATTGTTGGCTTTTTAGTTTTTGGCGTAGGATCTGCTGCTGCAGTCACTGCACTAGATAGTTTTCAAGAATTATTCGCAAAAGGCTTTGGTTTAAAGGGTGTACTGCCTTTAGCTGAAGCAGTTACAGCATTAGCTCAGCAGCAATTCGGAACCACCGTTTCATTAGTTATGCTGATTGGATTTTTGTGTAACTTATTAGTAGCTAAATTTACCCCGTTGAAATATATATTTTTAACTGGGCAACATAATTTATACTTAGCAGCACTTTTAACAATTATGTTTAAAGCACTAGGTCTAGGTAATACAGCAATAATTATTTTTGGTGGAATTATATTAGGGTTCTGTGCGGCATTATTCCCAGCAATTGCCCAGCCTTATATGCGAAAAGTTACAGGTGATGATGAACTTGCTATGGGTCATTATGTAACTATTGGTTATGCCCTTTCAGGTTGGATTGGATCAAAAGTAGGAAAACCGGAAGATAGTACAGAAAATTTGAACTTGCCTAAATGGCTAACAATGTTTAAAGACTATGTAGTAGGCGTTTCTATCACGATGATCATATTCTTCTATATTGCTGCAATTGCTGCTGGAAAAGAATCTGTAGAAGTACTTTCTGGCGGTGTGAACTGGTTAGTATATCCATTATTCCAAGGATTAAGCTTTGCAGCAGCCTTATACGTGATAATTACAGGGGTTCGTTTGTTCCTAGGTGAAATTGTAAGCGCGTTCGTAGGGATATCAGAGAAATTGATTCCAAATGCGAAACCTGCATTGGATTGTCCAGTGGTCTTCCCGTTTGCTCCCACTGCGACAGTGATTGGCTTTTTATCGGCTTACGTTGGCGGTTTATTATGTATGGTAATAATGGGTGCTCTAGGAAGTATCGTTATTATACCCGTTGCAGTTCCTTACTTTTTCATTGGTGCTACAGCAGGAGTTTTCGGAAATGCAACTGGCGGTTGGAAAGGCTGTATCGCAGGTTCGTTTGTTGTAGGAATCTTAATCGCAGTTGGACCAGCGTTAATCTATCCAATCATGGAAAATATTGGGTTAACTGGAACATCTTTCCCAGAAACTGATTTCAACGTTGTCGGCTTACTTATTTATTATGTAGGAGAATTCTTAAAAGGAATTTTTAATTAGAAGAGATATGGAGGGAATTAAATGGATTTAAAAAGTAGTTCTGTAGCAACAATTAGAAGTCTTGTAGTCGATAGTGTGGAAAATGCGCATCACGGACACATGGGTATGCCTCTTGGGTCAGCACCAATGGGGTATGAATTATTTAGAAATCAGATGAAACATAACCCTAAGAATCCACAGTGGTTCAACCGAGATCGCTTTGTTTTAACGTCAGGACATGGGTCAATTTTATTATATATCCTACTTCATTTAAGTGGATACGATGTTACTATGGAAGATTTAAAACAATTTCGACAACATGATAGCCGTACTCCAGGACATCCAGAGGTATTTCATACCCCAGGGGTTGAGGCAACAACAGGACCTTTAGGACAAGGCTTATCAATGACTGTTGGACTTGCGATTGCCGAAGCTCATTTGAGTGCAAGATTTAATAAAGAAGAGTATTCAGTTGTGGATCATCATACTTATACAATATGTGGAGATGGTGATTTGGAAGAAGGTGTAGCATTAGAGGCTGCAGCCGTTGCAGGGAATTTAGGATTAGGCAAACTAATTGTTCTTTATGATTCTAATGATGTGACATCAGATGGCCCAATAGAATTATCTTCCAGAGAAAACACCCAACAAAAATTTCAAGCGATGAATTGGCAAACACTCTACGTAGAGAATGGTAATGATTTAACAGAAATTGCCAAAGCTATTCAACAGGCGAAAATGGAGAAAGAGAAACCAACGCTGATTGAAGTGAAAAATATTATCGGTTTTGGCTCTAGTCTACAAGGAACTGAAAAGATTCATAGTAACCCTGTAGGTGAAGAAGAAGCGAAAGTAATTAAAAAAGCAATAGGTTGGGAACATGAAGAATTTTTTGTTCCTGAAGAAGTTAAAACAGATTTTTCGGGAATAGTAGAAAAGGGTAAAGTAGATGAAGAGGATTGGCATCAATTAGTAGCTAATTATGCAAAAGCATATCCAGAGCTTCATGATGAATTGTTGAAGGTCATGAATGAATCATTTGAGTTGTCAGATGCCACACTGGAATTATTTACAGAGAAAAGTATGGCTACTCGAACTGCGTCAGGGAAAATGCTCAATAAAATATATAAAGATTTACCAATACTTATAGGTGGATCAGCTGACTTAGCTTCTTCAAATAAAACAACAATAGAAGACGCCCCATTCATGAAACAAGGGGATCATAGTGGGCCAAACATTCACTTTGGTGTGAGAGAATTTGCGATGGCTTCCATTTCAAACGGTGTTGCCTTACATGGTGGATTAAAAGGATACTGCGGTACATTTTTAGTCTTCTCAGATTATATGCGTTCGGCTATTCGCCATGCGGCATTGATGGGTGTACCTGTCACATTTATTATGACTCATGATAGTCTTCAAGTTGGTCAAGATGGTCCAACACATCAGCCAGTGGAGCACTTGATTTCTCTGCGTGCTATGCCAAACTTAATTGTTTATAGACCAGCTGATGCGAATGAAACGATTGCGGGCTGGAAGTTAGCGATGGAATCAAAAAAACAGCCTTATCTATTAGCGTTAGGCAGACATGATGTTCCGGTTTTACAAGAAGTTGATTTAAGTAAGGCCGAAAAAGGTGGGTATGTATTATCTAAAGATAGTGAGAATCCAGATATCATTTTGGTTGCTACAGGTTCAGAGGTTTCTATGGTATTAGAAGCAAAAGAAGAACTTTCAAATGAGTACAAAGTAAATGTTGTTTCTTTACCTAGCTGGGAGTTGTTTGATCAACAGGATGAGGCATATAGAGAATCAGTGTTGCCAAAAGGATGTCTTAATAAATTATCAGTTGAATTAGGATCTACCATTGGTTGGAGTAAATATGTCGGAAGTTATGGTGATTCTATCGGTGTTAGTAACTACGGGAAATCTTCCCCAGTACCAGAACTACTTGAAGACTATCAATTTACGATTGCTCATATTGTACAATCAGCGAAAGAATTATATGAAAAAAATAAATAAGTAGTCAGTATCCTCCTTGTGATATCGAAATTTATTAACGTGCACCTACCCAAAGATAATTTTGTGTAGGTGTATATTATTTTCGCATGGCGGAGTGGACAAACGAAAAAGAGTAGGACGTGTGTCTTACTCTTTTTGCCGCTTATCGTATTTCATACCCAATTGGTTCTCCCAAATTTTGTAGGCTCGTTTGAAATTTTTTAGTTGTGTATCCAGAAAATAGTTCTTCAATCGTTAGCTCGTTTAATGTAGATGGATTTTTCGCTTCAATGATTAATTGATATCTGCCGTGATTGATTTCAAAGATAAATGTGACCTCATCTCCAGTTTGAATCTCGAGATAGTCCATAGCTTTTTTAGGAAGACGTAACCCGTAACTATCTCCCCAGCTTTCTATTTTTAATGTGTCCATAATACATCTCCTCTTTGTGCACCAAGCATAAGGTAGATAGCTACCTTTGTATAGCCTTAGATGAAATATTAATGAAAATAAGTAGTAAGTGGTTGATCATAATATAATGAATAGAGAAATAATTGAGGTATTCTACGCTTTTTTTCAGTAAATCAAGGGACGAGCATTCAGCTTTTGTGGGAAATATGATAAAGTAGGAAAGAACTCATTGATAGAGGAGACGAATCATTATGATTTTTGATACACATACACATTTAAATGCAGAGCAATTTGCTGATGATATTCCAGAAACGATTCAGCGGGCGCTTGACCTTGGCGTGACGGAGATGGCTGTTGTAGGCTTTGATACGCCGACGATTGAGAAGTCTTTGGAGCTGAGTCAGACCTACGATTCTATTTATAGTATTATTGGCTGGCATCCGACTGAGGCGGGGAGTTACACGAAAGAGATTGAGGAGCGTTTGCAGCATCAGCTGACTTTGCCGAAGGTTGTGGCTTTGGGCGAGATTGGCTTGGATTATCACTGGATGGAAGATCCTAAAGAGGTCCAAGATCGCGTGTTTCGCCGGCAGATGGCGATTGCGCGGGAGATGAATTTGCCGATTAGTATCCATACGCGTGAGGCGCTGGATGATACCTATAAGATTTTGAAGGAAGAAAAGGTTCAAACGATTGGCGGGATTATGCATAGTTTTAGTGGGGATGGCGAGTGGGCCAAACGCTTTTTGGATTTAGGTATGCATATTTCATTTAGTGGCGTCGTGACGTTTAAAAAAGCGTTGGATGTCCAAGAAGCAGCGACTCAGGTGCCGTTGGATAAACTTTTGGTTGAAACGGATGCACCTTACTTAGCGCCAGTGCCTTATCGTGGCAAACGAAATGAGCCTGGCTATACGCGTTATACGGCAGAGAAGATTGCGGAATTGCGAAATATACCGTTGGAAGAGTTAGCGAGAATTACGACTGAAAATGCCCATCGTTTATTTCGGTTAGAGAAATAATGGGGAAATTAAAAATTGAAGAAATCATTGTCGTCGAAGGAAAAGATGACACTCGGCGTTTGCAAGAAGTGGTTGAGGCCGATACGATTGAGACGATTGGCTCAGCGATTAACGAAGAAATTTTAATGCAGATTGAACATGCGCAAGAAACTCGTGGCGTGATTGTGTTTACGGATCCTGATTTTTCAGGGGAAAAAATTCGTAAGACGATTATGGAAGTCGTGCCAGATGCCAAGCATGCTTTCTTGCCGCGAAAAGATGCGGCGCCGAAAAAAAGAGGGACTAGTTTGGGCGTGGAACATGCTAGTGATGAAGCGATTTTAGAAGCTTTGCGAAAAGTCGTTACGCCGATCACTACGAAAGAGAAGCGCGACAATCAGACTGAATTTTCTGAGACTGCGATTACGCGAGAAGATTTAGTGGATTACGGCTTAATTGCCGGTGAGGGCGCTAAGGCACGCCGCGAGTTATTGGGTGATGAGCTGAGAATCGGCTATACCAATGGAAAACAGTTGGAAAAACGTTTAAGAATGTTTCGGATTACAGCAGATGAGCTGGCACAAGCGATGAAAAAAGTGGAGGAATCAATTTGACTGAGTATAAAGAAATTGCAACACCATCGAGAACCAAAGAAATTTTAAAAGAACATGGCTTTCAATTTAAGAAAAGCTTGGGCCAAAACTTTTTGACTGAGCCAAACATTTTACGCAAGATTGTCGAAACAGCTGCGATTGATGAAGAGACCAATGTCATCGAAGTTGGACCAGGAATCGGGGCATTGACGGAACAGTTGGCGATGAATGCCAAGGAAGTTTTGGCTGTCGAGATTGATGACCGCCTGATTCCCGTGTTAGCCGACACCATGCACCGCTACCCAAATGTGACGGTCGTTCACCAAGATGTCTTGAAGGCGGATTTGGTTGAGATGACGCGCGAACATTTTAGCGCAGACCTGCCGATAAAAGTCGTGGCAAACCTGCCGTATTACATCACAACACCAATTATGATGCACTTTTTGGACTCTGATTTAGAGGTCACAGAAATGGTTGTCATGATGCAAAAAGAAGTTGCAGATCGTATTTCAGCACAGCCGGGCACCAAAGCGTATGGCTCATTGACGATTGCCGTGCAATATTATATGGAAGCATCGATTGCCTTCATCGTGCCAAAAACAGTCTTCATTCCGCAACCGAATGTCGACTCAGCAATCCTAAAATTAACTAAACGCGAAACACCAGCTGTCGAAGTGACTGACGAAAAAGGATTCTTCAAATTGACGAAAGCTTCTTTCCAATCACGCCGCAAAACGTTGTGGAATAATTTGCAACAAACCTACGGAAAAACAGATGAAATCAAAGCATGGTTAACAAAAAGCTTAGAAATCGCCGAAATCGATCCAGGCCGCAGAGGCGAAACACTGTCCTTAGCTGAATTTGCTGCATTAAGTAACGCGATGGAAGCGAATCGGATTGCGGAATAAGTTGGAAGTAGCAGGAAATTAATTCGAAAACTAAATAATATAGAGCCAGAATGAGCGAGATATTCAGTCAGCGTAACAGCTGAAGGGGAATCGCGCTCATTCTTTTGCAATAAATAAAAGATATTACTGATTTTTAAGAAAGCCAAAACAAGTAATCAATCAAGGCAAGCCCACGTATCTATGTTATAATGAAAACAGTTACTAGGGGAGTCAATTTTGACTGAGATGTTCACACGAACGGACCCTTCGAACCTGTAAGTTGATACTTGCGTAGGGAAGTAGTCTAAAAATCAATCAGTAAGTTTGAAGACACTTCACGCAGGAAAAATCTGTGTTGAAGTGTCTTATTTTGCCAGTTGCCAGTTCCACTTACCAAGTACCGCAGTAGTGGAATGGTATGCGTAGAGCGATGATGTGAACTGGAACAGTTCACTCCATTTAAAAAGCTCTTAGCTGCTCAGCACAATAGTTCTAGGACCATCTAGTCGAATGCTATGCGTAGAGCGATAAAGGGAATTGGAACAATTCCCCTCATTTAGAAGCTCTTAGCTGCTCAACGCAAAGTTGCCGGACTAGTTAGTTGAATGCTAAACGTAATCTGACAAGCAATGGAATATTTCAAATTTCTGAAGCTAGTACCCCAGCCCTACCAAACCAAACAAACTCCTGATTGATCCAGACATCTTCCACTAAATTTATTTTAGGAGGAAAGAAATTGTTATTTACCGAAAAAATTAGAAAACGAGCAGCACCAATATGGGCACAGAGCATGAGGCACCCGTTCATAAAAGAGTTACAGAAGGGGACCTTAGCAGAGGATAAATTTCGTTTTTATCTGATTCAAGATTATTTTTACTTGCAGGCCTTTGCCGAGATTCATCGGACTGCAGCTGACAGTACAGAGGATTTAGAAATAAAAAAATTATTTTTGCAAAATATTGCTGGAATTGAGCGATCAGAGATCTCGGTGAGAGAGACATTTTTTGCAGAGCTTTCGATTACTGAGGAGGAGATTCGGCAAACCGATATGGCACCGAATACCTATCATTATATTTCGCATTTGTATCGCGCGGCTTATTCGGGAAGCGTTGGTCAGATGGTGTCGGCGTTATTGCCGTGTTATTGGTTGTATCAAGAGATTGGCGATGCGCTGATTGCTGAGGGTTCACCGCATTCATTGTATCAGCGGTGGATTGAAACCTATGAGAGTGAAGGGTACAAATTGACGGTTGAGGCGCAAAAAAATTTGACGAATCAATTGGCAGAAGCTGCGTCTGAAGAGGAACAGCAGTTGATGGAAGAGACCTTTGTGATTAGTAGTTATGAAGAATTGTATTTTTGGGAAATGAGCTATCAAAAAGAAGAATGGAGTAATAAATATGTATCCTTATAAGTTGGTTGATGAAATGAGAGTCCAAAATCCGCTTGTCCACAACATTACGAATATTGTCGTGGCTAACGATTCGGCGAATGGTCTGTTGGCGATTGGCGCGTCGCCGTTTATGTCGAGTGCCGTGCCTGAAATGGCTGAAGTGGCTGGGATTGCGGATGTCGTGGTTTTAAATATGGGTACGCTGAATGAGGAACAGATTGAGGCGATGGAGATTGCTGGAACGACTGCCCGAAAGCTGGGCAAACCGGTTGTCTTTGATCCAGTCGGGATTGGCGCGACGAGTTTTAGAAAGACTGCAGGCATTCGCTTGATTGAAATGATTAAGCCGACATTGATACGGGGGAATGCTGGCGAAATTGCGACCTTGGCTGAAGCGGATTGGTCGGCTAAAGGCGTCGATGCTGGCTCGGGCGAGGGTGATGTGGTGGCTATGGCGAAAACGGTGGCGAAGAAATATCACACGTTTGTCGTAGTCAGTGGCGTGGAAGATGTGATTACCGATGGCGAAAAGACTTATCTTGTCAAAAATGGTACGAGCTATTTTCCTTCTATGACTGGTGCTGGCTGCCTGCATTCCTGTGTCTGTGGTGCTTATCTGGCATTGACTGAGAAACCTGTGATTGAGCAAGTCGTGGTTGCCAGTGCGATGTACGCGTTAGCCGGTGAATTGGTGGCGGATATGTTGCCGGTCTTAGCAGTGGGCTCGTTTAGAAATAATTTATTGGATCAGTTGAGTCAAATGGATACCCTTTCGGTGCAAGAGAATTCACGGATTGAAAAAGTTGACTAAAAAGGAACCAGAAATAAATTGACGACTGAAACAAAATTGAAACTGATTAACTAATAAATCGATAAAAAGTAGATGGATGAAAATCGAAAATTGAGAGGATGGATCAAATGAATGAGACGATACAGGCATTAACGATTGCGGGCTTTGATGGTGGCGGAGGCGCTGGCATGCAGGCGGATTTAAAAACGTTTCAAGAACGCCGAGTGTTCGGAACTTCTGTTTTGACGGCGTTGCCGATTCAAAATACGAAAGGCGTGACGAATGTTTTTGATTTGCCGATTGAGGCGCTAAAAGAGCAATTGGCCAGCATTAAAGATGACTTTAAAATTTCTGCGGTTAAGACAGGGATGTTATTTACGGATGAAATTACCACAATAGTTGCGGAATTTTTGAAGACGGCCGATTTTGGACCGTTAGTGGTGGATCCGGTGATGATTGCCAAGAGCGGTCATGCACTTTTGAAGGATTCAGCTGTGCACGCGGTGAAGGAACGTTTATTGCCATTGGCTTGCGTGGTGACGCCGAATGTGCCGGAAGCGGAAGTCTTAACGGGCATGAAAATTACGACCAAAGCGGAGATGATTGAAGCAGGGCAATTGATTCAACAAATGGGCGCAAAAAATGTGGTAGTTAAGGGTGGCCATCATGTGGAGGGTGCCGAATCTGAGGATATGCTTTTGTTAGAAAATGGCCAAGTTGAATGGCTGGCTGGCAAACGGATTGATACGAAAAATACTCATGGGACCGGCTGCACCTTTTCGGCTTGCATCACGGCAGAGTTAGCCAAAGGAGCGAATGCCCTTGAGGCAGTTACGACGGCGAAAGCCTATATTCAAGCAGCGATTGAAGATGGGATTTCTGTCGGTCACGGCAATGGACCGACTAATCATTGGGCGTATCGCAAGGTGGAAGCCCATGACTAAGATTGAAGAAATGTTAGCAGTTTATTTTATCGCCGGGACGCAAGATATTGTGCAAGGGAATTTATTTTCTGTGTTAGAAGAAGCTTTACAAGCGGGTATTACTTGTTTTCAATATCGCGAAAAAGGGGCGGGTAGTTTGACTGAACCAAGTGAGATTGAAGAAACGGCTAGAAAGTGTCAGGAATTATGCCGAGCATACAAGGTGCCGTTTTTAATCAATGATGAAGTTGAATTAGCTTTAAAGATTGGTGCGGATGGCGTACATGTCGGGCAATCGGATCAAGCGATCGAAGAAGTGTTGCGCTTGTTTGATGGGAAGATCGTTGGATTATCCTGCGAGACAGCAGCACATGTGGAGAAAGCCAATCAACTGCCAGGAATTTCTTACTACGGTATCGGTCCAGTATTTGGCACCGTCTCTAAAGCTGATGCGGTACAACCCATCGGCGTAGAAAAATTGGCTGACTACGCACGTCTGGCGCAAAAACCAGTCGTAGCAATTGGTGGGATTAGTTTGGAAAATGGTCAAGAAGTCTTGGCGACAGGTGTTCAAGGCGTTTCAGTTATCTCAGCAATCACGCGAGCAGAATCAATTGAGGAAGCTGTTGAGGGATTGAAGAAAAGAAAGTAAAAGTTATCAGAAAAAAATATTGAGGCACTTCACTAGTCATAAAGTGAGGTGTCTTTTTTTACGTGACCAATAAAATAATTTTTGAAAAAGAATTCAAACTAATATGTCTTGACAGCTCTGTGGAAAGAAAGCTACAATAGGGATTGTAAAATATGTCTTGACACAAAAACGAGGAGTCCTTCAAATGAAAAAGAATTCAGTTCGACAGTTAACAATCACCGCACTACTGATTGCCATGGGGATAATTATTCCACTGGTGATGCCAAAAATCATGATTCCGCCCGCTTCCTTCACCTTAGCGAGTCACGTGCCCTTATTTATTGCGATGTTTTTCTCACCCGGCGTAGCGATTGCGGTGGCTTTGGGAACAGCTTTTGGCTTTTTCCTTTCTGCGCCAGTCATCATTGCTTTACGCGCGCTCTCACATATTGTTTTTGCCTTAGTTGGTGCTTGGTTTCTTCAAATGAGACCGGATATTGTTTTGGTCGATGGAAAGTTTTCGTTGGGGAACTTGCGGTTTCAAAGTTTTAATTTGGTTATCGGCATCATTCATTCAGTCTTTGAAATGCTAGTGGTCAGTGCTTTCTTCTTTATGGGTAATATGCCAGATAGCTATTATGCCGATGGTTATTTTTACACAGTATTTGTGTTGATGGGGATTGGCGGGCTGATTCATAGTCTAGTCGATTACAATATTGCTTACTTTGTAGCAGGGACTTTGAGTAAACATTTCGATGTACCAATTTTTACGAAAGCTAAAACAAGTAATCGAGGACAAGTTCTACCATTTCAAAAGAAAGCAAAAGTTAGTCGCTAAATTTTTAGCATTAATTGTATGAGTTTAGAGTGTGAGATGAAACTAGATTTTAGTTTTATCTCACACTCTTTTTTTGTTAGAAAATATGATTAACCGAGGAATACTCAGTACGAAAAAACTCCTAACTCATTAGACTATAGTTGGTTTCCCGACCGCTACAGTAAACAAATTAGGAGATACCTTTAATGAAAAAAGGTTAAAGAAATTCTATCATATAGAGCATAGAGCTGTAAATATCAGATGGCTAGTTTTAAGCGATGGGGATTAGCGGCTCGTTATTGAGTTGAGCAGCTAGGAACGGGTAAATAATGAAAATGTACCATTTTCTTTATTGTCCTACGCATACCATTCCTACTAGTGCTGAGGTAAGGAAGCGAACTGTTCCAGTTCACTATTATCGCACAACGTTTACCATTCCACTACTCTGACACTTGGTAAGTGGAACTGGCAACTGGTAAAAAATATAGCTCGCCAGAGGGTAGCTGGCGAGCAAAGGAGTTAAAAAATGAAAAAGTGTTTTTGTTAGGGTTGTTTGTTGGTATGTATATAATATAACGGATAAGTTTGAATAAATTGTGACGGAAGTGTAGTGAAAGAGTAAAGAATTCAGTAGGGAAATGTTAAGGATGAGATTATATAGGTGAGACGTAGAGTACTAATATAGAGTTGAGTGGCTAAGGACTGGCAAAGTAGAACTGGTAACAAAATTAAAGCTCGCCAGAGGGTAGCTGGCGAGCAAAGGAGTTAAAAAATGAAAAAGTGTTTTTGTTAGGGTTGTTTGTTGGTATGTATATAATATAACGGATAAATTTGAATAAATTGTGACGGAAGTGTAGTGAAAGAATAAAGAATTCAGTAGGGAAATGTTAAGGATGAAATTGTGTAGGTGAGAGGCAGGGTGCTGCTATTGAGTTGAGTGGTTAGGGACGGATAAGGAATGAAAATGTGCCATTTTCTTTATTGTCCTACGCATACCATTCCGCTGCTAGATGATCTTGGAACTATAGAGTTGAGCAGCTAGGAGCTTTTAAAGGAAGTGAATTGTTCCAATTCACAGGATTGCTCTACGCATACCATTCGACTACTGCGATACTTGGTTAGTCGAACTGGCAAAGTCGAACTGGCAAGCTAGGGGCGAGTAAGGTAATGAATTGTTCCAATTCAATTTATTGCCCTACGCATATTATCCCGCTACTGCGATACTTGGTAAGCGGGACTAACAAAATAGACCCTGCTGTCTTTTAACAGCAAGGCCTAGAAAAGGGGGACCGTGGTTTAAGGTAACTTGATCACGTCTTCTGATTCTTTGTCGAAGAAGTGAGCTTTACTGATGTTGAATGCTAGGTCAACTACTTCACCTGGACGGTGGAAGTCGCGGGCATCAACTTTTGAGATAAATTCTGTATCGCCGATTCTTGTATAAAGCATAGTTTCAGCTCCAAGTAATTCAGAAACGACTACTTCAGAACGAACAACTGCTTCAGGTGTAGCATCTAAAACAACTTGTTCACTGTGGATATCTTCAGGACGAATACCAAAGACGATTTCTTTGCCATCGTAGCCTTTTTCAACTAAAATTTTATTTTTTCCTTCAGGAATGCGTAATTCTAAGCCATGTCCGTCAGTGATAACACCGTTATTAAGTGTTACGTTGAAGAAGTTCATTGCTGGTGAACCGATAAATCCGGCTACGAACATGTTTACTGGTGTATCGTAAACTTCTTTTGGAGAACCGATTTGTTGGATGAAACCGTCTTTCATGATAACGATACGGTCAGCCATTGTCATCGCTTCTGTTTGGTCATGGGTAACGTAGATTGTTGTTGTTTCTAAACGTTGGTGTAATTTAGCTATTTCGGCACGCATCGCTACACGCAATTTAGCATCCAAGTTAGATAAAGGTTCATCCATTAGGAAGACTTTTGCATCACGTACGATGGCACGACCTAAGGCAACACGCTGACGTTGTCCACCAGATAAAGCAGCTGGTTTACGTTTTAAGTATTCAGTTAAGCCTAAGATTTCAGCAGCGCTATCAACACGTTTTTGAATATCAGCTTTGTCATATTTACGAAGTTTCAAACCGAATGCCATATTGTCAAATACAGTCATATGTGGGTATAAAGCGTAGTTCTGGAATACCATTGCGATGTCACGATCTTTAGGAGCGACATCATTCATCACTTTTCCACCGATCTCTAATTCGCCTTCAGTGATATCTTCAAGGCCCGCGATCATACGTAGAGTTGTTGATTTACCACAACCAGAAGGTCCAACGAAAACGATGAACTCGCGATCTGCGATATCTAAATTAAAGTCAGTTACAGAATAACTATCTGCGTTATCATATTTTTTATAAACGTGTTTCAATGCCATTTCTACCATATTGAATTCACTCTTTCTGTTAATTAATTTTTTATTATATTGAAAGTATAGCTGAAAGCGTTATCTACATTCAATGGTAACGTGCACAAGAAAATCACTAGTTTTTCGTCAGATTGACAAATGAGGAAATATTTTTGGGTAATTTGTCGAAGGTTTTGGTAAAATAGACTTATAAGTATCGATAGAAGGAGGGAACAAATTTGAAAATAGCTTTAATTGCCCATGACCGTAAAAAAGATTTAATGGTACAAATGACGACAGCCTACAAACATATCTTAGAGCCACATGAATTATTTGCGACAGGAACCACTGGTATGCGAATCGAAGAAGCGACTGGCTTACCCGTGCATCGTTTTAAATCAGGTCCATTAGGTGGCGACCAACAAATCGGCGCAATGATTTCTGAAGATAATATTGATATGGTGATTTTCCTACGTGATCCATTAGCAGCGCAACCACATGAACCGGATGTGACTGCTTTGATTCGTTTGAGTGATGTCTACGAGATTCCTTTGGCAACAAATATTGGGACGGCTGAGATATTGATTCGCGGCTTAGATGCTGGCTTTGCTAACTTCAGAGAAATCGTCCACGAAAACGACAATCGCCCAATATCTTTCTAAGATGATTCGAGTAAAAGTTTAAATGGAACCGAAAAAAACCACTCTTGATGAGTGGTTTTTGTCTTATATAGAGTTATTTAAATAAAGTAGGGGAACTTAATAACTCCTTAATACTCTTTGCATTTAAACAGATTTTTCAATCAGCATACCGCTGAAAATTAATGGGTAATAGAAGATTTTTTCGTTCTGATTTTGCATGTATACGTATACACAGGTTTCATTTCGTCTAGTACCGAACATTCCCCAAAAAAAGCCTAGCCAAAGAGCGAGTTTGATTGCTTAGGCAGGATAGTCTGTGCTATATTCTTTATAGGCTTAGGCCTAATAAAATCAGAGTAGGAAACGAAGCGTTAAGTGCTGAGGGGATGGGATGTTGCCTTTTGGACGAAGAATTGAGAGATTCGCGGTTTTGTTTTCGCATTCGCTGCATATTTATTGTGTAGCAACTCTTTGAGGAGATGCTAGAAATGAAAAGAAAGATTGACGGTCGAATGATTGCTGTCATGGGCTTACTCATCGCTATGATGGTGGTCCTATCACAAGTTTTAGGTTTTGAGCTTCAATTTATTAAGATTACGTTTACCTTTGTTCCGGAATTAATCATGGGCTTATTATTTGGCCCGCTATGGACGGGGATTGGGGCAGCTGTTGCAGATGTGATTGGCATGATGCTCTTTCCGAAAGCCGCTTTTTTCATCGGCTTCACGATTAATGCCTTTGTCGGTGGGGTCGTGTACGGGCTCTATTTTCACAAGAAGGAAGTCACCGTATTGCGCGCGTTTTTGTGCACACTGACGAATACGATATTAATTTCCCTACTATTAACGCCATTATGGTTATCAATCATGTACAATGTGCCGTTGAACAGCTGGGCAATTTGGAGCCCACGTTTGATCAAAGTAGCGGTTATGTTGCCACTAGAAACGATTATGCTCTACTTGGTGGGCGCTGCCTTACCTTATCGCAAATGGGTCAAAAAATTCGCATAGATAAATAAACGAAACTAGCGCCAGCCATCCCAAAGGCGACTAGTTTTCAATAGAAAGCCCTCTAGAATTCAGGATTGACTGAATTCTAGAGGGCTTTTTGAGTTCGTTTCTTTTGGATTACTTTAACTACTTTGCGCGGTGAACTGTGCTTCGTAAAGGCGCTTGTAGTAGCCGTCTTGTTTGAGCAGCTCGTCGTGGCTGCCAATTTCGACGATTTGACCTTGGTCGATGACGAGAATTTTATCGGCGCTTCGAATGGTTGAGAGGCGATGGGCGATGACGAAGCTGGTTCGTCCGTGCATCATTTGTAAGAAGGCATCCTGAATTTTGGCTTCGGTTAGTGTATCGACGGAGCTGGTGGCTTCATCGAGGATCAGCATTGGCGGATTACTAATCATGGTACGGGCAATCGTCAAGAGTTGGCGTTGTCCTTCTGATATTTTCAAACCTTGTTCACCGATAATCGTGTCGAGTTTTTCAGGGAGACGTAGCACAAAGTCATACATATGAGCAGCTTTTAGCGCTTGATAGATTTCTTCGTCAGAGGCGTGATCATTGCCGTATTGCAAGTTTTGGCGAATCGAGCCTTCAAAGAGCCAGGTGTCTTGCAGGACCATCCCAAAGCTTTGTCGCAATTCTTCGCGGACCATCTGCCGAATATCGATACCGTCAATTTTGATTGTGCCTTGATTGACTTCATAAAATCGCATTAATAGGTTAACTAGGGTTGATTTTCCAGCGCCCGTTTTACCGACAATCGCGATGGTTTGGCCAGGTGTGGCAGTGAAGGTGAAGTCTTCAATCAATGGTTGATTCTGATTATAGGAAAAGTAGACATGGTCAAATTCGACGGTGCCCGTGATGTCTTTGGCCGAGCGTTCGATGGCATCTGGTTGGTCGGCTGTTTCGATTGGCTGATTGATGATCTCAAAGGTCCGCTCGATACCGGCAAGGGCGGTCTGAATTTGTGTCGTGATTCCGGATAATTCGATAAAAGGTTTTGAAAATTGGGTCGAGTAAATCGTGAAGCTTGAAATCACGCCGACAGTGACTAGCGGGTTACCAGAAAGTACGATTAGTCCTCCAACTAAACCGATTGCCACATAGGCTAAATGATCCACGAAGCGTGACGATGGATTCGATAAAGAGGAGGAAAATTGCGCTTTTTGTCCCCGCGTATAGAGTTCCTGGTTGAAGGCTTCAAAGGTTTGTTGCGTATAGGCTTCTTGTTGAAAGGCTTTGACCAGTTTCTGATTGGCAATCATTTCATTAATATAGCCTGAAATTTCACCGACGACTTGCTGTTGCGCAGAGAAATTGGCTTGGGAAGCTTTAGCAATCAACCAATTGACGAGAAAAATGATGGGCGTTGAGCATAAGACGACCAGTGTTAGCAGCGGACTTAGGCGTATCATAAAAATAAAGGCTACGAGAACCGTGGCAAAACCGGAAAAGAGTTGATTGAAGACAGCTGCACAGGCGACCGAAATATTATCCATATCATTGGTGAAACGGCTGACAATATTGCCGTGAGCATTCTGGTCATAGTAACTCAGCGGTAATTTATTCAGATGGCTAAAGGCGTCTTTGCGCAATTTTGCGACAGCTAAGTAAGAAACACGATTGCCTAGCCGTTGAATCAGCCATTGACTGACGACGGTTAATAGTACGATACCAGCAAAAAGTAATAGGATCTCGATTAATTTTGTGAAATTAACTTGGCCGAGACCGATCATCTGATCGACGGATTGTCCGATTTGATAGGTCATTAGGACGGAGGTGATGCCACTGACTAGGCCCAAGATGACGGCGGTCATAATTTCCTTTGGATAGGCAGAAAGGTAGGGCATAAACTGCTTCAATGCTTTAAAATTGAACTTTCTAGGCTTCATGAGATCCCTCCTCTGCTTGTGATTGGACAATTTCTTGATAGTCGCTTGAGTGCTTGAGTAACTCTTGATGCGTTCCTTTGGCGACTAATTTTCCGCTCTCCATGACCAAAATTTGTTGCGCTTCTTGAATGGAACGAATGCGCTGAGAAATGATGATGACGGTGGCGGTTAAATCTCGTTGAAGGGCACGGCGTAAGTCTAAGTCAGTCTGATAATCTAAGGCGCTCAACGAATCGTCTAAGATTAGTAACTCAGGCTTGGCAATTAAGGCGCGGGCGATGGTTAGACGTTGTCGCTGACCACCAGAAAAATTCTTACCGTTTTCCAGAATCAAGGTATCCAGTTGTTCAGGAAGATTTTGTGCAAAGTCTAGACATTGAGCGGTGCGCAAGGCAGCCCAACATTCTTCATCTGTAGCGTCGCGTTTACCCCATTGTAAATTCTCCCGAAGCGTGCCGCTAAATAAAACAGCTTTCTGGGGGACCAAGGCGATTTTCTGACGTAAATCAGAAAGCGACCAGTTACGCACATCTAAGTGGTTCACCGTAATTTCCCCTCTGGAGATATCATAAAAACGGGGAATCAATTGGGCAATCGTGGTTTTCCCGCTACCTGTTGGACCAGTAATCCCTAGAACGGTGTTGCGTCGAAGCCGGAACGTGATATCCGTCAATGCGAGTCCAGAGTCGTCAGTATACCGAAAGTCGACATGAGAAAAATCAATAAAGAGCGGATCTTTTGCGGGAGCGGTGGTGGCATTCTGTGGCTCAACTAACCGATTTTCCGTATTAAAGACCTCATTCACACGGCTAGCAGAAGCAGCAGCGCGAGTGAAAATAATGACTAAATTCGAGACGATAATCAGGGCCAGTAGCATCTGATTCATATAATTGATCAGTGCCAAAACTTCCCCTTGCTGCAAGCTGCCAATGTTAATCTTAATGCCGCCAACATAGAGTAGCAGAATAATTCCACCGTTCATAATCAATGTGGTGAGCGGGCTGAGGAGTGCTGAAATATTGGTGACACGTTGATAGACCGCTGACAAATCATCGCTAGTTTCGGCAAATTGGCGCGTTTCTGTCTTGGTACGAGCAAAGGCGCGAATCACGCGGACGCCGCTCAAATTTTGATTGACTAACTCATTCAGGTGATCTAATTTCTGCTGCACTTTTTTATACAATGGGACTGTTTTTTTGATGATAAAATACAAAATCACGCAGAAAATAGGCAGTAGGCCTAAGAATAAAAGCCCCATTTGAACATTAATATAAAAGGCCATGATAACGGAGCCGATGCTTAAGAAGGGCGCGCGAATCACGAGACGGATCAGCATCGCTAAAGCCAACTGCAGCTGATTGATATCATTGGTCATGCGAGTAATCAAGGTATCTGTCCCGAAATGGTTCAATTCTGAGTGAGAAAAAGTGTTAATCTTGCGCATCAGCTGATTCCTCAGCTCCGTGCCAAACCCTTGTGAGGCAATCGACGCGTAATATTGGCAGGTGATGGCGAAAATCCAGCCTACCACAGACATCAGAACCATCCATAAACTATACTTGATGACCGTCGCTTGATCCCCGGCCTGGATTCCCTGATCCACTAAGCGAGCCATTAATAAAGGTAAAATAAGTTCAAAAACGGCTTCCAAAAACTTGAAGACCGGGCCGAGAATTATTTGTTTGCGGTAATTTTTGGCAAAACGCAGTAACTTAATCATCAAATTCCTCCAATATAAGTGCAATTTTCTTGATGGGTTTATGGTTCGTGCCGTCAGCTGCTAGCTAGATTGCCTCAGTTAACTAGAATGGCTAGGCTAACTAGTTTACTTAGGTTACCGAGACTAGCTAGCTTGTCTAGATCCTAGATTAACCAGATTGACTAGATCAATCAGTAGCAGACTAACGGGTTATTCTTTCTATCTAAATGATTTTTTATTGGTGTGCATCACTTAATACTATAGAAGGAAACTGTTCGAAGTGGAAAAATAAAACTTGAATGCAACAACGAATACAAGCATCCGATGCAATGTGAACGTAATCCGTGTAATTTTTTTGATGTTTTCTGAATAAATTGCTTGTGTTCATTGTATCTTAATCGTTTGGCGAGATAAAGCAAAGGAGATAGTTTTTTGATATGCTTAGGGATTTTTGAGTGAGTTTGTTACAATGTAGGGTAACTAAGAGAGGAGCTTTGTATGGCAGAGTTTAATCGAGTGATCTTGCTATTTTTTATTTATTCATTTATTGGCTGGCTGTGGGAGACGGTGTATTGCTCATTGAAGGCCAAGCATTTCGTTTATCGGGGCTTTTTAGTCGGACCGATTACGCCTATTTATGGCTTTGGTATCCTGGGTGTTTTGTATTTCATTGAGCCGTTCCAACAAAATTTATTCCTACTTTACGGTTTGTCAGCGATACTAGTGACGATACTGGAATACCTGACAAGTTATGTCTTGGAAAAATTATTTCACGCCACTTGGTGGGATTATCATGATGTGCCGCTAAATATTAATGGGCGTGTGGCAGTGCCAGTCTCCTTGTTTTGGGGCATTGGCTGTGTGCTAATTGTGCGGGTGGTTCATCCGAGAGTGCTTATACTGGAAGAGTTTTTAGTGGATAAATTTCAATTTTATTTGCCAATCGCGCTAGTCTGCATTACACTAATCGACTTGACTTACACAATCATTAATATGGCAGCCTTCAAGAAAGCGACTCAACAGTTAGAAGAGGCCATCGAGTTACGTAAGGCGGAGCTGCAAGTGAGTTTGGATGAGACGAAGGATGAGTTTTCGAAAAGAATTGCCGAGGCGCGAGAAAATGCGACGAGTCGCTTCGATCAATTAACGGCTGACGTTGCAAACTATCGTAAAGATAAGCCAACGGCAGCGGAATGGCTGCATTCTTTCCAAGAGAATCCTAAATTAAAAGCGAACTTACCAAAATTAAATCTGACACAACGCCGTTTGTTGAAAAATTTCCCCAAATTAAAACTAATGGATGCTAAGAACACAGAAGATATCCGTCAGTTGGTCGAGTTATTGAAGAAAAACAATGAAGAGAAACGGAAATGATAGAGGAGTTTCCTGTATAAATCCTCCCTTATTTCAAAAAAACAGTAGTTTTTTATAGCGGTAGATAAAGGCTGGTTTCATATTTTGCAAGTGAAACGAAAATTAAAATCGTGTTACATTGATTGTGCGAAAATCACAAAATGTAATAAAATGTAATCTGTCTGAAATATTTATCGGTGATTTCATTTGTATAATAGATAGGGTGTAAATCATAGGAAAGGTGTTGGATTCAGTGAAAGCAAAAAAACTTAAGGCAGTAGTGACCTTGTTGATTATGACAAATTTACTATTCCCTATGTTTGCTAGTGCAGAATCGCTCGATACTTTAAATGAAAAAGAGAGCGCAGCGATGCGCCAAGGGGAAGAAATCAGCCGGCAGGTTCAAGCGACATTGGATGATGTCAATGCGAAGTACGCTGAGGTAGAGAAGCTGAAAGAGAAGATTTCTGATAATGAGAATTCTTTGAAAGAGGCACAGAGCGAAATAAAAGTAACCGAACAAAATATCGAAAGACGCAAAGAGGCGATGGCCGAGCGTTTACAGGATATTCAATTAAATGGTGGGACAGAAAGAACCTTACAAGCATTGGTAGAAGCGGATGACTTTGGGGAATTCTTCAACCGTGCGTACGGCATGTCCGTTATGCAAAATGCCGAAAAAGAAAAAGTAACTAGTTTGAATGAAGAAAAAGCTAAGCTAGAGGACTTGCAGGCAGAAGTTAAGGCAACACAAGCAACCTTGAAGGATAATCAAGTGGATCTTGAGTCAGAGATGGATTCGTTGAGTGGGAAAATCAGTGGCTTAAAGCAACAGCTTGCTGAAAACGAAGCAGTTCTTTCACAGATTGCGCAAAGTAAAGAAGTTGAACAGGCGAGAATTCAGGCCGAAGCGGCACGCAAAGAACGTGCTGCCAAAGAAGCAGCAGAAGCGAAAGCTGCCCAAGAAAAAGCCGCGAAGGAAGCGGAAGCTAAGAAAAAAGCGGACGAAGCCAATAAAGCGGCAAATACAAAACCAGATACCTCGAACGATTCATCGACGGGTGCCGGAACAACGGCGCCACCAGCAGAATCAACGGATACAGGAAATTCTGGTAACACGGGCAACACTGATAATGGTAGTAACAGTGGCAATACCGGAAATAATGGAAGCAAAACCTTGTATGTAGAATCGACTGCTTACTCATATACTGAAGCAGGCGCAAGTTTCTATACGGCTACTGGAATTGACTTACGAAAAAATCCAATGGTCATTGCCGTAGACCCAAACGTTATTCCATTAGGTTCAATCGTTGAAGTCCAAGGCTATGGTATTGCGGTTGCTGGGGATACCGGTGGCGCAATTAAAGGGAATATCGTGGATGTCCATTTCCCAACTAGAGATCAATGTCTGATCTGGGGACGTCGTTATAACGTGAAAGTTACAATTATGTAGGTAAAATTAAATAATGAATGTAAAAAGTACTGGCTGAGGAATTCCTCTATCAGTACTTTTTTTGCTAAAGGGATTGTAACTATAACAAATGCTAGGAAGCTTCTTAAGGTAGGTTTTCTAATTCTTTGTACTGAGATTAACCCTGTATTTAATCCGACTCATTGTGTATTAGTTGGAAATTAGAAATTGTTCACTAGTCCTCATTCGCACTGTTTTCAGGTTTTTTAGTAAAGTCTTAAAGTACAAGAACCCATTGTCTAGTGGGTTTTACCTCTAAAATCATTCAATTCAGCTCATTTTTACTCTTAAAAAGTGTGCGAATGAGGACTAGTGATGAAAAATTAGATAATTACGACTCATAAAATGTTTGGATTGAAACGTGTAAAGGTCGAATAATCCTATAGATACGGGATTTTATGGCTAATTTATTTTGAAAATAATCTGAAATAAAGCCTGAATTTAGTTATATTCATTGTATATTCGCTGGAAACTCCACTAGTGCCCATTCGCACAGTTTGATTTTTTTCAGAAAGAATCAAAAGGAAGTGAAAATAGAATGATACGGGGAATACAAATAATTGAATAACATATTTTGATAGTGAATATCATTAGTTATCGAAAACGAAAGTAAAAGTACGGATGCTTTTTTATAAAGTTATAGAAAATCATAAAATAACGTTTAGTACTTAAAGATTGTTTGGTATAATCGGGATAGAAACTAGAATAAAGGGGAAATTGTATGAAGAAAGCATGGCTAGTAGTTTTAGGATTACTCGTGACTGTGACCTTGGTAGGTTGTGGTTCTAAAGAGGATAATAAGGACAAAGAATTACAAGAAGTTGCGAAAGTTACTTATCAATTTGTAAAAGAAAAGGCTGAGAAACAAGGAGCTGAAACCCCACGCTTTGTCGAAGATGAATCGAATGCGACTATTTATGAAGATAAAGAATCAGATTTATATTACATATTATTAGAGAAAATGGAAAAAGAAAATCGGACCGAAAAAGTCGGCTACCGATTGTATAAGGTGGAGAAAAACGAAGATGGCAAGTATACATCAAAAGATGTGGAAGAAACCGAACGCCACGCAGCCAAATTGGATTCGTTAAAGAAAGTCTATGAAATGAAGAACGTGGAATTACAATAAGAAGAATAAAAATCTGGTGAACAGTCGGAATGGCTGTTACTGTGGTTGATGAAGACAATCTTTTCTGAGGGAGAGGTTGTCTTTTTGTGTTTATAGACTAGAGATGTAGAAAAATGCTTTAAGTCGTTAAGTCCGAGTATTCGATGAGGGTACAGTATAATTTTTCTGTAACAAGCAATGGAAGTAGAGGAATGGGAGGGGATTATCATTTAAAATAGCACTATATATCGAAATCAGCGAAGACTAAATTTATAGGAGGTCAAAAATTGATGAGTAAAACCGTTGCTTATGCTCGGACGAGTACCAACAAGCAAGATTTAGGAATCGATGTACAGTTAGAGGCATTTAAAATCTATGCGCCTGATAGAATCTTTCAGGAACAAGTGTCTGGTCGTAAAGAAGATAGAGAAGAGTTAGCCAAAGCCCTAGGGATTTTGGAGAAAGGCGATACGTTTCTGATTTATCGAATCGATCGATTGAGTCGAAGTGTCCGCCAGCTGATTAACCTGGAGGCAGATTTGCGAGAGAAAAATATACATTTAAAAATAATTCATGAGAATATCGACACATCTACAACGATGGGCAGATTAGTCTTCAATATCCTGGCAACTTTTGCAGAAATGGAAAGTGAAAATGTATCTTTGAGAACGAAGTCTGCCTTACATGAATTAAAGAAAAAGGGTGTAAAGCTTGGAAACAAAGGATTAGAGAAAAAAACCAATGCGAAGATTATCGAACTGTATGAAAATAGTTCGATGACGCAAAAACAAATAGCAGAGGCTTGTCGCGTCTGCACAAAAACTGTATACAACGTAGCGAAACGGAATAAATTAATAAGAAAATCTCTATAGAACCTTTGTCAATCTAGGTAAATGTGATAGAATTATGTATCGTCGTTATTATGAAACAAACGAACGTTAAGAACCACAACAAGAAACTGATCTAAAAGGATGTCTGAATCCCTCTAAATCAGCTTTTGTTAATGCGTTATTTTTCGTGATTTCAATATGTATTTAACGTTCGTTTGTTTCGTGAAATCTATGGAAGAAAGAAGGGGTAGGATGTTCAGCAATCGTTACCTCATGTTTGGGCAGCGTAAAGTCTGTCAGAATAGGCCTCATTTGAGCGGTTAAATCAATAACGAAAGTCATTTATCAATAGATGATTTTGGGATTGTAACAACGAAGAAAAACTATGAGAAACAGATGATATTTTTCGGAAAACAAATTTGTAGTAAATAATTCAAGGTAATAATCTGAATTACTCAAAAAAATTGACTATCCTCACGATTGTTTTGGCAATATTTAATAGGAAAATACAATTTCCAAAAAAATATTGCATTATTTGAAAAATAATTTGATTATAATACATAGAAAACAAGGAATTAGACGTTTTTTTTGTCATATTTATATGATAGAATATCTAAAGGGTCTGTCCAGTTTCTGGTATTTGACTACTAGTTGGGGAAATAGTTCAATAGTTGGAATGATAGACAGAATAATAACGTAGGTTTTTTATTAGAATAAAAAAAGAGATATAATAGAATGAGCAAACAGCTGCGAACGTGCGTACAAAATTAGCTGGTTGCGAATATAAATAGGTTAAATAAATGAGTAGATCTACTGAACTTAATGCCAGAAATTTAAGTCATGATAGACGTTATAAGGAAGAGGTAATAGAGCGCTATGAGTAGAAAAGGGAAAATTTTTATTTTGGTTGGGGTAGATACAATTTTAACATTCGTAGGAAGCTTGGCAGCTTTTTACTTTTTGAAGCCATACGTGTCAGTATCTTTTAACTTCTTAAATTGGGAAGTCATACTGTCAATAGGGCTTTATTTGTTTTTTGGGTACGTTTTCAATGTGTTTAACAGAATTAATCGCTATACAAACTTGCGAGAAATTATTGCTATTACGCTAGCAACCGCTCTTTCTGCGGTTGTTCAGGTGGGAATATTTGAATTTATGGATGGTGATTATAGTCGTCACTTTGTATTTTTCTCCTTCTTAGTGAGTTTAGTTGGAATTATTGCCAGTCGACTGGCTTGGCGATTGTTAGTAGAACAAAAAATTCATAAAGAATCCTTGCGACCTGATGCTAAACGAACATTAATTGTGGGGGCTGGTGAAGGTGGACGAATCTTGCTCAATAGCCTTAGCGGTTCGAAAACGAGCGGAGACATTATGGTAGTTGGTTTCATTGACGACAATGTGGATCGTTATCATACGTATTTATCGAATAAAAAAGTTTTAGGAGCTACGAAAGATTTACCTGCTTTAGTAAAAGAGTACGATATTGAGATGGTAACAATTGCTATTCCTTCATTAGAGCCGGAGGGTATTCAACGAATTCTGGATATCTTGGAACCTCTGCATGTTAAAATTAATTCTATGCCTGCCATTGAAGAAATGGCTTTTGGGGACATTACTGTTTCGAAGTTAAAAGAAATTGACGTGATTGATCTTCTTGGAAGAGAAGAAGTTCAGCTAGATATGGCTACAATCAAGGATCAACTCGCTAATCAAACAATTTTAGTGACGGGTGCTGGTGGCTCAATTGGTTCAGAAATCTCTCGACAAGTGATGCGATTTAATCCGAAAAAACTAATTCTATTAGGTCATGGAGAAAATTCGATTTACTTGATTGAAAAAGAGTTGAAGACAAAATATCGCGATAAATTGAGCTGTATTATTCCGGTTATCGCTGACGTTCAAGATCGCGAAAAGATGATGGAAGTCATGCAGGAACATCAGCCAGATATCGTCTACCATGCTGCGGCACATAAACATGTTCCTTTAATGGAAGCTAATCCTTATGAAGCAGTAAAAAATAATGTCTATGGGACAAAAAATGTTGCAGAAGCAGCTAAAGCGAATAATGTAAAGAATTTTGTTATGATTTCGACAGATAAAGCCGTTAATCCACCAAATGTCATGGGCTCAACAAAACGAATTGCTGAAATGATTGTAATGGGATTGAATGAACCAGGTAAAACCAAATTTTCTGCTGTCCGCTTTGGGAATGTTCTAGGGTCTCGTGGTAGTGTTATTCCAGTCTTTAAAGAACAAATACAAAAAGGTGGTCCAATCACTGTGACTGATTTTCGGATGACTCGCTACTTTATGACAATTCCAGAAGCAAGTCGATTAGTAATCCAATCAGGCGCTTTAGCTAGAGGTGGCGAAATCTTTATCCTTGATATGGGCGAGCCAGTTAAAATTGTTGATTTAGCCAAAAATATGATCAAGCTTAGTGGCTATACAGAAAAGGATATCCCAATCGTTGAATCTGGTATTAGACCTGGCGAAAAATTATATGAAGAATTGTTGGTCAGTAAAGAAGTTAATCCGAAACAAGTTTTCGAAAAAATCTTTATTGGCAATGTGAAAGGCTTCTCGTTAGAAAAAGTTATGACCTTTGTTGAAGAATTACCAGAGGATAAAAAATTATTAGCAGAAGAACTAGTACGTTTTGCAAATGAATCAAGTAAGTAAAGGAGAATATATAATGAAAAGTATTCCATTTTCACCACCTGATATGAGTGATAAAGAAGTAGCTAATGTAATGGAAGTTTTAAAAAGTGGATGGTTGACTACAGGCCCAAAAACTAAACAATTTGAAAAAGAAATTGCGACGTATTGTCGTACAGAACGAGCTGTTTGTCTAAACTCAGCAACAGCATGCATGGAGTCTACATTGAGACTTCTTGGTATTGGAGAAGGGGATGAAGTCATTACGTCTGCATACACATATACTGCATCAGCTAGTGTTATCGAGCATGTGGGTGCTAAGATTGTATTGGTTGATACAGCTCCTAACTCTTTCGAGATGGATTATACAAAGTTGGAAAATGCAATTACAGAGAAAACTAAGGCCATAATTCCTGTAGATTTAGCTGGCATTATGTGTGATTATGAAAAAATATTTGAAATTGTGAATAGAAATAAAAAAATATTTAAATCTAAAAATGAGATTCAAAATATCTATAATAGAATTGTTGTTATTGCAGATGCAGCTCATTCATTTGGTGCAAAACAGAAAGATAAAATGAGTGGTGAGGTTGCTGACTTCACTTGTTTTTCATTTCACGCAGTTAAAAATTTAACGACCGTCGAGGGTGGGGCAGTTACTTGGACACACAAAGATGGTCTGGATGATGAGGAAGTTTATCGGAATTTTATGTTGCTGTCTTTACATGGGCAATCTAAAGATGCGTTAGCTAAGAGTGCGCTGGGATCTTGGGAATATGATATTCAAATTTTAGGGTATAAATGCAATATGACGGATCTTCAGGCGACGATTGGTTTGGCTCAGCTAGATAGGTATAATAAATTACTTTCTAGAAGAAAAGAAATAATCAATTTTTATAATGAAAATTTGGATAATCAGCTTATCGCACATTTGCCGCACTATACATCTAATAGTGTTTCAAGTGGACATTTATATATGGTGAATTTGAAGGGGAAAACTTTAAGTCAAAGAAATCAATTTATAGAAAAAATGGCCAAATCTGGTATTGCTTGTAATGTCCATTACAAGCCATTACCAATGCTTACTGCATATAAAAATATTGGTTTTAGCATTGAAGAATACCCTAATGCGTATCAAATGTTTAGCAATGAAGTCACATTGCCTTTGCATACTCTATTGTCACAAGAAGACTTAGAGTATATAGTAGAATTTGCTAATAAGTATGTGAAATAGGAGAGAATAAATGTTATCGAAGTGGAACAAGCTCCCGAAAGAAATGAAGAATAAAGAAATCGAATATTACTATAATAAATTGAATAAAAAGCGTAGTAGTCTATTTTTGAAACGCCTGTTTGATTTTATAGTAGCTTCGCTTATGCTAATAGTACTGGTTGTTCCACTAATCGTTATTGCTATACTAATAAAATTAGATAGTCGAGGTACAGTGTTTTATAAGCAGATTCGAGTAACAAAAAATAAGATTGAGTTTGGAATATATAAATTCCGTACTATGGTTGCTAATGCAGATAAAAAAGGGTCGTTAGTGACGATTGATAACGATGTTAGAATCACGAAAATTGGAGCAATTTTAAGGAAATATCGTATTGATGAAATCCCTCAATTAATTAACATAGTAAAAGGTGAAATGACTTTTGTCGGTGCAAGACCAGAAGTACCTCACTATGTGTCTGAATACACGAATGAAATGGATGCTACATTCTTATTACCTGCGGGAGTTACTTCATTAGCGAGTATAAAATATAAAGATGAACAAAAGATACTTTCAGATGTTCAAAATATTGATGAAGTATATGTTGATGAAATATTACCTAAAAAAATGGCATATAATTTAAATTATTTAGAGAAATATAGTTTTTTAAATGATTTAAAGATAATGATTAGTACGTTGATTGCAGTGACAAATAAGGAGGTTGAATAAATGTTAGTATCATTATGTGTAGTTGCTTATAATGAAGAAAATACGATTCAATCTTTGTTTGAGGATATTAAAATGCAAACATACTTACACAAAAATATTCAGATAGTTTTGGTGGATGGCAACTCTGAAGACAGAACTAGGGAAATGATGGATAAATTTAGTGAAAGTCACGATTTTTATGGAGTTAAAGTGATTGGAAATCCTAAGAGAAAGCAAGCTTCTGGATGGAATAAAGCAATTACGAACGCTGATGGTGATGTAATTATTCGAGTTGATGCCCACGCATCAATTCCACCTACATTCATTCAAAAAAATATAGATATAATAGAATCAGGAGAAATGATTTCCGGTGGGAAGAGACCAAATATACTAGTAAACTCGACAGACTGGACAAACACATTGCTGATGGCAGAGTCGTCGATGTTTGGAAGTAGCTTTGCTCCATACAGAAAAAGTGAAAAGAAAAAATATGTAAACTCGATGTTTCATGCGGCATATAAAAAAGAGGTTTTTGAAACAGCTGGACTATTCAATGAAGATTTAGGAAGAACAGAAGATAATGAGTTGCATTATCGTATGAGAAAAGCAGGCTATAACTTTTGCTATAGTCCGGAAATTATTTCTTATCAACATGTTCGTAGCACCTTGAGAAAAATGATTCAACAAAAATTTTCAAATGGATACTGGATTGGACGGACAGCATTTATTTGTCCACGATGCCTTTCGATGTATCATTTTGTGCCATTAATTTTTTTCTTAGCAATCGTGTTGAGTATACTTGCTGTAATTAAAAGTACAACATTCCTGATACTGTTACTATCTTTATACTTTATAGTGGCTGTATTAATGAGTATCACATCCATAATTACGGAGAAAAAATTCACTATTGAAATGTGTTTATTGCCACTTCTCTTTTTTTTATTACATTTTTCATATGGTATAGGAACGTTTATCGGAATTATAACATATCCGTTTAATCGTAAAGTGAGCAGTTGAAAATTAAATTTACTGTGTAATTTGTAAAGGAAGGAAGAATATATCTCATGGAAGACCAAGTATATATTTGCTCTGTTACAGAATCGGATCTGGATGAAATTGTAAAACTTCATTGTGAACTTTTCGATAACTATTTTTTGAAAAATTTAGGCCACAAACTGATTTATAAATATTATCTAGCATATTATAAAGATGAGGGAACTATTTTCTTAAAAGCATCGCAATCAAATAAAATTGTTGGTTTTGTTTTAACTACATCAAATTATTCAGAAATAATTCACCGATTTTATCGTGATCATGTACTAGAGTTAGCAATGAAAATAATTTGGGAAACATTAAAGTTAAATAAAATAATTTTCTTAGGATTGAAAAGCCGCATAATAAATATGTTCAGTTCATCCAATAAACAAAATGAAGAAGTGAAAGAAGAAGAAGATTGTTTATTATCAATAGCAGTGAAAAAGGAATTGAGAGGGAAATCTGTAGCGAAATTGCTAGTAGATAATGTCGAAGAAGTGCTATTGTCAAAAGATGTGAGAGCGTATAGTCTATCTGTAAAAAAAGATAATCCTAGAGCCAAACATTTCTACGAGAAACTTGGATTTAAGAAAATTGGTGGAAAAGGAGAGTTAGAGTACTATACTAAGCAATTGCTTTAAGATGAAAAGGAGAAATAATGTTTCCATTAAGAGTATTACAACTACCAAATACATTGAATAAAAAAAGCGGTGTAATGAGTGTTGTTATGAATTTTTATAAAAATATTGATAGAGAGAAAATCCAATTTGATTTTTTGTGTTTCGATGTTGAAGAAGAAAATTATGCACAGGAAATCACTGAATTAGGTGGGAAAATTTATTATATCGATTCAAAGTATCAAAAAAATCCGTTTAAGATGAAAAAAGAAATAATGAACTTTTTGAAAAAACATAATTATTCAATTATTCATTATCACGCTACCTCGATATGGAAAGTAGCTTTGAAAGTAAGTATAGAATTGGGTATTAAAAATAGAATAGCCCACAGCCACGCAACTACCTATTCAGAAAGCAGGATTGGCGCATTTCGAAATAAAATTTTATCTCGAAACCTTGTTAAGGAAGCTAATTATTACTTAGCCTGCTCAACTGAGGCGGGTGAATTATTATTTAAACAAAGGAAGGTAAAATTACTACATAATGCAATTGATGTAGAACGATTTTCTTATGATTCTGCTAAAAGAAAAGAATATCGCAAATTGTTAGGTTTAGAAGGGCAATATGTAATCGGTCACGTTGGACGATTTTCTGAACAAAAGAATCATGATTATCTAATAGATTTATTTTCTGAATATCATAAAAATAATGGAGACTCTAAATTGCTACTTGTCGGAAATGGTCCCTTGCAAAAAGAAATTGAAGGGAAAATTAGGTCGTTAAATTTAAATTCAGTAGTGAAAGTCGTAGGATTTAACAGTGAAGTGGAAAATTATTACCAAGCCATGGATTTATTTGTAATGCCCTCTTTGTACGAAGGATTACCTGTAGCAGGAATTGAGGCACAGGCTTCGGGATTGCCATGTTTATTTAGCCAAACAATTAGTAAAGAAGTTTCTCTTTGTGAAGATGTTGCTTTTTTTGATATTACGAAAGAGGTAAGCAAAAATACGGTTTTGATAGATAGAATGAAGAAGCGGGTAATAAGAGAAAAAATGAGCGATATTGTTAGGGAAAAGAACTATGATATTAAAAGTGAAGCAAAGGAACTACAAGATCTTTATTTATCAATGGATTATGAATAGGAGGATACTATCGAGTGGGATTATATATTATGTTATTTATATATTTATTAGTATTATATCTAATAAATATTACTTTGTTTCCAAAGAAAAATTGTAGCTTGCTAGCTATTCTTCCATTTTTTATATTATCCGCTTTTAGAGATAGTTCAATCGGGAATGACACGATGTCATATCTTGCTATTTTTGATAGGGTTAAGTTAAGCCAGATTGATTTTCAAAATACAAACTTTGAAGCTGGATATATGAAGCTAAATCAAATAGTTGCCTTCTTTTTTTCTGATTTACAATCGATTTTAATAGTTACATCTATCTTAATCTATCTAGGATATTATTTCTTTATAAGAAAATACTCTGTATCACCGATTTTTAGTGTTGTTCTCTTTATTTCTTTAGGTTATTTTAGTAATTCGCTAAATATACTTCGCCAACAGATTGCTTTAAGTATAATATTTGTAGCATGGTATTACTTAAACAAGAGTAAAACTATTCTTCCAATTTGTTTAATTCTTTTAGCGACGCTGTTTCATAATACTGCGTTAATTTTTATCTTAGCTATTTTATTAAGAAAAGTGAAAGTAAATAAATTAAGTCTAAGTGTTTTATTTGCTACAATATTTATTGGGTATTTTGCCTATGCACCATTTTTAAGAATATTTATAAGAATATTTCCAATATACAATAGTTATTTGGGAAGCATCTATATGAGTGGGGAAATCCGAATGGCTTCAGTCATGAATGCAGTGATATTACTATTAATCCTACTTCTTGGCTTAATCTTTAAACCTGATAAAGATTCAGAAGAGTTTTCATACCAGTTATGGAATACTTGGACTATATATATAATGGTGAGCATTGGTTTGACTGTGTTATCTTTTAACTTTAACTTGATTGCTCGAGCGGCTGAATACTTCAGCGTGTTCTCCATAGTTTATATTCCTATTTTATTTAAGAGTATAAAAAATAAAAATTTAAAAATATTAATGAGCTTTTCTGTAATTGTATTTGCCATTATATTTTTCTTCTTCATTCAAGTATACAAACCTGAATGGAATGTAATATATCCATATAAATTTTATAGATAGGAATGATAATATGAAAAACATTGTTATATTTGACACATCAATTGCTTCACTAAACATGGGTGACGAAATAATTGTCCGTTCTACAAAAAGAAATATGAAGGATTTATTTTCAAAAAATTACTGTATGACGTTTCCAACACATACACCGACATATTATAAATTTCAAAACTTATATGCAAAAGAATATATTGAAACATATTCAAAAGCTGATTTGAAATTTGTTTGTGGCTCAAATTTATTGTTTAAAAATATGCTACGTCCGATGCCTGTATGGAATATCAATTTGTTTAATACAAAAGTAGCAAATGCCTCAATTTTATTAGGTGTTGGTAGTGGAGAAAATGGGAAGAAAATCAATTTCTATACAAAGAGCTTGTATAAAAAATTACTAAATAAAAATTATATTCATAGTGTGAGAGATGAAAAAACAAAGATCATGGTTGAAAGTCTAGGATACCGTGCTATTAATACTGGGTGCCCAACGCTTTGGAGTTTGGATGAAGAACACTGTAAAAAAATTCCTACTAAGAAATCAGATAGTGTGATTTTCACTTTAACTCATTATGAATACGCTAAGAATGTTGAAAAAGATTCATTAATGATTGACATCCTAAAAAGAAACTACAATAATGTATATTTTTGGCCTCAGTGTGTAGCAGACTATGATTATTTAGTTGAGCTAGGTCAAGAAAAAGGAGTTACAGTGGTAACTCCAAATTTGGATAGTTATGAGTCTATTTTACAAAATGATATGGACTATGTAGGTTCGCGTTTGCATGGGGGGATTTTTGCTATTCAGAATTATAAACGTGCGATTATATTAGCGATTGATAATCGTGCAAGAGAGATAAAGAAAACTAATCACATTCCTTGTATTGAACGTGATGAGTTGGACGTAAAATTAGAAGATATGATTAAATCAGATTTTGCAACAGAGATTTATTTAGATAAGGATAAAATTAATACATGGAAAAACCAATTTATTGAAAGTACTATGGCGTATGAATAAATATAAAAAATTGTTAAATAACTCAATTGTTTTTGCAATTGGGAATTTGGGAACTAAGCTAATTGCGATATTATTAGTGCCACTGTATACATTTTATCTAACGCCTGACGAATATGGTATAACTGATTTAATTACAACCACGACTAATTTAATGTTACCTATTGTATCACTAAGTATTTTTGATGCTGTATTAAGATTTGTGATGGATAAAGATGAAGATAAAGAGTCAGTATTAACAAATGGCATATTAGTTTCTGTGATTGGAACAGTTATTTCGATAGGTATATATCCAATCATGTTTTCTTTTATAAAAGATCATCAACTGGTCATCTGTCTATATGTGTTACTCTTTTTTCAAATTTTTTTCACTATCTTTTCTCAGTTTGCTAGAGGCATTGGAAAAGTTAAAGTATTCGCTGTGTCTGGGATTCTAGTCGCATTTTTTCTATTCTTGTGTAATCTATTTTTTATTGTATATCTCGGATTAGGAATCCTAGGTTATATATTATCTATGATTTTTTCTACTGCAGTAGGGATAGTATATTTATTAATCTCGATTAACCTATTTTCTTATGTAAAGTTAGATAAAATTAATAAAGAATTGATTAAAAGAATGTTAATGTATAGCATGCCATTGATTCCAAATGCATTAATGTGGTGGATTACAAATGCATCAGGACGTTTTTTTATCTTATACTATTTAGGGTTATCTGCGAATGGGCTATACGCTGTGGCTAATAAATTTCCAAGTCTACTTTCTATTTTGTATTCTATCTTTTCTCAAGCCTGGCAGTTATCTGCCATCGAGGAATTTGATTCAGAAGAGAGCAACACTTTTTATTCAACTATTTTTAATTTATTTACTTTTGTAATGTTTACAGGTGCTTCTCTTTTCTTAATTTTATTGAAGCCATTGTTGACAATAGTAGTTGAATCAAATTATTATGTTACTTGGCAGTATATACCGTATTTACTTTTAGGAGTTATCTTTTCTAGTTTCTCTTCGTTTATTGCTGCAAATTATATAGCCGCAAAACAAACAAAAGGTGTGTTTACAACGTCAATTTACGGTGCTGTTATAAATGTAGTAGGTAATTTTATTTTGATTCCTTTATTAGGCTTAACAGGTGCTTCTCTGTCTCTTTTAATCAGTTTTTTTGTTACTTGGATAATCCGAGTTTACGATACAAGAAAATTTGTCAATCTTCAACTTAATAAATTAAATATCTTTTTAAATCTGATATGTCTATCTGTGCAGATTTTTGTATTAAACTTGCGACTGAGTCTAGGATATGAAATGCTTATTAATTTAATTGTATTTTTGGTTATTTGTATTGTAAATAGAGTCTATTTTAAAACGTTTTTTCATAAGATAAGCCTGAAAAAAAGATAAAAAGAATATAGGTATAAGGAGTCTACATCATGAGAAAAGTACGTAAAGCGGTTATTCCGGCTGCGGGCTTAGGTACGCGTTTTTTACCAGCTACTAAAGCAATTGCCAAGGAAATGTTACCGATTGTTGATAAACCAACGATTCAATTTATCGTTGAGGAAGCATTAGCATCAGGAATTGAAGATATTCTGATTGTTACAGGTAAGGGCAAACGCCCAATCGAAGATCATTTTGATTCGAATGTTGAATTGGAAACTAATCTTCGTGAGAAAGAAAAAACAGAGTTATTGAAACTTGTTGAAGAAACAACGGATGTAAATCTCCATTTCATTCGTCAATCGCATCCTAAAGGATTAGGACATGCGGTTTTACAGGCAAAAGCTTTTGTCGGTAATGAGCCGTTTGTTGTCATGCTTGGTGATGATTTAATGGAGGATGAAATTCCATTAACGCAACAACTAATTGATAATTACCAAACAACTGGTTCATCGACGTTGGCGGTTATGACTGTTCCTCATGAGGAAACATCGCGTTATGGGATCATCAATCCTGAATCTGAAATTTCAAAAGGCTTATATAACGTTTCTAGTTTCGTTGAAAAACCAGATCCAAAAGATGCACCAAGTGATCTAGCGATTATTGGGCGCTATCTGTTAAAACCTGAGATTTTTGAGATTTTAGAAAACCAAGCGCCTGGAGCTGGTGGCGAGATTCAATTAACTGATGCAATCAACACTTTAAATAATACACAACGTGTATTTGCGCATGAATTTAAAGGCAAACGTTACGATGTGGGAGACAAATTAGGCTTTGTGAAAACAAACATTGAATTTGGCTTAAAACATCCAGAGATTGCTGGAGAATTAAAAACTTATTTAAAAGATTTAGCAAAAGACTTATAAACAAAAAAACAACTAACGATAAGCGCTGAAACAAGAAGAGAAAAGTCAATCATTGGCTTTTCTCTTCTAAGCCCTCAGACCGATTTTTTGTTAGGGATATTGTAAGTGGTATAGCTATCACTTATAATGAATGTAATCACAAGTGATGCTTCTGCCTTTGGTGGGAGCATTTTGTTGTCTCAAATGAAGGAGGAGAAAAGAATGTTTGTAGATTATATAGGGTTAACGTTATATTTTGGGATTGGGATTATCGTTTCAAATGCGATTAGTTTACTTGCGACAAAAGGAAATAAATGGAAGAGCACGATGGGGCTATTGACTTTTGAATTGATCGTTCTAGTGGCGTTTCTGTATGTTATGTTACCGAGTAAGGCGCTTTCTTCGGTCTTATGGATTAATTTGATTGGCGCAGCTATTGCAGCTGGACTGCTGGTCACAGGGAATTCGGTTAGTATGACAACGGGGAAATTTATACACCCTGAGCGCAAAGAGGTGGGTCAATCGAAAGGCAAGACGTCTAATTGGCCTGGACGTGTATTGGGCTTGAGTATCGTAGGAATGGTGGTATTATTTGCTGTCAGCTCGATTACACAATTGACGTCAATTGATGAAGTATATAACACGATTCCTTTGAAAACTGAGGAAAAATCTGAGGTCTTGACTTCAACAAAAGAAACACCGATTGCGATTGCACCTGAGACAGCGAAGCGTAAAATGCTTCAAAAGTTCTCTGTGATTCCTAACTCGAATATGTTTACACTCGATGGGATTACGGCTCAAGTCGTTAATGGTGAATATGTTTATGTAGCAACTGTTGAATTTAATGGATTCTTCAAATGGATGAAGTTGGGTGAGGTGCCAGGGTACTTCATCATTAGCGCGACTGACATTAATGCACAACCTGAATTTGTTGAAAAACCGTTAATTTACACGCCGTCTGCTTATTTCGGTAAAGATGCGGCACGTAAAATTTATGCAGCATTCCCTGGATTTGCAGCGACTGGGAAAATTAATTTAGAGATTGATGAAGAGGGCAATCCTCAATACGTTCAAACTTTGTACAGAGAGTACGGCGTTTCTGGTCGAATGAACTATAATGAATTCAAAACAGCTGTCTTGAATGCGACAACTGGTGAAGTGAAAGTCTACGACAGTTTGGAAGCTCCAAGCTTTGTTGACGCGCCGATTACTAGTGCGGCAGCGAATAGTATTAATGAATACTTTGGTCGTTATAGCCAAGGTTGGTGGAACCAAACGATGTTTGGTGCGAAGAAAGATGTTAAAGTGCCAACTGAAAATGGGATTTATGCCTCTGGTCAAATCACGCCGATGATGGATAAAGAAGGCGAACAATTACTGTACTTTACCGACTTTACTAGTGGTGATGAAGATCAGGATTCAGCTTTAGGTTATTCATTAATTAATGCTAGAACCGGTCAAGTGACTTACTACCGCGATACGAAAGTTGGGATTATGGATAGTGATGGTGCCATCTCAATCGCTTCAAAAATCTATCCAGAGAAGAAATGGAAAGCTAGCATGCCAGTATTATATAACATTGACGGTGTGCCAACCTGGATTGTTTCTCTAATGGATAGTAAAGGAATCTTCAAGAAATATGTCTATATCAATGCGATCGATAATGATATCGTAGTCGATGCAGATGCGGCTCAGAGCGCGTTAGATGCTTACAGGATTGAACTTGCAACAAAGGGGAGTAACAATACCAACACAGATGCAGGGAACCTTGAGACAATCGAGGGAACCGTTTCGCGTGTAACGCTAGTTGCTGGAGAATCACAGACAGTGGTATCTTTCTTATTAGAAGATAATAAAACAATCTACAGTGTAACCACTAATAATAGTCCGATGTCTCTATTCTTAAAAGAAGGCGATAAAGTCAGCTTCCAAGCAGTCGTTGCTGCCGAAGCAAAAGCTGCTAGCATCGAGAATCTAGTGATTGAAGGCTTAGAATAAACGAGTGTAGTAGAGTTTGTAGATAACTTTTAGTCTGAAAATTTAAAACGAATATATTTAAAAAATATTGTTTTAAAAAAAAATCGACTTATTCGCTATTTCTGCATCGGAAGTTGACAGAAGAAGCGTGTAAGTCGATTACTTATTTATACGTTAAAGGGATTATAAAAAGCAAGGATACTAGAAAGTTTTTAATGAGGAATTTTCTAGTTTTTTTACTTGAATAGCTTTAAATCAAGGTTCTACATCAGAGATTTCTTTGCAACACTAGGGATTAAGTTTAACTATTTACTTTTCATTCCCAAAATTATATTGAGTTTTGGAGTATATTTGTTAATAATTTTTGACACAATAACTGGTAGCCACAGTCCAGTTATAAACATACTAACAAAAATTAAAATATATGGAATTCTACCTAAAAACAAAATTGTTACGAAGGTTTGTGGAAACCACGACAGTAAGTAAATTTGATAAGAATATCCATCAATTCCTTTAAATAAATAAAAATTTAATTGTGTCAAAGATAAACTAAATGACATTAAAACTCCTGTAATAGCAGTAATCAAAGCGAATAATGTATTATCAATTTTTATTGAATTCAATACAATCAACGCTAAAAATAGTATTGCAAAAATCACTCGCATATTAAGTATAGATTTTATACTTGTCCAATAGTACGCTAATAAGCATCCACACCAAAAATATACTAAGTACTCCATTACACCAGATATATTAAAAATTTTGAAGGTACTAGTTGCGCTAAACGTGTTCAATACTACGAAAGCTAATGAGATAATCAATTGCTTCCATTTCGTTTTTATCCCTCTTTCAATTAATGGAGAAATCAAGAAAATAACGAACAGCGTGGGTAAAAACCAAAAGAATATAATTGCATTTTCACTTGGATAAATAAGATTATTCACAAATGAATTTACACTTAATTCAATTGGTCTGTAAGCATATCTAGATAAAATGACTTTTGGGAAAAAGGCAATAGTACTTATTGTAAAGTAAGGTATTAATAATCTAAAAAATTTATTTTTTACAAAGTTTAAATAATCGCCCTTTGTCCCACTGCTATAGATAAATAAAAATCCCGAAATTGCCATAAATAATGGCATGTGGAATGAATAAATCACACTACGAAACCATGCAACCGGCGAGGTAATCCCTTCTGTTGGTAAAGAATGGCCTAATACAACTAAAAATATACCAAAATTTTGTAAAAATGAAAGATTCATCAATTTGTGTTTAATATCATTCACTCCTTAATTATTGAGAGCGTAAAATAGTTTGTG
>NZ_MAEJ01000001.1 GCF_009933175.1 Candidatus Enterococcus huntleyi | reverse complement strand
CCCATGCAAGGCGCACCTAAATAACCCGTCAATCCTAGAAAGATAGACGGGTTTGTATCACTCATGAAAATTATTTAAGCTGATAATTCTAGCAAGCTATTTAGGCTTTAAAATATTTCGATGTGTTTGCCAAAATTAAGACAGGCGCTAACGGGAGTAAAGTCCCAATTACAAGTGGCAAATCATAAGGAACTATGGACACTCTCAAAATAAGCATTAATGCCACCCACAGTAATAAACTTCCAATTAGTTTTCCCAAGTTTTTGCCATTCACCTTTGCCCGTTCTTCTTTTGTCATTGTATTATAACCTGCCATCAGCATCAGCCATTTACCACGTAACAATTGAACGCCCATCAGTATGAGTATTGCAGCAAGCGGTAACGCTAGTGCGGTATCACTGTGTATCATAGCAAATCTCTCCTTTTATGTAACTCCCTTTTCCTTTATTATATCAAGGTTTTACACATCCTCCAAATTTTAGTCTAAAACTTTCTATGAGAAAAATAAAGTGACTTAAGCATTTAAAAATTTGGGAGAATAAAAATCCAGGATGTAAATAAAATACAGAAATTTCACACCTCACAATCTCTATTTGCGTGAAAGTTAATTCTATGTAAAAATGAAGAATAGAGACTCGTAATTAGGTCAAGAACAAAAGGAGAACCAACGATGAACCAAGAAGATTTATACTCAATTCCCGTCATCACATTATGTGGATCGATTAAATTTATCAAACAATTTAGAGAAACAGAATCCGCTCTTACGCGAAAAGGCTTCGCTGTCCTCAGTCCTGCATTCTTCGAGCACACAAAAGGAGAACCCCTTTCTAAAGAAGAAGTGATCCAGCTCGGCACAATCCATCTCAGAAAGATCGAATTAGCTGATGAAATTTTTGTAATTGATGTTGATGGTTATATTGGTGAAAGCACACAAAGAGAAATTGAATACGCGACAAAGCACAATAAAAAAGTTCATTATTACTCTGAAGAACAGTAAATGGCAATATTATTCTTCATTTGACGTTTCTCAATGGTCGCAAGTATTTGAGATATGCGTAATAAATCCGCTGATATAAGGTTAATTTTCTTGAAGTGAGGTGTATAGTATTAAAAATTTAAAAAGTTTAGTGTCAATTGCTGATGGTTATATGAATGTTTACGAAACAGGTAAGGGAAATAAAGCAATAATTTTCTTATCAGGAGGGCTAACATCAAGTCCTATTTTAGATTTTAAAACTTTGTTTATCTGTTTAGAAGAAGATTTCAAAGTAGTTGTAGTTGAAAAATTTGGTTATGGTTTTAGTAGTGATACAGAAAAATCCCGTGATATTGATACAATTCTAGAGGAAACAAGGGAAGCGTTAAACAAAAAAGGAATTAAGCCACCATACATACTAGCTCCTCATTCTATGTCAGGTATAGAATCTTTGTACTGGTATAAAAAATACCCTCAAGAAATATCTGCAATTATAGGTTTAGATATGGCAACGTATGAAGCTTATGAAAACTTAAAGATTAGTTTAGTTGGTTTAAAGATAAATAGATTGCTTGTGAAGGCTAGAATAGCTAAACTATTTCCTAAAGCAGTTGAGTCAGATGCAGTAAAAAATGGTAATTTAACTCAAATTGAAAAGAATACCTATAAAGAACTATTTTATAAAAATTTTATTTCAGACGCCACTTTGAATGAGGTTAAGGAAATAAAAAGTAATAGTGAAAAAGTAAGAGATATTAATCTTAAATTATTACCTTTATTAGTATTCGTTTCTAATGGTAATGGAACAGGAATAAAAAAAAGCAAGTGGATTTCCATACAAGAGAATTTATACAATAAAAGTAAGCATGGTAAAATTGTCTATTATGATAGTCCACATTATATCCATAATCATAAGGCTAAGGAAATATCAGAAGAAATTAATGTTTTTATGAACGAGTTAACGTGATGAAGTCTTTAATTACTGTAATTATTTTGAGGGAAGTGTTTATAAAAGTTGGAGTTACTTTAGTTGGGGCAACGATTCCGGCTTCCACCATGTTTACCTATTCGCCGTTGGCTGCGTTAAAGCCAATACCTAAATCAACATTTTTTAATTTGTCTACGATACATATCTAAAAAAGCAAGCAAGTTTAGTTTTCGCTAACTTGCTTGTTTTCATTTTTTCGAACAACTTGTAAGGAGAGTCCTAAGCCATTCATAACTTTAAATACCGTTGTTAGGTTGGGAATATTGTCCAAATTTTCCAATCTAGAAATTTGACTATGATTCATATCTAATTTATCAGCTAACTGACGCGTCGTAAGATTTTGGCGTCTACGTTCTTCTTGAATAACCTTCACAAAATTGAGTATATCCTCTTGCTCAGTTGTTATTAATCCACGTTCTAAAGCATTCTTTTGAAACTCTTTAAGATTTGCCATGTTTATCGACCCTTTCTAACTCTGTATTATTTATTACTCCAGATAAATCGCGAAATACCTTCTATTAGTTTATAATAGTTTTTAATCACAATATTGGATTAGTTTGATAAAACAATAAGCCCAGATAGATCTGATACATAGAAATAAAGGTTCCGAATAAAAATCCGAGATAGCATTTAAGGAACTAGCTCTCCTCTTTATTACGGCACTAAAAGTTTCTTTCTATCCTTAATCTAACACATAAATGTATAATATGGATAAATTAGTAGATATATTATTATTGCTACCATTCATCGCAAGATTAGCAATACTCATTTGTGGGTTATATTATAGAAATACATAAGGAAAGAGGTACGCCTTTTATATGAAAATCAATCTCAATGAAATCACTCTGTACACAGCAGTAGAAGCATCTCGCCTTTTAAATAAAGATGATAGTTATATTAGTCAGCTATATAGAAAATATCCTCAGCGTTTTCCCGAAGGGTCTGTAAGAAAGCATGGGCGAGAATTAATTGTTACACCAGAAGCTATAGAAGCATTGTCATCTAATAAAGCTTAATAGCGATAGTACTACTGTTAAGCATGGCAATTCTAAATTTAAGGAGGAGAAAAACATGTCTACAATTTTTTATTTAGCATTGTTAATGTTAGCTTTATTTGGCTTAGGCATTGCAATTAAAAACTACAGAAACGTGAAATAATGGTTACTTCAGAATCTAGCAGTAGGAATTTCTGGAATCAAAAAGTTCTGCAGTTTCTAAAGGCAGTTTATGAATTGCCAGTTCCATTTTCCAAGTTTCAGAGCAGTGGAATGGTAATCGTGGTGCGATATTTTTGCCCCCTTTCTGCCCCCTTTTCATCTATTCCCCCAATAAAAGAAAAAAAGAACCTTGAGTTATCAAGGTTCTTTTCGTATTCTTACATCATTCCGCCCATCATTGATGGATCCATTGCTGGACCTGCTGGCGATTGTGGTTCTGGTTTGTCAGCAACAACTGCTTCAGTTGTTAACAATAATGCAGCAACAGAGGCAGCATTTTGTAAAGCTGAACGAGTTACTTTAGTTGGGTCAACGATTCCGGCTTCCACCATGTTTACCCATTCGCCGTTGGCTGCGTTAAAGCCAATACCTAAATCAACATTTTTTAATTTGTCTACGATTACTGAACCTTCGTAACCAGCATTTTCTGCGATTTGACGGATTGGTTCTTCAAGCGCACGGATCACGATTTTAAGACCTGTAGCGACATCGCCTTCAGCCTCAACTTTAGCGACAGAACCGATGACGTTCACAAGAGCAGTTCCCCCACCGGAAACCATGCCTTCTTCAACGGCCGCACGTGTTGCGTTTAGCGCGTCTTCAATACGTAATTTTAATTCTTTTAATTCTGTTTCAGTTGCAGCACCAACTTTGATGACCGCTACCCCACCAGCTAATTTAGCTAAGCGTTCTTGTAATTTTTCACGGTCAAAATCAGAAGTTGTTTCAGCAATTTGATTTTTAATTAATTGAACACGAGCATCAATCGCCACTTTTTCACCAGCGCCTTCGACGATGACTGTGTTATCTTTATCAACAACAACTTTGCTAGCATTTCCTAGGTTTTCGATTGCTGTATCTTTCAATTCTAAGCCTAAATCATCAGTAATTACTGTTCCGCCAGTTAGGACAGCAATATCTTCTAACATTGCTTTACGACGATCGCCGAAGCCTGGTGCTTTAACAGCAACTACGTTGAACGTTCCACGGATTTTATTTAGGACTAACGTTGGTAATGCTTCGCCATCCACATCATCAGCGATGATTAATAATGGACGAGATTGTTGTAAGATTTGTTCTAACAATGGCAAGATGTCTTGAATGTTAGAGATTTTTTTATCAGTGATTAAGATATATGGATTATCTAATGAAGCTTCCATTTTATCGTTATCAGTCACCATATATTGTGATAAGTAGCCGCGGTCAAATTGCATTCCTTCAACCACATCTAGCTCAGTTTCGATCCCTTTAGATTCTTCAATTGTGATCACGCCGTCGTTACCAACTTTTTCCATTGCGTCAGCAACCAATTGGCCAACACGTTCGTCACCAGAAGAAACTGCCGCAACTTGCGCAATTGCTTCTTTTGAATCCACAACTGTTGAGATTGCATGTAACTCTTCAACTGCTGCTTTTGTTGCTAATTCAATCCCACGACGAATGCCTAATGGGTTAGCACCAGCTGTAACGTTTTTCAAGCCTTCACGCACAATTGCTTGGGTTAAAACAGTGGCTGTTGTTGTTCCGTCACCAGCAATATCGTTAGTTTTAGAAGCTACTTCAGAAACTAATTTTGCACCCATATTTTCAAAATGATCTTCTAATTCGATTTCTTTGGCGATTGTCACGCCATCATTTGTGATTAATGGTGAACCGTAAGATTTTTCTAATACAACGTTTCTACCTTTAGGGCCTAAGGTTACTTTTACTGTATCCGCTAAAATATCTACGCCACGAAGCATTGCTGCACGGGCATCTTCTGCAAATTTAATGTCTTTTGCCATTTTCTTTTCCACCTCTAGAATTTATTTTAAAGTTTATGTTTATTCTACAATCGCAAGAATGTCTTTACCTGAAACGATCAAATACTCAGTTCCTTCGTATTTCACTGCTGTTCCAGCATATTTTTCAAACATTACTTGGTCGCCTTCTTTAACAGTTGCAGGAATCTTTTGACCATTTTCAAGTACTCGTCCTTCACCAACTGCGATAACTGTACCCGTTTGTGGTTTTTCTTTAGCAGATGAAGCTAAAACAATCCCTCCAACGCTTTTTTCTTCTTCTTTTGCGACTTCAATAATCACGCGATCGCCTAATGGTTTTAACACGATAAATCCCTCCGTTAACTAATAGTTAGATTTTAGCACTCTTATCTATCGAGTGCTAACTTACATTTCTAATAATACTCATTTCCGTATCAGTTTGCAAGTATTTTCTTTCGAATTTTTTTGAATAATTTTTGAAGCTTTTTTGAACTTTCCAGCTCGCATTTTTTCTACAAACAACCCCTCTTTACTCACCAAATCAGGACTATTTTCCTTAGGTATCTCATTTGCTCCTATAGAAAACGCAACACTCATTCCTCTCGCTACAGCCTGCGACTTTTTCTATGCTATAATTAAAAAAATGAAGGAGGGTGTTTGCCTATGTCTCTAAAAAAATATAGCTTTCTAACACTTTTCGTCTACGGACTTTCTCTACTAACACCCAGTCTACTGATTTACTGGGGATTTATGCCTAACGCTGATAAAATGCTCGTCATTCTTGGATTAACCTTCACACCTTACATGCTCAGCGTGATTCTATGTTCCTTACTAGGTGTCTTCTTACTCACCTATTTCTATAGGCATCAAAATGAACCCTTAACTTTCGAGCGCAAAAAATTCTCAGCTCTCAAAATCCTTCTTTTAGGAAGCGCTGGAATCTTCCTCTCTTTGGTTATTCAAAATTATGCATCACTTGTGGAAGCCTGGCTTTTTCAATCAACGCCTGAATCAAAAAATACTCAATCAATTACAGAAATGATTCTGAAGATGCCTATCTATGTGCTAGTCACCACTGTCACAGCGCCTATTATGGAAGAATTTGTCTTCAGAAGAGCCATTTTAGGCTTCGTCAGTCGCTATGCCAACTTTTTTATTGGCGCCGTCATTAGCTCCCTGTTCTTTGCCATTGCCCATCAAGATGGTCATCTCCTCATTTATTTTTCTCTAGGCTTCTTTTTTTCATTACTCTATTATTTTAGTGGCAGCATTTGGACTTCGGTCGTAACCCATATCGGCATGAATTTGGTCGTTATCCTGCTGCAATTCACTACTTACTAGAAAAAAAAGTCGTAGGCACCCTGAATTTACAAGGAACCTACGACTTTCTTTATTCTTTTCATTGATTTGTTACACAACCGCCTTCTACATTAACTATATCGAAAATAGTTCCGTCGCAGAATCAGGATCTGTATCATAAACTCTAAAGACTTCGCCTACACCGAGATCATTCTCTCTAAGTGTATTTTCCATCGTCATATGAGCCAATTCTTTCATGTTATTTTCTCTACTCAAATGCCCCAGATAAATTCGCTTCGTTTTATCGCCAATAATATCTGTCATAACCAAAGCGCCATCTTCATTAGATAAATGGCCATGATCGCCTAGGATTCGTTGTTTCAAACTCCAAGGATAACCACCCATCCGCAACATTTCTAAATCGTGATTACTTTCCATCAAGTAGGCATCTGCATCTTGAATAATCCCTCGTACATGATCGCTACAATAACCTGTATCAGTTAATACGACAAACGAATGATTGTCTTTATAAAAACGATAGAACTGAGGAGCTGCCGCATCATGTGAAACGCCGAAACTTTCAATATCCAAATCCCCTAATGTCAGCACTTTTCCCATCTCAAAAATGTGCTTTTGCGCCACATCAACCTTGCCAATCATATGATCCATCGCTGACCAGGTTTTTTCATTAGCATACACATCTAATTTATATTTGCGAGCAAGAACGCCGACCCCATGAATATGATCTTTGTGCTCATGCGTCACTAAAATCGCATCTAGATCCTCTGGCGAACGGCCCACTTCAGCCATTAATGAAGTGATTTTCTTACCACTCAACCCTGCATCCACTAGAATTCGCTTTTTATTGCTCTCTATATAAAGGGAGTTTCCTGTACTTCCACTAGCTAAAATACTGACTTTAAATGCTTCATTTGACTCCATAATTTGCAGCTTCTTCCCTTCTACTTCTACCATTATCTTGATATTTATCTGATATCGTGCTTTTTACCTGACTGATTGCACGACTGTTCGCTATCTATGCTATGTGCTATTCGCTAGTTGCCAATTTACATTTTGCACACAGCCAAGTCCACTTTATCAGACAAATCGATCACTCGCAACTCGTATTTCTCAATATTAATTGGCGAGGTCTATCTCTTCATCTAAATGCTAATTCATTAATCCTTGATTTTTGGTACGATGGCATTCGTGGTAATCGTATTACTGATGGCGTTGACACTTTCGACTTGAAGCGTCTTTTCATTGGTTTCGATGGCAATGAACCACACTGGCACATAGACATTTTTTTCCCGCACCTTCAAAATTCTCGAATAGGCCAACTGACTCCATTTAATTTTAGCCCCACTAGGAATGCGATTATTCGTATACAAGGTATTAATTGCATCATATTCTGTATAGAGATCCATCTTTTCACGCAGCGTCTCAATCTCATCAATATGCGTCTGGCTATACTTACTAATCTTCAGCAGCTCACCAGAACTCTCCAGACTCACTTCAATCTTAGCCGTCTCATCATAAAAAGGAATCTCCTCATAACTCTGCACAGCAACTAACTTTTGAAAGCCTTCCTTCGTGTTAGAAAAATTCTTCAGATAAGAATATTCATCGCCAAAAATGACACGATCCTTCTTCCGCAAAAATTCCGTCAAACTTTCCTCCACCTTATCGACATTGATATAAGAATCATTCCTCAAATTACTCGTTAAGGTATTTTCGGTCACGCTAATTCCCGCATCAATCAGAGGAGTACCGCCTGCTTCTTCACGGGCAGCATCTAAGGCAACCGCCATATCCGTCTGTTCTCCACTCAAATAATAACCTTCATGCTTTTCAGTGGAAAGTTTTTTAGCCATACTAATATTATCATTGGCAAGCCGTTTTTCAAGTGAATCGGTCTGATTGTAACGACTAATTAAACTTTCTTCATTTTGGCTCTCATTATAAATAGAAAATAAAAACATGTTCAGTCCTAAAAAGGCGATTAGGAAAATCCATTCGATTTTACGATAATCCATTTACTTCGCCTCCAATTCTGGTAACTTTTGGAGTAACTCTTTCGCTGAATACCACGTTTCTTCATATTGAACATACCATTCCGGCCGTAAATCAACCACCGATTTGGTATCTTTGATGACTTCCCAGGTATAGCCAATCATGACATTATTTATTTTCTCAACTAGGGCGCCTTCAGCAATCAGCTGTTGAATAATCTCGTTAGTGCTGACTAATTCAACCTCCTCATCCGAAGGAATCGGCACTTGAATCGTATTTCGGCTCGTCTCAATATGAATCGTGTACGCCGACTTTTTCCCGACTTGATTTGCCGCAGCTCGCTGAATATCAATACTCACCTTACCCTGTTTGCCATCGCCAAACACTGGAAATCCTTCGACAAATGTCCGATAATTCACGGTCCCTGAACTATAGTCAAAATAACGCAGATTGCCAATCGTATTGCCTAGCTTTTCAATGTAAGAAAAACTTCCCGAAAACAAATCCATTCGCTTGCCTTCACTAGGAATCTCCCCTTTAAAATCCACCACTTGATCGCTATCAGAAACTGACAGGACTTCACGCCCACTGTAGAATGAAAAGACCGAATTATTCTCCTGCACATTCTCCGGATTTTGGAAAAAAGCATTCCTAAATAGGGAAACCGGCTGTTGCGCTAAAATATAACTGTATTTTTTCAATTTAATTTTATTCTGAGTACTATACTGATGACCCAATATGGAGTCATTCGCTGGTTTCATAGCCAATAGCGACGCATTTTTTTGTGTCAAAAAGTCTTCAATTGCCTTCTTATTCACCTCAATAGTCGCCTCATAAACCGAAAACGTACTGTAATTCAAAAAACGGATTTTGTTCTTATCATAATCAATCTGAAGATGATTAAAATACAGATTCCCCTCATTTGCCGAGCTTAAATTCATCGACATTTTATAGGCATCATTGTACTTAGCTAATAAAAAGTTAGAAGCATAACCCATCTCAATCCCATTCTCAATCTGGCTATACGAAGCAAATGCCTCTTTATCCTCACTCACTTTTTTCTCAACCTTACCAATCTCAGCCTTGGTTAACTCTTTTTGAATATTTGTAATTAAATTTTCACTGGTACTCTCTTTGATTTCATTTTCGTCATACCAAACGACCCGCAACGGTAAAAAAGTCTCACTAGCAGTTCGGTAATTAATGGGCGTTGGCACAATCGGATTCGCTTCATTTGTCAGCTCTGTCGTTCCCTTATTAGCCGGACTTAGCCAAATAACGTAAGTAAAATACAGACTAAGTAGGATGAGACAAGCTAGACTAATCTGAATCACTCTCTCTGGTATCTTCATTCCCACCAATCCTCCTCATACGGTTCATAAGGAAGTGAAATATAAAAGGTCGAACCTTTTCCTTCCTTACTCTCCGCCCAAATAGAACCTCCGTGCGCCTTAATTACTTCTCTCGAAATGGCTAATCCCAGTCCAGTCCCACCTTGCGCCCGAGCTCGAGCTTTATCCACTCGATAAAAACGCTCAAAGACACGCGTTAAATCTTTTTTAGGAATCCCCAAGCCTTGATCACTAATACTTAAAACGACATTATTATGAGTTTCCAGTAAACGACACGTAATCGTGCCCCCATCTGGAGAATATTTAATTGCATTATTCATAATATTATCGATTACTTGAATCATTTTATCCGTGTCCACCTCAACCCATAAATCTCGTTGGGTAAACTCACGGCGAATCGTGTATTTCTTCTCTTGATTAGTCACCATCATATCAAAACGGTCTAAAACAAAACTGATCAATTCATTATAATTAACATATTCCTTTTGGATATTGGAATTCCCTGAGTCCATTCTCGACAAACTCAATAAATCATTGATCATCCGAATCATCCGGTCCGTTTCTTCCAAAGTCACATTTAAAAAATTCGGTGCAATCTCAGGATCCTGCCAAGCCCCTTCACTCAAAGCCTCAATATAACTTCTCATACTTGTTAAAGGCGTTCGTAATTCATGAGAAACGTTCGATACGAACTCACGCCGTTCACGCTCCGTTTTTTCCTGTTCAGTGACATCATGTAATACAGCCACTAGCCCACTAATAAAACCTGATTCACGACGAATCATAGCAAAATCAACACGCAAAATCATTTGATCCTTTTCTTGAGCTGAAAGGGAACGGTCTAAGATAATTTCATCAGAATCCTCTAAAAGTTTCCGCAAAGTATACTCTTCTTCAATATCCAACAAGGTCAAGATAGATTCGCCAATCGCCCCTTCTGTGGTCACATCCAATAAAGAAAGAGCCATCTCATTAATCGTAATAATCTTGCCCCGTCGATCCGTCGCAATAACGCCATCGGTCATATGCGACAACACGCTATCCAAACGATTCCGCTCAGACTCCATCGTATCCTGCGCCTCGGCAATCCGTTCAGACAACTGATTAAACGTATCCGCCAATTGTCCCAGCTCATCTTTTCCGTAAACCTGGACTTTCCCAGAATAATCTCCTCGCGCAATGCGCAACGCCTGCTCCTTCAATTCACCAATCGGCTGAGTAATCGAACGCGAAACAAGAACCGCCACGACAATCGAGATAAGTCCCGCAATCATCGAAGCTGTAAAGAAGATTAACGCCGTATCACTAATCTCTGAATATTTTTTTTCAATATCACTTTTAACGTAAAGAACCCCGATAGTGGCATCGCCAGTCGGGGACTGAATCGGTTGTATATTGATGTTCACTCGCTTGTCTGTACTTGGATCCAGCACGACCTCTTGTTTACTCGTAAAGTCGTTAGCTCGCGTATAATCATTTTTCTTACCGATAATACTGGAATCATTCGATCGATTCGTTGCTCGAACGATCCCCTTATCATCAATCACACGCACTTCCACCACATCAGGCAACGAGCTACTATTAATAATTCGTTGAATATTCGTCGTCACATCTTCTGTTTCTTGTCCGTCTTCACCCTTCTTGTTCAACTCGGGCCCCACTGTTGAGGCTAAACCCGTCACTCGAGAATTCATATCGCTAATAAAATTATTAATCGTTTCCTTCTCAAGACCACGAATAAAATAAGCCCCTATAATCTGAATAGCAATCAGCAAAATCAAAATAAACGCTAAGGCAATCTTGAAATTCACCGATTGATAAAAACGAACTTTAGTCTTCATGCACGTACCCTCTTATTCCTGTTCCGGATTACGTAAATAATAACCAACACCACGTCTGGTCACTAAATAATTCGGATGACTCGGATTATCTTCAATCTTCTCACGTAAGCGGCGAACCGTTACATCGACTGTCCGAACATCACCAAAATAGTCATAGCCCCAAACGGTTTGCAATAAGTGTTCACGCGTCATCACTTGACCAATATGTTTCGCCAAATAGAACAACAATTCAAACTCACGATGCGTCAATTCGATTGTTCCGCCATGTTTTGTCACCATGTAAGCATCCGGATGAATCGTTAAATCACCAATCGACAACTCAGCTGGTGCCGCATCCTCCGCTTCTTTGGCTGGCACTGCCCCACGTCTCAAATTCGCTTTAACACGCGCCACTAATTCACGGTTAGAAAACGGCTTCGTCACATAGTCATCCGCGCCCAATTCTAGACCCAAAACTTTGTCAATCTCCGAATCCTTCGCCGTTACCATAATAATCGGCATGTCATGTGTCTTTCTGACTTCACGAGCCACTTCTAGCCCATCCATTTTTGGCAACATTAAATCAAGTAAAATCAAGTCTGGTTCCACTTCTTTAACCTGTTCCAATGCTTCCTCGCCATCGTAGGCTGTAAACACTTCATAGCCTTCTTTTGTTAAATTGAACTTCACAATATCTGAAATTGGTTTTTCATCATCCACTACTAATATTTTCTTCATTAGAAGCCACCTCGGTTTCATATTTATCTCTACTTTAATAACACTGTACATTTATCTTTCACGTACATTTACAGATACGACTATTATACCTCATTTCTGTGATTCTTTCATCCTTGGGAAATTAAGGGTGGGGTGAGAACCCTGCTAGCCTATTTCTCTGCAATTACTAGGCGCTTATTCGATGGGAGTTTTCGATTATTGATTGTAGCTTACTACTAATCAATAGATAGTTGAAAAGACAATAGGCCTAAAAATCATTTTTGATTTTTAGGCCTATTGTTAGAATGAATTGTGAGTTAAATCTTTGTTGCTCATCTCCAAATGAAATCAATATCCTCTATCTCATTTTATCAATGGAAACCCACTGTTTTATTTTTGCAGACTCATAAATTGCAAGTACAACTGAAAGTGAGTCAACTGCATCCTCACTGGCTAGACAAGCTCGTAATGGATTTTCTTGACCTTCTAATTCATGCGAGAAAGTTCTGAGTAGCTGTTGATGCCCATTGCCCCAATAATCTTTTCCGGAAGCAGTTCCAGTACTTGTTTGAATTTCAACTTTCTTCCCGTCTACGAATAACTCTTCATTAGTCAAAGTGACGGTTGCCTCCTCGTAATCAAAGACAATCTCGGGAGTTGCATTCTGACTGTAACTATTCGTGGCATACAAAGTGAGAGGGATATCTGGATTCATAATAGCGGTTGCCATTGCTGTATCCTCTACTTCGATGACTTCATCCAATAGTGAAGTCATAATTTCTCCCTTAATCTTTTGAGGAATACCTACTAGCCAGGTGATTGCATCAATTGAATGGATTGCTTGATTAATTAAAACTCCTCCACCTTCTTTGACCCAGGTTCCCTTCCAATCGGATGAGTCGTAATAATCAGCTTTTCGACACCAAGTTAAAATACCTCTTATCCCTCTTAACTTACCGAACTTTTCTGCCATTACCCATTCTTTTAATTGAACAAACGAAGGGTTAAACCGATTTTGGTAACATACGTGATATTGTACGCTCTCACTAGCAGCTACTTGAAGTACGCGCTTTGCATCTTCTAGTGTTGTTGCCATTGGCTTTTCACACAGTACGTGCTTTTTATTGGTTAAGGCCGCAATTGACATCTTTGCATGCAGGTAATGAGGGGTGGCAATAATTACGGCATCTATAGAGGAATCTTGCAACATTTCTTGATACGAACGATAAAACTGACAATTAAATTCTCTCGAAAATGCTTCACCTTTTTTCTCATCTGTATCACAGCACGCCTTCAATTCAACATTTGCAACAGTTACTAATCCTAATGCGTGTGTTCTAGCAATTCCACCACAGCCGATTATTCCAAAATGTAACAAACTAAGCCCTCTCCTTATCAATACGTATTCTTCGTATCTAGTACTCGTTCCTCAGTATCCTTCTCATTTGACGCAGCTATCCTTTTATTTAGCTCTGAAAGAAATAGATCTTCATCTATCGGTAAAGAAACCCAATTGTCTGTCCAAGATGATAAATGGATGGCATTTGAAATACTCAATCCCAAAATCCCATCGCTTGCTGGGGAAACAAGTTCCTCATCAAACAAAATGTTATTAATAAAATTCTGAGTAATTTTCAAATGTCCTGAATCTCCATCAAATTGAACTGGGATTTTGATTTCCCAGACTTCAGGCTCTCCAAATCCTCCAGAATACGTTTCATTCCATTCTGCTTCATCGACACGTGTTTGCCAAAACTTCAGCTGCTCTTCTTCTATTACGATTTTCCCTTTGGATCCGACAATCTCAAAACGATTCGTTCCAGGAGTTTCTGTCGTAGTCGTCACAAAAAGTCCAGTTGCTCCATTCTCATATTCTACATATGCGGTTACTTCGGTCTCTACCTCGACGTCTCTTCGCTTGCCGTAATAGGCAAAGCTAAATATTCGACTAGGCATACCAGCTATCCATTGCCATAAATCTAGTTGATGTGGGTCTTGATTTAAAAGAACCCCACCTCCTTCGCCTTTCCAAGTAGCACGCCAACCACCAGAGTTATAATAACTTTGCGAACGATACCAGTTAGTGATAATCCAATTAGTTCTTCTGAGCTCTCCAATCTCGCCATTTTGTACGAGTTCTCTAGCTTTTTGATACATTGGATTCATTCGCTGATTATACATAAGAGACAACGTCAGTTGAGGATTTTGATTCCCCACCTCAATCATTTCTCGCACTTTTTTTGTATAGACGCCTGCGGGTTTTTCGACTAGTACATGCTTGCCAGCTTTTAAAGCTTCAATCGCTAAAACTGGATGCGCATAATGAGGTGTAGCAATAATTACTGCATCAACTTCTTCGTCCATAAAGACTTCCTCATCTGTCGAATAATACTTACAAGAATCTGTTAACTTTTCTTTCACTCTGGTTAATTTCTCGGGATTCGTATCACAGAGGCCTACTAATTCAACGCCTGATAGCTTACCAGACAAAACATTCTCCAAATGTAACGTGCCGATATTTCCGACTCCGATAATTACTAACCTAACTTTATCCATCATTTCCACTCCTGGTTCATCTCATCTACTAAGATGTGCTTCAACGCATCACTTGCAAGGGTGAACAACTTTTCACCATCACCTTGATTATTATCAATCGAAAGACCGCTCTTTTCTAGTGAAGTGAAACTCTCAAAAATAGTTAAGTGAGGTTCTAAAGAAGCATAGCCAGTATAACCTTGTGCTACCAAACGCTCCAACACCTCTTTTACGTTACCATCTCCTTCACCCGCCGGAACGACTTTGCCAGTTTCGAATAAAGCATCTTTGATGTGAAGATACCCAATATGATCTTTTAATAATTGGTAAGCGTAGGGATATACTTCGATTCCACATTGAACAAAATTAGCTGGGTCGAAAGCTAACTTAAGCTGCGGATTATTTAATGAATTTACTAAATCTAAACAACGTGACGGAATATCGCCAAAAATATCTTTTTCATTTTCATGCAATAAAGTAATTTCAGGATATGCTTTAGCGATTGTTAAAAACTGCTGCCAACGATTGATTACTTCATCTCGATATTGCTCAATTGGTTCACCTTCTGGTAGATAAAAACTAAACATTCGAATATAAGGACTTTCAAAAATTCTTGCTAATGTAAGCACATGCTTAAATAATTCCATTTGCTCATCAAAGTCGGCTAAAATATCAGCCTTACCTATTGGCGAACCTATGCTTGATACGACAATTCCTTCACCATCTAAAATTTTTTTATAAGCCAACGCTTCTTCTTCACTCAGTTCACTCACATTTTTATCACCTATACTACGAAGCTCAATATGCGTAATTCCATTTGCTTTTAACCCACTTATCTGTTTATGGAGATCTGGATCAATCTCATCAGCAAATCCTGTAATGACAAAGTTATGCATTGTTTTCACCTCTTCTACTCTTTTCATAGTCGATTAATTTTAATCGCTCCACACCAGCTAAAGCGACAATCCCAATCCCGTGAGTATCATTCTTACGCCAATTTAATTGCTTATAATACCTGCGAGAAAAGCTAAAACCAGACCCTTGACAAGTCCCATATAGATTTCCAAATTGATCTATGCATTCGCTTGCTAATCCTTGCCATGCTTTCTCCACTGCCACAAGAGCTTGATTGTTTAGTTGCGAATCTAGATAACCTTTACGAATTCCTCGAGCCATCGCGCAAATAAACATAGCCGTCGAAGAGCTTTCTAAATACGTAAACGTCTCATCTAGAACTTGATTCCACAGCCCTGATTCATCTTGAACAGCCAATACCCCTTCAATCATTTGATTATAAAAATCTTTTATTAATTCATATCTGCGATTGCTTTCAGGCAATACATCCAATAATTCTGATAAAGAAAATAGTACCCAACCGTTTCCTCTACTCCACGGAATCAAATTAGCCGTTTGAGTTCGTGTATCAAATATATGACTCATCAACTTTGTTTCTTCAATAAACATACGCTTTTTAAAACAGCAAAATTGTGAAATTGAGTCTTCAAGATAGCGCTCATCGCCACTTGCTTTATAATAACTAACTAAAAATGGCACACTCATATATAAATCATCTGCCCACATCGTATCATTATAGCGAGAGAACGCACCGTCTGACTCTCGCTTTTGCTTCTCTAAAATATGATACGCAATTTTCCCGGTCATCTCTTTAGTAATTTCATCATCTTTTTCTATCTCACCATCATGAGTACTTTCGATTTTTAAAAATGTACTCCCAAATGAGCCGCAATCATCTAACTCTTCCATCCAATAGAAATGTGAGTGAATCCCTAAAAAATTATAGTTATCACGATCCCATTTGCAATAGTTATAATACTCTTTAATCTGCTGAATATTTTTTTGAACATACGTACCAATCTCTTGATTACCAAAAAAGTTCGCCGTCTCGTACATACCATAGAGAGACACACCCATGGGATAATTCCAATAGCCAAATAGAGGCGTTTGAGAAAGCATCCTAATCGGACGATTTTCTTCGAAAGAACGCCAATAAATTTGTTCTCCCTTAGGATCTTGATGCAGCGTAGACCACTTAAATGACTCACTAGTGATTGTTTCGTCGATTGGACCACAATAATAGATTTTCTTATCAAGGTTTTCATCTTCGTATTCATCATCTGTCAGACAAATAGATAAACTGTCCATAAAAAAATTCTTGCCAGTATAGAGTAAATTTGAGTAGCCATCCGTACTCTCTAAACTTTCTTTTTGGCCGTTGACTATCAGTTCTTTCTGGCCATCCATCACTTTATAAAACTGGCCAGTTCCCCTGTATTGAAATGTCTGATACGGATCTTCTACAGGAATTTTGAGTAAGTAAGTCCCGAGGCCATCGTGCTGCTCATCAGTAGCCTCGATTATTGAAACAGTCTTTTGGTGCTTTGAAAGGTGTCGAATCTTAAAGCCTAACTTGTCTTTACTCTGATAAAAATAGATTGGTACCCATCTAGTATTCGTCGTACCGATCTTAAAGCCACAGCCCATAGGTGTCTTTTCGGTATAGATATTTAAATGATTTTCCCCTTTCTTCAAGGTGAATGTCACTTCATTTCTCACACGAAAGTTTTCTTGATACTCCTTACTATCAAAAACAATTTCTTTATTAATATGACAAAGAATTGGACCATAAGACCAAAGCTGCAGAGTAACCTGCATTTCTTCAAAAGAATAAATGAAGCTTTCTGCAACAAAGTCACTCCCAATTGATGCGTCTGGAAAAAGCTGATTAAGATCAATACTCACCGAACCGTCTCGATCTACCTCATGATAACTAGGATATTGCAAAGTAGGTCGCAAAGGTGTTGCCGGGTTTTCACCAATAAATCGTTTTAATAAAGCCTCAATCAATCCTTTCGAATCTGCACCAAATGCCTCTTTTCCACTCATCTTTTCATCAAAATATCTATCCCTACGCACTCTATCAACTTCCTTCTACAATCATTTTATTGTTGTTTTTTTATTCTTTGCCCAGTTCCTCTAATTCAAAATTCCGAGGCTGTGCGTACCATGAATAGTTTTCATCACCTTGACTTGATGACCATTTTTGCGGATATACATGCTCTTCCCAATCAATAGGAATCGCTATTTGCTCATTCGTTGCAGCTATCTTAAAGCCGGCAATAATCTCTTTTTCCATTTCCTCTGTTATTATCTCTGGAGAAAAGGAAATAAAGAGTGGGGTTCCACTATGCGCCAACAAACGAAACCATTCACGATTCTCTGCCCATGGAATATCTTCTGTTATTCCTACGCAGTCAGCATCACACATGTAAAAATGTCTATGCTGTGGCATCCGAAAAGCCAGTGTATTTACTCCCATTTTTCGAGTTCTAGAAAATTCGCGACCGCTTGTGTCATCGCCAGTTCGTTGAATATCAAAATTCCCTACCGAGAGATGTCCAATTGTATTACAGCCAATCAGTAATTTCTCACCAGCCGCCTCGCGTATTGCTTTGTAAAATTGATTGATAATTTCTGCTGTTGTCTTGGTCTGGTCATAAAAACTAACTTCGTGATTGAAATATTCCTTACCCATTTCAAATCCCCATTGACCAAAAATATCGATAGTCGAAAAGTCATGTTTGATTATTTCATATCCCCAGCCAATAAACCGTTGAATATCTTGTTGAATCCAATCCAAAACTGCCGGATGACTTGGATCTAGAATCACATTCTCTTGATCGTTCTTCAGAATCATTTCCTCATGGATTTTTGGATCTTTCTGTTGTAATAATGGTCGGAACCATAGCCCTGGCAAAACAGATTTTTCTTTAATCTTATTGGCAAGCTCTGTCATAGAAGAGAAGTTCTGATTGGACTGATTCCACGGTCCCCCATTATAGTCATTACTATGCGCTACTTGCCAGCCATCATCAACGACCATATACGGCCGGTTTTTTAAACCTGCAGAATAATGACTTAATGCATCAGCCATTTCTAAAATTAACTGTGTTGAGTTTTTTCCATATGCATAGTACCAATCATTTCCACCATAGACTGGTCGAGTTTTTAAAGGCTTACTAGCCACTAATGATTGACAAAAATCAGCAACAAAAGAGAATGAATCACGCGTTTGTATCTTTTTATAAACAATCGTTGCACAAGCTAACGTTCTTTCTTTTAAATCAATCGCCTGTGTCCCATTTCTAACATCTAACCATAAATCGACAGACTCTGGGGTGACTTGCCATTGGCACAAAGCATTCGCATTGGTTTTGACACCCCAGCCAAACATTTCATTAGTAAGAATCGACTTGCCAATAAAATACCAAAAAAGGCTTTGATCAGTAGCCATCGTTTGAAAAGCTAGATCCCCATAGCCTCTCTCAAAAGCATCCGCCAACAACTGGACAGCCGGTGGAAAATCATACGTCCAGGTTAATTGAACTCTCTTTAGCTTTTCCTTGCTGGATTTCAAAGAAACTTGCCAGCCGTTATTTTTTGAAAACAGAACTTCGAGACCTTCATCATTTGAGAAGGTCTCGCTATTTTTTACTTTTTTTAACATCAGCCACGTGTTATCTTCTTTTTGTACTCGAACGTACTGGGGAATGGCTATCATAAATTTATTGCCTCACTTTCATTTATAGATAATTTATTTTGAGGAAGTAGCTTAGCTAATAGCCCTACACTAATCGGCAACAATACTACCTGGCTTACAAAACCAAATAATGGCAATATCAGAAGCAATGCAAGCAAGAAAACAAGTAACTTGCTTACATTTTTTCCTTTTGAAAAGAACAGTTGCGAGCCAAGTTTAATCACTGCTAGTTCACCTAAGTTCTCTCCAAAATTTATCCAAAACAGAATCAGCATAACCCACCAGCTACTAAAGAGCAGCAGAATTGGCAATGTACCCATTGTCCATAGTGTGATTCCGTATAACTTAAATCCAATCATGACGCTCATCATCAGATACCAAAAAAACAAAAGAAAAGGGGTACTAAAACGAAAGAATCGCCAATATTTTTTTAGATACCCTGTGAAAAAATCACCAAAGATATTCTCTTGTGGACAATTTTTATCATAGACGATTTGCGCTGTAATACATAAATTTGGAAGTATCAGGCAGATTGCAGCCAAAAACAACAAATTATTTTCAATCACAAATTTATAACCACTTAGAAAAAATAAAATCGGTAAACTAGTTAGGGTAAAGGGAATAATTAAATATAGGTAATAGAAAAAAAGATTAATAATTTTCATTTGCTATCCTTTCATACCAGAAGTCGAAATCCCTTCAACAAAATATTTCTGCGCTGTGAAAAAGATAATCAACGATGGAATCAAACTAATAATCGACATCGCCAAAATTTGGTTCCAATTTGCACTGCTTGAAGTTGTATCCACAGCCATTTTTAAAGCTAATGAAACAGGATATTTGTCGACACTTGAAATATAAATTAACGGCCCCATAAAATCACCAATCGCTCCCATAAATTCGAATAATGCTACAGCAATCAACGAAGGCCGAAGTAATGGTAAAATAATATAGTAAAAACGTTTAAACGGGCCGCAGCCATCGATTACAGCTACTTCATCTAAATCTCGAGGAATTCCTCTCATAAATTGAATTAGCATAAAGACATAAAACGTATTTTGAGCAAACAAGCTTGAAGAAACTAAAGGAACATAGGTATCCAAGAAGCCTAATTTACTCCATAGTAAATACATCGGTACTTGTGTAACAACGCCTGGTAAAAATAAGGTCGAAATCAAAATTGCAAAGAAAATCTTTTTACCTGGAAAATTGAATCTTGAAAAACCATACGCGGTTACCGCGCTAGAAATAACCACAAACAAGATTCTAGGAACAACAATTTTGAAAGTATTTATAAAGTAGGTCAAAAAAGTAAACTCGGTATTCGTTTTCCAGCCTTGAATGTAGGGTGTAAAATCAAACTTAGTCGGAATAAAAGAAATAGATGTGAAAATTTCCGAGTTATTTGGTTTAAAAGAAGAACCAATCAACCATAGCACCGGATATAACATGAAGAAGGCTACCACGATCAACAGAACGTAGCGCAACCAAGCAAGATTCTTCCCTTTACTCTGTTTTGCCATCATTATTATTTCCCTCCTTCATCAGAATAGAATACCCAGTAGCTAGATGATTTAAATACAAGGGCAGTTAATATCAAAATAATCATAAATAACACCCACGATAATGCACTGGCGTAGCCCATATTGAATAATCGATAGGCATTGTCATAAATATATAAGCCGATAAAGTAGGTTGTTTTTAACGGACCACCTTTTGTCAGCATATACGGAGCATTGAACTCTTGAAGCGAGCCAATCAGACCCATAACCAAATTGAAGAAGATAATTGGTGAGATAGAAGGAATCGTAATATTCAAGAATCGTTTGAATTTTGATGCCCCATCCATCTCGGCAGCTTCGTACAGCTCTTGTGGTACCTCTTTCAATGCAGCTAAGAAGATTAACATTGCTGACCCAAATTGCCAAACATGCAAAATAGCGATCACGAACAATGTCCCATACTCAGAAGAGAACCACGAAATAGGGCTACCGCCCAGACTTGAAACAATCTGATTCACCAAACCAGTATTTGAGAATAAAAATTTCCACAAGACCATAATTGCAATATTACCGCCTAAAATGGAGGGGATATAGTAGACCGTTCGAAAAATACTGATTCCCTTCATCTTCGAATTCATAACCATCGCTACTAACAATGCCACGACCAAATTAATGGGCACACTGATTACTACATAGCGTAGAGTCACAAATAATGATTTCAAAAACACTTTATCTTGTGTAAATAGTTTGATATAGTTTTGCAACCCGATAAATTCAGGTGTGCCAATAATATCGTACTTAGTAAAACTTAATATAAATGAAGCTATAAATGGGTATAGTTTGAATATGCACAGTCCCAATAGCCAAGGGGCTATAAATAATAGCCCCATCTTATCCTTCCTCATTGTAACCACTCACTTCAACTTTATTTTTTTGTTTCTAGAAGAGCTTGAGTAATTCCTTCATACATTTGATTGGCAGCCTCTTTTGAACTAATTTCTCCATAGGCATAGCTATCCATCAAATCAGCCCAAGCTTCAGTTACTTTAGATGCTTCAAAGTATGGACTAAGTGGTAGTTCAGACATATTTTCAGCTACATAATTATTAGCCGTTTTCGCCAATCCATCGATGATTCCAGCATCATCTAATACTTTACTGGCTTTTGTATTGGCAGGTACGCCACGTTCAAGTCCAAGTTCTTTGACTGCTTCTTCATCATTTAATAAAAAGTTGAGAAGTTTACTTGTTTCCTCAGGATGTTTGGTCGTTTTCGAAATTGCAAATAACAACGACGGTTTAGTTGAAACACCTGAATCTTTCATTCCTTCTTGTGTAGGTAAGCCGAGAAAAGCTAATTCTTGATTGTCCGCATTCTTCAGTGCATTTTCATAGACTTGGACCTGAGAAGACCATTCATGTACACCGGCATATTTTCCATCTAAAAAGGCTGGCGATTCGCTTAGAGAGGATGCTCCAGAAAGTTCTCCGACAGATTCTTCAACCGGTGGAATGACTTTTTTATCAACTAATTCTGCATAAAAGTCTAATGCTTCTTTTAATTGGGCTTCCGTAAACCCTAGATCACCATCTTTTGTAATAAATGGTTTACCTGTTTTTTGTTGGATATATTGCGTCGCCAAAATCATTCCTGTGTATGGTGAGGCATAAATCGGGTATTGTCCTTCATCGAATTTTCCACCGCTAGAAATTAAATCATCCCAAGTCTTAGGCATCTCAATTCCTTTTTATCATACTGGGTTTTGTTAATCATCAAGGTATAGGCATTCGTCGAAACAGGTACTGCATTTTGAATGCCCTTCATTTGTCCTACTTCTAATATTTCCTTGGTGTAGCCGCTCAAATCTAAATCCGATAATTTACTTAAATCGTAAAAACCTTCTCCCGTTGGTGAATAATTTACTAACCAATCATAATTTACTTGCATCAGATCAGCAGCAGTTCCACCTGCAATTTGGGTCGTTGTCTTTTCTACAATCCCATCATATCCACTATATTCAGCTTTTACTTTAATTTTAGGATTTTCTTTTTCAAATAATTTTATTGCGCTTAAAGTTGCCTCATGACGGGTATCACCACCCCACCAAGAAAATCGAATTTCTGTTTTATCTTCTGAACTATTCTCCGCTTTCTTGCCATTTCCACAAGCAGTTAAAATAATTCCTGATACAGCACATACAGTCCCCAACGCTAGCCATTTCTTCAATTTACTTCGTTTCATTCTTATCTCTCCTTTATATGTTATCGCTTACAAATCAATGGTACTATAATTATCATTCCGACAATTATAGACTAAGCAGATAAAAATCCGTAAAAAACAGATATCTTACTGTTTGAAGAATTTAATTCAGCTAGTCTAGCTGAACTATTTCTTTTGTGCAATTGGGTGATACGTCTTGCTGTGAACGATTCGCTTCATACACAAAATCTACCTTAGAATCTCTTTTTTCTGATCACTGATACTAGCTATTCTTAACATCTTTGGGACTCATCCCAAAATAATTCTTGAACACTCTACTAAAATAATCAGGATTCTCGCCCAAGCCAACCTTCTCAGCTACTTCATAAACTCTTCTTCCCTCTAATAAAAATTGCTTCGCATAATCCATCCGTACTTGTTGTAATTTATTAGAGAATTTCTGCCCACTTTCCTTCAAGTACACCTTACCTAGATACTCGGCATTCAGATATAAAAAATTCTGAGAAATCCATTTTAAGGTGAGTTCGTGTTCAGCATAATATTTTTCAATAATAAGATTAATATTATCAGAAATGCGATTATCTTTAGATAACCACCCTCCTTCTGATAGCGCTAAATCATCAATGCTCCGCTTAATTATTTGTTTTAAAGCACTGGCTTGTTCAGAGCTCTCAATCGCATGTTTATTTTTCAAAATCTCTTCAGAGCTTGTACCAAATTTAATTTCTAGTCTTTCAAATAGAGTACTCAATGAAAGTTTCAATGTATCTGGTAAAATATAAGCCCTTTCAGCCAATTGAAAAAGTTCATCTAAAAGTGAATAGCTCGTTGAAAAATTGTTTTCATTCAACTCTTTTGTTAGTTGCTCGAACTTACGGACAAACTCTGATTTTAGATGCTCATGTTTCTCTCGAATTTCATTAATCTCAAGGACAATCGGCTGATCAAAGTAAAAAGATAAGTTTCGAAATTTTATGCCTTTTTCAAAGGTTTCCTTCATTCCCTGTAAGCTCTGGTTCTCCGCTAAAAAAAGACCAAAAGATTGCGAGATGCTTGAAAAATCAATCTTCTTTATTGTCTGCCTCACCTGATTTTTTGTAAAAAAGAAGTATATGACGATTTCATGTACACCACCCACGATGTAACGAACACCCTCTGACATTAATTGTTGTTCAACTAATGGACCTACTTTGGCGTGTGTTTCGGCGGTGTACATCAAATAAGAAAAATCTCCCGTAAACTGTTCTTCGATTTGCCCATCTCTCAGCATTTTTTCGACGATTTGACGCTTGATTAAAAATGAACTATTTTTTGATTTTCTAGAATCATTTATCGCACTATCCAAACTTTCAATCAGCTTACTTTTTGTGACAGGTTTTTGTAAAAAATAGCGAACACCATACTTCATCGCCTCTGTTGCATAATCTAAACTGCCAAATCCAGTTAAAACGATCATCTGAAGATTTTGGTTTATTTTCAATGCTGCCTGAATTAACTCTAGTCCGCTCAATTTTGGCATTTTTAAATCCGTAATCAAGATATCGATTTTATTTATTTTGAGGAAATCCAAGGCTTTCTCGCTTGAATAAAAAGTTTCTGTAATTTCTATCGGAAGTTCTGTATTAGTCAGTGCTTTCGTAATTCCATCCGCACTAATTCGCTCATCATCTACAACGACTGCCTTAAATGTATACATCAATTTTCCTTCTTTCCCTCTGAAATTTCTGTGTTAGGTAAATAGATCGATACCCGCGTCAGAATATAAGGTTGTGAGTCAATCTCTAGCGTCGCTAATTCCCCATAAATTATTGTGATCCGCTCTCTAATATTTTCTAACCCTACACCTGTCGATTTCTTTTTATTTTTCAAACTATTCTCAAATCCTGCACCGTTATCGGACACATCTATTCGGATACCCGACTGTTCATTTTTAATGACTAGGTGAATATTAACTGGTTCATCTTGCTGCTCTAGTCCATATTTTATGGCGTTTTCTATCAGTGGTTGAAGAATCAATTTTGGTACTTGACTAGAAAGCAACTGTCTATCAACCTCTTGAGAAAATCGGAGCCTCTCTTTAAAACGAATAAACTGAATGTTGAGATACGCTTGGACAATGTCCAGCTCTTCTTGGATCGAATGGTATTGTTTTTTTTGATCGAATTTCGACTGCAAAAGCACAGCTAGCGAGCTAACCATTTCTGATATCTCATCTTCTTCATGATCAATTGCCAACCAATTAATCGAATTTAAAGTATTATATAAAAAATGTGGGTCTAGCTGAGCCTGCAAAAATCGATATTCCATCTCTTTTGTCAATAATTCAGAATGGTACTCTTTAATGACTAGCTCTTGAATTTCATCAATCATTTTCTTAAAGCTATGATTTAACACACCTACTTCATCCCGTAAATCCATATCCAAATCTTCGCTCAAAGATTTAAAACTTTCCTCACCTTCAAATTTCTGCATAGTAGACGCCAGTTTATTGATAGGCGAAACTAATCGTGCAATTAATCCTTCAACAATCTTAAATCCCAGTAATAAAATAATTGCCATAATAATAAAATATACAGTGATGATTTGGAATACCTGAGCTAATAGTTGTCGATTTTCCATATAATAGCCAACAGTAAACTGATTACTGCCAACTTGAAACATCTTCTTTTGGACGAAGTACTTCTCACCACCCAAACTTTCAACTGAATTTCGTAACCCTTTCATTTTAGGATCAATCAACTGTCGGTCCTTCTTATGCTTTTTAAATAGCTCATAATTTGTAGAAGAAATTTGTTCTTGATAAGCCAAGGTCAAGTAGTCGTCACTAGAAAAGAGCGAAGCATCTGCCAGCAAATCATCTACAAAGTTCAGATTTAAATACGCAACCATAACCCCTATCCGCTCATTTACTGAGTGTCTCGTACTAAATAAGTTTCGGACATAAATTGCTTCTTGAACATTTTCATCCAAGAACCATTCACCAATTGTATCATCGGCCGGTAGCGCTTTAATTGTATTGTAGATTGAAAAATCCTGAAATGTTGATTCTCCACTGATAATATTACCCGATACATTCGCCAATGAATCATCAAAAATCAATACTCGCTTGATATTTTGTTTATTTACAAGAAGCCAATTAAGTTCCACTTGTAGTGCATTCCTCAACCCATGAAGCTCCCCACCAGATAACTCTTCATTATTTTTCTTTTCTAGATTTAATTGGAATGTCTCATTTTGATTTAGCTCGGTCGTCAATGTTTGAATTTGTTCCATTTGTGCCTGCACATTGTAGGTCAATACTGATAACTTCTCTTGATTTCTTTCGTAAACTTCATCAGACAACATCTGACTAGCCATCAAACCTAAAACGATAAATGCCAGCGCTATAGCAATGAAAACACTATAAAATATCAGCTTGAATTTCCCAGAATAAGACAATTTTTTGTATAGTTTTCTTCCTATTTGTCGCATAGTTCATTCTATTCCTATCTTTATCAAATTTTCTATCAGTATACCACTTGATTAAAATTTTTTTGAAAGTTTAGCGAATTTTCTAAAAAAGTTTTATTTTGTTTATTCTATTCTCCCATGTAGACTTACTCTTTTATAGTCAGAGTTAAACAGATTATGAAATAGCCATCTGCAAAAAATATCTTATAAGAAACATTAAAAAAATTGCACTACAAAAAACAAATTAGCTTATATGCAAGGAAATATATTCATAAAATTTTATAAACTCGCTGAGCAAATACCACACCTAATTTCAATCTTAAACGGTTATTTAAAACAGAACATAATCTTAAAAAAAACATAAAAATGCCCACTTTTCTAATAATGGTTGTTTGTTGCGTATTATTATGTGTGAAATATGGGGCAAAAAGGCTATTATTTAAAGCAAAAGCCACTTGATAAGAGATTCATTCTATTTTCGATTCTATTAAAATGTCCGAAAACACCGCAACTAACAACCTTTTAAGAAAAACACTAAGTACTGTAATTTCCAGTAAAATATGAATTTAACTCAGATGAATTTTACAAATATCATCCCTAAAATCCTGACTTTACAAGGTTTATAATTTTTATAAGCTCCAATCCTTACATTTGATGGGTAGTAAACTAGCCCCTTTTTATAAAATGGTTGTTTGTTGTGCACCTTCTCAAATAATAAATGAGGTGAAAAAGACAATTTTAACAGCAAAAGCTACTAGACAATGGATTATTGCAATTTGGCGATCTGCAAAAATAAACAAAAACATCGCAACTAACAACCTTTTAAGAAAAATTCAGAAATATCTCATTAACAGCCCTGTGTGAGAACTATTGAAAGAGCGTTTGTTATTTGTCTGCCCCGCTAAATGATTCTGATTAAGTAGGACTGGCACTGCGGCACATGGCTTCTAACAAATTAAAGTGCTCACAAAGATTTTCCACAAAAAAAGGAACAAAAATCAACCTTCGATTTTTGTTCCTTACTTTGTTTATTTACTTAAAGTATTTATAGCGAGCTTTATTCTTCCGTTTTCAACAATGTTTTTGCAACAATTGCGGCTAATAGTCCACCAATGATTGGGGCTACGATAAATACCCATAATTGACTTAGTCCATCGCCACCGACGAAGATTGCTGGTGCAAGACTTCGTGCTGGGTTTGCCGACATACCAGTTAATGGAATACCAACAAAATGAATGAGTGTTAAAGTTAATCCAATCACTAAACCAGCTAGTTTGCTGTTGCCTTTTGAAGCACTTGTTACTGTCATGATGACTAAAACAAAGATGAATGTCAAAATAATTTCGATAGCTAAGGCTCCTACAGTTCCTAACTCAGTGAAGGCGTTTTGACCCAAGTTATCCAGAGATTTTCCAGCATCGTTCAAGATTAATCGTAAAGTAAAACTAGCTAGAATCGCTCCAATGACTTGGCTGACAACGTAATACACAAGTTCTGTTGCTGTGATTCGTTTATTTAACCACATTGCGATGGAAACTGCTGGATTCAGATGCGCGCCAGAAACTGTCCCAATACTGTAGGCCGCAGCCACAATCGTTAGACCAAATGCCAACGCAATCCCGGTAATACCAATCCCCTCAATTCCACCACCAAGAACTGCTGTAGCTGTTCCAACAAACACCAAAATAAATGTACCAATAAGTTCTGCTATTGCTTTTTTCAAATTTCTTCCCTTCTTTCTAGAAGTTATCATAGCATTTTCTAGGAAAAAGGTTTGGAAATTTGCATTATTTTTTCACCAGGAGTTTCTACGTAAGAAACAGCCACGTTTCACCCATCTCTACAAATGAAATTTAAATGTTAATCGATGACTTGAATCCCTACGCCTAGTAAGCCTGGGCCAGTATGCACGACTAGAGCTGGTGAGATTTGACCAAAGTAAATTTGGCCGACTTTCGGAAACGTTTCTTTTAGTTTCGTTTTCATCCATTCTGCATCAATCAACGCATCACCATGAGCCACTGCCAGGTTAAAATGCGCATGATCGCCGACAAATTTCCGGACAAGTTCAACGGTTTTATCTAAACTTTTCTTACGTCCACGAGCTTTAGCAACCGTGTGATAGATCCCTTCATCGTTACATGAAATGATTGGATTCAAGCGTAACGCATTCCCAACAATCGATGCGACCAAACCAATTCGGCCACCCTTTTGTAAATATTCCAATGTCGCAACATTGAAGTAGACTTTATTTTGGACCACTTCTTGACTTAATTGCGTAGTAATCGTCGTCCAGTCAGTTCCACTCTTCAAAAGCTCAGCTGCGCGGATCGCTTGGAAACCAGCACCGATACCGATATTTTTCGTGTCTAAGACAAATGTTTCTAAGCCTTGATATTGCTCACCAATCAAACGAACGACGTTAAAGGTCCCACTCAACCCACTAGAAATAGTGATAGCTAGGACTTTTTCATAGCCATCTGCCTTAATTTTGTCAAAAATAGTCGTAATTGCTTCACCATCTGGTAAAGATGTACTAGGGATTTCAATCGGCAATTTTTTGTAGATTTCATCTGCCGTAATATCTACTTTATCGGTATATTCTTTATCTTTATAAATGATTTTTAACGGAATCATATAAATATTTTCTTGTTGGATAATCTCCTCTGGTACATCTGTTCCTGAATCGACTAGGATAGCAATTTTATCTTTGTTCATCAAAATTTCCCTCTTTCATGTAAGTTGTCTCCAGTTCAATCATTTTCTCTGCTAATAATTTTGCAGCAAACGAATAAGTCGCTGCCTTAACAGCTATATACTCTAATGGCACCTCTTGTTGCGTAATCGCTACACTTTCACCTTGCGCCTGACGACCAGCAATATGGATTGCCAACTCTTGTTCATGACAAAATAAATTATAGGCCTCTCTAATCCCAACAGCTTTCCCTTGAAATAAGATGCCCTCTTTAATTTCTGGTATTGTCAATACTTGTTTCAATAGCGTGATAGCAACTAAAAAAGCCACATGTCGCTTCGAATAGCGTTTCTTCTCAGGTGCTGGAATTAAGCCCAACTTGACATAGTTATTTACCATCGAAGAAGTCAACAAGGTATGTTTTTCCGGTTGAATGACCGGTGAGAGATAGCGATCAATTAATGTCAATACTTGATCCATATATAAATCAAGTTCTGGCAACTCTTCCCATTTCGGTAAGTGGAACGTCGACAATTCAGTGCCCCAGGTTGCCAATTCTTTCCTTAGTTCATCCAAAGCTATTCACCTCTTTTAATTTCAATAACATCTTATCATAGTTTCAAAAAACATTCAATTTAGTTTCCAAAACTAGATTGAATGTTTTTTCACTAGACATCGCTCGACTTAGTGAGAATTTGATTAAGGTCTGACACGATTCGTATCAGAATACAGGCGCTTACTTTCATTCGTAAACAACACATGGTATCTTTATTCATATTTAAGAAAGAAGGCTCTCTTGAAATGATTTTAAATAAACGTGAAATTGGCAAGCTAACTTTATTAAAATACTTGTCTTCGCAAAATACACCCATCCATAAGGACCTAATTCTTTCAAAATTTACCATCTCATTATCCACCTTAAAACGCTATATGCAGGCAATGAATGAAGATTTACAAGCAGTTGAAGAATTTACCCAGATTCGAATCATTGAAGCGGGCGGCTTTCACCTCGAAAATCCGACGCCTTTTAATAATCAGTACGTGCTAAGAAAAATGACTTATCTGTATCATCAGCATTCCTTACAATTTCGCTTATTTAAAGAGATTTTCTCCAATAACCTCTACAGTATCCATGATTTAGCAGCCAGTCTCTCTATCAGCACGCCCTATCTCTACAAATTATTTCTGGAAGCCAATCGATTTTTGAAACCATTTCACATCAAAATTGGTTATTCAGCCACAATTGACGCGATTACACTTATCGGACAAAACGAGAATATTCGCTTATTTGAAACCTATTTCTTTTGGAACGTCAATCAAGGAATGGACTGGTTCTTTAAGAATATTTCTGTTGCTAAACTGTCTTCCTACTTTACTAAACGTGAATTTCGGCTAATTTTTAACTCATCAACAGCTAAGCAAACGAAATTTTTATACTCACTCGCGGTCATCCATCAACTATACCCTGTTGAAAGTAAACGGCTGCATCTCGATGAACCACTTATCGGCGTGTTATCCGAATTTAAATACGTAAACGATTTATCCACGCCACTTGTGCGGCTACTCAAAAAAAGTTACCCTGAGATTCATGATCCCCAAGGGTTAAAATCGGAGGCGCTATTCTTTAACTTTACCAGTCGTCTCTTCAGCTCCTATAGTGATTCGAAAAAAACGCAGATACAGATTGGTAAGCGGCTTGCTCAATTAACCAACGAATTAATTGATTACTGCAGACGTTTGATAGACGCGCTAACTCTTGAATATCCAAAAATCAGAACATCAACCTCCTACAAAGAATCAAGATATAGATTGTTTTATTTTTTCTCCCTCTATCTAATTAATGTTCGCTACATTCAGTTTGACTCGTCCTATCTACAAGAATTTATGTTTGTTAACCCAGCCATTCAGCCAAACAAATCTCCTCTATATGAAGAAGGTGCGCAATTTTTTAATCGCTTTTTAGCTGAACAGCCTCTCTCAGAAAAAGGTGTACTCTCACCCTTTCACTTGTCCCTTGCTCATGGATTAATTTATTACTTTTTATCACAAACTATGCACACACCCATAACTCTCTACATTCAGTTTTCAAAAAATATATTCGGTCACGTTTACCTTCATAGCCAACTATACGATCTATTAGGGCACGAAAACATTTTGATTGTCGAAGAAATTGGGGAGGCGGACATCATCATCTCTGACTTCTATGAGAATCGCTACAAAAATGACAATTATTTTTATTTTGAAGACCTAACAGATCCCGAAAACTGGACAAACCTATTCTCCTTTATTCATCATTTCAGACTGAATCATAGGAAATGACGAACGGTGAAATTTTGTGGGTAGCGACTAATTACCTATAAAAATAAGAAATAGGCGGACCAACTCTTAACTAAAAATTGGACTTACACAACCTCTCAAGCCGCATTCAGTAGACAAATAGGGCAAGTCTACTGGTTTATTTCAGACAGTTGCTTTTTTGTTAACGCAACTGTCTCAAACTCCGTAGCTTGCCCCACTTTTTTATGAACAAAACCTTCTAACACACACTTCTTCTACACTCTATTTTACATTTCCCATCCATTAGTTCACTTGATTTACTCGGTCTACTCAATTTGTTCTAGTCTCATAATTCACTTAATTTATTCGATTTACTCGATTTGCTCACTCTCAATTTCGGTTATTTTTTGCAAAGAAAGTAGCTGCTTTAAAGCATCTTGTTTGGCCCAATAAACGCCCACAAATAAAATACACACTGAAAAAGTAGCAATCGATTGAACTGCATCCAAATAAATACTTGAAAGTCCCCCAATTATCGCACCCAAAGGCGATAAACAAGTAGCCAGACCTACTGCATAACCGACCACTTTTCCAACTATTTCCTTGGGTGAGACTGTTTGCAAAACCATCTGAGCTGAGACATTAATCACCCCGATTGGAATAAAGCCAATAAAGAATAAAAACACGGCTAAGGATGGGTTACCGACGAAGTTACTATAACAACTAGCACTCCACGAAACAGTCATCAGCACACAAGCAATTGGATACAGTTTGCTAAAATTCAACTTTTTTATGAAACGCATGTTTACCAGAAAAATCCCTGATAGAATCCCTAAACCTGATGCTGATAGAAACAAACTATATTGCAAATCGCTAAGGGCAAACGCCGGTAAATTCGCGTAAATAGCCGTCACCACCAAATTGATCAAGACAAATCCAAGCAAAACTGGCGCAATTGTTTCACCCTTTAAGACATCAATAATTTCTTTCGAATCCATTTTATATCTATGTATAGAAAATTTTTCTTTAGAGGAAGCTTGTTGTGTATTAACAACTGTTTTCGATAACAAGAGGAACAGCAAACTATTAATGAGAAAAGTGGTGCTACTAATATAATAGAGGGAATAAATGCCGACTATTGAGATTAAAACGCCAGATATCGCATTAAAAAAAGTGTCACTTCCCTGATAAGCTAGCGTAAATAAGCTATTTGCCTGTAAGAGCTCTGCCTTTTTCACCAATTTTGGCAGTAAACTAATTTGACTAGGATAAACCAGCTGATTAATGAGTGTAATCACTGGCATTATGATTAAAATACTGGTGACGGTTAAACGGCCGGTATAGTATAAACTAGGAATTAGCAATAACAATAATGCTTGCAGCAGTTGCGACAATACGAGGAATTTCTTTATATTGATTCTATCCAATAGGGGATTTAACAGAATTTGGATAATCGCGGTCGATGAAGTCAAGAACAACGCGATCCCTGAATAAAGCGTCGAATGGGTCATGTGATAGACCAGTAACGTCGTAGCCACCGCATAGAGACTATCTGAAAAATTAGCAAGTAACCTCCCCAAAAATAAAATCATAAACTCCTTGTTTTTTATTATACCCATCCTCTTATTCCACCTTTTCTAAACTTTCACTGATTTTTTTAACCCACTTACCTGACCGACACTCACCCATTCACGACGTCTATTCAACTCGAATTACGCCAATGCCTCTTCTTCTACTTAGCTGATTTCTTTCACCTCGAGCTGTTCACGAGCTAGCTCATCAAATAAAAAAGTTTTTGTTTCGTACGCCTCTAAAAAAATGATCTTTAGTAATTTTCCCTTCTCCAACAATTGGATTAACTTCTTGGTATCGGTGTTATTTTTGATACTCACTTTATTCGTTGAAATACACGTTGCACTTACTTGAATCTCAAACATATTTTTCCCTTCCTCGTTTCTGATAACCCTACTTTACCTGATAGTAAGATAGCGGAACAGGACAAGAATGTCCCTTTTCTCTGTTAGAAATTTCAAGACAAAATAAGCCAGATAAGTTTTTCACCTACCTGACGCTAATTGGGTATTCAATTGTACTTTCTAAACTCTCTAACTAAGCTTATTCTTCAACGCTTGAACCTTTACCTGTCAGCTGATATTCACCTAAATCCTTCTGAAATTCAGCTTTTATTTTACTAGAAAGAAACTCTTCTCCTAACAAAGCTGCCAATTCTGAAGCCTTCATGTATTGTTTTTCTGCCTCAATTATCTTTTGCTCATGAAATAAAAGATATTTCCCTTCAAGCATATCCACTACTGGCTTTCTATTGTAGTCTTTGGTGGCATCCATAATCACTCGTAAGACCTTTATAATCCTAGCGAATGACGCATAGTTATGTGTTATTTCAAAAATGCTAATCACCGTGATAAGGATTCTTGAGAGTAAAAATAATTCATCTGTTGACTTGTAATCGACGGACTCTATCAGCGTACTCACCAACTCGTCAAAAGTATTACGGTCATCCAATTCGTAAAATTGACAGTTGAAATATAGATATAAAATATGTAAATCATTCTCGGTATACTGTTTTTTAATCGTTATCTGGTAAAAGTAATCCGATAATATTTCCTCTCCAAATGCGGCATTATCAGTATGCTTCACATCCATACTCGAGCGTTGAACATCCACCGATAGCTGCTCTTCTTCCGGTAATATCTCATAGTATTTTTCATAAATTTCGTCAAAAATCCGCTCTTTTTGTTCCCTTTTATTCGTATCACCATAAGTATAGAATTTCAGAAGTGCTCTCTTTAGCTTCAAATAACCATTAGGCAGCTGAATCGCTTGCTCATCTAATAAATCTGAGATACTAATTTTCAGTATTTTAGCGATAAACTCTAGTTTAGGCAAGGTGGGGACTGACACCCCCGCTTCTATCCGTTGCAATTGTCGGACTGTTAACTCTGCTTGATCCTGGCAAAATTCTTCCCTCGTCAATCCTGCCGCTTCTCTGTATAATCGAATTTTCTTTCCTAACTCCGTTTTTATAATAGACATGGCCTCACCTCATTTTTCCCGTTAACTCAACTTTCATAAAATATATTATCTCATTAAAAGAAGTGATTGACCACGCGTTATTTAAAAAAAACAACTATTCATTTACTTTTTACAAAAAAAAATAAAGTATCCCTCAAAGGAATGTACACTAAAAAGTATCAAAAAAAAGCCAGCCTTACTAGCCATTTTTCGATACTTCCTACTATTATTAATAATAAATACGGCAGACTACAGTCAGACAATTTTCAACTGGTAAATTGTCCCTTAGATGTTCCACTAGAGACTCATCTACTCACATCCAGCTTACCTATGCTCTTGATGAATGTAGCTTCTAGATCTTTATGTAAAAATTCATTATAGTTTAATAGTTTGCAGATTATACATTTATAGCCATAGATATACGCGTTTATCCCCAAAAGTCATCTTCAACTTGTTGTTCTGCAGAAAACAACCATACCTCTTTAATTTTACCAGCTTCTATTTTAAATAAGTCAAAGCCATCCATGTTCAAATCAGCGCTTTTCTTTTGTGCGAGAAAAGTAACATTGACAGCGACAAAACAGTCATTACTTGATACCCAATTCGTTCTAATTTTGAATGTTCCATTACTTCTTTCAGCAAATGCACCTAGATGCTGCCCCAGTCTTTCCTTACCAATGATTTCTCCAGAAAGAGTGTTATTTCCAGGTTGATGCCATTTAATATCATCTGCCATTGTGGCAAATACAGCTGGAAAATCTCCCTCAGATAGTGCTTTGTTATACGCGTTAAATACCTCAATTACATTTTGTGTCATGGTAAAACTCCTTTTACATTAGTTTGGATAGTTTCATATCCTAACCTTATTTTATAGGATAGGATTGTTTTTACTAGTACGCACATTTATAATACATAGTATCAATTTCAATACTGTGTATTAAGAAAGGACTTAATTATGACAACTATTTACGGAGAAAGTGTGTATGGAAAATGCCCGTTTGCGACAACACAACGCGTATTACAAGGGAAGTGGGGGATTGTCGTTTTATACCAGCTGAGTACTGGGACAAAAAGATTCAATGAATTAAACAGGCTGATACCAGAGGTTACACGAGCAGTTTTGACTAGGGAATTAAGACAATTAGAGCAGGACGGACTGATAATCAGAAAAGTTTATGCTGAAGTTCCACCTAAAGTTGAATATAGTTTAAGTCCCTTAGGCGATAAATTCAGAAAAGTATTAGATCAAATCGAAATTTTCGGGTTAGAGTACATAAAAGAATTAAAGCTCAAATGAGTTAGGAGTTTTTATAGTCAAGTAGCTATTTGAAAGTACTTAAGCCAAGGAGTCAGAGCAATTGGAATTTCTATTCTGACTTTTTGATTCCCCTATAACTCGCCACTCGAAGCACTCAATTTAAAGTACTTATCTATTGATATCAGCCTTATGTATACTGTCGATTAATTTTGTTTCTAAATTTCTATATAAAAATCCATCAATAGCCGCTCTTTTTTCTATTTTAAAAGATAAAGCAACCTAAGCGTAGAAACTAGGCTTAGGTTGCTTAATTTACAAATATCGAAAAAATTTATTACTCACTGATAGAAATACGTCTCCATAAGCAAACAGATTCAGACTTATTCTTCTATGTATTGTGTATCGCCAATAACATCTAAAGAATATTTATTGTCCTTATATTTAAGAATAGTCACGCTACAATTATCTAATACTTCACCTTGATATTCTTCTGGAACTATAAGCTCTAAGATCGTTGGGATCATACTTCCTGAAGAAACAATCATCACATTCTCAGCATTTTTCTTCTTTGCATCTTTAATCACTTGGTCCATTGCCGCTTGTCCACGAGTAGTAATTTCATCATAGGTTTCAGCCGCTTTTAATGGATCATTTTCAGCAATGGCATTGGCAATCCCTGCGTCACCTATTTTTTCAACTAGTTTCTCATAGTCAGACCAGTTCTCATCTAATTTCAAACCATTTTTCTCAAAAATCGGTTCCCACATTTCACCATTGGTTTTTCCTTCATAGCCACCGTAATTCCATTCTTTGAAACCATCATGTTCAAGTAATTCTGGTGTTTTATGCTCACTTTTAGAAAGAATTAATTTTGCTGTATTTCTCTGTCGACCCAATTCACTAGAATAAGCTAAATCAAATTTGATATCCTTTAAGCCTTCTCCGAGTTTTTCAGCCTGACTGATCCCTACATCAGTCAATGGTGAGTCAGCAAATCCTTGTACTTGATCTGTTGTATTGAAAAAAGTTTTTCCATGTCTGATCAAGTAAATAGTCACTTCATCATTTTTTTCTTTCGCTTCAGATTTATTATTTTCTGCTCCACAAGCGGTTAAACTCAATCCTAATAACCCAACAAACAACCCTAAAAATACTTTTTTCATTTTTTAAAGTTCCTCTCCATTCGTTTCAATCAACTGTTTATACCAATAGAATGAATCTTTACGGCTTCTTGATAAATCACCTGTTCCATCATCATGTTTGTTCACATAAATAAAACCATAGCGTTTTTTCATCTCGCCAGTTGTCGCACTAACTAAATCAATCGGTCCCCACATTAAGTAACCAAAACAATCGACTTTATCTTCTTCAACAGCTTTCTTCAACTCACTCAAATGCTTGCGTAAAAAGTCAATACGATAATCATCATGGACAATTCCGTCTGCTCCAACTTCATCAACTGCCCCTAACCCATTTTCACAAATAATGATAGGGAGTCCGTATCTTCGATAAGTATAGTTTAATAAGTATCTAATACCGACAGGATCAATTCCCCATCCCCATTTAGTTTTTTCCAAGAATGGATTATGAACACCACCAAAGAACGAGCTTTCGTCTGCTTCGCCGCCTTCATACAATGCAACCGCCGACATGTAATAATTCATGCCAATGTAATCCAATTTCCCTTCAGCGAATGCTTTTTTATCTTCTTCAGTCATCCCAATATCAATGCCCATATCTGCATATTCTCTTAATTTATATTTAGGAAATTCACCGTAACACATTGCATCCACTTGGTAGAAGTCACGATCCATTTCTTTAAATGCATTCAAAACATTTGTAGGATTACAATCGACAGAATAAGTTGGTGTAATACCGAACACACAACCAACTTGACTATCTGCATCTAATTGGTGAATTAATTTTGTGGCTCTCACACCAGCTAAGGTCATGTTATAGCCGACCACGGCTAATGTTTCTTTTTTATTTCCTTCTAGTTCACTGTATTTCAATCCTGCTAAAATATAGGTGAACATATCAGAAGCTTCTGTTTGTGGATCAATATGATTCATTTCGTTGAAAGTCACCCAATATTTGACCTTTCCTTTCAGCGCTTTAACCATAGTTTCTACAAATTTCAAATAGAAATCAATGACTTTCCGGTTCTTCCAAGAGCCGTAAGTTGTCACTAAATTCATTGGTAATTCAAAGTGATAAAGTGTGATAATCGGTTCAATTTTGTATTTCAATAGTTCATCAACTACATTTTGATAGAACTCAATACCCGCTTGATTTGGCTCAACATCATCGCCATTTGGATAAATACGTGACCAGTCGACTGAAATACGCAGACTTTTAAAGCCCATCTCGCCAAATAATTGAATGTCTTCTTTATAACGATGGTAGAAATCAATTCCTTCGTGTGAAGGATAATGTCTACCTTTTTCGATTGTTTTTGTATATTCACGAGGTGTATTAGCCGATCCTGATGTAGCAAAGTCCATAATCGCTGGCCCTTTTCCACCTTCTTGCCAAGCTCCTTCTAACTGATGAGCTGCGATACTTCCGCCCCATAAAAAGTCCTTCGATAATTTCGTCATTTAATTCTCTCCTTATCTATACAACGACTGTTAAGCAATCTTCTTTGTTAGTTAAATTCAAATCGTTGGTTGGTAAAACATCTAAATAATCTGAAGTATTCGTAATAACTGTTATAACGACTGGATCGTAGCCTTCCTCACGGATTTTAGCCATATCCGCTTTCAGAATTGCCTGTCCGATTGTGATCATATCTCCTTGTTGCACAAATGATTCAAAATACTTTCCGTTAAGCTCTACCGTATTTATCCCAATGTGAATTAATATTTCAATTCCATGAGTTGTCTTAATTCCAATTGCATGTTTTGTTGGGAACAGACTAACTACTTCACCACTAATTGGAGCATAGATAGTATCTTCTTCTGGTTCAATTCCTAGACCTTTTCCTAATGCAGAAGAGGCAAATGCTTTATCATTTACATTGCTTAAGACAACATTTTTCCCTTTAACGGGAGCCTTGATTGTTAGTTTAGGAACCTCTTTTGAATCCGACTCTAATGTTAATTCTTCCTTCGCTGCTACTTTTTCATCATCTGGAATTCCTAGGAGGTAGGCTACAATTCCTGACCCAATAAATCCGATAATGACAGCAATCACCATCATATAAAAGTTTCTATAATTGTCCTTACCAATAAATGATGCAATTCCAAATAGACCTACTGGTGCATAACCAACAACTTTCATTAATCCAGCAAATAGTCCACCAAGTCCACCACCAATTAAAACAGCAATGTATGGACGACGATATTTTACAAACACACCGTAGATTGCAGGCTCAGTTACACCCATAAATGCACTAAAGGCTGTTGTCCCAAATAATTGCTTCTGTTTTGGATCCTTTGCTCTAAAGAAGTAACCTAAGACAGCCCCACAAACAGCAATATCAGAAATAACCCATGCTGCAGTAAAAACTGGATCGTAACCTAATGTTGCGTACGAATTCATAAAGATTGGCAAAATAAAGTTCCCTGCACCAATCGTAATCAAAAATGGTTGTAGCGCCGCATACAACATAACTACACTCCAACTACCAAATGTATTGCCAATAAATTCAAATATAAAGTTTATTCCATCCCCAATGTAAGTTCCTAGAGGGCCAAATAAAATTAAAGTGACAGGTAATGTAATAATCAAAATCAATACTGGATTAAAGAAATACTGTAAGGCTTTTGGAATGATTTTATCTAAGGCTTTTCCAACATATTTCATAAATATGATACTTAAAATAATCGGGAAGAACGAGTTAGAGTAAGTTGTCTCAGGTAATTTCAATCCCAAAAAGTCTAATCCGGCTACGCCGTTGATTGTTTCAGACATCATTGTAAGAGCAACTGTAACCGCTAAGTATTCATTTACCCCTAATTGACGACCAAAAGAAATCGCAATCAATACAGGTAAGAAGAAAAATACAGACTGACGAATCGCATCTAAAATTAAATAAGTTGAACTTTCTGCAGACACTAACCCGGTCAATGAAAGCAGTGATAAAATCCCTGCCAATAGACCTGCCGACATGATTGGAACTAAAATTGGCCCCATCGCTTCAGAAAGTATCCGTAAAGCCATCGTCACAGGCTTTTCTTTTTCACCTGAGCTCGCTCCGGCATTTTCTTCACCTAATCCCAAAATTTGGTTTAATTCAGGACGAATATCTTGGACTTGAGTCCCGATAATTACTTGGTATGCGACATCATTTGAAACAACATCGATTACATCCGGTAAATCCTTAATTTCTTCTGTCCGTGCAATCTCACGATCCTTTAGTTTAAACCGCAAACGTGTCATACAATTTGTTACACTTTGAATATTATCTTTCCCGCCGAGTAATTCAATCAGCTGGTCACAAAATTCTTTATATTTCATATTAGTTCTCCTCTTCTCGTTTTGTAACACGTTGAATATGAAGCATCAAATAGGACTCCTCTTCATCAGATAATTCCTTTTCAAACGTGTCTCTGACATAAATACGTATCTTATTAACACAACTAAACGCCTCTGGATATAGTTTTCGAATCTGTTTATTCAGTTCAGTCTCTTTTGATGTATACCCTTCATTCTTAAACATTCGAATGATAAAATACTGTAAGTGAGTCACTAACCGAGCATAATTTATACTTTCCTCTTCAAACTCCAATTTAAAATGGTACTTAATAATCGATAATATATTTCTGACTGCCTCCATCATTCGCACCATATTGTCATCTTCATTCTCTTTTGTCTGTAGATTAATAAAGTGTAAAGCAATCGATACTGCTTCTTCATTCGGACAAGCTAGACCTGTTGTTTGTTCAATTAGTTTCACCGCATAAAGTCCAATCTTATAATGATCCGGATAAAACTTACGAACTTCCCAATCTAGGGGACTTTTGACAATCTGCTCTTTTTCCAACCTTTTAATGGCAAAATCAACATGATCTAATAGCGCTAAATAAAGATAATCAGAAACTTTTTTATTTATGATAGCTTCTCCATACTCAATCGTCTTTGTAACAATTTGAAGATATTCATCCTTCGTATTAGAAAGTAGATAGCTGAAATGTTCTAACTTATCATGTGAGTCTAAAACGTAAGTCTTTTGAATCTCTTCTTCTGAGATGTTATCACCAACCTTATGCTTGAAAGCAACACCTTTTGAATAAACGATAATTTCATTTCCACGTGCTTCGTTGTTACTTCCCTTTCTTACAATGGCTACATTATTGTTCAAAATCTGACTGATTAACATGCTTTCCCTCCTTCCAAACAAAAAAACTCAAACTACCTGGGGATAGTATATTTATCCCAAGGTAATTTGAGTTCTGCCTGCATTATCAGTAACATACTCATTGCGGCAACTACCACCGTTGCCCTAATTTAAGTTTTTTCTCATCTACAGTATAGTAGGGAATTTATTAGATGTCAATATTTTTTGGTGGCGATTTCATAAATGGATGTATCTCATGAGATAGATAAGTTAAATCAGAGTTATCTTTTAAAAAAATATGCTACGCAGAACTAAATTATCAGAACGGAAACAAAAAATATTTATTCAAGAAAACTTGGATATAGAATGACTGATTTGTTAGTCCACTGCTATTCATTCGCAAAATAATAAGTAAATAACTATAAGGAATCGATATTTAACTAGTAGCTATTTTACTTATCAAGAAATCTACGAACCTGTTATAATGTATTTATTAAATATATTGTCGGGAGGGCTTGTTTTGGTAGAAAGTTTAAAAAAAATCATTTATTTTGATGAGACATCTGCAATTGATTTATTACAAATTGAAAAGAAAGGTAACTTTAACCAAACAATAGAATTAGTTAATGAAGTTAGTGGTGAAACTAATGGTGAGTTAACTGCAAATGCCGCTGCTGGCAAACATAGTGCAGTTAAAACTTTCTTTGAAAAAATAACTGGATTGTCAGCATCTATAGAAGGACAGATTGGGATTTCAGGTGCTGTTCATGGAGGAAAAATCGCAAAAACATTGTTAGAAAACACTTTATTGTATGACTTTTTGGATACCGTAGAATTTAGAAAGAGAAAACCTTTAATAGATATTTCAGAGGGTTATAAGCTAACTATTGAAAAAGAATCTATGACATACTTTGCAATGATTGCTCCAATAACAGAAATGATGGAAGGCAATCAAAGAGTGGATGAGGAAATAACTATGACAGTGTCTAAAATGAATCAAGGAATCAGAAACACTAAAGGGTATTATGAATTGGTAGGAACAAAAGAAAAAAATGAGGACGATTCATCGGAAAAAATTACAGACAAAAGAATTTTTCGATTTAATATTGATTCTTTCAAGAATAACTACAGAATCCAAGATTTGAGAAGAATGAACCTAAATTTGTATTCCATATATGTGGGCGAAACATATATGTCCGAATTAAACTTTGAAAAAGAATTTGATCTAAACTCGGATAAAACTGAATTGGACTTTAAAGGGTTTGGTAATAATGATTCAAAAAAATCAGTTACACCTGATGAAATTATACCAGTATATGATGTAATATTGGCAGGGGTGAAATAAATGGAAAAAATAGTTCTTTTCGAAGGTTCAAAAAAGGATTTCAACTCCTATTTAGACGATCATGATGTTGAAGAATATACTCCATTTATGGAGCTGATTAGACAATATAATGAAAAAGTAAGAGGTAATGATACGTCTGCTGTAAATGAAGTAGGTGAGGTTAACAGAAATCTTATCGAAAATGTTGTGATTTATTCAGATGACTTTGCTTCAGTAACAGACCACGTAATCTCCAACTTTCCTAATATAGTAATTTTAGGACATGACATAGAGAACTTATATATTCAGAACCCACCTAAGCGTGTCAAATATTCATTAGAGGTAGAATTCGACGATATAATAAAATACCGCAAATCTAACTATTTTGAAGCAGATACAGAAGATATTATTAGCTTCTATAAAGAAATTAACACAGGTAGTATTATAGGCCAATCGGAAGCTAAGAAGAAAACATGCGTTGGACTATATAAATCTGCTGTTTTGGATAAAAATCAACCACTAGTTTTGTTGTATTATGGACCATCGGAGGTAGGTAAAACTGAACTTGCAAAAAAAATAAGTAGTTTTTATGCCGGCAGGCTAACAAGAATTCAATTTTCTATGATGCAAACAGAAGAAGCCGTCAAATATATTTTTGGGGATAGTCATGGAAAACCCTCCTTAGCGAGAGATTTATTGTCTAGAGAAACAAACATAGTATTAATAGATGAGTTTGATAAAGTTTCACCTTCTCTTTATAATGTATTTTATCAAATGTTTGATGAGGGAGAGTTTGAAGATATAAATTATAAAGTTGATGTTTCAAAATGTATCTTTATACTTACTTCTAACTTTAATACTGAAAAAAACATTGCTGAAGTATTAGGCTTTCCAATTTTTTCAAGAATAGATACTAAAATAAAATTTAAACAACTAACGAATGAAGAACTTGCTTTAGTAATTGAAGATATATTCGATGGTATCTATGAAAAACTGTCAACTGAAGACAAAAAACTAATTGATGGATCAGAACTAAAAAAAAGATATTTAGAATCAGTTGAAATTTTTAAAAATGTTAGATTATTAGATAAATTTATAGAAAATGATATCTTTAGTGTTTTATTTGAAAGTAGGCTTAAAGGAAATTAAATTTCAAAATTAAAAAAGCATAAAAAATAACACCGCGATTTCCATTTTCTAAACGTTATAAATAACGCCAACGGAAATCCGGTGTTGTGGGTTTGGCACCCAATGGGCTGTGAGGGGCTCGAACCCACGACCTACTGATTAAGAGTCAGCCACTCTACCAACTGAGTTAACAGCCCATTTTTAGTACCTTGTTATATTATCACCGAATTAATTAAAAATCAAGTGATTACTAGTAAATAAAAACAAGAACAGCGGCACCTAGTTATAGCTACAATTCGGCTGCCTTTTATAGATGAACAAAAGGCAGTTGAATTGTCCTAAAAATACCTGCTGATTTTCTTTGATACTTATTTAGACTGGCATCTATCTGAATTTTATCTATGCTAAAAACGCAGAAAGATCTTGCTGATAGCCGATTACTAAAGTCTGCATTGCTCGAGAAATTGCGGTATATAAAATTCGCTGGTCTCTGGTGGATTGATAATGATTTTTCGATACATTATACAGAAAAACGTGATCAAATTCTAAGCCTTTTGATAGACTTATCGGATATACTTCCAGCTTCTTATTCGTTATTTCAGCTGAAAACCAGTCGCTTAACTCAGTTGCTTCCTCCAATGTTTTTGTCACAATGGTCAGCTTTTCACCACGCATCGCTATTAACTCCAGAATAGTTTTTTTCAAGTCTGTTTTGTCAGCAATCGCATAGAATCGTGGGTCTTCCCCTTTCGGTCGGACTGGCACAATCTCCATCTGTTGCGTAGATTGTAGACTTAACTTTTTGAATAGTTTCGTAATTGCGCCGCTTGATCGGTAACTATTCAGCAGATTATACTGAGAAATTTCTTTCGAGTGTTCTTCAAATGTCTCAATGATTGTCGTAAATGAAATCGCTGAATTGAAGATAGCTTGATTTTCATCGCCGACCAATGTGAATTGACTACCGGAAAAAAGTTCAATCAATAACTGCATCTGTGCCGGCGTGTAATCTTGAACCTCATCCACCAAAACAAATCTCGTTTTTGGCAACTCTAATTTTCCAATGAAGCAATGTTGAATATATAACATAATAATCGCTTCATCCAGCGTATATTCAGTTGGCGAGGTAAAGTGATAATCTTCCTTTGTAAACTCATTATATAAGGTTAAAAATAGGCCTTCTTTATCTAACCAATCGATGGCTTTAATCGCTTTTGTAACCTTTCGATAGGTCCGTTTCAACAGTTTATAACCATACTCTGCCACACTTGATGGCGAATCATCTTCAATCAAATGGCCAAAATATTTCTTCTGTTGCTCTTCTGATAAGGATAAAATCTGATTTTGCGTTTCTTTATTTTTGGCTTGGCGTAACAAACGATTGTCCCAGTATTCTGTAAGCAATCGCTTAGTTGCTTGTACACGATCAATCAATGCTGCTCCTTTAGGTGTTTTTTGATAAAACTCATCCAGCAATTTTTCTGAGATGACAACTTTTCCTTTTTGCGTAATAGCCTTTAGCGGTAGCTTGTCTAATTGGATTGTTTGACTCGCTTTTTCCAGAAAATCAATCAATTCTTTGCTCCGTAAATTGGCCGTTTGTCCATCCACTTCTTCTGAACTGATACGCGCAAAATAAGCAGATTCATCTTCGATATTTCCCTCTACATACTGTTGTGTAAATTGTAAAATCGTCTGATTACGTGGATTATTCTCACCCAATGACGGCAAGACATCGCTAATATATTGAATAAATTTATTATTTGGGGATAAAATCAAAATATCCTCTGAGGTAATTTCTTGTCGCAAAGAATACAGCAAATAAGCAATCCGCTGCATAATCGTGGACGTCTTGCCACTACCGGCAACGCCATTCACCAAAATGCTATGTTTCCCTGAATCCCGGATAATCGCATTCTGCTCCTGCTGAATCGTAGAAGTAATATCCTGCATCTGACTACTAGAATTTTGTTCCAAGGCTGCCAAAAGCACATCATCTTGGATCGCAATCGAGGTGTCAAAGAACCGCAACAATCGATTTTTTTCAATCAGAAATTGTCGCCGATTTAAGATTTCGACTTGAATAGCCAGCTGATTCGCCGTATAGCTAGAAGGACCAATCATGTTGTTGTAGAATAGCTCAGCAATCGGTGAGCGCCAATCATAAATCCGATTCTCGCCCTCTTCATTGGCAAAATTATGCATACCAATATAGAAGTCTTCATCAGGTTCTTCGTCCAAAAAATCAACAGAGACTTTACCAAAATAAGGATTTTCTAGTAACCTCTCGACCTTTTGCAACTGTTTGTCAGCCGATTGAACCTTGATATTCATCTGATCAATTTCCCGATTCTTCATCTCAATCATGGAAAAAGTATCCAGATTATCCAGCACACTATCAAAGTTTAAACTGATATCACCCGACATCTCACTCAGTGCCGACAACCCATCCTCCTTCGCATGCGTCAACAAATTGACCAGCTGCTCTTGCGCCAGCACCAACTCTCCATAGGTTTGTTGCAGATACTCTTCTTCTCGTGTGTTGACCATACACATTCTCCTTTATCACAAATAGTATTGCTCAAGCATTCTACGCCAATTTCTCAGATATTTCAATAAAATGCGATTAGACAGCTATTCACTAGTCTATGGCTCTCATAAAATTGGTATCGAAAGAGTCTTTCAGCCAGAATCTCCTCCAAAAATTTCGCATAAAAAAATATTAGCCAAGCTTCAGAACTAGCTGACTAATACATCGTTTACTATCATTCCTATTGATTTTTTCATTCGTTAATTTTCGTCTCAGCCAGCTATATTCTCAAAACCTGAGCTGAGCAGTCCGTCTTACCGTTTTGCTTCAAAGCGTTTAATATTCCACAAAGCAATCGCTAAGAATACAATCCCTGAGATCGCCAGGATAGCCAGACAAACGAAGGTTTCATGTTGAAAATTCATCGTGATTCCTAATTCTTCTTTGATGGTCTGCGTAACTTGTGTATTTTCAGTCGCTAAAACATTTTCAGTCAAAATTTGACGAATCAAGACAATCCCACTCGTTAAAGGGAAATAATTTACCACAGTGTGCGCCGTTTCTGGCAAGCTACCAATCGGCACATAACAACCGGTGATGAAGCCCAACAATGGGCCAATGATTGAGGTCATGGTTGAAAATGTATCCATTCGATTGAAGAAACTTACGATAAAAAACATGAAAGCTGATGAACAAAAGACAGTGAATAGGCAAGCTACCGCCAACATTGCCGCTTGTTTCAGAGAAAGCAACGCGCCACCAGAAACAAAAACAATGTACAATTCAGAGATGATTACTACTGCCACCGTAATCAATAAGGAAACCAGAAAAGTACTCAAGAAGTACCCCAACATGATTTTACTTTTCTTAATCGGTGAAATCATAAAATCGGTATAGACGTTGCGTTCTCTATCACGCGTCAATAAACTCGCTGCGCCAAAGGTCGAACTGGCCGAGACAATCCCGATTACCCCCGCCAACATCCACGTATCTACCAACATTTGTGGCTGTGCTACCGCCGATAACTGACTCGCCAAATTGTCGCCCAATAAAAATACATATAACACGATTAAAATAATCGCTGCGATAAAGGCCCCCATCACGGCCTGTCTATTCTTGAAAAATAATCGTAATCCTCTATATACTAATGCATTCATTTTGTTCGCTCCCCTTTTCCATAATTGTCAAAAATACGTCCTCTAATGTTAGACAGTGATACGTCTCTTTCAACTCTTTCGGGCTATCGTAAGCCACGACTTGGCCTTTTTCCAGCATAACAATCGTCGATGAGTCCCGCGCTTCTTCCATATAATGTGTCGTCAACACGATCGTCATCTGATATTTCTCTTTCAATTGATGAATTAATTTCCACATGTTCGCTCTAGAAATAATGTCTAAACCCGTTGTCGGTTCATCTAAAAATAATAATTTCGGTGTATTTAATAACGCCCGGGCAATGTCAACCTTCCGTCTTTCACCACCAGATAACACGCCATACCGTTTATTCAGTAAATATAAGCCATCGACATCCGCCAATTTTTCTTTTAATAATTGCTCCGCCTTTTTCCAGTTATTCGTGTAGAAATAACTACGAATCAATAAATTATCTTTAACTGATAATTCCGCATCTAAGATACTTTCTTGGAACACCACTGAAATCAATGATTTGTATTCGATTGATTGGCGATCCATCGGTTGCCCCTCCACGAGGATTTCACCCGAATCAGCTTTGACTAATCCCAATATTAAGGAAATCAGCGTCGACTTCCCTGCGCCATTCGGTCCCAATATAGAAAATAATTCTCCTTGTTTAATCGAAAATGAAAGATCTTTTACGACTTGGTGATTTTTATAGGCTTTACTTAAATGGCTCACTTTAATTAATTCATTCATCTGCTTAACTCCTCTTCTCTCTTGTTGATAAACCTAGAATACCCAAATTCTCACCCGACAACTATCGTTTTTGACTAAGTGGTAGAAATAGGCAACTAAGAGGTAAAAATTTTCGTCTAAACCAAAAAAAACTTGAAAACTGTTTGTGTCAGTCTTCAAGCTTGGATGCTTATTTCGATTTCTATTTTGATTTTTATTTTGATTTTTTCTCTTGGATATATTTATTAATTTCATCGGCTTCTCGTTTATCTCGGCCATACATAAACAGCTTAATAAAGAAGTAAATGGCCAGAATCAATAGAAAAATGAAGCCCAATCGTAGCCAGCCTAGATCCCATTTATAAAAGATATCACCTAAAACAACCATCGCGAAAATCAAGGCGATATAAATAATCTGATTCATAATCACCCGACTATTGGAATAACTCTCATTGTCCTGTACCAGAAAAATCAGCAAGCCAGAAATTGCCGAAACACCCAGCATAAACTCGACAATGTTAAGCAGCACGTCCTTATCTATCAGTAAACTAACGACGACCAATATCGTAAAAACCAAGGACATAATCGAGATGGCCTTCCGAATATATTGCTTCATTCTTTTCGCCCCATTCCTAATCCTTTTTTCAGTGCCGGTACATATTTCCGCGAGATTGCCACGCGTTCATGATTCAGTAAAGTCGCTTCAAGTCGACCACTCAACATCGGCGAAACACTCAAAATTGCTTCAACATTTAACAACATTGATTTTGATATCCGCAAAAAATTATAAGGCAATAATTTTTCCTCCAGCTGATACAACTTCTCATTACTTTGATAAACCTGCCCCTTCGTATATAGGTAACTACGTTTATCAACCACCTCAACATACAGCACATTCAGAAACGGAATCCGATACATTTCCCCATTCAATTCCCCTAACAGAAAATTCTCCTTCTCCGTCAAAAGCGCCAAAGCCTTCTCAATCGTTCCCGTCAGCTCATGTATTTTAAGATGGACAGACTCCTCCTGATCCACTTCCACAATCTCAACTCTCGACTTCACCCAGACACCTACTTCTTTTCTACATTTATTCTCAATTATAGCACATCGAAATCAGCATAAAAAAAGATAAAATATAAGTACTTTTTGATTAATAACGACTTAATCATTTATATTGTAAAAGGTTAGAAAAAGAGGTTGTTTACATCAGATTCCTTAGCCATACTACTACTGTTACCGGCAGCGATAACAGAAGAAGCAATCCTTTCAGTGAAATAACAAAAAAATCTGAGTCAGAATGATGTTCATTCTGAGCCAGATTTAATTTCACACAACTCATCAGTCCTTATTAACTTTTTCTAGTGATTAACCGAGCAGCTCATTCATGAACGAGCTGCTCGGTTAATTATTTTCGTCAATAGATAATAAAATTTATTCTATCTCAAGTTCAGCATATATTTCTTGATAAAATCCAATCAAATCTGTAATCAATTGATCACTTATGACGTCTACACCTAAAAGTTGCATATTATGTCTTAAAAATAGCAATCGTTTTTTTACACGTTCCAAACTTGATTCAAATACAAATGGACTACACCACAAATTAATCAATAACAAAAACATCTCAGCACATTCATTCGGGTATTCGGTTTCTAGAGAACCATCCTTTATCCCTTCTTCAATAATTTCAGCAAATAAAGGAGCTTCTTGTTGGACAGCTATCTGCATACCTGAAATGATAAATTGCGGATTATTCGCTTGATTTATCATTACTTCTTGAAGAGGGCTTACTCTATTTTTATAGGTTCTCTGTTCAATCAAGCGCATTAGTTGTATTAACTTATCTTTGGCATTATCCGCCTCAATCGTACTAATGATCGCAATCAACTCATCATGAGAATTTTTAAATTGTTTTTGTATAACAGCTTCCAATATTTCTTCTTTTGAAGTGAAATGATAATAGATTGCACCTTTAGACATTCCTAACTCTCGAATAATGTCATGGATTGTTGTTTTATCATATCCTTTAGTCTGAAACAAATTTTCAGAAATGACTAAAATCTTTTCAATTGTTACCTCTGGATTTTTATTTCTAGCCACGCTTTTGCCTCCGCTCTGCTTATTTACTAGCTTACTTTTATTGAATCGTAGCACTAATCATTTCTAGTGTAAAGCTATAATTCAGACTATTCAGACTATAGAAAGATTGAATGCTACTGAAATCATTCGGATTCACTAGCTACCGTTCAATCAGCAAGATAGTTAGTTAATGTCACTGAAATGAAAAATTGTTTTACCTGAAAATGAAATATTGGATAATATTGTTCAACACTGATAAAACGCCGAATGCCATCATTCCAAGTCCAACATATTTTAAAACTTTTTTCTCTTTTTTTCTTGTGACTAGGTAAATAATCAGTCCTATAACTAAGACAATAACCCCCACTATTACAAAAATATAATTTCCCATTACAACTAAATCTTTATTCATTTTTGGCATCATTGGTATCATTTTATTTGCCCCTCTCGTTATTATAATTATTTATTTTGATATAAAATCTTCTTTTTCAATTCTAGCAAACGTTGCTTTTCCAGCAATGACACCTAAAATCCCAAGAAATATTGCTGCGGTTCCCTTTGAAAGAATTCCTCCTGGACCGGCTGCTGAAGATGTAACAATACACATGATAAAAATTGACACGGTCACAGTCGCAATAACTGATTTATTAAGCATCCCGAAGAATAAAGGAATTAACCCCATTAATACGCTACCGACTGTTGTAATAATCAACGTAAACAATAAGCTTATATCAAATTGGTAATTGATACTTGGAAAAATGAAACTTACTAAATACAGAATAATATTTTGGATCAACTCAGAAATAAAAATAAAAGCAGTTATAAGCGACAAGACAATCACAACTTTTGCCATAATGATTTTCTTGACTTGAACTGGATATGTATAAAACATCAAGGCCGTATTATTTTGAAACTCACTAACAACTAACATTGCCAACAAAACAGCTTCCCAGATAATGAAAATTGCTTTAATGAGTGTATCAACCAATACAGCAGCGCTGATTGAAAAATTCATTCCTTCCATTACTTCCATTGACATTGGAATCAACATCCCTAAAGATACTGACAGCAGCATAACAAAAATATTGGCAATCAATAATCCGACAAATTGACTCTTTAAACTAATTTTTTTCAACTCAATTTTTACGTATGCTTTCATTGATTCTCCTCTTTTGTTAGTGTATTGACTGGTTTTTGATAATCTTGGATAATCTGAATGAATACTTCTTCTAAGCTTCTTTGCTCTGCGTCTAATTCATCTTGACCTAAAGATTGAATGATTCTTCCTTCTTCCATGATTATTATACGACTTGCAATCTGGCTAAGCTCCGTTATGATGTGACTTGAAATCAGGATTGTCGTTTGGTGTTTTTGATTCATTTCTAATAAAATATTGCGAACATCTATCATTCCGATTGGATCTAATCCATTAATAGGCTCATCTAAAATCAAGATTTTAGGTTTCGTTACTACCGCTCTAGCAATTCCTAAACGTTGCTTCATACCCAATGAAAAACTTGAAACAGGCTCATTTTCATTATCGCCCAATCCAACTAAAGTCAGGGTAGCCGAGATATTTTCACAATATTTTTCATCAATATATAAACAGTGAATCTCTAAATTTTCTCTAGCCGTTAACTGATTATAAAAGACCGGAGTCTCAATTAAACACCCAATTTCACCTAATACTGTATTATTTTCTTTAGTAACTGTCTTATCTAATAATTGTATAGTTCCTGTAGTTGGCGATACAATATTTAATAAGAGTTTCATTAAGGATGTTTTACCCGCACCATTTCTACCTAGAATACCTAAAATCTCTCCTTGTTCTACTTCGATGGAGATATCTTTTACAATGTCCTTTTGATTGATTGTTTTACTGACATTTTCTGTTATAATCGCAGTCGTCAATGTCTCACTCCTTTTATTAGCTAAATAGTTTCAGGTAAGCTATGTTTGAAATCAAAAAATTACAAAAAGCCGAGTTTATAATGAAAAGTATCGTCATAAACTCAGCTTTTATGTCTTTTTACTCTCTTGTCCATACCTTCACCTTTTTAACACCGATAATAATAGATCTATTATGATTCATAGCCTCTCACTGAAATGTGCTATTTTCCAGTTCGAGATTTTAGAAATAAGAAATTGCCTGCACTCATGAGTGCTCCTACGGCCATCGTTTTTTTTGAACCAATAGCCATGCCTACAGCCACAATTGCTACGCCAGTCCAAATAGATGGAGTCGTTGTTTTATATGCAACCTCTTCACTAGGGTTTAAATGTTTTTTTGCCATACGGAAAATCGGAATACTTTCTTTCATTTTTTAACATCTCCTAATTTTTATTTTTTAATCTTTGCAACTACTCTTAGGTAATCACTAATTTGTTCATATTTTTCTTTTAATCTTAAATAATAATTCTTAGCACACAAATATTTAGTTAAGGAAATTAGTATGTGAGTAAAAATAAATTTGTTCAAAATCTTACGCTAACCCAGTAAAATAGCTATAAATTTTTATATACTGACCGTTGGTATGTATATATAATAACACGATAATTTATTCGTGTAAAGAGGTGATTGATTCTTTATTCAAAATTAAACTAAGAAAAATCCATCCCTCTCTAGCCTTATTTTAGGTGGATATTCATTAGATGAACCTGAACTAGGTTTTTCCTAAATTTTATTTACAAAGATTTTGGACAAATGAAAAGGACTAGAAAGCTTATCATTAAAAGCTTTCTAGCACCCTTATTTTTTATAATCCCTTTAATGAAAAAAAAGACAGTAAGCCTATTCTGATGAAGGAATAGCCTCACTGTGTATGTACTAATTTAAAACGACTCATCGTCTTTTTCGAAATTCTCCGTTTCAGCATTATTTTCTTCTCTTTTAAACAATGTATCGTAATAGATGTTCGCGCACAGCCTCCAAATAAATAAAGGAATAAACCCATATCCACCAATCGTACACATTTTAAGATAGGTAAAATCCTCAGTATAGATAGCAAACAACGAACCTAAGATAACAACTGCAACGGGTATAAAGAAACCAATAACCTCTCGAATACTTTCTTTGCGCATAGACATTCCTCCAATTATTTCTATTTTTAGTCTTCTCTTTATTTAAAACGAACTTCTCAATAAAACCACTTCACAGAAATTCAAAAAAGCAGCTAGTTTTACCATTTATTTCATATTATATCATATGAAAATATAGCCGTGAAAAGAACCTCTCAGGCTAGCAGTAACTATTTATAAAAGTACGTAATACAGTTAAAGCATAAATAATTATTATAAAGTACACAGAAACAGCAAAAAGAAAGAGCTTTCATTAGTGACGTTACTCGAAGTCCGCGGTGCCAAAGAAGCAGCTCCCACGGAAATAAGCTGAAATTCTCTAAAATTTGGAAAGCAATTTTCAGAAATTCCCTCTTATTTCTCGGAGCTAACCGCTTCTATGACATCCTCCAACAGTAAAGTTTAATTGACGGTGGCTATCCATCAAAATATAGGAAGCGGAGGTGGTGTATGATGTTCATACACGTAACTCAAAGTTCTATAGGAAGGAAAGGCCTTTTGTATACTATTGCAAGTATAGGTCTGATGATTAATTTCGGCGCTTTTGTCGCCCTATTAATCTTCGGAATCCTACAAATTGTGAATAACGACAAAAAGAAATAACCGTCTTTCTTTAGCGAGACTCGGTTATTTCTTTTTGAAATAATTTAAGTTTTTCGTCACCGTTCTTTAAACGGTGCAGTTGTGCTGCGAAGGGTATACGTTTGCCGCGTATATCCTTTTCAATTGCAAGTATAGCATGTATCTTGCTATTTTCCTATCTTTAGCACTACAATTTCTTTATACCCAACTGCTCATCCCCACAGTTATCAATCTTATCATTGGTACGCAAAGTAAATTGAACATATAAAGCACCTTTTAAAGAATAGAAAATACAACAATACTTTCTAATAAACAAGCCTATCATAAATTAAAGTAGTAATTTAAAGCTGAACAAATGTAACAAGGATATTGAAAATATAATTCAGAGATAGGAGCAACAAAAATGAACTTGTCAGAACAATATAATCTCACACTTGAACAAGAAGTAACGAGGGAATACGCTGCCTATGTCATGAATAAGTTGATAAATCTCCTCATTGAAGAAAACATAAGCGATGATAATGATCCATTGATGATTTTGCAACGCCATCTTTCACATCTAAAAAACAATCAAATTTTAAATGCTGAAGATCTAAACCAATTAAATAAAATCGACGGAAAACTTCAATACTTCAATGACTACATCGACGATTTAATTGAAAAAACAGTTTCCCACTAACCAGCCGAAGGCATACTCGCAGGCGACAGTCAGCAATCCAACTCATAGCTTCAACACAAAAAGGAATAATCGTCTCCCCTTACGAGAATTCGATTACTCCTTTTTGATTTACTTAGCCAAACATACTAGCTATGTTTATTTCTTCCAGCTTTCAACTAAATCTTGATTCTTCTCAATCCACTCTTTAGCTGCATCTTCCGGATCTTTTTTGTTATTGATTTCTAGCATAACTTCTTCCATATCCTCTTTGGTCCAGTTGAAATTATCCAACAATTGATATGCTTCAGGTTGATCCTCTTTCAGATTCTTTCTAGTGATCGTATGGATTGCTTCTGCATCGCCCATACCACCTTTTGGATCTTCAAGATATTTCAAATCATATTTAGCAAACATCCAGTGTGGTGACCAGCCAGTAATCACGATTTCTTCTTTATTCTTAATCGCTTGCCCTAAAGCAACTGTCATCGCACCTGAAGAAGATGTTTCAACAGTCCAATCGCTCAGATTGCTATAAGTTTTCAAAGTATTTTCGGCAGCATTTACAACACCAGCCCCTGGTTCAATCCCGGTAATTGTTTTTCCGGCTTGATCGCTTAATTCATCGATAGAATTAACGTCCATGTATGATGGCACGGCAATCCCAACTTTGGCTCCGGTTAAGTTTTCACCGAGGTCATCGACTTGATCTTTGTATTGCGCATATTGCGAGCCATGGGTGTTCGGCAACCAAGCAGCGACCATCCCATCCATTTCTCCTTTAGAAACAGATTCCCACATAATTGCATTATCTAGAGGCGTCAAATTAACCTTGTAGCCCATTTCTCTTAAAACTTCAGCTACGACGTTGGTTGAAGCCACTTCAGTGTCCCATTCAACGTAGGCCAAATTAATTTCTTTATCTGATTTATCATTTCCAGTAAACGCACTTAAGCCTACAGCGGCCAAGACAATCACTGCCACACTCGCAACTGTGACCCATTTCTTTTTCTTAGACGTCGCTTTTGAAGCGGCCGTCTTCGGTTTATTTAAATGTTGCGTAAAGCGGTCGACGATAATCGCCAAGATAACTAAGGCTACCCCGTTGACAAACCCGTTCCCGACTTGTGCCCGTTGTAAGGCTGACAATACGCCACGACCTAATCCTGGTGCACCAATCATTGAGGCAATTACAACCATCGATAGAGAAAGCATAGTTGTTTGGTTGACCCCGGCTAGAATGGTATTTTTAGCTAATGGTAATTCTAATTTAAATAGTTTTTGCCACGCTGTTCCCCCAAATGAATCCGATGCTTCGACTAACTCAGTCGGTACTTGACGAATTCCTAAATTGGTAAAACGAACCGTTGGTGGTAACGCGAAAATAACTGAGGCGAAGACCCCTGGGACCATCCCGATACCGAAGAAAGCAACCGCCGGAATCAGATAAACGAAGCCTGGCATAGTTTGCATAAAGTCAAGAATCGGTGTGATGATACTTTGCGCCTTACTACTTTTAGCCATTAAGATACCCAATGGAATCCCGATGACAATCGAGACAACACTTGAAATTAAGACTAAAGTTACGGTGCTCATCAAATCTGTCCATAAGCCTTGATTATAGATGAACAATAAGCCGATAAATGTAAAAATTGGTAAGCCTAAGTGTCTGCGTGAGACTAAAAAGGCAATCAGTGTTAATAGTAAAATAAAAATTACTGGTGGAATTTGCACTAACCCATTGGTAATGCCATCCATCATTGATTGTCCGCTACTTTGAATAAATGAGAACAATCCAGCAAACGTGTTCGTTAACCATTCTGTTATATTTTCAACCCAGTCAGCGACGGGTAATTGATTCGTTAAAAAGTTATTCATTGACACTCACCTCACTCGTTTCTGCTAATGCTTCAATCACGCCGCCTCGAATAATAACTCCCTGAAGGCGCCCATTCTCAACAACCGCTAGTGGAGTTGGTGAATCGAAAATAATGTTGAAAATATCATTAACCATCATATCTTTATCAATCGTTGTAATCGTGGCATCCACGAACTCACTCAACGGACGCTGTGTTTTTCTGGCTTCTAGTGCATTTTCAGCCGTTATGTAGCCCTTCAGCTCACGTTTTTTATTGACCACCATTAGCATACTAACTTCTTCTTTACGCATACGATTTAAAGCAACCGTTGGGCCATCGATGTCAATATTCGTCGTCAAAGCTGGCACCATAATATTTTGGGCAGTCAAGACCTTCGAACGATCGACATCTTCCACGAACTCACGCACATAATCATTGGCTGGATTTGTTAGAATTTCTTCCCCAGTCCCAATCTGCATGATCTCGCCATCCTTCATTAAGGCAATGCGATCGCCAATCCGTAAGGCCTCATTCAAATCATGGGTGATAAATATAATCGTTTTTTGCACAGTCGCTTGCAAATCAATCAGTTCATCCTGCATTTCTCGACGAATCAATGGATCTAAGGCTGAGAAAGCTTCATCCATTAAGAGAATCTCAGGGTCATTAGCCAATGCTCTAGCTAGTCCAACCCGTTGTTGCATCCCACCTGATAATTGATTAGGGTATTGATCTTTAAATGAAATTAGTCCAGAGTTTTCTAAAGCTTGCTCGGCTTTTTTCTCACGTTCCTCTTTAGGAATGCCCCGTACTTCCAAGCCATACTCTGTATTTTCTAAAATCGTTCGATGAGGAAATAAACCAAAATTTTGGAAAACCATGCTCATCTTATGACGGCGAACTTCACGCAAACCCTCTTTACTCAATTTTGCGATATCTTCTCCGTCGATGTAAATATCTCCTGAAGTTGGTTCAATTAATCGGTTTAATAGACGAATCAAGGTTGATTTCCCACTCCCTGAAAGCCCCATAATTACGAAAATTTCACCCTCGTTCACTTCAAAATTCACATCATACACACCAACAGTAGCGCCTGTCTTTTTCAGAATTTCCGTCTTAGGACGATGTTCTTTCATCATCGCTAACGCTGTTGCTGCCTTCTTACCAAATACTTTTGTTAAATTATTTACTTTTACTTTTACCAAAAAAAAATCTCCCTTTTCACGTTTTTTCATTTTCTTTCTGAAAACGAAGTGACCACACTAGATTAACACGGTGTTGTCACTTTGTCAAAAAAATAATTCTTTTTTGGCGCTTATTTCACTTATTTTGGTACGGAAAAAGGAAGTTAATTAATCCATAATTGTTTATTATAAAGGGCGTAATATACTCTTTTTTCTCAGATACTGTCGCGATTATTAGCTCGTTGCTTCTGTTATTTAATATTTCCCCTTTTATTTATTCATTTGAAACCAAGAAAGTTTAGAGTCGTGCTATAATATAAAATAACTTAGGTATTTTATCGATTTTCAGTCTTAGTTGTCTTCACATTCTTAGGCCATCTAGTGATAGTTTGTTCAGACTTACAACACGGAAAATATTTACAGGAATGAGTAAAAATAAAAGTCATATAGTCCCACTTATAGTAAAATATGCTGTAAGAGACTTATGCGTGTGATAAAAACAGCTTCAAAAAACAGAGCAATTACCGTACATATCCTAAAAGAACAGATATATTCAGACTTTTTTTACATAAGCATCAACCACTTGAACAATTGAACCATCAACTACCAGGAAGACCCGAAAAAAACACAGATAGTTATGACAAGTATCCCTATAAGAACTGTGACGAAAACTGTTCCAAAAAATACGCTAAGACAAAAAACTGATTCATGATGGAATCAATAGGAGGATAAAATGAGTTATACACTTGCAACGAAACTATTTGGCGAAATTAAAGTTTCACTTGAGGAAGGGTTCTTTGATGACGTTGAGGATGCAACAAACAATCGAAGCTTTCACTTAGATATTTTCGACGAAGTAACCGAGGAAAAGGATTTTCTAAAAATAGGAAAGCTTTTGGATGCCTACCACGAATTGGATCAGCAGGCAAAACGTTTCTTATTACAAGAATATCAAAAGAATAATCCGGATGTTCACATTTACTATGATACATATAAAGAGGAACTGCAGGAGGAATTGGATCGGGCTTTCGCACCCGACGAACAATCGATTGAGCACTTAATCAACAAGACAGAGATTGCTTCTATTTGGTTTAATTTGGAAGATGAAGATATTCTAGCAACCTTTGACTATCGACTATTAGCTGATCACGGTGACGCCATTTTAGTCGTTCGTTTTGATGATCAAAAAAGAATTGTTGATTTGTACCTAGAAGAATAATACTGAGAAAGCCTTCTTTTTCTAAAAATCCCTTCTATATAAGACAGTCTAATTAAGTCGGCCCTAGACTCAGCGAAAAAGCTGTTTCTAGGGCCGACTTATTTTAGTTGATAGACTGTTATAATATTGAATCCGTATCTAAGCTGACGCCTGGATAAAAGAAGTTCTGCATGCGTTGAAGCGCGTATTCATTCCCTACAAAATAGATGGTATCTCCTTCTGAGACTTTCGCGTAGGGCCCAGGTGACAACAACAATTCTTCATGATGCAGTATAGCCACCACGGTTGCATTGGTTTCCTGCCACAAATTCAACTCACTGATAGAACTTTCTAGATGAAGTGCCTCACCTGTTAAAACTAATTCAAACGGTAAAAAGGGATTCATGGTATGTGTACGTTTGGTTTGGGCTACTAGTTGATCTAATAATCTAGAAAAATGATCCAATTCATCCTTCTGCTGTTTGACACTCTCCATGATTTCCACTTTTACTTCTTGAATCGATTGAACATCTTTGTACTGTTCTAAAAACGTCTTAGCATTTTCTTTCGATGCAATGTAAGCTCCACTGCCATGACGTACTTCCATAATTCCCAAATCGACCAGCACATTAATCGCCTTGCGGGCAGTCTCTGGCGATACATTATAGGCGCTAGCTAACGTGGAGCGCGCATGAACCTTCTCGCCAACTTGATATCTATTTTCAACAATTCGCTCAGCTAAATCAACCGCAATCTGCTGATATCTAGAGGCTACTACTTTTTTCTTTTCTCGCATATGTTATCCTCACCTTGTGTCTTCTTACGCTAATACTACTATGTTTAACTAAAATAATCAAAATAAACAAGAACTTGCATACGTTTAACAAAAAAGAAGAGGCTGAGAATAGTCCTCTTGACTATATCAGTTCCTCTTCTTTTCCCATTGGCTATACAAATATTGAAAAATAGCTAATCATTTTCTTATTTTGTATTCTGTTGTGTTTTGACGGGACAGCTGGTGTTACAGTCATCACAGGTTTTTCCAGTCTTAATACGTGAATAAATGACATAACCCGCACTACCGAAAATCACAACTGAAAGGATGATTGTCGCAATCATTTGATCCCTCCTTCAACAGTCGTTAAGGGAACTGTTACGCTTGTTTTCCCTTTATTTTTCTTCGTTAATTGATAAATCATACCGGCAAGCACTACGAGAGCAATTATAAAACCAGCACCCACGTGACCTCCTTCAAAGAAGACATGGCCTAATTGATAGACAACAAAACTAACGGCATAGGCAAGTCCACATTGATACCCAATCGCAATCCAGGTCCATTTAACATTCGCCATTTCACGATGAATGGCACCAATCGCTGCAAAACAAGGCGCACATAGTAGATTAAAGACTAAGAATGAATAAGCCGCTACTGCTGTGTAACTTCCTTGTAAAGCGCCCCAGACTTCGTGACCATTTTCAGAAACTTCTTGGGCATGACCAAATAATATTCCGAATGTATTAATAACATTTTCCTTGGCAATCAGACCCGTAATCGTCGCCACCGCTCCTTGCCAATTCCCCCAACCTAATGGTGCAAATAATGGCGCAATCACATGACCTAAGCTAGCCAAAATACTTTGTTCAGATTCGACTGGCTGTAAAGCAAAGTTATATGAGAAGGTAAACCAAATTAAAATACTTGAAACAAAAATAATTGTGCTGGCTTTTTTCACAAAGGATTTACTACGATCATACGTTTGACGTAAAATACTTTTCACCTGTGGTAAATGGTAAGCCGGCAGCTCCATGATAAATGGCGCTGGGTCCCCTGCAAACAATTGAGTTTTCTTAAGTGCAATCCCAGAAAGAACAATTGCGCCAACGCCAACAAAGTACGCTGATGGTGCAACCCAACTACTAGTTGGGAAAAAAGCACCCGCAATCAGGGCAATAATCGGTAATTTTGCCGAACAAGGCATAAACGTTGTAACAATAATTGTCATCCGGCGATCTTTTTCATTTTCAATTGTTCGACTCGCCATAACTCCTGGCACGCCGCAGCCTGTGGCAATCAACATCGGAATAAATGATTTACCAGACAAGCCAAACTTACGGAACAGGCGGTCCATCACAAAGGCAATTCGCGACATATAACCACAATCTTCTAAGAATGAGAGGCAGAGGAAAAGGACGATTAATTGTGGAAGGAAGCCTAAAACGGCACCTACCCCAGCAATAATCCCATCTAAGATTAATCCCTGCATCCAATCAGCAACCTGCCACTGAGCCAAAGCATCGCCAACAAAGGTCGGAATCCATTCGCCAAAGACTTGGTCGTTGACCCAATCAGTCCCCATCGTACCGATTGTTTGAATCGATAAATAGTAAATCGCCCACATCACACCGGCAAAAATTGGTAAAGCGAGCCAGCGATTCGTGACGATACGGTCAATCTTATCGCTAAAGGATAAACGAATCTCATCCTTTTCAATCGCACACAGGCTAATCACACGACTAATAAATTCATACCGTTCATTAATCACAATCGTTTCACTATCTTCTTTAAAAATCTTCTCTGTAATGGCAATAATTTCTTTGATTTCTTTCTTTTGGATACTACTCAAGTCCAACTCGTTTTGGGCTTGCTCATCTCGCTCAAATAATTTTACGGCATACCAACGACTTTGTTTTTCCAAGACCGTCTGTCCTAACACATCGACGATTTCATTTAAAGCTGTTTCTAGACGGGCATCATAGATAGGATGTGTCACTGCAGGAGGAAATTCTTTGGCAACATGAAGGGTTTCTTTAACCGCTTCTTCTAAGCCATGCTTTTTCAGCGCGCTCATGCCGACTACAGGTGCTCCCATGCCATAGGCTAATTTTTCAAGGTTGATCTTTTTCCCTTGTCTGTTCACGATGTCCATCATGTTTAAGCCAATCACAATCGGAATACCCATCTCCATTAGTTGGGTGGTTAAGTATAAGTTTCGCTCAAGATTTGTGGCATCGACAATATTTAAAATAGCATTCGGTTGCCCTTTTAATAAGTAATCTCTGGCAACAACCTCTTCTGGTGTATAAGGTGAGAGTGAATAAATTCCTGGTAAATCCTGAATTTTGACGGCCCGATTTGATTTCAACTCGCCTTCTTTTCTCTCAACAGTCACCCCCGGCCAATTGCCGACATATTGATTAGCACCCGTTAACTGATTAAAAGTGCTCGTCTTACCACTATTGGGATTTCCTGCTAAAGCAATTTGACAGTCGCTCATTCATTCTCCTCCTTTTCAATCAACACAAGTTCTGCCTCGCTTTTTCTCAAAGTTAATTCATAACCCCGTACATGAATCTCGATAGGATCGCCCAATGGGGCTAATTTGCGGACATAAATCGACGTTCCTCGTGTCAGTCCCATATCCATCAAACGACGTCTCACTGCCCCAGTTCCGTGAATACTTACGACACGTCCTGACTCACCTGTCACTAACTGATCCAACGACAACCAATTGGCTGGATTTTCTGCCGGTTCTTCGACAACAATCGACTCCAATACACTTTGCGTAATCGCAATCCTACTATTATGTAACAAAACAATGCCATTATCTCCTGAGGTATTAATCAAGACAATTTTGCCACCTGGAATAACACCCAACTCATTGAGATGTCTTTTGACTGACTCTTCAACCTGTAACTCTTTTATCTGATACACGCGATTGTGCTGTGCCTCATTTAGAAATACCATCGTAATTGCTCCTTGTGAATTTTTTTCATTCAGGTTTATTAAAAAAACCATTGAAATTGATAATCGTTCTCAATAAGAGTACGCCCATCCACCGAAAAAGTCAATGATATTGTGAATAAATTAGCGAAGTACGAGCAAAAAATTCTGTCAAAAGCTGCTCAAAAAAATGCCCATTTCAAAAAATTTTTTTAAAGTTTTTTCACCTAAACAGCCCCTTTATTCCCTTGCAATTCTTGCTTTCATATTTTTTCAAAACACTAAACTTGGTATCTCACTATTTTTCGGACACAATATATAGTGTTTTTAGATTGACTTTTTCCTAGATAGATTTATACTAATGAGTATAGTAATTTATGAAACCGGAGGAACTTATAATGAACGTAAAAATCTTTTCTAAAAATAATTGTATGCAATGTAAAATGGTGAAACGCTACTTAAGCGAAAACGATATAGCATTTGAAGAAGTTAATATTGATAATCAACCAGATGCTGTTGATTGGTTAAAAGAACAAGGATTCCAAACAGTACCTGTGACTACTTCTGATGCTGCTACTGTGATCGGCTTCCGCCCTGACCAACTAAAACAATTAGCTAGCTAATATGAAGATTGTTTTCTTTTCAATGACTGGTCAAACCAGAAGATTTGTTAAAAAGTTGGATTTGCCTGCTTATGAAATTGAGCCTGCAAATCCTTTTTTTGAGATAAAAGAGCCATTTGTCCTGGCTGTCCCTACCTATGACCAAGAAATTATGGATGTCGTCTATGATTTTTTAGATCACAATGATAATGCGCTTCTACTAAAAGGCATCGTCGGTAGTGGCAATCGCAATTTTGCTGAATTATTCGTTTATGCAGCAAAACAATTGGCCCAACATTACCAGGTTCCATTGCTCCATGTAATAGAATTTAGCGGCACCCCACAAGATGTCGACACTATACAGAAGGTTGTGAATAAACTTGAGTCTTAAAAATTTAAAAGACGTCAGCTACTTTAAGTTAAACAATGAGATCAACCGTCCAGTTAACGGACAAATCCCATTACACAAGGATCAAGAAGCTCTAGCAGCATTTTTCGAAGAGAATGCTAAGCCAAATACAATGACGTTTGCTTCTATTAAAGAGAAGATCAACTATCTGTTGAAAAATGATTATATTGAGGAAGCTTTCATCAAGCTTTACTCAGAAGAATTTATCGAAAAACTTTATCAATTTTTGGACGAGCAAAATTTCCAATTCAAGTCATTTATGGCTGCTTACAAATTTTACTCACAGTACGCCTTAAAAACCAACGACGGAACGGCCTATTTAGAAACCTACGAAGACCGTGTCGCTTTTAATGCACTGTACTTTGCCAATGGTGATGAAGAGTTAGCACTCTCACTAGCAGATGAAATGATTCATCAACGCTATCAACCAGCTACGCCGTCCTTCTTAAATGCCGGTCGTAAACGTCGTGGTGAATTGGTATCTTGTTTCTTAATTCAAGTCACAGATGATATGAACTCGATTGGTCGTTCGATCAATTCAGCGCTTCAATTATCAAGAATTGGTGGCGGTGTTGGGATTACACTCTCTAATTTACGTGAAGCCGGTGCACCAATCAAAGGTTACGAAGGAGCCGCTAGTGGCGTCGTTCCTGTGATGAAATTATTTGAAGATAGCTTTAGCTACTCTAATCAATTAGGTCAACGTCAAGGTGCTGGAGTTGTCTACTTAAATGTTTTCCATCCAGACATCATTCAATTCCTTTCAGCGAAAAAAGAAAATGCCGATGAAAAAATCCGAGTAAAAACACTTTCTTTAGGAACAATTGTGCCGGACAAATTCTATGAATTAGCTAGAAATAATGACGACATGTATCTATTTAGCCCATACAGCGTCGAAAAAGAATACGGTGTGCCATTCTCTTACGTCGATATCACCAAAGAATACGACAATATGGTCGCTAATCCAAATATTCGCAAACAGAAAATCCGCGCCCGTGATCTTGAAAACGAAATTTCAAAATTACAACAAGAATCTGGTTATCCTTACATCATCAATATTGATACGGCTAATCGCTCTAATCCAGTCTATGGCAAGATTATTATGAGTAACCTTTGTTCAGAAATCTTGCAAGTTCAAGAACCATCTGTGATTAATGGTCGCCAAGAATATGAAACACTCGGAACAGATATCAGCTGTAACCTTGGCTCAACCAACATCGTTAACTTGATGGAAAGTCCTGACTTCGGTAAATCAGTTCGTGCCATGACTCGTGCGTTGACCTTTGTTACTGACGCTTCAGATATCGATGTGGTTCCTTCGATTCAACACGGCAACAAATTAAATCACACCATCGGTTTAGGTGCGATGGGATTGCATACCTACTTTGCCAAGAATCATATGGAATACGGTTCAGAAGAATCACTAGACTTCACTAATATCTATTTCATGTTATTAAACTATTGGACATTAATGGAAAGTCATGCGATTGCTAAGGAATACGGCGAAGTCTTCCATAACTTCGAAAAATCAGATTATGCCAATGGCAGTTATTTTGATAAATATGTTAGCGGTGAATACCAACCTAAATTTGATAAGGTCAAAGAAATCTTTAAAGATATCTTTATTCCTTCTGCAGAAGATTGGGCAGCCCTTCGTGAAGCAGTCAAAAAAGACGGCTTGTACCATCAAAATCGTCTAGCGGTTGCGCCAAATGGCTCAATCTCTTATATCAACGATACCAGTGCAAGTATCCACCCAATCACACGGATGATCGAAGAACGTCAAGAAAAGAAAATCGGTAAAATCTACTATCCAGCGCCTTATCTTGCAAACGACACGATTCCTTATTACACGTCTGCTTATGATATGGATATGCGTAAAGTCATCGACGTTTATGCCACAGCGCAACAACACGTTGATCAAGGAATGAGTTTAACGCTCTTTATGCGTTCAGAAATTCCTGAAGGTCTCTATGAATGGAAGAATAATACCAAGCAAACGACCCGTGACTTAAACATTTTACGTCACTACGCGTTCCATAAAGGTGTAAAATCTATCTATTACGTCCGGACCTTTACCGACGATGCCGAAGAAATCGGTAGCAATCAATGTGAAAGCTGCGTCATCTAGACAAAGCTCTTCCCCAGATACGATTCACAGATTGCTTACGCATTATTTAGGCATTCGCTTAACTATTGACTTAAAACATTTACCAGTCGTTCATTGAGCGACTGGTTTCGACTGAATAAAAGGAGGACTTCTCATGTCAAATACTTACTATGAGGCTATTAACTGGAATGAGATTGAAGATATTATCGATAAATCAACATGGGAAAAGCTGACTGAACAATTTTGGTTAGATACCCGTATTCCTTTATCTAACGACCTAGACGACTGGCGGACTCTTTCTGAATTAGAAAAAACTACCGTAGGCCATGTTTTTGGCGGTTTAACCTTACTAGATACTGTTCAATCAGAAAGTGGGATGGAACAGCTGAGAAACGACGTTCGTACACCACACGAAGAAGCTGTTTTGAACAACATCCAATTCATGGAATCTGTCCATGCCAAAAGTTATTCATCAATCTTCAGTACGTTGAACACAAAATCAGAAATTGATGAAATCTTCGAATGGACGAATACCAATCCATACTTACAGAAAAAAGCAGAATACATTAATGAAATCTATAAAAATGGGACACCGTTAGAGAAGAAAGTGGCGAGCGTATTTTTAGAAACGTTCCTCTTCTATTCTGGTTTCTATACACCTTTATACTATTTAGGTAATAACAAGCTGCCTAACGTCGCAGAAATCATTAAATTGATCATTCGTGATGAATCCGTTCATGGCACTTATATTGGCTACAAATTCCAATTGGGCTTTAACGAATTGCCTGAAGATGAACAAGAAAAATTGAAAGATTGGATGTACGGCCTTCTTTATGAACTATATGAAAATGAAGAACGTTACACCGAAGAATTATATGATGAATTAGGCTGGACTGAAGAAGTTAAAACCTTCTTACGTTATAACGCCAACAAAGCCCTAATGAACTTAGGCATGGATCCTTTATTCCCAGATACAGCCAATGACGTGAATCCAATCGTTATGAACGGTATCTCAACTGGAACCAGCAACCATGACTTCTTCTCACAAGTCGGTAACGGTTATCTACTTGGAACCGTTGAAGCGATGAACGACTCTGACTATTTGATTGGGTTAGATTAATCGTATCAAATCTTAAAAATGTAGAACCGTAATCAAAAAGCGCCCGACCAGTTCTTACTGGTTAGGCGCTTTTTGATTGTTCAATTATTTGACTTGGCTGTTCTTTATTCGATAGACTTAAGTCAATAAAAAACCGATTCTCTTCATACCACTTGATTGTGTAGGAGGTATCGAATAAAGAATGGAGGTAATTGTCGTGTTAGCGATTGGTACACAGATAAAGAAGGTAAGAACTAAAAACCAGATGACACAGAAAGAATTGGCTGAAGTTTTAAAGACCACTCCTCAAACCATTTCAGAATGGGAAAATAATATGAGTACACCACCTGTTGAAGCACTCATAGATTTGAGCCGTCACTTCAAGCTCTCTGTGGATGAGCTCTTAGGTAATCAACAAACAGCTTTCTTCGATTCACTCCTCTCAAAAAAGCAGGAACGTAAAGAATTGATCAAAAAATTTGGCCATCAGCTGCCCGATATATTGCCAGATCAATTTAACCAGAAAGACCAGTAAACATAAGAGAACAGTAGCACCATCCACAATTGATTTATGTGAATGACGCTACTGTTTTCTTGCTCTTATTCATTAAAGGTAGAAAGGTAGCTACTCAAAATAGTCCTGATACAATGTAGTATAAGCTTCTACCTTTTGTTGGTCGAAATGAACAGATAAATGCTCCTCATTATGCACGGCAGTTTCCTGCAGTAAATAATATAAACCAAAGATTGGTTCTGTCGACTGCTCATGGTAACAAGTCGTCCCTAAAACTTCCGCTGTCATGGTACGTAAAGCTGGATTAGTAAAGAAACCACCACTCAAAGTCAGTGCACTGATTTCTCCCACCATCTCTTTCAACGTCCGAATATTCATTAATACCCCTTCAACCACCGCTCGCCTTAAGTCAGCTTTTGTATGCTTGATGGTCATATATTTAAACTCAGCAGTTAGACCGCTACGCCAGAACGGAGCCCGTTCCCCATTGACATAGGGATGAAAACGCAAGCCATTGGCGCCAATCGGTGATTGCTCTAATTGATTAGAAAGTGTTTCATAAAATTCTAGTTGATTTTCTGCCAAGGTCTTACTAGCCCACTCTAGCACGCAGCCACCATTATTAGACGGCGCACCCACAACATACATCGTTGGGCTCAGATAGTAACAGAAATTCTGACGTTCTATATCAAAAATCGCCTGCTGCGAAACTTTTCTAATCGCTGCACTTGTACCAACCGTTAAACTATTGGCCACACCCGTCGATATATAGCTTCCATAAGCCGCTAGACAGCCATCACTGGCCCCAATCGTAATATTTGTCGACTCTGGTAGTTCTAGCTCCTCAGACAGTGTTAGACGAATCATTGTTGTATAGGTAGGTTCGACTAATTGAGCTAGCGATTTTTTTGAAATATCTAGATATTCCAGAATTTCAGCATCCCAGTCTAGCTGTTCTAGATTCAACAGTCCCGTCGCAGAAGCCGTCGAATAATCCAATAGATACTCGCCCGTAAAGGCCTCCATCAACAGCTCCTTCAGTCCGAACCAGTGACTCACGTTGGGATATAGTCCTTTTTCTTTAAAGTATGAAATTTTAGCGAACGGCGACATCGTATGAATTGGCGTTCCTGTTCTTTGATAAAAATGTTTGGCTAAATCTGTTGTTCGGAATGCTTCGATTGTCTCTGTCGCTTGCGTATCTGACCAAATAAAGATTTTATCAGCCTTGCAATTTTCTACAGGCATCAAACTATGCATGGCTACACTAAAACCAATTCGTCCCACTCGTTCGCGTAATTCTGTTGGGATTTCTTTTATCCCCAGATATATAGAATCGAGTAATTCATCAGCTAGCTGATAGCGTTCACCCTGTTCACCAAAGTAAGTCGTCACTTTTCTAGCTTGTTCGTAGATAAGCTCACCCTTAAAGATAAGTCCCAACTTAACCGCCGTTGTCCCCACATCAATTCCCAAAAATACCTCATTCATCTATCGTCATCCTCAACTACTAATTGATTTTTATTCTTTATCCTCTAAATAACATAGCAAAAAGAAGGAAGCGTGTCCAATATTGATTGCTAAACTGGATTGATTTCTTAATTAAACAATCAATCCTATCTCAGTGAAAAAACGATTCATCGTGATACATCTTATCCCTAGCTCATCACATATATCTGGAATTTTTGCAGACTTACATGGATTAATCGACGTTAGGTTTGGATTTCTTTTCTCACTAGTAACAATCGTCAAATGCTCCTTCAGGGCAATCGCAATAATCCATGGATCTGCAATTGTTTCTTGTGCCCATCCTCGACTTGACTCTAGAGCCGTATCCTTGTAACAACTATTCCTACCGACACAGCTTAACACGTCTACCCATTCATGGAGATAATCTTTTTGGTTTAGAATAGGTAGTAAATAATTTAAATCAATCCAGTTGGCAAACCAAATGTCCTGATAATTTTCATCAATCACGATTTTAGGAATAACAACATTCTGATTCAGAATTGGAATAATTCCCCGCCAAAAAGAAGGAAATATATTTTCCTGATAATAACGATTATAGAAATTTATATATACGTTGGAATCTAGCAGATACTTCTCTGTCATTCTATACCACCTACCAACGATTTATACCCTTTATAACCAACACCCAAAATGCTAAAAGCCTCTGTGTAAGAAATTCTATTGTCATTTATCGCATTTTCAACATAGTTTATAAATGATTTGTCTGTTCTGAATCTCAAATTATTGTGATAGTTTCCACCTCTTGATTTTTTCACGGTTTTTATTCTTTTCCATTCAGATTTTAAGCGCTTTACTAGAATTTCATACTCGTTTTTAGTTATAAATTTAAAATCATAGAGTCTTCTTGCGATAACAAATTCACTCACTTTGAATTTTTCTGATAAATTTGGGACATTCAGCTCACGTATTTTCATTATTTCTTCTTTAGGAACCAAAATTTCAGCCGTCACTTTGTTCACAAAATACTCAACTGGACTATAATGATAATCCTTTGTTTCAATAAGTGTAAAAATTTCATTTTCATCAACGAATAAATGAACTAGCTCATGCAACAGAGTAAACTTTTTCCCATACTTACTGTCTAACTGATTAATAAAAATGATAGGTGCTTTATTGTCGCTTAGGACAAATCCTCTGAACTCATTGCTATCCAATGGTCGGTGAGAGTTATCCTTCACTTTGCCATTGAGAAAAACGAAAACACCAAGTGCGTTTATTCTTTCTCTGAGGTAGGCAAACTCCGCTTGCTGTGTTTCTTCATAGAAATTAATAGGCAAATTCAGATATCCTCTAATGGCTCTGACTACTTCCATATAATCATCACTTACAGAAAACTTCCCTATAAAATCTAGCTCATTCTCTATCTCTTCTCTTAAAAAATCCTGCTTCACTTGCATTTCCTTAATCGAATCTCTTAATTCAGGGCTAAATTCATCAATTACATCAGAATCCATCGTTCTAAACTTCAGTTCGTTTACTTCTGTTTCTACTATTCTATTCAGTAAAAGTAATCCGGTTGGTACTTTGATCAATTTAGCTATAGTAGAAATTTGGTTAAATGTTGGATCCTTTTCTCCCGCTAGAAACAACTCGATATTCGTTTCCTTTGATTTAATCATCTCTACAGGTATACGAGAATTAGTGATATGAAACTGAAGAACTTCTGGATTTATTCCTATTCGTCTAACCACCATCTAATTTCTCCTCCTTTTTCACTCGCCAAATGAATGCGGACAAAGTATAACAGTAAATATTTCATTGGTAAACTAAATTATCATTACAAATAGAAAACTTACCCTCTTCACTTCTTAATAGTCCAATAAAATGTGTCTGCAATTCCTATTCAATCAAAATTATAGCTAATAAATTTAGCAGTAGGAGTTCCTGGAATCAAAAAGTTCTGCAGTCCTTGAAGGGGAATCATGAATTACCAGCTGTGTTGTCTGTTCTACTTACCAAGATTCCAAGTAGAACGGTTTGCGTAGGTCGCTAAAAGGGAAATTGGAAATTTACCATCCTTACCCGACCTTAGCCCTTACAGCTGGTTTGAACTGATTTAGCAATGAGATCAACGTACTTTGTTGAGCTGCTTGCGACCAGACTGCGAACTTCTTTGATGGAAGGAATTCCGGATGCGACACATAGTCTCAGAGTAAATAAAAAGACTAGAAAGCCTAACTGAATAGGATTTCTAGTCTCAACATTTTCAAATGTTATTTTACAGTTACTGAAGCTCCAACTTCTTCTAAAGCAGCTTTTAATGCTTCAGCGTCATCTTTAGAGATGCCTTCTTTAACTGGTGCAGGAGCGCCATCAACTACAGCTTTAGCTTCTTTCAAGCCAAGACCAGTTGCTTCACGAACTGCTTTGATAACTTTAACTTTTTGATCTCCAGCTGCAGTTAATTCTACAGTGAATTCAGTTTGTTCTTCAGCTGCAGGACCTGCAGCAGCGCCAGCAGCAGCTACAGGAGCAGCAGCAGTTACGCCAAATTCTTCTTCAATAGCTTTTACTAAGTCGTTTAAGTCTAAGATAGTTGCTTCTTTTAGTTCAGCAACGATGTTTTCAATGTTCAATGCCATTTTGTGTTTCCTCCATTTTGAGTAAGTTATAGTTTTATTTTTTAAACAAATTCTATGCGGCGATTAAGCTGCATCGTCTTCTTTTTCTGCCACTGCTTTGACAGCGTAAGCCACGTTTCTGACTGGCGCTTGTAGTACAGATAACAACATAGAAAGAAGTCCTTCGCGGTTTGGTAGTTTAGCCAAGGCTGTAATATCTTCAACAGAAGATACTTTTCCTTCGATAATCCCACCTTTGATTTCTAATGCTTTTGCATTAGCGGCGAATCCGTCGATGATTTTTGCAGGTGCTACAACGTCTTCATTACTGAAAGCGATCGCAGTTGGTCCTGTAAATACTTCATCTAAACCGTCTAATCCGGCTTTTTTGGCAGCACGAGAAAGGATAGAATTTTTGATAACTTTCATTTCAACGCCTGCTTCACGCAATTGTTTACGTAATTCAGTAACTTCTTCCACAGTTAATCCACGGTAGTCAACGACTACTACAGATGCAGCTGCTTCGAATTTAGTAGTTACTTCATCAACGATTGCTGATTTTTTAGCAATTGCTGCTTCACTCATTTATATTTCACCTCCTGATTTTGATGGAGAGGTTCATTTGCTTTAAATAAAATTTTAAGCAAAAAAATAACCCCATGCCACCGTAGACATAGAGGGACTATTGACGTTCATCAATAAATGTCCTCGGTAGGAAATTAAGACCTAAGTCACCTACTGTCTTCGGTACAGTTAATTATTAACCTCAATCACCTTACCATAGATAAGGTGACTGAGTCAAGTTTTTTTCGTATATTAATTAGAAAGAAGCTTGATCTACATGGATTCCAGGTCCGAATGTTGTCGTAACTGAAATATTTTTCATGTATTGACCTTTAGCTGCTGATGGTTTAGCTTTCATTAATGTGTCATGGATTGTGTTGAAGTTTTCAACCAATTTAGCATCATCAAATGAAACTTTACCGATTGGTACGTGGATGTTTCCAGCTTTATCAACACGGTAAGTTACTTTACCAGCTTTTACTTCGTTGATTGCTTTTGTAACGTCCATTGTTACAGTACCAGTTTTAGGGTTAGGCATAAGTCCTTTAGGGCCTAAGACACGACCTAATTTACCAACTTCAGCCATCATGTCTGGAGTTGCTACAACTACGTCAAAGTCAAACCAGCCACCTTGGATTTTTTGAACCATGTCTGCATCGCCAACATAGTCAGCGCCAGCAGCTTCAGCTTCTTTTGCTTTTTCGCCTTTAGCAAATACTAAAACAGATTGTGTTTTACCAGTTCCGTTAGGTAAAACAACAGCTCCACGGATTTGTTGGTCCGCTTTCTTAGGATCTACGTTTAAACGGTAAGCAACTTCAACTGTTGCGTCAAATTTCGCGATATTTGTTTCCTTTGCTAAAGCAACTGCTTCTGCTACAGGATAAACTTTTGTTAATTCAACTTTTTTCAATGCATCTTGCATTTTTTTGCTCTTTTTAGCCATTTTGTTTCCTCCTTGATTGTGGTTATAACGGTTTAACCTCCCACGTATTCTATATCTTTCAATATAGATTCGACTGAGAAGCTACTTCTTTTGGGTGGCTGTTAAGTTAAGCTTAACGAGCCAAATCGATTGTAGAATTATTCTACAGTGATTCCCATGCTTCGTGCAGTTCCTTCTACCATGCGCATAGCTGCTTCAATACTTGCTGCGTTTAGGTCAGCCATTTTAAGTTCAGCAATTTCTTTTACTTGATCGCTTGAAACTTTAGCAACTTTAGTTTTGTTTGGTTCGCCTGAACCTTTTTCAACTTTTGCAGCTTTTTTCAATAATACTGCTGCTGGTGGTGTTTTTGTAATGAATGTGAATGAACGGTCTTCATATACAGAGATTACCACTGGAATAATTAAACCTGCTTGATCAGCTGTACGAGCATTGAATTCTTTAGTGAATCCCATGATGTTAATACCCGCTTGACCTAGTGCAGGACCTACTGGGGGAGCTGGAGTTGCTTTACCTGCAGGAATTTGCAATTTAACGATTTTTTCTACTTTTTTTGCCACGAGACATACCTCCTTGAGTCCGTGATGTGGTTAATTGGAGATGCATATTTCTCCTCCCACTTTCGTTTTCTATGCCAATGTAAGGCACACAAAATATAGCGTGCTTCGGTGCACACTGGTTTATTATAACAAAATTTAAACGACTTTCAACTACTTTTCATTATTTTCTTGACCTTTTCAATGATTTTCACTGATTTCTAGCATTTTAAACGCCTTATACCTACGAGTCAGAAGTTGTTTTAAAGCTTTCTAAGAACTCATCATAGGACTCTTTTTGGGCTCGTTTAAAATCAGTGCGTGTTCCTTTAGCTTTATTTGGGAGATTATTTTTCTTCTTTTTCTGGCGCTTTTTATCGGCCAAGTCGGCTTGTAAGTTACGCCGCTCTTCTGGACAAATATAAACCTCTTTTTCTGCCAGGCCAACACTTTGATTATAGAGAGCGGTAAACTTCCATTGAATATCATCGATTACTTTGGACATCGCCTCATAATTAGGCAAAAGAATGTACAGATAGTCAGGTCGCTTCTCGATTGGCGCATGGGTCCTGATTGAGACAGTCAACGGTTCTGTTAATTTTTTGGTTCGTGTTTCAAAATAAATGGAATTCGTCTTCTTGGCTCGTCTAACCTTAACAGTGGTAACAAAAGACAAACTTTTAATCCCTTGAACGATTTCTCTTTCTAGAATTTGATAATATTTATTCGGCACTTCTTTCTTCTTTGAGAAAAACTCGATTTCTTTGCAATCAATAATCATCAGTTTCCCTTCCCTTTTCGATGGGCCGCTTTTTCGCTCTCATTTCTTCAACTGCCAACTTTTTCATTTGTCTTTTTTCGCACTCATGTCTCTTTCTCAAGCAGCCTTTTTCCAGCTCATCCATTTTTCAGTTCAGTCACTTTTTCAGCTCAGTTTCTTCTACAGTTACTCTTCGGTTTTGGTACTCTTCTTTTCCATGTACTCTTCTTTTTCATTTATTAGCCATTTTCATCATCAGCTTTCCTGTCATTGCTGCCCTTCAACTATAGCACGGATTCCCTTGGTAAACTGTAAGAATCTCTTGGTTTCTCTATATTTTCGATACTCAAAATGAATGGACTGTTGATATTTTGTTATTTATTAGATAGGGCTATCATTACGCTAATTTTCTACTAATAATCGTAAAAATTCTCTTCTATTTCGTATCCTTTGTGCTACACTACAACCAGTAAGTAGTGTACGAAAAATGAAAAAACGAAGAGGTGAATCGATTGGATCAACTAAAGTATCGTAGCGTATTTGACATCATTGGACCTATCATGATTGGCCCCAGTAGTTCGCATACAGCTGGAGCCGCTCGAATCGGGAAAGTGGTGCGCAGTATTTTCGGTGAACAACCAGATTCAGTAGATATTTATCTATACGAATCATTTGCCAAGACGTATCGAGGTCACGGCACGGACATCGCCTTAGTCGGTGGATTATTAGGTATGGAACCAGATGATCCACGTTTGGCAGAGTCCTTGAAGATTGCTCACGAAGAAGACATGGAAGTTTTATTTGTTCCAAAAAAAGAAAAAGCTGAGCATCCTAACTCAGTCAAAATTCTCTTAAAAAAAGGGAATCGGACTCTTTCTGTCACAGGAATTTCGATTGGCGGTGGCAACATTCAACTTTCCGAGCTGAATGGCTTCAAGATTTCCTTGAGCATGGGCACGCCAACTTACATTATTGTCCATCAGGATGTCCCAGGAATGATTGCCAAAGTCACGGCCATTCTCTCAGAATCTGACAGCAACATTAGCACCATGACTGTTACGCGCGAATCCAAAGGGGAAAATGCGATCATGATTATCGAAGTCGATGATCCGCAAATCGGCGAGACCGTAGCAAAACTGGTGACATTACCCAACATTCATAGTGTAAATTATTTTGACTAAAGGAGACGAAAAATGTTCCTTACTATAGAAGAATTACTCCAACAAGCAACAGATTATCCTAGTGTCGCAGAGTTAATGATTGCCACTGAGATTCAAACAAGTGGCCGGACGCGCCAACAAATTATTGAATTAATGGAACAAAATTTGGTAGTCATGAAACAGTCGATTACTGACGGAGTAGCGGGTGTTTCCTCTGTCACGAAGATTACTGGTGGTGATGCCAAACGTTTAGACGATTATTTGACTACTGGTCATTTCCTGAGTGGGCAAACAATCTTAACAGCAGTCAGAAATGCGATTGCGATCAATGAAGTCAATGCCAATATGGGCTTAATTTGTGCTACGCCGACTGCCGGTAGTGCGGGCGTCGTTCCAGGTGTTCTGCTAGCTGTCCAAGAAAAATTAAACTTGACCCATCAGCAACAAATTGAGTTTCTTTTCACTGCTGGTGCCTTTGGTTTAGTGATTGCCAATAGTGCTTCCATCAGTGGTGCTGAAGGAGGTTGCCAAGCTGAGATTGGTTCCGCCAGTGCCATGGCTAGCGCTGCTCTTGTCTGCGCAAATGGTGGGACTGCTGACCAAGCAGCTCAAGCTGTTGCTATTACTTTAAAGAATATGATGGGGCTCATTTGTGACCCTGTAGCTGGATTAGTCGAAGTTCCTTGCGTCAAACGCAATGCATTAGGCTCCTCACAAGCTTTCATCTCAGCTGACATGGCCCTAGCTGGTATTAGAAGTGTTATTCCACCAGATGAAGTGATCCAAGCCATGTATCAAGTCGGCCGACAAATGCCCGCCATTTTCAAAGAAACGGCAGAGGGTGGCTTAGCTGTCACTCCCACCGCACAACGCTTAACCCAAGAATTAGTCGACAAACAATCAAATTAAATTACAGACTACGACCAAAAGATGATTCCCTAATCTTCTGATCGTAGTTTTTTTTCCCACTAGTGCCTATTCGCACTGTTTTTGAAGTTTCTAATAGAGCATCAACTATGGCTATGTCCTGTAGATTGGACGTTTCCCCTTTAAAGTCTGTATTATCTACCTGACTTATCCTCTAAAAGTTGTGCGAATGAAGGTCAGTGGAGAAAAAACTGCTATTTACTCTCTAATAAATAGTAAAATCAAAATTCGTAGAAATTGATGAATCCCGTAAACATAAGCTTCTGCGGAGAAATCTCAGAAAAATCGTCTGAAATCGAACCTATATTTCAGCTCTCCCTCTCTAAAATAAATACTCTAGCTCTTTTTTTCCACTAGTGCCTATTCGCACTGTTTTGAAGTTTCTAGTAGAGTATCAATTAAGGATATATCCTGTAAATCGTACGTTTGCCTATATTATCCACCTAACTTATCCCCTAAAAGTTGTGCGAATGAAGGTTAGTCACAGAAAATCGGCAATTTCACACCTTTTATCCAACTTTTCCTACTTCAAAATAACAAATTTTAGGATGATAAGAATCCATCCAAAGCTGTGTTTAAATTGACTGCCAAAAAACGATTTATCGATTGACGAGTAACAGCCTAAAAAAATATTTACAGAATTTATTGAAATGCTATAATAAAAAAGATAAAAATATCAGTTGTTATTGGAGGTTATCATGGAAGACGTTACTTCAAAGAAGAAAAATACAGAGGAATCAATGGGACAGTTAGTGTATGAATTTAAAAATGGCAGAGTCCTTTCCATTATTTTAGGATTGCCATTATTTTTATACAGCTGTTTTATGGTCCATCAATATCTGACAGAAGATATCATTTATATTCGTTTATATACTGGCGCAGAGGTTTCACCAGTCATTGTCATGGGCTCCGCAGCTATCAGCATGGTTGTCGGTGGATTTCTCTTAGTTAACGCTTTTCTGACAAAAGCTATCATCAAATTATACGACCGCGCGCTCATAGTAAAAGGAAAAACTATCTTTTATGAAGAGTTGGAAAATATCACCATCCGGAGAGCTAGCGTCATTCATCTTAGCATTCAAACAAAAGATGAGACAATTAAGCTTAAACTAATGGGTTTGAAACCAAAAGAAGAGCAAATGTTACTAGAACTTTTACCATAGTCTTGTGACCCTTTTATTTCGGGCAAGAAAGATTTAACCATTCGCGTACATATTTAGCCTGATTTCTGCGTGCGATTCTCGAGAGTGCTTCTCGCTTGAACCCGACTAGCCAGTCCAACAAAAAATGAGCACAACAGAAAAGCCTTCCTTGATATTTGATGGACAAATATCAAGGAAGGCTTTTTTTAATTAATCTTTCACTAGAGTCGCATATACGTGACTGGATTCCCGTGCTCCTCAATCATTTTGACCAAATCAGCAGTCCGTAACCAAACAGTCGCCGTATTATCATTTGGATGGACTCCGACTCGGCCAGCTCCCTTAGCTAACTCATCATCAATTACTAGCTGAACCTGGCCTGCATGATCGTTCAGTATCCCTAACGGGGAGACGGCGCCGGGCGTGAGCCCCATCCTTTCCGCAAGCTCTTCTGCTGACGCAAAGGATAAGGGTCTCGTCCCCTGGGCTTTTCTAAATTCCTTTAGATCAACGCGCTTTTCACCTTTGACCGTCACTAAATAATAGTTTCGCTTTTTATCATCACGAAGAAATAAATTTTTGGCATCAGCTTCCGGATACGGCAACACCAATGTACTTAATTCGGCCATGTTGTACACGGCCGGATGCTCCGTCACCTCATACCAGATTCCTCGCTGAGCCAAGTAGGCATAAATCTCAGCTTTTCCCATCATCAGCATTTTCACCCCTTATTCTTCAGACCATAAAAATTCACTGACTGCTTGATCAACCGCCGTGTTTTCATGTAATTGACTATGCTGTGCATTCTGGCCTTCAAAGATTTTCGTTTCGACAGGGTTCCCATTTTGCGCTAGCAGCGCATTAACTGCTAAAGCACTCCCCAATGGCACCGTTCCATCACTCAAATCTGTTTCACTTAATTGTCCACCAATCAATAAAACAGCGATTTGCGTTGAGACATTCCCAATAGTTTGCTGATATTCCTGGTAGCGTGCCGATTTATTCGTCGGCCCATTTGCTAATTCTTCATCTAAAACAGCTAGACTCGGCGTCTCGTCAAAGTCATTAAAAGGCGCGCCAATTGCGATAAATTTATCAACAGTTGGCAAATCCGATTCATTTCCGTAGGCCCCTAAGTATCGCAAACTACTGACGCCACCCATCGAGTGACCAACTAAATTCACCTGACTGACTTGATATTCTTCCTTCAAATATTCTAGGCTCCCCCGTAGCCATTCCGCCTGATTCCATTCATTATTTTTATTGTCTTCAAATAAAATTTGGACCATCGGATTATTCTTCTCACCCGACAATTCACCCTCCGCTGAGACTTCACCACTACTTGAAACAGTCAGTGTCAGCTCTTTAATGCCATCGCCAGAAGATTCAAGTCGCTTCAGCATCCCACCAAAGGAGCCTTTTGTACCACTATAGCCATGAATAAATAAACTCGGAGTCGCCGTTTTATTCTCTTTGTCTGATACTGTCGAAGTTGTAGGCTTTTGATTCGCCGCCTTATCCGTCGTTTTGCTCGCCCCTGTGCTACAAGCACTCAGTAAAATAAGGCCAAAAATAATTACTGCCAACGCTCTTTTTTTCATGTCTCTTCCTTCTTTCCTAGAGATCAACCTAAGCAAAGTGTACAAAAAAAACCGAGAAGTTCTCGGTTTTAGATTTTGTCTACTTGTTCAAAGTCTAATTCTGTACTTGTTTCACGACCGAACATATCAATATTTACTTTTAATTTTTGTTTTTCTTCATCGACTTCAGTTACTTGCCCTTCAAGTCCAGAGAAAGCACCTTCGATAATTTTAACCACTTCACCAACCTCAACATCTAGATCAGATTGACGAGTACTCATACCAATTGAGCGAAGGATGTGATTAATCTCTTCTTGTAATAGTGGGGCAGGTTTACTACCAGCACCGTGAGAACCAACAAAGCCGGTCACGCCTGGTGTATTTCTGACTACGTACCAAGAATCATCCGTCATCGTCATTTCTACTAACACATAACCTGGGAAAGTTTTATGGACGATTTCTTTTGTTTTTCCATTCTTAACTTCTGTTTCAGTTTCTTCAGGTACCACTACGCGGAAAATGTAGTCACCCATTCTCATACTTTGCGCACGAGATTCAATATTCGCTTTTACCTTATTTTCATAGCCGGAATACGTGTGTAGCACGTACCAATTTTTTTCAAAAGATTCCATTTTTTCGGCTCCTCATCTCATTCTAAAATAAAAAAACCTCAGTCTCCCCGAAGTTTTTCTTCTCACCCATTATAGCACCGTTGTTTAAGTTTTACTAGCTGAATCTTAAAGATATCTATACGCTTCAAGAAAATAGACACTCTGTGATTCACTACTCTTTAAACAATTATCCTAAAATCCAAGCAAATACGTTTTGAACTAATGTGTCCATGATGAAGAACATTACTGCGAAAATAATTGATGTCTCAATAACAATCAATGTATCTCTACGTAATTGTTTCCCACTAGGCCAAGTCACATTTTTCATCTCGTCTTTTACGCTACGTAAAAATTTCATAAAAAAAGTCCTCCTACTTCGTCTCTTTATGTAGTGTATATTGATTACAATACTTACAAAACTTATTGATCTCTAAACGTTCGCCCCGTTTGCCTTCGCTCACGGATTTCGTATAGTTTCGAGAGCCGCAGACAGAACATGCAAGGGCTGCTTTTTTTGTTGCCATCGGTATTCCTCCTCACTGAAGCTCGCAAATGTACCTAATAACATTAGCATGATTTTGCTCGCCTGTCAATTTCTCTTTGGCTTGTTTGGTTTTAATTGTGCCAGCTTTTAAGCTTTTCCAAACATGGCTTGTCTAAGTATGCCTTCTTTTATAGACCTATCTACACAAACCATGTTGAAAAAGTCGATTACTCTCTTGACTGGTATTCTTTTAGATAAAAATATCGATGTTCATTTTTGACGGGTGAATCTTTGATCGTTGCCAATCGTTTAAAACCGATGTTTTCATAGAATCTCGGCGCATTGAAACTCATTGTTTCTAATAATATATAGGCCACCTTATTTTCTTTAGCTAGTTCTTCAACTTTTGCAAAAAGGCTCAGACCAATGCCTTTCCCTCGTGCTTCTTCGGAAACGAAAAAACATTCAATTTGGATATGATCCCAATGTAAAAAACCAACAATTCTACCGAGGATAGTTCCCTCTTCCTCATAATAAAAGCTGATACTTTTCGATTCATTAGCTAATTCTGGCAAAATTGCTTGCGTGTAATTGTCTAGCTCTGCCAGTGTAGCCTCTCTATTTTCGTTATAGTCAATTTCTTTTATCGTCATAATTCTATGCTCCTTCATAAAAATTCACCAAAGAAAAAAAACCGGATAAAATGACTGTTTTAACTAGTCATCTTATCCGGTTTAAAATTAAGTAATTAGGTATTGCCTTAATTCATCCTCCGATGTGTAACACATCATAGCAAGTTATGATTTTACTGTCAATTATGAATTTATGATGAGTACCTGCATGGATTAATCAAATCAGGAATAAATGCATTCACTTAACTGGATCAGGATAAATGAATTTCTTGAATTAATTTGATAGGCGCACACTACGTAACTATCGGATGAAAAAGTCAGGAAAGAGCGAAAGTTTCATGAATGTTTCCCACACTCATGATAACGCAAGAAATTTAGCAAACTAAAACGAATCTGGCTACTGTTTTTTTATAAGTTATGATATGATGAACATGACAAAATACTTATGTCTTGACGGAGGGATATTTATGTTATTAAAAACGATGGTTTACAAAAAGAAGGATCTAACAACTGTCAATGAAACCAATACTTTAGAAGAAGCCTTAAAGATTCTCGAAGATTCTGGTTACCGTTGTGTCCCTATTTTAGATGAGTCCGGAAAAATTTTCCGTGGAAATATTTATAAAATGCACATCTATCGCCACAAAGCGAACGGCGGCGACATGACACTACCTGTTACACATCTCCTTAAAAATGCTACTAAGTACATCTATGTTAATACGTCATTCTTTAAAGTCTTCTTTACGATTAAGGAATTGCCTTACATTACGGTCTTAGATGACAACAATCATTTCTATGGCATCCTGACGCATAGTTCGTTATTAAATATGCTTTCTCAATCTTGGAGTATCGATAACGGTAGCTATGTCTTAACGATTGCTTCGACTGGTAAACAAGGTGATTTGGCGTTAATTTCTAAAATTATTTCAAAATACAGTAGTGTTGCTAGCTGTATTACCTTAGATATCGGTAAGGATGAGTTCATTCGTCGTACACTGATTACACTACCAGCCAATACTAGTAAGGATATCTGTGATTCAGTCGTGGAGCATTTAGAACGTAAAAGTTTTAAAGTACTTGAAATCGAAGACTTACAGAATTAAACATACGTTAAAGCTAGCATCAAAAAAACCAAACAAAAAAGACGGAAACTTGGATATCCAGGTTTCCGTCTTTTCGTTACTTATAATTTAATATAATTACGCACGCTTAGCGAAGTGCAGTCTGCTGTCTAGATAGTACATTAGTGGTGCAGAGATTGCCATAATAATAAATTCACTCGCTGCTAGAGTCCCATAAGTTCCCCAGAACGCTTCGCCACCGGTCATATTCAACATCAAAGCAATTAACGCCATGCTGACGGTAAAAGCCAACGTGTTAATAACTAAGCGCAGCTTAACATTTTTCACACGATGATACAAAAGCGCAGTTAAACCTAATGAAAGCAGCGTTTGCGCGCCTCCAAATAAGGCATCCATAGCGCCGTAGCCCCAGATCATGTTATAGAGGATTACGCCACCAAACACACCCCACATTAGCTTCCGATTAAAGACAACTACGTGATTCAGACTCTCAGAAATCCGAAACTGGATAGGGCCTGATGAAACGGGCTGCACGAGAATTGATAGCACCAGATATAATGCCATAATAATTCCGTTTACTACAATTAATCTTAACTGTTTACTACTATTTGTTTGCATAAAAACATTCCTTTCTCCTAGTTTTGATTACGCAGGAAGGTTGATGAACTGCGGTTGTCTTGCAACAATCATTAATTATAACAGATTTTCAAAAGGTTTCAATCATCCCAGCGAAAAGTCACGTAAGAGATACGCACAACTAAGTTTTTCAACTAAATTTTTGTAGCGGAATGTTTAGCAGCTAGAAAACATAAAAAAGCGGTCATTCGTTCCTTAGCTAACGACCACTTTTCTCTTAATCTACTCTGATTCTATTTTCTATTGTCTACCTATTCAACAATCTATTTGCGGATTTCTGCCAACTTTTCATCGATTAAACGTAAGACATATTCCTTCGCTAAGGGATCATCCACAAAATTATGACGGTCACCATCAATTTGAATTTTAGGACTCTCATCATATTCATCGTACCATTTATCGTACCGTAGATTTAGTTCCTTGTAGTAGTCATATAACGAAGGATCAAACGATAACTGTTCGTACTCACGCCCTCTTTTTTCGATGCGGTTAAGCATCGTTTCAAAGGAAACTTTGATATGCACTAAGAGATCTGGGTGCTTTTTCTGCGCCGCAAACGGCAATTCTTCCATCATATTGGCTAACAATTCGTCATACACTTTTACTTCTGTTGCCGTTGCCCGACCCAAATCGGCATTCAAATGAAACAGCAACGAATCCTCGTAAATCGAGCGATCCAAGACGTTGTTATCATCAACTAACGCCTGTTTGATGCTCTCAAACCGTTTATTCAAAAAATAAATTTGCAATAAAAAAGCATATTGCTCTGGATTTGCATAAAATAAAGGCAATACTTCATTATCATCGATTGATTCATAAAACGCTTGGCTGCCTAAATGCGTCGCCATCATTTCTGTCAGACTGGATTTCCCAGCTCCTATGGTACCTGCTAATACTATCACGCTCATTGCCCTCCAACTCACTTCATCATTACTTTGTCTGTCTAATAAAAATCCAACGAATACACTATACTCTCTCTTGTAATTCACGTCAATCTCGATAGGCAAAGACTCATCTGTTTCTCAAAAATCCTTTAAGAAAATCACAAATTTTCATAAAAGTACCTAAGTTTAATTTACTTCTAACCCATTCACAGATAAAATGAATAGGTCAAGTCTCCTTCTATTTAATGGGGCTAAAGATAACGGTTGAACAAGTGGTTACTTATTTTCACTCTTCCATACCCATCCGTCTCATGTATAACAGTCTCTGAAAAGGCGTCCATATAGAAATAGGCAGCGTTCATCTAGCTGCAGCAAACTCTTCGGCGTCCATTTCAGACTCATTTTTTTTGCTAAAATCACTTGAAATTCAAGGCAAGTTCTAACTTTTAGTGAATTTTGCTTGGTTTTCAGTAAATATCGTGTAAAATAGAATAGGATTTTATTCGTTAAAGGAGCTACATCAAATGAAAACTATTGGCTACGGAAAAGCGAACGGAAAGATTATCCTGATGGGCGAACATGCAGTTGTATACGGTGAACCGGCCATCGCCTTTCCTTTTCTAGCAACTAAGATTACCGCAACAATTCAATCATGCGATTCTTTTCTGTTACATTGTTCCTATTACAAGGGTTCATTGGAAGACGCCCCTGAAACGTTAAATAGTATCAAAGTATTAATCAATCACTTACAAACAGAATATGCTACTGGTCCTTTACTAGCAACTATCGAAAGTACCATTCCTGCTGAACGTGGCATGGGCTCAAGTGCCGCTGTAGCAGTAGCGTTGACGCGCGCTTTTTTTGACTTCATAGACCAGCCATTAGCACAAGAAACCTTACTCAGCTATGTTGAGCAGTCAGAACGAATTGCTCATGGAAATCCTAGTGGCATTGATGCTGCGGCAACCAGTGGACAGGACCCGATTTATTTCACAAAAGGCCATCCATTCAACTTCTTTCCTTTAAATATCGATGCCTTTTTAGTCGTCGCAGACACTGGCGTCAAGGGGCAAACGAGAGCAGCGGTCAAAGATGTAGCAAACTTAGTTTCAAGTAATGATGGCCAAGAAATCATGCGCCACATTCATCTACTAGGTGCACTTTCTAAAGAAGCCAAAGAAGCCATCAGCGAAAACCAAGTCCAACGATTGGCAGATATTATGAATGAAGCACAACAGCATTTAACGAAATTAACCGTTAGCAATCAATTATTAGATCAACTCATTCAGACAGCCCTAGCGACTGGCGCTCTCGGCGCTAAACTGACAGGCGGCGGTCGTGGCGGGTGTATGATTGCCTTAACCAAAACAAAAAAAGAAGCACAAGTGGTCAGTCAAGCACTAGAAAAACAAGGTGCTGTCGCTACTTGGATTCAAGGATTAGGAGTACATACCTATGCATAAAGGTCGCGCACGCGCATATACAAACATCGCTCTAATTAAGTATTGGGGAAAAAAGGATGAAACCTTGATTCTACCTATGAATAACAGTTTATCGTTGACGCTCAATGCGTTTTATACTGAAACCGAAGTTATTTTCGATGAAACCTACACACAGGATAGCTTTTATCTGGACGGCGAACTTCAGGATGCAAAAGCAACTAGCAAAGTCAGCCAATTTCTTGATATCGTTCGTCAGTTATCAGAAGAAAAAAGCTATGCGCAAGTCACCAGTAAAAATTTTGTACCCACAGCTGCAGGTTTAGCATCCTCAGCAAGTGGTCTAGCGGCGCTCGCTGCAGCCTGCAACGAAGCGTTAGATTTACAACTTTCTGATAGAGCTCTCTCGCGCTTGGCTCGTCGCGGTTCTGGTTCAGCTTGTCGCAGTATTTTTGGTGGGTTTGTCGAATGGGAACAAGGTACAGATGATGCTAGTTCTTATGCACAACCGCTGAATTCAGATGACTGGACTGACGATTTAGCGATGCTCTTTATTTTAGTCAATGATCAGCAAAAAGATATTTCTAGTCGCGATGGTATGAAACGAACGGTTGAGACGTCAAGTTTCTATCCCGGCTGGCTAGAAGAAGTTCCTAAAGATTTAGCGATCGCTAAAAAAGCCATCAGCGAAAAAGATTTTACTACTTTGGGAACCGTCACAGAAGCTAACTGCTTAAAAATGCATGGCACAACCCTAGCAGCTGTTCCACCCTTCACCTATTGGTCACCCGATAGCCTTAAAGCAATGCAAGCTGTGCGCAGCTTACGCTCAGCAGGTATCGAATGCTACTTTACAATGGATGCTGGACCGAACGTTAAATTACTAATTGAAAAGAAAAACTTAGCTCAGGCTCAGGCCTATCTTGAAACACTATTTGATTCTGCACAACTGGTATCGGCTTTCGCTGGTCCTGGAATCGAAATCTTAAAATAAAGGAAGTTTAATCATGATCGAAGTAACTGCACCTGGAAAATTATATATTGCTGGTGAATATGCCGTTGTCGAAACCGGGCATCCGGCGATTATCGTTGCCGTAGATCAATTTGTTACGGTGACTATGAATGCGGCTAGAAAAATTGGCAGCATCCAGTCGACACAATATAGTGACTTACCGATTCGTTGGACAAGAAGAAATGGTGAGCTGGTCTTAGACATTCGTGAAAATCCTTTTCACTACATTCTCGCAGCCATTCGACTAACTGAAAAATATGCACAGGAAAAGAACGTTCTACTTTCCTTTTATGATTTAAAAGTAACCAGTGAATTAGACAGCTCAAACGGTCGCAAATACGGATTGGGCTCAAGTGGCGCTGTCACCGTGGCAACGATCAAAGCCTTAAATGAATTCTACGGCTTAGAGTTAGATCTATTAGAAATCTTCAAGCTAGCTGCCCTAGCTCACCTAGAAGTTCAAGGAAACGGCTCTTGTGGTGACATCGCGGCAAGTTGCTACGGTGGTTGGTTGGCTTTTTCAACCTTTGATCACCAATGGATCCATCAACAAAATAATTGTTCCGTTACACAGCTACTACAAATGGACTGGCCAGGTCTACTGATTCAACCGTTAGAAGCACCTAAAGACTTACGCTTAATTATCGGTTGGACAGGCAGCCCAGCCTCCACTTCCGACCTGGTTGATCAGGTCCATCAATCAAAAGAACAACAGCAGACAAGGTACCAAGAATTTCTTGCTGAAAGCAAAAAATGCGTTGAGCAAATTATTCAAGGATTTTTAACTGATGATGTCCCATTAATCCAACAAATGATTCGAAAAAATCGCCAGTTACTTAATGAACTTTCTCACTTAACTGGTGTAACCATCGAAACAACTGCCCTAAAAGAACTTTGTGAGTTAGCCGAATCATTTGATGGAGCTGCTAAATCATCAGGTGCGGGTGGCGGCGATTGTGGGATTGTCTTATTCAATCAAAAATCAGGAATCCTACCTTTGATGAGCGCCTGGGAAAAAGCTGAAATTACTCCCTTGCCTCTGCATGTCTATACTCGTTGTAGAAAGGAAGCCAAATGAACCGAAAAGATGAACATGTTTCATTAGCCAAAGCTTTCCATAAAGAGCAAGCAAATGACTTTGATAGCATCCGTCTTATCCATTCTTCCTTACCTGAATTAGCGCTGGATGAGGTTGATTTATCCACTGACTTATTTCAGTACACGCTGACTAGTCCCTTCTATATCAATGCCATGACTGGTGGCAGCGAAAAAACTAAGGAGATTAATCGCCAACTAGCAATTATCGCGAAAGAAACAGATTTATTAATCACTACAGGCTCTGTCAGTGCAGCACTCAAAGACCCACAGCTGGTTGATTCCTATCGTGTCATGCGAGAAGAATTTCCCAACGGAAAAATACTCGTCAATATTGGCGGCGGTGTTTCTGTCGAAAATGCTCAGCGCGCCGTTGACCTATTTGAGACTGATGGCCTCCAAATCCATCTAAATGCGCCACAAGAACTGGTGATGCCTGAGGGCGATCGCAACTTTCATGACTGGTTAATAGAGATTGAAAAAATTAATCACCAACTCAATGTCCCTATTTTAGTCAAAGAAGTCGGCTTCGGTATGACACGCGAAACCATCCGCGCGCTCCTTTCTGTCGGCATTCAAACGATTGATGTCAGCGGTCAAGGTGGCACAAGCTTTACCCAAATAGAAAATGCTCGTCGAAAAAAACGTGAATTTGCCTATCTAAGTGATTGGGGTCAATCCACAGTTATCTCATTACTAGAAGCCAATGAACTGAGTAGAAATTTCCAAAAAGTCGCTTCTGGCGGGATTCGTGATGCCTATGATATTTTCAAGGCGCTCTGCTTAGGAGCTGATGCAGTCGGCGTCTCAGGCACTATTTTGAACTCGCTGCTCACCGACGGAACTGACAAAACTATTGACTTAATTCGCCGTTGGCAAGAAGAGCTACGCGTGCTTTATACCATGACTGGTCATCGGAGCACAGCCGAGCTTAAAAATCATCCATTAATTCTTACCGGCTATCCGAAAGATTGGTGTGAGGCTAGAAATATCGACATCACTCAGTATGGACTTCGGAACTTATAAACTATAAAAAACAGGAACCCTACGCTTAGATGAATCATCCAAGCATAAGGTTCCTGTTTTTTATTGAGCCAAAAATTTAATGCGCACGAATTCCTGTAGATAAGCTCTCTTAAGAATCTCGTTTTTTATTTACTTACCAAATAATTTTTTAAAGAATCCCGTTTTTTCTTCCACCACTTCTTCTGTGGGAATTGCTTCAGAAATAGATACGTCCTTGATAAAACGCTGGAAGTTCAGATTTTCCTGTAACAATTGACCGTTCATTTCGATTAACCCTTGTAAACTTCCTGCCATCCGTCGAATACTTCCGGCATTTAGGCCATGGAAGCCCTCTGTCGACTCTCCTGTCTCCATCTGATCAGCTAGCTGGGTAAATTCACTAACAAGCGTCTGGAGCTCCTGACGTTGCTCAGAAAACAGTTGACTAATTTCCTGTGGCGTTACTGAATCCGACTCCTCTGCAAAATCCGCCTCAGCAAAATCAGTCACAACCGTCAATGCATCGCTATAATCCTGTAAATCAAAGACAAACGTCTTCATTTCCTCTTTTGCTGAGATTTGTTTATTTTCTTTTAATCTAGGTAACAGTCCCGTTAATTTTTTTCTTGAGCGCACTAATTCTATCAAAGCCTTTTGAATAATTTCCACTATGAATCCACTTCCCTTGTGTCCGTTTTCAACTTCATTTCTAGTGTACCATTTTATCATGAATTTTCAATGCAAGCCGATGCTCATTTACTTGAAAGAAAAGAAAAACCACCCAACAAATTCTATATTCTATCAAATAAGATACTTTAGTGGAAGGAATCCCGGATGCGGCATCCATCAACTACTCATTAACGTTCTAATATATTTTGAATAGTTGTTCATTTTTAATCCGAAAAAAACAGACCCAATCGCTAAGAGATTGGGTCTGCTTATCAGATGACTCAGACACAGGTAATTTGTTCAATCACGCGTGCTAGAATTATCCGTTATACGCATCAATGATAATTTGTTTCAATTCACTGATTAGTGGTTCTTTTGGATTAGCTGTTGTACATTGATCTTCGTAAGCTAATTCAGCCATGTGATCAACAGTTGAGTCTAAGATTTCTTGAGTCACGCCTTGCGCTTTCAAGTTCATGTCGATTCCAATGCTTGTTCCAAGATCAAAGACTGCTGTAGCTAATGCATCAACTAATTCAGCTGTATTTTTGCCTTTAAGTCCTAAGAACTTCGCAATATCAGCGTAGTCAGTATCCGCACGGAAGTAGTCATATTTAGGGAACATTGCATGTTTTGATGGATCCTTCGCATTGTAACGGATAATATGAGGCAATAGAATTGCGTTCGTACGACCGTGAGGAATGTTGTATTCTCCACCAATTTTATGTGCAATCGAGTGACTTATTCCTAGGAAAGCATTCGCAAAGGCCATACCCGCCATAGTTGACGCGTTATGCATTTTTTCACGAGATTCCATATCAGGAGTTTTCACTGATTTTTCTAAATAATCAAAGACGATCTTGATTGCTTGTAAGCTCAAGCCACGAGTGTAATCAGATGCCATTACTGAAACATAAGATTCAATCGCATGTGTTAACACGTCCATTCCTGTATCAGCTGTTACTGAAGCTGGAACTGACATAACAAATTGAGGGTCAACAATCGCAACATCTGGTGTTAACGCGTAGTCTGCTAATGGGTATTTCACGTGTGTTTCGCTATCAGTGATTACCGCAAATGGTGTTACTTCAGAACCTGTACCAGAAGTTGTTGGGATACATACAAATTGTGTTTTAACTGCTTTTTCAATTTTGTACGTACGTTTACGGATATCTAAGAATTTTTGTTTCGCGCCGAAGAATTCAGTATCTGGGTGCTCATAGAACATCCACATGCCTTTCGCCGCATCCATTGCTGATCCACCACCAAGAGCGATGATTGTATCAGGTTTGAAATCTACCATCATTTTTGTTCCAGCATACACTGTATTTGTTGATGGGTTAGGTTCTACGTCAGAGAAGACTTCAATCTGCACGTCGTTTTTACGTTTAAGTAATTCTTTACGAACCACATCAGCATAACCGAATTGAACCATTCCTGGATCACAGACAAGCATAACGCGCTCAACGTTTTCCATTTTTTGTAGGTATTGTAATGAATTTTTCTCAAAGAAAATTTTTGGCGGTAATTTAAACCATTGCATATTATTTCTCCGTTTCGCTACAGTTTTGACGTTGATTAAGTTGATGGCAGAGACGTTACGAGAAACTGAGTTTTTACCATATGATCCACAGCCTAATGTTAATGAAGGAATCATTTCGTTATAAATGTTACCAATTCCGCCTTCTGCAGATGGTGTATTAACTAAGATACGGCAAGCTTTCATGCGTAAACCGAATTTCACATGTAAATCTTCGTTTTCACTGTGGATAACAGCTGTATGTCCTAATCCACCTAATTCAAGCATTCCTTGACATAAGTCAAAGCCGTGTTCAGTACTATTTGATTTGATCATCGCCAAGACTGGAGATAATTTTTCTCTTGAAAGTGGGTATTCAGCACCAACGCCATCTAATTCAGCAATCAGAATTTTTGTGCCAGTTGGAACTTTGATCCCAGCTAATTTAGCAATTTCATCAGCTGAATGACCAACGATTGCTGGGTTAACAGCATATTTGCCTTCATTCATGACAGCATCTTCAAGTTTTTGTAATTCATTTGGTTTCACAAAGTACACTTGATGTGCTTCAAATTCAGCTTTAACTGCTGCATAGATTTCTTTATCAACGATAACTGCTTGTTCAGAAGCACAAATCATACCGTTATCAAATGATTTAGAAACGATTAAATCGTTAACTGCACGTTTGATTTTCGCTGTTTTTTCGATGTAAGCAGGCACGTTTCCGGCACCAACACCTAATGCTGGTTTACCAGTAGAGTAAGCTGATTTAACCATGCCAGGTCCACCAGTTGCTAAGACAATAGCGACACCCGGGTGATTCATTAACATAGAAGTTGCATCGATTGATGGTTGTTCAATCCATTGTACACAGTTTTCAGGAGCGCCAGCTGCAATTGCTGCATCACGAACGATACGAGCTGCTTCAGCAGAACATTTTTGAGCGCTTGGGTGGAAAGCAAAGATGATTGGGTTAGCTGTTTTTAAAGCGATCATTGCTTTAAAGATTGTTGTTGAAGTTGGGTTAGTTGTTGGAGTTACCCCACAAACAACGCCGACTGGTCCAGCAATTTCAATGATTCCTGTTTGAGGATCTTCATTGATTACGCCAACTGTTTTATCATGTTTGATACTATTCCAGATGTATTCAGACGCATACATGTTTTTGATTGCTTTATCTTCGACAATCCCACGGCCTGTTTCTTCCACTGCTAATTTAGCAAGAGGCATATGTTTGTCTAAGGCAGCCATTGCCATTTGATGCACGATATGATCGACTTTTTCTTGATCAAAATCTTCCATTTCTTTTAAGGCAACATTCGCTTTCGCTGCTAGCTCATCGATCATTCCTTGAACATCAAGTTCTTTCTTCACGTCTTTTTCTAATGTCTTAGCCATTGTGTTCCTCCTATTGGATACTGTTTTTATTTGTTAACCATTTCACATTTATATCATACAATATTTTTTTATCCATGTAAATACTTTTTTGTGATTTTTTTCACAGTAAATCAATAAATGTTTATATACCAGTATGTACAGCGATAAAAAAGTTTATTTTTCACCTTAAAAAAGCAATTTTCATTTTCATGAAAACTGCTTTTAGACTAATTATTAATTACACAATCTATCATTTACTTAAAGATTTCTCGATCAGCTAATCCCCTATTTAAGTAGACGATAATACCTTCAATCACTGCTCTTAACCCCTCAAAACAAATCTGAGAAGTCATCCAAATCCTGAAATGTTTGTGCGGTTGTTTGAATTTTCAATTGTTGGTAATCAAAAATTTGATTGGCTTGGATAAGCAAAATATCGGCCCTTTTCTCTTTATAAGTTGTCAGCTTTTTCTTTGGCCAACGATACGCCAGACAATAACTTTTCAATTCTTCCAGACTAATCGCTTCATATCCGGATGAATGAAACTCAGTGACTTTCTTAGCAAATGCCCGATGCAACAAGATACGTTCTATTAATTTATCCATAAGATTTGCCCTCCTAAGAAAGAAAAAAGGCCAAGAAACAAGCAAAAAGCCCGTTCCATGACCTAAAAATCTAGATTTACAACTAAAAGCAGCCGACAGCAACAAATCGCCGCCATCAAAAATAAACACTAGCCTCTAACTCTAATCTCAATCTACATTTCGTTTATTCTTCTGAATCGCTTGAATCTTCTGTTGTTTCAACAGTTGTAACTGTCTCATCAACTTCAACTGATCCACCTGGTTTAACGGTCTTAATAGATGCGCGATCAAATTCTAAGAAAATCCCTTCGCAATCTAATACGACTGTACGTTTGTCTTCATTAATTTCAGAAACCACGCCGTGTAAGCCGCCGATAGTTACGACGCTATCGCCTGATTTCATACTGTCTAATAAGTTTTGACGTTCTTGTTGTTGTTTCTTTTGTGAACGAGACATGAAGAACCACATTCCGATAAGAACAACGAACATCATAAGCATTGGTAAAGAACTCATTTATTTCACCTCACAGATTTGTTTTCACAATCTTAACTTTAGCAGAAAACCACTAGATAAACTAGCCTTTTCCCCTATTTTTTAGAAACTTTTTGGATTCTCTTTATTAAAACCATATTCTTCAAAAAAGGCTTGTCTAAATTCAAGTAAGTTATCATCCATAATCGCTTGACGCACTTGCTTCATTAAATTAAATAAGAAATATAGATTATGATAAGAAGTCAAACGGATACCAAACGTTTCATCACATTTAATTAAATGACGAATATACGCACGCGTATAATTTTTACATGTATAGCAATCACACTTCTCATCAAGTGGACGGAAATCTCTTGCATATTGAGCATTTTTAACCACTAGACGGCCTTGTGACGTCATACAAGTCCCATTTCGAGCAATTCTAGTCGGCAAGACACAGTCAAACATATCAATTCCACGGATGACTCCATCAATCAGAGAATCAGCCGCTCCAACACCCATCAAGTAACGAGGTTTGTTTTCAGGAATCAGTGGCGTAGTAAAGTCTAACACACGATTCATCTCTTCTTTTGATTCACCTACAGATAAACCACCAATTGAATAACCAGGGAAATCCATGCCAACTAAATCGCGCGCGCTCTGACGACGTAAATCTTCAAATCCAGCTCCTTGAATAATCCCAAATAAACCTTGTCTATCAGGATTAGCATGTGCTTTTAAGCCTCTCTCAGCCCAACGAGATGTTCGTTCTACTGATTTTTTCACGTAGTCGTAGCTTTCATCAAACGGTGGACACTCATCAAAACTCATCATAATGTCCGAACCTAATTTGTTTTGAATGTTAATAGCCTTCTCTGGCGATAAGAACATTTTTGAGCCGTTCAGATGATTCTTGAAATGAACCCCTTCTTCGACAATATTACGCATATCGCTCAATGAAAATACTTGGAAGCCACCAGAATCAGTCAGAATCGGCTGATCCCAATTCATAAATTTGTGCAGGCCTCCCGCTTCTTCTACTAAGTCTTCCCCTGGACGAAGCCATAGGTGATAAGTATTACTCAAAATAATCCCCGCGCCCATCTCTTTTAAATCCTCAGGCGACATTGTTTTAACTGTAGCAAGTGTTCCTACTGGCATAAACATCGGCGTTGGAAACGTCCCATGCGGTGTAATAATCTCACCTAGACGAGCACCTGTATGTTTTTCTTTTTTTATTAATCGATAACGAATGGCAGGTTGTGACATTCATTCCCCTACTTTCTATTTTAGCTTTTACAACTTCTCCTATCATAATAGTTTCCGATTCTTTTGGCAAGAATTCCTGAAGTTCCTTAGCTATTTTTCATTTATATTTCCTATTTGATCTCTACATTGACTAAATAACGAACTAACAGAGAGCGACCTCCCAACGTTAGACCAAAAGCCAACAGTTGAAGGTCGCTACGATTTTACTATATTTTTTCCTGTCAGATGTGAGTAGACTTAAATTTCTTCTTCCTCTTCACCTGGACTTTGGTGGAATTTAATCAATTCATTTACAGCAATCGGTACAATCGATAAAACAATCGCTAGCATCCAATGATTCAAGCTAATTCTTACCAGTCCGAACAATTCTTGTGTGAACGGTAATAAAGCAATCACTGTCGTAATGGTTGTCGCTAAGACGGCCATCTCAAATAATGACTTGTTGCTCTCTAATTTAACCTTGAAAATCGAACGTGAGCTTCTAACATTAAAGACATGCAGGATTGAAGAATACGCTAGAATTAGGAAAGCCACAGTTTGACCCACTTCATAACTAGCATCAATCCAAGGACTCACGCTATCAACAAATGAACCCAAGTAGAAACCAAAGAGGGTAATCACTGTAAAGACGCTGGCATTAATCCCAATCTTTTGCCATAAACCACGAGCAAAGACGCCTTCATTTCTAGGAATCGGTGCTTCATCCATAATCCCATGTTCTGCCGGTTCTTTCCCTAAAGCAAAACCAGGTAAGCCATCAGCTACCACATTGACAAACAATAACTGAACCGCAGTAAACGGCGCGCCCCAGCCAAATAACATAGCTATCAGGACAATAAAAATCTCAGAGATATTACAGCTTAACAAGAAATTAATCGCTTTTCGGATATTTCTGTACACGGCACGTCCACGCGCTACTGCATCAACGATTGTCGCAAAGTTATCATCCGTTAAGACCATATCCGCGGCACTTTGCGCGACGTCTGTCCCGGTAATTCCCATTGCACAACCCACATCACTAGCTTTTAAAGCCGGCGCATCATTGACGCCATCTCCGGTCATCGCAACCACCGCACCTGAACGCTGCCAAGATTTAACAATTCGAATTTTATCTTCTGGTGTCACACGCGCATAAACAGAAAGTGATTTCACTCGTGAATCCAATTCCTCATCTGTCATTTGATGCAATTGAGAGCCTGTTAAAGCTTCACTTTTGTTAGAAAGGATACCTAACTCTTTGGCAATCGCACTGGCTGTAACGACGTGATCCCCAGTAATCATCACAGTCTTAATACCCGCACGCTTCGCTCGGGCAATCGCACCTTTACTTTCAGGTCTCGGCGGATCAATCATGCCGACTAGTCCCAGTAAGCGTAAGTTTTTTTCTAAGACTTCTGAACGAATATCTGTCGGTTCTTCATCGTAAATCGCATACCCAACCGCAATGACACGTAAAGCTTTTTTCCCAAATCGATCATTCACGACAGCCGCTTGATCAACATCACCAAAACGGAATTTTGGCAATAGCACATCGAACGCGCCTTTAGTGATAGAAATATATTTTTTACCCATCTTATGCACCGTCGTCATCATTTTACGACCTGAATCAAATGGCAATTCACCAATTCTTGGATACTTTCCTTCTAATTCAGCTTTTGTATGGTAATTTTCCTCAACCGCACGCACAATCGCAGCTTCAGTCGGATTCCCTTTAATGATTAATTCGCCGTCTTCTTTTTCGACGATTACATCAGAACACAGAGAAGCCATCTTCAACACTTCCATTGCTTCTTCTGTCATAGCATCTTCTGTATCAACCACTTCATCACCACGCGTCCAGACACGACGGACACGCATTTTATTTTGCGTTAAGGTCCCAGTCTTGTCTGAGCAAATAACATTAGCCGTACCTAGCGTCTCAACGGCTGGTAAGTGACGAATAATCGCATTCTTCTTGGCCATCTTCTGAACACCAAAAGCTAAAGTCAAGGTGACAATCACCGTTAACGTCTCAGGAACAGCCGCGACTGCTAAAGAAACAGACGTCATGAACATCTCAAGCAATGGTTCACCCTGCAGCTGTCCAATCACAAAGACCAACGCAGCAGCAGCCAAAGCAAGCAAGCTAATTCGTTTTCCTAATGAATCTAAGCGTTTTTGTAAAGGTGTTTTCTGAGCTGTATGGTTATTCAGCAAACCTGCAATTTTACCCATCTCAGTCTGCATACCCGTCGCGGTAACAATTGCTTGTCCCCGCCCATTAGCTACCGTACATCCTTTAAAAATCATGTTTAATTGATCGCCTAAGCTTTCGTCTTCTTTTCCAACGAAATCCGCCTCTTTTTCAACGGCTTCACTTTCCCCGGTCAACGCAGACTCCTCAACCCTTAGCTGGGAAGTTTGAGTTAGCCGAGCATCAGCTACAATCATGGATCCAGACTCCAGAACTAAAATATCGCCAATGACTATTTCTTCAGCATCAATTTTTTCAACTTTGCCCTCTCGTAAAACTAGGCAAGTCTGTTTATTCATATCTTGTAGAGCAGATAGCGCTTTTTCAGCATTCCCCTCTTGAACAATAGCTAAAACTGAGTTAATCACTACAATTGCTATAATCAATATGCTTTCAAAATAATCCCCGTGATCTGTAGCAATCGCCGTATACAGCGAAATTGCCGCAGCAACTAACAAAATCATCGTAGTGAAATCTGTTAGATTATGTAGAAACTTTTTCAAGAGCGAGTCTTTTTTTGCTTCCTCAAATTTGTTACGCCCATTTTCCTTTAAGCGCTGTTTCACCTGTTCATTGGTTAGACCAGTTTGAGTGTTTGTTTGCACCTCATTTGTTACGTAATCCACCGTTTGTTTGTATGCATCCATCCTATTCCTCCTTACATTTATCAAAAGAGATTTTTTCTCTTCCTATATAACTATAGCATGTTTTCGGTCATTTTTTTTAATAAATGCCCGTTTTCTTGAAAAAAGTCACAAAAAATTCATAATTTCCGTGCAAAACCCCCAGAAAAATAAAATGAACAAAGTAGAAGCATTCAACTTGCAAACGCTTTCTATTTATGCTATATTATGAGTGTAAGGAAGGACGCTAAATTAGTTAGGTTAAAGAATTTCTCGATGAAGAAAGTTTGTAAACAAAGTTGTTAGAAGTATAAGATTCACCTTTTAGATTATGCGTGTGGGGTATTTAAGAAACGTAAAATAGTGAATGCGTAATAAGGCGTTTGATTAGTGAAAGAGCGACATCAAAGAAGAAGTCTTTGCGTAACGAAAAAAACTAAATAGAGTCTCATGTTACAAAGAGTAGAAACTGTTACCAAAAAACAAGATGTTTGTTTATGAGATGTAAGAAATTCAAAAAGGTACTTTGCATGTATAGTGAAAAGTAACGATAAACATTTAACCAACTAATTCCCTTTCCGAATACAGGAAAGCTGAGCCCGTCGAGAGCTCAGCTTTTTTTGGTGTTAAGAAACCACTATTAAGTTGCGTGGAATATAGTTGAGTAAGTACAATCTCTATCATCAGTACATCACTCCCGAATAAATGAAAAAATCACAACACTATTTAAAATGTTATCCACATATCCACAGAGTTATACACAAGATATCGTAGGAACGTATTTTCGCATACAATATATTGTGGTTTTTTGCAATTTTCTTGTTTAATAAAATGAAAAGAAAAAAGGCTGAACGAGCAGTCCTATGACAGGATTGCTCATTCAGCCTTTTGCTTTAACAAATTTCTATTTCACTTCGACTGTTCAGTAGAAGCCTTATTCACATTCATTTTATCTAATTTCCTGTGGCAGTATGTTTACTCACTGGGTCAAGTTTTCTTTCGATAATACCTAATACCCAGTCTGTAATAATGGCCATTAAGGCAGTTGGTAATGCCCCAGCTAGAATAATCGAGGTTCCTGATGTCGCATTGGTTCCGCGGATAATGATATCACCTAAACCACCAGCACCGACAAAGGCACCAATTGCGGTAATCCCAATCGCGACAACTAAAGCATTTCGAATACCAGCCATAATGACGGACACAGACAGTGGCAATTCTACCATGTACAAACGTTGCCAAGTAGTCATCCCCATGCCTTTGCCGACATCCAAAATATTTCGATCGACTTGAATCATACCTGTATAAGTATTCTTGATAATTGGTAATAATGAATACAAGAATACAGTCACAATCACGACGGTCGGACCTAAGCCTAAGCCAATCATCAAGATGGAAATCATCGCCAAGGAAGGGACTGTTTGAATAATATTAGCCAAACGGATTACCCAGTTCGCTAGTTTTCTCTTCTTGGAGATCGCAATCCCAATCGGAATTGCAACAATCGCCGCAATAATTACACCATAGATTGAAATCAGAAAGTGGCGTAGAAATTGTGAAAAGACATAGCCGCCGTTTTCTTGGAAATAGTATATAAATTGTTGAAAGACGTTCATCTTATCCATTTCTTCACTCCCCTTCAAAGTAATTATTGTCTTTTAAGAAACGTTCAGCGACAACAGATGGTTCCACCAAATTGTTATCTGCTTCATAGTTTAATTCTTGCATCTTCTCGGTATCGATGGTTCCTTCGAGTTTCTTCATGGCCTCTGATAAGCCCGGTGTGTCTTTCAACAGTTGATCGTCAACAACCGGTGCAGCATCATACGGAGGGAAGAATTTTAAGTCATCTTCCAACATCACTAAGTCATAGCTAGCGATCCGGCCATCTGTCGAGTAACCCAATACGATATCCATTTTCCCAGCATCAACTGCGTCATAGACTAAGCCAATCTGCATCGGTAAAATCGATTCGAATTCAAATCCATAGGTTTCTTTAAAGCCATCATAGCCATCACCTTCACGGGTAATCCACGCCGTATCGACACCAGCTACCAATTGATCAGCTACGTCTTTTAAGTCACTAACTTTTTTCAAATTATACTCTTCAGCGGTATCTTTTCGAACGAGAAATACATACGTATTATCAAATCCATAAGAATTGAACCAGGTTTGTTTATACCGCTTCTCGAATTCATCTTTGACTTTGGCAAAAGCTTTATCTGGTTCCTTCTCAGGTGCCAAACCAAGCGTTGTCGTCAAATCGGTCCCCGTATAGCGAGCGGCCGAAATACTAGCATCTTTGTTCATCATTGCTTGGTGATTAATCGTCGTTGTTGCCAAGTTATTAATCACGGTCGCTTCTTTATCTGTATAATGTTCCACCATTCCGGCAACTAAACTCCCTAAAATTTGAGCTTCAGAAGTAATCCCACCAGTAATCGCAATCGTATCTTTATCTGAACTTGTCGAAAGACCAGGAAGAGAACAACCAGAAAGAAGGACCAAACTCACTGCAAAGGTCAAGAATATACTCAGTCTCTTTTTCATTATTGTTCACGCTCCTTTAATGCTGCAGGAGTTAATTTATTTTCCAACATACCTAATAAAAGGTCAGCTAATAAAGCTAAAATAGTAACTGGAATCGTTCCTGCAAAAATTAAATCTGGTTGATAGTTATTTAACCCACTAAAGATTAAATCCCCTAAACCACCAGCTCCGATATAAGAAGCCAAGGTTGCCCATGAAATCACATAGACAGCAGCCAGTCGAATACCAGCCATAATTGTTGGCATCGCAATCGGCAACTCCACACTAAAGATGGACTGTATATTGGTCATACCCATTCCTTTAGCCACATCTCGATAATTCCAATCGACGCTCTTCATTCCGATATATGTATTACGCAATATCGGCAACAATGAGTAGATAAATAACGCGATAATCGCCGGTGTTTTTCCGACACCAAAGAAAGGAATCATTAAAGCCAAAAGCGCTAGAGAAGGGACGGTTTGTAAGGCACTTGTAATCCCAATAACCACGTTAGCAACTTTAGAAAAGCGCGTCAACAATACGCCTAATGGCACGGCAATGACAATCCCGATCAGCAAAGCGAAAAAGGAAATATAGAGATGTTCAACACTTTTCGATACAATTTCACTGCCATGTTGATTAAAAAAGTCAGTCATACCCTACACACCTTCTTCTGCCGGTTTTGCCGCTTCAATCGCATCTGTGATGGTCGTTTCTTCTCCCCAAATAACATCATAAACAATGTCGACTAGTGATGCTCGGGTTAAAATACCAACCACTCGATTTTTTTCATCTACCACAGGAACATATTTAAGTCCTCGTTTTAATATTCGTTGTAATGTATCACGCAGTAATGCTGTTTTCTTCACAGAGAAAACTTGTGGATTAAGGATATCCCCTACGCTAGACACTTTGCCACGCATCCGGTCCAGAGTTTCAACATCGATAAATCCTTTTAGAATATCTGAATTATCAACAACTAAAAGCGTATCAACACGATATTCACGCATCAATTTAATAGCTTCTTGTAAAGATTTCTCAGGCGTGATAGTAATCGCTTTACCCAACATAACCTCTTCTACACGTGTCGTATCAGGCTTCGCTTGTAGCAAACGATCTTCCCCAATTAGTTCTTCAACGAATTCATTCGCTGGATTTCGTAAAATATTTTCTGGTGTATCAAACTGGATGACTTTCCCTTCACTCATAATCGCAATCCGATTCGCAAGCTTCAACGCTTCATCCATATCATGAGTAACAAAGACAATCGTTTTACCTAAACGTTCTTGTAAGTCTTTCACAAGATCTTGCAACGCATCTCTGGTAATCGGGTCCAAAGCCCCAAATGGTTCATCCATTAAAATGATATCTTGATTGGCTGCTAAAGCACGAACAACCCCAATTCTCTGTTGTTGCCCACCTGAAAGTTCATCCGGATAGCGATCCAGCATCTCTCTAGGTAATTCAACCAAATCGATCATTTTTTCAGCTGTCTTGTCGCGATCTTCTTGGCTTGCTTTCAATAATTTTTGAACCAATGTAATATTTTCTCTAATGGTCATATGTGGCATTAAGCCAATATTTTGAATGACATAACCAATCTTTCTTCTTAATTCCACTGGATTTGTTTTTTGGATATCTTCTCCATCAATCAAGATTTTCCCTTTTGTTGGATCTGTCATTCGATTTAACATCCGCATGGTGGTTGTTTTTCCACTACCACTGGTTCCGATAAAACAAATAAATTCGCCTTTTTCGAAAGAGATGTTTACATTATCGACAGCGATTTTCCCACCCTTATATATTTTTGATACCTGTTGAAATTCTATCAACTCTCTCACCTCAAATTTTCATTTTGACTTTCGTCTTCTTTATTAGTATGCATGAAATGGGGGGGATACTCAAATAAGAGCACTTGCAAATTCTATTTATTGTCAGACTCCACAGCGTTCTCGAAATGAATAAAATAACTATTTTTCAGAAAATTTTCAATAATTACAGCAGCCTGAAAACACGTTATTTATCAAGCTTTCATTCACCATTTGGAGCGTTTAAAATAACCGTTATAATTATAAAAGAAATCATCGATTTTGCTTGCCAAATTACCAGAGATTTTCTTCCCATTTTCGGACAGTTTGGTTACCATTTTCCGACTGGTTTTCATCTATTTTTATCTATTATGAAGTGAACCTGATTATTTGAAATCAGTTATTTTCGTTCTAAAGGGCAACCATAAATACGATGCCGCACCTTGCTCGCACTAATTTAAAATAGAAAATTCTAACCTAGAGAAAGAAGCTGGCGGTCATCAACCTTGTAGAATGAGCATAAATATCTCAGATAGCAGATTGGCTATGTTCGCCTTTCCTAAAAAAACGTGATAAAATAGCGAAGACTATAGCAAAGAAAGAGTGAATATACATGTTAACAACTGAAGATTTTGATTTCGATTTACCAGAAGAATTGATTGCCCAAACGCCTTTACAAGATCGCGCAAGTTCACGACTACTCGTCTTGAACCGGGCAACAAACGAAATGGAAGACAAACATTTCCATGATATTATTGATGAACTAGAGCCAGGCGACGCACTGGTTATGAACGATACGCGAGTCCTACCTGCTCGCCTATACGGAGAAAAACCTGAAACAGGCGGTCATCTTGAAGTATTATTATTAACGAATACAGAAGGCGACACATGGGAAACATTAATTAAACCTGCGAAGAGAGCCAAAGTTGGCACGGAAATTGTTTTTGGGGACGGCCGTTTGAAAGCCGTTGTTAATGAAGAATTAGATCACGGCGGGCGGATTATTACCTTTTCTTATGAAGGAATCTTCTTAGAAAACTTAGAATCTTTAGGCGAAATGCCCTTGCCGCCTTACATTAAAGAGCGCTTGGAAGATCCTGACCGGTACCAAACCGTCTACGCCAAAGAAAATGGCTCCGCTGCGGCACCAACTGCCGGACTTCATTTTACCGAAGAATTATTAACAGCCATCAAAGAAAAAGGCGTCCACTTGGTTTATTTGACACTTCATGTTGGCTTAGGAACTTTCCGTCCAGTCAGTGTTGATAATATCTCCGAGCACGAGATGCACAGCGAATTTTACCGACTCACAGAAGAAGCGGCCGACCAGCTCAATCACGTGCGCGAAAATGGTGGGAAAATTGTTGCGGTGGGAACGACTTCTATCCGCACGCTAGAAACAATCGGCAGTAAATTCGATGGAGAAATCAAAGCCGATAGCGGCTGGACCGATATCTTCATCACGCCCGGCTATGAATTCAAAGTGGTTCAAGCTTTCTCAACAAACTTCCACTTACCTAAATCAACTTTGGTCATGTTAGTCAGTGCCTTTGCCGGACGCGAGTTCACCTTAGCAGCTTATCAGCATGCTATCGATGAACGCTACCGCTTCTTTAGCTTTGGCGACGCGATGTTTGTGAAGTAAGTTGTAGAACCTATATATTTATAGAAGGGTTCAATTTATCAAACGATAAGTTAAAAAAAGATCAAATTTTATTGAACTTTCCAATCAATATGAGAAAAGATATCAAAAGAATTCTATCTGGTAGAGCTTAATCAATTCAGATAAGAAATCCTTGCAAATAGTAACTACTGGTCCTATAATGAAGGAGAAGAAAGAGGCATGCGAGAACATGCCCCTAGCTCTAAGCCGTAAAAGACGGTAACTGTCTTCAAAATTTAATGCAAAGCACTAAACCATCCGACTTGTTAGAGTTTTAGGATGGTTTTTGTGCGTGTTACTTTTTGTCGTTTAACGCGATGATAAGAACTATCAACGCGCCGAACGCAATCATGAGACTTAAAGTCTCGTACACACTCAAGGGCTACTCCTCTCACAGGATAGAGTAGCGAATCCATACGAATATTATTCATAGGACATCACTCCTCCCGAGAAGGCAGCCAACCATCTTGAACTACTTAGTACGCGTAGTATATTCCTAATTCAGGCAAGTGTAAATCGATTATGAGAGTTTGACTTTCCATAGATAGATGTTTTCTAAACTATTTCAGCTATTTATTGATAAGTAGCTTCCACAAAGATTGATATACTAGGATTCGCAAGTTTTCTGGCTACATAAAAATTTAAACTAAAAAAATAATGCAAAAGACCGTGGAGGACACGTAATGATGTACAATTTCATTTCCCTCACGGTCTTTAGTTATCTGGTTTTGACAGTTCTACTTGCCAAGTTTTCAAGTAGTAAGAATAGAAAGATTTAAATTACCTTGACCTAAATTTAACTTCAAAAGAGACGTAAACCATTGATTATCGGTTCACGCCTCTTTTTTATCTTATCGGTATGTCAGTTACTCACCGATTAACAGTTTTCAGCTTTTAAGCTGTCCCTAATTGTAATTTGCCAGCAACTTTCACTTTGATATTGGCTGCTTGTTTTGGTAAATAGGCAATCGGAATAACTTCGACAAAGATTGTTTTTAAGTCGTCCTCAATTGCGCCTGCAGCAATGGCTTCTTCTCTAGCTTCTTTGATTGCCATTGCAACGACTTCTTCTTGGCTTTGGTCTTCCAACGAATAGACTGAATTAACTTCACCTGAAACTTCACCTAATGCTGCGCCGATTGCATTTGCTGCATCATAGTTTTCAGGAATGATGACTTCTGAAACACCATTCATTTCTGTAGGTAAGATAATACTCCCTCCGCCAACTAAAATAACTGGAATTTCATTGCTATCTGTCTTCATTTGATCAATCGCATCTTCAACCAATTCTTTGATTTTTTCCTTAGAACGGCGAATTAACTCTGGATCTAACGTTTGTGCAGTTGCCCCTGTCACAGGATGCTCGGCCTGATTTGCAATCGCGATATCCGTTGCACATAAGACTGTTCCGCCAAATGAGCGACTTTCTTCTAAGATACGATACCCCAAACTATCTGGTCCTACTCGTAACTCTTCTTCCAGATGAATAATTGTGCCCCCACCTAAACCAATTGATAGCACATCTGGCATTCTGAAATTTGTGCGAATCCCACCAATGATTGTGGCAAGTGAGGATTCCCGAGGAAAACTATTCTTCAGTACGCCAATATCCGTTGTTGTGCCACCCACATCGACCACTAAGGCATTTTCTTGTTTGCTCAAATGAGCCGCGCCACGAATTGAGTTTGTTGGTCCACAACCAATCGTCAACACGGGATATTGGAGGGCTTTTTCTAAATCCATCAAGGTACCGTCATTTTGGCAGATAAAAACGTCAGCTGATAGATTATTATTGTGCAAGGCTTGTCTTAGACCGTTAATCATTTGTTTAATTGTCTGAGTCAATGCTGCGTTTAAGATGCTGGCATTTTCTCTTTCCAATAAACCAATTGAGCCGATTTCACTCGATAAAGTAACTGGCACATTCAACTCTTCTCGAACAATCGCAGCAACTTTAATTTCTTGCTCCTTATTGACTGGCGAGAACACACCGACGACAGCGACTGCCTCAACTTGACCTTTCATTTGTTGACAGACACTACGGATTTCTGTTTCGTCAATCTCAGCAATCAGATTGCCATTGTACTCATAACCACCCGCAACAATCGCTGACTGTGCACTCATCTTGGCAGCCAAATCTTCGGGCCAACCAACCATTGGAGCGACTGCTGTAGTAGCTGGTTTCGCTAAACGAATGATGCCGACTTTACTAAGATCTTTTCGTTGAACAATCGCATTCGTACAATGCGTCGTCCCCAACATAACGGCATTAATCTTGTCTGTCGAAATTTGAGTCACTTGTAAGATTTTTTTGATTGCCTCATCAATCCCTTGACTGACATCAGCCATCGTTGGACTCTTAATTTTTCCGATACAGTGTAAATTTTCATCTAAAATTGCGCAGTCGGTATTCGTGCCACCGACATCAATTCCTAATCTATAATACATAGGCTTTTTCTCCCATCAATTCTTCCACTGGCTGATAATCTACTTGATAGCCGAAATATCTTGGACCCGCGACTTCAATCCCTTTTTCTGTCCGCCATTTTGGGTCACAAGGTAAAGCAATCACATGAATGCGCGCCCCGTAGCGTAGCGTTTCTGTAGTGATTGGCCGACCTGTTTCATAATCTAAGGCACAGATTAAATCGGGTGTCGAAGCAACGACTTGACCATCTTTTTTTGCCAATAATAATTCATTTTGGAATAATAATTCTAATTCTTCGCCTTTGTTGCGACTGATCCCAGTCATCGTTGCTCGGCCTCGGGTAAACCCGCCTTCAACATTGCGTTCTATATGATTAATTTTCCCTTCAAATAAAGAGAAGCCATTCAAACGAGTTAGTAAGCGTTCAACCGGTGCGGTGGTTTCCTTCATATTGGTCAACTCTGCACCAATCTGCCTAGCCAAGCTTAAGGTTCCACGAATCGCACATTCCTTCACGACTTTCCCTGGAAATACATTGTCCACCATGTTGGCACTGCCACCCATGACATCCGTAATCGAGCGCGCGATTTTTTCAGACCATTCACCATCTTTAGGATAGAAAATCACCCGATTTCCTTGACTATCAGCCATCGCCACGATTTCCGGTTGATAACCTTTCAAGAAAAAGGTCACCATTTGTGATTCTGGAAACGCACGCCCCATGGCATCCGCATCAACAATCGGTAAGCCCATTTTAGCCGCACACGCGATTGGTAACAATGAGTTACCACCACCAATCTCGATAGGCATGATAGCCTGCGTTCTTTCTGGGAAAGTTTCCTTAAGTACTTCTGCCGGACCATAGATTTCCTCTTCAGACGCAATTTTTTCGTTAGAAACAGAAGGTGCACCAATCGCACCAACAGGCATCACTAACGCATCATCATCCAATTCTTCTAATTGCAAAACCTTGACGGGGCCGTATTTTTGAATCGCCTGCAGTGCCATCAAACGTCCGACAAATGGGTCTCCACCTCCACCCGTTCCTAATAAAGTAGCCCCAATCGAAATATTTTCCAAATCTTCTTCCGTAATCCATTTCATGAGTTATTTCCGTCCTTTAGTTAATTTTGTAAGAATCAAGTAGCAAGCGGCAGCTACGATAATACCATCTAAAGCTGAGACGTTTGTCAGTGTGAATAAACCAAAACCAGCAGGTGGCTGGCTTGTCATGAAAGCGACTAAGCTACCAACTACCCACGAGATAATCGAAATCGGATAATAATCTGGCAATTTCTCTTCATAAGAGGTCTCATATTTTTCCTTATAAAAGAAGTAATCCATGACATAAATTCCTGCAATTGGCGAAACCAACACGGTCACAATTGATAGGAAGTTTTCAAACATGCCATAAATACCAAACATGGCCATCAAAATACCTAAGACGCCACAAATGAATGTGATAACTTTTGGATTAACCTTCTTAAAGACGATTGAAAAATCTAGAGAGGCTGAATAAAGATTGTTGGTATTCGTAGTCCATTGTGCCAAAGTCAACACCAAAAGGGAGGGAATCCCCAAACCTAATGCGAAGAAAACTGCCGTCAAATCAGCTGTGTTCATGACTTTAACTAAGATTAAAGAGACAATAATCATAAAACTGTTCCCAATCGTAAAACCAACAAAGCCAGCAATCATGGCATGCTTAGGATTCTTCGCCCAACGCGCAACATCCGGTGTCATCACAACACCCACCACATAAACACCAATCACTAAAGAAATGGCCAAACCAAATGAAATCGATGTTCCTTGAGGTGCCGCTGACAAGCCTTCAACACCATTTCTATTTAGCGACATAACCGTTGCAAGGATAATCAAGGCAGCTAATAGTGGTACTGAATACGTACAAAGTTTTTCAATCGCTTGATAGCCCCAAAAAGCGGATAACATCATCAAACTACCACCAATTAAGGATAATAACCAGGCAGGAAAATTGATTCCTGTTAATTGATTAATAGCAGACCCTATATTTTCTGCAAAGAAACCAATCTGAACACCAAACCAACCTAATGAAGAAATACCCATAATTGCTCCCATTACTAAGACGCCTTTCTTACCAAAAGACATTCTAGAAATCATACCCGTTGATAAGCCCGCTTTAACTCCGACATATGACGTCCCGATCGCCATAAGTCCTAAAATAACTGAGCCAATAATAACTGCATAGATGGCCGTCCAAAATTCCATTCCTTGTGATAAGGAAATACCCATGAACATACCAGACAAATCGATACCAATCGCAATCCAAACCATACTAATCGATAGCCAATGTTTCCGTTCATTCTCAGGTACACGTTCTCTTTCATAATTTCCCGAATTCGTTTCTACCATTTCTTCCATACTTACTCCCTCATTTCTGAATATTCTGATAAATGAATATTTTTATCATTATAGCTAAGTCTTGATACGCTGACTATGTTATTTCGACAAAATAAAAGAAGCTATATTGTCGTTTCTGACAAACATAGCTTCATTTCAGCAATATCACTTATATTTCCGATAGTATATTAAGTTTTTAATCAATAAATAGCGTGAAGATATGTGAGAAAAAGAGAGGCCCAAACGTTCCTGAGCTCTTTTCAAACGATATTTTATTGTATTATTATGCAAAAATATCTGCGCAGATGTTTCATTTATACTCTCATTACAATCTAAAAAGAAAACGGCCAGCGTCTCAATCAATTCCTCATCTAAAAATTGTTCCAAAAAGATTCGTTCAGTCTCACGCGTAACATCTTTTAATAGGTACAAATCTTCTGAAGAAAAATAACACTTCGTAGGAAAGACTTTCTTTCCATCTTCTATTTGCTCAGCAATCAATGTCATTTGTTCAAATACAGTATCCAAGCCCAGAAACTCACGACTGACGAAATAGTAATCACTCTCTGATCGAGAAACTTCTGCTAGGTTTGGCTGATCACTCGCATTCGTCAATAGCCAAGCTAGATCTTGTTCTTGGTAATACATCCCTTTTATTCGATAGACTGGCTGTTTTTTAGGTCGCACGATTTGTTGACAATGAACTCTGAGAGGCTGGGTCAGGTCAATCCCTTCTTTTTGCGCTAACAAGGAAGCTGTTTGAAAATCACCTGTTTGACAAGCTGAGAAAAATTGTTGTCCGATATTCAGCAACTGTTCTTCTCCGAAATACCTGATGGTTTTTTCTACAATCCTTTGAATAACCTTGAGTTGTTTATCTACAATTGGTTCTCTTCGAAAAAGAGATAAGTAGTACGACTGAGAAAACGTTGAAAGTGCCAGTCTGCTGTCTGTTTGGAAATAATAGTTTTGCTTAAGCTCTAATGCCACATTCTTCTTTGATTGATTGACCTGCCTTCCAGCAATAATTCCTCTCAGGTCATGATCCAGGCTTCTCGGCCATGCTTTCGACAACAAAACTTCATCTTCTTGACTCTTGATGAACAGACTACATTTAAATTTGTCCGATAAAATACTTAAGCTTGTCTCAATCTGATTGGGTGCAGGAAGTTGGCGAATCGTCTCTAATAAAACCTCTTGCCATTGATCCAAGTCTGCCTCTTCTTCGCTGATATGAACCAATGCTTCGGAAATCACTTCGCTATAGCGTAAATCCATGCGATTTGTCGGCATCAAGATGAGCACCATCTCTAACTCATCCATTTTAGCGATAACTTTCTCTGAAACTTCGGGCAAAATTAGGCCTACATAATATAAAATGATGCCTAGCTGGTTGTGTTGGTGCAGCACGGAAAGTATCTCTAGCTGCTTCTCCACTGAGTCAGCAATTTGTGCAAAGGATGTCAATACCAGTTCATTCCCAGAATATTCACCCTTAATCGGCATGCGACTATACAACTCCGGTTCAGATATCTCTAACACAGAAATCGTTGTGACCAAGCGCTGACCCTGAGACTTACCAGCAATGATTTTTGCCCCTTTCATCGAAGACAGCTTCAATACATCTTGAACATTCAACTCTACCCCTCCATTCAAAAAAAGCGTTTGAACCATTGTATCAAAAAATGAGAAAATTATCATTGAAGATTTTTTGATGTGCTACGTTGCTACTTATTATCGGATGAAAAAAGATCGAGCGATTCAAATAGAAAACCCTTGTAAAGGATAACTTATGAGCCTACAATGAAGAGAGAAGAGACATGCGAGAACATGCTTCTAGCTCTAAGCCGCAAAAGACGGTAACTGTCTTCAAAATTTAATGCAAAGCACTAAACCATCCGACTCGCTAAAGTTGAAGGATGGTTTTTGTGCGTGTTACTGTTTGTCGTTTAACGCGATCATGAGACTTAAAGTACGGTGGGATCAAAAGCAACTCCTTAATAAATAATAGAAAAGACCGTGAAAGATACGTAATAAAGTAATTACGTTTTCTCCACGGTCTTTTCTTTTGTTGTCTAGTCTAATTGAACTGATTTAACCAATCAGCCAAATTGAATCTATTTGGCTGCAAAGTCTCTTTCAGCGCCGTCTATTTTTTCAAATGATAACTATAGGTAGCGACGACGATGTTTTGGCGCCAAGATAGTCGTAGTCTTAGGCGGAGACTTGTTTGGTTGTGTAGAATATTTTGCCAACGATGATTAGGCACAAATTGCGGAATTAAGACGGTTGTCGTGTAATTCTGCTGGATGGCTTTTTTGCTGACCAAATCAACATAGCGAATGATTGGTGTTTCAATCGAACGATAGGATGAATGGACGACTGAGAAACGGACATCTGGGAAGTTTTCCCGGAACTCGGCTTCAATCTCCTTCTCTTTCTTAACATCTTCATCAAGTGAGACGTGCATCGCCACGACATAATCACCGATGGAGCGGGCATAGTTCAATGCACCAACATTTGCTCTGGTCACATTTCCTACTAATACTAAGACGGTATTTCCTTCAAATTCATGGGCAACAGCCTTCTCTTCCAAACGAAGTTGCTCTGCGACTTTTTTATAATGGTCATTAATTTTATAAAAGATAAATAGAAGGATTGGCATAATGATAAAGAATGGCCAAATATCTAGCAGACGATACATAAATAAAATCACAATAATACTGAATGAAATGGTGGCACCGACAATATTGGCTAAGGATTTACGCAACCATTTTTCACCGGCACGCTTCCAATGAATGACCATCCCTGTCTGAGATAAGGCGAAGGGAATAAATACGCCAATCGAATAGAGCGGAATGAGACGTTCGGTTGATCCATGGAAAATGAATAATAATAGAATCGAGCCTGCTGCTAAGGTGATAATCCCATTTGAATAACCCAAACGGTCACCACGGTCTTGATACATATGTGGCATAAATTTATCTTTGGATAAGTTAAAAGCTAAGACTGGAAAAGCGGAGAATCCAGTGTTTGCTGCGACAGCTAAGATTAAGGCGGTACTAAATTGCAAGACGTAATACATAATCCCTGATCCGAATACGGCTTTACCAATTTGGGCTAAGACAGTGACTTCTGTTTCTGGAACAATCCCATACCAATAGTTGATAAAGGTAATTCCAACGAAGAAGAAGCCTAAGATTGACGCCATCATTGCTAGCGTCCCTGCTGCATTCTTAGCTCTAGGTTTTTTAAAGAACGGCACAGCATTACTGATGGCTTCAACCCCAGTTAAGGAAGAGGAACCAGATGAGAAAGCCCGTAAGATTAAGGCAATTGAAATGCCTGGCACGACCGTCCCTGGAACAGCGGTGGCATTCAGTGGGACTGCGCCTGTTACAATATTAAATAGACCAATAAAAATTAAAAGAGTAATAATACCAATAAATAAATAAACGGGGAAAACTAAAAATCCGGCTGACTCACGCAAACCGCGCAGATTGAGCATCATAATCAAGAGCACGATAATCACAGAAATTGCGACTTGATGGTTATACAGAGCCGGAATCGCCGAAGTAATGGCTTCTGCACCAGCGGAGACAGAAACGGCCACCGTTAGCATATAATCAATCAATAAGGAGCCACCTGAGATTAGCCCAGCATTCTTACCTAAATTCTCACTACTAACGACGTAGGCACCGCCTCCATGAGGATAGGCATGAATGATTTGACGATACGACAAGGTCAATGAAATCAATAACACAATTACGACTGCGGCGATTGGCAAGGAATACCAAATCGCGGCACTAGATAAGGCCACCAGGACCACTACAATCTGTTCAGTCCCATACGCAATAGAAGATAATGCATCGGAAGATAACAAGGCCAAGGCCGCAAACCGGCTAAGCTTTTGTTCATCATTCTCGGCAGACTTCAATGGTTTACCTACCAATAATCTTTTTAAATAATCCACTTTCCAACACCCTTCCTTCTATCTTGTTTATTTTTATTGTACCTAAAATAAACAGATAAACAAAACAGTATGCTACGCTCACTGAACAATAAAGTCAATGAAAATTTCAATAATTTTTCGTAAGAAGACGCTGAGCAAAACGTGGAATTCTCTGTCAGTTTCTCATTTAAAAAAATAGTGGACGCATCTTGGTAGAAAATCGGACAATTATTTCATCATAAGTGCTCCAAATACAACTATACCTAAATTGAATAGACCCTCCCAAAAACCACTATTTTATGCTATTGTATAACTAGACCAATTTCACAGGAGAGAATTATATGACGCAGAAAAAATATTTTGACTTACTGGCAAAAGAATTCGAAAATAGTGGCGAAATTATCACTGAATTAATTAATTTAGAAGCCATCTTAAATTTACCTAAAGGAACAGAACTATATTTGAGTGATATTCACGGAGAGTATCCAGCCTTTGATCATATTTTACGGACGGGTGCGGGTAATTTACGCGGGAAGATTAGTGAATGCTTTGGTGATACCTTGTCCGAAACTGAGAAAGATGCCTTCTCCTTATTAGTTGCTTATCCGAAAGAAATTCTGAAGGACCCTAATTTTTTCCCAGAAAAGAATCATCAGTGGTATGAGAAAACAATTCTTAAATTAATTCGACTATTAACTTATGCAGCGTCCAAATATACACGTTCAAAGGTCCGCAAAGCCTTACCTAAAAATTATACTTATATTGTGGAGGAGCTGCTCTACACAGACATCTCGCTGAATGAGAAAGAGACCTACTATCAAGAAATTTTGACGCGTTTGATTGAATTAGGCGAGGCACCAGCTTTTATTGTCGAAGTCTCAACGAGCATTCAGCGACTAGTTTTAGATCATCTGCATATTGTCGGCGACTTATTTGACCGTGGCCCCAATGCTGACAAAATTATGGACCGCCTGATGTCTTATCATTCACTGGACATTCAGTGGGGCAATCATGATATTCTTTGGCTAGGTGCCCATGCTGGCTCTGAAGCCTGTTTGTTGACCCTCTTACGGATTGCTGCTCGCTATAATTATCTGTATGAGCTTGAAAGTGCTTATTCATTAAACTTGCGACCGCTATTTTTATTTGCAGAAGATACGTATCAAAAAAATGCCGGATTTGCACCGAAGGCCCGCAAGGAAGGCAAAGCTTTTCAACCTGAAAGCGACGAACGTTTGGAAAAAGTTCATCAAGCCTTAACTATCTTACAGTTTAAATTAGAAGGACAAATCATCCAACGCCGACCAGAATTTCAGATGGCAGATCGTCTGTTGTTAGACAAAATTGATTTGGAAACTAATCAACTGCAACTAACAGATCAGTCTCATCCCTTAATTCATGCTTGTTTCCAGACTGTTTCAGCTGACCAGCCTTATCAATTATCGGAAGAGGAAAAATATGTCGTGCAAAGTCTCATGCACTCTTTTCAACATTCTGAAAAACTGCAACGACACATGAAATTTTTATTGGCAAAAGGCAGCATGTACTTAGTGTATAATAATCACTTGTTGTATCACGGCTGTATTCCACTTAACGAAGACGGACGCTTCATGGAATTAAAGATTGACGGCGTGTTCTATTTCGGTAAATCTCTGTTGGAAGAATTCGAGAAAAAGATTCGCCAGAGTAGTTTATCACCCGCTGTTCACGACGATTTAGCCACCGATTTAATCTGGTATAGTTGGGTTGGAAAAGCTTCACCCTTATTTGGTCGGAGTGCTATGACTACCTTTGAACGTTATTTTATTGAAGATAAACAGACGCATAAAGAAATTAGTAATCCCTATTACCAATTGAGAAATACGGAGAAAACTTGCCAGATGATTCTGACACATTTTGGCTTAGATAGTCTAGATTCAAAGATTATCAACGGACATACGCCGGTAAAAGTTACAAAAGGTGAATCGCCAATTAAAGCCTCAGGCAAACTTTTTGTGATAGATGGCGGATTGTCAAAAGCTTACCAAGAAACCACCGGAATCGCAGGCTACTCCCTATTAAATAATTCCTTTGGCTTTCAGATTGTCACGCATCAACCGTTCCATTCTATTCCACAACTATTAGAAGAACGGCGCGATCGAACTTATTTGAAGAAAGTCATCGATGCCAAGGTCAAACGAACGCTAATCAAAGAAACAACAATTGGTGCCAGCATCCAGGAACAATGCCAGGTGCTGACTGAACTTTTGAGCTATCTTAAAGAGAAGAATCGATGAGGAGAAAACTGACTAGATTAGCGAAACTCATTTGAATAGTAAATAAAATCAGACACCGTCACTTGACAGGTGCCTGATTTTTTTGTTGAAAATATTAGGGTGGGAAGAGATGGGATTGTCGTCACTGATATTAATTAATGTGACCCTTTTTTTCACTACCTTATACTATGATTCTAAAAACCTTTTCTGAACTGAGACATATATTTTATTTGAAGTGTGGTTCCTAAGATAACTGTTGCCACAATAGTTGGATATTCTGAATTGATTAATATACTGATTGGAACTGAAAATAGAATTCCTAAGATACAGCCTAATAAAACCCAGCGGAATTTCCAGCGAGTTAACAAATCAGACTCTCTAAAATACCATTGAACCAATAGTATTAAGCAAAAGCTTAAAAATATAATCATTTTTGTCCCCTCTTTCTTCGTTACTCTGCTGAGACTTCTTTAAACTCACCTTTTTCTTGCTCTACTTGAATTTTTTCAAACATTTTGAAAAATGGGTAGTAAATTGCCAAAGACACGAAGAAGCAAACAAAGACCATGATTAGTGCCACGATATTCCAATTTGAAGTAATCAAAGCTCCCAGAGGTGCAGGAATAGAAAATGGCGGTTTAACCATCATTTTAGGCATCAAATTTAGTGCCGTTACGATATAAACCAAAATAGTATTCACGATAGGTACTAAGATAAATGGAATGGCTAATAGTGGATTCATAACGATTGGTGCACCGAAAATAACTGGCTCATTGATATTAAATATTCCTGGTAAAATCGAAAGCTTGCCTAACTGTTTTAGATATTTAGATTTAGAAAACATAAACAATACGACTAATGCTAAAGTTGCACCAGTCCCACCCATTTGTGCATACCATTGATAAAATTGCTCTGTGAAAATATTTGGTAAGTGGAAAGCACTTGTTCCGTTTTGGAAAAGTTCAGCATTTTCTAAAATAGCTTGATCCCAGAATGGTCGAATAATTGGTCCTAGAACGGCATGTCCATGAATCCCCAAAGCCCAAAATACACAGATAAAGAATTGAGTAATAATACCACCAAATAAATTATTACCTGTTAAGAACGCTTTAAGTGGTGATATTGCGATGACTAGAAGATCATTTAAATTAAAATTAAAGAAATGTCGAGGAATCCAAAATAATAATACTACGAATAGTGTTGGTAATAAAGCCGCAAATGATTCCCCTACGACTGGTGGTACACCATCGGGCATTTTTATTTCTAATTTCTTTTCTTTAGTGAAACGATAGATTTCTACAGAAATTAAGGCAGCAATAATTGCAGCGAATAATCCTTGAGAACCTAAAGGTGTAATTGGAATATAGCGGCCAACTGCAATGGTATTTCCTGCAGTATCTACACCTTCAGCTAAGTTGACAGGCATGACCATAAGTAAAGTAGCGAGCATTGATAAAAATCCACTGGTTGTCTTATCTAATTTATAGCTAGAGCCTAGATAAGAACCTATAGTAAAAGCTGCATATAATGACATTAACCCTACTGTGAAACGAAATGGAACATCTAACGCAGAAATGTATGGTGCAATGAAATCTGCATACCCTGGTACTGGTAAATTCAATAAAATCGTGAAAAATGAGCCGACAATCGTCAATGGTAAGATTGAGATTAAGCCATTTCTGACTGCTTGTAAATGTCTCTGCTGTCCAATTTTATTTGCTATAGGTAAAAGTTTCATTGCGACTGAATCCAAAACTTTCATTATTTTCACTCCTCGTAAAATATATTTGCGCAAATTTTATCGTCGTATTTCTTCTTTTATACTGATAATTTCAACACTAGAAAAGCAACGACTTCCCAACAATGCTCATGTTTTTAATTAATTTACTATCTCTATGCTGATACTTGATTAATTAAAGTTCGGGGTAGCTTTCCTATGCAAATTTATTGAGAAATAGTCTTCTTTTCTAGTGTTTCGGACTAACAACTTCATATTTATTTAATCAAACCCTTTATTTTCAATAACCGTTTTAAACCATAACCCTGATTTCTTGACCGTTTTTTCACCTGTTTCTAAATCCATACGATAAAACCCATAGCGATTTTTGTAGGCGTTGATCCATGACCAGCAATCGACAAAAGTCCACATATGATACCCTAGACAATTGCTGCCCTCAGCCATCGCTTTATGCAACCACTGAAGATGCTCTTTGACAAAATCAATCCGATAATCGTCTTGAACCATCCCCTCTTCTATAAACGCTTCCTCATTCTGTATTCCTATCCCATTTTCTGAAATGAACCAATCGATATTGCCATAATCATTTTGAATTTTTTTTGCGATATCGTACATCGCTTCTGGATAAATCTCAATTCCTCTAGACGTATTCATCCGGCGTCCTGGCATAATGTAATCATCGAAGAACCATTCCGGTGAAAATATTCCATTGACATCAACTAGATATTCTTTGGCCTTCACTCTTCGCGGCTTGTAATAATTCACACCCAATAAATCGATTGTTGTTTCTTTAATCAAAGCTAAATCCTCTGAGGTAACCTCTGGCATCTGATCATATTGTTCAAGAATTGGTCGCAATTCTGCTGGATATGCTCCTTTTAAAATTGCTTCATTTAGACTACGGGTATAAAATAAATCAGCCATTTCAGCCGCTTTTAAATCAGCTGGATTTTGACTTCTAGGATACACCGGAATAATATCCATAATGATCCCAATCTTGCCCTGATACGCTGCTCGATATGATTTGACTGCTTCACAATGCGCCAAAATGATATGATGCATCACTGTTGCAGCTCGCTTAAAATCAACGACATAAGGGTAGTGACGATCGTGTAAATAACCAGCTTCTGCCGGAATCATCGGTTCATTAAAGGTAAACCAATACGCCACCAAATCATCAAATAGTTCGAAACACGTTTCAGCATATTTTTTAAACGCCTCAATTACCTCACGATTCTCAAATCCTCCTTTCTCTTGTAATTTCATAGGCATATCGAAATGGTACAGATTGATAAATGGTTGGATACCTTTTTGATTAAGCTCCTCTAACATGTTGCGATAAAAGCGAACGGCTTCTTGATTGACTTCGCCAACACCGTCAGGGATCAGCCGTGACCACGAGATGGATGTTCGAAATGAGTTAAACGAAAGATCCGCCATTCGTTGAACATCTTCTTTGTATTCCTTATAGAAAGTTGACGTTTGTTCGGTGGTCACTCCTTGATAAAATCGATAGTTATATTTTACTGATGAATAATCCCAAATATTTTCCCCTTTCTGATCATTTGCTTCTCTTCCCTCTGATTGTGTCGCACTAGTTGCAGCGCCCCAAAAAAAGTTTTTTGGAAATGTGTACTTCATATTCGTCCTCCTAATCGCCTTGCAGAATGCGTTTTCAAACTCTATAATGAAGTATATCACCTGATGGAACGGCAAAGTTAAAATTCCCGATGATTGTCTGAATGCCCGACCATTGTCAATTGTCACATAAATGTATCAAGGCGTGTCATAAAAGGAGGACTCGTTTAGCCATGTTATTTTTAGATTATGTACCCGAATTAACTCCTCTAGAAGATGAAATCTATCACTACGTTGCCCATCATCTAAAGGAAGCCTCTCGAATGAAAATCAAAGAATTAGCAGCTCAAACACATACCAGTACAGCGAGCATTGCACGTTTTTGTCAAAAGTTTGAATGTAGCGGCTACAAAGAATTTCAAGTAAAATTACGTCTTTACGAGGATTCCATCAATAAAACACAGATATCTGACAGTGACGAATCTCAATATGTCGACTTCCTTATGCGATTGAATCAACCATTCCTATCTAACAAAATTCAAGAAGCAGTCGACATTTTACTAAACAAGGAACTGGTCTTATTTTTAGGCTCTGGTTCCTCAGAGACAATTGCCGAGTACGGTACGCTTTATTTCACGAATCTTTCTCAGTCTGCCTTGCGAATAGAAGATCCTTCAAATTACCCTATCCAATGGTTTCCAGAAGATATTCTTAAAAAGACCTGCATTATTGCTCTATCTGTTTCAGGTGAAACCAAAGAAATTATTCATTATTTAAAACGTCTAAACACGAAAGGCTGCGCGATTATTTCTATTACCAATACAGAAAAATCAACAATCAGCCGCCTCTCAGATTTAAATATTCCCTATTACATCACTCGTGAAACAATCTATAAATCAAGCAGTAACAAAGAAAAAACGATTGAGCTAACCTCTCAATTACCAGCTCTGCTACTAATCGAAAAGATTGCTAAACGTGTGCGGCTCAGTAAAAACATCTGAAAAATTCAAAAAAATGTCATCTACCAATTATAGGCAGATGACATTTTTATCATTTTATTAGGATACATCCAGATTTCTTCTTGTTATCCCACTATCTTTTTATTCGAATATTTCTTACAGCACTTGCCATTGTCTTGTTGCATCGAAGCCTTCCGCTTCTTCTTTTGCTTTAGCGACGACTTCTTTTGGATAATTCATGACTTTAAGTAGTTCGATCGCATTGCGGGTTTTCGATGGTCCTTGGCGTAGCTTGTAATCAAAGGTAATGCCGTGTTCTTTCGTGACTTGCTCTTCGAAATGGACATTCTTACAACTATTTTTTAGTATTTCAGTCAATTCGATATCGTGAGTTGCGACAAACGCGATCGATGGATAATCACTTAGCCAATCAACGACACTGGCTGAGGCCGAGATTCGTTCGATGGTATTGGTTCCCTTCAAAATTTCATCGACAAAACAGTAACATCTTTCTTCCGTCTTGGCCTTATCCAGCACGCGCTTGATGGATTTAATCTCAGCCACAAAATAGCTATCGCCTTCAAAGATATCATCCTCAACGGCCATTGAAGTGAGGACATGACCTTCTTGTAGGGTGAAATTTTCAGCGACTGCGGTTTGGATTGTCTGAGCTAAAATACAGCTGATTGCGACGCTTTTAACATACGTCGATTTGCCTGAAGCATTGGATCCTGTGACTAGCGTATTGTCTTGCCAGTCAACATCGTTCATAACAGCTTTAGAGAGTAGTGGGTGATAAATCCCCTCAGAAACTACACCACCTTTAGCAAAATTAGGTTGGCAAGTAATCGGCATATACGTTCTGAAATTTAAAACGGCTGCAGCGACTTCATATTGTCCCAGAATATCCCATAATTTTTTGGCTTTTCCTTGATTTTTTTCAAGGTGATTCAGCACATAATGGTATGAGATAAATGGTAACATGAACATGATATTGATATAGTCGAAAAGCATCTCTGCTTCACTTCCCACTTTGACACGAAAAGAAAAGCCGAATTTAGGAATACTTTTTAATGGAGCTAAATATTCCATCAATTCTTTTTTCAACGGAGAATCAAGCTTGACGATAGCATTCGCTGCAGAAATTGTTTGTACAAGATAACTCATACTATTCAGTTCTGTATCTAACGTTTGTTTTTTGATGAGGTAATAGACGGTATTAAAACAGATAGAACCTATTATCGTTAGAATGCCTACCATCGGTTGAACGAAAGCTATCCCAAACCCGACGAATGGTAACAAACCTAAACAAATATAGAGCCACTGATTGGCAATTTGTTTCGATTGTGCATCTGAAAGATACTGCTTCACAAAATTATTGTCTTTCTTGCCCAATCTTGCAAAGTGAAACTGGATATCTTCGCGTATTTTCGGCTGTTCTTGATAAAATTGAATCAATTTCTCCATCGTTTGATTGTCTTTATTATCAAAATTATAATTTCTTAACCGCTGATAAAGCGCTTCTGAACCGGTACTTGAATAGGTTGCATTAATCAATTCAAAGACTGCAAACATATCTAAATCGTACCAAGTAATGTCATCGACTTCACTAGTAAATTTTTGGTAGGCACTTGCCGCTTTCCAGGCTTCCTTTAAGCTTGTTTCCTTATCAAAGCGTGGTTGATTTGGCTGTTTGCCCCACTTCATCTGAACTAATTTTCGCAATTTTATACGATTCGAAATTTCTAATCCGATAATTGCGACAAAAATTGCAACAAAGACTAAAATAATAAACATGGTAGTTGTCATAAGAGACCCTCGCTGATTCGTTTTCTTTCTAGTTTAACACTTCACAAAAGAAAGGAAAAGGGACTTTAGACGGATACGTAAGCGATCCATCAAAAAGGTGTGTGGATAACATGTGAAATCTAATGGGCAGATTTATTTCGTGTATCTATACGGAAATTACTGATTGGTTTCACTCTTCCTTGATAAAGTATACTGACTCCTATAAACAGTATACCTACAAGTAACAATAACAGTTTGCGATCTTTTAATGAGCTTCCCAATGTAAATAAATAGAAGCTTTTTAGATAGTGATCTCCGGTGAACAGACAAATAATATAATAGAACAAGGGAAACATCAGTGCGACAATCACTTGCTGACTAAGCAAATAGCCGATTGAAAAGAGCCCGCCTAAAAATAGCGCATCAGAAAAACCGCTGATGAGAAATGGCATAAAGGCAATCGCTGCATTCTGGAGCTGAAATAATTCTAGCAAACCGATAATCAGACAGCCTAAAAAAATCAGGATGGAAACCAATCTTAATAAAAGAATTTCTACATACGGTATCTTTTTCGTCCGAAGTACCGCCAAAATCTTTTCATCATCTGGTGAGAAGAGTGGAATAAACAATGACAGGCTAATGAAAGGAAAAAAATGTTGAAAGAGATACGCTGATTGATTGTAAGTACCATTTTTTACACCAAAAATTACTGGGAAAAGAAGTGTTAGAACAACAGCTAATCCAGCAAACGGCCAAAAATGAGCGGTCCAAAATACCTTAGTTATCTTTGCCTCTTTTTGCAAAGAAACCGCCCCCTTTTCGTTTCCAGTCTGCTAAAACGCAGCTGACAATAAAACAAATAATCCCAAAACTCAACCAAAACACACGATTCTTTATCAAGTCAGGCAACATCCGATAAAATATCTCTGTTTGCCCCAATGCGTTGAAACGTGGAATCAGGCTCATGCCAACAGAACCGACCAAATTCAGGCCTTGATTCATTAGCGATAACAACCAGATGACTAGTTGAACGATGATGCTAATCAGTCCATTAAAGAGCGTGGTCACTAAAAAGCTTAAGCCGACCACTGCGACAATCGTCGGAACTAACCAGCCGATAATATATTGATAGAAAAGAAAGAAGGAGCTTACTTGTTGATATTTATGTGCCACAAAAACCGCTTGTAATGCCGGCATTAACGTAATTACGATTACAGGTAAAAGAATCAAGGTACAGGTGGCAAAAAAACGCGTCGCATAGAGCTTTATCGTCGATACTTTTTTGGTGTGAATAACTAATTGAGCGTTTGCCCGTTTATCCCGTAGAACAACTGTCGCAGTCAAAAACACCGGTAGTAGTGCTAAAATAATTCCCAGATAATCACACGTCAAGCGAGCAACTGCTCCCGAAACATGATCAACAGTCAGGACCTGATTAAATTCATCCTGCGCGTCTTCATAAGTCAAAGGTTCGGTAGCGAGGCTTTTGTAGCGAGCACTCGAAAAATCAGAGCCACTACCAATAATTTTCTCGACCTGCTGCATATCCTTTTGAAACGTTTGATAAGCATACGTTTTTGCCAGTGGAAATGTTGCAGAAAACTCATCAACATCTGACTCTTCGCTCTGATTTAGCGCTGCATCAAACCATTTATCCAAGTTGGTCAATGACTGCCCACTGGCTTGTTCAAGTATTTCAGCAATCTTTGCTTGCTCTTGTGCGGAGGCTGTCACCGCTCGATAAATCCCAAAAGGATAAGTTGTATAACTATTTTCTTTATATTGTAAAAAGAGTTGGAAAATCGTTTGCTGCTGAATACTCTTTTTATTCATCGTCGGTCGAGTCCCATAAGTTTCCTGATTGGGACTAGGTTCTTTTAAGGCAACTGAGTTCAGGCCAAGCTGCGTATAGATAAAGATGCCTAAGAATAGGACGAATATTACGTAAGTCAAACTTTTGGCGGTTAGTTTAATTTCTTTCCCCAGTAGACTCATTTGATCCCCTCCGACAATAAATAGAGATAGGCGTCTTCCAAAGAAGGGACTTCTTCCTTCACTAGTGGATGCTGCATAATTGTTGAATCTCCATGGCTTATAAATCGAACATCAACCAGACTACTGTCCTGCTGTAGACTAATGATTTGGACTTGTTTTTTTAGCTCGTCTAATTCAGTCCGTGGAATTTGGACACTGAAAATTTTACCATTTGCCCGCATAATTAATGCCTCAATCGTGTCAGCAAACAAAATTCGGCCTTCATCCAAAACAGCCACTTTTTCAGCCGTTGCCTCAATATCGCTGGCAATATGGGTCGATAATAAAACAATTTTATTTTCACTCACCTCAGCTAATAAATTTCGAAAACGTAACCGTTCTTCTGGGTCAAGTCCCGCGGTCGGTTCATCGACCACTAACACATCGGGATTATTTAACAAGGCTTGCGCAATTCCCAAACGTCGTTTCATGCCACCCGACATCGCTTTTACCTTGACTCGTTTATGGATAGATAAATTCACTTGCTCCAATAATTGAGGCACGCGTATTTTCCGCGTCTTGTTATCCAGTTCAGATAGTATGCCTAAATAATCTAACGCTTCATAAGCGGTCATATTACCATACATCGAAAAATCCTGTGGCAGAAAGCCAATCTTGGCACGGATTTCTTTTTGCTTATGAATAGACACACCATCAATGGTCACCGCCCCCTCCTTGACAGGTAACAAGGTCACCAAAGTCTTCAATAGCGTCGTCTTACCTGCTCCATTTCGCCCGAGCAAGCCGTACATTCCTGTAGTAATCGTCAAATTGATGTCATGGAGAATTTGTTTTTTTCCATAATATTGGTTTAAATGTTGAATCTGTATTTCCATAAATATTCCCCTCCTTGACGATAGTTTACTAAAGAAATCTCTATAAATTCTCTACGTTCCTCAGTTATCCGAGCAAGAAAAAATCAGGGTCACGATTGCTCCACCATTAACCCCATTCGCTAGTTTAGTCAATCCTCCGTGCTTCCGCGTTAAGATCTCTGCAATTGCTAGTCCCATCCCAAAATGAGTGTCTTTATTTTGGGAATAATAGGGTTCTTTAGCTCGATTAAGTTCCTCTTTTGAGAAGCCCACTCCGTCATCCTTAACAAATAGAGTCAGGTAGTTTCCACGAATTTCTAACTGAATCTCGATTTTTTCTTTCGCAAATCGATAGGCATTAGTAAGAATATTTTCCATCGCTTCCTGAACTATTTTTAAGTCAAGCATCATCATGCTTTCAGACGCTTTCACTTTGATGACTATTTGCTTATCTGGGTACAGGCTAGGCAATTCGTTCAGATTATCAACAAATCGACTGACCAAAACAGGCACCTTTAACAGAGGAATCTCTTCAATCTTTTGGATCTCTTGCATGGTTTTTGAAAATTCCGTCAACCGGATAATCGTTTCTTGCATTTTACCTGCCAATTGGTAGAACTTTTCTTCCTTCAACTCGCCTTGTTGAAAATAGACTTCTAGTAAGTCTAAATTATTCTGCAAAATCGCCAATGGTGTCCGCATATCATGCGAAAAAGCTGAGTTTATGGCTCTCTGATCCTGATTAATCTGAGCGAACTGCTTCTCTTGTTTTAAGAAAAGCTTTCTTAAGGAATCAATCTCACGAGAAATTTTTTCAAACTCATCATACGTTCTATAGAGATTCGACTGGTCAAAGTCTCCGCGTTTCATCGCCAACAGATTCTCTTCTAAAATCTGGATGGGTTGTAAAATATTTCGCTTATAAAATAAGCCGACAACAAGATAAATACCGATAATACTATAAAAGTAGACAGCCATCGTCCGAACCATTTCTAAGCAAAAGATAGCCATTTTGATTTCCTCAGGCAGACTTTCTGGAGGCCGAAAACGTAACAGATTTGAGAGAGTCTGAAGTGCCGTTGAATCATCTAGAAGCAGCTGCTCCCAGCTGACACAAATTGCGTGAGTCAATAGCGTTGCAGTCATAGCACTCAGCACCCCACACGTAATATAGAAGAATAAGGCTTTGTTCAATTTTCGGTTCTTCATTACCAGACGTTCCACCCAGTCATTTAACCAATCCATTGATACCCCTGCCCCCAAACTGTATGAACCACCTCTTTTTTCGTATATAGAAGAAATTTATTTCTAATTCTGCGAATATGCTCCATAATAATATCTTCATTTCCTTCTTTTTCATACTGCCAAAGATGTGTATAGATCATTTCTTTTGAGCAGACCCGCGGTACGTGTTCTGTAAGATAACTGACAATCTCAAACTCGACTTTGGTCAGCTGCAGAGAGTCGCCTTTCACAAATACCTGCTTCTGCTCCTCATCGATTGAGATATCGCCAAAAAATCGAATACTCGGATTAACTGTCTCTCTACGGCGTTCTTCTCTACGTAAATGGGCCGCAATCCGGTAAGAAAGTTCTTTCAGACTAACCGGTTTAATTAAATAATCATCGCCACCGACTTGTAAGCCACGAATCCGATTCTCTTCCTCTTCCCTCGCCGATAAAAATAAAATCGGACAGCTAACCTCGTTCCTAATTCTCTGACATAACTCAAAACCATCAATCTCTGGCATCGAGACATCTAAAACGATGAGATCAGGAACCGCCTGCAGTTTACTCAAGCCTTCATTCGCACATTTCGCAGTATAAACAAGGTAGCCTTCCATTTGAAAATATTCTTTAAAAGAAGAGAGTAAATCAATTTCATCATCGATAATCAGTAATTTCTTCATTTCCTCCGACCTTCCGTGTTCCAATTACTTAAATAGTACTAGATTAACAAAAATTAGCAAGAACTAACCAAGCTTATCCTCAGTGATTTATCTAGAAAAGGGTTGCCACCTCTATTGGAAATTCCAAGCTGACGACAAAAAAACCGATTAGGAATTTTATATCCCGATCGATTTTTCTAGTTGCTTTTCACTTATTTTCTTCGCATATATTTATTAGTTACTACGCGATTTATCTGGCTTTCATCTTACATTTCAATCACTCTTATGATTAATGGAAAATATGACTTTCGTGTGAAATCTTCGTCAATTTCTTCATTTGCGTTTCGATATATGGATAGAACCAGACACCAACAATCGCAAAGACAACGAAGAGTGCAATCATAATCCAAATGGCGTTCATCGCATTTGGCCAGTAAATTCCCCCAGCGGATTCCCGTAAGAGATTTACTGCATGAGTAAATGGCAAGAATGGATTAATCATTTGGAAGAATTTTCCGGATACTTGAATTGGGTAGTTCCCACCCCCGCCGGAAATAGAGAGCACCAGGATAATAATCGCGATCCCCTTACCGACATTGCCAAAGAGGGCTACTAGAACATAGACCATCATCATAAAGGTCAAGGCAATCAACAGGCCAAAGAGCACGCTGTAGACGGGATGACGCACATCGACGCCTAATAAGAAATAATTTCCTAAGGTAACAATTAAGCCTTGGGCAAGTCCCATCGTTAAGAAGGTCAACATCCGAGCAGAAAATTGTTCGCGTTTGCTGTATTTCCGTTTGTCTTTTTCTTTTAAGAAATAATCGGTTGTTGCAATACTAGAAAAGAGCACCGCGCCGACCCATAGACAAAGAGCTGTATAGAATGGCGTACTAGCCGAACCATTATTAGCAATTGGATAGAGCTGATTGGTTTTCAAATTGACTGGCTGCGTGAAGAAATCACTTTCCTTGTTGGCATCCAGCTTCAAGAGTTTAATCACTTGCCCCAAGTCAACTTCGCTTTCACCTTTTCGAATCGCATCCGCAGCTTTACTAATCCCTGATTTTATACTTGGCCAATCGTTATTAATTAAGTCCGTGGCTTTACTCAACGCACTTTCCACCATCGGCATTTTGTCATTGACCGTCTTCAAAGTGGTCGTGATTTCTTTCTCCAAATCAGGCCAATCATTTTGAATAAAGTTGGCAGCCAAACCTAACTTACTTTCTAACACAGGCAACTCATTATTATACAAATCTGCGCCCTTATTGATGCCATTAACAATCTCGTCCATATGACCATTCAATAAAGTATTCGCATCATGAATTTCTTGGCGAATTGCCGGCATTTGTTTTTGATATTTTTCTAACGTATCAATCGCCCGACTGACAGTCGTTTTAGTGGAAGACAACAATGAGTCGAAATCAATTGTTTTGACTTTTGCTAACAAATCATCAGCATTCTTTAAAGCCGCTAGACTCTTGCTGAGAATTGTTGATATTTGCGTACTAATTGCTTCCGGATCAATTCCTGAAACAATCGTATTAACTGAACCAGCAAACGCATTAATGTCGCCTAGTAAAGCTTGTAAGCCATCGACATTTATCGCATCTGGCCCCGCAGCAACCACGCCATCAATTCGCGTTTTCATTCCTTGAATCAATGTTTTTAAGTTATTTAATTTCTCAATTTGACCACTCAAATCTGGTCCGTCTGGTAAGGCTTGGATTTTTTCAAACAACGCCATTAAATCGTCAATCGCAGTCAGTTGATTCGCTAGTTTTTCTGAAAAATGCGACAAAGCTGAGATCGCTGCTGCTTTTTCTTCATCGGTCAGCTGATTGTCATTAATCACGTCTTGAAGCTCACCTGTGATTGAGACTACGTCAGAAGAAACATCTCCCAGCGTTTCTAACGTCACCTTGATACTGGTTGTGATTCCTGGCAAAGCTGTTTGAAATTGTCCTAGCGCATCGCTAGTAGTCTTAGAAAGATCACTGGCTTGATTACCCAACTCTTTAATGTCTGGCATCGCCGTTTGGACTTGTTGAATAATTTGTAAGCCAGTCTTCGCTTCATCAATTCCTTCATTCATGGTTTGTTCGATTGAATCAAAATCATTGTCGACCTGTGCTAATTGCGCGCCGGCATTCTGAATTTCTGGAATCTTAGACTGCAACGTCAAAATAATTGCTGCTTGTTGCTTAAGTTGCGGCATTTTATCGTTTAAGGCAATTAATTTTTCGCCCATTTCATTAACTTTCGGTACATACTCGACAAATTCATTGGCCTTCGCCAATTTATCCTTCAACTCAGGCATTTTATTATTTAGTTCGATGACTTCTTTGGTATAACCTTCAATTTTATCTAAATCCTTATCGGTGGAAAGAATCATATCTTTAACCTTGGTAATGCTGACAAGGTTACTATCCAAATCATAGCCAATCTCATTAAAGACCTTGATCAAGGTTGAGCTGGCAGTCTTGGTAAATTCATCAGTGATTTGCGCTTGAATCGAGCTGGCCCCTTTGTCGGCAATTTTCGGCGCAATCGCATTAATTTTCTCATTGATTGAATACTCAATCGTGGGCTTTTTGATATCCCCTGTCGTGAAGCTTAATAAGTCAGTCGAGAAGTCTTCTGGCAAATAAATTCCTGCATAGTATTCGCCTGATTTCACTCCATCGTCTAATTCCTTCTTGGAATCGACGAAACGCCAACCTAACTGTTTATTTTTGTGCAAACTCTTCATGACCTCATCGCCGATGGCCACTTCTTTGTCCTGAAAAGTCGTCGATTTATCGGCACTATATACGGCAATCGGTAATTCCCCGGTATTCCCATATGGATCCCATAATGCCTTGATATTAAACCAAGCATACAGCGAGGGGATGATCATTAGGGCAATAATTAAAAGCGTCGCGATTGGATTTCTAAAAATTCGTCTCCAATCCAAAACGAATAACTTAAACGTATTTTTGATATGATTCACTTCAGACACATCCTTCGTGCATTTTGATTAGCTGAACTACTTTACCATATTTTTTTCAGCGAATGCAATCAAGACCCACTGAACGAGAGGCTTTTTTTGACAAATAGAAACAACTGTCAAAATTGAGAGCCTTTCCATCGAGAAACCAAGCATTCGTCCACATTGTTCCTTGCTTTACTTTACCACGCTTCTCATAGAAAGAGTATTGGAACGAATTTTTATTTTCTTCTAGTAGAACAAACAAATGATTACACAAAAAAAGCGATTGTCATAGCCATTATTGACTGGCCTGACAATCACCTTATGCGGCAAGTGGCCCCAAACATTTGCATATTATGAGCCACACGTTCTTTTAGATTGGTTGATTATTATTTATTCTATAGCGCTAAGTTTTTGGCCTGTAAAAAATCGGCTACCAACTTATCTAGCGCTTGTTGTAATTGTTGCGGTTGTGTCTCTCGAGTCAGATACACATTTGGAACAACTTCTGTATCAATCAAGGTAAGTGGTGTAACTTCCTCTTCGACAGTCACTGTTATCTGTGGATGATAGGTTTTATCGCCACAGGGACCCAATAGAATACAGGCCATTTCATACCGATTATTTTCAATCTCACGTAACCGATAATACCTCGATTCGATAAACTCAAACTCTGTAAAATTTTCCTTTAGTAACGCCCACGTTTCCTTGTCCATCTACTCTTCCTTACCTACTCTTTTATTTGAATAACTATTTTACCTGCCGGGGGATGACCTTCCAACAGTTCATGTCCCTTAATAACATTCGCCAAGGTAAATGGCCAAACCTCTGCTACATGAATCGACAATTGATCTCTCTCATAAAGAGAAACCAAGGCTTCCAATGCTTCCTTATCCGGATATTCTCGCTTTGGTTGAAAAGCGATATAAGTACCAGACTTCGTTCGCTCAGCCTCTTTTGGCAAATTATTCAAGGCAATATAGGTGCCATTTTCCTTTAAAATTTGCATGCCACTAGCTGCAGACAAACTGCCCTTCGTTGCGTCAATTACGATAGTTGCTCGATTGGCAAAGACAGCCCCAGCATCTGCTTGATCATAGGCAACAAATTCATCCGCGCCTAAGCCTTTAACAAAGTCCTCATTTTTCGCTGATGCACTGGCCAAGACGTGATTTCCGTTCGCTTTTAACAATTGAATCAGGAGTGAACCCACTCCGCCTGAAGCACCTTGAACCATCACCACTAACCCTTTCTTAATTTTTAACAGCTGATGAAGAATATTATAAGCAGTAATCCCCATCGTGGGTAACGCCGCGGCTTCAGCAATCGACATATTACTAGGTCGCTTCACAGCTTTTTTGGCAGGCAAGACGACTTCCTCACCGTAAGTACCTGAGATGGGGTAGACAATCACCGCATCCCCCACTTTTAATTCCGTCACCTCAGCGCCGACTTCTGTCACAATCCCCGTACCATCATGACCTAAGACATAAGGAAACTTGACTGACTGAACTTCTTTCATTCGACCACTTCTGACACTGACATCATACGGATTCAATGCAAAAGCTTCTAGCGACACACGAATATGCGCGGGTCCAACTGCTCTCGGTTGTGCCTCAATCGCTTCAAAGACCGCCTTTGCTGGCCCATACTCTTTGATTGCAAGTCGTTTCATCGTCTCCACTCCTTTTCTTCAAGTGTACGACAACTACTTATTTTTCGCCAAAAAAAGGACGTCCGAATTAAATCCACTCAGAAACACACACGCACTTATTCAAAGGACACAAATTGACTGCCTCTATGGCGCAACAAACCTCTCACAGGTGGTTCAATCTTAATATAAACTTCATGCGGGATTTGATAGACAGTCTCCACCTCGCGCACTTGAAAAATAATAAAATAATGCTTGATGCCCGCCGTCTCCTCAGCGTATTTTTTAACCACTAAGCCATAAATTTCAGTGACTGGATGCTTTAATTGATTCCGCCAGCCACGGACGCCTTTAATCACAAAGAAAATAAACAGTATCGTTACACAACTAATCACAAAATAGGCCATCTGCTTCCCATTCACTCCTTTATATAAGAAAAAGCGAGACCGCAGCCTCACCTTCCCTTTCATCTACTTATCTATCACGCGATTCTTATGTATGACTAGATTTAGTTCCATGTCCATGACCTTTATCATCCTTATGCGAATGATGACCATGATTCGTTGGCTCAATTCCTATGCTAACGCGTAGTGCGCGATCGACACTGCTCATCGTTCTTTGATCTAAGTGACACACTTTTTCTTTTAATCGACTCTTGTCAATGGTCCGAATTTGTTCTAGTAAGATAACAGAATCTTTATCTATCCCATCCTCACTTGCTTTAATACCAACATGTGTCGGTAATTTAGGCTTCGCCATTTTCGCCGTAATAGCTGCAATAATTACAGTTGGACTAAAATGATTCCCTAAATTATTCTGAATAATGACTACAGGTCTGATTCCACCTTGCTCTGATCCAACGACTGGAGAAAGGTCTGCAAAATAAATATCACCGCGTTTTACCATTAACTTCTCCTTCATTTCTGATATATTCTTGGGACGCGAGCAGAAAGCGTACAGGCAACCTCATAATGAATGGTGACTAATTGATCTGCCACATCCTGCATACTAATTATTTCCTGTTGGTTTTCACCAATCAATGTCACCTTTGTTCCGACCGGAAAGGCACGTGGCAAACGAATCATTAATTGATCCATGCACACTCGACCGACAATCTCACAACGTTCGCCTTCAACAAGCAAGTGAAATCCTTGCATGTTTCGAAGCCAACCATCGGCATAACCAATCGGCACCGTTCCAATCCACTCGGTAGTGGACGTGACATAAGTTTTCCCATAGCCAATCCCGGCACCCTCAGGCAAATGTTTTACCTGCATCAATGCGGAAACAAGTTCTAAAGCTGGCTTCAACGGATACGGTGCAGGTAATGCATGACCAGATGGGTTCAGTCCGTACATCGAAACGCCATAGCGAACCATATTCCCGATACCTGCTTCATGCCAAAGGGCCGTTGCACTATTACTTGTATGCACATAGCGCGGTTCTCGTGGCAAGCCAGCCAAAATTTCCTTAAATCTTTCTAACTGTTGTTGCCAATAACGGTCATCTGCTTGATCCGCTGTGGCAAAATGAGTAAACAAACCTTCCCATAACAAGTTTTCTGAGTGATCAATTAGTTGAATCGCTTCAAGCACTTCTGCTAAAGAACAAAAACCGATTCGACCCATCCCAGTATCTATCGCTAGATGAATCTTCAATTGATTCGCTACGTTTCCAGCAGCCAACAAAGCGACCGTCTCTCTTAAACCTTCCTTTGTCCCAATCGCAATCGCTATATCATGCGCCGCAGCAAGTGCACTGTAACAAGGCTCAATAAAACTCATCACCAAGATAGGCTCAGTAAACCCTGCCTCACGTAATTCTATTGCTTCATCAAGTGTTGCCACACAGAAACCAGTCGCGCCACCAGCCAATGCTGCCTGGGCCGTCTCTAACGCTCCGTGACCATAACCATTAGCCTTAACCACAGCAAATAATTCTGTGCCCTCAGCTAACCGTCTGCGTTCATTCTCGACATTCTCTTGAATCGCTTGTGTATGTACAATCGCTCTTGTTGGTCGATAAGTAGCGACAACCATGTTTCATTCCTTCTTTCTCAGTCTTCCAACAAAATTTGGGCTATAGCCGTCGTATCTGTATGAGTAATTGTCACAAATACGTTGCCTTGGTGTGGCGAGTTCGTCACGATAGGAGCACCAAATTCATTCTTAAGAATTTCAATCTGTTGGAAATTAACTTTTCCAATCCCTGTGCCCCATGCTTTTGAAAAAGCTTCTTTACAGGCATATCGGCCAGCTAAAAATTCTACCTGCCGATGTAGTGTCAAGTCATTAAACAACATCAGTTCGTTAGTTGTCAACACTCTTTGGGCAAAACTTCTTTTTTCTTTAATTATTTTCTCAATTCTCTTTAATTCAACCGCGTCTATGCCAATCCCTTTTATCATATTTTTTTCGTTCTCCAAAGTTAAGATATTCCTATTCTACCAAAAAAAAAAAGAAAAACCACTCATAACCCTGTATATCACAAAAAAAGAAAATCTCTCGGTTTGAGCGAGAGATTTTCTTAGGCTAATTTATTCAGTAATTCTTTGTAATTAGTCGTTGTTGCTACGGATTACAAAGCCACGTTTTTTATCATTTGAACGTTTGCCGCCACCATTTGATGGACGATTGCCGTTCTTGTTGTTGTAGCTGCTGTTGCCGCCGCTTTTGCTGTTTTTGTTGCCACGGTAACTACTGCCGCCGCCTTCTTTGCCACGGTAGCCGCCGCCACCCTCTTTACGAGCACGTGGGCCATTATTGCCGCCCCCGCCTCCGCCACGTTTGCCATTTTTGTTAAAGCCTTTTTTATTGGCTGGCAATGGACGTTCTGGCGTAATTTTAACTGGCACTGAATCTGAAGGGTCTTTAGAAATAGTTTTTAATAATAACGCAACTAAATCTTGCGCTTCATATTTTTCTAATAAATCATCTGATGCTGATAGATATTTATCTAGACCGTTTTCTTCAAGTTTTGTTTCAACTTCTTCAATCGCCGCACCTAATTGACCTTTGAAAGCTTCTTTTTCAGAAGGTGGACGTAGAGGAGTCATGCGTTTTTTGGTTAAGTTTTCGATAACGTGTAAGTAGCTCATCTCATTCGGTGTCACAAACGTTACTGACATTCCGCCTTTACCAGCACGACCAGTCCGACCAATACGGTGAACATAGCTTTCTGGATCTTGAGGAATATCATAGTTGTAAACGTGAGTTACGCCAGAAATATCTAGACCACGAGCGGCTACATCTGTTGCCACTAGAATGTCTAAGTGACCACTCTTGAACGAACGTAAAACGCTCATCCGTTTTTGTTGAGATAAATCGCCATGGATTCCTTCTGCACGATAACCACGCGCTTCAAGTCCACGAGCTAATTCATCAACACGACGTTTTGTACGACCGAAAACAATCGTTAATTCCGGTGTTTGAACATCTAGTAAACGAGTCATGATATCAAATTTTTCAAAATCTTTTGAGCGTACATAATACTGATCGATTAAGTCTGCTGTCATTTCTTTTGTTTTAATTTGAACATGCTCAGGTGATTGCATGAATTTCACACCAATGCTCTTAATTGCTGGTGGCATTGTTGCTGAGAATAATAATGTTTGGCGTTCACTTGGGACTTGCGAGATAATCTTTTCGATATCTTCTAAGAAGCCCATGTTTAACATTTCATCCGCTTCATCTAAAACAAGCGTTTGAACTGTGCCTAGTTTTAGGGTGTGACGGTTGATATGGTCAAGCATCCGGCCAGGTGTTCCGACAACGATATGTGGACGATCTTTTAAGCCACGAATTTGGCGGCCGATATCAGCACCACCGTAGACAGCTTGCACACGAATTTTTTTATCTTTACCTAAACGGAACAATTCTTCTTGCGTTTGGATAGCTAATTCACGCGTTGGCGCAATTACTAATCCTTGTAGGTCACGATTATTCGTATCAATCTTTTCCAACATAGGTAATCCGAAAGCGGCTGTTTTACCAGTCCCCGTTTGGGCTTGTCCAATCACGTCTCTGCCGTCTAAGGCAAGAGAGATTGTTGCTTCCTGGATCGGTGTTGCTTCCTCAAATCCTGCTCGTTCTACTGCTGCTAATAATTCTGGTGATAAATTTAGTTCTTTAAATTTCAAGTGGTATCCTCCTAAGATAGTTGTTGACTGAGGATTTAGCTTATTGCAATTTATTCAATCGCTTGCTGGCTCCCGTCGATTCGTTTAGTTGAAGAGAAAAATAAGTCTTTTGTCTACAATTGCCATTAATGGTTCCGCGCATTCTCAGCTATCGTGACACCACCGAAAAATTCTCTTCACGAAGTCAGGCATTAGAAAAGCCAAACGGGATTCGTTCAGCTTCGTTATCAATATAAAAATCTATTCTCATATAGATAGTTCCAATTAAATTTCTTCATCTTTCGGCAATAGGTTATTCTATCATATTATCTTGTTTTCAGCAAGTTTTATACTTTTTCATTTCATATTTTCTAATTCTTTCACAACTTCAGCAAGCCCCATCCCGTTGCTGCCCTTTATTACCACCATATCGGTAGGCTGAATTGTTTGAATCAGTGACTGAATTAATTGCTCTTTTTGATCCTTAGCAAATAATTCCACCCACATCTCAGGCTGTTCTTCGGACAATCGTGCTTTTAAAGCGGTCATCTCTTCACCGTATAAAAATAATTTAGCAAAAGAAGCATCTACATGCTCTGCCATACTGGCATGCATCATTTTTGAATCAGGACCTAACTCGAGCATATCCGCCAAGACAGCAATTCTGTTCCCCGTCGTTTCTAGATTTCTGACCGTATCCAAGACTAAGCCCATCGCCGTCGGGTTCGCATTGTAGACATCACTTAAAATGTCTGCACCATTGCCCGCCTTCACCCACTGTGTCCGATTTTGCGTCAATTGAAAATTCGCCAAGCCTGTCTGAATCTGCTCGATTGAAAGGTTAAACCAGCAACCAATTTGATAAGCGATTAAAGCATTCGTCACGTTGTAGCTTCCCGGCACAGGAATCGTCATGACCTGCTCACCAATCTTGAAGATTGTCTGCGTCTTCTCTTCAGAAACAATCGTCGCCGTCACATCAGCCTCATGTAATCCAAAGGTTTTAATCGTCTGCGGTAAATCTGCCACGAGTGGCGTGAGTAACGGTTCAGTAGAAGGAATCACTAACAAACCATTCTCTGACAAGCCCGTAACAATCTCCATTTTCGCCTTGGCAATGCCTTCACGTGACCCTAAATTTTCGATATGCGCTTCGCCAATCATCGTAATTGCTGCAACAGCTGGTCTCGCCAATAAGGAAAGCTCTTCAATCTCCCCCGCATGATCCATACCCATCTCTAGAATAAGTTTTTCAGTCGTCTCTGGCATATGCAAAATCGTATATGGCAAGCCAATGTTGTTATTATAATTGCCTTGCGTCTTGTAGGTCGCAAATTTTTGAGCAAGCACCGCTTCCGTCATATCCTTCGTGGTCGTTTTGCCGTTGCTGCCTGTAATCGCCACCACTTCAGCCCCGACTTTTTCTAAATAATAGCGTGCCAACTGTTGCATCGCCACTAATGGATCAGCCACTTGGATGACAGAAATCTCTAGCGTTTCATCGACAGGTCGTGACCAAAACGTTGCCACTGCCCCATTCTCAATCGCTTGTTGAATAAATTCATGACCATCCCGCGCACCAGCTAACGGCACAAATAAATTTCCTGCGACAATTTTTCGACTATCGAATTCTACACCTGAAATCACAACTTCCGGTGCACCCGTATAGATTCCTTCCACTGCTTGCACGACTTCTTCTATTGTAAGTTGCATCTTTTTCACCTTTTTCTTCAAAATGAAGGGATGAAACATTTAGTCAAAATTGACAAAAGCTCCATCCCCAAATCTTTATTTATTCGCAAAAAAACTTTGACGTTGTTTGTAACGATTCAATCCTAATTGGATCAATTCTTCGATTAAATCACTATATTTAAGACCGGTATTTTCCCATAATACTGGATACATGCTAAATTGAGTAAAGCCAGGCATCGTATTTAATTCATTCAAGAATAACTCATTTTTATTGGTTAAGAAGAAGTCACATCGACTTAAGCCACTGCCACCCAACATTTTATAAGCAATTTTTGCATATTTTTGAGCCTTCTCTTGCACGTCTGCCGGAATCTCAGCCGGAATTTGCATAGTAATCTTGTTATCAATATATTTTGAATTATAATCATAAAACGCAACATCTTTAACAATTTCACCAGGAGTTGTTGTGCGAACATCTTCGTTCCCCAACACTGCAACTTCAATCTCGCGCGCTTCAATCCCTTGTTCGACAATCGCTCTTGAATCAAAACGATACGCTTCAGCCAAACCATTTTGCAATTCTTCACGATTCTCGGCACGGGTAATCCCAACACTCGAGCCCATGTTAGCAGGCTTAATGAACATCGGATACAATAATGATCCTTCACACTGTTCGAAAACTTTCCGTGGATTTTCTTTCCATTGACTCTCAAGGACCGGCACATAAGGAACCTGTGGCACGCCAGCTGCTTGTAAAATATATTTAGTCATAATTTTATCCATCGCGCACGCACTTGTTAAGACGCCAGCACCCACGTATGGTACATTGATTGTTTCTAAGAAGCCTTGGATAGTCCCATCTTCACCATTTGGTCCATGTAAGACTGGAAAGACGATGATTTCTTCTTCTGATTCTTGGATTGCACCCGGGTGAATCAGCTTACCAGTGAAGCCTTCTGTCCGTTCTCCACTTGTATCCCAAGTTAAACGAAGCGCGTCTGCACTCTTTGGCGCCTCTGTTAATAGTGGCCCTTCTACCCATTGGCCCTCTTTACTGATAAACACTAATTGAACTTTATAATAGTTGTAATAGACAGCTTTTAGTACAGAATACGCAGATAAAATTGAGACATCATGCTCTTCACTACGTCCACCGTATAATAAAATAATCTTCAAAAGATTTTCCTCCTGTTTCACCAATAAGTGATTGATTCTGGCTATTTTCAGTAGTTACTCTCACATTTTAGCACACTCTTTTACTAGTGACTATATTTCAAAACAATTTCTCAGGCAATTTAATAATTCGGCGCGAGTATCTCACGATAAGCCTATTTAAAATAGAACCTTTATTGTTGAGAATGATTAATATAAAAAAGGACATTTGAGTTGTTTATTAAGGCATCTTTTCCGATAATTCCAGTCTATGTTCTTTCATAGAGAAGTCTGAAATTCTCCAAGAATATTTCTCTTAGTTTTAATTTTGTGCAATCAAGCAATTACCAAAATAATAGGAAAGAACATATACTAGTAGCTATGCGCACTCCCTATTAGTTAATTCCCCCAATGATGATTATGAAAACCAATAAAATAGTATAGCGAAAAATATACTAAGAATGCGATTCCTATTAATAATGATAGATAGTTTACCCATTTAGGAATATCTTCAATAGACAATCCAATAAATAAGAATAAAGTAGGTATTGTAAAATTATGTATTATATTTTGTAAAGTTTCCCCTTTACCAACATTAATGAAATAGGAAACTACGCCAAGCACGATAATCAACAGATATACTGCAGTAGATTTTAAATCAATTTTAATAGAAGCTGACCACATTTTAATCCCTCCTTATAGTATAACTAACGTTTTTATATATAAAACTATCATAGCATATTTTGTTTATGATTCTACAAGACTACTTAAGATTCTAGACGTATTTTTGAAAGTTTGGTTTATCATGGAAGATGAGAAATCATGGATACCTTTTTTGAATGCCCCTAATTTTCATATTCTGACAAGCAGTCTTTTTTTATACTATTATTAAAGCTAGAATATTATCAGTCATTGTTATTTTTTCTTTCCATAGTCTTACTTTGCCAAGCATTTCTTAACTCAGGTATAAAGTAATTTCTAAACCGGAAAAACTCGAAAAATTTGGTATACTTAATATTTTGATCTCTTTAACTTTTGAAGAATTTTGACGCTTAATAGTAAGGCTACCCAAAAAATTAATTATACTTAAATTTTTTGACTGTAATTTTGGACTTTCAATTTATTTTTTCTCAAAAAATACAAAAATCACGTTTCTCTTAAAAATAATAAGAAAATTTTGGGAAGTTGTTTTTATTTTCCTTTCAGCAGAGAATCCAGTGAAAATTTTGCCATTTATATTGAAGAGTTCCCCCTAAAAATTAAGTGTACTTAATTTCCAGGGGATTATTTTTGGACTTTTAATTTATTATTCTTCAAAAAAATACAAAAGCTAAGCCTCTCTTAAAAATCATAAGAAAAAATCGGGAAGATGTATTTAGTCTTCTTTCAGCAAATATTCTAGATTTTTGAATTCAAAACTACCTTCAGATGTGTTATATATCTTTACAAATCGGATGTCACATTTGCTATAATTTTAACTATTTGAATAATTTTTTGAACCTTTCTATCTCAGATACGACACATGGATACAGATAAATAATAAGTACCAAAAAGTCGATCCCCCAACTATAATCTCTGAGAAATCGACATTCATTTTATTCAAATGGCAATACTTGTTGTTTTTCACCGGCTTCAAAAATTGTTTCAATCAATTTTAGGACACGGCGAACTTCTTCATTTTTAACGACTGGTTCGGCTTGGTTGCGAACGACATCATAGAAGTTTTGATAAAACTCAGGATATTCTGCTTCACCTTTTGGTAAGTCCATCACTTTGGTTGCTTCTTCAGAAGGTGGTGCCATGGTTTTTGTTAGGCCGACACCGGCTTGAATTGGTGTTGGTGCAACCACGTCTGGCGCATAGGTTGGTACGACCATTTTGCCTGATAAGTCCCAATCCTCAATTACTGCAGTACCTTTTGTGCCTTTGATATACCAGCGAGGTAGTTTGATAAAGTTGGTTGTTCCGACTTCCATCAGGACTTTTTCGCCGTTTTCAAAAGTTAAAAATGTCGCCACGCCATCATCGACTTCATCGCCTAAAACGTAGCTGAAGTCAGCCGCGACGGTTTTCACTGGGCTATCAATCATAAATAATAATTGATCTAGCAAATGAACGCCCCAATCAAGGAGCATCCCGCCACCATGTTCTTTCAGATGACGCCAATCGCCAGGAATTCCGTTGGCACCTTGGACGCGTGATTCAATCTGGAAGAAATCACCAATCTGTTTGTTTTTGTACAACTCGCGAACAATCAGAAAATCTGGATCCCAGCGTCTATTTTGATGCGCCATGAAGGTCTTGCCGGTTTCTTTTGAAACGGCCAAAATTTCATCCAGCTCTTGCGTATTCATGGTCACAGGTTTCTCACACACGACATGTTTTCCTGCACGCAATGCTTGGACCGCTAAGTCTTTATGGCTATCATTTGGCGTCGCGATTAAGACAGCTTCAACCTCTGGATCGTTCAAAACTTCTTCATAGGTTGTATAGATAAAATGGCCCTTTTCCTCGGAAACTGCTTGACGTTCCTCTGAAATATCAAAGGTCCCTTTCACATGAATCAACTCTTTAGGCATAATCGTATGGACATGGTACGAACCCATGCCACCATAGCCAACTACGGCAAAATTAATTACTGACATTTGTTGTCCTCGATTCTCTTTAATTTGGCAAGCCTGAGTGAGTAGCGAGACGAAATCTACTATCCTCAGGCTTCACACCTCACTTGACTTACTTTTAAACGAATTAATTACGAACTAAACCCACCACATCTCAGCTGGCTGATCTTTAATCATGATGCTCTTCAAATTAGTAATCGCGCGCGTTAAACCTTCGTCAATCGACATGATTGGGTCTTCGTGTTCAATACTCAAGACATAATCGTAGCCGTAAATGCGCAACGCTGAAATCATATCTGACCAAACTTGCAAATCATGACCACAACCAACAGAACGGAAGGTCCAAGCCCGCGTTTTGACATTGCCATACGGCTGCATATCGGTTAAGCCGTGCATATTGATATTGTCTTGGTCCAAATAGGTATCTTTCGCATGGAAATGGTGAATCGCGTCTGCTTCACCTAAGATTTTAATCGCCGCTACTGGATCAATTCCTTGCCACCATAAATGACTTGGATCTAAATTACAGCCAATCGCTTTGCCAGTTGCTTCACGCAATTTAAGCATCGTATAAGGCGTGTGGCATAAGAAACCACCGTGTAATTCAATCCCAATCTTGACACCAGCATCTTCAGAAATATGATTGATTTCTTTCCAATAAGGAATTAATTTCTTCTCCCATTGATAATTGTAGTTATCATCGTATTCCGTTGGCCAAGGTAAAACCGGCCAGTTGACTTGTGTATCAGTCGGATTCCCGCCAGAAATTCCTGAGAAGCCATTGACCACGGGAACATTCATCAGACTCGCAAGCTTGATGGTTTTTCTCAATAATTCATCCGCTTCAGCCGCAACATCTTTTAATGGCGAGATTGGATTGTTGTGACAGCTTAAGGCCGAGATTGACAAGCCTTTGTCATCCAATTTTGCTAAATACTCTTTCCGTTCATCGCTACTTGCCAATAATTTATCAATCGATAAATGGGCATCGCCAGGTGAGCCCCCCGTACCAATCTCAACGGTTTGTAAGCCCGCTTTTGAAACAGTATCAATCATTTCTTCAAAACTTAAATTATTAAATAAAGGGGTAAATACGCCTAATTTCATTTTTATTTTTCTCCTCTTCTGCTTCTAATAAGCTTCTGATAATCACTAAACACTTCTATTAACTTTGCCTAATTTCGATTCGCTTTTCTTATTTTTCTAGCGCATCAAAATGTCCGTAATACGGATAGACATTTTCAGTTGGCGCGCACCAGCGAACACCATTTTTGATCACGCGTTGCACTTTCTCATTATAATAGGAAGGATACGTTTCGTGACCTGGTTGGAAATAGAAGATTTTGCCATTGCCGCGACGATAAGTCACACCACTACGGAAGACTTCACCACCAGGGAACCAGCTGATAAAAACAACTTCATCCGGTGCTGGAATATCAAAGTGCTCGCCATACATTTCTTCTTTTTCTAACTCAATATATTCGCCCACACCTTCAACGATTGGGTGACTTGGATTGACGTTCCAAATCCGACTATGCTGGTCATCCTCACGCCATTTTAAGTCGCAGGAAGTGCCCATTAGCTTTTTGAAAATCTTAGAAAAATGCCCAGAATGTAGGACAATCAGGCCCATTCCTTCCAAGACACGTTGATGCACGCGCGCAACAATCTCATCGCTGACTTCATCATGCGCCATATGTCCCCACCAAATGAGCACATCCGTCTCAGATAAAACTTCTTCCGTCAGCCCATGTTCTGGCTCATCTAAAGTCGCCGTCCGAACAGAAAAATCTTCCTCTAAGAAACTCGCTAACTGTCCGTGAATCCCTTTTGGATACATATCTTGGACCGCTTTATCCGTTTTTTCATGACGAAACTCATTCCACACCGTTACTTGAATCATTTGTAGCACTCCTCTACCAAGCGACTCAATACGTCGCAATCAATTTTTGCTGCTTCCATCGGCGAATATTTTTGGAAAGCTTCCTGTTCAACAATCAACCACGGCAAGCCCAATTCTTTAGCCAACTGCACATACTCTCCCATCGGCAATACACCTGAGCCAATCTCTGTGCTTTCTTCCGGATCTTTTTTCATATCCTTCATATGGAATAAGCCGATTGAATCTGAATGAGCAGCCACCCATTCTGGTACATTTTTGCCCGCTGCATTGAGCCAGTACAAGTCGACTTCTAAACGAATATCCGACGATTCTTTCGTCATTAATTCCAATAAATCTTCGTTCGGTACCTCTTTAAATTCGTGGGCATGGTTATGGTAATAAAACTCAAAGCCCTGTGCTGTAACGGCTTTGGCAATCTCAGCTAAACGTTTGATAAATGCTTGCCACGCTTCAGCTGTCGGGAACGTTGCATAAGGAACAACAATCCGCTTATTGCCGATTGTTTTCTCGAAAGCCAACACCGCTTCTAAATCCGTATCCATTTGTTCAAATGGAATATGAGAGCCAGCCGCAACAAGACCTGTTTTCTTCAACATCTCCGCAATTTCGTCCGCCGAATAGCCATTGTAGCCAGCAAATTCAACCCCGTCATAGCCCGCTTCTTTCAGTGCTTGTAAGGTTCCTAGAAAATCTTCGCGACACGCTTCCTGCACACTCCATAATTGAATAGCAATTTGTGGTTTCATTTTACTCTCCTTTAATGTAGACAGGTTTCCCTGTATTCGACGACTCATACAACGCTTCAAGAATTTCAGTCACAACCAACGCTTGTTCCGGTTTTACGACAGGCTCTGTATCATTCAAAATCGCTTGAATCCATGAATGAGCTTCTAATAATTCTGGTGTTTGTGTCGCACCATCATAGAAATCCACGCCACCTGTTTCTAATTCAATTTGTTTTTCATATAATAAGCCACGATTTTCACCATTAATTGTTAAGCCATTATCCATATCTGCGCCCCCTTTAGAGCCATACAGACTAGTCTTCGCTTCCTTCACATCTAAACTATTTAAAGCCCAGCTAGACTCTAAGAAAATTGACGCGCCATTTTCCATGACAATATAACCAAACGCTGAATCTTCCACCGTAAACTTGCTAGGATCCCAAGGCCCCCAAGCATTCGCAGCATTTTCTGTTTGCGATAACTCATGATACGCTTTACCCACCACAAATTTAGGTTTGTAATTATCCATCATCCATAAAGTTAAATCCAAAGCATGTGTGCCGATATCAATCAACGGACCGCCACCTTGCGCTTCTTCATCAAGGAACACACCCCAAGTTGGAACTGCCCGACGACGAACCGCATGCGCTTTCCCAAAATAAATATTCCCAAGCTCGCCATCCGCACACACATCATGCAAGTAACGCGAATCTGTTCTAAAACGATTTTGATAACCAATCGTTAATTTTTTACCCGTTCTATTCGCAGCTTCAATCATCGTTCTCGCCTCTTCAGACGTTTTAGCCATCGGTTTTTCACACATCACATGACAATCTGATTCCAAAGCCGCAATTGTCAACTCCGAGTGAGATGAATTAGGCGTACACACATGCACGACATCCAACGTTGAATCCGTTAACATTTCTTTATAATCCGTATAAACTTTTGCAGATTCATCGCCATACTTCGCTTTCGCTTCCTCCGCACGTTCAACGATTAAATCACAAAATGCCACCATTTCAACTTCTTTAACCTGTGATAACGCCGGCATATGTTTGCCATTCGCAATCCCACCACATCCGATAATTCCAACTCTTACTGTCATTAGTTTCCTCCTACTATTGCTTTATTTAATATCTCTTTGATAACTCTATTCTATCTGAAAATGAGAAGGCTTTCTTCCCAATTTCCTTCTAAAAAATTCCCGAATATTGCGCTATTTTGCCAGTTCCACTAACCAAGTATCGCAGTAGTGGAATGGTATGCGTAGGACAATAAAAGAAAATGATACATTTTCATCCCTTACACGTCCTTAGCGCCAGACTCGTGCATACAGCTACATCTTGCCGCATGATCCACTTTCGAAGTTTCCTCGTTCAACTTTTACACGACCATTTAGTTGGATGGTAGGCGTAGGCCGATAAAGGGAAAATGAAACATTCTCCTTCCGTACCTGGCCCTAGCTGCCAAACTCGTTCTTACAGCAACACTTAGCTCATAGTCTATTCACCAAGTTTCAAAATAGTGGAATGGTAGGCGTAGGACAATAAAAGAAAATGGTACATTTTCATTCCCTACCCGTCCCTAGCGCCAGACTCGTTCATACAAGGATATCTTGTCGCATGATCCACTTTACAAGTTTCCTTTTCGAATAGCATTAATAGATGGGAAACGTACGCCGATAGCAATTAACTAGAACATTACTCTGATATTCATAAATATACTCACAAAAAAAATAGACTTCCCTTCTCGAAAGATTGACTAACTCATCAATTCTTCCGTTCACAGGTAAGTCTATTTTTATTACTATTTATGTTCTCTTAATTATTCAATTAATAGTCGGAAACATTCAGATGCTTCGTACTTATTTCCCATCATCTCACAGATTATGTTTAACCCAAGTTTCAAACAAATCTGGCCAAACAGTAATCTCTTCTTGCAGTCCATAGCCGTTACTGATACTTGTTGCGTCAGTTCCTAGACTTAAACCATGTCCGCCCTTAGGGAAGAGATGCAATTCGAATGGCACCTTGTATTTACGTAAGCTTTGAGCAAAGGCGATACTGTTTTCCATCGGGACAGCATCATCTTCCACTGTATGCCACAAAAAGGTTTGCGGCGTATTTTCTGAGACTTGCGTTTCTAATGAAGCAAAATCTTTCAGCTCTTCATATTTATCGCCTAATAACGAATGGAACGAGCCATTATGCGCAAATGGACCTGAGCTGATGACTGGATAACTAAGTAGCAAAGCATTCGGTTGCCATTGGCTATTCTCGCCTTCTAAATATTCCTTCAGAAAATCTTTTTGCCAAAATACACCAAGGCTAGCAGCTAAATGTCCACCTGCAGAGAAGCCAGCAACAATAATTTTATCAGGATCAACGCCCCATTCATCAGCATTATTCCGTGCCAACTGAACCGTCTTCGCTAACTGGACTAGGCTTTCTGGAAAACGACTTGGTGCGACACTGTAGCGTAAAATTAAGGCATGAAAGCCCATCCCTAAAAAGCGAATAGCCACTGGTTCTGCTTCACGATCAGAGGTCATCTCGTAACCACCACCAGGACAGATAACCACTAACGGGCGCTTTCTATCTGCGATCATTTCAGGCGAATTAGCCAAGAGATAGCTGTCAACATAGGCTGTACTGTCATCTAATTTGATTCGTTCATGTTTCATTGAATTATTCCATCCTTTACATAATTGTAATTTTGCAGACTTTCGGCAATGCATCCAACGTTTCTGGCAGCGTCACCGCCAAGCCTTCCGCTGTCACTTGCCAATCGACTGGTGCTTCCCCTAATATACTGACTTCCTTAATTAAGCCATGAAATTCTGGTACATTTTGATCCGCCGATGTTGCCAACGATTTGATAACCACCTGCTCACCCGCTTTTGGCGCCAATAAGAAAGCATAGATGGCTTCGCCTGCCACGGTAAAACGAATGTCTTCTTTCGTGTAGGTCGTCGGTTTGTTTTCTTGGAACTGTCCTGAAACTAGTTGTGTCGGACCTTCCCCAGCTTTACGCCACGGTTTTGACTCGTAGATTCCTTCGCCATTCACTTTGAGCCAAGTACCAATTTCTTTTAAAATTAGTTGATCTTTTTCAGCAATTGATCCATCGCCTTTTGGTCCAACATTTAACAGTAAATTACCATTTTTTGAAACGACTTCAATCAAATCATAAAGAATTTCATTGACCGATTTATAATCAAGCGTTTCGGTATAGCACCATGAATTCCGAGCAATCGCTGTATCTGATTGCCAATAGAAAGGCTGCGCATCAGAAAGCTTGCCACGCTCAATCTCCACCACGCCTGAGCCAAACATCATGGCATCGTGCTTGTAACAAATCGCCACTTCTTCACCCCAGGTATGACCACAGTTATAATAATAAGCCGCCAATAATTGCAACGATTCTTTGAACGCTTCATGTTGAATCCACCAATCAAAGTATAATACTTTCGGTTGATAACGGTCAATGATTTCTACAGTCCGCAATAGCCAATCCTCTAAGTATTCAGCGGTCGGATACGGCGTACTTTGTAGTGCTTGATTATCCGGTTCCGGTTGAGCAGGCCAATAAAAATCACCCTTCTCCATCGGTTCCTTAATATCACTCGGAAATTCTTTGCCATGGCCCATAAAGAACCAATGCTCGGCCCGATGAGACGACGTACAAAAAGTTAAATCCGCTTTTTCACCAGCCTCTTTTAACTCTTTCAATAAATCACGTTTTGGTCCCATCTCAAAAGCATTATAGTGAGAAATCTCACTTTGGTACATCTGAAAGCCATCATGATGCTCCGCCACTGGGAAAAAGTATTTCGCGCCAGCCTCTTTGAATAGCGCCATCCACTCCGTCGCATCAAATTTTTCAGCGGTAAACATTGGAATAAAATCCTTGTAGCCAAATTCTTCATGCGGGCCATAGGTATCAATATGGTGCTGATATTCTTCCGTGCCTTGACGATACATATTTCGCGAATACCATTCATTATTAAACGCGGGAATACTATACAATCCCCAATGAATAAAGATTCCAAACTTCGCTTGCTTGAACCAAGTCGGTGTTTGAAAAGCATTTAAATCTCGCCAGTTCGCTGAAAAAGGCCCTTCACTCACGACTTGTTTTATTTCTTCAATTGTTTTCATAGACATTCTCCTTAGAATTTGTACTATGCTATAATTTCTCATCAATATAGTTCTATTCTATAAACATTTCTATCTCTTTTCTTAATCCATTAGCGTTAATTACAAGAAACCTCTTATAGCCAAGAGTTACTAAATTTATCCTCCAGTTATTTTCAAGCACAACAAAAATAATATGAGTACATTGTAAAAGAGATAAAAATAAGGACCGAAACATAAGTTAAAAAACTAATGTCCCGTCCCTATTTCTATGGATAGACAGTAATCTAGCTGCCCATTCTATTCATATATTCTTTATTATACTTCGTTTATTACTCTCCCTGCCAGACAATCTATTATTTATTTTCAATAAATATGAGATAGCCATGTTCAGGAATAGTCTTTGTTCCCTTATCGTCTTTATATAGTGTCCAATGTTTTGGTGGATCAAAAGACTGAATGCAATCTGTATGATTCATGACAAAATGATAGATTAGTTTTTCGCTTTCTCTAGATGCAATCTCTACACCAATCGGGGCAGCCTGTGCTTCTTTTTTGATTTGAAGTCTATCTATAAAATCACTCATCAATGAAGGGGACATCTCTGTACCTACATAATACGCCTTGCCTTTTCCAAAATCATTTTGTGTTATAGCGGGAGTTCCTTTGTAAAACTGACTGTCATAACTTGCCAATGCTTCTGCAGAGGTTAATGTAATTAAGTCTGCCCATTTGTTTGCTACGTGGTTTTTATCACCTATTTTAATCCGAACTTCCGTATCTAACAAGCAATCATATTCCGGTACTTGAATTCCTAAAACATCTGATAAAAGTCCTGGTAACGGTGAGTCGGTATAACAGATATTCGACTCCGTTTTTACACCTGTTCTCATAGTGAGAATCAAATTCCCACCTTTTTGAACATAGTTCCTGTATTTTTCTGCCAATTCATTCGTAAGTATGAACTGCAATGGAGCAACAATTAGCTCATACTCCGAAAAATCAGCAGCATCAGAGATGAAATCTACAGAAATATTATTTTCATAAAGACCTTTATAATAAGTTCTTAAATGGTCTACATAATTTAAATCTGGATGATGATGTTGTATATCAAATGCATAGCTTTGGTCATAGGAATACACTATCGCTACCTTAGACTTTGGTTTTATCCCATTAACTTGCTGCATGATCGGTCGTATTTCTTTAGTTAATGTTTTTATTTCTTCGTAAACTCTTCCTGGAATACCAGAATGTGGTAGTATGCCGTGCCAATATTGCTCTGTTCCCATTGCGCTAGTTCGCCATCTGAAGTAAACGATTGTATCGGCTCCATGAGCAACAGATTGGACAGTCCATAAACTTATTTGACCTGGGCTTGGTAACCTACCTAGTACATCCCAGCCAGCAATATTAGATTGCTGTTCCATAATCCAAAAAGTTTGTTGCTTTATCCCTCTAATTACATCTAGCTCCGCAGCTTGATGATCCCCTGACTGTCTATTTTGCTCTTTATGGAATGGCCCTGAAGGATATTGATCATGAGAAACAAAATCTAGCTTCTCTGCTAATTCGTAATAATTAACTACGTTACTAAAGCCCATCATATTATGTGTGATAAAAGTATCTTCAGAATATTTTCTAATGATTTCAACCTGCTCATCGTGAAAATCCTTTATCAAATCTGAATGACATCTCTTCCAGTCTAATAGTTGTGAGGGATTCTCTCCTGCAGCAGTTAGCTTAGGTGCTTGTATCTGTTCGAAATCATTATATGTTTGAGACCAGAAAGTAGTGCCCCAACTTTGATTCAGCTCATTAATTGTTACATATTTTTTTTCTAGCCATCGCTGAAAATTCTTCTCACAAGAATCACAATAACACAATTCATTATGGCTATTACCTAACTCGTTATCGATTTGCCAACCAATTACGTTAGTGGACTTACTAAACTCCTCTGCAAAAATCTCAACATACCGTTCACAATACTTTCTATAAGTTAAATTTGAATGGCAACAATGATGGCGTCCGCCAAAATGTCTTGTTCTGCTTTCCCTATCAACAGGTTGTATTTCTGGATGCTCTTTTATGAGCCATGCTGGCGGGGCAGCAGTAGGTGTGCCTAGAACTACTTTTATACCTACTTTCTCAAATTTAGCCACAACTTGTTTTAACCATCCAAACTCGAAGTTATTATCTGATGTCTCAAGTTTACTCCAGGAAAACTCGCCTAGCCGCACAAGATCAATTCCCATTTCTTTCATTAACTTTATATCAGTTTCTATCCGTTCTGAATTCCAATGTTCCGGATAATAATCTACACCAAACTGTATTTTTTCCGACATTTTCCCCATCCTAACTTGTAATTATTCACCATATTCTTCTTTGACAAGTATTCTTTGCTCATTTCGTTCTTTCGCATTAGCTAAATCGATGTCATATACTTTTTCGTAATTCAAGCCATAGACGATATTTCTCATCTCTTCGATTAATTTGTCACATTCCGTATCATCTTTAGCGAAGATAGCTTTCCAAGAATACTCCGTAATAGTTGAACCAATCTGATTTCGTAAAACTTCTATTTCTGAGTCCTCTTCTGGTGCTACATAGCTTGCTCCAGGTGCAACCATGACTTGTTTTTCTTTTTCTAAATATTCTAAAGTAGTTGAACTATTATCCATCTTGCTACTCCAATCATTTTGCAGTGGAGTGGTATTATCTTTTTGATAAGTTTCCCATGTTGTATAATTATATGGGTATCCGTTATCTGGATTTATATCGATTCCCAAAACTGTGTTTACATTTAATGCCGAAACTCCATCTTGGTATGTCCCACCACCATATTCTTTCGGTACAGTTGTTTTCCCATCAAATAGTGCTTTTTTACCAAATTCTGTCAATTCTGGAAGACCGTCTTTATTCATTTCCCAAGTTAAGCCTTCAATACCAGCGCTACCTTGTGTTTGAGAAGTGTTTGCCAATGCTCCCTCTGGAGAATATAGCCAGTCGATAAATTCAGCGATTCTCTCTGGATCTTTTGCTTGGGAACCAATCCCAATAAACTGTTTACCACCATAAACATCTGCGCCGAAAGAAAAAATTTCTTGATCGTCGATTGGTGCTAACATATACCCTTTTCCATTACCTACGTTTTCTGGTGTGTTGTAGGCAGCTTGTCCTAGCCATGGCCACCACGAAAATAAGATTTGTCCATCTTGATATTTTTGATACATAGTATCGTAATTTTGAGTAGTCGATTCCGGATCTACCAGTCCCATTTGATTAGCTTTATTAAAGAACTTCAAAGCTCGTACATAATATGAATCGTCATCCATTGGATTCTGATAGTCTGTCCCATCTGCTTTTGCAAAAGCAAATCCCATTTCATCATAACCATATAACGGTGCCATCTGTTTGGCCATGGTCATCATAGTTCCATCCCAATCACCAAAAAGTGAGAAGCCATAAGTTGGTTTTCCAGAGTCAGACTTCGGATTTGTATCCTGCATTTTTTTCAAAACAGGTAAGATATCTTCAATTGTCTTCATTGATGGGTAATTTTCTTTACCATATAGGTCCCAGCGTATATATGCACCAAAATTCAAGTCTAATCCTTCAGATGGTGTAGTTGATGGCAAACTAGAAACCGCTGTTGGAAAACCATAAACCCCATCAGAATCCTTATTCAAATACTCTACTGCACGATCGAATTTTTTGATATTTTTCATATCCTTATAACTATCCGTTGCATCATACAATAATCCACCTTTTACTAATTCAGTGTATTCCTTTCCAGTATTTACAATGATTATATCGCCTAAATTTCCAGCGGCTGTCCTTGTTTGGTACAATGTGTCCCCATTTCCAGCAACGTTTGGCGCGATAATATTTAACTCGATATTGAATTTTTCTTTGATCACTTCAGCAAACCAACCTTTTTGAATACCCATATAGTTAGCTAACCCATCATAAACATCCACTGTCAACAATTCATCTTTATCTGATTTACTTTTACTTTCACTTTTACCTGAACCACAAGCTGCTAAGCTCGTCAAAAGTGTAACCCCTAGTAACCCTGCAACAATTTTTTTCTTTAAATTCATTTTCAACTTCTCCTTATAAATAGTCTTATCCTTTAACAGCGCCTAGCATAATTCCTTTTACAAAATGGCGTTGAAATAGAGGATAGATAAACATAATTGGTAGTACAACAATTACTGAAACGGTCATCCGAATCGATGTTGGCGTTTGCGTTGTCGCTGCAGACACTACACCTGATAAGGAACCAGTGGAATTTTTTACCATTTGTGCTAATGAATTGGCTTGGTTGATATATGTGTAAAGTAAATATTGCAATGAATATAGTTTTTGATCAGTGATATAAATTAAGGTATCTTGGAATGAATTCCATTGTGCCACAGCAGAAAATATCGCTACTGTTGCTAAGATTGGCATACAATTTGGTAAGATAACTTTAAAGAAAATCTGAACAATATTTGCGCCATCCATTTCAGCAGCTTCTTGTAAAGATGCCGGAATCGATTCAATGTACGTTTTCACCAAGATGATATTAAATGGTTGGACAATTGCTGGTAATATATAGACCCAGAAGTTGTTCGTTAATCCCAATGTTTTCATCGTAATAAACAGTGGGATAAGCCCCGCGTTAAAGTACATCGTGATAATTACAAAACGATACCAAAATTGACGTTTCCACATTTTCTGTTGGGTAAACATAAACCCTAGAAAAGCTGAAGCCAGCACCGTCAAGGTCGTTCCGATAACTGTTCTAGCTACCGAAACGACCGCTGCTAGTGAAAGACCATCTAGTTGAAGAACTTCTTTATAATTTTCTAAGTGAATGTCGTTTGGTACAAAGCGAATAGAACCTAAGGCACTCAACTCATTATTACTAATCGAATTAATAATCAAGTAATAAAAAGGATACGCACAGATTAAGGTAATTAATGCGAAAAATGTATAATTCACAATATTAAAGAAGACATCTTCTTTGGTTCGAGGAAGCTTATGAGGCTTCATTTTATTCTTTTTCTTTGCAGATAATTCCATCTTCTCTTTCTCCTCTCTTAAATAATAGAGCTTCCTCTAATTTTTTTCGAAGCAAAGTTTACGGTAGCGAGTAACGCAACGCTAATTAAACTCTTCAACATACTTAGAACGGTTGCTAAAGATAGGCTATTGCCACCCATTCCGATGTTATACACATATAAATCCAAGACTTGTATATGTTCTTTGTTAAAAGCATTTTGAAAAACAAAGTATTGATCCATCCCATTGTTTAATAGATTGGCAATCGAAAGCATCAACATAACTAAGTATGTTGGCATTAATGCTGGAAAAGTAATATAACGCATTAGATGGAAACGATTTGCGCCATCAATTCTTGCTGATTCATATAGCTCTGGATCAACACCAGCAATCGCTGCGAGATACATAATCGCTCCCCAGCCAAGACTTTTCCAGATATTCCATAGACACATCATCAACCATGTATGATTGTCGCTATCTAAGAACTTAATCGCTTCTGAAATCAAACCATTTTCTTGTAGTAAAGTGTTAATTAAACCTGCTGAAGAAAATAGGCTAAAGGCGATTGTATAAATCAACACCCAACTAATAAAGTTTGGTAAAGTAGTCAATGTTTGAACAAGATTTTTAAACCATTTACATTTGATCTCATTTAATAAAATTGCAAAAAACACAGGTAGTATTGATGTTGCAATCCCTAGAAAACTCATAGCAAATGTATTCTTCATTACTTGAATAATTTGATTCAATTGAGTTTGACTGGAGACCAGTACCGTAAACCATTTCAGACCAACAAATTCACTACCTGATAACCCTAAGGCTGGCTTATAATCATATAACGCATAAATCCAACCATGTAATGGGAAGTAAGAGAATAAGAAGACTAGAATCAGGAATGGTACGATACAAAGAAACATGATTTTACCATCTCGGCGACTCCGCTTTGCAGATTTCTCTCCTTTGCTCTGTTTAATTTCCATTATTTCACCCCTTTTTAATTTGTAACCGCTTTTACATTTGTAATCATAGCATCTGATTTCTTTTTTGAAACTATGAAAAAACGTATCTCCATGCAGTAAAAACTAGACATCTTTTTTAGTCATTTGCCTACATAATCAAATAAAACCTTGATAAATCGAGCTTCCTAAGCTCATGACCAATTTTGCAGCCGCTTTCACAACAAGCGAAACTCATGTAAAATAGAGACATCAAAACAATCGGAGGTTCTTTATATGAAATTCAACATGGATAGTTCATTCCATCAAAATGTGACTCTTTTTATTCAATTCGTTCTATTAAATGTCATTTTTATCCTCACCTGCTTACCCATCGTGACGATTGGGGCTGCTACCACAGCACTACTGGCTGTGACGACTAAATATGCAGAACATCAAGATGCTTACCTAATTAAAGATTATTTCAGCTACTTTAAAGAAAATTGGCGCCGTGCCACAGCTGTCTATTTTAGTCTAGGTATGCCGATTCTCTTTTTATTCTTTAGTAGTATTTTCTGGTTTGCCTTTAAAACCATTTTGACTAGTATCGTTGGTTTGGCTGCCCTCTTTATCGCCGGCTATTTCTTATTGGCCCTACTGATTAGCTTCTCTTTAGTTGGTCGTTTCGATAATGGGTTAAAACAAACATTGAAGAATGCTTTATTGCTTCCTTTTGACAATCCTGTTAAAGTGATAGGCGTACTCTTATTGCCACTGACCATTTTTTGCTTACTTGTCTTAATGCCGGGCATGAAGATCTTGTTATTTGTTTTTGGCTTTTCATTTGCCGCGTACTGCTGCTCATTTTTATTTCTTTCTATCTATAAACAATACTAGATTAGGGTGAATGCCATGAATTTCCGATTATTTCTTAATAAAATCAATCGTTACCCGATTCGTCAGCAATTATTTATTATCTTTGTTCCCCTAGTTCTCTTGTCAACCTTGGCCATTGGACTCATTTTGACAACAGACTCAACACAGCAGCTCACTGAAAACTACAAAGGTCTGGCAGCAGCCAATGCTCGCCGTGTAAAATCGATAGTCTTTGATACAACAAATTCCTTTAAAAGAATTGCTGGTTATATGTCAACTGATTATGAATTGCGGAACATCCTTTCAGCAGTTTACACTACTGAAGATGAAGCGCTACTAGCAGAAAATCAATATACTTATCTGAATCGTCTACACAAACAAGAAACTTCAATCTATAACCTCACAATTTATTCAACAAATAAAACCTTAACAGAATACAAAAGCTTTTCCTATGCAACTCCTGCAATTCAGTCCACTACTTGGTTTAAACAAGCGACTAGTCAACCTAATGAGTTCTGGACCATCGAGATAGAAGATGCCATTCCTAAATTAACCTTGTATATGCCACTACCATTACCTTTATCTGAATACAAATCCGTGCTGAAAATGGAAGTGGATTACAATTATTTGAAAAATCGTATAACCAATTCTAGCTATTACACAGAAATTCAGCTTAATAATCAAAAACTACTTTATAGTGATACCATTCAACAAGCTGGTGAAGAGGTAAGTTTTCCAATAGAGAACCATTTAGACGAGCAAGAAACTTTTCAGTCCAACAATAAAACTAAAGATGCCTTAGTAGCCATCAACACTTTAGATTTAGCCAATGATCAAGACCATGTCGTCATCTATTCCGTTGATTACAGTGCCTACAAAAATCTCAGATCAAACGTTATTCGTTGGATCAGTATCTTGATTGTTGTCCTACTGATGACCTCACTCGTTATGATTATCTTTGCCAATTTCTTTTCCAGTCGGATTAAAAATTTACAAACCGCCGTCTACCACGCATCAATCGAAGATTATGACTTCTTCAAACAAATCGATGGCGCCGATGAGATTTCTAAAATTTCTCTAGATTTCCATACGATTACCCAGCGAATTAAACAAAAGGAAGAACAAATATTCCAAGGACAACTCTCAGAAAAAGAACTCTTGAATCAACAGCAACAAATGGAATTCCGACTGTTAGCTGGCCAAATTAATCCGCATTTTCTATTTAATACGTTAGAAACCATTCGGATGACCGCTCTTAAAAATGGCAATCCAGAAGTCGCGCAATCTGTTAAGCTTTTATCAAAATCGATGCGCTTTACTTTGGATTATCAAGGCAAGAAAATCACCACGCTAGCCGAAGAAATCGAAACCGTCAAGGTCTATACGGACATTCAAAAAATGCGTTTCGGCGATCGAGTCAACTTCGAAATGACCATTGCCGACACAATTGATCCCGAACAAATCGAACTCTTACCTTTACTTATTCAACCCCTCGTGGAAAATGCCATCGCTCACGGCTTAGAAGGCATCGAGGAAAACGGACTAGTGACACTCACTATCGATAAACAAGGACAAAAACTAATTATTGAAGTCGAAGATAACGGTATCGGGATCTCCCCCGCGCATCTAGATTTAATTCGCGAACAAATCGCCCAAAATGATTTGGACGTCACCAAGCATATCGGCTTACGCAACGTCAGCAACCGGATTAAAATGTTCTACGGCGACGATTATGGCCTCAGCATTCGCAGCCAAGAAATGCACGGCACCAAAGTCCAAATTATTATCAATAGCTTGACCACGTACTAACCAATCGAATTCATTAAAAGAAGCCTCGGCAATATGCCGGGGCTTCTACTATTCAATCGATAATATTTTTGCCGATTAAATCTCAATCCGTTATTTAAAAAAGAATAAAGGTGGAAAAGCATCAGAGAATATTGATTTTTTTAATACTATCCCTCATTCGCACAACTTTTAAGATAAATCTCGCAGTAAAAAGATGATTTTGAAGAAGAAACCTACTAGACAAGGGATTCTTATAATTTGATGCTCTATAAAAAGCTTAAAAACAGTGCGAATAGACACTAGTGAGGGAAAGCACTGAAATCTCTATTCTATAGATAAAAAATTTGAATCAAAGCTGTATATACATTCGATTGCAGATGATTTTTATAGTAAGAGCCCATAGAATTGAGGTTTTCTACCTTCTGTCACTCTTATGATTTTTAATTCTATAGTTTAACACCTAATAAATAGCTAGTTTTTTACCACTAGTCTTCATTCGCACAACTTTTACCCTGAAAACGGAGGACAAATAGATGATTCTAAAGGTAAAACCTTTTGGACAAGGGATTCTTGCAATTTGATACTTTACTAAAATTCTCAAAAAAGAGTGCGAATAGGCACTAGTGGAAAAAAACTCAGAAACACTTAGCTCGCAACACTATATTAAAAAATATTGAAAAAGGATTTGTTATTTTTCCAACCCCACTTGCCAAGTTTTCAAGAAGTAGAATGGTAAACGCAGTGCGATATCTGTGAAATGGAACATTTCGCTTCCGTACCTTAGCACTAGTGAAATGATATGCGCAGCTTGATGGACAGAAATTGAAAATCACCTGCCTTACAATAAGCTAGCTAAGCTAACAATGAGATTAACCTTCTTTGTTATGCTGCTTGCGACTAGACTGCGAATAGCTTGATGGAAGGAATCCCGGATGCGGCACAGTATTTTGGAGCAGTAAAAAGTACTAGAGAGCCAATTCAAAAGAGTTCCCAAATACTCTCAAGACTTATGCTTTCTTAAAAAAAGAACCGCCCCGACAGCTAGAGATCATCTCTAACTATTCGTGGGCGGTTCGTTTATTATTAACTCAATTAAATACTTGTCACGCCTTCTTTTGCGGCTACTTCTTTGGTTTCTTCGCCATGCAGAACGACGGTTGCTTCTTTAATCCCTTCCAACGTCACTTTGACTTTTCCGTCAACGTGTTTAGCTGAGACTGCGCCAACTTTTTCGCCGTGTTCATTGTAAACAAGTGCTGATGCTGTTGCATCTGTGTCTAGCTCATAGACATGGATTGTTGGTGCTTCTGTATAGTCATAGACTGCTTGATTATCGGTGTTCCCTTCGATAATAATCGCGTTTGGTCTAGCTAATAATGATAAGTGGAAATAATCGACGGTTTCTTGGTACCATTGTCCGCCTGCGTAACGTTTACCGGTTAAGTGATCTGTCCAGATACCTTTCGTGTTTGGCACGTAGAATTTCACTTGTCCAGCATCATTGAAGACTGGTGCGACTAATAAATCATCGCCAAACATATATTGTTGGTCTAATTGGTGCGTTGCGATATCATCTGTGAATTCTAAGACCATCGCACGCATCATTGGCAAGCCAACTTCTGATGTTTTTACTGATTGTGCTTGTAAATAAGGCATTAAGCGTAATTTTAATTTGGTAAAGTAGCGCGCCACATCGACTGCTTCTTCGCCATAAATCCATGGCACTTTGTATTCCCAGCTGCCGTGGTAACGACTGTGAGAAGACAACAAACCAAATTGCGTCCAACGTTTATACAAGTCAGGTGTTGCGCCCGCTTCAAAGCCAGAAATATCATGACTCCAATAACCGAAACCACCTAAACCAAAGGACAAGCCAGCGCGTAATGTTTCTGCCATTGATGGATAATCTGACGTGCTATCGCCGCCCCAATGAACAGGTAAAGTTTGTGAGCCGACAGACGCCGAGCGAGCAAATAGAATCGCTTCTTCTTTGCCTTTTTCTTCGACTATTAAATCATAGACAATTTTGTTATATAAGTAGGCATAATAGTTATGCATTTTCTCAGGATCAGAACCATCTGCATAGACTGCATCCACTGGAATTCGTTCACCAAAGTCCGTCTTAAAGCAGTCAACGCCCATCGCGATTAACTCTCGCAATTTGCCTTGGTACCAAGCCGTCGCTTCAGGATTAGTAAAGTCGACAATCGCCATTCCGGCTTGCCATTTATCCCATTGCCACACATCGCCGTTCGCTCGTTTTAAGAAATAACCTTTCGCCATGCCTTCATCAAACAACGGTGATTTCTGACCGATGTAGGGATTAATCCAGACACAAATCTTCAAGCCTTTCTCTTTCAAACGACGCAACATATTGATTGGATCTGGGAAGGTCCGCTCATCCCAAGTAAAGTTACACCACTCATATTCACGCATCCATAGACAGTCAAAATGGAAGACTTCCAACGGAATATCACGATCCAACATACCATCGACAAAAGAGTTAACGGTCGCTTCGTCGTAATCTGTTAAGAACGACGTACTCAACCATAAACCAAATGACCAAGCAGGTGGTAACGATGGTTTCCCTGTTAAATCAGTATAATTTTTCAAGACGTCTTTCATCGTGTCACCGGCAATAATGAAGTACTCCATCGATTGACCGGGTACACTAAATTGAACTTTAGACACTTTTTCACTACCAACTTCAAAGCTAACTTTATCCGGTGAATTCACGAACACGCCATAGCCTTTGTTGCTGACATAAAATGGAATATTTTTGTAGGCCTGTTCCGTACCCGTGCCACCATCGGCATTCCAAATATCGACGGTTTGACCATTCTTCACGAAATTCGTAAAACGTTCGCCTAAGCCATAGATTGCTTCGCCGACATCCATACTTAGCTGTTCACTAATATGCGCGTGCCCTTTTGGATCATGAACTAAGGCTTTACTCCGGGGCATACTTTGGGTAATTAATTGACCTTTGTAATAAAAGCGCGTGTTTAGTTGTTCGCCTTTGGTAATTTCTACACGCAAATCACCTGACTCAAACTGATAGACTTCGCCTTCTGTTTGAATAACCGGCTGGATTTCTTGCGTTTCAACATGGAAATCGGGTGTCTTCGGTTGAACCCCTTTGTAATTATATAATTTCACACCAATCACATCGGCATGCGGCGTTGAGACTTCCATCGTCATCAAACCACCATCTAACGTGAAGCCTTTATGGCCAACGTAGCTATATGGCATGTAAAATATTAAGGTATTATCCTGTTTTCTTGTGTCATAAACATGAACGGCATAATTGACGTCAAATCCTTCTTTGACAAGCCAGCCTCCATCAGTGAATTTCATTTTATTTCCTCCTCAACCTTCTGTTTGATTAAATAATAGGCCCCAATCAGACCTGAGTCATTGAAGAAATGACAGGCCTCAACGGGCACTTCAAAATCTGGCCAATGACGATTTTTCTGTAATTCTTCATTAATAAGTGCAATAATTTCTTGGCTTTGACTGATGCCGCCACCAATCAAAACCTTTTCAGGATTCAGCATAACGACGGTATTAAAGACCGTAATCGCGACAAATTGCGCCCATTCTTGGACCATTTGTTTGACTCGCTCATCACTAAGCTCTGAGACAATTGTCTCACCTAAAACTTCTTGCGCGGAGTCAATTCCTTTTAATTCTCGGTACTTGGTAACAAGCGCTGATGTTGAAGCAAGCTCATGCAAAGTTTTATGCTCAGAGTGATGATAATCAGTCACCATCATGCCTAACTCTCCTGTGCGATAGCTATGCCCGTGCAAAATCTGGTTATCGACAACAATTGCACCACCAATCCCAGTACCTAACGTAATAAGTGCAAAATCGGAGACCTGTGTCGCATTGCCGCCAAAGTTTTCTGCTAAAGCCGCACAATTGGCATCATTTTCGATGACCATCGGATAAGTTTTAGCCAATCGTTCATTCAATAAATCATAAATATTTTCGCCATGTAGCTCGGTCAAAGCACCGGCTAAAATTGCCTCACCCGTCTCAGTATTTACAAATCCGGGGAAACTGAGGCCAATGCCTTGTAGTTGGTTTTGTGTGTCCGCTATATTTATTTGATCCACAAGAGAATCAATAAATGCCTCCTTCGAGGAGAGCAGCGTTTTAAATTTGCCTTTTTCTAATTCCTGGCCGTTGCGGTCGAATCGTCCATACTTTACAAATGTTCCGCCCACGTCAAAACATAAAAACATCTAAATCCCACCTTCAAAAAGTAAACGTTATCATACTACCCATATTATAGCCAATAGCCCGGCAATTTTTATACAGAGCAGATTAGTGTTTCATACCTACAAAAGTAGTGATTTACTCACCTGTAGCGTCCTGCTCAACTTTATCCTGACTGCGATATTCATTCGGCGAGATTTTATAATATTGACGGAATTTCTTATAAAAATAATCGACATTTTTATAGCCCACTTGTTCTGAAATCTCGTAAACCATTAGATTCGATGTCGTCAGCAGACTCGCAGCTTTTTCCATCCGAATCCCCTCAAGATAATTCACAAAACTCTTACCCGTCTCACGCCGGAATTTTTTACCTAGATAGGCACTATTGTAGTTAAATTTCTCAGCGATCGTTTTTAGCGATAAATTCTCGATATAATTACCATTCACATAGTGCAAAATTTCAGAGATGATATCAATATTATTCAATGACTCAGCCACAATCGCCGACAATCTGGTCAGCTGACTAGTAAAGCGCTTCAACAATTCTTCGAAAGTCGTTGCTTCAAAAATTTCTGTGCTAAAAGTCACGGTAAACTCTTGAATATCCACTGTTGCTTGGGCTTTTACTTGGCGAATAATCATATGATAATCCTGATTAATTTGCCATTTCAAATCTTCCTCAAACGGTAACTTCGTATAAAAATAAGTCGCATAATCGGCAAATGCTTCCTTCAAATGCTCCGCTGTCACCACTGATTTCGTCAACTGCTGCAAAACTTCTTGATGGGAATACTCCGTTGGTTTCTCCCGCGAAAAACGCCCCGGTGAAATGTACTGATTGGGAAACAGAAACGTTAAACGTGACAGGTAATTAATTTCTGAATAGAGCACGCCAAGATTTTGATTGGCCTCAATCCAGCCTGTCGCGATCACTTCTTGACCCGATTTCATCAATTTTTTAATAATTGTCTGAGGGGCCTCAGGCTGGGTACAAAGCAGCACCTGATAGGTATAACCATAATGGCTCAACGAAATAATCTCCACCTGCATTTTTTTAATTTTCGTCAGAACTTTCTCTTCCAACGGCTGCCTTGTTCGCAAACAATTAACCCACTGATAGCCAGTCAATGGTATTGCATCATTACCAAATAATTTGTTAACCAACTGATGCTGCAAACTCACCGTATGTACGGATTCTTCTTGCTGATTCAGCCGTTCTAAGCTATCAATTAACTCTTCCTCATCAATTGGTTTCAGCAAATAGGAAAAAAAGTCCAGCTGAATCGCTTTTTTAGCATACTCAAACTCAGAATAACCCGATAAAGCAATCGCCTGTACAGAATGACCCAACTTCTTCGCTTCTTTGATCATATCCAGCCCATTTAACTGAGGCATTTTAATATCTGTAATTACCAAATCCGGCGATTTCTCACCAATCAACTGCAATCCCTCTTTACCATTTTTAGCTGTCCCAATAATCTCATACCCATAACTCGCCCAATCAATCAAATACGTTAAGCCCTCACGAATTGCCTGCTCATCGTCTACCACTAAAACCTTTTTCATCATATCCCCCTCATTTCTGCTCCAAAAGAAAAAAAGCGAGACGGAACCATTCGTCTATCTCAGCTTCTTTTCTAGATAATTCGAAAACTTTCAGATGCAGCTGCATTGATTGTCTATAGTTTATCATGTATTTAATTTGTTATGTTTTGATACGCTGTTTGACTAGGATTCCTTTAGATTTTCGCCGTTTTCCTTGATGACTTGTTGATACCAATAAAAGCTATCTTTTGGAATTCTTTCCAGCGTCTTTTCGTCATGCTCATCGCGATCCACATAGACAAAGCCATAACGTTTCTTGTAACCATTTAGCCAGCTCAATAAATCAGTAAAGGACCACGCACAATAACCAATGACATCAACGCCATCCGCAATTGCTTTTTTCATCTCAATCAGATGCTCTTCCAAGTAGGCAATTCGATACTCATCATGCACTTTTTTGTCGTCCGTTAACTCATCCAAGGCGCCTAAACCATTCTCCGTCACAAAAATCGGCAAGTCATAACGCGATTGAATTCTACGCAGGGCTACACGGAAACCAACTGGATCAATCTCCCAACCCCATTTTGTTTTCTCTAGATAAGGATTTTCAATCCCATTAAACATCGGAACTTCCGGTGCCATAGCTTGCTCTTCTTTCGGCTGCATCAAATAAGGATCCGTCTTCGAGAAGTTCTTCTCAGTACCTTCTTGCTCTGATTGAACAGCTTCCGGTTTCTCAATTCGATTTTGCCGTACCGTGCCGCCATGATAATAATTAATTCCTAGAAAGTCTGGCTTAGCTGCTTGTAGAATCCGACTATCTTCTGCGGTAACCTCAGGCGCAATCCCCAAACGTTCTAACTGCTTCATGATAAATTTAGGGTATTTGCCACGACAATAAACATCCAGCGTCCAATCATTATTAAACGCTTCGCCATTTTCAGCTGCTAAGACATCAGACGGATCTGCTGTCAACGGATAAATCGGACCATAACCATAGCTCGGACCAATCAAACCTCCTGGAACTAACTTATGAAATAACGAAATCGCCTCAGCATTTGCCAGATTAACAATATGATTGGCTGCATACATCCGTTTCAAATCCGTAACTGCTGGCGGATGCGCCGCCCAACGGTAGCCTAAAGAAGTGAAAACATTCTGCTCATTCATTGTCACCCAGTATTTAACTTTCCCTTTTAGACGAAGAAATAACGCTTCACAATATTTTTTAAAGGCTGGAATCACTGCACGAGATTCCCAACCGCCGTATTTCTCTTGGAGCGCTTGAGGCATATCCCAATGATATAAAGTCAAGACTGGCTCCACGCCATTTGCCAATAATTCATCGACAAGATCTTCGTAAAATGCCAAGCCTTTTTCATTAATTTCGCCTTCGCCATCTGGAATCACACGACTCCACGCGACACTAAATCGATACGCTTTTAAGCCCATCTCTTTCATATAAGCAACATCTTCTTTGTAACGATGATAATGGTCAACCGCTACATCCCCATTGGTTCCTTCAAATGTTTTTCCTTCAATTCGAGAAAATTCATCCCAAATAGAAGGCCCTTTGCCATCCGCATCCCAAGCCCCTTCAATCTGATATGCCGCTGATGCCGCACCCCATAAAAAGTTCTCAGGAAATGATTCGATTTCTTTGTAATACATATGAATAATCCTTTCAGTATCCATTAATTTTCTGTGCAAAACCAATCCACAAATCCTTAATAGACTTCGTAAGTTAGTTAGTATGATAAACTTACTTTTCAATAAAAATATAGCCTACCTAACTAAAAAAGTCAACGCTTCCAAATGAGTTTTCACAAAGTTCACTAGAAAAAGAGGAATTAAATTCTGCCATTTTCTCTAATAACACTCGCGAAAATCCTGAGCGTAAAAAAATAGAACCGCTAGATCAAAAATACCTAACAGTTCTATTCATTTCCTTAATCTAAGACACGATTTTTGTCAGCCAATTCATAATCGAGCAACCAGTTACAAGGTCTCATTCAACTGTTTCTGATATTGTAAAGGCGCGACCCCCACCGATTCCTTGAAGACATGATGAAACGTTTTGACGCTGGTAAAACCAGATTTTTCAGCAACCTCAGCCATCGGTATTTTTTCATTAGCCAAGATAAATTTGGCCTGCGTGATCCGGTACTCATTTAGGAAACCCATGAACGTTTTCCCTGTATTCGTTTTAAAGAAACGCGTAAAATAATACGGACTAAAGCCGACAAAATGAGCCACTTCTTCTAAGGTAATTGGCTCTAAGAAGTGCTCTTCCACATAATCAAATACCTTATTCAAACGCTCCAAGGTTTCCTTATAGCGAATCGTCGAACGATGGGCTAGTCGGTATTCCTGATGCGTTTGCGGCAAGGCTTGATAGAAGGTCCCAATCAAATGATACAGCTCTGAGAGCAACAGATAATTCGTGCCATCCGCCGATTCATTATTATAGCGATAAAGATTCAGCAAAATTTCGCGCACCTTACTCTCGGCCTCTTTCGACCAGTTACGACTGTGTCGCTCTCTCGTTTCAAACAACGAAAGTAGGGACTGCTCACCCACGCGCAACGTTTTCTCATCAAACATATTCAGATCAAACTGATAGACATAACGCTCACTCTCCGGCGAAGCGAGAAAATAATGCGGCTCGCCACTGGAAAAGAAGTAAATTTCTCCTTCATCCACCTGAATAATTGTGTCACCTACACCAATCCGCACACTGCCCACGATTGAATAAATAATCTCAATCTCCTTGTGCCAGTGCGGATAGACAATTCCCATCCCATCATTAAGAAAAGAACGGTACAATAACTCACTCTCAAATACCGGAATCTCTAAGTAAGTACTCATTATTCTTCACCTACTTGCTTACGAATGATGGCTTCTAAACTCTCTTCAAAACGTTCGCGGTCCTCTGACGTAAAAGCTTTTGGCCCTTTCGTTCGCTGCCCCGCTTTTCTCAATTTCGCACTAAAATAACGCTGTTCAAGCATCGTTTCAATATTATCTGATGTATATTCTTTGCCTAATTGATGAATCACACGCACGCCTTTACTCAAAACCAAAGAAGCTAAGCCGTAATCCTGCGTCACGAGAACGTCCCCCGGCTTCGTTAAGCCCACGATCCGATAATCCGCGCTATCCGCTCCCTTGTCAACATACACAAATGTCACAAAATCCGGATATTCCTTCGTTGTATAATGATCCACGCTGGTCACAATCACCACTGGCAATTGATACTTTCGCGCCAACTCAATCGTTTCTTCCTTCACCGGAGAACCATCTCCGTCAATAAATAATTTCACTTGTACACCTCGATTCACTCGCTTCACTCGCTGAAAATACGTGTCTAGTTTATCACTAATCCTTGCAGAAACCAATCCGCCTAACTGAACATTATTCTATCAAACTGGGAATCACTTTCTCAAAAAATAACCATTCTTCTATCAAAATCTTTGTTACTATTGGTCTTCCCCAATCAATTTCTTAGAGAAGAAATACTCCGTCACGTTCGCTTTTTCATGTCGCAATTGACCAAACTCTTGATAGCCCATTTTTCGATAAAAGCCTGGTGCCTGGAAATCATAGGTATCTAAATGACAATTTTCACAGCCAAAGTCAGCTAATTCCTGTTCAACCTCTGTCAGTAATTTGCGGCCGATTCCCTTGTATCGATACGCATCATCCACCCAAAGTGTATCGATATAGCCAATTTGATACATCGATGAGTAGGCAATCACGCCCCCAATCACTTTCTCGTTCTGGTCCTTAGCCACTTTGGCAAATCGAACAAACTCCTCTTTCTGCGTTAATGCCTTATGCGCTAAATTATATTCAGTCAGCTTTTCCTCTATAAAATCCAATGATTCCTCATTGCCATCCACTACCAATAAATCTTCTGCCATTCGTTCGTCGTCCTCTATAATTAATCGTCATTAGTAAAACGGACCATCAAGAGCACAATCACTCTGTCGGTCCGACTCTTGTCATTTACTCAATTGTTTTTCCGCCATCGCCCAAATCAATGAATTCGAAATTAATGCTCTCGTCATCTTCAACTGCCGATACCTTCACACCTGAATACTTCTGACTCGAAAGCTCTTCATCTGTATTAGGATCATAATAGATCGCCTCAAAATCCACTTGGTATTGATTGTTTTCTAGCGGTTTAAAATTAGTAACCTCGACTTCGACATACGGACTATCCACAAATTTTTGATCTTTATTTTTCGCTCTCGCAGAGGTAATGTACCCATCCACTGCACTAAACGCTGGATTTTTAACGCCGTCTTTAAAATACTCGCCCAATGCTCCCTTATCATATTCATTTGACGACAGGCTGGCATCTTCAATCTCATAATAAAAATCATTGATAATGTATTCAATGTCAAATCTATCCACCACATCGAAATCCAAATACAGCGGATAATTATCCTCGCTATCCTCTTCGAATTCCCATTCCTCTACTGCATACTTCTCTGTCTCAATTGTTTTCCCAGCTACTTCACCCGTCAGCTGAATCGTCAATCCTTCATGCCAAACCAGCGGTCCAATCTTGCCGGTGCCGTCTTTAATCTGCCCTTGCTCTTTGCCATCCACCAAGATTTTGGCATCCGGAATATTCGTTTCAATCGGAATCGACATCATAGCAAACGTCAAATCCACCTCGGTATCAGAAATGTTAAATAACTGAACTGTCTCTTCTCGGCTCTCGTTAGCGACTGTCAACTCATTAGCCGTCGCACTAAATTTATAGATTCCCGGCACAAAGGGGCCGATTTCCTTTTTGAATTTGGCTTTTTTGGTTGTCGTATACTTCTTATCATTGACAGAAATAATCGTGCCTTTTTGATTCGTCGTCACTTCTGGATAGACCGGATAAACTTCTACCTTGTATTCATTAAATAACAAGAACTTCTTGCCAACCTGTTTTATCTCTAAGTTATACGTACGATTATTCTGTTTTAATTCCCGTTTCATTTCGGCCAACGCTTTTTTACTCTCTGTAAAATATTTCAGTAACGGCTGTACATTCTCCTCCGTTAATTTCAGATGATCATCCTCAGTCGTCATCAACTGAACCATTTTTTTCGTATCCTTTTCATTGATTGCCGCAATAAAATCAGTCGCTTTATTTTCAGCTGTATAGACACTATTCCCGTACTGATAACCGACAAATAAAATAACTAACACTGCAGCAACTATTGCCCCAATCATCCACTGCTTCTTAGATAAATTGATTCGTTTCGGTGTCTGTTCATTTGTTAAGTTTTCAGACTCATTTGACTCAACTGATTTAGTCACTTCATTCGATTCAACTGATTCATTCGCTTCAGTTACTTCTGCTGATTCACTTAATTCACTCGGAATAATTGCCTCATTCGCTGCACTCGATTCAGTCGATTCTTCTGATTGACTGGCTACTTCGGGTTCTGGCGTTTCATTCTCTACATTTCGTGCCCAGTCAGCTATTATCTTATCTACATTATCAAGCTCCTGATCCACCGATTGGTCAGCTACTTCACTGCGCGCTTCATCATGAATGTCATCTGTCTGTTGACTCACTTCTTGCTCGCCCTTCACCGGTTTTATTTCATCAACTACAGGTTCGCTCTGTTGTTTTTCTTGCGTACCTCCGCTCAATTTTTCCAATTCCAAAGAAGCCCCACAATTCGGACAAAATTTCCCTTTTAATTTATTCTCTTGACCACATTCACTACAATAGTTCATGTCTCGCACCCCATCACTCATCCGCCAACGACTCTTGGCTCATTCATTTCTTTAACAATACCGTATTTTCCCACCATCTGCATCATTTTTCTGTTATTTTCTCTACAAATTAGGCGATAAAAATTAGGCCGTAAAAAAAGAGGATAGCCTTCATGGACCATCCTCATCCTAGCATTCGCGTCACTCAACGGATTAAATCAATTGTCGGATCATTCATAATTTGTTGAATTTGTTCTCTAGTCGTCAAAGGTACATCCCCTTGAATCGTGTGAGAAACAGCCGCATTAACCGTCGCAAATTCGACAGTTTCACTTAGCGGCCACGCCTCGCAATAACCTAGTAACAATCCTGCTGCATAAGCATCGCCAGTCCCAATTCGATCTAGAATCGTAATCGTTTTAGGCATCGATTCAACCACCTGATTCTGCGTGTAAAGGATTCCTGTCAGCTCCTTCACCGCACCGACTTGCTTTCTTTTTGTGCCAGCAAACCATTCCAACTCAAACATCCGCATAAAACGCTGAATTAATTCTTTCTCTTGTTCTTCCTTGGGCAACGCTTCTTTGACTGTTAATCCCAGCAAATCAGTCAAATCACGCAGACTGCCAAACACTAAATCGCAACAAGGTAAAATCTGTTGATATTGTTCCTTCATTAATTGAAGCTTATTCTCTTCTGTATTCAAGCTCGGACGAAAGTTAAAATCAAAACAAACTTTCACGCCTTGTTGATGAGCCTGTTTAGCCAAAGCCTGTGCTGCTCGACGAGTCTCATCCGTCAAACTCAAAGAAATACCACAGATGTGAACCATATCAACTGTTTCTAGTAGCTGACTAAAATCGTAACCTGTTTCATCCGACTGACCAAAAGAACTACTATGGCGATTTTGATACGTCACCTGCGTTGGACGCATCCCATATCCCATTTCAGCAAAATACGTCCCCATATGTTGATGATTTTGTTGAATAAACGTATCATGAATCCCTAGTTGACGGAGATTCGCTTTAGCCGCATCGCCAATCCGATTGTCAGGCAGTGTCGTCACTAAATAACTATCGAGCCCAAAATGAGCCAAGTTGCCCATAATATTGACACCCGTTCCCGTGTAATCCAGTCTCAAAGAATGCGTTTGTTCTAATAATAGAAATTCTGGTGGCGTTAAACGAAGCATCACTTCACCGAAAGCTGCAATCTTCATATCGATTCCTCTTCACTTCACTAATTTATTTTTGAACAAAGTCATTTATCTCGAGTTATTTTATTTCAACGTATTCTTCATCATGGCAACTAACGCTTTGACATCTTCAACCTTCGTATCGCCGGTCTCTTTATCAATCACTGAGCTATACACATGAGGAATAATTTTCTTGACGCCAGCATCTACCGCGATTTGCACGATTTCTTCAAAGTTTTCCAAATCAATTCCACCCGTCGGCTCCAAATAGAAATCGTATTTCGCGCACGCTTCGGCCACTGCTTGATATTCCTCTTTGTGAGCCAAGCCTTTCATAGGGAAATATTTGATTGAGCTACCACCCATGTCTTTCAATAATTGAATCGCCGTTTCAATCGGAATTTCTCCAGCCGGCGCTTTTGAGCTCAACGGCCCAGTCGCAATATTCACGAAACCAACTTTTCCAGTCGGTGAAACCAAGCCATTAATGATTGTTTCATCTTGACCCAATAACGCGCGAGATGTGCCAACACCAGTAAATACTTGGTTGACATGTTGCGGTTGTAAAACACCTGACAAACGAGAAACCATCTGACTTTGATTTGGATCGCCTGCGCCCAAACCAACTGATAAAGCATTATTTGTAGCTGCTTGATAGCGTTTCATATCCTCAATCGCTGCTTCATCTGTCTCATAATTTTTTGACAGCACACCTAAAACCACGTGTCCTTCCGCTGCTTCATAACAAGCCTTGGCGTTTTCAACAGAATTCGCTAAGACGTTCAAACAAATTCGATCCTCTAAATAATTCGGTGTTAATGACATACTTTTCTCTCCTTTAAGTCCAATTCCTCTAATTTTTTAGGGGAAATTAGTTTAATTTCACTTAGTATTTTCAGCTTACAACTGCCTACATAATTTCTTTCAAACGCGTCACAATTTTCTTCATTTCAGCCTCATTGACTGAACGAATATCAAATTCAATAATCCCATTATTGGCCTGATATTCGCGCGTATAGACAGCCGGATTCTTGGCTTTCAGCTCAGCAATCACTTCCTTGGCTGATTTATCGCCAGTCACTGTCACACTGCCGCGATAAATATCACGGCCTGCGCCATCTTGAACCACACGCGCAGCTAAGCCATCAATTTGATTTACCGCTTCAACAAACGGTGCCAAACGAGCTTTCATCGCGTCTCCAGATTCTGACCCATTCGCTACATAATCCTCAATCGCTTGCGTGAAGCCTAAAATATTGTCTTTGCCAATCTTCATCGCACGGCCGATGCCTTTTCCTTGCAGACGAACCCATTCGATGTAAGATTTCTTCCCAATCACTAACCCAGCGCTCGGTCCTTCAATTGCCTTAGCACCCGAGTAAATTACCAAATCCGCACCGTCATTGATATACTTAAATAAATCTTCTTCAGCCGCCGCGTCAACAATCAACGGCAGTTGATGACGTTTCGCCACTTCAGCTGCTTCCTTAACCGTCAACATACTTTTTTGAACGGTATGATGACTCTTGATATACAGAATTGCCGCAGTCTGTTCAGTAATCATCATCTCGAGATGCTCTGGCGAACACATATTGGCATAGCCAGCCTCGATGACTTGTCCACCGCCCTGTTGAACCATCACTTCCACCGGGGTTCCGTAATCAACATTGTGCCCTTTAGGCAAAATGATTTCGCGCTTTGTAATTTTTTCGGTATAAGGATGATAGGCATGGAATGTACTGCCCTCACCAATAACCGCCGCAACACTTTGAGCAATCCCCGCAGAAGCTGAAGAAACAATCTGAGCATCCTCAACCTCTAAAAGTTTGGCAATATACGCCCCTGTCTGGACGCTCAAATCCGCCATTTCAAAAAAATGCTCGCCGCCAAATCGTTGTGCTGCCAAAACTGCCTCTGAAACCTTCGACACGCCTAAAATAGTCATCCGTCCTGACGCATTGATAACCTCTTTTAAGCCAAATTTTTCATAACTAATTGTCATAGATATTCCCTCCTATGATAGTTTTCACCGGTTGTATCTGTTGGGTAGTTACCCGCGTATTTCCATTAGAATCCGTCAATTCTTTCTCTTTGTCCACCAGTTTAAATAAGGTGAAATCAGCATCATAACCCACGTCAATTTTTCCTTTGTGACTAAGGCCAAAATTCTTAGCCGGAATAACTGTGATTTTCTCAAGAATTTCTGCCCATGAATAGCCTACAACAAATAATTTTTCCAGCGTCGTCGCCATATCATAGACAGGGCCATTCATTCGGTTTTTAATGTAGATATCCGTACTAATCGATGTCGCCTTCATGCCCTCTTTTAAGGCTATCTCAGCCACCTGAAAATTAAAACTATCTGTGCCGTGACCAATATCAAAAACAATCCCTTTTCGGTACGCCTCCCAGACAAACGCTTTGATTTTATCCGTTGTTTGATCTAAAATCCCGTTGACTTTCCCATTAAAACAATGCGTCAAAACATCGCCCGATTCCATGATTGCTAAAATTTCTTCCAACTCTGGTGGCGCTGATCCAATATGCACCATCAATGGCAAGTGCTGATTATCCGCCTGAATTTTCTTCGCCAACTCTAACGGCGTAATCCCATTCTCACCAATAACCGTCTTACTCATTCGAGCCTTAATCCCGACAATAAAATCAGGTAACTCTAGCAACGCTTGACGCACTAGATTCTCTTTGATTTTTGACAAATCAGCCAGTTCATCCTGTTCAACAATCCCCCATTTTGAGATATTGACCAACGCATAGACGTTAGTTTTTGATTGTTGCGCCAACTCATAAAACTCGTGAATATTTTCAGCACCCGTCGTTCCCGCATCAATCACTGTCGTTACACCTTTTTCAACACCAATCTGATCCGGATAATCGTAATAAAGATTCATTTTTTCAAAACAATGCACATGGTCGTCAATCCAACCAGCCGAAAGAAAAACATCTTCATCTAACACTAAGGTTTCTTTCGCGTCCTCTTCAATTTCTTTCGCAAGTGCGACAATTTGTTTGTCTCGTACACCAACATCTAGCACAGTCCCATCAATTAAAGTCGCCCGTTTAATCAATAAATCTAGCATCTTTCTCCCTACTTTTCTATCCCTCTGATTTTTACTTTACAGAGAATTTGAATTTTGTCCATGGTTTAATAAAAGGTAATAACAATTTTTCAGCATCAACCACTTGACCAACCTTGTTTTTACGAATATCAGCATGCTGCTCTAGCACAATTTGTAACTCATTCTTGTATTTGCCAAATGTCTGATTGCCAATGACAACATCACCTACCTGAAATTCGTCCTGACAGTCATGCGGTAGATTAGCTTCATTTTTATATTTTTTACGAACTTCAGTCGAACGAACTACTTGATGAGTAATATCGCCACGGCGGAAATGCTGTTCATTTAAGACAATCGCCTTTTCAACTTCGTTCACTCCTTCAACAAATTCAATCGTCAATTCAGTTTGATAGCGATTCAAAGCGCCCATCGCTTCCAATTCTTCATCAGAAGCATAGGCATTCCCGATAATCACATCATCAATCAAGCCTGTAGCAAATAAATGTTTAGCAGCAACATCCACCGCTAAATGCCGATGAGCTTCTAAAGTTGGCAAGCCATCGTTGACATCCCAAGGCCCAACTGTCCCTACTTGAGAAGAAACGAAAGCAGCCGTCCGCAAACCTTCTTTTTTAAAACGAATACTACAACTTTCAAAGAAATCATAGGGTAGCGCCGTACCTTCTTGCGGGTAAAAATTATGGCAACCATAAAGAAAAGGCTTGTTCGCTTGATACGTCAAAATGTTATCTAGATATGCTACATCATTACTCATATTCAATTCGACAGCTAAGTCAAAAGGATTAAATGTTAGCATCGCTTCTTTATTGCCATCGAAACCAACGTCTAAACGAATTCCATCTGCTCCTACTTCATGGAAGAAAGTCATATCATCATATGATATTTGTAATTCATCGAAGATATTTGGCGCGACATCCAAAATTGTTTCAAACCCTAAGCTTTTTGCATAAGAAATTAGTTCTTGAAACTTAGCTTTGACGGCTTCTTTTCCTTCTGTCACTTCCAACATACTCATGAAAATCCGGCTAAATCCACACTCGCTAGCTTTTTTTAAATATGCTTTATCCTGATTTAGATCACTATGATCTGGATAGACTGAGACACCTAACTGACGCTTCATACACGTTTCCCTCTTTCCATTTCTTCAAATTTTGAACGATACTTCCCAGCAATAATTGAACTTGCAGCCACCGTTACTGAGGCCGTAAGAAAAATGCCAATACCTAACCACTGCCCGATCACCATGGCCAAAGCAATACTTACCAATGAACCGAGTAAAACATAGCGTAATCGCAAGTTTACTAATTTTTGAGGCAATACTTTTTTCTCAACTAAAATCTGGCAGATAAAGAATAGACCAATATAATAGATAAAACTCATGATAGATTCACCAAAGAGGAAGGCCAAATCACCCTCCTCTTCCTTTATATTTTATTGTTGTGCAGCTTCTGCTTGTTTTTCTTCATGTTCTTTTTCTAATTGTTGTTTTTCAAATACTTTAAAGAATGGGTAGTAAATTCCAATTGTTAATACGAAGTTGAAAATAACTAAGATAGCTGCTGGTATGCTCCAATTTGTACTCATCCATGCGGCTATTGGCGATGGCATCGCAAAACCTAACCGTGCCACCATCATTGGTACGACACCGGTAATTGTCAAAAAGTACGAGATAGTTGTTGTAATCAATGGCGCGACAATAAATGGTATACCCAATACAGGGTTCATAACAATCGGTGCCCCAAAGATCACTGGCTCGTTAATGTTAAACAGACCTGGTAAGAAAGATAAACGACCTAAACTCTTCAAGTATTCTGATTTTGAGAACATCATTAGAACAACAAGTGCTAGCGTTGTTCCTGCGCCACCAATCCAGATAAACCATTGTAAAAATTGTTCTGTAAAGATATTTGGCATATCAAAGGCACTGACATTATTTTGGAATGCATCCATATTTTCAGCAATTGACATATCCCAAAACGGACGAATAACTGGGCCCATAATTGCTGGACCATGAATTCCTAATACCCAGAAGAAACAGATTAAGAAGACGGTCAATAATCCACCAATCAAGCTGTTTCCAGCTAAAACATCTTTTAACGGCATCAAGATTTGACTTAAGAAACCATTGATATCAAAGCCTAACATGTGACGAATAACCCAGAATAAAATTAAAATTGCCGCACCAGGAATTAAAGCTGTAAATGAATTTGAAACTTCCGGTGGCACTCCTTCAGGCATTTTAATCGTAATATTTTTAGCGATAAATAGACGGTAAATTTCAACTGAAATAATGGCCGTAACAATTGAACCAAATAATGAACCTGAACCTAAATTTGCAATATTCATATAGCGGCCTGCAGTCACCACATTTTCCACATCTTCAAATACGCGAAGTGGGGGAGCTGCTGTAATCAAGAAAGCCATTAACGCTAGAATACCTGCTGTTAACGAATCTAATTTATAACTTTTAGCCAACGAAGAAGCAATTCCGAACGTGGCATACAAGGCTAAAATACCTACTGTATAGCGAAATGGAATATCCAAAACCTCCCGATAAGGTTCAATCAGTGCTGCAATTGAATCAATTGGAATATTCAATAGTATCGTGAAAAATGAACCCACGATCGTCAGTGGCATCGTCGCGATTATTCCCTTTCTTATAGCTGTCATGTGCCGTTGTGAGCCGATTTTGTTTGCCATTGGCATAATTTTTTGTTCAATGACTCCTACAAATCCATTCATTTCCTGTCCCTCCAATAAAATAATATTTAAAATAAGCGAATCAATTAATGCGAAATAAATATATCATACTAACATTATAATGTAAACGATTAGCATAAATTTTTTTTATTCTCATTTCTGATAATTTGTTCGTTGTTTTCATAACTCATAATGGTGTGGCTTTATACAAATAAGTAAAAAAAGCGTATATAACAAAACTTGCCTCCGTTTTGCTACATACGCTTAATCCAAATTAAACCAAAAAATTTTTTAGAAAAGAAAATATCCATTCTAAAACAGAAAAAAAACACCAATGATTTCTCATTGGTGTTAGCGCGGTACTTGATAAATCAAATAGATAGGGCCTTATCCACAAAAGCATCTATCCGACTGGCCTACATCCGGTAGGTTGACTGTTAAGTCGTAGCCTCCGCTAAATCAATCTGGTCGTCGCATCTATTGCTAGAATACGAGACCTTCTCGACCCGTCGCATAAATAGTATTGTATCACAGTTACTGAAAATGTACTAGCTTTTCTTTTCATTTACAAATTAAATCCTCGCCTGCAAAAATGAAACGCCTTTTTCACTTCCGGATATGTGTCTTAATACGCATGATTACTTGCGAAATATCTGGTTCATGATTAGGAATTATTTCAGTGAATTCTAGCTGCTTGAAACCTGCCAATATATCGTCCACCTTCGACTCACCCCAAGCCAATGTTCCATCATTCCTCTTTTTCAGCCGTTCAATAATCTCTTCTCTTGTTACTTCCAAAAGAAGGTGTGCAACCTGTAGGCCTTCATCTTCTAATGATTCAATAATTTCTTCTACATATTCTTTCTTATAGATAGTCATTGGGACAATAATATCTCCTGGATAATTGAAATAAATTTCTTTCAGAAGCTGCTTATTCCATTGTCGCCAGATCGGATAATCCTGGAAATCAGCTAATTTCATATCATCTGGAATTAATTGTGTCATAGTGTCTCCAACAATCTCAGGGTCATAAATCATCGATCCAGCAAGCTCCTTTTCTAACTGCTCCGCAACGGTTGTTTTTCCTGAGCCAAACGCTCCATTAATCCATATAATCATAATACGCTTCTCTCTTTCGCTCATTTTTCTCAGTCAAACTTCGTCATTTCTTGACGATTATCAAAATAATCAAAGACATCTGCGATATCTTCAAAAGTGTTCCTCTCAATAGAAAGATTAAATGTCTTCGTCAATTCTTCTCGTGCATAGAAAGCCACAGCACTCGTTTCTACGCCGGTCGCAATCTCGAACGAATCAGCTTCACAATAAATAAAAAATTTATAGACATATTCGAGACTCTCAGGATAGTCATGTTTGGCTTTATCTATAACTTTAATTAAGTGCTTAGGAGTCACAGAAATCCCTGCCTCTTCCATCGTTTCTTTTTGAGCAATTTCACCAGGTGAATAACCGATATCTGCCCAACCACCAGGTAAGGCCCAGGTGCCATCACTTTTCTCTTGCACAAGTAAAAGATCCCCCGCAGGATTGAAAACAACCGCCCGTACATCAACTTTCGGTGTCACATAACCAACATCAGAGGAAAAATAGCGCTCGATCTCTTTCTCTGTCAAATTTGTTGCATAGGTCTCCGTCAATTCTCGCAAGACAGCTTGCATCTCGACTAGACGCTCCTCGTCATACACGTCTCGCACATATGCCAGACTGGTATTGACGAGAGATTTTAATTTAGCTAAGCCTTCGATTAATTCCATCGCTCTCCCTCCAAATTATTCAAAAATTCCGTGACCATTGACCAATTCTTCAAATGTTCACGGGATTGTTTGCTGTCTCTAATTTGTTCTTTAACGTTCGCTGTCCTCTTTTCGAAAGAAATCAGCTTTCGTCAGTCACTATAGTAGTTTCCGAGGAGCTACGAGGGTATTTTTTCACATATTCATCATGACGAGCCTTCGCACGCTGCTCATTCTTACGTTTATACGCCAAAAAATCTGCTGCTGCTTTTCCAGTTAACACAAGTGGTTGTTCTCTTTTAATTACTGTCATTTTTATTCCCTCCTCTACCTGTAGTGTACGCCAATTTATCTCATTTCTGTGGCTGATTGACGATTCTTTTTTTACAAATTTTCTTGTTCTACTAGCTTTTGTTATTTATTGACGATTTTTATTATCCTTAGACTTCTTTCTCGAAAACAAAATCTGTCATCTCGAAGCCTTCGCCAATTGGAGAAATCAGCACACCTTTATTAATAAATCCACGATGCTCATAGACTTCAATCGCTCGTGTATTGCCTTGATTAACTCGCAAACGCACATAGTGTTTTCCATGTTCTCTGGCAACTTCTTCGTACCAGTCGAAGACTTCTGAAGAATAGCCTTTCCCACGGACAGTCTGGCTCAAATAGATTTTACTCAAATAAATATCCTCATCGCGAACTTCATAAGCTGTATAACCAACTGGCTGGCCTTGTACTTTTAGTAAAAAGTATCGCGCACCTGATTCTATCTCAGCGGCGATATTTTCTGGTGATTGATAGGTTCGTAGCATGTACGCCACTTGTTCTGCCCCAATAATTGGCGTGAAGACTTCCGGCCAAATGACCTTGATTGTTTCGTATAGCTCTGCCACCTCTTCTTGCGTGTTGATTGCCTGTTTTGTCAGTTTCATTTTATTCGCTCCTTTTCACAAACGACCTTTTCTAGGAAATAAATCGCGTAGCTCATCCATAATTAGTCAATTCACTAGATTTATTTATAATTATTATCTAGCCTACCAGTTGAACAAAATTTCGGCAAGCTATCTGAATAAAATAGTGCTCGCTTGCACTAATCATGGTTTAAGCGTCAAAAAGAGCCCACGATTTCGAAAAAAATCGAGGACTCTTATAGAAGACTCTTACACTATCAAACTTTCAATCTTTTTTAAGCAGCTACATCTTTCGAGCGATCCAACACTTTTAGGAATGGCAACCATAAAACAAATAATATCGCGAAGTCAATCACTTGTAATAAACCACCGAGCCATGAGTTTGTCGCTAAAATTCCGCTAGCAATAATCGGAATTGTCCAAGGGACAGAAACACCTGTTGGCGCTGGGAATAATCCAGAAGCCATTAATAAATAGTTAATTGTTGTTACGATCAGTGGACCTAAGACCCAAGGAATCAGAATCGTCACGTTTAATACGATTGGGAAACCAAAGATGACAGGCTCATTTACGTTAAAGATGGCTGGTCCTAAAGCAAGACGACCGATATCTTTGTATTGTTTTTTCTTCATGAAGAACGCTAAGATTAAGACGGCAGCCAAGGTCATCCCTGAACCACCTAAACCAACCGTAAATGTTTCCATAAATGGTTTTGTGATGATATGTGGTAACTCTTTACCTGCTTTATAGGCTTCTAAGTTATCTAACATCAAAGTATTCCAGATTGGATCCATTACAGAGTTCACGATAATTTGTCCGTGTAAACCGAAGAACCACAAGAACTGAACAAAGAATAAAGCGATTAATGTCGCTGGTAAGCTACTACCCAAACCAGTCAATGGTTTTTGAATGACTTCATACACAACATCATGTAAATTCGTTTCGAAAATCCCCGTCATAACTACGTTCACAACTAAGAAACAGCTTAAAGTAATGATTGCTGGAATCATTGCTGCAAATGATTTTGAGACTGCTGGCGGCACACCATCAGGCATTTTAATTTGCCAGCCGCGTTTAGTTACACGACAATAAATTTCAGTTGCAATAAAGGCTGCGATCATACCGATAAACATCCCTTTTGCGCCTAGACGTTCTAAGCTTAAGACACCTGAGACATCGCCAGCTTCTGTTTCAATGAAAAACGGCGTTAAAATCAAGAAGCTCGCAAACGCAACTGCCCCTCCAAAAATACCATCAACATCATACGTTCTCGATAAATAATAGCCAATCCCAAATGTCACGAAAACCGTCATAATACTCATGGTAGCATTTTGACCATTGCCTAAAAGGTTGTTCAAGACAGCCTTCGTATCATCACTGAAAAACGGTAAATTCGTAATAACCACAATAATTGATCCAAACATTGTCAACGGGAATGAGAGCATAAAGGCATCTCTCAAAACCATCAAATACTTGTTCTGTCCTAGCCAATTCGCTAGAGGCATGATTTTTTCACTTAACTTGTCCATAAATCCGTTCACTTTCTTCACCTCATCATAGTAGTTTAAAAATTAGTGCATTTATTTGATAAGATGGAATGCAACAGGCGAACCTGCGGCCTTCCATCATTTATCCAAAATTTTAGTTGTTCGCTTAATTGTCCTCACGCAAGTTTCACTAGCTCAATAGTTGGTACCCACCGGCTATTTATCGCTCGTGATAATCCCACCTATGTTACTGACCCATCAGCTGTTTATTCAGCGCTTTCAAACAGATTCGCGTTTCAGAATCATCTCAGACTTAAAACGATCATAGCGGTGCGTAGAGATTGAATATTCGAAAGCCGCGCCATTAGATAAGTAGCCCACTTGTTCGACAATCCCAACAGGATCACCTTCAGTCATATCCAGTTCGCTAACTTCTGCTGCCGTGGACTGTCTCACCGTGATTTTTCTGTGCACGCTCTGAATCTTATATTGTAACTCTGTTTCTATATACTCATAGATAGATTGCTCCACATGACTCCGTTTGAGATCTCGTATGAGCGACACAGGCATATGCGTTTCTTCGATAACAAAAGGCTGATCATTGATCTTTCTAACTCGGTGTAAAAAATAGACGAAATCCTCCGCTGAAATATTCAATTTTTGCTGAATCAGAGGACTTGGATTAATCACCGAAAAAGCTAGAATTTTACTCGTCACTTTTTCCTGAGGATATTCAGCCGTCTTTCCCCGAAACTGATTAGTCAAAGACATGCGCACCAGTTCATCCGCTGACAAATCCTTAACAAATGTCCCTGATCCCCGTTTCTTAATAATCAAGCCATCATCCACTAAATTATCCAGCGCCTGCTTCATGGTCATTTTACTCACCTGATAATGTTCGCTCAGTTGCTTCTCAGAAGGGAGCTTTTGGTTTGAAACATATGTCCCATCTATAATTTTATTCTTCATATCATTAAAAATGTGAACATACTTTTTCATAACCTTCGCTCCCCAAATTAGCAACCAGACTTCCTGTTGCTTAGCTTTTTGTCATGCCACTCTACTTCTTGTTATCTACGTGTTTGTACAAATCAATTATTTCTTTCGTCAAATCGGTAAATGCGATAGCAGTCATTAAGTGGTCTTGGCTGTGCACCGTCAATAATGTCACTTGCATCGTTTCCCCTTGGGCTTCTTTCGTCAATAATCCGGTCTGTGCATGATGCGCCTCGACCAAGGCTTCTTCTGCCAGCTTCACTTTGGAATCTGCTAAGAAAAAGTCTCCTGTCTTAGCTGCCTGGATAGCCTCCATTGCTTCACTTTTAGCATTTCCCGCATGAATGATTAGTCCCATAATCGCTTGCAACGTTTCTTGTTCCTGCTCCATAATCCGCCTCCTCATTCTTAGAACTCTGGATAATTCTGGTCCTTTTGCTATTTTTTAGCGGACTTCAGTCGTCATGTCTAATGTATCTGTCGCTGCCACTTCTTTAAACCAGTGCCCTGACTTTTTAATGGTTTTCTTTTGCGTACGAATATCTGTCGAAATGAACCCGTAGCGATTGCGGTAAGCATTTTTCCATGACCAACAATCAATCGGCGTCCATAGATGATAACCGAAACAATTCGAACCTTCCTCAATTCCTTGATGCAACCAGTACAGATGCTCTTCAATGAACTGGATACGATAATCATCTTCAATCATGCCCTGTTCATTCAAATAACGTTCCTCACGCGAAACACCCATCCCATTTTCAGAAATAAACCACTCGATATTGTTGTAATTATCACGAATATTTATGGCAATATCATAGACTGCTTTCGGATAAATTTCCCAGCCTTTATCGACATTCATTCGTCTACCTGGCATTTCATATTCATCAAAATATTTCTCTGGCAACCAATCGACTGCTAAACTATCTGCAGACACATCCGGTGCTTTCACGCGATGTGGATGATAGAAGTTCACTCCCAAATAATCAATCGTATTTTCACGAATAATCGTTAATTCTTCTTCTGTCGCTGACCAAAGCACTTGATCTTTTTCCAATACAGCAACTAACTCAGCAGGAAATTCACCTAACGCTGAAGCATTCATATATAGTTGGTTCAACCACAAGTCGGCAAATTTTGAAGCTTTCAAATCACCTTCCGCATTAGAAGCTGGATAAGCCGGCGTTAAATTTAAAATAATGCCAATTTTACCCTCTGGATTTTGATTGATTTTTCTAAAAGAAGCAATCGCTTTCGAAGAAGCCAATTGAATATTATACGCAACTTGAACCGCTTTCTTACCATCTACAAGATTAGGATAATGGAACTGATGCAGATACTCTCCTTCAACAACCACCATCGGCTCATTAAATGTGAACCAATCCGTCACGCGGTCGCTGAATAATTCAAAACATTTCTCAGCAAATTTCACAAATAATTCCACCACGTGTTTTGATTCCCAACCACCATATTTATGATACAGTTCAACAGGCAAATCAAAATGATGTAAATTAATCACCGGACGAATCCCGTTAGCAATAAATTCATCAATCACGTCATTATAAAATTGCACATTCTGTTCATTGATAGTGCCAGCTTCTAAATCGTCCATCAAACGCGTCCACTGAATCGATGTGCGCACTGAATTTAAGCCAACCTCTTTCATTAAACGAATATCTTCCTTGTAGCTATTATAAAAGTTTGAAGCCACATTCGGCCCGACTTGGTTATAAAATGCTTCTGGCTCAATGTCATACCAATAATCAAAAACATTGGCATGCTCCTTGTTAAATCTACCCTCTGATTGCGGCCCCGATGTAGCAGCTCCCCACCAAAAACCTTTTGGAAATTCAAGTTTCATTCAATCTATCCCCCAATTTTTCTCATGACAATGATGTTCTTTGTTTCTACACTTTCACATTATATATATATAATTATGATATGTCTATACTTTTAACCAAAATATTCTATACAAAAAGAAAACATCCGTTGTTTTTATCCAGTCGCCTCGCCCTTATAAAACAAAAAAAGAACCTACGTAATCAGCAAAAACTGATACATAAGTTCAAAAACAAATAAAAATAAACAAATTGCTAGATATAAATTTCTAGATTTAAATTGCTAATTCAGGTACGTTGCCACCTTCGTCGTGATGAGGTCTATCGCCACATGGTTCTCGCCGCCTTCTGGGACAATCACATCGGCATAGCGTTTTGTTGGTTCAATGAATTGATGATACATGGGTTTCACAACTGACAAATATTGTTGGATAATTGAGTCCAATGTCCGTCCACGTTCTTCCATATCTCGTTTAATTCGGCGAATAATTCGGATATCATCATCCGTATCCACATACAATTTGATATCCATTAAATCACGAAGACGTTCATCTTCCAGAATCAAAATACCTTCCAAAATAATAACTTCTTTTGGCTCTTGGATAATCGTTGCTTGGCTACGTGTATGAGCCACATAATCATAGACCGGCTTTTCAATCGTTTCATAATTTAATAATTTGCCTAAATGTTCGATTAAAAGGTCTGTATCAAAAGCAAACGGGTGGTCATAGTTGGTTGTTAAACGTTCTTCAAAATTCAAATGGCTTTGATCTTTATAATAAGAATCATGCTCTAACATCATAATTGAATGATCAGGAAAATGATTGAAAATTGCCCGGCTGACGCTCGTTTTTCCACTACCAGATCCACCTGTCACACCGATTACAATTGGTTTACTTTTTGCCATTACGTAAAAACCTCTTTCATTATGGTTTACAGTTACAAACACACTAGAAACTATTATAACGGAAAAAAGAAATTTTTCTATGCTTTCTGATAAAATCGGCTATTTTTATCGTTTTCACTGACTCTTTTCAGCTCATTCTATTTTTTATTCCTGTATTCTCATTTTTTTGCTTCTTTATTCCGAACCTTATTTGCGCTTTTTTCGATTCACCATTCGATTCACGAAAGGTCCACAGATAGATGCCAACCTGGCTGCCCATCTGCGGACCTTTTTTACTCGAATTATTTTTCGAGAATCGAATAGATTTCTTCCAATTTCTGAATTTTAAAGGTTGGCTGAATCAATGGATCTTCTTTGACACCTTCTGGCTGCAACCAAATTTGGTCAATCCCTGACAGCTGTCCACCTTTTATATCAGAAGTTAGTGAGTCCCCGATGATGACTGTTTTACTTGGATCAAACTGCTCAATTCGTGCAAATACATAGTCAAAATATTCCTTCATCGGTTTTTGATAGCCCGTATCTTCAGAGACAAATATATCTTTAAAATAGCCAGTCATTTTCGAATCAGCTAACCGTTGGTATTGCGTCTTAGACACACCATTTGTGACAATATATAAATCTGCTTTTTCCGCTAGGTCAGCGATTATTTCTCGACTATTGCCCAGTAAATCATGTCCTTGATTCAAATATTCTCGATAATCTTGTTCTAACGCTACGCCATCGACTGCTTGTCCAAATTGTTGGAAAAACAGCGAAAAACGTTCATAAATTACTTGATCACGCGTCCTTTTGCCCTCTTCAAATTCTCGCCAAAGCTGATGATTCAATGCCTTATAACTAGCTTTCAAATCAGCTGTCAATTCAATCCCCTGCTGCTTAAACAAGGCCGTCAAAGCCTTTTCTTCTGTCAGCTGAAAATCAAGTAATGTATCGTCGACATCAAACAATAAAGTTGAATAATTCATTCTATTTCCGCCTCTTCCATCTTAGAGCTAATCTATTTTTTGTACATTTCTCTCTTTTTTTATCGCTTATCTATTTGTTACGCTTATTTTGACGACTCATTTAAAATAGGGCTTTAATTGCAGTAATTCTTCATGATTCAGCGGTCGATAAGCACCACTTGGTAATTGCTCATCTAACTGTAGGGGCCCCATTGTGATTCGTCTCAAACGAAGAACTTTGACATTTCTCGCAAGAAACATCTTTTTCACTTGGTGAAATTTCCCCTCTTGAATCGTCAGGTAACAATGACTCATTGTATCAGAGCTCTTAAGAATAACCAATTTTGCTGACTTACAAATTTCTCCACCAATAAAAAGAATACCTTCTTCAAAGGCACGCACATCATCAGCGTCAAGTCTGCCATTGACCCACACCTCATAAGTCTTTTCAACTTTTTTATCAGGCAAAAGAAGCTCATACCCAAGCTGCCCATTATCAGTTAGTAACAGAAGCCCTTCCGTATCTCGATCTAAACGCCCGACTGGATATAAAAATTCTCTTTGATCCACCGAAGCAACAAGCTGAGTAACCGTCGGATAGTTTCCATCCGTGACCGCTGTCACCGCACCGACTGGTTTGTTCAACAAAAGATAGACATGATTCGTCCTCAGAATATCCGTATCCACCTGAATCGTATGTAATTGGCTATCGACATTGCGACTCGCATTCATCTCGACTTGACCATCCACGCGAACCAACTTCCGAGCAAAGTAACGCTTCATTTCCTTACGACTCGTCAGAAGCTCTTTTTCAATTAATTTATCTAAACGCATAAAAGTATCCTCTCTTCATTCATAACACAGTATAGCGAAAAGCACATAGAAAATACAAGACTAGATAGCCTTATCGGGTAAATTACCTAGGTAAAGTTCAGCCTTTTTTTACAAAAGTAGCTGTCGAATCAATTAATCATCCAACAACGGCCTGCTATTTACTCTTTGAATAGCACTCATCTGCACATAAATTTGCTACGCAACGAATTGATGCGCCAGAAATCATTTACTTTTTACTGAAATAAAGCTACGGTTAGAGTACCTGATAAAAGGAGGCTACGCGTTATGTTAACCATGGGTGTCAAGCTAAAACAGCTGCGCGAACAGCACGGATTATCCCAAGCAGATATCGCCAAAAAACTACATCTATCACGGCAAACTATTTCTAAGTGGGAGCTTGGAAATAGCCAACCAGATTTAGACTGTTTACAGCAACTTGCACTATTTTATCAACAATCATTGGATGAATTATTTGATATGAAGGACAAGAAAGAACAATTGATTGCAGCCTACAAAGCCGAAGTACTTTCAGAAAAAGTAACTCAGGCACTCGCCCCTTTAGAAATAACCAACGAGCACGAGGCATTCGTCTATCAGTCAATCATTAGCCGCGTATATGAACAACTAGCGCACACAGAAAAAGTCTATTGGTGGAGCCTAGATAAACAGCAAACAATGATTTTTTCTACCCCGAAAACTTTCCATAGTTCGCTAGTCAAAAACTATTGGGAGTTATTTAATCACGACGCCAGCCTCCTAATAATTGCGACTAACCAACGTCTCCTTGTCTTGACGATTCCGCTATTTCTGGAGGAACAAGCCATGACTTCCTATTTCTATACCGACTTGGATTACTTATGTGTTGGGCCAAGCTTTGGCGTATCCTCAACTCATGGGTTTTGGTTAGGTATTTACCTAAAAGATAAGCACTATAACTTGTTATCTATTGAAAAAAATGAGGCACAAACCTGTGCTGAATTATTTAAGATTTTGGACGAGCAGCACGACTATTTTAAAGAGTTACAGACACTTGATATGATTACTTTTACAAAAAAATGGCGTCAAAATAAATTTCAAAAAGTCTAATAAAGGTTTGTTCAAACGTAGACTGACACGTTTGTCGCTCAATTCTTTTTAGTTTGAAACCATAGCCAAAGCACGACTTTCTACTCCATTCTTCTTAAAAAGCAGCGATAACCCCTGCTAATTCCAGTCAAAAGGGTTAATCCTTGACTTCCCTCCGAAATGGGCTTAGGCTAGAAGAGTAAAGTGAATATGGTTTCTCATACACAGCGTAATGACCTGGTGGAGAAAAGTTGATTCAAACTTTTTAGGACATTTGTGTGGACAAGTGTCCTTTTCGCGTTTTTTCGCACCGTTCAATGTGCAAGAGAATAGCCAAAAAACAAGTTCACTTAAATAAAATCTGTCTCATACCAAGGACAGTCAATTTTTAAGGAGGAGTTTTAGGTTATGTCAGTATCATTGGAAGTTAGTAAAAGAGAAGTTCGTCCCCGTTCGTTAAGAAACAAGTTACGTCACGAGGGTAAAATCCCTGCAGTAGTCTATGGCTACCAAATCGAAAGTACCCCAGTCAGCGTTGATGACAAAACATTAACAAAATTATTGCGTGATAATGGGGCCAACGCGGTATTCTCATTAGATGTCGCAGGCAAGAAAGTCAATACATTATTAGTAAAATATCAAATCGATACCTTTACAAAAAAATTGACACATTTAGAATTTTTATCTGTCGATATGAAGGAAGTTACTGAACTAGAAGCAGAAATCATCTTAGTTGGTGAGGCAGCTGGCGTGAAAAGCGGCGGTGTACTTAACCAAACATTGCATAATGTGCTTGTTTCTGCAACACCAGATAAACTTCCAGAAAATATCGAAGTCGATATTACTAAGTTAGGGATTGGCGATTCTATCACGATCGCTGATTTACCTAAGGATGACAACTATACAATCGTTGCCGATCCAGAAGAACAAATCGTCTCTATCACTGAACCAAAAGCGGAAGTCGAAGAAGACGAAGCGAGTGCACCAAGCGAACCTAAAGTGATTGGTGAAAAAGAAGAATAATTTTGAAAACTAAAGTTTAATCGTGTAGATTAAGCCAGTTTCCCCTATTATTCTAATTAGGTCCCGGCAGACAGTCTGACTGTGTGCTGGGGCTGTTTTTATTTAGCGAGGTTATTTTCACCCATCGAGCCGAAATTTTGGGTTTCTTTTCCATTTTGTTTTATACTAATAGTAAGTAATTGATTGCTTCATCCGAGGAGGGATATAGATGTTTGAACAATTTGATAGTAATCGTAGTCGATTTGCCTCAGTGGGCGTCGTCTCTAGTTTACCTGGCGAATTAATTGATTGTGTCTGGATAAATATTGATTTGAATCTAAAAGGCGTGCTTCCATTAACCAATATACTAACGGTGGATGTGGTCAACAATAACGGGCGCGTAACCATGCATTTTACCCAAGAAAATTCTGATGTCGAGATGGCGATTGACTTGCCATTTAGCTACTCTAGCTCATTCCCATCACAATTATTTGTCTACGATGACGGCACGAGAGAAACGATCTTATTGCCTAGTGAAATCAGACGATGAGATCCTGCTTGAATAGTCGCAAACGAAACAACCCATTAAAACAAGGAAGACTCTTTTGAAAACTCTGTCCAAACAGAGGGCTTACTAGAGGATTCGTTGTTTTTTTGTTCTATTTCCACTCGTCGGAGCATTCCTCGAATAAATAACTATTGTTCAACGCTTTTAATTTGCTGAAATCTTTCGTTAGCTTGCTGAAAGCGATTGAAAACGATAGTAAACTTGGCCCTCCTGTGCTAGTATAGTACTGATTATTTTAGTTTAAAGTGAGATGAGGGTGTCAACAATGCGCGAATTAACAAAAGGAAATCCTGCCAAATTGATTTTTATTTTTACCATTCCATTATTAATTGGAAATATTTTCCAACAATTTTATAACATGGTCGACATGATTATTGTTGGTCAAACATTAGGGAAAAATGCGCTGGCTGCTGTAGGTTCAACGGGAAGCTTAACCTTTCTGATTATCGGCTTTGCCCAAGGTCTTACCTCTGGACTATCGATTATTACTGCCCAACGGTTTGGTGCCCAAGATTATCGTGGCGTCAAACGCAGTTTTGCGACGAGTGTGATGCTGAGTCTGATTGTGACGGCTATCTTAACGATTTTAAGTTTACTCTTTGTGCGTCCAATGCTACTTTTGATGCAGACGCCACCGGAAATTATTGATCAAGCCCAATCATTTATCTCGGTTATCTTAGCAGGGATTTTTGCGGCTATGAGTTTTAATTTGTTATCCAACGTCATTCGAGCACTGGGCGATAGTCGTACGCCGCTATTCTTTTTAGTGATTGCTGTTATCGTCAATGTTATTTTGGATTTAGTGTTTATCATTTATTTTGGATTAGGAGTTGCTGGTGCTGGCTATGCAACAGTGATTGCCCAAGTAATCGCAAGCCTGTTGTGCTTGGTTTACATTAAGAAGAAGATTCCTATTTTGCAGATTCATCGAAAAGATTTTGTCTGGGATAAAAAGGAACTCCGGACTCATTTAAATGTCGCTTTACCGATGGCTTTTCAAGCTTCCATCATCGCAATTGGCGCGATTATTTTACAATCTGCTTTAAATAGTTTGGGTACAGATGTCGTTGCTGCTCAGGCTGCTGCCGGTCGAATCGATCAATTTGCTACGCAGCCGATGATGTCATTTGGTGTGACAATGGCGACCTTTACTGCACAAAACTACGGTGCAAAAGAATATGGTCGCATTCTGAAAGGGGTCAAGCAATGTTTGATCATGAGCTGTGGCTTCAGTCTGGCAGCTGGCGTGATTGTCATTACGCTAGGCCATTATCTTGTCCGCTTATTTGTCAGTACGAGTGAAGTCAAAGTCTTTGAACTTTCTCAAATTTATTTCAATGTTAACGGCTCGATGTATTGGATATTAGCGATTCTGTTTATTTTACGCTATACATTACAAGGATTGGGACAGAGTAAAATACCAACAATTGCTGGTATTATGGAATTAATCATGCGCTCACTTGCCGCGATCTTTTTGACACAGCTGATTGGCTATGCCGGTGCGGCTGCTGCTTCACCGCTTGCTTGGGTTGGCTCAGTGGTTGTACTCCTCTATTCTTATAATAAAGCCATCAAGTCATTAAAAAAATTAGAAAAAGAACAAGAAATACAAAAACAGCTAGCAAAGGAGCCTATATGAACTTCCAGCTAGAAACTTCTCAGGACTATTTTGCAGTCGAAACGCTTACGCGTGAAGCTTTTTGGAATGTGTATCAACCTGGCTGTAGTGAACATTTGATTCTCCATCAATTAAGAAAATCCCCTGCTTTTATTGAGGAGCTAAGCTATTTGGCTCGTGAAGATTCGCAAATTATTGCGCATATTGCTTATACTAAGCTCTATAGAGACGACAAGTTATCGGAAGACGTGATTGCTTTTGGCCCACTCAGTGTTCATCCGGCTCATCAAAAGAAAGGTATTGGGCGCAAGCTCATTCAATTGACTATCGAAGAAGCTCGTCGTTTAGGTTTTAAAGCGATTCTGATTACTGGTAGTCCTGACTATTATCAAGCTTCTGGCTTCAAACCAGCTAAAAGCTTCGGCCTGACTCTTGCTGGGCTACCGCTGGATGAGGAAGCTCCTTATTTTTTAGCCTATGAAATCATTCCTGGCTACTGCTCTAGTCATCTGGGAACCTATTCTTTTGCACCAGAATTTTCAGTAACAGCAGCAGATTTAGAAGCATTTGAACAACACTTTCCCAAAAAAGAAAAGCGTGCACCCAAAGAAACAGATGTATAAAAACCGAAAAAATCCCTCTTAGAGCGTCCTCATTCGCTTCTCTTGCGAACGCTCTAGGGGGATTTTTTTAGTTCTTTTTTTATTAATGCTCTAATCAAGTTTTTCTGTCTAACTTTTCTATTTAACAAATAATTTACCGGCCTGATTGTATACCAGTCTCACTTTTGCGTAGGAGCATCCTCTTTAATTTTAACTTTGAAAAAATTAATGTGCGCAGGCTCATAATCTAACACAGTAAAATCAAATGGCCCGACTGTCAATTGACTTCCAGAAGTGAGCGTGTGGTCAACATCAAGCATGTAGCCAGCCAATGTCGTAAATTGAGTGGCTTCGAATTCCGCTAGCGACTGGTGAAAATAGCGTTGGAAGTCATCCAAAGTTATCTTACCAGAAACGATATAGCTGCCATCCGTTTCTTTGACAATCAGGGAACGATCGACATCCGTTTCATCCCGAATATCCCCCACTAATTCTTCAAGAATATCTTCGATGGTCACTAAGCCACTGGTCCCGCCGTACTCATCCTTGACAATCGCCAAGTGTTTGCGCTCTTTACGCATTAGCGTGAGAACGGTCTTAATCGGCATATTCTCAGCAATTACGATGACATCTTCCACTAAATCACCCACGATTAATTGATCATTTATATAGGACTGTCGAATCAAATTAGGTAACGTGACATAACCTAACACTAGATCCTTCGATCCTTTAACCACTGGATATCGCGTGTGTCCTTGCTCTAACGAGGCTTTGATTGCTTCTTGCACCGTATCTGTGGCTTCAAAAACAGCCATCGAGGTTCGATCAATTTGGATATCTTTGGCTAAAGTATCATCAAACTCAAAAACATTTTCTAAATAATAGTACTCCTCTTTAGTAAGCTCACCCTTTTGGTATGAATTCATAGCCACAAGGGTCAATTCTTCTTGGCTCAAGGTCTCTTCGCCTTCTGTTGCTAATTTGACCCCTAAAAGCTTACCTAACCCAGCGGCTGAATGATTCAAGAGCCAGATAAATGGGAACATCGCTTTATAAAAGTAATGCAGTGGGCGCACGATAGCTAATACGACTTTTTCAGTATAGACGATACTATAACTTTTCGGTAATAATTCTCCCACTACCACATCGACATAAGTGACGATGATGAAGCCTAGAGCCACTGAGATGGTTTTTACAATTGCTTCACTAAGCGGTAGCCCACCCAAGAGTGGTTCCAAAACTGCCGCAACTGAGCCCTCACCGACCCAACCAATAATTAACCCCGTTAAAGTAATCCCTAATTGACTCGCCGAAAGGTAAGCGTCCAAATGATGCGTCACCTGTAACGCCAGCGCCGCATTCTTCACGCCCTCATTTTTTAGCTGCTCCAATCGTGAAGCACGAACCTTCACTAAGGCGAATTCACTTGCAACAAACAATGCCGTAATGGCAATCATCAAAATTAGTATCAAAAAATTTATCCACATAGCCTAACGCTCCTTTTTCTTCCCCCTCATTATACTGTTCTTCTCACAAAATCCCCACTGAAAACCATTCCTTCTACAATAATAGGCTTGCCAGACCCTTTCCTCCCAAAAAATAATACGAATCCAGCTACTCTACTCAACTAAATCGTCCAAGCAAGCAACTTTCGATGCTTACTTGTCAGCTAATACACAGGGAAGAACTTAACACGACAAAAACGACCTAGCGGAACACCTGAATAGGTGCCCTTCACTAGGCCGTTACCTGTTAGTACATAGAACAATTACTCGTTAGATTCACTAAAAGATTGGCTGCGTTCCTTGAGCCAAGTCTTTCTCGTTTCCCCAATAATTAATGGGATGGTTTCGTATTTCACATCACTATATTCCAAACCAAACCAATTCTCTGGGCTGGTTGCGTGACGTTTAATCGCTAATTTGGCTTGCATTATTTGACGATCCCAACGATTAAGAGTCGTCACATTCGACAATTCTTCTTTAATCAAAATGAATTGGAAATCCCCGACTTCACGTCCAGGTGTAATTGTATAACTTTGCGGTTGTTTGGCTAATCGACCACTCTTCATTAAATCATGGATAACCTGACGGATATACACGTTCACATCTTGGCGAATTCTAAAGCCTAAGAATAACTTCACTTGTACAATAAAATCAGTCTCCATCATATCGATTTCATATTCTTGTGTGAAAGGTTCATCGGTTACCTCAACATTGACAAACCAATAGACCATCGCGCGCTTCGGCCGTTTATCTAAAATTGAATACATAAACTGTTTACCAATTCGATCATTATCCAAATTTGGAACCATAAAGACTACGTTTGTCTGATACATTGGAACCCGAGAATCCTTCCGAAGTAAATCAATTTGCGGAATATACTCTGAGAAACAAACTTCATCCGCAGCATTCTCTTGAATAATATTGCCCCGTTCCCAAATAGTCATAACCGCCAAAATTACCAGCGCGATTCCAACAGCAACAAACCCACCGTGGAAAAATTTCACGACACTTGAGACAAAGAAGATAATTTCTACGACACCAAAGAATAACGTAATCAAATGAGCAAATAAGTGTGAAGTCCCTTTTTGAATCAAATAGAAATACAACAGCGTAGTCGTCATCAGCATAGTCACCGTAATCGAGAGACCATAAGCAGCCTCCATATGTGTCGATGTTCTAAAGGTAATCACAATCAACGAACACGCCAACCATAAAATAAGATTGACCGCTGGAATGTACATCTGACCAATGCTATTCCCTGGATAAATAATCTTCAAACGTGGCAATAATTTTAGCTTAATCGCTTCTGAAACAAGAGTAAATGAACCAGAAATCAAAGCTTGAGAAGCAATTACCGCAGCAATTGTAGCAAAGCCTACCCCAACCATCATCAGACCCTTAGGCATCATTTGAAAGAACGGATTCAAGTTTTCGATGGCTTGCGCTTCTGGCGTCTTGTAAACATTTAACAACCACGCCGCTTGACCGAAATAATTTAAGACCAGACAGACTTTGATATACGGCCAACTCATACGAATATTTTGCTTGCCGACATGACCTAAATCAGAATACAACGCCTCAGCACCAGTTGTTGCCAAAAAGATATTGCCTAAGATGAATAGGCCTAATTTGTTATCTGGACTGAGTAATAATTGAACAGCATAATAAGGATTTAAGGCCCGAATCACTGATAAATCTTGACTAAAATTGATAATTCCCATCACACCCAAAAAGGTGAACCACAAAAACATAATCGGTCCAAAAGCTTTACCAACTATTTCCGTACCAAAGCGTTGCACAGAGAAGAGCCCCAAAATAATCACTAAGGTAATCACTACAATGATTTGTTGGTCATTACCAAATTGATCATAAAATAACGGAATCCCTCGCAAGCCTTCAATCGCCGTTGTGACGGTCACCGCAGGCGTTAGAACCCCATCCGCTAACAAAGCTGCGCCACCAATCATAGCCGGAACAATCAGGTATTTACTTCCTTTACGAACCAACGTGTAAAGAGAAAATATGCCCCCTTCTCCATGGTTATCCGCATTGAGCGCAATCAGGACATATTTGATCGTTGTTAACAACGTCAGTGTCCAAAAAATTAAAGATACTGCTCCTATCACGAAATCAGGGTTCAGACTTTTCATTCCCCCGTTATCTCCGACAATTGCCTTCATCACATACAGTGGGCTAGTTCCGATATCCCCATATACTACCCCCATCGCTACCATGACACCCGCAGCTGAAAGTTTTGTTACTGTATGTTTCTTTTGCTCTGACACTTTCCTTATCCTCCTCATCACCTTACACACGAATATTTTTCTATGTAAGATGGTTTTTATGGACTATTTCTAGTCACTCTCTTTTGAAAAAAACAACTGATCTAGCTGCCGCTTGTCTAAGCTTTCTTCCTGTATAAAAAAAGACCCAAGCGACGGCTCTTCAACCGGACACTTAGGTCTTGCAATGGAAATTTTAGACCAGTGAATTTTTCACTTGCTGTTGACCTAAAATCATAGCTAACTATGTGCTACTCCCCTAAATATGTACATCATTATGGTCTTTAAATAGGTCCGTGTCAAATAATTTCCATCAAAGAAAAAAACTCTCTCACTTAACGCTCGTTAAGTGTAAATAAAACATGATTAATCCCAATTTATTAGGCTTTTCGTTCTATCTTGACGTTTTATTTTTATTCCTATTTTAGATCAAAAATACAGATAATCATGTCCTATTCCCAACTTTTTTGAATAAGCACTACGCTTTATTCAGAGAATAGAAAAAAAGACACGCGCCATTTCAATCGAATGCGCGTGCCTACTTCTATTAATTCTTATTCCTCACCTGAGAACGATTTAGTTGTAATTAAACCCGACGCTTTATCATACTCCACTAAAACATAGCCGTACTCATCATAGCCATGCTCTGCTTCATTAGTTGTTGTATCCCAACTCGCCTCCATGCTATCACCAAGATTGTAAGTAGAGGTTGGTTCGCCAACAACTTTTACAAGCTCTTCATAGCTCGTCCCATTCTTATAGACATCTTCATCGGTTTTAAGATCGTATTCCAATTCAGCCAGCTCAATACTATCAAAAATCTCATTTGTCCATTTGCCAATGTCTTCAATTTTGATATTACCATAGCCATATTCATCATAATACTCATCGTAATACTGACCTGAATAGTTATAGCCACTTGACCATTCTGCTTGAAAACGATCAAAGAACACGGAAGTAAATCCAATGAATAATGGAATCGTAATCGCTGCGAATAAAACCATTACTACACCCAAAATAAATTGTGCAAGCCCGGCAATATTCCAGCTTTTTTGGACTTTTTTAAACTCTTCGACTGAACGATAATTACCACTTTGCCAAGCCCATTCATTTCCTTTAAACCCACAAACGAATATCCAAATAATATTAAATACCGGAATCAGACATAGCAAAGGTAGATAGGTTTTGTTCCCAATTCCCCAAAAAATGTTAAAGGCAAACGCCCCCCAGTTCCAGCCACGAATTTCTACTGGGATTTCCCCGGCGCGATAATTTCTCTCATAGTCATCGTAGCCACCGCCACTCGCTCCATAAATTGGTCGATTTAATTCTTCAGCTGTCGGCTGAACATCAGGCTCTTCCCAATGTCGACCTCGGGTATCTGAACGATAATTAATGCCCGTTGTTTCTCGCACAAATTCTTCGTTTCCTAACGAATCTTTGAGTAATTCGTCCACTGCATCAGTGGTGATTTCGCTGTCTTGTCCCTGTTCATTCGCGTCAGTCGCATCTGGTTTTTCGGTAGGTTCACTCACTTGATTTTCCGATTGAGCGACGGATTCTTTGCCCGCGCCAGCTAGTGCTTCAGCCTCAGCCTGCTCAACAGTTGCTTCGCCTTTCTGCTCTTTCACTACTGCATCATCGTTCGCGTCATTTTCCGCTTCTTCAACGCTCACTCCACTAGTTACTTCATTCGTTTCTTTTACATCCGATTGACTACGCCATTGATTAATCTGATCTTCGACGCTCTCTCGCTCATTATCTAGCCCATATTGCTCCTCTGGTCCCGTCTGTTTATCTGTCATGTGCTTCTCCTTCGTTATTTAGTCACAAACAAAATTTTTATTTAACTAGAATGCTCATTATGTATCTTTGTTATTATATTTCTCGCTACTTATCCTCTTTAGTTTACCATAGAAAAGACCGTATTTTGCCATGTAGCGCTTACTTTATGCTAAATTTTCCTACCTAATATGCGAGGGTTTAAACGTACTACTAGCGAATGCGCTTTGTTTTCAATCCCCATCACCATTCCGTCATTATACTTAGCAATGCACTTGCCGAGACATATTCTACGGCGCGTACCCACTTTTTCAATTTACTAGGTTACCTTAACAATCATAACAAACTAGTAGCCGTTTGTAAAAATGAAAAAAATAACATTCGACAGCTTTATTTCCAAGATTCCTCTAGCTGATGTTCTTCTATATTATTTTTCTAGCCACTTATCTGTTGCTTGTCTGTCACTGTCATTTTATTTTAGCATGTTCAGAGAAAACTATACTTGTTTTGATGAACAATATTTTCCGTTCTTATTAAAATAAAAAAACTATCTCTACATTTTAGAAAACTAATGTATTGCAAGTTATCAAAATAGGCATAGAATATTAAATAAAGAAGGAGGAATGCATGATGCATCATACTTTACAAGAGAAATTATTTACCAAGTTAAATGAAAAAGAGGCTAGAATGATCGAGATTCGCCGACATCTCCATGAAAATCCGGAATTATCATTTCACGAAACGCAAACTTCTGCCTATATTGAAGAGTTTTACAAAGGAAAAGACTGTCTGGTCAAAACCAAAATTGGTGGAGGTAATGGTTTGACTGTCGACATTATCGGTGGTAAACCTGGTCCTCATTTAGCTATTCGAGCTGACTTTGATGCGCTACCCATTCAAGAAGAAACAGATTTACCTTTCGCATCAAAAAATCCTGGAGTTATGCATGCTTGCGGTCACGATGGCCACACCGCCTACATGATGATTTTAGCTGAATCACTGATCGAATTAAAAGATGAATTAACCGGCACTGTTCGCATACTCCACCAACCAGCCGAAGAAGTTCCTCCAGGCGGTTCAAAAACAATGATCGAGGGTGGCTGTCTTGAAGGAATTGACCATGTCCTTGGGATTCATGTCATGAGCACCATGGATACCGGCAATGTTTATTACCATAAAGGACCCGTCCACACTGGGCGCGCAACCTTCAAAGTCGTGCTTCACGGAAAAGGTGGTCACGGTTCAACACCACAGGAAGCCAACGATGCAATTGTCGCAGCCGCTCAATTTGTCTCTTCTGTTCAAACAATTGTCAGTCGTCGGATCAATCCTTTCGATACAGCAACCGTCACGATTGGTTCATTTGATGGCAAAGGCTCCGCAAATGTCATCAAAGAAATGGTCACATTAGAAGGCGACGTTCGTTTTATGAGAGAAGAATTGCGTCCTATCGTTGAAAAAGAATTCAAACAATTATTAAAAGGAATTTGTGAAGCATTTGGGATTACCTATGAATTGACTTATCTCAATGATTATCCAGTTTGTCTAAATGATGACAAAACCACGGAAATGGTCAAAAAAGCCTTGATTAACGCAAACATTCCCGAAGTCACAAGCATTTCTGACTCAGGTCCACAAACACCTTCTGAAGACTTTGCTTACTACGCGTTAGAACGCCCAAGCTGCTTTTTCTTTGTCGGCGCGCATAAAGAAGGTACGCCTATTTATCCGCACCACAACCCTAAATTTCATATTGATGAAGCCTGCCTACTCATCGCAGCAAAATCAATGGCGGCTGCCACTTTGTACTATCTAACTGAAGGAATTTAATGGAGAAATAATCTCGTCGTGAGTATAATTCACGACGAGATTATTGTTTCAAAAAAAACGCCCAGCCAATTTTTCACTGAACGTTTCTCTTATTAATTCTCATTATTGAAATAACTAGTTAGTCCCCAAAGATTTCTTTTGCCAAATTAAACGCGGTCCAGGCTTTAGGCCAGCCTGTGTAGAATGCTAGATGTGTAATCAATTCCACCATTTCTTCTTTGGTCACGCCATTCTTTTTGGCGATATTCATATGCGCTTCTAATTGAGGTGCCCCTTGCGTTAATAAACTTGAACAAGTAATCAAGCTACGATCATGGGCAGACAGCTGTTCCTCTCTAGCCCAGACTTCACCAAATAACACATCATCATTCAACGCTGCAAATTGTGGTGCGAATTCACCTAAATTATCTCTTCCTGCTGTTTGTTTTTCCATTATTTCTTCCTCCTATACTTTTTCCTCATATTTTAATAAGCTAACCACTTCTGGCACATTCTCGTTTATAGTTGATTATATTCTTCATCAGAAACAGGTTCGAGCCATTCTGGTGTTCCTGCAGTAATAGCGATATGTTCGAACCAGCTATCTTTAGCCGCGCCATGCCAATGTTTCACGCCATCATGCGTTACGATTACATCGCCAGCTTTTAAATGTTGAGCTACTTTTCCTTCTTCTTGATACCAGCCTTCGCCACCTGTCACAAGTAATAATTGAAATCCATCGTGATGAATATGCCAATTATTTCGACAACCTGGTTCAAATGTCACATTACCCACACCCACATTAATCTCGGGATCCGCAATCAACGTTTGTAAATAGCTTTGACCAATAAAATATTGCGCATAAGCTTCATTTTTTTCGCCTACTGGGAAAATTACCCCATCTTTTACTTCTTCATACTTTGCCATTATTTCTCGCTCCTCTTCCTCTTTTTATTACTAGTTATTAATGCTTCAAATTATCGCAGTCACTGTACCTTTCGTGCCTATAATAATTCTTCAACCAGTGGTCAATCGCGACATCAGATTTCTCTGCCCGCGATCCACGAATCGGTAATCCTTCCATAATCAAAGACTCTGAACACAACTTTCGCAACTCTTCTACGCTATCGCCCATCCCGCTACCTTCATGGGTGCAAAATGGATAAATCACTTTCCCTGCCAATGCCTGACTAGTTAAAACACTCGCAATCACTCTAGGAAAACTACCCCACCAATTGGGAAACCCCACAAATAGATTAGAATAATTTTCTAGAGATATTGGAAAGGGCTGATAATCAGGAAACTGTCGCGTCTCTTGTTCTTCTTTCGCTCTAGCGATGGTTTCCTCATAAGATTTCGGATAGCCATTCACGGGTTCAACCTCATACAGCGGTACTTTCAAATGAGTAGCAATTTTTTGTGCCACTATTGCTGTATTCCCAGCTGTCAGAATTTTTTTCTCACCATAAATCAAATTTTCACCACTTCTGGAAAAATAAATAATAGCTGTCAAAAAAAGCCCCCTTTCAGATAATCTATTGCCTCTTGCTCAGCCAAAAGCTTCGTTGACAATAAAAAAATAGCCATACGATTTACCTACAAGTCAATCGTACAGCTATTCCACTCCAACGTCTAATGCTTACGTATACGGCCTTCTATGCTTCAAAAGCATAACGGAACCGTTTGATTAATTCTTTCGTCACGGGCGTGTGAATTCGATTCTTCTTCCAGACGAGCATTCCTCTCGTCTTCAATTCCGGATACAACGGAATAAAAGCTGTTCGGCTCACATCACGATTAGTAGTTGCCCCTTCAATCGTTAAAGCTGAACCTACTCGATTTTCAACTAATGAAAAAACATTAAAAATCAGATTGTAGGTCCCCACAATATTCAGTGACTCCCACGAAACACCCATCCACTCAGCAATCATCGTCTGAATTTCGTTACGAGAAGAACTCAATAAAGGAATCCCCTTCAAATCTTGCGGTTCAATCCGTTTTTTCTGGGCAAGAAAAGAATCCGGCGACACTAGTAATCCCCAACGCTCTTCCCTAGGCAAGACTAGCGTTTCATATTCCTTCATTTGGACCGGCTCCAGCAGTAACGCCAAATCCAGCAATCCCTTGTCCAGCTTCGTCACAATCTCCTCACTCGTGGTCGAAACAATGTTGAAGCTCACCTGCGGGTAATCACTCACCAATTCCTCCAGCATCATCGCCAACGTATCCGAGTTGTCCGCCTCCACACAACCAATCGAAAAATGCCCATTCAATAATTGATCCTTTTTCTCCTGAAATGACCGTTGCGTCTGCTCACTCAGCAAAAGAATTTCACCCGCTCGCTCTTGCAAAAACAAACCATCCTCGGTCAAGGTCAATTCTTGACTCTCTCGATTAAATAAAATTGTCCCCAATTCATCCTCCAGCCCTTTGATCTGTCTACTCAAAGTTGGCTGGGTAATATGTAGAATTTTAGCTGCCCTCGAAATATTCTTCTCTTGTGCAACTGTCCAAAAATAGCGCAACACTCTCAATTCCATACCTTCACTCCTCTAAACGCTCTCCTTCTTAGTGTACAATGAATCAAGAAAAAGGCACAACGGAAAACTATTGCAAAAAAGAAATTTGAGACGAGAAAGCACTTCAATACCTGTCATTTATCTATGATATACTTGTTGGAGACTCATAAAAAATAAGATTTATTACTATTGAAAGGTGGTTTATTATGGTTATGTATTCACCCAGCGTTGTCGCTGAGGGTCCACTCCTTCTCATTTCAGGACAGACCCCAGAGCAAGAGACTATTATTCCTAATAATATCGAAGCTCAACTTGATATTGTTTTAAATAAAATTGAGGATATCATCGTGAGCAATCAGGCAAAAACTGCTAATATTGTAAAAATGAATATTTTCATCACAGATACTGCATATTTAGCTGCTGTAAGGAAAAAAGTTTCTGCATTCTTAGCAGATACAAAACCAGCAATGACCTTAGTCGTAGTCGCTGGCCTAATCAATGAATTATACATGGCAGAAATTGACGCTACCGTCCAATTATAATCAAATTGATTTATCACAGGAGGTCACAATGTGGAACTAAGCGAAATGCGCAATATCGGTAAAGAAATGATGAACAAATTACATAGTATCGGTATAACGAGTACAGAAAAAACGAAGGCCGAATTGAAAGAGTTTAGTGATCAGTTAGCTACCGAATAATCATCGCGGGATTTACCTTGATTGAAATGCTGCTTGTATTACTTGTACACCTCTATCGATAAATAGCCCCTCAACAATTCAGTAGATAATGTCGAGGGGCTAACTTGATATTTTAGATTTTTCTCGTCAACACATTTGTCAAACTAACGCATAAATTCTCACAGATTTTTTCTTTTAAATATCAATCACCATGCCATCATAAGCCGTTATCAATTCGTGCTTATCTGCTAGTTCTTTCATTTCTTTGTAAGTCAAACCACCGTTGTGGGAAAAATGACTGACAATATTTATTGTCTTTTCCTCACATAAAGCTCGTTTCTTCAATTCTTCGATCAAGCGCAAGTTTTCTCCTACATTCATATGAATCCCACCTACATAATCTAAGCCTTGCCCCGTACAATCAAGCGAAATCGCATCAAGCGTTAAGTGGTTTTCTTCTAAATAGTCCAAGACTTCATCTGTAGGAAATCCCGTATCGTGCGTATAGAACAAACGCTTCCCATCTCTTTCTATCAAATAAATTAAACAGTCGCCCTCTTTTCTGCCATGAACTGCTGGCAGCGTATGGACAGTATACTGACCAATCGTATATTTTTCAAAAGGAAGCAATTCTTTAAATTCTATGCGAGCTGGATCCGTCATTCCTTCAAGCTCAAAGGCCCGATTAAAAAATTCATGTACCACTTTGCTCCCATACACAGTTAGTTTTTTCTCCAAATTATTGCCATAAGCTTCCATTCGAAAAGCCAAATCTTCTGCATAAAGATGATCGCTGTGCCAGTGCGTGATTAATAAATGCTCAATGTCATTAAAGTTAAGTTGATACTCACGCAGATGCAAATAGCTGTCCCCAGGAAAATCAATTAATAAATCGCCATCATCGACCAATGTTTGCGTCTGAGTACGCAGCTCCCTACCACCAGTTTCCCGCGCAATATTGCAAACGCGACAATTACAAAATATTCCAGGCACTCTTTCAGCTGCTGCGGTTCCTAAATAATGAAGTTTCATCTTCTTCCTCCTACCAGTATGTGGCCCAACTCTTATACAATCGTATTAAAGCTTCAAAGTAGAAATAATCGCCCCATGTCGTACACTCATTAATCCCCGTACCACCCGGTTTTGAATAGACACCTTGAACCAATAATCCATTGGATTCTGGGTAGTCTTTAGTTGTGTAATTAAAGAGATTCTCCATAATCTCCATGGCAGCTTCTTCGTATCTCTTTTTTCGTTCATCCGTTAACGGTAAATGTTTGGCTAATTCCAATAGTCCGCAGACTGTAATCGCTGAAGCTGACGTATCTCTTTCTTCAGTTGATCCTTCTGTAAAAATGAGGTCCCAGTATGCTACCTTATCTGCAGGTAAGTGGCTCAAATAATAATCAGCTAAGTGACTTGCAGATTCAAGCAAGCTAACATCACCAGTATGTGTGTAACTAATCGGAAAGCCATATATTCCCCAAGCTTGCCCTCTAGACCAGCAAGAATCGTCAGAAAAGCCTTGAGCTGTTGCACCATACCGTGGTTCACCTGTTTCAATATCCATATAAAATGTATGGAAAGTTGAATAGTCTTCTCGAATTAAATATTTTTGAGCCAATTTCACATGGTTTTCTGCGGCAGTTCGATAGATGAGATTGCCTGTTTCATTTGACGCAAAATAGAGTAGCGGTAAATTCATGTTGCAATCAATAATCATCCGCCCTTGTTGCTCTTTATCGGATAGATCCCCCCATGCTTGTAGTACTTTCGCCGTTTCATTATAGCGTCGCATCAACACATCTGCTGCTCTCAAAGCCATGTCTCTAGAAGAAGCTGTCTTATTTTCTCTGTAATCGGCAATAGCTGACAAACTATAGAGAAAGCCAATGTCATGATGGTTAAGGACAATCTCCTCATCTAAACGTTTCTTAAAAACAGCTAATTGTTTAGTAATCACTGCTTGAATCCGAGGATCTGGTTGATAATACTGCGCTAAATGTAGCATCCCTATCCAAAAACCATCAGTCCAATCAGCATTTTCAACAGCAGGATAGATATAATTAGTCGAGACAGCCTTCGGCACCTTTGTCTCAAAAGCTTCTAAATTATCGACTATTTTATTGTATACAAAGTCTATTTCTTGTTCTATGCGTTTTTTTGTTAGCATCGTTTTCTCTCCCTCAATATAGCACTACTCGGTCAGAATCAGTAATCACCATCACTCGTCCGTAATAATATTGCCCTTCGACTTGATAAGCTCTACGGCCATTATCAGGTTCTTGCAGTTGATTGATTACGAGTATTTGTTTTCCTTCTTGTAAGTCAATCTTTATCGCTGTAACAACAGAACTCGCTAATTCTAAGCCGTCGGAATAGACAGGAATGATTTTTACAGATTGAATTAACCCCTTTGGAGCAAGTAAATAGGAATTTGAATCCGTCCCTTGAATTTTCTTGCTGACAATCCCACATTTACTATTGGTTAATTCATTATAACTAGGTGAAATGGCTGTATCGATGATTGCTAGTTGCGCACGCTCATCTATACTAATTATTTCCACTTCCAAATCAGATGACACAAATTTTTGTTTTTGCCGGCGCACGTCGACTGAATTGAAATGGAACGCTGTTTGAACATCATGCGAGGATTGACACATATAAAGATCACTTATTAGACTAAATCCTTCTGGAAAATCTAGTATTTTACGATTCACATATACAGGATCGGATAAGCCAAAATAACCTAGGTGTCCGCCTTCCATATAATATATCTGATTTTTTTCAATAAAGCGCTGATTGATCGGCGTCGCAACTTTCAAGCTATTCCAAGAATCACTATGCTGTTGAAAATTTTGCTGATCGACAACAATTGTATTGTGTGCGCTCGCAGCTTTGAATGTCAATCTCTCTTTATTTATTTCATAACTATAGCGACCAGAATCGACTAAGATGTCTTTCCCTTTATAAAACCAGTCAAAGTGCAACAAATCATCGTGCCCATGTCCACCACCTAAGGGACCACATTTGAATAAATGATAGGTGCCTGCCTTTTTCACAATCATTATTCCTGCTTGGGCAAAATAATGTCTGGCAGATTGAAGTAAAAATTGATTTTCTACAGGAAAAGAACCTCTCCCTAATGACAACTTAGCAAAGAAGTTAGGTGATCCTTTTTTATTTGTAGACTTAGTTACTAAGGCTTCTGCATATTGAAGAATGCCAGTCATATCTTCCTCATCGCTATCACCGTAAGCCGGTTGTTGACCATTTGGCTTGACAAAAATACTCGCTGCTGTGACCAATTTATTGAGATAATCCGCCAGTTTAGCTGGCCATTCTCGTCCGCTTCGTTGAGCAAGTTGACATACTTCTAGCACACATAGCAATACTTCATTATGATAGGTAAATGATTGTTCTCTTTGCATACCATCTTCTTCGACTTGTAGTTCTAACGATTTTTCAAGATAAAACAGACTCGCTTGCGTCCATTGCTGACTATCGGAAAATCGACTAAAAGCCACACTTGTACTATACAGTCCGGCAATTTCAATTACCTGCCAATTGCTTTGTCCTCGCTCAATCGATAAATTCCTATAGAGATAATCTGCCTGTTGCTGAATGACCTGTTCAAGTTCTTTATAAAGCGCCTCAGAAAAAAGTGGTAAAAATCGATGGATTTCAACTATTTTTATCCAATTTACCAAACGCAACCCAACATCAATTGTCCGCCAGCTGTAAGTTTTAGTCTTTTCATTTAAAGGATTATCCTTGAGAAATACGCGCAAAAAATCCTCTAAGTAAACACGATATACTTCTTCATCTGTTAATAAGTATGCACAGGCAACATCGACTAAAAAACGATGCCGATTCAGCATATAATTCCATTCTGAATCATCATTTGGACTGTTTTCCCACTGAATCTCTGCTATCTGCCAATAGACGGGAATCTGCGTTTTTTCCATATCCCACTCATTGTCGAACAAATAGCAACCTGAAACAAATCGTCGACTTCGCTTGATTAATTTCTGACAGTCTATGGGGTAGTCTCGCCATAATTCTTCTTTAAATAGGACCAATTCCTCTTTGGTCGAACAGTTAAAAAAACCTTTAAACGTATCATTCATTTGTTTACTCCATTTATAAGTTTGACCTATTTTCATTCATCGTACTTGCCGGCCGTTTATTTCACTGAATAAACGGCTTAACTCACATGAGTTATTTCTAATTCATTGACTATAGAACTAGCTCATTCGGTACAACTTTATTTCAGTCTATAATAGGTGCATTTGTGAAGGATATTTCTTCAATCAACACGCCTTCTGTTTCAAAAATAATCAATTCATTCACGCCTTCTTGCCAGAAATAGTCGGGTATAAATAGTGAACGTACGGGACCTTCATTCCAATAACGTCCCATATTTTGACCATTAACGAAGACCACCCCTTTCCCAAATGTACGACAATCTAAGAAGGTGTTATTGACCTTATCCAATTCGATAAAGACGCGATAAAAACTAGGCGTCGCATAGTCTGACTCTTTGGAAAAATTAATTTTTGCTAATTGGGAACAAGAAAACTCTAAACTATAATGGGTCCAATCAGATAGATAATGAATATCTTCCATGACCCCACTGCGGATCCCTTTTCTTTGAGTATCGGCGACTAGCTTCGGTCCATAGTTATTTCTTCCCATATTTTCTACGAGTAAGCTCAATTCGTTGTCTTCTTTAACTAATTCAATGGAGACATCTGCCCCAATACTTTCTTGATACTGAGTTGCAACAGGTTGGTTATTTAGATAAAATTGGACCCTGTCTAGGGCATCCACCACTTTAAGTTTAGGAACTAGTCGTTTACCGTGTAACTGACTTCGATAAAGTGTATAGCCAAAGTTTTGCCCAATTTTTTCCATCGGCAATGTGTAATCATTCTGGATAGGTTGACTAATTTCGTCTAAGACTGAAAATAAGCTGACGCTTTCTTCAACCCTATAATTTCCTAACGCGACCATCTCCGGATAGATTGGTTCGGCGATTTGAGCAGCGGGTACTTCTTCTTTTATGACTTTTTGGATAGTGAAGTATTTAGCTGTTGGCGCTCCCCATTCAGTCAGTGGTGCATCATAATCATAGGAAGTAATTTGAGGCTCATTCGTTTCCCCAGCGTCAGAACAGCCGTTATAAAATCCATAGTTGGTACCACCTTGAAACATATAAAAATTGATGCTACCATATTTCAGGACTTTCCTGACTTCCTCTGCAGTTTCTTCTGGATCACGCATAATGATTGGCTTTTGCCATGCATTAAACCATCCATCCCAAAACTCCATGCACATATAGGGTTCATTCAGATTGTTTTTTTCTTGGTAGGCTTGTAACCATTTGAAATTTTCTGGCGCGTCGGAACCAAAGTTAGCCGTTGCTAAAATCCCTTCCGTAGGCAAAGTTCCGGCATCTAGTACTTCTTTCCAACCACCATCAGATGTAAATAGAGGTACATCCAAATATTTTCGAAGTTCATCAACTAAATATTTCAAGTAGCATTTGTCTTCTCCGTATGAACCATATTCATTTTCCACCTGTACCATCAAAATATTTCCTCCATGTGTAAATTGATGAGGAACTAATTTTGGTAAAAGTTCTGCATAATATTCTGAAACAGCTTGTAAATATGCTGGATGTTGACTACGAATTCGCATACCATCTGTTGCTAACAGCCAAGCAGGTAAGCCGCCAAAATCCCACTCTGCACAAATATATGGGCTAGGACGGACAATAATATATAACTCTAACTCTTCAGCTAACTGGATAAACTTGACGATATCAGCCAAGCCCGAAAAGTCAAAGTGACCTTTTCTAGGCTCATGCAAATTCCAAGGAACGTAGGTCTCCACACAATTACAACCCATTGCTTTCAAATTGTAGAGTGTTTGTCTCCAATGTGTTGGCGGTATTCTAAAATAATGAACAGCACCTGAAATAATTTTCACTTCTTGATTATCTATATAAAATTCTTCTTTTATTTCAAATTTCATCCTGCCGCTCCTCCTAAAGGCGTTCTACTTAATAGCTGAATCGAGCCCATTTGACTTAAATTTCGATTGTAAAAACATATAAATCAAAACAATTGGAATGACAGAAGTAGCTAAGATTGCCATTAATGCGCCATAGTTTAATGGGTCATAATTATTTTGAGTCATATTTTGAATCACTAGAGGTACTGTATATTTTTTCGAATCCGACAAGACGATTAATGGGATTAAATACGAATTCCAATACCCCATAAAGGTCAATAGTGCTGTCGTAATAATACTTGGGGTTAATACAGGTACCGCAATTTTCCAGAAGATTGTCCATTCGCTAGCTCCGTCAATTCGAGAAGCTTCCATCAATTCATTTGGAAATTGTTGCGCATACTGCCGCATCATGAACACTGAAGTAGTGGAAGCGACACTTGGAATAATTACCCCAGCAAAGGTGTTGGTCAACCCTAATTTACTTAAAATGTAAAAAGTCGGAATCAATGTAGCGAATCCTGGAATCATTCGAGAAACCATGACCAGATTAAAGATTAATTGACTGCCTTTAAAGCGATATTTTGCCATGACATAACCTGCTAGTGTTGTCACGAATGTTGAAATTGCTGTGCCGGCAAAGGTAATAATTGCTGAATTAATCAAGACCCGAATATAGTCATATTTTTCTTGAACCTCTTTGATATTTTTTAGAAAATGAGGCCCAATACTAAAATTAATCTTTTCACCTAAAATCACATCATTTGACTGTGTAGAAGCTATCAGCATGTAGATATAGGGTAAAGAAAAAATCACGAGTCCTATCAATAAAACAAAATAGATGAGTAAAGGATTTAATTTACGCTTCATTATTTTTTCCTCCTACAATAAACTGAATAATTGATAAGATCGCTGCAATAATCACCATTGTCCAAGCAATTGCTGATGCTTTACCGAAATCAACCATTTCAAAACTCGTTTTATATAAGTTAACCCCTACAGTAACTGCCGAAGATTCAGGTCCAAAACCATTTTTAAATAGAATGTTAGGTACTTCAAATGCCCCAAGACCGTTAATTGTAGATAAAATCATTCCCATCAATACAACAGGTTTTAACAACGGAATCGTAATCTTGAAGAATTTCTGAATACCATTTGCACCATCAATATCTGCACTCTCATAGATCTCTGAAGATATATTTTGTAATCCGGCTAGGAATAAGACGGTGTAATATCCCACATTTAACCACACTGAGATAATAATGATTGAAACTCTTGCCCAAAATGGGTCAGTCAACCAAGGAACTGGATCTAATCCAATTGTTAATAAAAATGAATTGAACAACCCTGTTGGATTATAAAAAGTTAAAAAGACAGATGAGACTGCAACGATTGAAGTAATTGCTGGCAAATAGTACACTGTTCGGAAAAAACCTCGTCCTTTAATCGTTGGTTTATTCAATAATACAGAAAAAATCAGCGCCAAAAAGATAGTGATTGGTATAGAGAAAATCATAAAGATAAATACATTAAAATAAGACTTGAAAAATAATGGGTCTTTAAAAATAGCAGTAAAGTTGTCTAAGCCAATAAATTTAATAGCGGTCGATACTTCTGAAAAACTAAAGCCTAACGACATAATCGCTGGTACAAGCAGTGTAATAATAAAAAGTGCTAAAAATGGAAATAGCATGATATAGGCCGAACGAGAATAATTCGTAATCCCTTTTTTCTTTCTTGGTGATTCCATAGTTATACCCCTTTTCAGTTTTAAATAACGTGTCTGACGAGGAAGCTCATCCCATCCAAAGGATTCTTCAATTCAGAGATAGTCCCAACTTCTAAAAATTGAATCGATTCGTCCTCTTTTTATAAAAGCAGGCTCAGAGATGACTTGTATCATTGATACGTCATCCCCAATGCCTTCAAATGGCTTATGCCACACTCTCTGATTTATCTACTCGTTTACTTTAACACCGTATTTTGAAGCGAAATCATCCGCTTGTTTCTTTAATGCCTCATCAACAGAAGCACCGTTATTTTTAATATCATAACTTGCTGCTTCAATGTAATTGTCTAAATCTGCTGAGTAAGGGAACGCATAACCTTCCACACTATTTTGACTAATTTCATCTAAAGTCACTAAGATTTTTTGATTTCCATAATAAGGGAATTCTTTTTGAGCAACTTCGCTCTTATAAGCAGTCGTATTAGCTGGCAACCCGCTCAAATCCATATAAGCCTCTAACGCTTCTTTGTCTGTTAACGCAAATGTGATGAACTGTAATGCCGCTAGCGCATTGTCAGAGTTCTTAGGTACGTAATAGCTAGACCCACCGCTCATTGGTGAAAAATCCTTTCCTTCTTCAACTGCTGGGATAGCACCAATACGCCAATTACCTGCATCATCTGGGTAGTCACCTGCTTGATAAGATGCTAACCACCCACCTGCAAAAATAGTTCCGCAATCTTGACCAATCACTGTATAATCTTTTGAATTACCATAAGCGACTAAGTCTTCATCTTGAAGCTTTTTGATAATCTCATATGATGTTTTTACTGCATCATCTAAAAGATTTAGATTTCCCTCTTTATCAAATAAAGATACTCCTTGTTGCTCTGTAAGATATTTTACTAAATCTAGTTCACCAGTATCTCTCATGAATAATAATTTTTTACCGGTTTTTTCTTTTAATTTTTTACCGGCTTCGATTAAATCATCCCAGGTTTTGACTGCTGTCATATCTACACCGGCTTCTTTAAATGCTGACTCATTATAGAACATTGATGCATTTCCCCAGTCATTAGGAAAACCATAGACTTTTTTAGATGGCGCGATATTCTCTAACATATTCATTTTTGCCTTATAGAATTCTTTCCCATGATCTTTGACAAAACCGAAATCTTCTGATGAATAGAAAAGATCTTCGAATTTTTCAAATACAGAGCCTGCGTTACTATCTTGCAAGAAAATCAAATCAGGCATTTTTTCGTTTGCAACTAATTTCGGAGTTACTTTTTGAACCATCGGAATTGCTGGTGCCACATCAACCGGTTTTAATTCTAATTCAGTGTTGTACTTTTTGTTATAGAGCTCAATTGATTTAAGCAAGTAATCCGTATTCTTACCTTGTGGCATATAAACCTCAATACTAGCTTTTTCAACACGTTCTTCTTTTGCAAGATCCTTCGCTGAATCTGCTGATTTAGAATCAGTCTTAGAATCTCCACCTCCGCCACAAGCGGCTAAACTTGCCACTAACAATAATCCTAACGCACTAGTTAACATTCTTTTCAGTTTCATAAATTTCCCCTCCATATTGTAAACGCTTTATTCATTTCATAGAATACACGCTTCTAAATACAAAGTCAATAAGTTTAGTGAACTTTTTTAAAAATTTACTGAACTTTCACAAAAAAAGAAAAAGAATATGGGTATTGTTCCCACATTCTTTTTATAAAAATATAAGTAGCTACTCGCAGTTTTCACCTGCTTTTATTAAACACTAGTTTATTTTGGTCACTAATTACCTGTACTGCCACGCAAGCTTAATTCTGTAGCAATAATTAATTTTTTGGCAACTGAGCGCTCTGTTTCCAATTTTTCTAGGAGTAGTTCAACACTCGCTTCCCCCATTAACTCTGTATGAATCCTTACAGAGCTTAACGTTGGAAAGACATATTTGGCTATACTTGAATCGTTAAATCCAATCAAAGATACTTTCCCAGGAACTGCAATCCCTTCTTCTTGAAGTGCGCGCAAAGCCCCAACCGCTAAAGGATCATTAGCGGTCAGGAAAGCTGTTGGTAGTGTATTTTTAAGATTCATAATCGCAGTTTTCATCATCTCGTATCCACTCTCAACATCAAAGGCTCCTTGAAAAACATTAGCAGGTGAATAGACCCCTTTTAATGTCGCATATTTTTCAAATGACATCGTTCGTTTGTCTTTGCCGACTGGATGATTTGACAACGTTTTGCCATAATCAACGCCCCCAATAAAACCAATATTTTCATGCCCTGCTTCAACAAAAAAATCTACTACACTACTAACAGCTTGGTCAAAATCCAAAGAAACAGAATCATATTTTGCCGATAAGATATCCATCCCGACAAACACTAAATTATCGGTAAAATCTATTAAAGTTTGCTGTTGCTCCGGTGAACATTCCCCGATAGAAACGATTCCAATAACCTCTTCATCAAAAAGTAACTGGTCATTTCTAAAGTAACGAACAATTTCATACCCCTCATCTAAGATTTTCTTCTCCGCGCTCATTCTTAATGAAAGATAATACACATCATCCAATTCATCTTTTTCTGTCATCCATTGAACAATTGCTATCTTACCTTTTTCAATCACTCTATTTCTCTTATATTTTGTATATTCTAATTTTTCTGCCGCTTCAAAAATTCTTTTTTTAGTCTCATCACTGACAGATAATGCCTGATCAAAATTCAAGACTCTTGACACGGTTGTTTTTGACACGCCGGCCAAATCTGCTATATCCTTAATAGTTGCCATCTGAACACCTCTTTTATTCTTTAATAAGCTTTTGTCTTTTTAATAAAAAATCTAAAATATATGAATTTACGAAACTAAATAAAATACCTATCACTACTGATTTTACCCCATAAGTGAAAAATCCAAAAGCGAGTACTGAAAAGTTTATATAACGAATTCCTCGCGCCACACTAAATTCTGGGTGTTTTTTATTGACAGCTAATGCAATAACATCCATCCCAACTGTCGAAGCATTCGCCGAAATACAACAATAATACCCTACTGCAATGAAAATACTGGCACACAGAAAATCAATCACTAGATTCATTTGAAAACTTATATCTAGTAAATAGAATAAGGCAAAAAATAAGTTGTAGCAGATACTACTTATGATAGATTTAAAAAAATTCCCACGACCTAAAAATACTAAACAGAATAATAACAGTAACAATGTGATAATTGACGTAAGATAGAAAATCTGAATTCCAGTTATCTTCTCAATAATCATTGCCATACTTGTTACTCCACCATTTATAATACCATTAGGCTTCATCCATTTTGCATAAGCGAACCCCAATAAAATGTTCCCTACAACTATTTTTGCAATCGCTTTCGTTTCTGCGATAATTCGATCCTTTCTGTTACCTACTTGCTCGTTTCTCATTTTGCCATCTCCTGATCACACTAATATACTTCCATTACAATAAAATATAGCATTAATTGCTCATAGTTAGCAATAGTTTAGTGAACTTTTAGTAAAATTATGTCGATTAGTAAATTCTATTTCCCTTAGCTAATACTATCGCTGGATCCTGGACTATCACCTTTTTCCAATAAATTTTACTCTAACCCCTGATATATTTCACATTGTGCCAAATCACTAGCTCCAAACTTCTTTCAACACAAAATAAAACAGAGCTCAAAGTATCTATACTACATACTTTGAGCTCTGTTTTTATCAAATTATTCATAAGGAGGTTGCTTGTTCAGAGAGCACTATTTTCCACTCACTTGTTCACTCTCGACTCTTATCTTTCACCATTTACTTTCAATCCAGCAACTACTCCCACTTATTTTGCTCCGATAATTTCTTCCTTAGCATGGACTAATTCTGTTAAGAATGAACAATATGGAGTAGGGACTCCGAATTCCTGGCCTTTTCTGACGATGGCTCCATTGATATAGTCAATTTCTGTCAATCGATGATTAATGATCAGATCTTGGTACATCGATGGATGGTGGAGTCCGATTGTTTCCCGGTTATAGCACGAATGAATTTGTGCCATCACTTCGTCTAGATGAAGAGTAATGTTCTGTGCTTCGGCTACTGCGAAGAATTCCGAAACAATCGCATTGACGATTGGCTCTGAGACTGAAGTTTCACCGAAATCAGCCATATTTGCGTCCAATATCGTGCAAAGTCCGTTCATGGTGCCATTGACACAGGCTTTCTTATAGATTGAAGACAAGATATTTTCAGAATAATGAGCGTTCAGTTTTGCTTCATTTAAGACATCAATAACTGGTTTTGCTCCTTGTTCACCTACTGTTCCTAGATTTTGCAGATCAATCGAACCATTGCCAAATAATTTGGCCTTGCCGGGTCCTTCTAGGCCAGCTGTCCACATCGTATTTCCTAATAAAATGTTATCTAGTGGCACATAATTTCGAATGATATCTTCATGGCCAATCCCATTCAATAGACACAAGACTTTCGTTTCTTTTCCAATCAGAGGCTTCATCGCTTGGAGCATACCTTCAAGTTGCATGACTTTAGTAAACAGGATGACTAATTCAGCAGAAAAATCGACTTTATCAACTTCTGTTTGGTGATAAATCGGGATTTTTGCCACAACCTCTTCTCCGTTAAAATTAGCTTTCAAGCCTTCCTCACGAATTGCATCAATATGCGCTTGCCAACCATCCACTAATAGAACTTCATTGTTTGCTTGATGAAGCATTAAGGCAAAACGACTACCCATAGCTCCGACACCTGCAATAATTATTTTCATTTGTTTCGCTCCTTACTTTTTTTGTTCCTACTGAAGAATCATAACTTGACTACTAAGTGAAGAATCACACGATTAGAATCGACGGATGATTGGCTGAGGATTAGCTAACAATCTCATAAAACTTGCCATATTATCAGACAAAATAACAAAGCCTATGATAGAATATTTGTGAACACATTAGAATTATTATTGTAAAAAATGAATGTGTTTGTGTTGCATAAAAATGTAATCGTTTTACAAAACGGATTGGAAGGTGCGTACTATGAACATTCAACAACTAAAATATTTTATCGAAGTCACCAATACACACAATCTGTCCGCTGCTGCTCGAAATCTATTTGTAACCCAGCCAACATTGTCCCTGGCCATCAAGAAATTGGAAGGAGAATTGCGCACAACACTCTTTACTCATGTGAAAACACCTTATCAGTTAACGGATAGTGGCTTACTTTTATATGAAAAAGGGGTCCCGTTGGTTCAACAATTTGATCAATTAATTGATGATATCCAGCAAATGAGCGATCAAGCCAAACCTCCTAAGATAAAAATTCGACTTGGCATTACCACCCTTTTTGCTGTTCAATTTATGAAGGAAATCTCTGATTATTTGAGCACACATCCGCATGTTGATTTGATTATTAAACAAGATGGCTCACCTTATTTACAAAAGATGCTTGATCAAAAAGAACTAGATATTGGTCTCGTTTCCTATCCTAATCTTTATCCAGAATCGCTGTCATTTGACGCGTTGGAGACCACCACGCGTGGTTATCATGTCTATGTGGTCGTTCCGGAAACAAGTCCCTTAGCGAAACGAAATCAATTAACGTTTCGTGAGCTAAAAGGCCAACGTTTTTCTTCTCTCACTAAGAATTTCATGTTAGGTAGACTATTAATCGATCGCGCCAATGATCATGGTTATGAGCCAAATGTCGTATTGTACAATGATGATCTTCAAGTCCTGTTGCACAGTCTCAATCGAAATGATTCGATCTGCATCTTGCCGATTGAATATCGCGCAGTTGGTAAAAGTGATCATCTCAAATGGATTCCTTTAAAAGATAAATATGATTATTTCCCAATTGGAATTGCTTTGAGAGACGATTACCATGTCGCTGAAGAGATCAAAGATTTCATTGATATTATCAAAAATAACTAGGCATCTCACCTATAGAGCTGTTAATTAAAATAACAGATTTTATATAATTTAAGATGGGTAGAATTAACCAATTGCTCTTAATTTAGACAAATTGACTGACACGTTAAGCTAATTCCATGAGCTATTTATCCTTGATACGCGAAAACTACTTTACTGTCATATAATTTCAAGATTTTTTCAAATAACAATTTAGCTACCAGTCCTGCCGCAATTGGCACAGCGAACCAAGCAAAGAGTAATAATAAAATGTTCAGCCCTGCATCAAGTGAGGCAAGGGGTCCCACTAGTCCTACTAAACCAAATCCAGCTGATTGTGGGGTCCCTGAAACATTTAAGAGCGCCACCGGAATTGCTGAAATAATCGCTGTAAATAAACACGGAAGTAGGATAATCGGATATTTGAAGAGGTTTGGCATCATCATTTTCATTCCACCTAAAGCAACCGCAAGAGTGACCCCAGATTGATTGACTTTCCACGAATGAATCACCAAAACAATCGTTGTTGCAGCAATTCCCATCGCCGCAGCCCCCGCAGAAACGCCATTCAGTTGAATCGCTAGACCAATCCCAACGGTGGTAATTGGCGAAATAATAATCGTCGCAAACGAACAAGCAATCAGAATACTCATAATTATCGGTTGGAAATCAGTAAAGTTATTGATAACATGCCCAATTGCTACGGTAATTTGCGTAATATACGGATAGGTCAGCATACCAATAAAACCAGCCCCCACCCCGACTACGATTGGCATAGCAATGATCTCAACCGAGCCAAATCGGTCCTTAATAAAACGAATCATGAGGACCGCCACGGCTGCTGTAATCATGATGTTAATGATATCGCCTGTTCCAGCCGTAATAAAACCGCCCGCGTCGGCATTATATTTCATCACGCCCGAACCAGCAAAGGCTGCACCTCCCACAATCATCATTCGTGCAGGCGTAAAATCAAATTGTTTGGCAATAAGTGCAGCAATAATTAAGGGCGTCGCTGCTTGAAAAATAAGTCCTGCATCAATGATCATTTGGACAAATGGATACTCAGCGAAATATTTTAAAATGGCGCCTAATACGGCATTCGGAATTAATGCAATAATCGTCCCTTGAGCCGTACCAGCCAATAATTTATTGAAGAAAATCTTTGGTGTCATCTTTGTTTGAACGGCATCGTTAGTCATAATAGATTCTCCTTTTTTATTTTTTTACGTGAGCTCAAATCAATTAATTACGCTCACTTTAGCGAATACAGGCCTATTTATTTTAGCTGGGACCACCGGCTTACCTTAGTGAAAGGTTAGACTATTCTGTATAAAACAGGCGCTACCTCTTCTAAAAAATATTGCTGTTTCACTTATTTGCAGCAAGCACTCAGCCGAAACTTTGCCTGTACTATGTGCGACAAAGTCCCGGTGATGCTAGCTAGTAACTATTTACTAAGCGTTCGTCTTACGCGAACCAATTATTCTCAATACTCTTCATATTCCTTGGTTTTCTCCATTAAATAGCTCTTACTCATCGCTTTTTACTACTTAATAGATATCTGATTCATTTGAGAATCTGGCTAAGTTTTCTTTAATGTCATTTAGGAATTTCCCGCCTTGTTGGCCATCTAAGATTCGATGATCAATTGAGAGACATAAATTCACCATATCGGCTACTTTAAAGCCACCGTCTGCCGTAGGCACCATGCGTTTGTTGATTGACTCAACTTGTAAGATGGCCGCTTGTGGATAATTAATAATCCCCATCGACTGAATGGAACCTAAGCTACCAGTATTATTAATCGTAAATGTCCCACCTTGCATATCGGCATTAGCTAACGTTCCCCCGCGTACTTCACTAGCTAAACGCTGAATTTCTTTGGCTAAGCCAGCTAATGAATAATTATCTGCTTGATGAATCACAGGTACATATAGGTGATCATCGGTCGTCACTGCAATCGATAAGTTAATGTCATTGTGGTAGATGATTGAGCCATCTTTCCAAGAGGTATTGATCTTCGGATTTTTCTTCAAGGCTTGTACTACAGCTTTCGCGAAGAATGGGAAGTAACTTAATGACATGCCTTCTTGTTGTTTGAAGTCGCCTTTTACTTTATTTCTTAAGGCAACAATGTTCGACACGTCCGCTTCCACCATCATCCAAGCATGGGGAATTTCAGTGGCACTTTGCACCATTTTCTTGGCAATCGCTTTACGCACGCCGTCAGCCGGTACCACGATATCTTTGCCGTTACTCGTTGGTGTCGCTGTATTTTTCACGCTGCTGGAAACTGATTTTTCAGCATGCGCTTCAATTGTTCGACTAGTTTCAGTTGGTGTCGTTACCGATTCTGTTACAGTCGCCGAGGCTGCATTATCCGCTGTTGGCATTTCGCTTGCCACCGCTTGTCCTGGTGTGAAGTTTAGGATATCTTTACGTGTGATTCGGCCTTCATTGCCTGTGCCGGTGACTTCCGCTAGATCAATACCTTTTTCTTGCGCCAATTTTAGGACAGCTGGTGAATAGCGTCCGGTATTTTTCCCAGCTGGTTTAACTGATTTATCTGGTTTGGCAGCTTGCGCGATCGTTCCGCTGCCAGTCGTTTCTTTGGCTGGTGTGGCAGTTGATTTTTCAGATCCTGAAGCTTGTGGTGCGGTCGTGCCGGTAGGAATTCCTTCTGATCCAGTGGTCGCTTCGACTGACTCTGTTTTCCCCTCAGCTGCTGTCGTTGAACCATCCGCCCCACCTTCAATTTCTAGCGTCATAACGACCGTTCCGATCGGCACATCGGTGTCTAGTTCGATGACTAATTCCTTCACCACACCATCGAAATCGGATGGGACTTCCGTGGTGACTTTATCTGACACAACCTCCATCAATGGGTCATATCTTTTGACGTGGTCACCTGGTTGAACTAACCACTGAGACACGGCTGCTTCGGTTACACTTTCCCCTAAATTGGGCATTTGGACTTCTTTAATTGCCATTATTTATTCCTCCTCACTAAGCATTTAAAAGGCTGCTAATTCTCTCATTGCTGTCGTCACTTGCTCTTCATTGACTAAAAATGCTCTTTCTAGCGGTAACGCATACGCCATACTTGGCGCATCTGGTCCAGCAAGTCGTTGGATTGGCGCATCTAAATCGAACAAGGCATCTTCTGAAATCATTGCAGCGATTTCGCTCATAATGCTGCCTTCTTTATTATCTTCTGTTACCAATAAAACTTTCCCCGTTTTCTTGGCCGCATTCACTAACGTTTCTCTATCTAATGGGTACAATGAGCGCACATCAACCACTTCGGCATCGATGCCTTCTTCGGCTAATTTTTCCGCAGCTGACAAAGCATATTGCAACATCATACCGTAGCTAATCACGGTAATATCAGAACCTTCGCGCACGACATTCGCTTTATCGATCGGTACGATATAATCATCGGTCGGTACGTCTGCTTTCAACAAACGATACAAACGTTTATGTTCATAAAATAGGACAGGATCATCTGAACGAATGGCCGCTTTAATCATGCCTTTCGCATCATATGGATTAGACGGCGTCACCACACGCAAGCCCGGTTGACCAAAGAAAACTTTTTCCGTTGATTGTGAGTGATACAAGCCCCCACGAACACCACCACCATAAGGCGTCCGGTACACAATTGGTGCTGTCCAATCGCCTTGTGTCCGATAACGCATCGTTCTTGCTTCAGATAGAATTTGGTTAGTCGAAGGCAAGATATAATCAGCAAATTGGAACTCACCAATCGCCCGATAGCCTCGTAGACCTAAACCAATCGTCAACCCGCCAATCAAACCTTCTGTCAGTGGTGTATTAAAACAACGATCATCGCCATATTTTGCCGCCAAGCCTTTCGTTACCCCAAACACGCCACCTTTGTCGCCACCCACGTCTTCTCCAAAGATAACAACTTTCTCATCGCGTGCCATTTCTTCTGATATCCCTAAATTAATTGCCTCTAAATATGTCATTTCAGCCATTTTATTCATTCCTTTCTGTCTATTATTGTGCGTATACTTGGTTGAGCAATGCGTCTGGATTAGGATCTGGCATCGCTTCAGCTTCATCCGTTGCCTGATCAACTTCCGCTCGAATTTCTTCGTCAATTTTAGCCAATTCTTCTTTAGTTAAGTAGCCTTCATCAATCAATTGTTTTTCGAAAATTCCTAACGCATCATTTTTCTTCATCTCTTCGATTTCTTCTTTTGAACGATAGACATTTTGATCATCGTCAGCGGAATGAGAGGTTAATCGATCGACCATTAATTCGATTAATTTAGGGCCATTGCCACTTCGAACATCTTCGACTGCTTTTTTAAAGGTCAGATAAACTTCAGTAAAATCATTGCCATCAACGGTTATCCCTTCAAAACCGTAACCTTGGGCACGATCAGACATTCTTTCGTTGGCATATTGCTCTTTAATTGGCACTGAGATAGCATAATCATTATTCTCAATCACGAAAATCACCGGTAGTTTCTTAACGCCAGCAAAGTTCATCGCTTCTTGGACTTCGCCCTGATTCGCGGAACCTTCCCCAGTGGTCGTCAAAGCAATAAAGTCCGCCTTTTCTAATTTTGCAGAATAAGCAACGCCGGTAGCTAAAGGCATTTGGGTACTCACAGTTGATGAGAACGACACAATATTATGCGCTTTTGAACCATAGTGATTCGGCATTTGACGGCCATGAGAAGAAGGGTCGGCTTCTTTCCCAAATGAACCCAGTAAAATATCTTTCGACGTCATGCCCCAAACTAAGCAGGCAGTCATGTCACGATAGTAAGGTAAAAAGTAATCTTTTTTCGGATCAAAAGCCATCGCCATTGCGACTTGCGCCACTTCTGCGCCTTGCCCTGAAATATTAAAGGACGTCTTACCAATCCGCGTCAATTGCCATAAACGTTCATCCAAACGACGGCCCCGTAATACCTCGCGATACGCTTGAACCATTTGCTCTTTACTCAATCCTGATTTCTTTAATGTTTTCATAGTTACCAACCTTTCTATTATTTATGAATGGCTATGCCATAAGTGTCTAACGCCGCTTCTTGAATTGCTTCCGTTAATGTTGGATGAGGATGTACAGCATCGCCAATTTCACTTGGTGAAGCTGACAAATAAATTGCCGTGCTGGCTTCTGAGATTAAATCCGTTGCATGCGGTCCGATAATCGAAACACCCAAGAGGTCATCCGTTTCTAAATCACGCAACACTTCAACAAACCCTTCGCTCTCGCCATACACTAGCGATTTCCCATTACCAGAAAAATTAAACGTCCCTACCTTAACTTTTTTATCCGCTGGCACATTGTCACGGTTGTAACCAACACTGGCAATCTCAGGATTTGTGTAAACCCCATGCGGGACATTCGTGTAATTCAGCGGTTCCACATCTTCATTTAGAAGATGCGCCACTGCTAATTCGCCCTCTTTCATGGCAACATGCGCCAGTTGCAACGTATCAATACAATCACCAATCGCATAAATGTGCCCTTCTGTTGTTTGATAAAACTCGTTGACTTCGATACCCTTTGGCGAATACTCGATTGAGGTATTTTGTAAGCCAAAGCCATCGACATTCGCTGCCCGACCAATCGCAACCATGACTTTATCGACCGTCAATGGACTCTTGCCTTCAATCGATACCACCACTTTGCCATCGGTAATTTCAGCCGCCTCAACTTTACTCTTCAGTAAAATATCAATGCCTTTCTTCTCCAAAACTTTTTTCAACTCACGAGAAATTGAAGCGCTCTCATTAATTAGCAAACGGTCAAGAAATTCAACAATCGTCACCTTCACACCCAAACTATTTAGTAAAGACGCCCACTCAACGCCAATCACGCCACCGCCAACAATTACGATAGATTCTGGTAAAGTGTCCAATTCAAGCATGCCATCTGATGAAAGAATATTTGTTTCATCCAACGGTAGGTTAGGCAAAGTTTTCGGTCTAGAACCTGTCGCAATAATCACGTTTTTAGGAACAATAATTTCTTCTTCGCGACTCTTATCATTAAACGTGACAGCTACCGCACCAGATACTGGCGAGAAAATTGAGGGGCCTAAAACCGCGCCTTCCCCTTCTAAGACAGTAATTTTATTCTTCTTACATAATCCTTCGACACCCTTGTGTAACTGATCAATCACGGCCTGTTTGCGTTCCTGAATCTTCGCGAAATTCACTACAGCTTCTTGTGACATCTCAATACCAAAGCTATCCGCCGCCTTCATTGTGTCAAACACTTCCGCACTTCTTAACAATGCCTTAGTCGGAATGCAGCCCTTGTGTAAACAAGTGCCACCCAACTTATACTTTTCGACAATCGTCACCTTCAAGCCTCTTTGTGCTGCTCGAATCGCTGCCACGTAGCCACCTGTTCCGCCACCCAATATGAGTAAATCTGTTTGTTCTGCCAACTTCCATCACTCCTTATTTCCTGCTTTGGCATCTATCTATAATTTTTTTGCTTCTACTATCTACTGTCTACTAAGTTACTAACTATTTACGATGAATCGCTGGTTCAGCGTATCGATGTCCGCTGACTTCACTTATTCTGACTGATAATCCAGCGCTGCTTCTTCGCCATTGACCACTCGATAGGCGCCTTCATATAAAGCTTCCATCTCCATTTCACCTGGAAATAGCTTGACCGGCGCAATCCAGCTGACATATTCGCTAATTTTATTGCGGGTATATTCTGAATATATAATGCCGCCAGTTAAAATGATTGCATCAATCTGACCCTTTAATACCGCGGCTAGCTCCGCAATACTTTTGCCAACCTGGTAACACATGCCGTCCAAATAGTACGCTGCCTCTTCGTCGCCTTCAGCGATTCTTTTCTCGATAATCCGTAAGTCCGTCTCGCCTAGATAGGATTTCAAACCAGCATTTCCAGCAATCAATTTCTTTACCTCAGCCAGCGTTAATTTTTCCTCAATCACACGATTAGAAAAATCAACCAGCGGTAAGCCACCACTTCGTTCCGGTGTATAGGCGCCTTCGCCATCAAGGCCATTAACGACATCAATCATGCGACCATTTTTATGGGCACCAACACTCACGCCACCGCCCAGATGCGCCACAATTACAGCACTCGTTTCATAAGTTTTGCCCAAGTCTTTTGTAATCTTTCTGGCGACTGCTTTCTGATTCAAAGCGTGACTAACACTTCGACGTTCAATACCTTTTAAACCAGAGATTCGCGCCAGTGGCTCTAACTCGTCTACCACTACAGGGTCCACAATATAGGCTGGAATCCCCAAAGCTTTCGCGAATTCATCTGCCAAGATCGCGCCTAAATTAGAAGCATGCGTGTTATATTTTTCTTCCCGTAAATCTGTTAGCATATCCTCATTAATCCGATACGTCCCGCCAGGAATTGGTTTCAGTAATCCGCCGCGGGCAACGACGGCAACTAATTGATCCATCAATTGCTGCTCCTCGACAAAGGATGCAATAATCTTATATCGGAACTCTGTTTGGTCAACCACTCCTTTAAACTGTGAAATTTCTTCTAGCGGATGACGAATAGTCTCTTCTGCTACGACCTTGTGGTCCGCAAAAATCGCCACCTTGGTCGATGTTGACCCTGGATTAATCACTAAAATTGCTTCCATAATGTCTCTCCTTTTCTAGTATGAATTCAGCAAATTCTATTTTTTATTCACCACATTAGGACTTGTTACCATATCCTATTTCGATGCGTGTCATCTACAACTGCTTCATGGCAAACTCTAACGAATGCAGTTTGCTTTCTGTCGAATCACTTCTTGAGGTTAAAACCACGGGCACTTTTGTTCCAACTAGCGTGCCGCCAACTTTCGCCCCAGCAAAAATCGTTAAAGCTTTATAGAGGGCATTCCCCGCATCAATCGCCGGAACTACTAGGACATCCGCATCCCCCATAATCGGTCCCTCATAGCGTTTATGTGCCACTGCTTCTTTTGATAAAGCTAAATCGAAGGATAACGGGCCAAACACTAAGCCATCTGCGCACTTCGCAAAATGTTCTGTTGTTGCTTTAGCCAAAACCGAAGAAGGCATTTTTGGATTAAAGTTTTCCGCCGCACTGAGTAACGCGATCTTCGGCGTACTTACGCCAATCTTGTGGGCAACCTCCTTGACGTTTTCGACAATCGCCACCAACGTCTCCTCGTCGGGCGTAATATTCATCGCACAATCTGTTAATAAAAATGACTGATCAAAATTAGGCAACTCCACCATCGCCACATGGGATAAGACTTGCTTCGTCTTCAATCCATGTTTTTTATTCAATAATTCCTTCAGTAATGTGTGGGTTTGAATAATCCCTTTTAATAAAATTTGTGCGCCACCAGAAGCCACCATGCCAACAGCTTGTTCCGCCACCTCTAAGTCATCTGCACATTGGTGATAAGTCCACATCGTCTCATCCGCGATATTCTCTGCTGTATCAAATACGTCAAACTTAAGTTGATCAGCATATGATTTTTTTGCTTGCTTCACTAATTCTAGGATTTCCGGACGAGCTCCTCCAGCAATCGAAATTGTAATCATCTCACTTCACCTCATTATTAATTTTATAATTACATTAGCTTCGTTATCTTATCTTTACTCTACTCTCGAATGAAAACGGATACAAGTAAATGCAGTTTGTTAGTTTTTATAACGCTATTAATTCATTTAATACCCCACTATAAACCTTGATAAAACAGCATTTCGAAAAATTAAGCAAGTCACTATCTCCCTACTTTGAAAAAAGTTTAAATTTTCAGAAAATTCAATAATGAGTAAATCTGTCCAGAGATACAAATTAATCCAACTCACGCACAAGATTCTATAACGCTAACTAAATATTGATAGAAAAGGGGAAAAAAGTTAACTAAAAGAGAGGGGAAAATAAAAAAGACCCTTAACTAGAGAATGACAAATCTACTAGTTAAGGATAGTTATCTTATATTTACTAATTATCTGTGTACTAATCGTCTAGATGCTATACTTGCTATCTTTTAATAGTCAAATTGACGGTAGTAACGTCGGATATCTAATGGATGACAGTTTAATTTTTCAACGTGTGCATCGATTCTCTGTGTTACACAGTGCATCAACAAGTGTGATAAGACACGTCCACGATTTTTCTCGCTGATTCCTGCGATTGGGTAATCTTTTGTATCAATAAATGTGTAGTTTCCGCAAATACGAGGCAATAGATTTTGAACACGTTCAGAAAGCGGACGCTGTTCATCTTCACCTAAAAAGACTGTGACTGGTGTTGTTTCATCAACAATTTCCAACGTACCATGTAGGAATTCTGCGGCATGGATTGATTTTGAACGTAACCAACTTTGCTCTTCCCAGTAGCACATTGCGTATGAATACACTGCTCCCCATTGGTTACCAGCACCAATGAAATAATGCATTGCATCATGACGATGTTTTTCAGCAAACGCTAGACCAAATCCATCAGCTTTCTTCTCCGCTTCAACAAGTCCTTTCGCTAAATGTTGTTCTAATTCTGCGTAATACTCTTCGTAATCTTCGAAATCGCCATTTTTGTTCATTAATCGATCTGCTGCCATGAAGAATTTGATTTGTTCAGTTCCAGGAGCTGGATACGTGATTACATGGTCACATGCTTCAGCTAGGGCGCTGCCTTCTTGGTCAACAAAACCTAATAAAGTTGAGCCAATTTTTTTAATTTCATTGACTGCTTGTACAACTTCCTGTGTTGTCCCTGTCACAGAAGATAAAATCACTAGCGAATCTTTCGTTAAACGACGATTTCCAGTTGTATAATACTCAGCAGCATGCTGTACATAGACAGGTAAATCACTTCTACCGTTGATATAAGTAACAGCTTGCATTGCTGATGCATATGTGCCACCAATTCCTAGGTAAAATACATTATCAAATTTTTTCTCCCATACTGCATCAATTACTTTCTCTACTTCTGGTCTAAGGGCTAAAGCTCCTTGGATATCATTTACTTGTTTTTCTTCGTTAAATTTTAACATTTCCTTCACCTCTATATTTTACTTTTTAACACTTGATCAAAATCATCAAAAATTCGGACACTTAAATCAATTCCTTTAGCTGCCGCCCCACGATAGGCAAGTAATTGAAAAGGAATCACTAAAAACAGTGAGCTAAAACGCTCATCACAGGTAAGCGATAATCCTAAACAATCTTCGCCATCCTTAGTCGTTGCAGTACGCGTCGTAACCGTATAGGCTTTTCCTACAAAAGGTTTCATATACTCTTTAAGGCGCTGTGAACGTTGCCGATTTTCACTCTCTGCCTCAATAAAGAAGAGTACATGCTCGTGATCTGCTTCAAGATAAGGACCATGCATATAAGCTTCCAATTCAAACCCTTGGGATGGTTTACGAATAGTCTCCGTAAATTTCGTTTCAAATTCTTTGGCCGTGCCCCAGTTAGGCCCATAACCAATAGCAATGAAACGATTAGCTAGCTTAAAAATAGACTCGTTCTTTTCAAAAAAGAGCTGGCTTTTCTCAATGATTTCAGGAATCTTAGCTACATCTCCCTCTAATTGTGCTAGGTATTGATTGACTTCTTGAGCAGAAAGAATCTCTTTATTTTGTCCAATAGATAGCCCTAGCAAAAAGAGTTTAAGCACGGTTGCAGTAAATCCTTTCGTTACAAAACCAACTGTTTCGATTCCCATTTCTAAATCAATCACTTCGTTAACTTTCTGACAAATCGGACTCGATAAATCACTAGTCAGCGCCATCGTATAGATTCCTTGCTCTTTTAGTTTGCCAATTGCATCGATAGTCGAAGCACTTTTCCCACTCTGTGAAACAGCGATTACAGTATCAACAGCCGTTGACAAATGTCCGTAATGGTTGAAATGATAAGGTTCTTCGATTGTCACTGTGACCTCAGCAAGACTTTCAAGCGCTGGTTTGGCTGCAAGACAAGCATTGTAAGAAGATCCAGTAGCTAAGATCAAAACATTTTTTATTGTCTGTTGCTTAGACGTTTCAACATAGCGGTAGTTTTTTAAACTATTCGCTAAGGTCGCTTGCTCTTCACCAATATAATCCATCATAGTTGCCAAAATGAATTCCTCCTAAAAAATACCGACTAATGAACCTAAAATACCGACTACTGCCAAACCTAAGATAATCATCAACGGTTTTACCTCTTTTTTCAGCAGATAGAATACGCCGCCAAAGACACCTAATGAAAGAATGTGAGGTACGATACTATCGAAAATACTTTGTACAGTCACAGCATTTTCACCCGTTCCAATTTGTATAGGAATATTAATTTCAATCATCGTTGCAGACATCCCACCAACGACCATCAGCCCGATAATCGCCGCACCATAAGTCAAACTTTCCATTAAGCCATTCTCTTGGATTTTCTTTAAGAAACCTGTTCCTAATTTGTACCCCCAACTAGTGGCAAAATATCTGAATAAAACATGCGGAATATTGAAAATCAGTAAGAATAAAATTGGACCTAAAATATTTCCTTGTAAGGCAAGTGAAGTGCCGACTCCTGTGGCAATCAGACGCAAAGTGCCCCAGAAAAATGAATCGCCGATCCCTGCTAGAGGTCCCATTAAGGACATCTTAATGTTGTCGATTGCCGAAGAATCAAAGTTCTCATCGTTGGCATTTTCTTCTTCCATTGCGGCATTAATACCTAGAATCAACGTCACGATATGTGGTGTGGTATTGAAGAATTCCAGATGACGTTTTAATGCATCAGACATTTCTTCCTTTGTTTTATACAATTTCTTCAAAATAGGAATCATTGCATACACATAGGCTAAGTTCATTTGTCGTTCATAGTTCCACGAAAATTCCATTTGAAACGAGCGCCAGAATACACTATTTAACTCTTTTTTTGTAATCTTTTTATCCGAACTAGAAGTCTTCGTCATCATCAATTACCTCCCCAGAATTTGTTTGAACGGTGGAACCTTGGCTACGGAAATTCCTTAAATTTACAACAACTACTGCTGTAATAGCCCCAAAAATTGCGATTCCAGTAACTGGAATTTCTAAATAGGCAGCCAGTGCAAAACCTAAGAAGAAGTATGGAGCTACTTGCTTATTAAGTAATAGACGTGCTAGCATCGCAAACCCTAATGCCGGAATTAAACCTGTTGCAACAGATAATCCATTTTGAACAAAGTCTGGAATCATTGCTAAAAGATTGCCAATTGTTTGACTACCCACCATAAATGAAATGGTCACCACTAAAGCCAACATTAACGAAAGGCCAAATCCAGAAATTAGATGCGCCGCTTCAACACCTTTATAGTTTCCCTCTTCAGCATATTTATCAGCTTTTTGATTCATAATAGGAATAAATAAACCTAGGTACACGTTTTTAAGAATCAACGTTAAAGTAGCAATCGGTAGACCCAACAGTAAAGCTGTTTCTGTTCCTGCGCCCGCTGTAATCGCAAACGCTGTTCCTAAGATCCCACCTGTAACAACATCCGGTGGAATTGAAGCTCCGACTGAAAATGAACCAATAAAGGCTAGCTCAAGTGTCGCGCCCATAACAATCCCTGTTTCTATGTCCCCCAAAACAATCCCTGTAAACAAACCCGTAACAATCGGTCTTGATAAAAGTGATGTACCTAATGCATACTCAGACTGTGCAATAAAAGCAACAAGACCTAGTAAAATAGCTTGTAACATATTTCATTCCCCTTTCATTACAAAACTTCAGTGACTTCAACTTTTTTGTCCGCAGGAACTTGGCGAATCTCAACATAGACACCTGCGTCCACCATTTTTTTCAATAACTCCTCTTCTTCTGGTAAAACATTCACTGCTTTTCCAATGCTACGTGCACCTTCTTTTGACTTGATGCCGCCTAAATTGACTTGCTTAATCTCTGGATAAGCTGCTGATAATTTGTAGGCGTCTTCAATCGATTCCACAACAATAAATAATTTATATTTATCTGTTACGCCACTCTTCAATGCTTCAATCGCATCTTCGACTGTCTTAATCACTAATTTAACGCCTTGCGGTTTCGCTAATTTAATCGTTGTTTTCCGAATTTCATTATTTGGCACATCATCATTTGCAATTAAGATACAATCCGCTCCGAGACCTTGTGTCCATGAAAAAGCTACTTGTCCATGCAGTAAACGATGATCAACTCTTGTTAATAAAATCATTTCTCTTCCTCCTTAAAAATCTTCTTCATCTACCTCTTGTTGAAAGGTTTGATTGCAAAACTGAATTGATTGTTTTGATGTTTCTAATGTTTGTTGAATAAATTCTGGCAGTGATTTCGCTTGATTTAAACCGGTAACCAGCTCAATCAAAAACGGTAAGTTCATCCCTGCTACCAAATAATAATTAGGCCGTTGAATATAAGTTAAAAATTCATTATTCACACTTCCACCAAACAAATCAGTCACCACGACTACTTCTTTATCCACATTCGCCTCGATAATTTCAGCGACTGCTGCATGCAAATCAAACTCTTCTGTTAGATAACAATCTAGCGTTGTAATCTCGTCCGTCGCTCCACAGATTAGTTGCAACGAAGAAAGAATTCCTGAAGCAAACTTGCCATGAGAAGCTAACACTAATTTTCTGTCCATTCCCTTCACCTCACTTACACTTAAATAAAAGCAAGACGCGTGCCAAAGTTAGTGGCAAGCGTCTTGCTTTTTTTAGAAATCTTGATCTTTCGTTGGTGCATCAACATTTTTGTAGATAATATCATAAATATAAATAATCTCAGAATCCGGGATCACGACACTGTAATCGTTTTCTATGACACTAAATGCTTTTCTGATTAAATCAAAATCCGTTTTATGACACTGCTCGAATTCCTCATCACAGTGATACGAATCAATCGGTACATTGCGAATTAATCGCTCAATTAAACAACTAACGTGTACATAGAGCGCTAATTTTTTAGCATTACTCAAGGTTAAGTCTGCTTGCAACTCCAGTTCCCGCATAAAGAGATCAATTTCCTTCATGACTTTTTCTGTATCTAAGATGGTCACAGAATCAATAACTTTCTCTAGTGAAAAATTACGAATCACATTCTTATTAAAAATCTGATTTTCTTCTACAGTCATCACAGTATCTAGCCAGCCATTCAGTTTCTGTTGCTCATCGCCAGAGATTAATTCCTCTAGAGATAGATAGGGAATTCCTTCAACTAAAGGATTATCTGTGCCAATAATGCCAACAACCTCGTACACAGAAAAGACTGTTTCGGATTTCTTTTTATCCGCCAAAACTTGAAATTCATACGGTAAGACTTTCAAATCACAGGTGCTTGGTAAACTCTTCTCTAACAAATGACTGATATGCGTAGCCGTCCCAATTCCAGTCTGACAAGTAGTCAGTAAGGCTTTGGTTCTATTTTCTTCTGGATAAATAATCTTCCAATCTAGCATCGCCTGTCTAGCTGAGCGTTCGGCAATTTCTGAGAGAGACATTTTTTTCTGAAGATTCTCACCCACTGCAATAGCTAGTGGCGTGGTGACATTATTCATTATCGCAATAGGTACGGTGATTTGTTTAGGAAAGTATTGATAAATTTCTTTCAGCGAGCCCATATCAACCAAGATGACTAACCCATTTGAAATATCGTTCGTTTCACTATAATCCAAAATTTCTTCGGCAATCCTCAGGGGTGAAACATCTAATGGCATATCAAACGATTCAAAAATGTCTTTTCCTAGAAAACGATTTGCCACATTGGCGATACTGCTCGCTGTCGCGTATCCATGTGCCACAATCACTGCTTTTGGAATGGCCATCTTCTTCGTCCAATCCACTTTCTTTAAATAGAGCGCCAGCACTATTTTATCCATCGCTGAAACATCCAAGTCTAACTTCTGTTTAGACAACTCCAGGATACGCTCAACATAATGAAAACTGGCAGGATAGGCATTCTCAACTTGATGCTCCATCTCTTTGATCAATTCTTGCAGCTCATTATCTTCTGGATACCATTTACTCGACCCTCTTTGGAAAAGATAATAACTCAGCGCATAAACACTATTACCATTAAATTTAATTTGGTAGGCACTCTCCATTTGACGGAATGTTTCGCGAATATATTGCGTGAGATATAATAGTAATTCATGATTTTGTTGACGATCCGTTTCAAAAAGCAAATAATCAAATAATTGATCCACCGTTTGTTTTAGCTGTGGCTCACACGTTTCAAGTTTGCAATTTGCCGCTTGAAATTCGTTGATTAATTTCTCAAAAGTTGCCACTGAACGCTTTTCATTTGGATTGTGTCTCTCAACTAATTGATTCGTAGTCGTATTTTTAGTTAACAAAATTTCTTCTGGTGTCACTGTTTGAAGTCCTTGTTGTTGGTTATCCAACAAAGTATCTGGCAGATGATAAATGGTAACCTTAATCTCTGATGCATTTTTTTGTTCCGTATAAGCTTTGGCAACCGTAACTTTTATAACATTCTTCAATTCCCCAATATTCCCTTTAAAACTACTACTCGTCAGTAGATTAATCACCTGTCCTGAAACTCGAACTGCCTTATTAATCTTACGTCGTTCATTCAGTAAGAAAGAGTAAACTAATTCTACTCGTTCATTCCGACTTCTCTCCTGGATAGGTGGCATCACCACCTGGATCGGAATTCGTCGCATAAACGTCGTTAAAAAGGTACTCGTCAAATCCTCTGTTGTCGCAAAAAATAGTCTTGTCTTCGTCTGCCGAGGAGTCCCAGTATCCCCCATCCGATAGATAACTCCTTGATCTAGATAAGTAAATAACTTCTCCTGGCCTTCCGCATTTAGCCGATGCACCTCATCTAGGAATAGTACCCCGCCATTCGCCTGTTCAAAAGCACCTGCTCGCTCTTCATCTGCACCCGTAAACGCGCCTTTAGCATGTCCAAACAAGTTACTGGTCAATAGCTCTGGATTATTAGCATATTGCGCACAATTGAAAGTCACTAAAGGAGCCTCTTCGCGAATCAACTCATGCTCCAAACAGTATTGATAAATCAGTTGAACTAAATAGCTTTTCCCCGTCCCACTCTCACCAGTAATTAAGACTGGTAACCCATTATCTGGGTAATTAAGTGCCGTTTTAATTTGCTCAATTACACGATTCAAACTTTTATCATGACCAATCATGAGTGAAAAAAAGTCTGTCTCACGACCAAATAACGGCTGTTCCTTCCTAATATCCTCCGCCGAACGATACACATTCTGGCTAAGCAAATAAGAGTGGCGCTCAAAAGCCTCTTTATGAAAAAAATACACTGGACGAGAATTTATCTTAACTAGCTTTCCTTCATTCGTTAGTTGATTCAAATAATGACTAATCGTATTCCGTTTAACTGAAAAAACTTCTGCTAACTTTTTTGCCGTAAAAAGCTCACTGATATTTGTAAGATCAATAAAATCTGTCTGATTGTTCAAATAATCAAGTAACTCATCTTTCATTAATCATTCCTCATTTCTAATTTCTAACTTCTAATAGTACGTTTTATCTTCAACAACATCCGTTGACAACTATTTTTAATCGCTCAATTTACTAATTTTAGTCCACTGCTTCTAAAAAGAATAGTATCGTATTATTAAAAAAATAGAAAGCTTCTTTCTGTATATTCCCTTTGTATTTTTTTGATTTATCGTAGAATGAGCGCCTGAACATCAATCAATGATCAACTTATTGATGAAGGAAAATATCTTCCTAAATATCTGACTCGTCACTAGTTCTCTCAATTTCCTCACTAACAAATCTCACTTCCAAATTCAGATAATCTAGATAATAATCTTATATTTAATAACTAACAAATTCATGTAATATTCTGGATACATTTCTCCATCACATTTTCAGCTACTAGATTGCGGAGGATTCATTGACTCCACTTCTACATCTATTTCATAAAGAACATGAACACACTCTTTTGAAGCGGCTTCTTCATCTCACAATTAAGATATAAAATATTGACTTTATCGTTCCTAATCAAACCAAGTTTCTTCAGCTTCATAAAAATTAAAGGTGAAAATCTAGCAGTAGGTATTTATGGAATTAAAAAGTTCTGCAGTCCCTAGAGGGGAATCATAAATTACTAGCTGTGCACTTGTTTTCTACAGCTAGTTTGAACTGATTTAGCAATGAGATTAACGTTCTTTGTTAAGCTGCTTGCGACCAGACTGCGAACTTTTTGATGGAAGAAATACCGGATGCGGGACACGTTCCCAGATGAACGAAAAGTACTAAAAACCAATCTTGAGAAGTTTCCTAGCACATGAAATAGGTATAATCCCTTTAATCACAGAAAAACAGCAGTCAATATCATTGACTGCTGCTTCCTGTTAATTACTATGTGCGATCACATCCACCGTAAATAATCATTATCACTCTCGTAATTTATGATTATTTGATAGATGTTAATCAGTAATTCCTATTATTTTGCTTCTTTCATTGCATCGATGATTGCTTGTAAGTAGCCGGCTGTATCAGAGAATGTTGCACCAGTCACGACATCTGCTGGGCTATCTTTTTCACCTAATTTACCTAAATCACCAACGGCTGTTTCTAATTCTGCGACTGTTTTGCCTAGAGCAAACTGTGTCACAGCTTTCATGTTGTCAGAGTAAGTGTTTGTTGCGCCACCTTTTTCTGCCATCATTTTAGAATAGGCTTCGTTGTTGGCTTCTTTTGAAGATAACACTAAGCCATCTTTCACGTCGGCACCGAAATCTGCATCAGAGTTTGGCACGCCACCAAAGTCAGCTGGGCTAACATATTGGAATTCATCAACAGCGGCTGCTACTAATTTGTCGCCTTCAAGGGCAACTGTTGTTACTGAGAATGATTTGTCGCCATGCGGTGCGCCTAAAGTTTGCACTTCTTTCAAATCAGTTCCAGCAGTCTTTTCACCTTCAAAAATCTTACCTTTACTTGCTGCATCAACGATTGATTGTAAATAACCAGCTGTATCAGAGAATGTTGCGCCAGTCACGACATCTGCTGGGCTATCTTTTTCGCCTAAAGCGCCTAGATCAGTCACAGCTTTTTCTAATTCAGCAACTGTTTTGCCTTCAGCAAACTTAGCGATAGCTGTCATACTTGCTTCCCAAGTCTGAGTTGCGCCACCTTTGTCGGCCATCATTTTAGAATATGCTTCATCATTTACACGTTTGCTTGATAATACTGTATCAGCTGGGAAAGCTTCGCCAAACGCACCATCAGCATTCGGAACGCCATCAAAATCAGCTGGTGAAACATATTGGAATTCATCCAATTGAACGTTTAAAATTTTCTCGCCATTCATGGTTACATTCACGACTGCAAATGATTTTGTCCCATGTGGTGCAGTTAATAATTGACGCATGTACAATGTGCCTTCTGCCGGCGCTGCATCAGTTGAGCTACCATCAGCAATCTTGATATCCGCTGCGGCTGCGCTTGAACTTTCTGCTGCACTACTGCTTTGAGCAGTTGATGCGCTTGAAGAATCCGCTGAATCCTTATTATCTGCTGAACACCCTGCCATTGCCAATAGCGCTAATAACGCTACCGTTGTTAAAGTAATCTTTTTCATTTTGTGTTTCCCCCTAAAAAATATTATATAACTCTTGTAAATTATATCACAAACTCAATTTTTAGCTACTACTTTTTTATTTAATGAATGCAAAAATGCTTAATTTATCGTATTGGTGGCGATTGCATAAAATAGCATAACGTAATTTTATGAAAATAATTGAGGAGTGACAGCAATTTTATGGTAGTAAAATAACACAAGCCACTTTATGGGAAAATTAGTCGCGCATTGTAACAAATAAAATGAAAAAATAATTTTAACTAATCTATCTAAATTAAATTCGATAGTTATCTAATCTGGCAAGTTCAATCCGTTATTTAAAACAGAATAAAATCCTCAAAAGATCGTAAAGCAGCTACTTTTTGCAAAATGGTTGTTCGTTGCACCGCTCATTTCCATTCTCCCTCGTAAAGCAAAATAGTAAGTATACTTACTATTTTGCCCATTTACCTTTTTAAGAATTTTGACGTTTATTTAACGCTTAATCGAAGGAAATCCCCAAAAAATTAAGTATACTTAATTTTTTGGGTTCTAATTTTGGACGTTCATTTTATTTTTCCTCAAAAAATAGAAAACCCACTTTTTTCTTAAAAATAATAAAAATTTTTTGAGAACTATTTTTTTGATTTTACTTCCAGTAGATAATCCAGATTTCTAAATTCAAACCTAATTTCGGAAGTGTTATGTATCTCAGCAAATTGACTGTCTTATTTACTAGAATTTTAACTAGGCGAGTATATTTTCAGACCTATTTTTTATCTCCGGAAATATAACGGATATTCATTAAAAGCTCCTAACATACAAAATCATTTAGTAGGACTGGCAATGCGACTCAGTCTTACAGAAATTCCTAGCACGGACATCTTTGTAGAAAAGAAAAAAGAGAATGCGACAAAATGAATCGCATTCTCCAGAAATTATTTAATTATAATTATTTATTCCATCTACCCTGAGGCGGATGATTGTTGCTCCATTTTATGCTTCAGCACTCATTTTAGAAGTGACTTTTTCATCGACACGCAAGAATGGCAAGTAGATAAACACGCTAGCAGCAATGATTAAAATTTGTAAGACGGAAGCTTTCCAGTCGCCACCTGTTGCTAAGAAGCCAGAAATTACTGGTGGCGTAGTCCAAGGAATCTGAACAACTACATGATTAATTAAACCAATCGATGTCGCAAAATACGCCACTGTAAGTGAAAAGATTGGCGCTAGCACAAAGGGAATAATCAAACTGATGTTAAAGACAATCGGTAAACCGAAAATAATGGGTTCGCTGATATTGAAAAGTGCTGGAGTTACTGAGAGCTTGGCAAAATCCTTGTAATCTTTCCGACGGCTAAAGATGAAGATCGCAATTAATAGAGCAATCGTGTTTCCTGAACCACCCATAACGGCAAAGGTATCTTTGAAAGCCATGTTGATAATGTGTGGAATTTCTTCTTTATTGGCATAGGCAGCCATATTTTCTTGCATATTTTGAATCAAAAATGGATCAAGTAATGAACCAGAGATGACCGCTTGGTGAATCCCAAAACCAAAGAACAAATTAGCAATCGAAGTAATCAATAGGAAGCCAGGCAAACCTGTCGTAACTTTACTTAAAGGTGCGGTAATAACTTTCGTGATTAAGCTATTTACGTCCATGTTAAATAGTTGAAGAATGATAAATGAAAGAATAGCGAAAGACGTAACCGTAATCATAATTGGTATTAACACGTTGAACGATTTAAGAACAGCTGGCGGAATATTTCCCGAAAGATTAATCTGCAACTTTTCATTTTTGGATAATTTAATAAACAATTCTGTCGCAGCTAGCCCGACAAAAATCCCCACGAACATGCCTGAAGCGCCTGTATGAGTAACCGGAATGACGCCTGTCACTTCAATCGCTTTTTCAGCACCTTCTGGCGTAAACATCGTCATCATTGGTGTCAATACAACAAATGTTGAGATAGACACAAGGACGGCAGCGATATGATTGGTATAATTTCTGCTAACACACATATGATAAGAAACGGCTGCAACGACCAACAATGTAGTAATACTCAATGTCCCATTCCCGATTGAAACCCCAACTTTTTGAATCGTCGTCAAGGTATCCGGATTAATAATTTTTCCCATAAATCCGGTTGGCTCCAGAATGACATAGTTAATTAATGTCACGAAACCAGCTAGCATCATGAACGGCATGAACGTAGCAAAGGCATCCCGCAGTGTCCGTAAATGAATTTGGTTCCCCAACCGTGTAGCAATCATCCCAAACCTTTCAAAAATAATTTCTTTTTTACTCGTCTTTTCCATAAAAAAACTCTCCTTTTCGTTGAAACCGATTACTCTTTACAAAACAGATAATACATCAGTTTTTATTAAAAGTAAATATCTTTTTATAAAATTATATACTTTTAATATATCGAAAGAATAAAAGTTCAAAGCCAGTGACTTTGAACTTTTATTTTGACCATTTTTTTAGATATACGGCGTCCCAGAAATAGCTTCTGTCACGACCTTTTATTTTTCTACAAAAACTGCTTCGAACACAAAATCTTTATAAATGTGTCGAGATAAAGAATATTCAAATGGTGTCCCAGATAACAGAGAGACCACCTTATCGACTTCAATCATGAATTCTCCAGGCTCTATATTTAAGATGCGCGCATCGAATTCATTGGCGACATCGCCCTTTATCCAAATATGAGAAGTTTTAATCTCTAATCCTAAATCATTCGTAATATATGAATACACAGACTTCTTCAGGTGCTTAGGTTCTAATCCAGGAATCACAGCGAGTGGCATAAAGGTTTGTTCGATTGAATAAGGCTGGTGATCAATAAAACGACTACGAATAATATTATAGACATAATCTTTTTCACTTATCTCGAGCTTTTCAGCCACTTCCTTTGTTGGTAATTCTATAGAGAACGTATGGATTTCTGAGTCGACATGTTCTTCACCAACGACACTGAATAAGCCTTCATTGGGACCAAATACCTTTGAATTGTCGATGGGTTTTCGCAAAACTTCTGTCCCAAAACCACTACGGCTTCTAAGGATACCTTCAGAAACTAGTAAATCTATGCCCTTTTTGACGGTCAATTTACTGGCTTGGTATTCTTTAGCTAACTCGTCCCCGGTTGGCAGCTTCTCGCCAATCTGATAGTGGTCATTCAGTATTTTCTTTTTTATATCTAAATAAATTTCCATATATTTTGCAATTTTTTTCACTCTAGCCCCTCCAGTTAAAAACTATAGACTCATCTATACTTTACCACAAATTAGATAGTAAAAACCACCATAAAATTATACATCATTTAAAAAGATATATATTTTTAACTAAAACTATTTATTTTTATAAAAATGAGTGGTATGATATGGCTGAATAAGGAGGGATTTTGACATGACAACTACACAAAAACTAACTTTCCCAGAAAACTTTTGGTGGGGCTCTGCATGGTCAGCAGAACAAGCTGAAGGTCGTGGGGAAACTGGCAAAGCAGAAACTGTTTGGGAACGTTGGTACACTGAACAACCTTGCCGTTTTTATAATCGCATTGATTCATCTATTACAACCGACCATATCCATTGCTATAAGGAAGACGTCCAATTAATGAAAGAGACTGGACATAACTCATTTCGTGTTTCCATTTCTTGGGCTAGAATGTTCCCTGAGGATGGCATTGGTGCAGTCAATCCAAAAGCGATTGCCTTCTATAGAGACTTATTTACAGAAATGAAGAGTAACGGGATTAAAGTTTTTGCCAATCTATATCACTTTGATATGCCCGCAAAATTGCAAGACAAGGGTGGTTGGGAATCTCGCGAAGTCGTGGATGCTTATGTTCGTTTTGCCGATACTTGTTTCAAAGAATTTGGAGATTTAGTCTATCATTGGTTTACCTTCAATGAACCATTAGGCCCCATCTTAGGCTCTTATTTGGAAGACTTCCATTACCCAAATATCATTGACTTTAAACGTGGTGCTCAAGCGGCCTTCTTTACGATATTAGCGCATGCAAAAGCCATTCAAGCATTTAAAAAGCACGGGCTTACTAGTAAAATTGGCGTCATCTTGAATTTAAGTCCGGCTTTTCCACGCAGCCAAAATCCAGCTGACGTCAATGCGGCGACCATCGCGGATCTATTCTACACGCGTAGCTTCTTAGACCCGATGGTGAAAGGGACTTTCCCGCCCGCCTTAGTTGAATTATTGAAAACACATGATCAGCTACCTGCAGATTACACAGAAGCTGACCTGGCAATAATTAGTGAAAATACTGCTCAAATTTTAGGTTTAAACTATTATGAACCGCGCCGTGTCAAAGCTCGGACCTCAGCAGTAAATCCAGAGAGCCCATTTTTACCAGAGTGGTTCTTTGAAAATCATATTATGCCTGGCCGTCGGATGAATGAGTATCGTGGCTGGGAAATTTATGAAAAAGGCATATATGACCTGTGTCTGGATATTAAAAATAATTACGGCAACATCGAAGCCTTCATTTCTGAAAACGGCATGGGTGTCGCTAATGAGGAACGTTTTATGGATGAGTCTGGCCAAGTGATTGATGACTATCGAATTGAATTTATCAAAGACCACCTTGCTTATTTGTGGCAAGCAATTGAGGATGGCTGCAACATTAAAGGCTATCACCTTTGGACATTTATCGATTGTTGGTCATGGATCAACGCCTATAAAAATCGCTATGGCCTCGTCTCATTAGACCTCGCTACGCAAAAAAGAACAATTAAGAAAAGTGGCGAATTCTATAAACAGCTCAGTGATGAGAATGGCTTTGATTATGATGTCGATCTGTTGATTAAGTAGAAGGCTACTATAGACAAGAAAACTAGAATAGCTAACAAAATAAAAAGAGAATGAGCAGTTAAAGTCCTTTTGGATTTTAATTGCTCTTTTCTATTGAACTGGCTGAAAATCCCCTGCCACATTACTCTTTATTGGTTAATCAACTTCCCACCCTCTCCCTGTTTTTTATTCCATGATTAATTGTGTATTTCTTCACTTGTTTTCATGAAAAATTCGGTTAAATTTACTGAATATTTTTTTGTGTTTCTATCGCCAACTTCCTTTACTTAGTGTTATAATTGCTAGGTTCTAAAAAATAATTTTTTTAACTATTTTAGGGGGAAAAGACGTGTTCAAAAAAGTTTTAGGTTTTGCAGGTATCTTAGGCTTGTCATTGATGTTGACAGCTTGCGGTGGTTCAAGTGACAAGGATAAAACAGATGCAGATGGTAATAAAACAATCGATAAATTATCGATCGGCTTTGTACCTTCTCGTGATCCTGAAGAAATTGTTTCTGCAACAAAACCATTGAAAGATATGCTGATCAAAGAAATGAAAAACCAAGGATATGACATTAAAGATGTCGATATCACTGTTGGAACAAACTATGAAGCAGTCGGCGAATCTCTTTCTGCTGGAACCTTAGACGTTGGATTTATTCCTGGAGGGACCTACGTATTGTACGATGATGGCGCAGATGTCATTTTAACAGCAACTCGTGCAGGACTTTCTATTGATAGTGACAACCCGGTTGAATGGAATGAAAATAAACCAACTGCACCAACGGATAAACAAACAGAATCTTACCGTGCGCTAATGATTGCTGGTCCTTCTTCTAAAGGTCAAGCATTAGCTGAAAAAGTTAACAACGGCGAAGAAGTAACTTGGGATGATTTAAATGGTGCTTCTTGGAGTGTTATGAGCTCTTCTTCACCAGCTGGTTACATTTACCCAGGCTTATGGTTAAAAGAAAATTATGACAAAAACTTATCTGATTTAAAAAATATTGTTCAATCTGACTCATATGGTAGCGCGTTTGCCCGCCTAGCTTCTGGTCAAGTCGATGTCGTTCTAGCTTATGCAGATGCTCGTCGTGATTTTGAAAAAAATTGGACAGAAGAATATTCACGCGACAAATCAATCTGGGATGAAACAAACGTTATTGGCGTAACACCTGCCATCTATAACGACACAATCTCAGTTAGCAAAAATTCTGAAACAATGAATGATGATTTAAAAGCGGCTCTACAAAAAGCCTTTATCGCAATTGGTGAGAGTGAAGAAGGCAAAGAAGTCATCGCAATCTACTCACATGAAGGCTATAAAGAAACCACTTCTAAAGATTACGACAACGAACGCAAAGCACAAAAAGCGATTCAAGAATAACAGCAACTAATTTGGTTGGGATAAAAAGTGGCTCAATTAGCTCTTTTATTCCAACCTTTATTTTTAACAGAAGAAAGGATCATATCATGATTAAATTTGAAAATGTCCAAAAGCTCTATCCCAATGGACATGTTGGTTTGAAGGATATTAATGTCGAAATCCAACAGGGTGAGTTCGTAGCAATCATCGGTCTCTCTGGTGCCGGGAAATCGACATTGTTGCGTTGCGTCAATAAAATGCACGATATTACTGGCGGGTCATTAACCGTCAATGAAACAAATGTAGCCAATCTTAAAGGCAAAGAAGTTCGCGCATTTCGTCGAAAGATTGGAATGATTTTCCAATCCTTTAACTTAATCACACGTGGCACAGTCATCAAAAATGTCTTGGTCAGCTCTGTCCCTGAACTCTCATGGTGGCGTCGTCTTCTAGGGATTTTCCCGGAAGAAGCAAAAATTGCTAGCCTACAAGCCTTAGACAATGTCGGTATTTTAGACAAAGCCTATATCCGAGTTGATCAACTTTCTGGTGGTCAACAGCAGCGGGTCGCTTTAGCAAGAACACTTGTCGGCAATCCTGGGATTATTTTAGCCGATGAACCTGTTGCTGCCTTAGACCCAGTCACTGCAAAAGTCGTTATGGAAGACTTCAAACGGATCAACAAAGACTTCGATATTTCGATTCTACTGAATATTCACCATGTTGATTTGGCGCTAGAATACGCTGATCGAATTATTGGTATTAGAAAAGGTGAAATCGTCTATGATGGTTCCGCAAAAGAGGTCACACAAGACATCTTGGATCATATTTATTTAGAGGAAGGAAATGATCATGCTAAAAAGTAAAGTCATTACACTACCTAACGGAAAAACAGTGACTGAGAAACGTTCCAACCTGCCTTTCGTTATTTTATTAGTGCTGATTTTTACCGTTATCGCCATGCGAGTGACCGATTTCGAGTTTTCTGTATTGGTCTCACGTGGACATCAATTCTTTGTTATTTTAAAAGACATGTTTCCGCCTGATACAGACTTTTTAACACGCGTTTGGCAACCCTTATTTGATACGATTAAAATGTCGTTACTAGGCTCATTAGCCGGTGCAATTGTCGCAATTCCTTTAGCAATATTAGCCTCTTCGACAATTATCAAATCGAAAATTATTAATGCCATCTTCAAATTATTATTAAGTATTTTACGGACACTTCCAACGATTGTGACTGCCCTAATTGCCACCTTCATCTTCGGCTTAGGCACGATGGCCGGAACATTAGCCATTTTCATTTTCACGATTGCCTATGTTGGAAAACTGACTTATGAACAGATTGAGTCATTGAATATGCAAACATTTGAAGCCTTAGAATCGATGGGCTTAAGCAAATTACAGGCTTTCCGTTATGCAGTCATTCCAGAAATTTTGCCTACCTTTCTGTCAACTTCAATCTTCAACTTCGAAGGAAATCTGCGCTACGCATCTATTTTAGGATATGTTGGTGCCGGTGGTTTGGGAATCATTTTAAATGAACAACTCGGCTGGCGTGAATATGGCAATGTGGGTATGATTTTAGTCGTCTTAGTCATCACGGTTGGGCTGATTGAAATCATCAGTGAATACTGTCGAAAAAAACTACAATAATCAAGGAGAATTTGTATGCATGATGTAATTAGCACAAAGCTAAATGAAGAACCATCAAAGAAAAAACAATACGCCTTGTTAGCCATTCTTATCCTTGCTGCCTTAATCTGGTCACTTTCTGCCATTCAATTCAATGCAACCGATGATGGCGGTCTAAAGATTGCTGGAAAAATCGTTCTAGGAATTTTACAGCCAGATATGGATTTATTATGGAACTTCACCGACCAAGGTGTCTTTTATCTTTTATTTGAAACAATCTGTATCGCCTTTTTAGGAACAATATTTGGCGCGATTCTATCCATCCCAGTAGCCTTCTTAATGGCTCCAAGCGTTGTGCCAAAACCAGTCTACTTGTTGATGCGCTTTTTTGTGATTGTGATTCGGACGATTCCAGCGCTTGTTTACGGCTTGATGTTTGTCCGCGTGACCGGACCTGGACCTTTCGCCGGGGTGATGACGATGTCTCTGACTTCTATCGGGATGGTCTCAAAACTTTATGTTGATGTCATCGAAGATATCGATGTTGGCATCTTGGAAGCCATGGACTCAATGGGCTGTACCACGTTTGAAAAAATTCGCTTTGGGATCATTCCCCAGCTGATTGCTAACTTCACATCGATTACGATTTATCGGTTTGATATGAACCTACGTGACGCAACAATCCTCGGATTAGTCGGTGCTGGCGGGATTGGTTCACCATTAATTTTCGCCATGAACTCTTACCGTTGGAACCAAGTCGGCTCAATCCTGATTGGTTTGATTGTGCTGATCCTAATCGTCGAAGTTATCTCGAATCGACTACGTGGAAAATTGGTTAAGGGGTAAAACCAGGCTTACAATCGCTGATTTTTGTAACATAAATAACAAATATATCAACTCTCTCAAATCTGAGGAGTCTGTTAGTAGAATATATTTCTACTGACAGCTGCCACAGATTTGAGAGTTTTTTTATCCACGGATTCCTTTCTATATAAAAAAACACATAGACAAGTAGTTATCCTCATCCATGTGTTCCTCTTTATTTCGCTAGTTTCAATTCATCAAACGACTTCACTAGTAAGTCTTCGCTTATAATTCTTGCTCTTTCTTGTAACCAATTGTCCAAGTTAAGCCAAATGCAACACCGAATGCTACTAGGTTAACTAAAAGATATAATGGCAATTGTTCATTAAGATATAGCAACGTGCCAGGAATACCAGTCAAGGCCATGCCGTTTGCTCGTAGGTTGAAGATTGAGGCTAGGAAACCGCCGACTCCACCACCAATCATTGACATAACAAAGGGTTTCACTAAGCGTAAAGTTACCCCGAATACAGCTGGTTCAGTAATTCCTAACATAGCTGAAAGTGCTGATGGAAAAGCAATTTGCTTCATTTTTGGCGAAATCGTTTTGATTGCAACTGCTAGTACAGCTCCTGCTTGCGCCATGTTTCCGCACGTCCCGATTGGATTCAAATAATTCCATCCATCTTGAGCCAACATGCTAATCTCTAAAAAGTTTAGAATATGGTGAATCCCAAATATACCTAATAACTGACCAAAGCTACCGTAGACTAAACCGCCAATCCCAAACGGCAGATTTAAGAGAAACTCAACCGCATGTAAGACGCCAATCTCGACCTCGTGGAATATGGGACCAACAATAAATAACGCCAGAGTTAAGCCAATCAATAAAGTTAAAAACGGCGTCAAAATTAAATCCAATGAATTAGGGATTCGTTTGCGTAAGAAAATCTCAATCTTAGATCCTAAAATCCCGGTAACAAAGGCTGGCAGTACTGACCCTTGGTAGCCTACCACTTTTATGAAGCCAAAGAATACAAGTGGTTCAGCTGCCTGTTGACCAACCTCATACGCATTAGGTAACACTGAATTGACGAGCATTAAACCTAAAACAATCCCTAAAATCGGTGTCCCACCAAAAATTCTGAAGGTTGACCAAGCCACTAATGCAGGCAAAAAGGCAAAGGCTGTATCCGTTAAAATTTGTGTGAATAATAAAAATTGTTGCGGAATATCTTCTGGTGTCAGTCCAACAACTCCCAGAACCGCTTCTTGTGTCAACAATCCCCGTAATCCCATGAATAAACCAGTTGCGACTAAGACAGGAATAATCGGAACAAAAACATCGCCAAATATTCTAATCGCTCGTTGGAAAGTCATCTTCTGTTTTTCCTCAGTCTCTTCAGTTGAATTGGCTGTTTGACCATCAACAAGTGGCGCAAATTCTTCATAGACTTTATTAACCACGCCTGTCCCTAAAATAATTTGGTATTGGCCAAAATTGAAGAAGCTACCTGACACTTTATCTAATGCTTCAACTTCTTTGACATCAATCTTTTCTTGATCCTTAATAATAATTCGTAATCTTGTCGAACAATGTGTCACAGATTGAACATTCTCTGCTCCGCCAACGAATTCTAATATTTTTTGTGCACTCTCTTTATAGTTCATTTATTTTCCCCCTAATAAGTATAAAACATAATTGAGCCGTTGTGACCTAAATTTTCATACGTAATATCTCTTGTTGAATAATTGCAAAAATTTCTCATCGAAAAGACATACTGTCCTTCATTAATAAATACTTCTACAGCTGAGCCGTCATTAAAAATCTGCAGGCTAGTTAATTGATCAATTGCGAACTTTTTCATTTCATTTTCCCCAGATACCCAATTAATTCGACTGATTTCTAGCTGTCCCTCTTGATAGCGAAGTTGATTTCCACCCGCATTAAAGGTCAGTGTAAATGGTGCTGTTTGGTTGTCAAATTTAACCAGTAGTTCATAGATTGGCTGTGAATTTTTTATGACAGCTGACTGTTGGTGGTACGCCGCTTGTTTTTTTCTCAGTTGCTGATATTCCTCTAATGGCACTTGATACAGACGATTCTCTTGCCACTTCAACTCTCTCGGTAAAGTTAGACAATGAACATAGCCCTCCTCAATGGTCGGACACTGTTGCTCCTCTTCATCTGTCATTCGAGACATCCACGCCACAAGAATTCGACGACCTTTCTCATCAATAAATGACTGAGGCGCATAGAAATCAAAGCCCTGATCCAACAATTGTAAGGATTGAGCTTCTTTTGGCAAAAACTTTTTGTTCTGGTAATCAATCTTCCCCACTAAATAACCTGAATAACTCCCTAACGCCAAATCATCTTCAGTCACTGGCGTTCGTTTTTGAGGACAGACTAGCAACAAATCAACGCCCTCTGCTAAATGAAACGTATCAGGACACTCACACATCTGTTCCAATAAAGGATCTGTAAAAAAAAGTCCTTGATAGGTCCAATCTATCAAATTTCCTGACTCAAATAAGGAAATCGCGCCTTCGTTATTCTCTGTTTGGGCACCGACAATCATCCACCATTTTCCATCATGCGCCCAAACTTTCGGGTCTCGATGGTGCTCCGTCAAACCTAGCGGTGTCTCTATCACAGTATCTGACTTAATAAATGTTCGACCATCTTTAGAATAAGCAATCCTTTGACGGCTTTTTCGCTGGTCCTCTTCTTTGCTATTACCGGTATAAAAGAGATACAGTTGCCCGTCTTTTTCCACTGCACTCCCTGAATAAATACCATCTTTGTCGTTCACTTGATCGGGCAAAACAGCCGAGCCATGTGCCTGCCAATCAAGTAAATCACTGGAAGTAAACAAGCCCCACTCCTTGTAGTCATGCGTCGTCTCAAAACGATTCCATTGATGAAAAAAATAATATTTCCCTTTAAATTGAATCAATCCATTGGGGTCGTTCAATAATCCTACCGCAGGTTCTATATGGAATAAATTCTTATACGCGCTTTTCAAATTTATTAACAGCCCCTTTCCAATTTATCATTTGATGCGCTTTCAAGTAACGAACTAAAGAAATAGTACCATTCTCAAACTGAATCGGAATATGGCAAAACTTAATAGAAATATGGAAATTTCTAAGATTGACATCATTTATTCGATTTCACCCTGTATAATGAAATTTATGAATAATAACCTAAGAGAATACACCGATAAATTTACTGACTTTTCCAAAAAGAGTATCTCCGACTTCATTTTATATAACTGTGGCATCGAAACATGCGCGCCTAGTCACAGTTACGGTCCGAAAAGACGCGATTATCATTTTATCCACTTTGTTAAGGAGGGCAAAGGCGTCTTAGAAATCGAGGATCAGAAAATCGCTGTCCATGAGAATCAATTTTTTATTGTTCCCGCAAATGTCATCTCGACTTACACAGCCGATGACTTAGAGCCATGGAAATATTCTTGGATTGGCTTTACCGGGATTGAATCATTTAATTTTGTGCAAGCCTTGATTCACTCTGCTGCTACGAATTTTGTGATTGACTGTTCAGATGCCACATTTTATGAAAAAAGAATTGAAGAAATTATGCAGCTGAATCAAAATAGTCTGTCTTCCTATTATCGAATTAATGGGATTATGTACGATATTGTCGGTACCCTTTTGAGTGAATGCGAGGTTGATTTAGTCAACAATCGTAATTCTTCGCCTTCTTTCCAAGCGATGCAGTATATGGATTTACATTATCACGACGACATTCAAATCTCTGATATTGCCTACTCAGTGGGGATTCACCCGAACTATTTATCTGCAATGTTCAAAGAAGAGCTGGGCATTACTCCTAAAAAATACTTAACGAATCTGAAAATTAATAAAGCCAAAAAGCTTTTAATCGAGAGCCAAGACCCCATCAACTTAGTCGCAAGCTCTGTAGGCTTTTCGGATGCTCTTTCCTTCTCAAAATTTTTCAAAAAGGAGTTAGGGATTTCACCCACTGACTTTAGAAAGGATATTCATTAACTATGACTGAATTAATTCAATTTGATCCTAAAAAGCAGCTATTTATCCTATCTAACGCTGCCACAACTTATCTAATGGAAATTGTCGAAGAGACTTATTTACTCCACCGTTATTGGGGCAAACGATTGACTGATTATCACTTTAGCAACCGTCCGCCACTAAAAAAAAGAACATTTGCTGCCACGCCGCTGATTGAGAAACCGGAAATTTCGCCAGAATTTTTGCCCTTCGAATTCCCTTTTGCGCACCAAGGGGACTACCGAAATTCGGCCATCTCCATTCAACGAGAGAATTCAGAAACCTTGACCCGCTTTCATTATCAACACTACGAGATAAAAACAGGTATTCATGATTTGCCAAATCTCCCTCATGCCAGAGCGACCGATGCTTTTAGCCAAACCTTGGTTATTTATCTCTATGATCAAATAGCTGAATTGGAGTTGGCCTTGTTCTACACTATTTTTGAAGATTCGCCAATAATTGTTCGCTCTTCTCAACTTACAAATAAAAGCCAACAAACGATTCAACTTCAAAAATTACTCAGTGCTTCCTTGGATATCCCGTATGAGCAACAGCTGTCTACGACTTTTTATGGGACACATCAAAAAGAATTCCAACTTAATAGAAGTCCTATCCAACACGGATTGTATCAGATTGGGAGTTCCAGAGGCGCTAGTAGCCCACAATATCCGCCGTATCTTGCTTTATCAAAAGATGCCACTGAACATCAAGGCGACGTTCATGCACTCAGTCTAATTTACAGCGGCAATCACGAAATCACCTTAGAACGTGACCAATACAATCAGCTTCGTGTTCAGATTGGCTTAAATAGTCAGAATTTTTCTTGGAAGCTAGCTCCTGATGAAACTTTTTGTTCGCCACAAGCGCTACTCTCCTATAGTGACCAAGGATTTAACGGAAATTCACAAAATTTCCATCAGTTTTTCACGAACCATTTGATTCATCCTGCTTGGAAACAAAAAACTCGCCCAATCTTAATCAACAGTTGGGAAATGACTTATTACGACGTGAATGCTCTCTTGCTCACGCGCTTAATTGACGCAGCAGACGAGCTAGGCTTTGAGACTGTCGTCCTCGATGATGGCTGGTATCAGAATCGGAATAGCAGTAAAACTTCTTTAGGTGATTGGACTATTGATCAAGAAAAATTCCCCGACGGACTCAAACCTTTAGTCGACTACGCCAAGCAAAGAAATATTGGCTTTGGTATCTGGTTTGAACCTGAGATGATCTCGCCCAATACCCAATTAATCAGAGAGCATCCTGAATGGGTCATGCGTAGCGCTGAGTACGAACCAATTTTAGGCCGTAGTCAATATATACTAGACCTGACGAATCCTGAAGTTCAGCAATTTATCATCGAAACTTTAGCTAAAACTATCACGGAACTCGGGGTAAATTACGTGAAGTGGGATATGAATCGGCACATGACTGAACCCTTCTCACAAAGCCAAACATTTGCTGCGTCAGAATATAGTCATCGCTACATGCTAGGCCTATATCAGATTATTGATACACTAACGAGTACGTATCCTAATGTCCTTTTTGAAAATTGTTCAAGTGGCGGTGGTCGCTTGGATCCAGGGATGCTCTATTACTTCCCACAGACTTGGATTAGCGATAATACTGATGGCTTAGACCGGCAACAAATTCAATACGGCGCTAGCTATCTTTTCCCGATTTCTTCCATGACTGGTCACGTTTCTGATGTGCCGAATCATCAGACGCAGCGCCTGATTCCATTTGAGACGAGAGCCGCACTGGCCTCTTCGACAAATATGGGTTATGAAATGGATATTATTCAGCTATCCACTGAAGAAAAAGAACAGGTTAAGCAACACATCCAGCAATATAAAGAAGAAAGAACCTTACTTATGAATGGCAAATTTTATCGCTTGGACTCACCTTTTGATAGTAATCTTTGTGCTTGGTTATTTCTCAATCAAGAAGAAGTGATACTCTATGTTTTCCGAAACATCTACCAAGTATTTGATTTATCCTTACTCATAAAACTACCCGTTCTTGAGGCTACTAGTTACTATCAAGAAGCTAAAACGCAACAAATTTACTCCGGATCCGAATTAATTCACTGTGGACTTGCCTTAGAAAATCCAAAAGGTGATTTTCTAGTTCATAAAATCAAATTGAAAAAATTATAATGGAGGATGATTCACATGTTTTTCACTAAGAAAAAAGAAGCATTTTTTGCGCCGGTCAAAGGAGAATTATTGCCACTAGAAAAAGTCGATGATCCCGTCTTCTCTTCAAAAGTGATGGGTGATGGCTTCGGGATTGCGCCTGAAAATAATCAGGTTTACAGCCCTGTAAATGGCAAAGTAACCAGCATTTTCCCTACGAAACACGCAATCCTAATTGAAACCAAAAAAGGCCAAGCTGTCTTAGTCCATATCGGTATTGATACAGTCGAATTAAACGGGCAAGGCATCGACGTTCATGTGAAAGAAAATCAAAAAGTTACGTCAGATACATTACTCGTAACCGTCGATTTTCCAGCTATATTAGCACAAGGAAAACAAACAACCGTAATTGTTGCGTTTGAAGGTATTCCTTCCATCAAACTAAATTCTGACGGCTCGGTATCGGCACAGGAAATGATTGGAACTTTAGATTAGATGTCAAAAAACCTCGATGAGCGTACCGGTTCATCGAGGTTTTTTTATTTGTCATTTATTTCGCTAGAACAATCAATCGTCCACCGCGAGTATTCGTTTGAAGCTTTTTTATTTACAAGTTTCTATTCCTCTGCTAATATTAGAACGTTCATTCTAATAAGTTTGCAGGAGGTGCTAGTTATGGCACGAACAAAAGAATTTGATGAAGTGGCTGTTTTAGATAAAGCCGTGCGCATCTTTTGGAGAAAGGGCTACGAAAAAACTTCAATTCAAGATTTAGTTGATGGGATGGGCATTCATCGTCGGAGTATTTATGATACCTTTGGCGATAAGCATGCGTTGTTTCTACGCTCACTGACTCGTTATTCCTCTGAATTAGAGCAATCAATTGCGACAAGTGTTTCAGCGGATCTGTCGATTAAAGAAAAGTTTACCCATCTATTTAGTTTAGTACTGTCAGAAAATACCGATGTGCCTCGCGGTTGTTTAATCGTCAACTCAGCAACTGAATTAGCCTTATTAGATGAAGAAGTTGCGGCCATTGTTCAAAAACAATTTGATAAAACAGAAAACTTTTTCTACAAATTACTCGTGGATGCACAAGCAAACGGCGAACTCCAAACTAAGCAATCATTGAAAGACTTAGCAGCCTATCTACATAACGCTTGGGTCGGCTTACGAGTCCTAGCCAAAACTACCAATGATCAAGAAAAATTACAATCGATTATTACTGTTACGTTAGCTGTGATTTAGTTGCAGCTAATGTGGTGGTAACGATCGTATGATTCACAGATACTAATTGACTAATAGAATACATGACCCATTTATATTTTTTTAAAATAAACTAGAACGACCGTTCTAAAAAGGAGAACTCATTTATGAAAGCAGCACAAATTAAAGGCTACTCAAAAGAATTTAACGCAGAAATAGTCGAAATTCCGGTACCAGAAATCAATGATGAACAGGTCTTGGTCAAGGTCAAAGTCGCCGCAGTCAATCCCTTAGAAATTCTGAATACCACTGGAGCTGTAAAATTAATTCAAGATTACAAGATGCCTCTGACAATCGGCAATGAGTTGACTGGCGTGATTGAAAAAGTCGGTAAAAATGTCGTTGGCTTCAACACGGGTGACGCCATCTATGCTCGCTTACCGATCGAACAGATTGGCGCTTTTGCTGAATATGTTGCGATTGATGCTGCAGCTATCTGGCATTTACCCGAACACTTGGATTTTGCGACAGGTGCAGCCGTGCCACTGACCGGACTGACAGCTTATCAAGGATTACACGAAGAACTTGAAGCGCGCGCTGGACAAACAGTCTTTATTCCTGGTGGCTCAGGCAGTTTTGGTCAAATGGCGATCCCAATTGCTAAAGAAATGGGCTTACACGTGATTGTTTCAGGCAATCCTGAAGCGAAAGAACGGACTTTAGCTCTTGGTGCAGACAGATATATTAATTACAAAGAAGAAAATTATTGGGAAATCTTAGATCCCGTTGATTTCGTGATTGATACCTTGGGCGTTGAAGAATTTGACCACGAGCTATCAGTCATTAAACCTGGCGGCCGTCTATTAAGTTTGAAAGCTGGCCCTAACAAAAAATTCGCTGTCGATAAAAAATTCCCGAAATGGAAACAAGCTTTATTCGGTGTTGCAGGAGCAAAGCTAGATAAAAAAGCCAAAGAAAAAAACATCGAGTATCGCTTCATGTTCGTCCGTGCTGACGGTAAACAACTGATGGCAGTTAGTGATTTAGTGACAAAAAAACAACTAGTACCCGCAATTGATCCAACTGAATTTACCTTAGAGGATGTTAACAAAGCCTTGATGCACGTGGCTACAGGACATCCTAAAGGAAAAGTCTTGCTTAAAATCGATGCATCTGAAAGAAGGTAAGCAGATGAATTACGTAGAAGCTCCAAATTTATTCGTTAAAGATCAAGCAGGTCGTAGCTTTGTCTATCGTGAGCTGGGCCAAACAACTGGGATCCCCCTCGTTTTATTTACTCATTTATCTGCAACGTTGGATAACTGGGACCCAACTGTCATTGACGGCTTAGCACGAAACTTTCATGTAATCGCATTTGACGGACAAGGCGTTGGACTTTCTGGTGGGAAAACACCAAAAACCATCAAAGAAATGGCGCTTGATGGCTTGGCTTTTATCGATGCATTAAATCTAGAATATGTCTCACTTTTAGGCCTCTCAATGGGTGGTATGGTGGTCCAAGAAATGATTCTCGAACGGCCGGCTTTAGTCGATCGCTTAATTTTAGTTGGAACTGGCCCTAAAGGTGGGATTGGCATTACCGAGGTTGGCAAAATTACCAATCGTGCACTGGCCAAATCGCTAGTGACTTTTAAAGATTTAAAACATTATCTCTTCTTCTCCCCAAGTAAAAATAGTCAACAAAAGGCTAGCCAATACTTAGCAAGACTAGCAACTCGGAAAAGAAATAAAGATAAATCAATTGGTTTAGGTAGTTACCGCAATCAGTTGAAAGCCATTCATCAATGGGGCAAAGATCCAAAAGACCCCCTTGAACAGATCAGCCAGCCAACCTTAATTGTTAACGGCGACGAAGACAAGATGGTGCCAACTGAAAATTCATATGACCTTGCTCAACGGATTCCTCACAGTAAGCTAGTCATTTATGAGGATGCTGGACACGGTTCTTTGTTTCAATATTCAGACGAATTCGTTGCTGAAGTCACTGAGTTTTTGAATCGAAAATAACACAATAAGTCCACAGCCTAAAATCAGAAATCAATTCTAGGCTGTGGACTATTTCCTTTAAATTGCTGTTCCACTACGTAGAGTTATTTTGCTTACTATAACTTAAACGTAGTAAAATCTTTCATTACTTCTGCTATATTCAGTTCTGGATTATCAAATAATTTTTGATTGCTGCCAGCATTATCAATCGCAATAATTTTACCAATTTTTGCTTTTGAAGCTGCTAAAATTCCAAAATAAGAATCTTCGAATACTAAACAGTTTTCAGGGCGAACGTCGATTTTTTTGGCTGCCTTAATAAATATATCTGGCTCAGGTTTCCCAGGAAAAGAACCATCATCATAAACCACTTTCTCAAAATCGAACCACTGACTGAGTTCAAAACGATCAAAGTAAAAGTCGACGTTTTCTTTCGTAGTTGCCGTGGCAATGGTCATCGGAATTTTTGATTCTTTCAATTTATCTAAAACTGCTGGCAGTCCGTCAGTTAGGACCACGCGTTGTTCATCTTGCACGCAAAGCATCCGATAATTCTTCTCTTTTTCCATCCCTAGTATAGCGACTTCTCCAGCTGATAAATCAGGTGAAATCAACTTTTTAATAATCTCATCATTTGTGCGACCATGAATTGTTCGCAATATTTCTTCGTCTGAGATTTCTTCTTTTGCATATTGTTTGATCATATGGATCCAAGCTGATTCGTGTAAATCAGAATCTTGAAACATGGTTCCATTGAAGTCAAAAATAATTCCTTTAATTTCTGTCATCTCTTTATTCCCACTATCAACTATTTATTTTTTATTGTTTTCAATTAACTCTTTATACCAATACGCACTCTTCTTAGGAATTCTTTCTTGTGTTTCAAAATCAACATAAAACAGGCCATAGCGTTTATTATAGCCATTCGTCCAAGAGAACATATCTTGATAAGACCAGATAAAGTAGCCTGCTACACGAACACCTTCTTCGATAACTTTAGCGACTTCCTTCAGATGATTCTCGATATACTCAATTCTCTCTGTATCGATGATTTCGCCGTTTTCATCAGGTGTTTCTTTCTTCCCTAAGCCATTTTCTGTGATATAAATCTTAGCAACATTTGGATAATCTTGGCTGATTCTTCGCAATGTATCCCCTAACCCTTGTGGATAAATTGGCCAATCCCAATCCGTCGTTGGTAAGCCTTCTCTTAACACTTCCTGTCCGACACCAGCTAATTTACGCTTAGAACTGCCTTTCGTACCTGTCCCATTATGAATAAATTCAGAAGGGCCATCGTAACTTTCGACAAATTTACTATAATAATAGTTTACTCCCACAAAATCGACAGTTTCAGCTGCTTGCTCTAATTCTGCCAATTCATCTGACGTGATTTTAATCATTGATTGATTATTTGCTTTAATAATTGATTCAACGATTTCTAATAACTCAGGAGAATAGCTACCCTTAAGTGTGCCGTCTAATAAAAATTTATTTTCAAGCACATCTTGTCTGATTGCAGCTAAACGGTCGGCTTCTTTCTCGCTATTCGGATAAACCGTTTGAATGGCGTGAACGACACCAATTTCTCCAGGAACATTCATTTCTCTAAATTTATTGACCACTCGCGCATGGGCGAGATTCAAATAATGTTGTTGTTGGAAGCAATCGGCAAACTGATACTTGGCTCCTGGCGGGAAAGTCCCCGTAATTCTTTGTTGTTTGGCTAAAGTTGTCGGTTCATTAATCGTAATCCAGAAATGAATTTCTTTATACTCCTCAAAACAAAAAGTTGCAAAATCAGTAAAATGATCAATCATTTCTTTGTTTAGCCAATCGCCTTTAACGAATAAGGCTTCTGGCGTATCAAAATGGTGCAAAGTCACGTAGGGTTCGATTCCATTATCCTTCATCTCTTTGAACATTCGATGATAAAATGCTACCCCTCGAGGTTCGATTTTTCCATAGCCTTCTGGAAAAATTCTCGACCAAGCAATTGAAACTCTAAGTGAAGTGATCCCAAATTCTCGCGCATTTTTAAAATCAATTGGGTATTGATTGTAGAAATCGCAGGCTGGATCTGCTGAGAAACGTCCTTGTTCTTCTAAGAATTGGTCCCATAACACGCGACCTTTTCCATCAACTGTCGTCGAGCCCTCGGTTTGATAAGCCGCTGTTGCAGCACCGAAAACAAAATCTTTTGGTAATTTAAGCATCTAAAAACTCCATTTCTGTGGTTGTTTAATAACAAATTATTACTGGTTCTAATAAACCAGACGGCTGACGAACTTGTGCAGCTGAATGTTTTTCAAAGACTTCTTTATCTAATGTATTCGTAATATCAATCACTAGCTGATTGTGTCCCTTGCTCAGCTGGCATTCAAAGAACTCATAAGGCGGACAGATTCGAGCTCCTAAATTCTCACCATTTAGTGTCACTTCAGCAACTTCATAGACGCCATTCAGCTGAATTTTAGCGGTATCTAATGCTTCTTCTAGCTGGAAATTAAATTCATAACGAATCGTTCCGGCAAAGCTTGAATCGATATATTTAGTAATATCCACTAACTTATCAATTGCTGTTTCTTGACTAAACACTGGATAATCAATCGCTTTTGCAAAAGAAATCGTCGCTTTTTCATCCAAAACTTTCTTCATGTTGTATGTTTGTTCAGCTACCAAATAGTCTTCCTTACCAACTCCGTCGAAGACAACACATGACTCATACGCAGCTAGAGTAAGTTTATTTTCTGTAATAGCGGTCACTCGATTATTTAATACATCCAATCGATACGGCTTCTCAAATTGTGAAAAATTAATTGTTGCGGCTAGCTCATCATGCGGATGTTCATTAAAGAACATATAGTAATCTTCCGAATCTTTCTGATAATGAATCGCACGAAGATAAGGCAACTTCTCTTCCAGCTGATACTCACTTAAGCCAGCTTCAGTCAAATAATCTTCAAATTCAGGTAAACTCATCAACTGAGATTTCTCTTTCAACCTCGCTTGATCAACGTAAACACGTTGCTCCATTGTCGCTTTTGGATAGCCACCAATAAATATGACCGTTGTTTCTTCGCTACGAGAGATAAACTGATACAAATCGTCATCAATATATTCACTATAAGGAACCACGATTACAGAATAATCGTTGCCATTAATAGTTAACTTTTTATCCGCAACTACCGCATAATCATTTTCCTGTTTAAACACGTCATTGGGAATGATATCAAACTCGACTTGTTGTTGTGTCAATGCTCTTGCTGGTTTTTGGCTGGACATATAGTCCCCTGTCCATTCACTTTCAGCATGATAAATAACTGCAACTTCAGCATTTACTTGACCATCAGATAACAAGGTTGCCATCTTATTGGTATAAGTCATCAACTGTTTAAAATAACGGAATTGCGGATTTTGTCCATGGCCATAAAAATGAGGCGGACAATCATCATCTGGAAATGGTGCTGGTGAAAAAGCATGCGGAACAAAATTATTTATTCCACGTACTAGTAGATGATCTAGAATCCATTTCATTAATTTCACACCTTCGTGCCAGCCATAAGCACCAAACACCTCGGTCATAGAATTCCCTTGTTTCTTAGCATCAATTCTCGCTAATGAAGAAGTCATCTTGCCAAGCGCGTAGTGGAAAAACTCGCCATCCCAGACGCCACGAGCCCAAGAATGTAGTCCTGAATCCAATCCAGGAATCAGTTGGTTGGAAATAATATCCGAACCAGCCATATCTTGACCAATCATCGAACGATAAAAGTGTCCAGCACCCACGCCCAAGCGAGCATGAGATTCTCTATCTTCAATAATGTGCCCAATATATTTTACTTGATGTGCGCGACACCAATTCCCTAACGCATTACTAAAATTCTCTTGGTATAATTCTGTCACTACATCCATGAATTGTTTTCTAATCTTGGGTGTTTCTTCGTTAATCATGGTCCATAAATGCGGAAGTTTTTCTAAATAGTTTCCCCCATATAGCGCCATAAGTTTTTCCAGGACTTCCGGACTCCAAGGCAACGGCATATTCTTGCCGATTAAACTATCGCTTTTAACGCCACGTTCATTTTGAAACCCTGGCTCATCTGAGAAAAAACCGACAATTGTTTGACCAAATTCATCTGCAAACTGTTCATAATGTTTTTCGTAGACTTCTTTAATCAAGATTTCGCAAGATTCTTTACTCATCATGTTAATGTAATCAGGTGCTACATCCGTTTCAGAACTAATATTTAACACATAAATATCCCAACGTCCCTCAGGTAAATCAAAATATAAATACCCATCAATGAGCTCATTTGGAAGAATCCGTGATTCTTTTTGACTGACAGCAACCGCTCCTAAAAACTCAGAAGAACTTTCGACTGGAAAAGGTTGATTGATAGATAATGATAAATTGTTACAAGGCCCAACAACATTCACTACATGGTGCTTTAAAACTTTTTTATTCAATCCTGGGTAGTTCTTAACTTTATTATTTGCTAACCCAGTCGGAAAATGAATATCGTCTAAAATCCAAATCTTCATATCCCGTTTTTTTGCTTCTTTAATAATCAAAGAAACTCTATCCCACCATGGCCCTTCACAGAACCCTTCAAAAGGACGTGATTCTATACAAAATGCCCGAATATCGGATTCATACATTTTTTGAATATATTCAACAATCGTTTCCTCTTTTTCAGCACTCTTTTGCCAAAAGAAAGGAAGCATATGATTGTCATATTCATTTTTCAATATATCTTCAATCGTGTGTGTCATTATCTGTTCTCCTTATACTTAACTTACTCTTTATTCAGCTGGTAATTCCCCTTGTTCAACTGCATACGCGCGTTTATCTAATACTTTAAAGAATGGGTAATAAACGGCTGCTGAAAAGACAAGTAAGACTGCTTGATACAATGCGACTCTCCAACCACCTAATAAGAATCCTTGCAAGACAACTGGCATACTCCATGGCAATTGGATCCCACTTAAAATCGGTAAAATTCCAGCTTGTGTCATAAAGTAAGCGACGATTGTCGAAATAGTCGGCACTAACATGAATGGAATAATCAGCACCAGATTTAACACAATTGGTGTTCCGAAAATAGCTGGTTCTGCGATACTAAAAATGTCCGGAACGATTGAAAGTTTACCTAGTGTTCTATATTGTTTACTTTTCGCAAAGAAAGTCATCAAGATAATCAATCCCATAATAATCCCGGCACCAGTCATCCCACCATAAACGTTTGTGAAGTTCTTTCCGATAATTTGTGTAGCTGCTTCTCCGGCTTGTGTTCTTTCTAAATTCTCTAAGTCAATCGAGATTAAGATTGGGTTAACGACTGAAACCACTACGATTCCGTGAATACCGAAGAACCAAACAAAGTTACTCAATAACCAAATTAGAGCGACTGCCCAGACTGAACTTCCGATTCCTGAAAGTGGTGTTTGAATCACAGTTGAAACTAGTTGTGGGAATGTTTCAAATGATGTTTTCTCTAAACCAATATGCACAAGTAAAAATAAGGTAATGATGATAAATCCTGGAATAATTGCGCTAAATGCACGAACAGTTGCTGGTGGTACATTTTCTGGCATTTTAATTTCCATATTTTTTTCTTTCATTACAACAAATAATTTACCAGTAATCGCTCCAACAATCATTGCCATAAACATTCCTTGGGCACCTAACCATAATGTTGGAATAGCTTTGCTACCACTTTCCAATAGTTCAAATGGAATCAACAAGACGAAACTACAAACAGAAATAATCCCTGCTGAAACCCCATCTTGATTAAAATTACGAGCAAAACTGTATGCTACTGTGAAGGTTAATAAAATACTAATAATACCCATTGTTGTGTTATTTGGAATCGATAAATAATCTTTGATACCTGCTGATTCCAAGAAATCTAAGTACGGTTGAAACTGAATGTTTCCCAACAATGTATAAATCGAACCAATAATAATCGCTGGAATAACTGCTGAAACCCCATCCGTGATTGCTTTGATGTAACTAATGCTACCGAATTTGTTTGCAAATATCTGCACCTTGTCAATATACTTTTCCATAATATTCCTCCTATTAAGCGTTTACAATTATGTAACAACTGTATTATACTGTAAGAAACGAAGTGTAAAAATGATATATTTCATCTTATTTTCTATCAATTTCTACGATTTCAGGAGGCTAACAATGAATTTTGACGAATTAGATCACCATTTACGACAACTCACAGAACACGAGAAAGATTACTTAGCGGTCATCAACTCAGGCCAGCCAAACATTTTTCGTCCTACTGAAAATCATTTAAAATTATTTGATTTTAAAAAGACCAGTCGCTTTCTAGCTGTTGGTGAACATACCCATGAATACATCGAGCTTAACTATGTTTATTCTGGTTCGATTACGCAAATAATTAATGGCAAAAAAATCCAGTTGAATAAAGGCAATCTGATTATCTTAGATACCCAGGTCAGCCATTCGATTGAGATGCCGGGTGAAAATGATATCTTATTAGCCTTTCGTTTCTCGAAAGAATACTTCAAGATGACTTTCTTTAAAGATTTCAAAACTAATAATCCGATGAGCGACTTTTTGATTAAATCGCTTTTTGAAAGTCAAAAATATAAACGCTATCTCTACTTTAACATTCAAGAAGAGACAGAGCTGACCTATATTTTAAAATTATTGGTGATTGAGTTCTTAAATAATTCTCAACAGTCACTAAATGTGCTGCATCACTATATTTCGATTGTTTTTGAGAAACTCATTCAGCATTATGAGAAGAATATTCCTTCTGATAATGAGAAAGATTCAGAAAAGCACACCAAACTGCGATTTGATATTTTACATTACCTTGATGAACACTATAGTACAACAACGCTTGCTGAAACAGCTGCCTACTTCAATTATTCGCCCAATTATTTTAGTAATCTTGTTCGTAAAGTGTTCCATAAAAACTACTGTCAATTGTTGCGCGAAGTTCGCTTAAAAAACGCACTCATCTTGCTGGATAATACGTCCTTATCAATCGCTGAGATCTGTGAACAAAGTGGATTTTCTAATCAGAACATTTTCTATAGCTTATTTAAAGAGAAATTCCATATGACACCTAAAAAATACCGGCAACAACTTCAAGAAACAGCCTAATATCATAGTATCTAACTATCCACCTCCTCACTGACGAAGAAAAATCACACGAGTTTAGTCTTTTATGACTAGTTTCGTGTGATTTTACTATTTATTAATTTAGTTTTTATTGATTACTACTAATAGCTACTGATTTTTAATCATTTGTTGCTTCGACAACCAACTCTTCTGTCTCAGCTTCAGCATCAGCTTTCTTCTCAGCTAGTTCCTTCTGTAAATCAAGGTCATAATTTCTAGCACTTGGTGTTAAGAATAACAAGATTAGGCAGACAAATGTACCGACTCCGGCGATAACAAAGAGTTTTTCAACCCCTAATTTATCAGCTAATGGACCGGCGGCTAGTAAACCAACTGGGCCAGCTAAACTCATTAAGAAATTTAAACACCTAAGACGCGGCCTAAGTATTTTGGCTCATAGCTCTGTTGAACCATCGCCATCAGCATGGTTGAAAAGAACGGCGTAGCTAGTCCAGCCAAGGCATTAAGTACAGCGAACCAGATGAAGCCAGACATATTTCCTGGTAATAAGCCACTGGGAATCATGGTTGCGGCAATTACAAAATAAGCGAAGAAAACAGGTTTCATTCGATTTTTCCAATGTCCGAATAACCCAATACATGAGCCACCGACTAACATCCCTACTGCATAAATTACTTCAATAATCCCCGCATCAGCTGCTGTTCCTTTGAAATAATTGATGGTCATTAATGGATACAAGCTCGCTGCTGGCATAAAGATTAGCATGAACAGTGTGTTATTCAAGGCGAACCACCATAAGCCTTTGCGCTGCTTCAACATTTTAAATCCTTCGACTGAATCAGTTAAAATGTGGACCTTCTCACCCATTGACGGCAAATGTGGAATGGCAACAAAAATTAACAACGCGACACCTAAAATAGCGCCTAAGACATCAAATAAAATCAAGAAATTCATGTCCATCACGGTAAACAGGAAGGCACCTAGTGCTGGTGCAATAATATAATTCGCCGATTGAACCATACCTAATTGACCATTCACACGTGTAATCTCTGAATCTGGCACCATTGTTGGCAGAATTGATTGAATCGTCGGCATTTGGAAGGTTTGAGCCACCGCTCTGACAAATAAGGCTACATACACAAGCCAAATTGGAAAACCATCCGATGTGAAGCCAACAATTGCTAAGATCAAGGCAAATATTGCCACGATAATATCTGAAAAAATCAGCAAATACTTTTTATTCCAGCGATCAATCAATGGCCCTACAAAAGGACTTAAAACAATCGTCGGAATCATGCCTAATAACGTTGCCTGACTGATGACTGTTGCAGAACCAGTCGTAACAGTTAAATACCATATAATCGAGTATTGGACAATCATACTCGTAATTCCTGATAAGAATTGACCCGTTAGAAAAAGATAAAAATTCCTTTTCCAATGAGTTAAATCAAACGGTTTATCTACTTTATTCATATAAAACACTCCTCAAAAAGACTTTTTCATTGCATTACTTTTCGGCCAATTTTTGAGGCAATTCAAAAATCAACCATTTACGCGTTTCTCAAGCGCATCATGTTCGGGATAACTACTGCAATTTTAAACATCATAATCCCACCTTTCCTAAAAATAACGACGTTGATACGTCAAAAAATAGTATACCATAGGCGCAATAGATAGAAAATATAATTTTGAATAACAGAGAAGAACGAGGATACAATTATGGCTTAGTGCCTTAATTGTATCCTCGTTCTTAGATTCACTATTTATACTAATCGACTCAACTGTGCGTATTATTCCTTACTCTTAATCCTCACTAAATTCATTGAATATACGGCTGAATCTCCTTGGCGTATTTGTCTTTTGCTTTCTCACGAATCTTTTCTTGGTTATCATAGTCTAGAAGTAGCGCCTTGCTATACTCGGTATTTGCTTCTCTGAGCTCTTTAGGAGCGTCAGTTTCAGACTCTTCCAAATTGATCTTCCCATAATTAACGCCAGCAACCAGATAATAAGGATCTGTTTCCGATTTCCTCAAGAACAGAAGATAATTTTTGCCTTGCTCGATCAAGTTATAGCCGGCAATATGATAAGTGAGCTCTTTATTTTGGTCGTAAGCTTCATTTTCAAACAGAGTAAACGTATCGTCAGCTTCAAGATTTTTTCCCTTAATCACTTTTTTGACCTGAAACGTTGACAGCGTATAGGCACTGTCTATTCGACCTTCTGCGCCATACGCGATTGTCGGCTCGTCTTGTGAAATTTTTGTAGCAATCACGAGTTCATCTGTCGTGGCTTCAACATCTCTCAGCTGATCAAATGAATCTAATTTGGCATCTAGATAGACTTCTTTCCTAAAAATGTGATCCGTTTGATTTGTATTAGAATTCGACTGACTGTCATGATTCTCTGTCCCAACTTGCCAAATATTCGACCAAGCGTACCAGCCAACAACGCCTACGATAATTGCCCCTATCAAAATGCCAATCAACGTTTTTCTTTTCATGGTCAATCTGGCCTCCTTACTTTTTATGTATACCCACTTAATCTGCCGTAAATGAATTTATTCCTACATCCATTATCCTATATAAATAACCGGCAATCAAATGAGACTTCCTCTTTTTGACTGCCGGTTTCAATTTATTCGCCCACTGTAATAATTCGGTGACAAGCATTAGCGACATCATGGTCATGGGTCACGATAATGACTGTCTTTCCCGCAGCATTTTGCTCATGCAGATTATTCAAGACGATGTCTCTGTTTTCATCATCCAAATTCCCTGTCGGTTCATCTGCCAAAATTAGATTTCCTGGTTTCAATAAGACCCTTGCTAGTGCTACACGTTGCTGTTCGCCACCACTTAGGGTAAATACTTTATTCTGTTTTTGCTCGGACAAGCCAACCTTCGCCAGACTTTCGATGATTGCCTGCTCTTTTTCAGCTTTTGTGTACTTCGTATAGTACAAAGCTAATAACAGATTATTCTCAACCGTTTCATCATCAATCAGCGCGTAATTTTGAAACAAATAATTGATATGGTAACGAATAAACTCAGATTGCTTCCTCGCTGATAAAGTTTGATAGGCTTGCCCGTCATTTGAAATTTCTCCAGTATACACCGTGTCAATTAAGCCAATCATGTTCAATAATGTCGTCTTGCCACTGCCACTTTTCCCAGTAATCGCCACCAACTCGCCGTCAGCTATCTCTAAATTGAATCCTTTAAACAAATCATTTTCGCCAAACTTCTTCGACAGATTTTCAATTGTAAGCATAATTAACTCCCTTTCATCCATTGATAAACATTTTTAAATCGAATCAGTTTGGTAATAAAAAATAGGAGAAGGCTGTTGATTATCAAAAAGCCTGCGCAAGTAGCGAAGATTAATAATTTATTTTCAATTCCTCCAAAAACGGTATACGCTAATACCCCAATGACAGGCACGAATGCTGTTCCGATATTCAACAAAATCGTCTTGCGGAAGATATCTTTGCGTCTCATTCCTAATAATACTTTCACTGCTACCTCATCCGTTCTCGCTGCCAAATAAAGGAGGAACGTTTGAATCGTCAGGATCAGGTAAATTATGATTCCAACTGAGATACCAGAGATAAAAATCGTCATTGTTTTATGCAGACTCGTCGTTTCCGCGCTGTAATACCCACGATAAGAAATAAATTCATCGATTGCTAATGCCTGACTTAAATGCGCCTGCTCAAGAAGTTTACTCAATTTTTGTTGATAAAATTCATTTGACTGCATCTCGCCAATCTTAAATCTCAGTGAAGTATTCATGCCACCACCCGCAATATTAAGTCCTGTCGAATTGTCCATAGCAGTGTAAGGATAGTCCTCATCGATGACTCTGAGAGTAGGTGATTGCACAATTGGGATACCTGTTTGACTGTCGAATGTTTTAAAAGTCTGACCTTTATATAAATAAATCTTGGCCTCATCTGTCAGTTTCAGTCTCTTATAGCGTTCTTTTAATTTTTTGGTCAAGCCTCCAACTATTTCTTTTTTTGCTTCAGGCACAAGAAACACCTCTTGTTTTTTATCTGCTAAATCGATAGACTTCCCATTTAAGTCGGTTACCTGTAATTTATAATCCTTCAAATAGTTCCTATCTACGGAGGCCACCTGATAGACATCTCCTGCTGCTTCTGCTGCCGCAACTGCCTCTTTATCTTCTTTGTCGGTCAATAAATAGTTAGCGAAATCCGCGTAAGCATAGGGGATTTGATTAGACTCTAGAGAACGAAAAAATTCTAGATAACTCATTTGATTATTGCTTTCGTCATTTTGATCATTAATTCTGCGAAAGACACTATAATCCATCAGCTCAGAACTATTAGCCAAATTAGCAATCGTTTGATTGGATTCCAACAGTGTCGGGATCAATGCAATACTAAAAATGAGGACACTGGCACTGACTAAAACTTGCGTGACCAAACAAACATTACTAATTTTACGAATCAGCGACTCATTCTTAACAGCATTCGCTATCGTAGTCTGCTTATACACCAACAGTAGAGCGCCGGTAAAGACAATCGCGGTCAGAATACCCATACCGCCAAGGAATAAAACCAAGGAAATAATAAAACCTAGTTGAACATTCGGTAAAAACACCGATCCACAGATAAGAATGACGCTCGTACTCAATAGTTGGATAGCTAACGGCTTGATTAATAGTTTGTTGATATCCCAAAAGCGAAATCCTAGCAAACGCAAGCAACCGATTTTTTTGACTTTATGATACAGCTGGAAAATCACCAGTAGAAAGTAGAATAAAGTGAAGAATATCAAACTAATTAGCACCGCAGCTTTCAATAAGTTCATTTCTTCTTTGAGACGTCCGGCAGCTTCATCAATTAGTGACTCTTTTGGCGTTGCCAAGATCTTCTCAGCTTTCTCCATAAATGCTTGATAGTCAGAGGAATCTTGATAGAATAACGCATACGTTCCTTTAGGATAGGCTGCATTTTCTCGCATCGCATCTGTCTTAAAGAAACGCGCACGATCATTCTTGAGAAAATCAGGGTAGTAGCCTGACTGATTATCACTCTTAGAATAATAGGTGCTAACAAAAGAGCTCGCTGTTTCTGGCGTCAACTCTTCAATAGAAAGATACGGTTTGTAGAGCTTTGTCAGGCTATCTACTGAAAAATAATAATCATTTGAATTTTCTTGTTTGTCGAAAAATTCATTCATCAAAACGACATTTGTCTCTTTGGCAGCAGCAAAGACTGCCTCAATTTTATCCATTGTAATTGCGGCATCGTCTTCAGATATAGTAATAAACTTTTGTTGATAGCCACTAAACTCATCGTAATACGTTCGCTCCTTCATATCATTCCATAAAATTGCCGTCACAAATAGACAACATAGAATGACAATCGGGAAAAAGTTCGTTAGTTTTTTCATATCTGTCTCCTAGCACATTATTTTTGACCATCAGATGAGACAACGCTTCATACACATCAGCCTTTCTTGAACAAAATTTTTGATCGACTATCATTGCTAGTTATAGGAAAAAGGCCAGTCGGATTGAGCCGCTTCCTAGCTGACAAATAATTGGAAAAACTATGTGTGATGTGACAAATGAGTCGCTGAAGAAATTACGATATTCTATGTAGAATTAGAGGATGATTCAGGTGGAAAATAAGTATATTCATAAAATAAACGGCCGCTGGATGAAGTCTTGACAGACTATTCAGTTCTGAGCTCAGACTAAACCTATGCTACTTAGCAGCTAAAGTCAATAACTATCGGACAATCCGTGGGTAAACGGATACATTTGTTTCTTTTATCGGACAAAAAGAACGAAACCTGTATAAGTTTCGCTCTTTTTATGATGACTGTTGATCATCGTGTATTCAGTTAATTCTTTTTAATTCACAACTATCATCAATTCACCACTACAAGACTTTCTCCATCCGATAGTTAATCAAGTTTTCCCCATTGCGATAATTATCTTGCTTTCGAATCACTTGAAAACCCATCTTCTCAAAAAATGGCATCGCCGTAATTGAGGCATCTGTAACGATAGATTTTGTATTTTGTGCCACAGCGAATTGCTCTAGTGCGTTATAGATTAAGCGGCCTACCCCTTGATGAATCATTGTATGTGAGACATAAAATAAATCAAGGTAGCCAGTGTCCGTTATATTCCCAAAACCCACGACTTCTTCGTTAGCTAAGGCTACTAAACTATAGGTAGTTGATAACTTTTCATCCCAAGCGTCAAAATCTGGCTCAAGCTGAATCCATTGATTAATCTCAGCTTGGCTATAATCCTTGCGATTTACCTGCTGAATCGTCGTATTAAATAACTCAAGGATAGCCGGTAGATACTTCTGATTGTAGCTCACTAGCTTAACGTGCATGTGCATCATCTCCTTACTATAAAGAATTATCCTGCTTCATTAATACTTCTCACTCAATGTAAATTCAACCACAATTGTCGCTAGATTACCACTATGCAAGTAAATTTTTGCCCCTTTTTATCTCTGGCAACACACCCGAGATCCAGGTCGGGACTAAAAGTAATAAGGAGAAGTGCTCTTTAATCTACACATCATGGTCTTCGAAGACTGCTTCCTGATATTTCCCAAAATAATTTTTGAACGCATTCCTTTAAATGTTATTTTATTTATTCTTTCTATCAAGTTAATAGTTACCACCTCTAGCAACCGGGAGTCCTCGCAAAAACGAAAAGTTAAGTATACTTAATGTTGGGCCTCTTTAACTTTTGAAGAAGTTCAATATCTACTAAAAAGATCACAAAAAAATAGTAAGTATACTTAATCTTTTTGAATTCTAACGGAGAAAAGTTAAGTATACTTAATCTTTTGCACTCTTCAAATTTTGAAGAATTTTGACGCTTAATAAAATGAATATCCCCAAAAAGTAAGTATACTTACTTTTTTTGACTGTGATTTTGGACATCCAATTTATTTTTTCTCAAAAAATACAAAAAACATGTTTCCCTTAAAAAATCGTAAAAAAATTTCAGAACGATGTTTTTAATTCTTTTTCAGTAGATAGTCCAGTGAAAATTTTTGATATTTAGTAGAAAGGCTACCAAAAAAGTTAAGTATACTTAACTTTTTACCGTATATTTTTGAACTTTTCAGTTATCATTCCTCAAAAACACAAAAAGAACGTTCTCCTCAAAAATTTCAGGAACAATAATTTTAGTTTTCTTTCAGCAAATAAACTAGATTTTTCACTTCAAGTCTAACTTCAGATGTGTTATATATCTTTATAAATTAGAGCGTACATTTCTGAATGTCGTTCTCCTGTAATCTTAAAAAGTAACAAAAAATTGCCCACTCAATCTCACTTCATCAGTAAGGTTGCGTGGGCAAGTTGGCTTTCTTAAATTGCGTCTAATGTTTAATCGTCCCAATCGAAGTATTGTAGGTGAATTTCTCGTAGTGATTTCTTACTATTGAATATTCGAATGGAATACCCGTCTCAGTAAATACGATTTCTTCTGTCACCGTTACCGGCTCAAAAGGAGTTAACTTCAGCTCCTGCTGATCTTCTTCATTAGATGGCGAAGAAAAAATTGACACATATGAATTCGTTAAAGCTGTGCCCATCTCTTTACTAGCATGGTCATAGATCGAGCCTTTTGCCATCTCTTTCGTAAAGCTTGGAAATAATTGAATAGGGATATAATCCGTTTCAATCGAAATAGCCACCTGATTAATATAACGGACTCGCTTAAAATGATAGGTAAAATCATTTTCGGTTAATAGTAAAGCCTTCCGCACTTCCTCAGGCGGTAAAATGACTTCGAATAAAAGAATCGTCGATGAAATCTCTTTGCCTTGATCAGAAAATGATTTGGTCAAGCCAATCGGTCCTTTTTTCTGATGGCTATAGTCTTCGTAATTTTTTTTAAATAACAAATTTACAAAAGTACCTGAGCGCGCCTTTCGTAACAGTAAGCCATCCTCTACCAAGGAATCGATTGCTTTTTTCATTGTGCTTCGACTTACATTAAAGGTTTCACTTAAATCGCGTTCATTCGGTAACTTCCCTGTTGGATAAAGATCGTTTAAGATATTTTCTCTTATTTTGTCAGCGACCTGATCATATAATTTCGGTGTATCCATTGCAATCACCTCGTTTCAAACGTTTTTCTGTCTTTATTATATCTGAGGGTTTCTCATTTTACAACAAATCTGGTACGTTCCAATTAAATTATTGGTTGACACCAAAAACAAATGATGATTTAATATATTTGAAAGTGCTTTCGAAAATAAACTGATGAGGAGAAACAATCATGACAAAATTGACAGCTTTTTTAGAAAAATATCTGCTCCCTTTTGCTGATATATTCAGTAAAAACCGCTACTTAGTTGCCATTAAAGATTCGTTTTTAATTTCTTTACCGTTTACCATCTTCAGCTCTCTATTTACAGCAATTGCAAACATTCCATTTTTATCTAGTCTATTCGGTGAAGAAAAAGTCGCACAATTTCAAACGTTCGTCTCGCCAACTTTTTCTCTGACGATGGGCGTAATTTCGCTGATTGTCGCTACAGGTATCGGCTACAGTCTATCACATCACTACAAAGTCAATCAGATTTACGGCGCGTTAGTCGGCCTTTTATCATTTATCATGATTACACCGACGACAACGGTCACTGAATCTGGTGAAAAAGTAGTTAACATCTTGCCGCTGTCAGAAATTGGCGCCGTGGGCATGTTCTCCGCTATTATTATGTCGATTCTAGCAACTGAAATTTATCGTTATGCCATCCAACACAACTGGACGATTAAAATGCCTAGCAGTGTGCCGAAGCTCGTTTCAGATTCATTCTTCTCATTTATCCCGATTGCCGTTGCCTTACTTGCAGCGTTTGCCATCAGAATGATTTTTGAAGCGACATCGTTTGAAACAGTCAATAACTTAATCTATCAATTATTGCAAAAACCGTTGACGTCACTGGGTACTTCACTACCCGCAACGATTATTGTAGGAATATTAGTCAATCTATTCTGGTTCTTCGGCCTCCATGGGCACGTTATTGTTGGAAGCGTCATGGTTCCTATCTGGAATGCGCAATCGTTTGATAACTTAACGGCTTTTCAGGCAGGCAAAGAACTACCGCATCTTGTAACAGGTCAATTCACTGACTTCTTCGTTTTAAATGGGGGCTATTTATCAATCCCTGTGTTAACTTCATTGCTATTCTTTTTCAAGAAACGCTCTGAATGGAATGATTTAGGAAAAATTGCTTTAGCACCAGGTATCTTCGGTGTCTATGAACCACTAATCTTCGGCTTACCTGTAATGCTGAACCCAATTTTATTTATTCCATTGGTTGCGACACCAATCATTACCACGTCAATCTCGTATGTAGCTATGGCAACAGGCCTCGTGCCATTCACAACAGGTGTGGCCTTACCTTACACCATGCCATTAGTGATCAGTGGAGCGATTGTCACCAACTCAATCAGCGGCGCAATCCTGCAATTACTATTACTCGTTCTATTAACCTTCATGTGGTACGTCTTCTTGAAAGTACTTGATGGACAAAAAACACAAATTGAAAAGGAGTCAATGAGTCATGAATAAAGAAAAAATGTTAGGTGCTTTATACGGCGCCGCTGTTGGAGATGCCCTTGGTGCACCCACTGAATTAAGAAATATCGATCAAATAATTGAAACTTTTGGTGGCTACGTAAAAGAGTACACACAATCACCTGGGGACACATTTGCCCGAGACTATCCAGTCGGCACTGTCACTGATGATTTCAGTATGTCCTATTATTTGATGAAAGAAATTATCGACAATAACGGCAACTTTAATGAAGACATCGCAAAACAAGCGATTATTAACTGGGGATCAGATGAACACTACTTTGACAAATTTTCAGGTCCAACAACCAGAGCAGCCATCGAAAATATGAAGCAAAATTTGCCAACAGATATCGATCCATTTGGCCTCATCAACTACAACAGTATGGCAACAAACGGCGGCGCTATGAAAACTATTCCTCTAGCTATTTTAGCCAAAGGTGACTTAGAAAAAGCCGTTGAATATACGATTGCGATGTGTAAACCAACCCACTACAATAGTAACGCAATCTCGGCGGCAGCAGCCATCTGTTGTGCGGCAACAACTGCCTTAACCGACGATGCAACCCTGCCTAAAATTATCGAAGCAGCTATTTGGGGCGCTAAGAAAGGAAAAGCCTTTGGTATAGAAAATAAACACGTTTCTGTCGGTCCTGACATTGCCTACAAAATTCAAGAAGCCGTAAGAATTGGCGAAGGTGCCACGGATTTCGATGATCTGTTGCAACAAACAGCCGACAAAATTGGCACGAACTTTATCGTACAAGAATCAATCCCTGCAGTCTTTAGCTTGCTCGCAGGCGTTAAGGGTGATACAATGCAAGGAATTTATGCGGCAGTTAATGCCGGTGGAGATACCGACACGATGGCTTCAATGTTAGGCGGTATCCTAGGTGGCTTAAACGGCGTGGACAGTATTCCTGAAGCTTATATTCAAAAAATGCAAGAAGCTAACCAATTATTACCCTTACAGGAAACCGTCGATCAATTTATCAATTTGTTCTTATAAAAAACTCACTCGATACAGGAGGTTGGCATGCGTTTAACAGATAAACTCAGCAAAACAACAGAGTACCTGAACACTCAAGGAATTACACAAATCGATATTGGGATGATTTTAGGCTCTGGTCTAGGAAATTTTGCCGAAGAATTAGAAAACCCAATTTTCGTCAATTATTCAACGATTCCTTTCTTCAAAGAATCAACGGTAGCTGGACATAAAGGAAGAATTGTTTTCGGCACCCTCCATGGGAAAACTATTTTAGCGATGCAAGGCCGTTACCACTACTATGAAGGCCACGCGATGGACGATGTGACCTATCCAATTCGTGTGATGAAAGAATTGGGGGCACATTCGCTAATTGTAACGAATGCAGCAGGTGGCGTTAATCCCAGCTTTTCTAATGGCGTCTTGATGTTAATCAACGATCATATTAATCTGACCGGCACCAACCCTTTGATTGGTCCAAATGAAGAAACCATAGGCCCTCGATTCCCAGATATGAGTCAGACTTATACCGCAAAATTACAAGCCATCGCAAAAAAAGCGGCTGCTGAAAATAACCTGTCCCTTCAAGAAGGTGTTTATGCAGGATTTTCTGGTCCATCCTATGAAACCCCTGCTGAGATTCGCTTTGCCCAAATCATTGGCGCAGATGCAGTGGGGATGTCGACTGTGCCTGAAGCAATTGTCGCCGCTCATTGTGGCTTAAATGTGTTAGGTATTTCTTGCATTACCAACATGGCTGCTGGACTGCAAGCATCCCTCAATCATGCTGAAGTGGTTGAAGTTACGCAAAAAATCAATCATTCATTTAAACAATTATTAGCTTCAATTGTCGAAAAAATCGGAAAGGAGTCGTAAAAAATGCTCGATCATAAAACTATTCAAAGCTTACCGAAAGTTGAATTGCACTGTCATTTAGACGGCTCCGTCCCATTAGATACCTTGAAAAAGTTAGCCCGCAAAGAAGGCCTCGATGAAGAATTACTGGCGCGTGCAACTGCACCAAAAAAATGTGCTGATTTGAGAGAATATCTAGAAAGCTTTGACATTATCTTGCCTCTCCTCCAAAGTGAGGAAAATCTGGCGATTGCTGCCTACGATCTAATCGAACAAGTCAGCAAAGAAAATGTCTGCTACATTGAAATTCGCTTTGCGCCACTCCTTCATCAACAACAAGGCTTACAAGTTGAACAAATTATTCAAGCAGTTGTTGATGGCATTAAAAAAGCCCAACAAACCTTTGATGTGCGAGCCAATCTAATCATCTCAGCCATGCGCCACCATACAGATCAACAAAATGCTGATTTAGTTAGCCGGCTGAAATCGATGATTGAACCTGCGGTAGTCGGCTTCGATTTTGCTGGTGATGAACAACAAAATGGCAACGATAAAATTAGTGCAACCACTACCCTGGCGCTCAATGCTGGCCTCGGACTCACCTTACACTCCGGTGAATGTGGCTGTGCGCAAAATGTTGTCGAAGCTATTCAGCTAGGCGCAACAAGAATTGGTCATGGCGTAGCGATTAGAAACAGTCCTGAAGTCATGAAAATTTGCGCAGAAACAAAAACTTTACTCGAACTCTGTCCCACCAGCAATCTACAAACCAATGCGATTCCTGATTGGGACGCTTATCCACTCCGTTTATTTATCGATAACGGTGTGGCTTGCTGCATCAACACAGATAATCGGACCGTCTCAGAAACTACGCTGACTCATGAATACGCGCTACTCGCTAGCCATTGTCAGCTAACCGTTGCTGAAATGAAACAATTAAACATCAATGCTATCAACGGTTCATTTGCCAGTGACTTAGTGAAAAAAGAACTCTTAGAAAAAGTTACTCTAAGCTATCCATAAGTATAATTACGCAACCATAATCATTCACGAAGGATAACCCATGAACACACAACGATTAGGTATAAAGCTCATCAAAGTAGTGGCTGGCACCACGCTGTCCGCACTAGGACTGACCCTAATGATCGCCAGTAATTTAGGCGTCGACACCTTGAGTATCGCTTTATTCGGAATCATGAACTACCTACCAATCCAATTTGGCTATCTAAGCTTAGGCTTTAATATTCTCGTTCTAAGTCTCGCCTTCATCTTTGATCGCAGCCAAATTGGTCTGGGCAGTCTCATCAATGGTCTCGGCGTTGGAATTGGTGTAAATATTTTCACGTCGTATCTTGCAAGCCATACCTTACTAGTAAGCTACCCATTACTCTTTTGTTTACTAGGCGTCCTACTCTTCGGCCTCGGTATCGGCATCTATGTTTCGGCACAATTAGGCGCTGCCGCATTAGAATGCTTAACCCTGATGATAGTCAAACTATCAAAACGCTCGATCAAGGTCACTCGCATACTCATCGATTGCAGCATGGTCCTCATCGGCCTGTTGCTAGGCAGTAAAAGTTTAGGCATCGGTACTCTAGGCTGCATCCTCACCACTGGCCTACTATTAGAAGTCACCCTAGCCCTACAAACTAGACTCAGTCTGAAGAAAACTACTTGAGCGCAAATAAAATAGCCTGCTAAACTTTCACGGTTAGTAACCGGAGTAGAGTTTAGCAGGCTATTAATTGGAAGAATACAGTAAAACTTCGTAATTTCCTATCTGTTCCATTTCAAAGGAACGTTAAAATATGTATCATTTCGCATGACTATTATCAATGTAGTATTTTTGTAAAAAGAGATCTTTTTAACACCAAATATCATACCGTCAAGATACACTTTATAAGTTTCAAGCAATTAACCTTCTCATTGAATGCTGCGTACTATATTTTTATAATGCAATAATTACGCCGGCAATAATAGAAATTGCTACTCCTCCCACACACCAGAAAATCGTTTTTCGTAAATAATCTAGTACATCTGTCTTCGTGAAATCAGCAATCCAAACTGTATAAGATTGTGTCGGATCTGAAATACCTTGCAAGACACCAATTGCTTGCATACCAATAAATACCATTGCTGGTGCCATTCCGCCTGGGATAAACATAGCTCCAATCCCTGCTCCTAAACCGTATAAAGCTAATGGACCACGATAAATGGCTAATGGTGAAAGTAGAACAAAGAATAAAATATAACCTAATGTTGTTGATGGAATAATCATATTCAAAATTGGTGAGATAATTCCAGAAACGGCTGGTGAAGTTACTGAAACTAATAGCATCCCGATTCCTACAAACAAAGCGATTGGACTCGCTACATCCTGAATTCCTTCAATTAATCCTGATGATAGCACTTGCATAGGTCGTTTTGGCCGAACAATTAGGAGTGCAAGTAAAATTGAAATAATGATCGCTGGAATGATATCCATTTTAACTGCATAAACTAACACAACGGGAACTAACGGAGTAATAAATGATAAGGTTGGCGCATTTTTTTTACTAGGCGTTAATTCGCTTGTAGACATTGCCCATGCTTTACGTCTACCTACATCTTTTTGAATATTGAATACGATAGCAATTAAGCAAATCAGTGCAAATGATAAGAATGGGATAAAGATATTTTCACGAATAGATTCCATCGTAATTCCTAGAGTTTGAACCATTACTACCCATCCAGTGACATTCATCATCGATCCCATCGTTCCACCCATTAATAAGACTAGTCCTGCATTAAACGCAGATACCCCTGTTGAAATCATAATAGGAATAACGATATTTCCGACTAAGATATACATTCCTAACCCGCTCCCACCTGTAAAAATCACAGCGGTTACAGCAAAAAATACAATGGCCGTAATTAATGGCCGCCCACTACCCAACTCTGCCGCTTTTTTAACAATTCCTTTTGTCACACCTAAACGATTTAAGACTTGAGCAAACCAAGCTCCAAACAACAAGCCAGCCATTGCATCTGCCATCCTCGAAGCGCCGCCTTGGACAATTGTTTTAAAAATTGTCGTTGTTTCAGGGTCTGCTGACATGAACGGAACACTGGCGATTGCTGCAAAGATAATCGCCATAAACGGTAAAGCCAAAATAGTGGGAACTTTTTTTGAGACCATAAGTCCGACAGACAATGCAAAGACCAATAGCATCGCCACACCTTTAATAATTGTAATTGTATCCATTTAGTTATTTCCTCCTAAAAACTCATTTTTATTTTCGTTATTCCTTTTCTGATTGAGGTAATATAAATCATAATAATTTGGTAATACTTCTAACTGACAAAATTGCTTAGCAAATGAATGTGCTGCGATTTCAGAACACTCAATAACATCTACTAGACGAGTCACATTAAAGAAATAGGGTACTCGAATCTTCCCAAGTTTTTCTGAAACAGTTTTCCCAGATGAAAATTCTAAGTAGTGAAAGAATTCATGGCATAAATGCATCGCCAGAGTCTGCTTCTTTGTAATAGAAAATTGTTTCATCGCACCTATGCCACTTTGATAGATTGCATCAATTGACTCTTCATAAACAATTATTTTACAGTTATTTTTGTAATAATTAATTTCACCTCTTAAAGTAAATCCTTTCGATTCCTTAGTTGACTTTCTTTTCTCGAGTTCGATTTTATGTTCATCAAACAATTGAAAAATATCCTTCTCTTCGGCTTGAAACTTCGCTGCTTCCTCCTTCCCTATTCGTAAAGATTCTTTTATAAAGTATTCTTTCCGTACTTCAGGAATCTTGTCATAAATCGGACTTTTCTCTAGTTCCTTACGACCAAGTTCCATTGACGAGGTTGGAATAGTAGAATTACTCATTTCGATCACCTCTTAACTGTATGCCACGGCTATTATGTGTTCCTGATCTTCTAGTACACTTAATTCATCATCCATAATTGATTTCATCTGTTCTGCCGTTTGCATCCCTGTCAAATCAAGCATTTTTTCTCTGAAAAATAGGAAGACTCTTGGGATAGTAGCATTAGCATCTCCAAATGTTGTATTTTCATATAGAAACTCGTCAAAATCTTCATTATTTCCTTTTTCAAACGAGACGTATGCAGCATTCTGATTTTTAAATCGCGCCACTCCTTCATGATCCAATACAGCAACACAATTTTGTTTTGATTTAAGCAATCCAAAAAATTTCTTAGTAATAATTTGCCCATCAAATACAGTCCATCGACCTGCAGAAGCCTTCGCTGATGTATCAGCTAAATTCAAAGCTGTAGCTGCTGCCTCACGTAATTTTTCAGGAGTCAACTGGTTTTTAGTCATATCTTTTGATCGGAATTCAGTTGCCCCAGTTGCTATAGCTCTTAGGACGCTATGCTCAGCATCAACTTCTATCGATACATCAACCGTCTCTTCAACTGCTCCAGACTTAACCGTTTTTTCGATAATATCTCGTCTAATTTTTTGGATATCTTCTTTGGTAGGGTTTCCAATACTTCGTTCAATTGTTTCTCTGACCATAGCTAAGGCAACCCCTATAGTAGATATGTAAGGTGCGTTCTTAGCAACTTTCCATTTCATGTTTTCTCCGTACTTCTCTGCCAAGGCAGGAACCAGAACTGGTGCACTTCCGCCTCCACCAACTAAAACAAGTAAATTCGGATCCAAATCATATTCCTCAATCAAGCTATCAATAACTACTTTAAGTTTATCTGTAGCTAGTCCTAAAGCTGTTCTTGCAGCTTCTTCAGCAGTCATACCTACTAAATCACCCACTGCTGACCAAGCAACCTTAGCCGTCTCTTTACACCCATAAGCGTAATCACCTTCTGGAATATATCCCAGTAAATTTGCTGCACCACATAAAGTAGGTGAAAATTGATTTTGATTTTGATCTTCCACAATCACATAATCAGATGGATCACCTTCTTTAGGAGATATAAGGACTGCTTTTGCTGATTTCATATCCGCAGCCTCGTCAAAACATTCATACGCTACTCCAGCTATATGTGCACTTCTAGGGCCGATGTCCGCAATCTTACCATCTCTTACTCGAACCATTGTGCCACCTGCGAGTCCTAATGTCCGAACATCTAGAGATTGTAGATAGGTCTTATGCCCACCAACTTGTGCATATTTAATCATGACCTTGCCATTTTTAATTACTGAAATATCGACACTTGTACCACCGGTTTCAAAAAATATACCATCAGTTATTTTCTCGTACATTAAAGCGCCTGCAACTCCGGCTGCTAGCCCTGAAAGCATAGTCAAAATTGGTCGTTTTCTTACTTCATCGATATTCATTACGCCACCATCGCAACGCATAATCATCAGTTCAGTGCCTATTTTGATTTCTTTCACCGCACGCTCAGTCATATTTGCTGTAACCATCATCTTAGGAATCAAGCTTGCATTAATTACAGCAGTCGCGGTGCGCATCTTAAGTCCGTAAAGTTCTGACATTTCATGTCCTGATGTAAACAGCAATTTACGTTTTGTAGCAACATCTAATACTTTTAATTCCTCTGTTGGATCATCCACACTAAAAGCTCCTGATGCAACTAAAACTTCGCATTCTTTTTCAAGTAATTGAGTGATTTCTTTATCTATCGTGTCCTCAGTCAACTTCTTCGAGTCAATAAAAGTACTTGCTGTTCGTAAAAATTTATTTGGTGACAATTCAATATCACCCAAATTCGTTTCTCGCTTACTTGAACGAGCATCTGTTCCCGTTCCAATCCCTACAATTCCGACTTGTGCTACATCGCCCTCCAACAAAGCATTCGTCGCTTGGGTCGTTCCATGTGCAATAAATACGACGTCACTAGGCGTTATATTATTTTCATCTAAAATGGCATTAACAATTTGAATGATGCCTTGAGCAACCCCTTCTTTGTGTGTGGTTGGGATTTTCTTTTTAGATAAAATTTCATATGTTTCATTATCAATTGCTACAGCATCAGTAAAAGTACCGCCAACATCAATTCCGATTCTAATCTTTTTTCCCATATAAAAATCAAACCTCCTAAAAGTTCAAATTCAATTACCTAGAACATTTTTGATATCGTCAGATCCTCGAGTCACATTATTAAAAGCGCTTTCTATTTGAAGAATACCATCAATGTAAATCTACAACAATAGGATTTAGTACTTTATAAAAAACAACTCATTTAGTTTACTAAATTAGCTAAATCATCTAAAAATTCTCTCTATTCTCTTTGATTTCCACAGATTTTCAGGTTATTTATTCAGTAGAAATCTAACATATTTTATTTAATCAATCGAAGCATTCTGGATTTCAAGAAACAGTCTAATATAACTAGCTCATCTAAAGCAGTCTTCATTTCCTTTGCGCAAAATGGCTTCAAAAAATAAGATAGATTCTCTTGAATAAATCTATCTTATTTTAATACCTGCTATTTGATTCCTAAGATATCTCGAGCCTCATTTGCACTTGCAACTTCATAACCAATTGCTCGAATGAGTACTGCTAAACGTTCTACTAACTCATAATTATAAGTAGCCTGATCTTTGGTCCGAGAATTTAAACAGTCACTATCTTCAAAACCAATCCTAACAACCTGCGCTCCCATAGATATTGCACAAGCTAAGAAATCCCAATTCGTCCTTCCAAAATGAGTAACACCCCAAATACAGTCTTCTGGTACAAATCTTTTAAAAGCAATTAGGTTTTCTATGGTCGCTTGCATACCACCTGGATGACCAAAAACTAAATTATAGACTTTTGGCGTCACAAATGGTGTTTCTTTAGATATTGCCTCTACCGCTTGAATCATCCCAATATCAAACACTTCAATTTCTGGAACAATATCTTTCTCACAAGTTTTTTGGGCTACATATCGAATATCTGAGAATGAATTCTTATATATAGATTCTCCAAGATTTGTTGAACCACCATTCAACGAACAACTCTCAACTATCTTATACTCAAGTGGACTACACCTTTGCTCGATATTCATAGCTGAGATACCACCCGTCGAAGCCTGAACGACAACATCAGTTTTTGACAAAACCTTGACAAAACACTCCATCATTTCCGTACAATCTTCTTGTAATTGTCCTTCAGAATTTCTACTATGAAGGTGGCAAATAGCTGCTCCGTTCGTAATTGATTGGCTGATATCATCTGCCAATTTACTATAATCAATTGGCTGTGAGGCTGCTACTGGAGCTAACGAAATAATTACTTTTTTCATTTTATGATTTCTCCAATTCTTCGATTATTTCCTTCAGTGTCTGTTCGGACCCAACATTCCCTGGGAATACTAAGTAAGGCATATTAGGAAACTTACTCTCATTATCAGTTAGCCACACAGGAATCCCAGCGTCAATTTGACCAAGAACATACCCTTTAGTTATGCGTAAGCCTTTCGTTGCTACATCACTAGAGGTAATTCCACCTTTAGCGATTACATACTTAGGTTTGATTGATAAATGACTGACAATTTCCGTTAGTGCATTTGAAATTCGAACCGCTATTTCAAGTTTCTCTTCTTTGCTAGTATTTGGCGGAAACTCAACTTTTCGACTTGTGGAAATTACCACTGTTTTTCCTTTTTCCATTTCGTTTTCTGCTCTCTGCAAATTTAATGAAATTTCGTTAGCAAAACTATTCTCCAAAAAGTAAGCATTTACATTGAATTCCAAAAATGAAAGTGCTAAACTCGACTCTTTTACACAAGTAAGCTGTCGATTAGTAAGATCTACATGTGATCCGACAATCACAAGTCCGCCATTTTGGTTGTTGTTCACAACATCTTGGCTGGTGAGATATTTTTTATCGGTAATTCCCCCCAGTACTTTTGGCAGACTAGCTGCACTTCGAACAATAAACTTTTTACCTAGTTTGATTGCTCTCATGAAAGCTATTGCGAACACTTTTAGTTCTCCATAGTTAGTTGCATTTACAACAATCTTTTGAAAATCATGACAATTCGTTAGTGTCTCTACTACTTTATTTACGTCAGCCTGCTGTAGGGCTTCTAAAGGAATGGATAAACAATCCTCTGCTTTTACATCCCCTTTACTTTTTTCAATAATATAATCAATTAAATTTGAAGAATGAAATTCGAAGGTGGGATCCTTAGCAAATTCGGTTTGAGCCACCGGAACTAATTGAGTCCCCTGACGTAAATAATGGATATTGTTAGAGGTAAAACGTCCACCCTCATAAAAAAACGGACATAAGATTTCACCATCAATTTTCTCCAAATTCCTTTCTTCTAACGACTCTCTTAATGTAGCAGTCTCTAAGGGATAGTGTCCTCGAAGCGTAGAATCACCTCTTGAGATTATGAGAAATGATTTATCTAACTCTTTTGCTACTAATGCGATATTTCCAGCAATTTCTTGATGGACTTGTTTCGTCTTTGCTTCAGAGAAACTTCTTGAGTTTGTCAAAATATAAACAATTGAATTTGAATCTTCAAAGGCCATTCGAATGGTTTCTTTTTTCCAATCAGTGTATACATAGACGCCATTGACTGTTTGTGTACCTGTAGGATCATCATCAAGAACGATTATTTTATCTTCAAAATGACTTAATTCATCTTGATATAATTTATTTAGTTGATTATGTTGTTCATCTTCCATATTTAAGCCCTCCTTTACCTACCTGCTCTACTTGGATACAGAATAGGCCATTGGTAACCAAATACGCATCTCACCATATCCACGGTTATCCCAGGCAAAATAAGGAACTAAACGTACCGGCGTTTGATTTAAGTTATATTGATTAATCGTATGATAAAGTGTTTCTAAGCGATTTTCTTTCATCGTATCGAATAACATAGTAGTTTCAATCACTTTCATCTCTCGATTCTCTATTGAATAAGGAACAACTTTATAATCCGCTGAAATATCAACCAGACAATCATCGATACTGGTTAATTCGCAGTCCGGAGATTCCATACAGTAAACTAACGGCCCTCGTTCTATCGCCACTTGATTACAATCTTCTTCGACGTAAGGATGTGCAACTGTATAACGTAGAGGCATATCAAACGCCAATTTAATCGAGCTCTCTGACTGATTAGGCTCAATTTCTACGGTAAAGTAACTTCCTGCATCTTCCTTAGTTAACTGAATATTTTTTTGTCCCCATTGAATATTCCCACTTTGAAGCCATCCAGGAACTCTAACCTGCACAGAAAAACCTGTTTGACTGACGATATTACTTAAATTTAATTCAATCGTCCCTTCAAATGGATACTCTGTTTTTTGGGTAACTGTGAATGAACTCCCATTTTCCAATGTGATTTCTGCTTGGTTGGCACCATACATCCCCATCCATAGACTATCTTTTGATTTCAAATAGATATATTCACTCGATTCAGCTAGGATTCTTGCTAGGTTTGGTGGACAACAATAACTCATAATATATTCTGTTCTACTTAATGGCCAAATGAGCTCATAGGGAAGATCTTTCGTTCGTCTAAGCATATTTTCATAGAAAAATTTGTCTCCAGTCAAATTAACTGCGGCCAAATTAATATTTAACATCGTACGTTCGATAATATCAAAATACTCTGCCTTAGGTTCAATTTGAAACATACGATAAGCCCACATCACATTTCCGATGGCGGCACAAGTTTCATTATAAGCAGTTGTATTAGGTAATTGATATTCATACCCATAAGCTTGATGAACCTTCGCATCCTCAAAGAAATTACCATAAGGTGACATACCATTATATATAGCACCACATCCACCAGTAATATATATCTTTTGATGGATTAAGTTACGCCAAACTTTCCCTAGCATTTCTTTATATTCTTGATCACCCTCTTCAAGATACAAATCAGCTACACCAGCATATAGATAATTAGCTCGCACCGCATGACCAACAATTTTTTCATGTTCTTTAAGTGGCAACTTATCTTGATTGTCATCCGTTCCATCCTTGACTAAATCGCGTAACTCAATAGCCAATTTACCTAATTTTAAATATTTTTCATTATTAGTTGTGCGATATAACTCAAATAACCCCATATAGTGAGAAGGACAAACTGCTGTTTGAACTTCGCCTGTCCGCGCATTTTCTTGGTACATTTTATCCAAATATTCAGCTGCTCTTTCAGCAATTTCTAAAAAGTTTGATTTTTGCGTAATTCGTTTATATAAGCAGGCTGTCGTAAATAAATGACCGAAATTATAGACTTCAAAGTCATTGATATCATTAAACCGTGCAATTCCATTATTCTGACGTTCACCAATAATTTGCTTCGTAGAAATATAACCATCTGGTAATTGACAGCGACCGATTAATTCAATATAGTCATCAATCTGTGCTAATAATTCTTGATCATCTTTTTTGGCTGCTGTATAGATAGCAGCTTCCATCCATTTGTAAAAATCACCATCACCAAAATCAGTCCCACCAAATTCTCCTTCTTTATCGCCGGCACAGACATGGAAATTTTCTACAACATGACTGATTTCCTCTGATTCAAACATTTTTTGAATATGTGTCACTGTTTGTTCGCCGCAGACTTTTTCTACCTCTGCCCATAAGCCATCTGTCCAAGTCACATCATTCCAATCTAACGGTGAGACCTTGCTAAATTTTGATTGTGTAGTATTTGTAAGCATCCTTATCCCTCCAACTTTCCTGTATTAATCAAGGCTTGTTTCAGCGCTCTTGCCCCGTACTTAGGACTTGATAATGTTTCTATACCTGTTTTTTCTTGAATATATGAATCGCAGTAGGCCATTGAGCCTTGACAAAAGACAAAGAGATCGACTTGATTTTTTAGTTCCTCGGCTTTTGACAACATGACCTGTTTGAATTCTTCTTCGTCCAAATCAAAAGCCCCCTCTATCAATCCATCAACAAGTTGAGGATGTTGCCCAATTTCTCTAGCAGTTCGCAAAATCGTTTGCTTCGTTGGTTCCATTGTGGTAGCCAAGGTAGCAATCACACCAATCCGATTGGATTTTCTAGCAGCATCACGGCACATTTCTTCATCTATTCTGACAATTGGAACCCCTAGATACTTCGACATATCTTGCACAGAATCAACCGCTTCACCCACGGATGAGCATATATTTAAAATTGCATCGACACCTTCTTCTATAGCTTTCAAATATAAAGAAAACAGTCTAGTTGCTGCAGCTTTAGTCACATAACCATTCTCTCGTGCTTCAGCAATAATTGTTGGATCTTTATAGCTAATATACTTGACTTTATCGCCCAATTCTTTGTCTAATTCACTTTCGACAATATCAATCAATTGAGGTGTCACGCCTGTATAGACTAATCCGATTTTTATCATTTATATCTTCTCCTCATTTTTTATGTTGAAATTCAAATTGATACGTTCCAGATACTAATTCTTGATTTAAGCATCCTTTATTCAAAACAAAGCTAGTGTCCTTATCGATTTCTCTAAAATAAGAAAGATTATCTAATTGAAGGTTTGCAGAAGTATTATGCGGAATTTTGATAGATAATAAGCATGTTTCTTCTTGTATTTTCCAGTGCACTTCTATATCACCATACGGGCTGTGATAACAGCCTTTGGCTTCACCAAGCCTCGCATCAATCTTTGGTGAAATTACAGTATGCTTAAACCCTGGAGATTTTTCATCTGCTCGAATTCCAATCACAGTAGCAAACAGCCACTCTCCAATCGAACCATAGGCATAATGGTTAAATGAATTCATATCTGGACTCCACATGGTCCCATCAGGCTTAATCCCATCCCAGTGTTCCCAGATTGTCGTTGCACCTTGTTGAACTTGATATAACCAAGAAGGGAATTCTGTCCTTAATAATAGATCATAAGCTTCTTTTTCATGACCAAAATCACTAAGAACTTGACAGATATAAGGAGTGCCTAAGAAACCAGTTGTCAACTTGCCATCATTTTTTTCTAATAAATTAACAAGATTTTCTGCTATCTTTTTCTCGAATTCTACGGGGGCTAGTTTGAATTTCAACACAAGGATATGTGCTGTTTGCGTTTGAACCAATAGGTCCCCAAAAGCTGAGATGAATTTTTCTCTAAATGTCATCACGATATTCTTATGCAGATTTTGATAGTACTTCGCCAACTCATCTCTATCTAAAATAGCGGCTATTTTACTAAATAAATGCGTAGAATTAGCATAAAATGCCGTACAGGTTAGATCATTCGGAGTTGCACCAAAGTAACTTCCCTCTTGCGCATCCAAAGCTAACCAGTCGCCAAATTGTAACTTATAGTTCCAAATATTATTTTCAGAATGTTCATGCATAAAATCAATCCAAGCCTTCATCGATGAAAACTGTTCTTCTAGAATAGTCGTATCACCATAAGTCAGATACATGTCCCATGGTGCAGTAACAGCTACATCTGCCCAACCAGCCGCGGAATGGGTTCCCTGGCTTAATAACCAGTCATCTTTTTCCTTACCAGAAACAATATCAGGGACAACATGCGGTATGCCGCCTTCAGCCGTCTGATCGGCTGCTACATCTTTTAGCCATTTAGCTAAAAATGGATAAGAGTTCATCAAATAAAGAGCTGTCTGACAAAAAATTTGAACGTCTCCCGTCCAACCACAGCGCTCATTCCGTTGAGGACAGTCTGTAGGTACATCAAGGAAGTTTCCTTTCATGCTCCATAACATATTGTGGTACAACTGATTAACATCTTGATTGGCCGTATGTATATAGCCAGTAAGTTCCATTTCACTATGCACCACACAGGCTTCAAAATTATCACACGTTAATTCTGCTGTGTATTTCTTCACATGCACATATCTGAACCCTTGGAAAGTAAAGCTTGGGTGATACCTAAAAGGCCTCTCATCACTACAGATATAACGGATTGTTTGTTTTGCACTTCTTAAATTATCGATGTAGACATTGCCTTCTTTATCCAAAGTTTCGAAAAATTGAAACTCTAACTCCTCATCTTTTTCCCCTTGGTAGGAAAACTCCATCCAGCCCGTTAAATTTTGTCCAAAATCAATGACTCTTTCTTGATTAGGCGTAATCAGTATCGCCTTCGGTTGGATTCTCTCAATCACTTTTACACGTGAGCCTGGTTGAGATACTAATGTTGTATAGGACCACGGAATTGTTCTCACAGGATGCCAGTGATCTAGATTCGCATCCTTTGTATTCCAGTTTTGAACTTCTTGATTACTATCAAAAATTTCGCCATCATAAATTTCGGAAAAAACAATTGGTGAATCAATGCCAACGTACGAATGGTTCGTATAAAACCACTCTTCAGTGTCATCCCAATACCGAACTAAAATCTGTCCGATAAAGGCAGAATAATCCCCGTAATTATTTCGTTCATCTAAAAAACCCATCTTTCCTTTGAACCAACCAGCACCTAGTGATGCCCCGATAATATTAGTTCCTTGTACCACAAGATTCGTTACTTCATTCGTTTGGTACATCAATCTATTCTGATAAGATGTCCATCCAGGTGCTAATTCGTCCGTCCCAATTTTCTCTCCATTTATATAAGCCTTATAGACTCCTAATGCTGATGTAAAGGTATAAGCTTCTTTGACTTGCTTTTTCACTTCAAACGCTCCACGGATATAGGTTCCTTTAGACGATTCTTTGTCATCAATTGCTTCTGCCGTAATAAACTGAGCTTTCCATTGATCAGAATTAAGAATTCCTGTAATAAATGAAGTGTTTTTCCATTCAGTTCTCTCTTCGTTTAAAGTTGTAATCCTCACACGCACAAAATATTTTTTTGCCGTTTCAATTACTAGTTCTGGCAGGCTAACTTGAGTAGATTGGCTACTTTCTACCCATTCACTATCATAAACAAGCATAGAAAAATCACTCGTTAATGATAGTTGGACTTGATACTGCTTTTGAGAAACACCTGATTCATCACTCTCGATAATCCATGAAACTTTAGGTATTTGCTCTATTCCGATAGGCTCTTTTAAATGATCAAATTTAATTTCAGAAATCTTCACCATATGCTCTAACCTCACAATTTATTAAACTTCAAGGTCTATATTTATGACCTGTTCCACTAGTGTCTTCCACGATTGATACTTCGTCCTAATCTGAATATTATCCATTGTAGGATTGATCGTTTGTTGCTTAGAGTCCGGCTTAATTTTATGTAGTCCCACTAGACTAGCAGCACCCAAAGCAGAATACTCTTCAATTTCGCCTACAACCACTTGCTTATTTAATAGTGTTGCTAATAATTCCATTAAAGATTTATTTTTAGTCATTCCACCATCAACATAAACTTTATCGACCGCTCGACCAGCCACTTCCTCCATTACATCTATGACTGCCTTAATCTGGAAAATAGTACTTTCTAAAACAGCACGCATACATTCAGTATAAGGTGTTGAACGCTTCATTCCGAAAAATGCTGCAGTTACTTTTTTATTCCAAAAGGGAGCCGCCAACCCTTGTAATGCCGGAATAAAATAAACTTGTTCATTCGTGTTTACCAATAAATCTATTTGATAAAACTCTTTTACTTTATTCTCTCCTAAGAAAGATTCTGCATACCAGTTTATGCCATCTCCACAAGTACGAATGATTCCTTCTAGGGCGTAGCGTTCTTCATTTAATAACTCCCAGGCCGTTGTACTCAGAATCCGTTCATCACGTAAGGTATTTTGTGCGCCCACTTGCATCATAATGGAGCAGCCAGTACCCATCGTTATTTTTACATCGCCTGTATTCTTACATAATTCGCCTAATAGTGCGCCTTGTGAGTCTGCTAAAACACCAATAATTGGTATTCCCTTATAAAAACCAAAATGCTCATCACTTTTTTTTACTTCAGGTAATGCGTCAAGAGTAATACCGAATAGTTTGACTAGATCATCATCCCATTTCCGCTCGTTTATATCATATAGTAAAGTACGAGAAGCATTACTTCCTTCGGTGACAAATTCTTGCTTATCCGTTAAATTCCAGATAAGCCAGGTATCCATCGTACCAATTGCTAGTTTTTTTTGACTCAGTTTTTCTTGAATTAAGGGAACATTTTCCATCAACCACTTTATTTTTGTTCCTGAAAAATAAGTATCTAATCTAAGACCGGTTTTATCATTAATCAATTGTTCTTTCCCAGCAGAAACCAATTCATCACAGATTTGGCTACTTCTATTACACTGCCAAACAATTGCATTATACAAAGGCCGTCCGGTCATTTTATCCCAGGCAATGATTGTTTCGCGTTGATTAGTTATGGAAATCGCGACAACTTCTTCTTCGTTGTCAGCGCTTACCTTCAAGGCGTCATCTAGCAAGCTTTTAACATTTTTAAAAATCTCATCTGCATCGTGCTCTACCCATCCCGGATTGGGATACATTTGTCTATGGTTCATATCTTTTCGGGAAACTATTTCGCCATTTTTTAGCTTTAACAATTTTGTTCCGGATGTCCCTTGGTCAATTATTAACTGAATTTTATTATTCATACATCTATTCCCCTACAAAGTCTTCAATCGTCTGTATTAATTTCTTCCCACTTAAACCATAATACTCGAACACTTCTTTACTCTCTCCTGTCACAAGCTCCTCGTCAGGGAAACCAATAATTTTATGCTGCACATCCATGATTTCACTCAAGCTTTCAGCAACAGCCGAACCTAATCCTCCATAGATACTATGTTCTTCAATCGTGATAATCTTCTTAGTCTTCATTGCCGAATTGCGAATTGTCTCATGATCAAAAGGCTTCAATGAATGAACATTGATAACTTCAACAGACCGCCCGCTTTTCTTCAAATCTTCCGCAGCATCTAGTGCTTTACGGACCGTTTCACCAATAGCAACCAGAGTGATATCTGAACCCTCTGACATAACCACAGCTTTGCCAATCTCAAATCCATAATCTTCTGAGCTATAGCAATCTTCGACAGGATTTCGACCTAAACGAATATATGCAGGCCGCTCACTTTTGACTAACTCTCTAAACATTGCTGCTGTCTCAAAACGATCGGCGGGAACTAATACTTGAAGATTAGGAATCGCTCTAGTAACTGCAAAATCCTGTAAAGAATGGTGACTCATACCTAGAGCACCATAGCTGACTCCACCACTTATCCCAATTAATTTTACATTAGTATTTGAGTAAGCCACATCAACTTTTACTTGCTCGATACTCCGCATACTTAAAAAAGATGCTGGTGATGCAGCAAACGGGCGTTTCCCAGAATGCGCTAAGCCTGCAGAAATCCCAACTAAATCTTGTTCAGCAATACCGACTTCAATTAGTTGATTAGGCAAAGCTTCACCAAAATCAACAAGTGAAGCAGAGCCTCGAGAATCACTGGTTAAGACAACTATGTTATGATTTTTTTGACCTTCTTCGATTAAAACCTCACACATTGCTTTTCGATTAGGAATATTATTCATCTTCTAGTTCCTCCAATCGTTTATCAAATTCTAAAAGAGCTTGTTCATATTGTTCTTGACTAGGTACCTTATGATGCCACGCTGCAATTCCTTCGGCAAAAGACACTCCTTTGCCTTTAATAGTATTTGCAATAATCATTTTAGGTTGTCCAATATTTTCACGAGAATTAAATGCTTGTATCAGAGCCTCAATATTATTGCCATCCACTTCAATCACGTGCCAACCGAAAGCTCGCCATTTATCTGATAGAGGATCTGAATTCATGACATCTGTTGTCGCCCCAGTAATCTGTAACCCATTATGATCGATAATCGCAGTCAAATTATCTAATTTATAATTCGACGCAGCCATCGCAGCTTCCCAAACAGACCCCTCCGCCAACTCGCCATCCCCAAGTAACGTATAGGTTTGATATTTTTTTTCGTCCATCTTTGCTGCTAACGCAATTCCTGTTGCTACTGCTAAACCATGACCTAATGAACCAGTATTCATCTCGACACCAGCTACTTGATTATTGGGATGCCCTATTAAGCGAGAATTGAAGGCTGAAAAGGTCTTCAATTCCTCTTCTTCAATAAATCCTTTATCTGCTAAAATAGCCCATAGAATTTCAACAGCATGGCCTTTACTTTGAATGTAACGATCTCTTGCATCATTTTCAGGATCTTCAGGATCAACTGCCATAATACTATAATATAAAGCTGTTAAAATATCAGTACAAGATAATGAAGAGCCCGTATGTCCGGTTTTTGATTCGTAAACTAATTGAAACACTCTTCTTCGTAGCTGTATCGCTTTCTTTTCTAATTCTTTTATTTCAGCATTCATACATTATCTCCCCTTAAGTAAGCTTGGATGTCTTCTTCAATAGGATCATAAAAGTCTGGAGTAATTCCTAAATACTTACACGCTTCATACAATACAGGTACTACATCTGTCTGAACTGCCGCAACATGATGAATATACGGACCATAAACTAATTTTGATTCTAAGCGATTCAAATTAGCAAACTTCAAATATAAATAAGTTCCCTGATTAAATGGTCCTTCCATACTTTCTGCATTACCCATTAATAATGAATATTCCCCATGATCACCATCAAAACGACAAAGTGTATATTGTCCATCTCGAGCTTTAAACTTTACTGAACCTGGGTAATCGAATACAAAATGACTTTTCGGTAGGACAGGTTTTTCAGCGGAAGTCGAATAGGCAAATACACCCAGATGTTGTAGCAATTCGCCATTCTCATCTTCAGGATGTCGGCAGTTAACATCTGCAAATATCGCTTTCTCTTCACCAAGACTAGCAGCTTCAATCAATAATTCAGAAATCACACCGTGAACATCTGTCTCACAAACAAATGGCAATCCTTCTTCTTGTAGTAATGACAGCGATGCATATGGAAGAATTCCCAATTCATCTTGTAATGCGGTCCAGCATTGAATCACACCTGCATTGCAACCATATGCTATACATAAATTCTTTAAAGCGACTTTCAAAGCAGCAATCGTTTCTAATTCACCATCAGTGATTTCTACAATCGTATTTTCTCTAAAATAATTGATTGTCTCATTGATTCCGGCCACTTCTTCATTTCGTACTCGGGCAATTTCTTTGTATAACTCTGGCAAAGGGATTGGTGATAGAGAGATATTGAAACGCTCTAATAACTCCCCTTCATTACAAATGACTGACCAAAAATCGAAAGGACGTGGACCAACCTGTAAAATCCGTGTATTTTTAAAAGTTTTCACTACATTACATACTTTAATAAAATCTTGTAACCCTCGTGAAAATTCAGGAGAGTCGATATCTGAATTTTTGATGTACGTAAATGGTACGTTGAATCTTCTTAGTACTTTTCCGATTGCAAATAAGCCACACTGGGTATCTCTCAATCGAGAGCCATCTTTTGCAGGATGTTCATCTTTTGGCCCCCATAATAATACAGGTACATTTAACTTCTTAGCTAAACGAGCACATTCATACTCTGTTCCAAAATTCTCATTTGCCAAAAATAACCCATCAATTTTTTTATCTTTAAATTTGGTTGCAATTCTTTCCATTCCCTCATCATCAAAAAGTAAACCATCTTTTGCAACATCTAAAATATCTATATAGTTTATTCCTAATTCATCCATTTTTTTACGCGTTAGATCCGCATATTCAATCGCTGCATCTGCACTAAATAAATTTCTCCGAGTAGGTGCGAAACCAATTTTAACATTTGTCATTTTTTCTCCTCCATTTTATAAAGCGTTTTCTTTATAACAGAAGAATAGCATCGCAACAAAACACTAACAATAGAATAGATGAAATATCTTAAAATTAGACTCCTTAGTTTAGTAAACTAAAAGACGCGCTCCAGAAACTTGTTTTTATTCTATTATTTTACTCTATTTTTTTCTATAATAGGGAGAGAGCTATATGGTGATTTACTTTGTATCCTTTAGGAGGGATGGAATTGAAGTTAGAAGATGTTGCAAGACTCGCAAATGTTTCGAAATCTGCTGCCTCATTGGCCTTAAATAATAAACCAGGTGTCAGCGTTGCTACTAGAGAAAATATATTACGAATCGCTGAACAAAATAATTATATTCCCTTAAGGAAACACATAAAGTCAGAGCAAGAGATTGAAGTTAAAAATGATACTAAAATAAGATTTGTTGCCTGCACAAATAACGAAGTAGTCACTAAAGATTATGAAAAGCTCCCTTTTTTTAATGAGTTATTATCCTATTTATCAACTGAAATCAGCGAAAAAAAATATAACTTTTCAATCAATAAGCTACCAAAAGAAACCTTCCTTGAAGAATTAAAACAACTAGAAATTGAAGAACCCAGTGATGGAATTATTTTATTAGGAACTAATCTAACAGCAGCACAAACATTACCCATCAGTCAAACATTCGAAAAATTAGTCGTCATTGATACTGAATGCACAGGGATAAACTGTAACACAGTTACGATGAACAACTATTTAGGAGCCTATGACGCTGTCAATCACTTTATTAAGATGGGGCATTCAAAGATTGGCTACATTAAAGGAACGCCTAGAATCAATAACTTCATTGATCGACGAAGAGGCTTTAAAGACGCCCTAAAAAAAAATAATATTGACCCAAAAAAATTACCGAAATACTATCTACATGGCATGAAGATTCAACCTGTAGAGGAAAAAATAAATCAGTTTATGAATTTCATCAAAAGTGTAACCGCTGTCTTTTGTGAAGATGACTACATGGCTATTTCTATTATTAAAACACTCAATAAAAAGGGGATAAAAGTTCCTGAAGAACTATCAATTATTGGGTTTGACGACATCTCTGAAAGTACTGTCATTACACCTGAACTAACCACAATTCAAGTCCCTATTAAACAGATTGCCCACGAAGCAATTTGTCTAATTGAGCAAGAAATCAATAACGAGATAGAGTGTAAAAAGCAAATATTTTTGAACACAAAACTCATCTTACGGGATTCAGTATTAAAATTAAATAAGAGATCTACCAAAAATTAGATTTTGGTGGATCTCTTATCTTTTATCAGATTTGTTTTACTATTAGTACCTCTCTAGCTTGTAGAACCGTTTTATTTTTGACTTTTTCATCTTTCAATAAGTTTATCCCTTCTATCTCGTACAAATCTACCGAACAGGTAAAATCATTATGATTAATCACAAAATAAAATTGTTCATTTGCTGTGGATCGCTTAATAATCTCAATGTTCTGCTCCTCTTGTTCATATGACGTTATCGCCATTTTCCCACAGATATCAGCTAAAAAATTTGCTATAAATTCTGTTTCAAGGCTTGAACCAATATAATAAGCTTTGCCATCTCCATAGACATTTCTAGTTATACATGGTTTCCCCGCATAAAAATCTTTTTTATACGTTGCTAGTGACTCCGCACCTTTTAAGTTAATCAACTCACATAATAAATTTACTTTAGTTTGTTTTTCCTTTAAAGTTAACTCTTCAGATAATACGAGTTCATTCTGTTCATCAGGGAATAGCGCATCCATCTCTTCCACTTCAATCCCTAATACATCCTGTAATAATCCCGGAGCTAGACCATAGACACAACGGTCATTCTCATCTACCACTCCAGTTCGAATAGTTCCAATAAAACATCCACCTTGCTGTACAAATCGACTAATATTCTCAGCTGTTTCATCTGGTACAATGTACAAGGAAGGTGCAATTACCAGCTTATATTTAGAAATATCTGAGTCAACCTTAACAATATCTACAGCAATATTCCGGTCATATAAAGCTTTATAGTATTGATTAACAATCTCAAAATAATGGATATCTTTAGAGGGACCACTTGCATTATCTAAATCCCACCAACTATCCCAGTCAAAATAAATAGCTACTTCACTAGTCGTTTTCCCATCTAACAAACGACTACCTATCCGTTCAAGCTCCTCGCCTAATTCAGACATTTCTTTAAACGTTCGAGTATCTCCTTTGCCTGAATGTCCTATCAATGCTCCATGGAATTTTTCTTGTCCGCCAATCGACTGCTTCATCTGAAAGAAGAAACAGCCATCCCCCCCACGAGCAAGCCCTTGATAGGCAATTGTCTTCACCTCACCTGGGCGCTTAATCTTATTATACGGTTGCCAATTTTGCTGATTTGGCGATTGTTCTGCGATTAGGAAAGAGTCGCCATTTTTTAACGATCTCATCAAATCTAATTTCATCGCAACGTTGCTCAACTCTTCTCTCGGCGTTGGATAATTGTCCCAACCAACAAAATCCATTACACTAGTCAGTTCATACTGGTCAATATTTTTGATGTGCCCAGAAATATTTGTATAAACAGGGACTCTTGGTGTTTTTTGCTTCAAAATATTTGCTTCATTCAAGAAACAATCTTTTGTAGAGCTCGTAACAAATCTCAAATAATCTAATTGTACAGCTGGATTAAAGCGATAATCATCGTTTAATTCAGAAGGAATCATTATCTCATCAAAATCATATACTTGTCGTCCCCAAAATACAGTCGTCCATTTATCGTTCAGTTTTTCTATACTGCCATATTTGTCTTTCAGCCACTCTCTGAACTTTTCTTGACAATGATCACAATAACAATATGTGCCGTACTCATTCGCAACGTGCCAAGCAAGCAAGCCAGGGAAGTCAGCATAACGATTAGCCATTTGCTCAGTTAATAAAGCTGCTCTTTCTCGATACTTATCACTATTGACACAAAAGAAGACTCTCATGCCATGATTTCTTTTTCTGCCTGCTCGATCAACAGGCATTACTTCAGGATATTTTTTTGATAGCCAAGCCGGTTGGGCGCTTGTCGGAGTCGCCAAGCATACATAAATCCCGTTGTTATATAGCTTGTCTAAAACCTTATCTAACCATTCAAAATGATATTCTCCTTCAGATGGTTCAATCAATGCCCATGTAAATACTGAAAGAACAACACAATTTACATGTGCTTGTTTCATTAAACGGATATCTCTGTCAATTGTTTCATCATCCCATTGTTCTGGACAATAATCTCCACCAAATAGTATTTTAGGTAGTTTCGTTTGAATCATACTAATCTCCTCTTGTTCATTATTATTTCACAGATCCGACCATTCCCTCAACAAATGCCTTTTGTAATAAGAAGAAAACGACAACTGTCGGAATTGTCGACAAAATAATTCCCACCATAACCATGCCATAATCTGGATTAAATTCCACTGATAAATTTGACACAGCTAATGGAAGAGTAAACTGAGAATTGCTTTGTAAGACGATCAAAGGCCACATGTAATTGTTCCAGCTTGCCATAAAAGAAAAGACTCCTGCTGCTGCATAAGTAGATTTCATCATAGGCATATAAATTTTGCTAAATATCTGAAATTCGTTTAATCCGTCTACTCTGGCAGCTTGTATCACTTCAACTGGAAAAGCATGAGTATTTTGTTTAAAGAAGAAAATTAGGAACGGTGCACCAATTGCTGGTAAAATCACTGCCCAAGGATTATTAAGTAGTCCCACTTCAGAAAACATTCTAAACATTGGGATAATTTTTGCAGCAAAAGGAACCATCATCGAAGCAATAACTAACATAAAGATAAAGTTTTTCAATTTACTTGGATAGATTACAAATGCATAGCCAGCTAGAGAACAAATAATCAATGATACGACCGTTACGATAATCGAAATATAGGCAGAATTGTAAAAGGCCGTCCAAAGGTCTGTTTTTTCAAAAGCATTTTGAATGTTTTCTACCAGATGTGTACCAAATGTTAATTTTCCCATAGTAATATCTACTGACTTATTTGTAGCACTTACTATCATCCAATAAAATGGAAAAATAGAGACAAAAGAGATAATCCCTAAGATTACATGAATAAAAATCGGATTGTTTTTTCTCAATTCATGTCCCCCCCAACTCGTTTTTGGACTAATGTAATTAGCATAATCAATAATAAAACAACATTCGAAATTGCTGCTGCATAACCATAGCTAGGTACATAATTGAATGATAAATCATAGATATATTGAGAAATGGTTCTAGTAGCATTACCTGGACCACCTTGGGTTAAATTTACAACTTCATCAAATAATTGTAAGGTATTATTCAATGCCATAATACTTGTTAGAAAAACGATTGGCTTTAACTGTGGTAATGTTACCCTGAATAAAGTTTGACTCCAATTGGCTCCATCAATCTCTGCAGCCTCATACACTTGGGTATCAATATTTTGTAACCCAGATAGAAAGAAAATCATAAAATAACCAGTATATCGCCAGATCAAAGCCACTATGATCGTTAACTTGGCCCATTGAGAATCTAAAGTGAATAGAATTGCCTTATCGATAACATGCAAATGGAGTAATATCTTATTGATAATTCCATCTACCGCAAACAGAATTTTGAATAAAATTGAGTAAGAAACCAGTGAAGTTACACAAGGCAAAAATATACAAGTGCGATAAATCCCTCTAAATTTTAGTTTTGGATTATTTAGTAAAACGGCAATTATTACAGCGAATAACATCATGATAGGAATTTGGATAATTGCATAAAACAATGTATTCCCTGTGGTTTGCCAGAAAGTCGTATCATGAAACATTCGGATATAGTTCGCAAAACCCGAAAACTCTAGATTAGCACCTTTCCCCGTTTTTAAGGAAAGAATTAATGCTTGAAAAGTCGGGATATAACTGAAAATCAAAACAAATATTGAAGCGATAGAGACCATTAGCCATCCATCTAATTGATTATTCTTTCTTTTATTTTTCAAAATACTCACCCACAATCATTTAAATTAGATTACAATAAATCCATCCTACTATTTAGTAGCAAATAATAGGATAGATCTATAGCTCTCAATAATTTAGAATTTATTAATTTGTTATTTTATACTTTGTTCAAATTGTTTTTCAGCTTCAGAGAGATTTTTAGTAATACCTCCACCCTTAAATATCTCAGGGGCAACTCCAAGTAAAGCCGTTTGTGCTTCAGCAGTATATGCGCCTGTATTGACTTCTGGAACTTTACTCAACCAAGTCGCTAAGTCACGATTTAATTGTTGACCACCATAGAATTCTTCTTCACCATCATATGCATCTGACTCAGTAGCTGGTAAATAAGTCCCCATGACATTTTTTTCTTTCAATAAAGTCGCATATAAATCTTTACTTTCACCAAATGTATTCTTCAAAAATTCTCCAGCTAATTTTGAATTAGCACTCTTATTTAGTACAAACCAACTTGAACCACCCTGATTGGAGTAGTGAGTTGCGTTTTCAACAGATAATGTTGGTACCGGAGCAACTGCCCATTTACCACTTTGATCTTCTGCAGCCATAACTGTCGGTGAAATCCATGAGCCACGCATAACCGTCGCTACCTCTCCGCCATTAATCGCTCCTGTAAATTCAGTCCAATCACTAACAACTTTTACAAAATCAGAATCATTTAAAGTTTTAAATATACCTAAAGACTCTTTCAAAGCATCATTATTAGTAAAGTTGGCTTTCCCATCATCATCTGTAAACCAAGTGCCTGCAGATTGTAGCATAATTTGTAATTCAGAATTATCATTTGGATTAAACGTTTGTAGTAAATGACCTTTTTCCTTTAATTTTTCACCTAAAGATAAATATTCTTCCCAAGTAAGATTTTGCATTTTTTCTGCATCATAACCTATCTCAGCCATATAGTCAGTTCGGTAAAACAGACCTGCAACACCTGTATCAAACGGTACACCATAGCCTTTGCCATCATAAGAAAGCGCATCCTTCTTGTATGAAGCGAAATCATTATAATTTATCATATCATCCATTGGTACGAATGCATCCGGATACGATAATAAATAGCCTTGTGCATTTAGATCACTAATCAAGACAACATCAGGAAGCGAATCAGTCACACCCGAAGCCAAGGCTGTGTGTAATTTTTTCAAAGCATCTGCTTTTGCCATTTCAACGAACTTAATTTCAACATCCTTTCCTGTCTTTTCTTTGTAGACTTCTTTTGCTTGATCCATGGCATAACCATTAAAGGATTTGTCCCAGCCCCAAACAATTAGTTCATTGGATTCTTTCTTTTCTTCACTTTCAGAACTTTTACCACATGCTGCACCAACGAATGTCATAGCTAGTAACGATACCAACACCAACAATTTCTTTTTTAACATCTTCAGTCCTCCTAGTATAAATTTTTAATAAAAAGCAAAATATATAGAAAACGCTTACTACACTTGAAGAATATCACTGTTAATATGACGGAACAATATCCTGAAAGATTTTTTTATACAAAAAAATTTAGTTTAGTAAACTAAGATTTAAAATACATTTTATTTAATCTCTACACTAATACTTAAGCATTTGTTCAATTTAGTTCTACTCAAAATAACGCGTATAAATCTATATCCTACTCCCCCTATCGAGTCATTACTCAATATTTATATTTTTTGAATTTCTTGCTAACTTAAAGTGTCTGATTTTCATAATGGTACGCAAAAAAAATGCGATAAAAGCTACTAACACTTTTACCGCATCAAACTTTTTTTATTTCAGATGACTTTCCTAGTCAGCAATCAATCATCTTGATTTATTTAATCTATTCATCCGCAAACACTGCCAATTCCTGAATAAAATTCCGCTTTTGCTTGTGCTGTTGACGATAGGCTTGAATCGTCTTTTGGCGTGCATTAGGTATGCCACAGCCTTCCATAGCTTCCCCTAATAAAACAACGAGCACGGCCATTTGCTTATAATATGTCAATCCATACATTTGCAATACTTTCTCTCAATTTTCTAACGTAGTCATCCGTAGTAGATTCAACAAAGCAACTTTCATTTCTTCCTAGCAGATATTAGAAACCTTGGCAGTACTTCCTTATAAAGACTATTTATGATTAGTTAATTTAGGAAAAATAAATGTATCCACATATTCTCACTTACTTATATTAACTCTGATTCGATCATCTTGCTTTTTATCTTATATGATTGTCTATGTTAATTTAATTCTATTGTACTCACATAACAAAAAAGCTAGATTCAGCCTGACTTTCGTCAAAGACTGAATTCAGCTTTCTATTTGTACGCGTTGCATCTCATTTCATGCAGATTGTCGATTGTTTATTATATTTACTGTTGAGTCACTACTTCGTAATTTTCTTTCCTTCAATCAATCCTCAGTAACCCAGTTCTATTCCTCAACAACATTAGCATCAACTAACTGGACATTAGCTGCTTCCAGTTGTCTCTTATACTCATCGTTCAGGTCAATGTCGGTTACGATATAATCTACATCCTCGATGCTACCCACATTTGAGAAGCCAGACTTTGGAAACTTGCCTTTTTCAATCATCAAGATTACCTGTTGCGAATAGACAATCGCGCTCTTTTGAAAGGCCACATCTTCATCATTGTAGCCACTTAATCTAAGATTTTCATCCACAGCTGCGCCACTTAAAAAAGCTTTGGTTACATGAATCGATTGTAGTGTTTCTATCGCATGTAAGCCAAACGTGCCATGTTGTCCAAAATTCGTCCAGCCACCAATGAAAAATAAACGACAACTTGTCTTGGTCTCTTTAAAAGTATCGTCTAGCTGCGCGGCAATTTTAAACGAAGATGTGACGATCGTTAGGCTATCGAGTAATTCTTTATTCTTCGCTAATTCTCTGGCTAAAGCCAAGGAAGTCGTGCTATTTTCTAGTAAAATCACATCATTTTCTTCGACTAGATGGACCGCTTTCTTGCCAATTTTTTGTTTGCTCTGACTATTAATCTGCATACGGTAATCAAATGGTTGGCTAACATTTCGGCCTTGGGCTAGTGCTACGCCACCATGGGTTTGAAAAATCACTTTCTCTTCAGAAAGCACTTTCAAGTCTTTCCGGATAGTTTCACTAGAGACCCCGATTGTTTCTGAGAGTTCTGCGATGGTTGCTAATGGAATAGTTGATAATATTTCCAGAATTTTTTTATGTCTTCTTTCAATTTTAGTCAAATTTATTCCCCCTACTTATCAAATTTTGTCTTCTCACAATTAATAATATTCTGATCATGTGCAAATACATCCAATAGTTTATCAAAATATTTTTGATCCAGCGATTTAATTTCAAAAATATTTGTATACAGCCGAATGTCCCCGTAGACCTGGACATCGTATTTGATGGTGGTAAATTGCAGATCATATCTGTCTAAGTCGGCTCGAATTTTATCCAGAGTTGGCAATCCACCTGTATACTTCACAATTAATTTCGTGGGTACAGACAAATTGACAAACCGTTTTAGCAGAAATAGAATACCGAAGATTGCTAAAAAGCCTACTATTGATATTTTAACATATCCCATGCCAACTGAGATACCTAAACAGGCAACCGACCAAATTGAAGCGGCGGTTGTTAGCCCCGAAATGCTGCGCCGCGTGACAATGATTGTCCCGGCGCCTAGAAAACCGATGCCCGAGATGACTTGGGCCGTCAATCGTGCCGGATCCGCACTAAAAAAATTGGCCATCGACGGATTTGCTAAGGCATTGACTAACGCTTGCTGCCCAATCTCTGATTGAATAATCGCTACTAAAGCAGAGGATACACCCACAAGTGCATGTGTTTTTAAGCCTGCATTACTCTGGCTTTTTTCTCTTTCATAACCAATTAATGCTGAAAAGAACAATGCGAGACCTACACGTAATAAAATTTCTTTTAGTGCCATTGTATCAGTCCCTTATTTTTTACTCTGATTTTCTTCTCTTTTCTTATTCACTTTATCTTTTTTTTCGTCGTTCTCAGTTACTAATTCTTCTCTATAGTTCATAGAAGCTAAGCTGATTTATGCATAGAAATGAGCCACTTGATTTCTCAAGCTTGCCTTTTCAGTTTCACTAATAAATAGATAGTCGATAGCTTGCAGAGTTTGCGCTTTGACTTTTTCTTCATTTATTACTTGTTTATGCGTGGCTACCTCTGTAAATTCTCTAGTCAAGGTCGTATTTGATACCGTTCGGTTATCCGTATTGAAGCAGTATTTAACACCTATTTCATCGAAGACTGTGACAGGATACTCTTGCCAGCTTTTTGCTGCGCCTGTTTGAATATTACAGACCGGGCACATTTCTAGTAGTATTTCTTGTTTTGCTACGTACTCCATCATCGATTGGTCCTGCGCGAGAGCAATCCCATGCCCAATTCTTTTGGCGCCAAATTCGATAGCATCTTTAACATTTTCAAGGTTCCCGGTTTCTCCGGCATGAATGGTATATGGCATACCCGATTTTTCAGCAAACAAGAAGACATTCTTGAACTCTTTCGTAGGATACTTCAACTCATCGCCTGCTAAATCAACACCAGCCAGGTGATACTTTTTAGCTAGACGAATTACTTCTATGTTCGTTTCCTCTGATTGCCCTCTCATGCAACAAGCAATCAAACCGACAGCTACAGAATAATTGCCTTCTAACTCTTTTTTTGCTTGCACCAAACTATCAATGACCGCTTCCATCGAGAATGTTTCCGTTGCTAGATGCTTAGGAGAAAATCTAATTTCTTGATACAAGACATTTTCTCGTGACGCTTGTTCCATGACATCCATTAAGGCAAGTTTCAAAGCCGTGGGTGTATTTAATACCGAGGTTACCATTGGAAAGCAAGATAGATATTCGGTCAGATTTTCGCATCTCTCAGGAGCGACCACCTTTCCTAATAATTCTTCATCTGTCAGGTCTAAAGGAGTCGACGACAGTCCATATATTTTCCGAATCATCTCTGGACTGATTGAACCATCTAAGTGACAATGCAATTCGATTTTTGGTGCACGATAGTAAAATTCCTTCATGCTTTATTCGTCCCCTTTTTTTCTTGGTGTAACTGCAAGAGTCCTTGGCCTATTTCGTAGCTCAAGCGGATGGCTGTCTCAACATTTTCCATTGGCATCTTCGTTAGATAGCGATGAATTTCTAAATCAAAATCACCTTCATAATCGATACTTGCAAAAGCTGCCATGACGTCATCCCAATCCGTTTTGCCTAAGTAAGGGAGTAAATGGATATCCTGATTATTCGTATAATCAGAAATATGTGTTGCCTTCAAACGTTTTCCTAAAAGCTGTAATGCTTTTGCTTGATTCTGTTGCATAATCGCGCCATGCTCCGCATCCCAACAAGCACCCAAGCCAGGAACCGCATCAATTAAATCAACCATTTCCTCAGCTGTCGTACAATAAAGTCGGAAAGGTGTAATATGGCAATCCCACATATTTTCGATGGCAATATCGACACCGTGTTCTTTGGCAAAGGCACACCATTTTGTGAAGAATTTGATATTCTCACGTCTAGAATCTTTAAATGGCTCAGCCGTATCAGCGACTGTCGAAGGATGCATAACTAACCATTTGATCCCTAAGATACCGGCTCCTTCGACACATTTCTTCAAAATCGTCTCAAAACGAGCATGATCTACATCAGCTCTGCAAAAATCATAGACCACTGCATGTCCCTGACTAAATTCTATCCCTAATTGATCTGCTTTCGCTTTGACTCTTTCCATATAAAAGCGCCAGTTATCTGTCATAAATTCACTATCATAGGTCGTCAAGTCATGAAAGCAAAAATCAAGCACTTCAAATCCAGCTTTCTGACAAATTTCCATACAGTCTAATGGATCGACTGGCTTTTCATAGGTTCGTTCAAATAATATATTTGTCGATGTTGATAGTCTCATTTGTTTCCCTCTCTTTGCTGCATTCTTATTTGTTTCAACGCTTCTTCGACACCCTGACTGGCAATTCCCGCTACCTGAAAATCAGCTAGCTTCGCCAACTCAGGTGTTGCATTCCCGACGGCGATTCCTAATGCTGCTGCCTGAATCATTTCACAATCATTTTCATTATCGCCGATTGTGGCGACCGCTTCTAGATTGCCTCGTACCTGTTGCAAGACCAATTCAATACCGGTTTGCTTACTAACGCCTTGACTGACCAATTCAATACCGTAAGTACCATATCTTGTAATTAGAATCTGTTCTTTAATTTCTTCAAATTCTGCTTCAAACAAGCGGATATCTTCGATACTATCATCTTGCAAAACATTTAGCTTGATAATTTCCAGCGTTTGCCATTCGGCTTCTGTTGGCATTTTTAGCGGATGATAGTTCCCGCGTTCTGCTCGTTTTCGTTTAGTAGCACTGTTCTCAGCCATGACATACTCCAACTCATCAATCGCATAAAGCACCGTCATATTTGCCGCCAAAGCTTTATCTACAAGATTACGTACAAGCGCCAACGGGAATTTTTTCTGAAATAAAGTCTCAGTGCCTTTCTTTACCAACGCGCCATTACAAGCTACATAGGGCTGATTTGCCAAGCCCAATTCATCTAATAATGGTTGAATTCGGTAAGGCAGCCTGCCGGAAGCAAAGGTGAAAAAGAAGCCTTGATCCGTTATTTCTCGGACTTCTTCAATAAAGGAGCTGGTAAGTGGTTCTCGTTTTTGGATCAGTGTGCCATCAATGTCACAAAAAATGTACTTGATTGTCATTCCATCACTAACTTTCTACAAAAAATTTTGAAATAAGGCTGGTTCGAAAAAAGCACCTTGGCACTTTTTTCGTTCCAACCTCTTCTACTTCATCTTCTTTTTCACTTAGCCATTCGCTTTATGATACTCTTCTAAGGCTTTGTTTGATTTTTCTACAATTTCTTTCGCTGTTTCATCTTTGCTTAATTTTCCTTCAGCAAATTTTTGCATTGCATCAGAAACAATATCATTGATTTCCCAGTTGACTAAATCAAAGGGTTCCTGTGACAATGGATCAGATGCTTTTAATTGATCTAATGCTGTTTTGAATTGAGGATTTTCTTCATAGAAGGTTTGCATTTTAGGTAACTCTTCCGTTGCTACATTGACTGGAATATATCCAGTTGCTTGTGACCATTCTGATTGAACCTCTGGAGAAGTCGCATAAGAAATGAAATCCCAGGCAGCCGACAATTTTTTATTATCACCACGGTTATATAAGACTAATGAACTACCGCCAACGCTGGCACCACTTGTGTCATCAGCTGTAACTTTCGGTAAAAAAGCTGTTTGGAAAGTAAATTTATCAGTCGTCAATGTCTTAATTGCGCCCAATCGAGAAGAAGAAAGGAGCGCCATCGCATTAAGTCCTGTCGCAAACTCTTCATTGGCATTGTCTTCGATATGCTTGTAGCCACCACTCTTAATAACTTTTTCCCATTCTGTTAAGAAGTTATCTAGCGTACCATCTTCCCCCATGATTAATTTAGTCATCGGTGCTTTACGGCCCCCTTCGTTGTCTCCAACAAAACTTTCTGGGAACTGACTCACGATGAAGTTGACTAATTGGTAACGCATGATTTGCGTATTTAGGCCATTTACGCCATCGATTTCGCCTAATTTTTTCGTGTAAGTAGCTAACTCATCGATCGTCTCTGGTGCCCGATCAAAGCCAGCTTCTTTTAACAACTCTTCATTATAATACAACAGTAAGGTCGAAACATTCATCGGTACACCGACGATTTTATCTTCATACGTGAATGCGCGAAGTAATTGATCGTAGTAGCTGTCACTCTTCAGCGTTGACTCTTTGTCATCAAAGAATGTTTGCGCTGGGACAATCTGCGGTAACGCTGAAATTGATGGCAAGTCCATACCGACTGTTTGGATAATATCTGGTGCATTCTTATCATCATTCGTCGAAGAAGCTAACTTGACTTTACTAGCGATTTCAGTGTCTTGGAAGACTGTGCTAACTTTTACGCCATGCTCTTTACCGACTGTATCATTGTAATCTTTGACAATCTTATCTAATGCTTCCCCATTGCTCCCTGACATCGCGTGCCAGAAAACAATTTCAGTATCCGAGAAATCTTTAACTAACGAAACGTCTTCTTTCTTATCGCCAGTACTCTCTGTTTTGTTGCCACAACCGACTAAGCCAACCAATGTCACTGCACAAATGAAACCTAATAAAATTTTCTTCATTTATTCTCTCCCTTTCTATCCTTTAACTCCGCCAGCCATCATGCCTTTTTTGATATAACGCTGGAAGGTTATAAATACAACTACAGTTGGTATTACTATTAAAATGGAGGCCGCCATGATGATGCCGTGAGGACTTTCATCTGGAAAATTAAGTAGAGTAACGGCTACCTGAGCGGTTCTCATTTCATTCTGATTTGTCACAAGTAATGGCCATAAATATTGATTCCAGACCCCTACAAATGACGAAATGAAGGTAGTAATTAAGACTGGTTTAGATGAAGGCAATAAGACGCGCATAAAGAATTCGAAATTCGTACATCCATCAATTTTAGCCGCCTCATAGATTGATTTTGAATAAGCTAAAAAATGTTGCCTCATCACAAAAATATTCAGTGCTGTAACAAAGAAAATCACCATCATACCCAAATATGTATTAATTAAGCCCATATTTGCGACAGTTCGGTAGTTCTTAACAATCAACAAATCAGGTGGAATCATCATAGTGCCAATAATTAACAGGAAGATTGCTTGTTTGCCTCTAAAGTTATAGAAAGATAATGCAAACGCAGCAGTTCCTGCAGTGACTAATCTGACTGTGGACGAGCCAACCGTCATGACCAGTGAATTGAGTAAGAAACGGGTCAAAGTCGTTTTTTGAAAGGCTGCAAAATAATTACCTAGATAGAAACTTTTCGGCAACAGATTGACTTCGCGACTCAAGATCTCTTCCGGATGCATAAAGGATATTGAAAGAGCATAAATAACGGGGATTAAGACAATCACTCCTAGTAACAGAGCGAATACTTGATAACCAACACTTTTTGTTTTTCTCATCCGTAATGCACTCCTTTCTTCTCATAGATAAAGCTCAATCCAACAAAGAAAAACGTAATAACAAAACCAACTACCGAAGCAGCATAACCAATATTATAATTCTGATTTAAAATCGCGTTTTTATAGATGAACGAGACGATTGTTTCAGTTGCCCCATCTGGTCCTCCTTGCGTTAAGATCAGCGTTAAACCACTAGTAATCATCGTTTTAGCGACTGATGAAACGAGCAAGAATAAAATGGTTGGTGAAATGTAGGGAATAATAATCTTGAAAAGTCGAGTTAAGCCAACTGCACCATCAATCTCAGCGCTCTCCAAAATTTCATCTGGAATTCCTCTAACTGCCGTCAACATAAACAAGAAATTAAAGCCGATATTCAGCCACGTTTCGATAAATATCAACGAAGGCAAGGAAGTCGCAACGTCCTTGAGCCAATTAATATCCAAGCCCGTTACCTTGTTGATAATCCCCAGAGTGGGGTTGAGCATCAGTTGGAAAATCATCGCCACTGCTGCCAGTGACATCGCCATCGGTAGAGAGTACATTGCTTCATAAATAGGGGAAGTTTTTCTCTTCTCTCGGGCAACTAAAGCCAACAGTAAGCCAATAATCAATGAAGCTGGAATTGTAATTGCTGAAAATAAGACCGTATTGCCAATTGCCTGTATAAACTTGGGATTTTCCAAGATTGCTTGATAATTCTCAATTCCTATGAAGTCTCGCCGATTTCCGAAAGAATCCACAATATGCAAACTGTCAAAAATATTCGTAATAAAAGGGTAATACGTAAATAAGCCAATCGCGATGAGCGAGGGAAGTAAATAGACCCACGGCTCAATTTTACCTAGAAATTTCTTCTTACTGCCTTTCTTAATGTGCGTAGTAGTTGATGTACTCATACCAAACCTTCCTTCCGTAGTTGACTAACCAGGGATTTTAGAGAGCTTTACAAACAAATCATTCATCAAGTTATCTCGTTCAATACGATAGACGTATTTAATAAAATGGCGTCTAGGATCAAAACTGTAATAATCATTGTATTGCATGATCGGACTTTTAATCAGTGTGTCTAACATGAATTCTCCGTCTAGTAACCAAGCCACCGGAACGACATCCCAGATAGCACGCGACCAAACCTTACCGCCATAACAAATTCTTGCTTCTTCTGCCGTTTTCTCAATCATGTAATCACAGAATTTATTCTTGCCTTTTAACCAATACTCTAATTCAGGACCCGTTGTCGTGAACGCCGAAATCACATTCTTCCCAGGGAATTGAACCAATGGCACACCTGAATCTAATAGAACACGGGCAGCTGCCACATCTTGACCAGAATTAAATGATTTGTTGTCGTGCCAGTCGTAACTCAAGCCGCCTAACCATAAAATCACGATGCGCTCAGTGATACTCGGGTCTAATAAAACAGCCGAAGCAAGATTTGTCGCAGCCGCAATACCAATCACATAGAGCGGATTATCTGCTGAATAACTCTTTGAGCGTTCAATCAAATCATGAACTGCTTCAGATTCCACCGGTGTTTTTTCATCTGTTAAAAATTGAGTTGCCCCTCTGAATGTTACCTCGTGGTAGCGGGTTTCATTCATTAATTTGTAGCAATTAAATAGTTCCTGATAACTTCTCTCCATCCCATCTCCAGGACTTTCTGAGTGATGATTAAAAAATGGTGCTGCATAAACAGCTTTCAGATTCAGTTTTTCCTCTGATTGAATTAAATAAGCAAGTGCGAATTGATCATCGATCTCGTTATATGTATCTGTATCAAGAACGACATCAACCTTCCCTTTGGGTTTCTCTAGTCGTTGAATGATTTTGGCATTATCCATTATAACGGCCTCCTAAATTGTTTTTTTACAACTTTTATATTTTGATTATACAATAAAATCCAACTATTGCAAGCGCTTTTACATAATTAATCCACTTTATTGTAAAAAATCGAAGATAAGTTGTAAATTAACAACTTATAGCATAAAAAAGAGAAAGAATTTACTGAAGAATACATTCTCTTCTGTTTCTTCTTTCTCTAATCATCTGTTAAAGCATACGTAATGTTTCTTTCAATAAGGTTTTAAATTCCGATTTAACCCGTTCAGTCGTTTCGATGACTTCTTCATGATTCAATGTTTTTTGCATACCTGCTGCTAGATTGGTAATACAAGAAATTCCTAAGACTCTCAATCCACTATGAACAGCAACAATCACCTCTGGCACCGTCGACATACCGACTGCATCCGCACCAACCGTTCGCGCAAAACGAATTTCAGCAGGTGTCTCATAGGTTGGACCCGTGCCGCCCATATAGACACCTTCCTTCAAGGCAAGATTCATTTTAGCTGCAACGCACTTCGTCACTTCTTGATACGCCTGATCAAAGGCCTGACTCATATCAGGGAAACGCGGACCTAGCTCATCAAAATTAGTCCCAATCAAAGGATTAACGCCCATATTATTAATTTGATCGGTAATCAACATTAAATCACCTGGCACAAAATTCGTGTTGACCCCACCACTGGCATTGGTCACAATTATTGAATGTGCCTTTAGGGTCGCGATTACCCGCACTGGGTAAACTACCGTATCAATCGCGTAGCCTTCATAGTAGTGAAAGCGCCCCTGCATCGCCAAAACTTTTTTTCCAGCTAACGTACCATATACCAATTGTCCGGCATGCCCAACAACGGTGGACACTGGAAAATGAGGGATCGTCTGATAAGGGATTTTGATTGCCTCTTCAATCTCATCCGCCAATTCTCCTAGTCCTGAGCCTAAAATCAAAGCAAAATCGATTTCTTTTACCCCTTGTTCTTTGATATATGAAACTGTCTCTTGTAAATTTTCTAGTAAAGTCAATATACTCGTCTCCTTTTAGTTTTACTTGTGTATGTATCTCTCAATCGAATCACTTGTTTTAGTGAAGCCAATCTCTCTGACAGATAACCGCTAACCTCGATCAGCTAACTTTGGTCAGGAAGATTCCTTTTCTGCACGTCTACTTGTTGAACCGTAGATTCTTTTTACTACTTTGCTGTAGACAAAATCCATCATGAAGGCCATCAATAAGCCATAAGCAAACAAACCACAGGCAATCACCATACCTTCAATCACTGTTCGATCACCTAAGAGACCCTGACCGACGAATGGAACTGGCCGGCCCCATAATAACACCGTTACGGTCAAACCGGTAAATGTTGCTGGCAATCGTCCAGGTAATTTCTTATCAAAGACAATTAATGCCCCCACGCATAACAGAAAGATCAAGAGTCCACCATCAATAAAATTAATCGTTACGAATGAGAGCGAATCAGAAAAATAGAACCACAGAAGATTCGACAGCTGCCCCCAAAATAGACCGACTGTAAAGGATGTTAACAATTGTAAGCAAGCCTTCTTATCCATGGCGATGTTCGCCATAAAATAAAACTGCAACGCGAGAAAGCTAATCCAAATAAATTGCCCTATCGCTAATTTCCCTATCAACAACGTCCCTATCAGATTTACTAAAGCGATTACAAAACATAACAACAAATTATTTTTCATTCAGTGAATTCCCTTCTACTTCTTTTATAAGAGAGGCCGGCAGAAAAATGCCGTCTCTCTATCTACTGACCAACTATCTAGAACTCCGTCGAGGCAACTACTGACCTAACTAAACGCCTCGAGTTCTTGAATAGTTGGCATACCTTGTTGTGCGCCTTTTTTGGTAACAGAAAGTGCCGCCGCTTTGTTGGCAAATTGGCTAGCCTCTGCCAATGACTTTCCTTGAACGATCGCCAGTGCAAAAGCACCATTAAAAGTATCGCCCGCGCCAGTCGTATCGACAGCCGTAACAGGATAGGCCGGTACTTGGCGAAGTTCTTTGCCATCATGGAACAGTACACCCTTCTCGCCCAGCGTGACAATCAGTTGATTGGGATAGTTCGTCACGGCTTCTTCGACCGTCAGCTCAGGAAAAATCTGCTGGCACTCTGTTTCATTAGGCGTCAAAAAAGTTACATTATCCATCAACTGGGCTGCTTCTACATCTGCTGGCGCCGGGTTATACAACACCGAAATGCCAGCTTTTTTACAGCAATTCACGATATAATGGATAGTCTCACTAGGAATCTCATTTTGTAAAATAACTAAACTGTACTCCGATAATCGCCCGGCCAACTGCTGTTCTACAAATTCAGATGTCACTTCGTTATTGGCACCAGGGATAATAATAATTCGGTTATCTTGATTAATCAGAAAGATATGCGCGGTGCCTGTTGAAGTAATCGAGCTGACGCCAAGCTTCTCGGTGTTGACCTGATTGGCTGTCAGATTTTCACGAACTAACTCACCGTGTCCATCATTACCGACGCAACCCAGCATATCTACGGATCCGTCCAACCGAGCGATTGCCACGGCTTGATTGGCGCCTTTGCCTCCGCAAAATAATTCGAGGTCAGCTGCTTTAATCGTTTCTCCTTGAGCCGGCATCCGATCAAGTTCAATCGTCAAATCAACTGATGAAGAACCAATCACTAAAATTTTCTTCATTGATTTGCCTCCTCAGCATCTAATCTCGTTAGGGCTGTCAGCAATAGCGCAACAAATTCCTCACGCATCACTTCTTGTAGTACCAATACTGGCTTCGGACCCACAGCAGCCCGTCTAAAATCGCCATAAGTCAGGCCACGAGCGGGGGATTCATCAGTAATCACGTGAATATCCGCCTGCACACCACTAAAAATCTCTGGTTTTAATAGGTAAGCAATCGTACACAAATCATGCAATGGCGAATCGATAAAACCAAACTGACGACCTGATTCATTGTAAAATGACAATAATTCATAAGCTAACCGGCTCACGCGTCCACGTCCTGCCAGCTGCTCAATCTCAGCAACCGTAATTTCCGCTTTTTCTGTGACATCTAAGCCAGCCATCACAATTGGTAGGCCACTCTGAAAAACAATCTCGGCTGCTTCTGGATCGACATAGATATTAAACTCAGCTAAAGCAGTCTGATTACCATGACTCAGTCCCCCACCCATAAGCACAATTTCTTCGATTGATTCTGTCACTTCGGGATGGCCTTTCAACAGTAACGCGATATTCGTCAATGGCCCTAATGCTACTAGCGTCACTTTATCGTCGGTTTGCTTAATTGTTTGATACAGAAATTCCACGCCAGTGGCTTGGCTTAGCGGATAGTCGGTTCCTTCAAAATAAGGCCCTTCCATCCCACTCTCACCATGCGCTTCTGGAGCCGTCTTCAATGATTTAACTAAAGGTCCTTCTTCGCCAGCAGCTAAAGGTACATCCGCCGCCAGAAAGTACAAGATGTTTTTAGCATTCTCGGTGACTCTAGACAATGTCTGATTGCCGCCAATTGTCGTCACACCCAATAGCTCTAATTCTTCTGGATGAGCCAAAGCTACCATCAGTGCTAGTGCATCATCATGACCAGGATCACAATCAATCAGAATTTTTTTCATGTAGCCGCACCTTCTTTCCTAACTCCGCCATTGTGAGCACATCCCTTATTCCCACGGCCTTCGCTAATTGGCAGATGTAGGGTTGCTTCAAGCCACTCAAAGCCAACAATTGCTCATCCCAAAAGATTTCTCTGGGCGTTCCTTCACGTCGCAATTGTTTGTCCGCAAATACTAAGACGCGCTGAAATTCCTTGGCAACAAATTCCATATCATGGGTAATCGTAATCACGGTTTTATTTCTTTTCGCCAATTCTTTTATAATCATACCCAATAATTCTGTCGACTCTCTATCCTGTCCGGCAGTCGGTTCATCTAAAATAACTACCTCTGGATCCATCGCAATAATCGCGGCAATCGTGATGAATTTACGTTTTGAATAAGATAAATTGTAAGGATGTTCATGTAAGACATCTGTCAAGCCACATAATTCAGCTGCTGCCGCCACTTTTTCTTTAACAACGGTCGCTGATAACTTCTGGTTTTTCGGTCCAAAAGCAATCTCTTTTTCAATGGTGTCTTGAAAAATTTGATCATCCGGATTTTGGAAAACATAACCGACATGCTTCGACATTTGAGCGGTCGTCACATGCTTCGTTGACACACCATCAATCAAAACTTCACCCTTCGTCGGTCTCAATAAACCATTCATTAATTTAACAGTGGTCGTTTTTCCGGCACCATTCTGACCAATAATCGCTACTGCTTCACCCAATTCAAAACTCAATGAAACATCTCTCGTCGCTTCAAAGCCATTGGGGTAGCTATAGCTGACTGCCTCTAATTTTAAGAAACTCATCGGCTTACGACCTCCTTCAACTGTGCAATCGCTTCGTCCATCGTAATCGGCACTTGCGTCGTGTACCCTAACTCTTCTCTGAAAAATGAAGCCACCTGAGGCAACGAACCGCCATGAGACACAATTGCTGGGTCACTCAACAGCTGATGTGTCGGGCCACTCTGAACTATGCGTCCCTCTTCTAATAAAACAATCGCATCACAATATTCAGCCAACAAATCAACCTTATGCTCCACGACAATAATCGTCTTCCCTTGCTCTTTCAGCATGGCAATAATCTCAAATACTTCTTCTGTACTTTGTGGATCCAATTGTGATGTTGGCTCATCCAAAATAATTACCTCTGGATCTAAAGCCACTACCGATGCCAATGCTACTCGTTGTTTTTGTCCACCAGATAATTCATACGGGTTCTTATCCTTCAACTCTTCCAAATGAAATAATCCTAGTAGCTCTTGAACTTTTGCTTTCATAATCTCAGGAGCGATCCCGATATTTTCCATTCCATAAGCAATCTCTTCTTCCACGGTATCTTTAACACCTGAAATTTGGGTAAAAGGATTTTGTGAAGAATAGCCAATCTCAGCCGCTAAAGCACCTACATTATACGAGCTGATAGCTTTGCCTTTATACGTCACTTCGCCAGTTAATTCACCAAAGAACATCGCTGGGATAAAGCCTCGAATAATATTACACAAGGTCGTCTTGCCTGACTGATTATTCCCGATAAATCCATAAACTGCGCCTTGTTCAAGAGACAAAGAAACCTCTTTAATTACTGGCTCTACATCCAATGGATATTGGTAGGTTACCTGTTTCAATTCGATTAAACTCATAGTGGACCTCCTACGAAATACATCACTAATGCGACCAAACATAGAATCACAATCACGTAATCCCATGCTGTCTTCTTCAGCGAATAGTATGTTGTTTTTTTCATTGGGGCAGAAGAACCACGTGCTTCTAATGTTAAGACGCGTTCATCCGTCTGTTGAATCGACGTCAAAACCAATGGACCCATCATCGGTACGAAGGCCTTCATGCGGACAAGCGCTGAACCTTCTGTCTCAATTCCTCGCGCCCGTTGTGCATCGGTGATTGTCTGAGATAATTTTGACATCTGTGGAATCAACTGAATCGTCGCTGCAATCACGAACGTGACTTTCTTTGGAATTCGAGCCTTTTCCAAAGCTGAAACAATATCTTTAACACTCGTCACTTGGAAAAACCAGATAATAATTGAACTAATCGCAACAATCCGTGAAGCCAAGCCAATACTAGTATCCAACCCAATTTGAGAATAACCAATAAACCACCACAGCGGTTGACTGTCCTCATTTTGAACAATAAAGACTTGTACTAAAAAGATAAAAATAACAATGACAAAAACTGATTTTAAGAACGTTTTAAGGAAATTACCAAATGTGCCAGAAGCCAAACTAAGTACCAGCGCTAGGCCAAACAGCACATATTGAACCGTTGGCACAGTTGAAAACATACTGATAATTATTACGGTTAACACCAGCATCAGCTTTGTTGAGGGATGCCATCTTCCAATCATACTATCCATGCTTCAACGCCTCCTTCTTAATATAGGGTAGACCATAATTCAACTTAATTAAGAAACGTGGCGGAATGCGCATCACAATCAAATAACTAATAGCAAAATTCAAGATTGTGTTGATCGTCCCGGTCACAATATTCGTTGAGAAGACCGATTCCCATAACTGTTGACCCGCTGCCAGAAACGCTGCCGTCACCAAATCGGTCCCAGCACCGGTCACACCACCAAACATGAAGACTGTCACAATCGCCGCTGAACCAGCCGAAACAATCGTCAATACGACACAAGCAATTAACAAACCTAAAATGTTTTTGAAAAATTTAAATCTCGAAAAATAACCAGCGAACAAACCAATACTCATGGAAACAATCCCATACGGAATCGCGACTGGATTCAACATCCCATTCACGACACTCCCCAAGAAGCCTGTCACTAAACCAACCCACGGGCCCGCCACCATCGCCACTAAATACGTGCCAATCTGGTCAATAAAGACGGGAAATTTTAACACGGTACATAGCTGGTAACCCACTACGTTTAAGGAAACACCCACTGGAATCAGCATCAATGCCTGTAAACCAAAGTCATATCTTATGCCTCGTTTCATACCTGTTCCTACTTTCATTTTTTTATTTTCGTGTAAGAGCTTTCTTTCATGTTTCAGTATAGGGACAAATAAAAAACCACGAAAGGACACATGTCCCTTCGCGATATAAAAAATTTATTGTTTTTAAATATTCTGTAATTGAGTTTTTAGTCGTTGATACTCCTGTAGGCCAATATATATACGACGTTGTTCACTAATAATTTCCTGATTCTCCCGTAGCTTCTTCAACGCACGCCCTACCGTCCTGACACTCATACCCAGCTTATTGCCAATCTTCTCACGAATCTCTACGACCTCAATCAGATCAGATTCATCCTTCACACGTTCTTCATAATACGAAATCAAGAAATGGCGCAGACGGTTCACGCCTTCATAGCGATACAACAAGCCATCATTTCCTGAACGATCATATAAATCCCGCGCCAACAACCCCGCACTCAAACGCAACAAATCCAAATCCTGCATCAACCATTCGTAGACAATCGAAGATGGCACCCGAACTGCTTCAACCTTCGTCAGACAAGTAATCGTCGCAATCGTCTCCTCTTGTTGAGCCAAAATCTCAAGCAAGCCAACACTCCCATTACTCTTACCCAACTGAAAATAATCATACTCATTACCATCCGCATAATTACGCGCACCCATCACGATTCCACTAATAATAAAGTAGACATACTCCGGAAAATCCCCCCGCATGACAATCGTCTGCTTCGGCTCAAAACGAATCACCGGATACTGCTCCAACCCTTTATTCTGAACACTATGATAATTAATCGTCCGCTGCTGGTTATACTCCTGCCACTTCACTCTAAGACGCTCTTCCCCCATCAGTAGAAACTCCTTTCTTGGTGATTGTATGGTTTAATTTCTTTCAGTTAATCTAAAACAGCAAGATTAACTTCACTAGCTGTACTCTTCTTCTATAAATTTATGCTATCTTCATTTCTAGTCTAGAAACTCTAACACAAGAATTGTCAGTGAAAAAATGTCTTATGAAATTAAAATAACTTTCTCAGATAATCCATCATTTTCTTGATACTCTTCAAATATCCCCCACAAAGCTCGCAAAGCCATTCTTCCGACCAGCGCTTCACCGATAGGGACAAATTCCCATTCATATTTACTATTCTCAATAGATATATCACCTATTCCAATCGCTTCAATTACTGGTTCATAGAACTCTCGAATAATTTTCTTCTCAATAAAACGCTGCCCACCTGTTGGCTTTTTCCTTCTCTTAATTCTTATTTCTGGTTCAATCAAAATAGCTTTCGGAAACGTGAGCAGGCCATCTTTTTCACTATCCTTATTACTTGATTCGGGGATATTCAAATTTATTGCGCCATACTCATAAATTACGATTCCCTCATCTTCAACAGCCAGATTGGCAATTACACCATACCCCCTCGACATATCTCATTCGCTCCTTTTATTGATTACCTATGTAACTTAAGAATACAGTTTATTTCTTCCATTAAAAAAGTTTTACAGTATAAATGTGAGCTACTCTATAAATATAGTTTTCTCAAATAATTTGAAAAGATTTGTATAGAAATAGCTTAGCAATCAAATTATATACCTAATTTGATTAATGTTCATTATTAAGTTCACTCATTTATCTCTAGATAAAAAACTACAGCTAGCTGGAATTGCACTCTCAAGAATGATCGTTCGAAAAAAATGCGATAAAAGCTACGAACACTTTTACCGCATCAAACTTATTCTATTTTAGACGACTGTCTTATCGATAATCAACTATCTCTATTGCTTTAATCTATTCATCCGCAAATACAGCCAATTCCTGAATAAAATTCCGTTTTTGTTTGTGTTGTTGACGATAGGCTTGAATCAATTCTTGGCATGCATTAAGTATGCCAGACCCTTCCATAGCTTCCCCTAACAAAACAATGAGCGCCGCCATTTGCATATAATATTTCCGGTATTTCGAATCAATCAGTACATCGGTAACTTTTTCTACCTCTAGCTGGCACCAGTTGAGATAGATTTCTTGCTCTTCTTCAGGTAAAGTAACCGATGTTTTCCACTCTTCAAAATAGTCTTCAAAACACACTAAATCCATAGATAGTCTACTTGCAATCACCTGTGTTGCAGCTTTTGAGAAAGGTCCTTTTCTAAGCAATAAAAGATACAACGGAACGATTTCACCGGTGGAATAGCTATTCCACCCTATCTCAACTTTTTGTCGCTCTTGTTGTTCTAGTTCATAAACCTGTCCAAATTGTTGTAAAAAGAATAACAATTGCTGACGTTCTTCCACGGTCTCATCTGTCTGAGTAAATTCAAGTAACGCTAGCCTATCCTCTTCTTGCAACGGCTCTGTTATCACTGGGAAAAGATTCACTAATTGTGGATCAGAATAGTAGGCTGCTAGTCGAGCTTCATAACTAACCGCTGAATTATTCAACCGTTCAGCAATTTTTATAAGCTTCCGAGCTATTGTACTCCGCACCTTATTCGCCCTAGGAATTGCTTCAAGTGCCTCAACACCGATAGTCAACACTTTCTGCCACTCTTTTTCTCCAACTAATTGTTCGATGTATTTCAAATAGACAGTTGGATGTAGATTAGCCGTTTCACGAGCTAATTGATGCAGTGCACGCTCATCAGCCAATGCTGGACTATGAGCAATCGCATCCATCAATAAACGATCAGCCAATGAGCCTTCTACCTTACTCAAGAACTGAATCCATTCAGCTAAAAATTGCTCCAATCTCTCTATTGGCTTAGGTCCTGTCGATATGATTTCTTCAAGTGTAATAGAATAACACATATCAAATGAGTAATAACGATACAGCTCTTCCAAATGTTCTGTAGATGAACTCATTTGAATGGCAGTATAAAGTAGATTCATCGCTATTTTTTTACACTCTACCTCCTCCATGAGTTCACTCATCACATCATCAAAAGACAATTCACTCTCTTCCCCAGTCACCTCGTCATGCAGTCGGTAAGAAAACGTGCAACAACGCGCATATAGCTCAGCAGCCTCACGATAGTGACTTGTATAAATCAGCTGCTCCGCCAAATCAAAAATCTTTCTCAGCATCTCACCCATCTGGTAGATATCCTGATAATCATCGCTATCAGAAAAATCCCATTCGTCATCATAATCATAGTAGTCATCCTCTTCTCTCAGAAAATGATACTTCTTCTTCGCCATTTCTTTGAACCAATTCGCGTAGTCAGTAACATCCTTCTGAAAAGAATCTTGCGCAGGATCAAGCATCTGCAACACTTTCTCCCGATTTTCTGGCATAGTCATTCGTAGCAGGTTCAACAAAGCAGTTTGCATTTCTTCCTGACTCATATTAGAAACTTTGGCAGTACTCTTACTTAAAAAATCTTGATAATCCATCTAATCACCTTTCGCAGGACTTTTTTATCAGTTTATCATAAAGTCCATTTTTGAGCAGGTTATTGAGAAAAATAAAAATACGACAAAAGTCAGTTACACTTTTGTCGTATTCAATATTAGTATATATTATTTCAAACGTCAGGTAGTTGATACTCATGCCAACAAAGCTGCCTACTCTCAATCATCAAAGAATGCTAAAAATTTCTTAAAACAGAGTTATCTACTGTGTAACTTGATAACGAAATTCCCATTTGAGCACATAAGAAATACCTTTATATAAAAGTTGTAATTGACTTATTTAGACTGAAATGTCTAGCTCATTAATGTCCTTAAGAAAACTATAATTACTAATTGAATATATCTATTTATGAATGCTCCTTCGCCCAGTATAACAATCGAAATTTGGAACATAATCTTACTATTTCAGTATTCAAGAATTCTCTCTTTAGATTTCTTAAATATTAAATATCAACTTATTGAAGAAATATTCATTTTATGAGATCCTTAAGAAGTAAATAATACGCAGATTAGAGGAAAATCAATGAAAAAAGAGATTAATGTTGTTGGTGCAATTATTATTAAAGATAACAAAATTCTGTGCTGTAAGAGAGGTCCCGGACGCGCATTAGAAAATCTATGGGAGTTTCCAGGCGGAAAAATAGAAAACACTGAGACAAAAATACAAGCGTTAAAAAGAGAAGTAGCTGAAGAATTAAAAATAGATGTACAAATAGAGGAATTTGAGTTCGAGTTTTGTAGATATGAATATGAATTTGGATTTGTCAATTTAACTACATTTATTTGTCATTTAGAAAAAGGAGTGCCTAGGTTAACGGAACATACAGATATTAAATGGTTAGCACCTCAGCAATTAAGTAGTATTGAATGGGCACCAGCTGATATTCCTACTGTAGAAAAATTAATAAAGAACGGAGTTGGACAACGGTAAAATGGAGATACTTAAACAAGCGATAAAAAAAGCGTTTATTGATAAAACAATTCCTAGCGATCGTTTAAATCCTAAATTTATAATCAATAGTCCTGAAAAAAAAGAATATTTATTAACCACTTTGCAAAATGATTTAAATAATTGCAAAACGTTTTTTATATCAGTTGCGTTTGTTACGCAGAGTGGGCTAAATGCAATTAAATCACAACTTGCAGATTTAGAATCAAAAGGAATTTCCGGAAAAATTTTAACGTCAACTTACTTAGGATTTAATAATCCTGATGTATTCGCCTCTCTATTAAAAATCCCAAATGTGGAAGTAAGAATTTCTAAAAAAGCTGGCTTTCATTCAAAAGGTTACTTATTTGACATGGGCGGTTACAACTCGTTTATCATTGGTAGTTCAAATCTAACGATGTCTGCACTTAAATTAAATTATGAATGGAATGTTAAACTTACTTCATCCGAACACGGTGAGATGATCTCAACTATCCAAACGCATTTGAAAAATGAATGGGCTGCTTCTGAGCCCCTAACAGAAAAGTGGATTGAAGATTTCAAAAAAATCTACAAACCGATAACCAATACAACTTTGATTGAGCATCTGATGCCCTATCCGACAGATGTAGTCCCTGAAAAAATTGCTCCAAATAAAATGCAAGAAGTAGCTCTTGAGAGTCTGAGAAATTTACGAAAAAAAGGCGAAAAAAAAGGCCTAGTGATTTCAGCTACTGGAACTGGGAAAACCTATCTAGCAGCATTTGACAGTGCTCAATTCAACCCTAAGAGAATGCTATTCATCGTACATCGAGAACAAATTTTAAATAAAGCTCTTGAATCTTTCAAAAAGATTATGGGAGGAAAAGATTCCGACTACGGTATTCTTTCAGGAAGCTCAAAAAATATGGAAGCAAAATATCTATTCGCAACCATTCAAACAGTCTCTAAAGAGAGTTATCAACAGATTTTAGGAAAGGATGCCTTTGACTACATATTAATTGATGAAGTTCATAAAGCCGGAGCAAAATCATATATAAATACTATTGATTTCTTTGAACCGGAATTTTTATTGGGGATGACAGCTACTCCCGAAAGAACAGATGGATTTAATATTTATGCTCTATTCGATTATAATATTGCTTATGAAATCAGATTACAAGAAGCTTTAAGCGCAGACATGCTTTGTCCATTTTATTATTTTGGTGTCACTGATTATGAAAAAGAAGGCCAGATTATTAATGAGTTATCTGATCTACAAAAACTTACAGATCATGAGCGTGTAGAATTTTTACTTAAAAAGATAGACTACTATGGTTGCTCTGGAAATGTTCCTAAAGGATTAGTCTTTTGTAGCCGAAAAGACGAGGCTCAAAAATTGGCAGAGATGTTTAATGAACGTAATATTCCTAGCGCCTATTTATCTGGAGATCATGATTTGAACACTAGAGAAATAGAAGTTTCACGATTAGAGGCTGGAGAACTCAATTATATTTTCACTGTTGATATCTTTAACGAAGGCATAGATATTCCAAAAGTAAATCAGATAATCATGTTGCGGAACACTGAATCAAGTATCATATTTATTCAACAATTAGGTAGAGGCTTGCGAAAAGACGAATCTAAAGAATTTGTAACAGTTATTGATTTTATAGGTAACTATAAAAATAATTATATGATACCTATGGCTTTAGCTGGAGATAATTCGAGGAATAAAAATAATTTACGTCGTGATACAATTGATGCTACTTACATCGATGGATTATCAGCTATTAATTTTGAGAAAATTGCTAAAGAAAGAATTTTTCAATCTATTGATAAGGCGAAGCTAGATAGTATGTCCGAATTAAGAAATAGCTTCCATAAGATCAAGAAACGTCTAAATCGGGTCCCATACTTAGTTGATTTCCAATCAATGGATGGTGTTGATCCGTCTTTAATTATAGGAAAAGAAAAAACATATTATAACTTTTTGAAAAAAATAAATGAAGCTGAAGGATCAATTAGTGAAGCTGAAAATCTCGCATTAAAATTCATCTCTGTTGAATTTTTATCAGGAGTTCGTCCACATGAATTGCTAATTCTAAAACTATTTTTAGAATCAGATCGCGAAAGTATTCATTTTGAAGAGATAAAGAACATTTTATCAGAAAACAAATTGCTGCATTCGCAAAAGATTACTGAATCCGTTATGAAGGTATTAGATCTCTCATTTTATGAATCAGGTGCAAGATCTGGGTATATGCCTTCGCAGCTATTTAAGATGGAAAATGATACTCTATTCATCACTGACAATTTTAAACAATTCAAGAATAATCCTTATTTTGTGAAATTAATGTTGGATGTAATTTATACTGGCATTGAAAAATCTACCCAGTACACTCCTTCTCAACCATTAGAATTATACAAAAAATACAGAAGAAAAGATGTATTACGACTACTTGCAATGGATTTTAAACAAAATGAACAAGGAATTGGTGGTTATACTTATAGCAATAAACAATTCGTGATATTTGTAACTTTAGATAAAGGGAAGGATTTTAAAGGCTCTCTTTTAGCTTATGAAGATGAGTTTATAGATGAAGGTACATTTCGTTGGTTCACAAAAGCACCTCGAACAATTGAATCACCTGAAGTGAAACTGTTGAAAGACCCAGAAGAATGGACTATTCATTTGTTCGTCAAACGCAAATATACCATTAAAGACAACGAGATCGATTTTTATTATCTTGGTGAAGTTTCACCTATTCAAGAAACTATTCGGCAAATTCAAAAACCTGTTTCGGATGGAAAATTAAAAAATGTAGTTGAAATGGATTTTACGTTAAAAGAGGTTGTTGAACCAAATATATATGAATTTTTAACGAAAACATCAGAAGAATAATTTGTAACTAGTAAGCTCCAGGATTTATAGACGATAAACTGCCCTCTCATCACACCTAAGAGTTATATCATATTTAGTGTTGGTAAAAGATCTTGAAATCTTTTATCAACACTATATTTATGCATTCTGAAAACCTCTAGTTAAATATAATTCTTTAACTGGAGACATCTATTTCCTATTCAATCTGTTTTTCAATATTATTGTCTGATAAAGAGTTAATTAATAGTTCATGCAATGCAAAATCCACATTCCAAAAATAATACTATAAACAACGTTCGATCCTTTAGTGTTAACGATAGTAACTCATTGACCTCAAGTATTCAAAATTAAGTCTTGTACCAATTTAGATAACGGTCTATTCAAAAGCTCTTCCTCGCTCCCATTGTAACCAAAAATAAAATTATCCAAATCCATGTCATGAAGATCTGTTTTCATATTCTTACTAAATTCTTTCATATAATCTTTATTGTAAATAGATTTTTTCTTTTTTAAATCACTTATCAGTTCGCTGTGGCTAGCATAAATTTCATCCAGATAATATGTTTTTTTATAGTAGTATAAGTCGATTTTTTTCAAAATATCATCTCCACCAAGACTATCTATATCAATCGATATTTTAGAATTTGAAAATCCCATTAACTGATTATAATCATTAAATCCATCTGTAAATACTTTTGTGTGGTTCATCGTATCCTTAATAAAATACAAATTATCAAAAATTTTATTGGCTTTTAAATTTCTATTACAAAATAAACAAGACGGAATAAAATTCATGATACTTAAAGCAAATAGTGGATATTTAGACTTTGGATAAAAATGTTCTAGATCTGCTTGAATCTTTTCTTCACCTTCAATATAAAATGGCGTCGTGTATTGTCTATTGCAGTATGGACATACAGTAATATTTGTTGAATGGAGGATCTGCGCTCTTAATCCTCCATTACTAATATATTCGTTATAAAAGCCAAATATTTCTCCTACATCCTTATTAAATTTTTCCAAATGTTTCTTCACCTTAGCTTGTAAATTCTTAAAACCTTTTTCGGTTAATATTTCTTCTGAAATTTTTTTGCCAGGATCATTTTTGTACGAATTCGCTAATATCTTTCCAAGAAATTCATTATTATACGCTTCATAGTATTTTTTTAAATAAAATTCATCTTTACAAGGAGTACAAATTGTCTTTTTATATTCAGAGACTCTCTCATAAAAATCAACTTCTGCAAAAGTCACTGTCTTTCTGTAGTTATCTATAAAAGGTATGTTGGTGTTATTAAATATACTTCCTAACAATATCTCTTCTATATCATCAACCGAAATATATTTAACAATATTAAACGCTCCGTCCGATTTTCCAGTTGATTTTTCAAAATTTTTATAGTTACTCTTAACTTTATCAATGACTTTAGTTTTGAATTTCTCTTTAAAGCTCGTATCATTTATCAGCTGATCGTGTATATTCAAAGGTACATTTATTAACATTTATTACTCCCCTTCTAATGATTCTAGTCTAGCAATCAATTCCTCTTTAGTCATATTTTGATAATTTTTCAATTTATTCCTGTTTTCTATATTAGTTAATTTCTTCATCAATGTTCTCCTCACTAACTCATCCCCAAGTAAAGATATTCTATTTTTTAAGTTCTCAACCTGTTTGCCCGAATTCGAATCAATATTACTTAACTCTTCTAAGTCGGCTATTATCTTATTTATTTTGATATTCGCATACTCGCCTATCGTATTTTTCAAAAACAAACCATTAACCATCAAGGTATAAATATTTTGGCCAAATGTTTCTTCTTCTATAGTATGCTCACCGATAAGAATTACATTATTCTTAGTAAAATCTGACAGTACGATTGGTGAATGGGTAGTAATGATTAGTTGGATCTCTTTTCCGGATAGTATTTTTTTTAAGAAGTATGGAACAATATGTATCCATAGCCTTTGCCACTCTGGATGAAGCCCCAGATCCACCTCATCAACTAAGAAAAGAATATCTTTTTCAATTAATTTATTTTTTTTCGAATATATTCTACCAAACAAATTTAAAAGTGCAAATTCCCCTGAACTAACACCATTCCATTTGAAATCTATAGTTGAAAAAACTGCCTTCTCTATCTCATTTCCGTTAATAAACTCATTTACAATTAAGTATAAAACTTCTAGATCGGACATTTTTCCCTTATCTTCATAGCTCACTCTATTCTTTTGACCTGTATCTTCTAATGAAAAAGTAAAATCTCTACGCCTAGAAAAATTCTTATGTATATACTTTATTTTTTTTAGACAATCCAGCGCATCTATACAAAATTGGCTATCTTTATCATATTTATCAATATATTCAGCTAGTTCATCCTTAATAAAACTGTCTAAATTCTCTAAATACTCATCATTTAAGCCTATCGTTCTATGTTCCAAATCTATAAACTTACCTTTTGATTTTAGGTGAGAAAATTCATTTTTCAGCTCAGATTTGAATCTTTCATAACTATTTTTGCTTTCCTCTTGATTCACCGGTAGTAAAATAGTTATCTGACTAATTAAGATGCTAATAAATTTTAAATATAAGACTGTAATGATATTATTCTTGTCACTAGCGTTTCCTATATCTAAGCGGGTTTTCATCGATTTGAAATTAATTTGTTCAGATAGATATCTATCTTTTACGCCAAGAATCCCTCTACCTTCATTGGATAAAGTCATAATGCATTCCTTAGCCTCTATATTAATAAATTTCATATCTTTTACTTCATTAAATTTCCTAAGGTCACTATAATAGTTAACAACAAAGCTTATTTGGTTAAGCATATCTATTTCTGTTAACCTACCAATTCCATAATCATATAGTAAGCTAGTTGTTGATATATCATAGTTTTCGGCGGCTACTTTTTCCTCAAAAGCTCTACCTTCTAATGTAGTTGAAAATTTGACGATATTACATTGCTCCTGATTATGATATTCTTTTAATATTTCGTCCTCAAAACAAACTTTTCTCTGTTTTCCTGTTAAATAATAAGACTGTATATCGTCTACTACAGTCCTAATAATAAATGTACAGGTAGATTTACTATTACTTCTCATTAAGTTCTGATATATATCATTAATTAGTCGGGTTTTTCCAGAACCATTCTCACCAACAATACAACTGATACTTTTTAACTCATTATTATAAAAATCAGTTACTTTCGTTTTTTTACTAAGTTGATATATCTCTTTATCCTTCTCAATCATATAATCATTCAATAAGCAATGAGATGTTCCATTTTCAAATATAATCCCTACAAAGTCCATTTGGTCTCTCCTATACATACATTTCTATACATTGATATTTCGTAATATTACAATACCAGTTAAACTGGGACATAATCTGATCGGAATCAGGGTAACTATCATTCTTATCATTTGAACCAATCTTATAATTTCCCTGTAAATTACCTCTATCTTTTTTTGAAAGTACATGTCTTAATCCTAGCCCTTTTTTATGCCATAATTTTATTTCACCTAACTCATCCTTCGATTTTCCATGAGCTTTAATTTGATCATCTATGTTTTGATTTTCATCTGGAATGAATATTTTAATCGGATCCTTTAGAACTATTTTATATTTCCATTGCTTCTGACCAAACCATGCTATATCATCAATATTATCATCTTCAAAACAAAAGAAAACTTTTGCGATATAGACTAAACACTTATTATTACTAATAAATACAATATCGTCTTCCTTTAATGCCTCGGGTTTAAGTGCTCCAAATTCAGACAACCCCCACAAAGAGTAAGCACTCTCATTTAATTTCAAACCGTTCGCAAATGGTTCTAGTTTTACTTTGGGTATTTTATTTTTTATCACATCATTTAATTCTAAACCTCTTCCGCCAGCACATAAAAAAATATTCATAACTTACCTCTCTCTCATAATTTTTATTTATTCTTTTCGACTACTGTATATAGTGTTTAGGCTAACTTACCCATCTGTTAAATCTCTATGTAAATAATTCCATTATTAATCAGAATTCTTCTCTCTATTATCCAGCAACTATCTACGTTCAACAGGAGTAGAGTAATAGTAATAAATTGTATTTACTGCAAAAGAATCTCAAATTTATAAACTAGACTAATAAAACCTTTAATACTCAATAATTCCGACAAAAATAATACATAGTTAATTGCCATTATAAGTGTGACGATTCCTTTTAAGAGCAACCAGGGTGATTCCTTACCGATTCAAAAAAAGAAGGTGACTTACTATTTCACCTTCCAGCCATAGCCATACGTTATGAACGACTCTTGACAATTATCACAACGAATATTATTTTATCTCACTGGGAAGAGTTATTTCAAAGTCCTGAAATCGCCGCAGCCATCCTTGACTGACTCGTTCATCATGTCAAAGTATTCAAGATTACGAGCAAATCTTACCGCATGAGGGATACTGAAAGTCCAAAACTTCAGGTGCCACTGACAGCACCAAATTCCTAGCATTGTGAAATTTTGCTAAATCAGCGACTTTTTCCAGACATCTTCTTCCTACAACCCGACTCGCTCTCTAAATAACTTCTCTACACTCTTATCCTCAAAATAAACGGCACATCCATCAATGCCTCGTGAAAGCAGTACGTAATAAATATTTAAGATATACTCTGTTAACTCAGATAAGCTAAATGTTTCTTTCAAAGGTGTTCCACCGATATCTTTATAATTTTCTGGCACTGCAACAATTCTTCCATCCTTCACTGTTATATCATTTCCTATAATCACGCCAGAATGATTCAAATCATACCCTTGAATAGCATGAATTGAGCCTATTTCATTTTCTGAATTTGGTTTCTTTACCCAGTCCTCATATGTCGAGTTCCATCTTTTTTCGATGCCGTCCATATTCCAATCATAGGGTAATTCTTCCATTTTTTTACCTTTATTCTCTTTCTTGCCACTATTCGATAGCCATTCTCTACAATAACCAGCAATTACCCTATTAGTTTTCTTTGGGTAAGCATGGGAATACTCATCAACATAATCAATAACTTCTTTAAATGTATCTACAATTTTAAAATATTCATCTTTAAAAACTTTCTTATCAAAGGTTTCATCATCACTTAGTTGGAAGCCATATAATATCCCTTTTAAAAAGTCTTCACCTGAGAAATCCTCATTTCCACCAATTCTAAACTGCTGCCTTAATAACAGCTTTTTATAGTCTTTCGTAAGATTTCTAATTTCTGAAGGTCTGATATTTTGAGGCTTGATTCCTTGATATGGATCATATAGTAGAACTAATCCATCAGTTAGTTCTTCAAGAAGAGTAATTTCCTCATCACCCTCCTTAAGATGTCTTCTTGCATTTGGATGCCCTTTTCTATAGTGCTGCTTCAATTTATGTGCTTCATCTACAATAATAATGTCAAATCTCTTATCATTATTTTTTGCATCTACTATTAATTGGGAACCTGTTTTAACAGTTAATCTACCATTTAATCCGATTGACTTAAAAATCAAATTAAACTGTCTAGTTAAGTTTCCTGTAGTTATTAACCCTATCCTTAAGCTTGGATTCTTTTCAGCTAAAGAGAACGCTAAATTAGTAAAAAGAACGGATTTTCCTGAGCCCGCGGGGGCTTCTATTAAATACCTTTTTGTCACGTCTTTTTCAATTTCATCAGCAACTACTCTTTGTTCAGATGATAGTTGTTTGAACGGTGAGTATTTGAATAAAAGACGCTCTCTCAGCTCCGCTATGTTGGGATTATCGACTAATCCCAATCTATGTAGTTCATTACTCCACAATCTATAAAAGACTTCTGTTACAATTTCTTCTTTATTCTTATAAACCAATTCAGTCTGCCCACCATTTCCATTTGCAAACAGAAATTTAGTCGTATCAGACTCCGCAATCATATAGTTCAAGATTAATGATTCCAAATCGAGAATAGATGATTTGTCAAATAAATTCGAGTAGATTACTAGACAGTTTGTATACTCGTTATAATCTACCTTAGGATTAGACTCACATAAATGTTCATTGTGTCTTCTACTGAAACCGTTTGTCTCACCAACATAAACTTTTCTCTTCGTAAGATTATAGTAAATATAGGTAACTGGGTTATTCTCTAAAACATTCATATGAATTTTCTCAAGCTGATTAACTATCTTTCCATTCTTAAGTACCAAATTCATGACTCTATAACTCGCCATTTTCTTCACTCCAATTATTAATTTAAACCCTCTATTAATTTTTTGTTGTTTCAATATCTTTAAATCAGATGAAGTAGCCTCAATCTCAACGCTGATCGCTTATGTATCTCAAAATATATATTAAATTTCATCTCAACTCTATTTTACAGAGCTTTTAGACAAAAGAAAAGAATAAAAAAATCACAAATAGCCTTCTATCACCTTTCATTTTTTTAATAAATGAGATTATTTAACCGAAAGTTATCTCCTGACGATTCTTTTTCTTGAGACTTCTGAAATGAAAGTCACGCCATAAGTTTTTAGACAGATGTTGCTAGAATAAAAAACAGAGCCCTTTTCAAAGTTACCAATGGGATTCTCTTTGGTAAGTCACAGGACGAAACTTTCTGGGATGAATATAATCATGTCTTAGTTGAAACAATTAATGAGGAACAACCATCAATCCTTTATAATATTAATCTTGGGCATGCAGCACCTCGTTGTATTCTACCTATCGGGGTCAATGTCAAAGTTGATACGATTAACCAAGAAATTATCTTCTTAGAAAATCCTTTTGCTGCTTAATACTCTCTATCTATAGAAAATAAAAAAATACCAAAACAAAAAAGCTTGAACCGCTGAATTATCATTAACAGCGTCTCAAGCTTTTTACATTTATTTACTAAAATCCGATTCCTCATTCCACATCATCGCCAACCCTCATGGTGCTTCAACAATCGTCCATTGAATCGTAGTGCTATAATCCCCGACAGGTTCACTGGGGCTGACGGGTAATTGAAAGCCTTCCGTATCTGACCAACCTAAGTTATATTTGGTTTGATCTGTGGTGTCTTGCTGCATATCGATTGCAACTGGCACGCCGATAGCTAATGGCGTGACTTGGCCGGCAGCATTTTTGTATTCGATCGTTGAAGACAGTGCATGCTGCGTATTACTATTTTCTAGCGGTGTTTCTTGGGTAGCTTCTAGTCTCCAAGTGGGTGGTTCGTTGTTTGGGTTCGTTGTATCGCTGATATTGACGACCCAATCATCATTGGCATGGCTTATCACCGGATCGTTTGCCAACTTAACTGCCTGAAAGCTAGAATGGTCAGCGACCTCATCAAACTGAATGGTGCCTGCTATTAGTGTGAAATGTAGCGTGATCACTTGGGAGGTTGCTCCTTCCTTGTCGATTGCTACCAAGTCTAACTGATTGCTGCCAGAGGCGTTTAGTTTTTCGACCGGGACTGTCACGTCTAGACTAAAGGCTGTTAGTTGTCCTTTGTAGGGATTCGGATAGTCTTCACTGGTAAAGGTCGACTTATCAACATATTCCCCTTTCAATGAGACAGAGCTACTCTCATTATCCGACCAGCGGCCATTGATCGTAAAGCTATAATCGCCGGATTCTTCACGCATCAATTCGAAGTCTGTAGGTTCAACTTTTAATACGGGCACATAATTTGTTTTTTTTCTGATGTCAACGATAAACTCAACCGCCGTTGACATGCCATTATCACTATCGGTCATCGTAAATTCTAATACATTTTCCCCATACTTTATTTTGCCTGCTTCAGTCTTAATGTCTAGGCTAAAGCGTGTTGTGGTGCCTTTATGTTCATTTGGATAGCTTGCATCAGTTAAACTGATTGCTGTCTTATCTGGATATTTCCCTTCAATCGTCACTTGGTCGCTATCTGAATCCAGCCAGCTACCTTTTAGACTGAAGGTATACGTTCCCGATGTTGATTCATTCAAAGTGACCTTTGGATAAGTCAGCGTAAATATGGGTAATTCGTTCGTATTTTTCGTCACCGTCACAGTCAACAGCACCTGTTCTGAAGTGCCGTCTTCGTTGTCCATCAACCAGAATTCCAATTGATTTTCGCCTAATGTTAATTTGCCAGCTGCTGTTTCAAAGCGAATAGAAAAGTTATTCTCAGTACCTAGATCCGTATTCGTAAAGGTATTGTCGGGCAAATCGATGGCTGAGTTGTCTGAATATTTTCCAGAGAGTGTCGTTTGATGACTATCCTCGTCCTGCCAGACTCCCTCAAAATCAATTTTGTAAATTCCTGTATCATTTAGTGGGACACTCAGCTGTGCTGAAGTTGTAGTCAGCATGGGGGACTTATTGGTTGTAACTTGCTCATGAACAAGCAGACTGTCCTCTTGCGTCACGCCATCAATCGTCAGATAGAACACGACTGTATGCTCGCTCGCGTCAGCCACCGTTTGGTCTGACGTCGACAAGTCAAACATCGTCTGAAACGTTTTATCTGTCTGATTCAAATCCGCAGCTGGAACCGTTTGGCGTGCTCCGCCATCGACTTGGTACGCTAAAGTCGCTTCTTTATCCCCTGAATAATTGGCCCAGTTACCACTCTCAGCATGAATCAAAGGTTGATTATCTTGCGGATCTAGGGTCATAGATAATTCGTCATCAGCTAATTGTAACTGCCAATCGGTTTGTGTATTGTCCGGCAAATCAATGTTTGAATCGCCGGTCATGTTCCCCGTATCTGCAGAATTATAAACTCCGCTCGACAGCGTGCTTGGCTCCGTACCAATGGTCGCTTCCGTACGCTCGCTCTCCGTGCTGACCGTCACCTGATCGCTTTCGGTTGAATACATCTGCTCATCTAATGCTGAGACCTCGATGGTCAGAGAAAGTTGACTCCCTATCACCAGGCACAGAATAACCAGGCCTCTCACTATGCGTTTCATTGAATCATCCCCTCATACTACAGTTTCTTTTTATCCTCTACGGCTTAAAACAATCATTTTTTACCCCGCCGTATTTTCATCAGTAAAACAACAATAATGATAAGTAGTAGAATAAAAATCCCTGCAGCTACATAAATCAACCACTTATTATCTTTCTTAACCTCTACAGCATCCGTATTTAATTTTCTTGCTTTATCTGATTTGATTGTGAAGTCTTTTGTAAAGGTCCAATTATATTTTTGGTCCTCTGCCGAAGCTTTAACGTGTAGCGTATAAGTCCCCGGTTTAATCGCTTCTTTGTTTAGTGAGATTGGCAAATCAAAATTAGAATTCGGTGCCATCGCCAGGCCACTTTTATCGACTTTGTATAAGGTCTTCTCCTGACCTTTCTGCGTGATTGTTGCATCGATTGCTAATTTACGCAGAATGCTCGCCGTTGGATTTTGAAAATTAGCTAACACCGCGGTATAAGAATTATCCAACCCGGCTTTTGCAGTGACTAACTTAAGGTCAGGCACCACCTCAGCTTCGGTATTTTGAAGAGAGAGTCCGACAACAAAAGCATACTGATTTTTGATTATCACCTCTTCATCGGTGGGCTCTTCCTCTTTGCTCTGCTTTTGAACATAAAATCCGCCTAAGATGATCCCCTCGAATTTTTCAACAGGCATCTTGATTTCAAACGGAACATCTAGTTCTTTTCCGGCGTCTATAGTGACTTCCTTCTTAACCGGTGAAACGATATCCGCTAACTTATACTTCAATGAATCATCCAGCTTCGTCTGCGTTTTACTATAATCGATGACCCCATTCTTATTCGTCATCGCCTGATTCAAAAGGATTGTGAAGGTACTTTTCTCAGTCCCAGAATTCTTGAGGTGCAGAAAGACAGTCTCTTTACTGCCTGGACTTATTTGAAGGTCAAAATAAGAAACCGCTGAATTTATCTGAGAATCAGGAATGTTAGCTGTCACTGTATAGGACATGTCTTCACTTTTCTCTACTGCTTGAACCGTTGTTCCCCAGCCAATCATACTAAAAAATCCGAGTAAAACAGCAATAATTACACTTTTTTTCACACGCATTAGAATCTTCCTCCAAATATAAGTCCAGGCTTATTTACTTTTAAATTTACATGTACGTTTATATCAAAACTATGTCTTGTTCATTGAACAATTATCCCGGTGCGCCTGCTAAGGTCCAAGTAAGCTCAGAGTGGTACGCTTTAGAAATCACTTGGCCACCAGGGACCGTCAAAATGATTTTGTTATTACTTGTCTTACCCTTGGCTGACCCGCCAATAAAGACATCTAACCAAGTCCCTTGGCCCGTCGAAGATGGCGCAGTTAAGATTACTGCTGATGCACTGTCCTCATCCAGTGTAATATCCGTTGCGTTTGGTGCCACGTTCGTATTACCAACTGCCGTCTTCAGCATTCCATCTTGCCAGTTCATCGAAATTCCTTTAAGTGTAACTTTATTTCTAGCGGTGAAGGGTTTAGTCATAGCAACTGTCAGCTGCCAACCTTCTGCATGAATTCGCGTATCACTGACTTGCAGGTAAGGGTCTTTGTTGGTTGAGGCAACTGTCGTTTCAGCGCCGTTAGCATGAGGGGGTCCAAAGGTGAGTGCAGGTACATAATCCAGTGATAAAGGTCCTGGATTTCCGGTCCCAGAATTAGCTGGATCTGTTAGGTACAGCGAGGCAAGTGGCTGATTAGGGTCATTGGGATTCAACGGGTGAGTGGGTGCGGTATTCGGTGTAAAAACGACTTTGGCTGTCGTATCCTTAGCTTCAGACGTAGAGGAATCATTTGCGAAAGTATCTGTCGAGTAACTTCCTAATGATAGACCGACTAACAGCAAGGCAGCTAAGACAAATAAATTTTTACTTTTCATACCACCATTCTCCCATCCCTATATGTTCCCTTTTCATTTTCAATTCAAAGCTTCGACTAAACAGATAGTCGAAGCTACATTTAACTGATTGCGAATAGTTCTGCGTTATTTTTACTTTATTGCTACTTAATTAATTCATATAGAACGATCTTTAACAAAAGAGTTACTTTCTCTACTAGCCTTCTCCGCCAGGCGCATCTTGTAATGTCCAAGTAAGTGTTGCTGTGTAGGCACCAGGTGTTGCTCCTGCAGGTATATACAAGGTAGTTGGCGCGTCATACATTTTATCCATCCATGAGCCAGTGCCGGCATTTGCTTCTGCACTAAATAACGTAGTATCGGCAGCATTTAGAGTAACTTCTTGAGGCGTCGGTGCTTTTGAAATATTCGTACCGTCAACGGCTTCAGCAGTCCCCTTTGGCAACGTTACTACTGCACCAGCAAGAATTTTTCCAGGATTCGCTTCATCGGTTGATTTAAACTCAGTAATTTTTGTTAATAATTGCCAGCCACTATTTTTTTCGCGCAAATCGGTTACTTGAACGTAAGGGCGTGTTTGCGTCGCATTTAGTGTCATTTCTGCGCCAGTAATTGATTGTTCCCCGAAATCATAAGAAACCGTATGATCTAGCGTGAATTCCCCTTTTTGTCCTGTATCTCCGCCATCACCATCGCCGGCACCTGGGTGATCCGTATCTGGATCGACAATTAGATGAACCGTACCTGTCGTTGTATCTGTTACTTCTGCCTGTGCAATAGCAGCTGACATTAATCCTACAGTAGCTAACAAAGCGACACTTAATAATTTAACTTTTTTCATAATTTTTACACTCTCCATTTATCTTTGTTGTAGAATATCTACAAACGCTCATATGACATTTCCTGAATATTTTTCCGTTTGATTCCCTTATAAATCAGCAATCAAGCAAAGCACTATAATCTAGACGAATCGATTGGCTCTCTCCTCCTACCTGCTCTATAGACAAATCAGATGATTCCCCCATAGTCTGATCCATTGACCATCGATGGCATTAGCTAATCATACACATCCTCCCGCTTTACTAGGTACACCGTCAAGAGGATACGCTCGCTTTTTTTATCATTAAAAGTCTTCAATATCACATAAACGCACAAAAAGGGTACCGCCATTCTTTTTTGAGGACGATCATTGTTATATTTTGTGAATATTTTATGTTTGGAGACTAGTAAAGATAAGCCGCTCTGGCAAAAGTAAAAATAGACTGTGATGGATACTTTAAAAAGAATTCTTATCTAGGTCTAAAATTTATTCATCTGATATTTATAGGTAAGCAAAAAAAAATACCCAACATTTAGGCGTAATATAAAGAATACTCATTCTAAAGTACACATCATGATGTACGAAATTGTTTATCATGTCAACTTGAATACTCTATTTATTGTAATGTGACAAAAAGATTGATAAACTCTTACGGAAAATGACAAAAAACCTCCGATAAATAGAAATAAATCAAGGTTTTTCGAAATGCTTTTTTTTAACACTCTTTTATTGAACATTTACAACTGAGCTTTGTGATGATTAAAAAAAATTTTTCTACTATCTACACGGATTACTCCAAGTGATGTTTGGTATGAAGAACGAACTGATTTCTCTGCTGAGGCAATCGGTCTTAAACGAATTTGTCATAGCGATAAAAAGGGATTCCAATTGTTACAGGGACAGCCAATCTTCGAAGGTAAACTACTAGGTGGTTGCATTGATAGCCTTCATGATATGCTCACATCCTCTACATATCCTGATGAACCGATGATTATTGAGAAATATAAGATTTTCCCTACTATAGAAGAATGGCGCGGAACGGTTCTCTTTCTTGAGACTTCTGAAATGAAAGTCACACCAGAAGTTTTTAGAGATATGTTGCTAGAATTAAAGAACCGGGGCATCTTCAACGTTATCAATGGGATTCTCTTCGGTGAGCCCCAAGACGAAACTTTTTATGAAGAATATAATCAAATCTTAGTTGAGACAGTTGACGATGAGCAGCTGCCGATCGTTTGTAATATTAATTTTGGACACGCAGTGCCTCGCTGTGTGTTACCTATCGGAGTCAATGTCAAAGTTGATACGATTAATTAAGAAATTGCCTTCTTAGAGAACCCTTTTGCTGATTAGGATTTTCTGTTTATAGACAATGGAAATTACTAAACAAAAAAAACTTGAAACGCTGAATGATACTTAACAGCGTCTCAAGTTTTTTACGTTTATTTACTAAAATCCGTTCCCTCACGATTTTATCCACTTCCACATCATCGCCAACCCTCAGGGTGCTTGAACAATCGTCCATTCAATCGTGGTTGTATACTCCCCGACAGGTTCACTGGGTCCGACAGGTAATTGAAAGCCGACGGTGTCTGACCAATCCAAATTATATTTGGTTCCATCTATCTTTCCTCGCTTCATGTCGATGGCTACTGGCTGCCCGACAACTAATGGTGTCACTTGCCCCATAGAATTTTTGTACTCAATTGTTGAAGACAGTCTGTGGTGCGTGTTGCTATTTTCTAGTGGCGTTTCTTGGGTCGCTTCTAATCGCCAAAGAGGAGGTCCGCTGGTTTCGTTGGTTGTATCGCTGACAGTCACTAACCAATCGTCATTATGGTGACTTACTACCTCGTCATTTGCCAGCTTGACTGCCTGAAAAGTAGAATGTTCCGCTACCTGATCAAACTGAATAGTTCCCACTACTTGCTTAAAATGCAGCGAGATCACTTGAGAGGTCGCGCCTTCCTTGTCGATTGCTACTAAATTCAATTGATTACTGCCGGTTGTGTTTAGTTTCTCGACGGGGACTGTCACGTCTAGAGTAAAAGGTGTGTATTGGCCTTTATTATTATTCAGATAGCTTTCACTTGTAAAGCTGGTCTTATCTACATATTCGCCTCTCAATGCGATGGAGCTGCTATCCTTATCCGACCAGACCCCATTTATCGTAAAGGCATACTCTCCCGTTTCTTTACGAATTAAATCGATATCGGTGGTATCAACTTTTAATGAAGGTGCATCGTTTGGCTTTTCACTGAGGGTAACGGTGACTTCTACTACCGTTGACGTACCCTCTTCACTATCCGTCAGCCAAAAAGTTAACTGGTTGTCCCCTAATTTTAATTCACCTGCAGCTGTTGTAAAGTTAATCGAAAAGTTAGTCTCAGCACCTGGCTTCGTGTTCGTAAACGTATTGTCAGTCAAAGCAATTGCTGTGTTGTCGGCATAATTTCCTGAGAGGGTCACTAGCTGACTATCCGCATCTTGCCAGCTACCTTTTAGAGTCAGGTCGTAGGTTCCCGTATCGTTCATTTCTAAATTCAGCTGTGTCAGATTTAAAGTCAGCCTAGGCGAACTATTCGTTTTCACTTGCTCATGAACGAGTAGACTATCCTCTTGCGTCACCCCATCAATTGTCAGATAGAAGGCGACTATGTGCTCGCTCTCTTCAGTCACTGATTGATCTGATGTCGACAAATCAAAGGTTGTCAGAAATGTTTTATCTGTCTGATTTAAATCTGTAGTTGGAACATTCTGCCGCTCCCCACCATCGACTTGATAGGCCAAGGTCGCCTCTTTATTCCCCAGATAATTAGCCCAGTTACCACTCTCCGCATGAATCAAGGTTTGATTATCTTGCGGATCGACGGTCATCGCCAATTCGTCATCCGCTAACTGTAACTGCCAATCAGTGATCTTATTTCCCGGCAGATTAATCTGCAAATCACCGGTAAAACTCCCCGTTCCAGCACTGTCATAAAAACCACTCGACAGCGTGAATGAATCCTTGCCAATGGCCGCTTCCGTGATCTCGCTCTCGTAGCTGACGGTAATCTGATCGCCTGCCATAACGAGATTGTCAAAGATCGATTGCCCGACACTTCCACCCACTTCAGGTGTCTGTGTCGCTAACCCAGTGATCGTCATAAAATCCAGCCCGCTATTTGCTGCGTAAAACATTAAGATTGTTTGTAAATCATCGCCAGATAATGGTGTTAACGCCCGTTGTTCCCCATATTCGCTCTTAAAATTAATGACGCCAGGCTGAGTAATCGTAAATCCTTGCTCCTCTTTCGGATAAGGCACGATCATCATACTGCTCTTATGCTGGGATAATTCCCCAGTGACCAACTTTTTCAGTGTTACATCGACATGCACCTTATCCCCGACAGAGGTCGAAATACGACTTCCAGTTTTTGTCACCGACAGCGTCAACTCCGCACTATCTTCAAATATCAAACTCGTTTTCGAATCGCTAAATCCTTCATCAGTTGGTACCTCAGAACTGGGCATCGTCGCGTCGACATTCCTTTGACATAGCAGAGGTACATTTACTTTTTCAGCCGACGAATTCGCTGACGGATTCGTCTGCCAACCAGCTGCTGAGACCCACACGGTTGGACTAAGCTGACTCGTCACCAAGCACAGAATAGCTAGTCCTTTCGCTAAGCGTTTCATCGAATCACCCCCTCAAAATACAAATTATTTTTACCCACTATGACTTAGAATCAGTATTTTTACTCCGCCGCAACTTCATCACTAGCAGAACAATAATAATGAGTAGTAGAATAAAAATTCCCACAATCACATAAATCAGCCACGTATGATTTTTCTTAACCTCGACAGCTTTTTCATTCAATTTTCTTGCTTTGTCTGCTTTGATGGTGAAGTCTTTTGTAAAGGTCCACTTATATTTTTGATCCTCTGCTGAGGCGTTAACGTGTAGTGTATAGGTTCCCGGCTTAATCGTTTCTTTATTCAGCGAGATAGGCAAATCAAAATTAGAATTCGGTGCCATCGCCATTCCACTTTTATCGACTTTGTATAAAACTTCCTGCTGACCTTTCTTCGTAATCGCCGCTTGAATTGCTAATTTCCGCAAAATTTTAGTCATTGGGTTTTGAAAATTGGCTAACACTGCGGTATAAGAATTATTTAAGCCCGCTTTAGCTGTGACTAATCTCAAATCTGGTTCCCTGTTATCTTCAGCATTTTGAAGAGAAAGTCCAACAACAAAGGCATAGCGATTATTAATCATCACTGCCTCATCGGTCTTCTCCTTTACTTGCTCCTTGTTCTGCTTCTGCACATAAAATCCACCTAAAATGATTCCTTCAAATTTTTCAGCAGGCATCGTGATTTCAAAGGGTACATCCATTTCTTTTCCGGCATCTATAGTGATTTCCTTCTTGGCTGGCGAAACGATATCAGCTAACTGATATTTCAATGAACCATCCAATTTCTCAGGTGTTCCGCTGTAATCAATGACGCCATTCTTATTCGTCGTCGCCTGATTTACACGAATCGTATAGGTACTTTTCTCAGTTCCAGAATTTTTGATATGAAGAGCGACGGTTTCTTTGCTTCCCGGACTTAATTGAAGATCAAAATAGGAAACAGAAGAATTCACCTGAGAATCTGGAAGTTTAGCTGTCACTGTATACGCCATATCGTCGCTTTTCTCTGCTGCTTGAACCGTCGCTCCCCAGCCAATCACACAAAAAATCCCCAGCAACATAGGAATAATTACCCATTTTTTCACACGCATTAGGGTCCACCTCCAAATATAAATCCAGTCTAAGTTTTGATTTTGATGTCAGCGTAATTAACCAGACAGGCTCGTTACCACCGTTTTCCATTTACTTTCTAATTCATAATTCATCGCTATCGAATTAGTACTTTTCTGACAATAACCCTACTTTCCCTATTAAAAAGTTCCGCTAGGCGCATCCTGTAATGTCCAAGTGATCTCCGCTTTGTATGCACCAGGTGTTGCTCCTGCAGGTATATGGAGAGTCGTTGCTTCACCAAACATTGTATCCATCCATGAACCCGTCCCCGCATTCGCCTCCGCACTGAACAACGTTTGATCTTTACCATTTAGAATCACATCATTAGCTGTCGGTTGCTTAGAAGTATTCGTCATATCAACAGCTTCGACAGCTCCTTTTGGTAGCTTAAGTTCTGCACCAGAAAGAATTTTAGGGTTGTCTTCATCAGTTGATTTAAACTCAGTAATGCTTGTTAATAATTGCCAGCCACTATTTTTTTCCCGCAAATCAGTTACTTGAACGTAGGGCAGCTTTTGCGTTGCGTTCAGTGTCATCTCTCCACCAGTAATTGTTTGTTCCCCGAAATCATAAGAAACCACGTGATCCAAAGTGAATTCACCCTTTTGACCTGTATCTTCGCCGTCACCATTGCCACCACCAGGATGGTCAATATCTGGATCGACAGTCAACTGAACTGTTCCAGTGGTTGTTTTCGATGCGGGCACTGTTTCTTCGGCCTGTGCGATAACGGTTGGCAATAATCCTGCTGCAGCTAACAACGTGACACTAAATAATACGATTTTTTTCATAATTTACACGCTCCATTTATCTTTATTGTAGACTGTCTACTCACTCTCAGTTGAGATTTGTTGAGTCACTTCTCGTGTGATTCCCAGAATAATTCGAACATTTTTTCAATTCGGGGCGTACACATGAATAAGATACACGGGAAAAATGTCTTTGCAAACGCTAAATATTACCGAACAGAAAAGCAATTTTGGATAATTAAAAAACTTTAGTGATTTATTATATTTCTATCAATTTCCTATTTTTAAAATTAAGGCTGTTATACTAATCTTAAAAATAGCCAATAGAGTCTATTGCGCCCGTCTTCTATAAATAGCAAAAAACAGGAGCTTAGGAAATAAAGGAGGATCTATCATTATGTTTGGCTTAGAAAAAGAAACCATAATGAAGAAAAACATTGTCGATATCCTAGACCAAGAAGCCAATTTTCTAACGGCTAGTCAACTCAAAGAACGATTAGGCCAAGGAAGTGTCAGTAAAATATTAAAAAGCTGCAAAGAAATCCAATCAATTTTTAATCAAATTTATGCCCATGACACACAAAAAATCCACTTGATTATCAATCAACATAACGGGATTCGTCTCAGTCGAGAAACCAATGATTTTCATCGTTTCTATGCCTATCTGTACACCAAAGATATCAGTTACCAAATTGTTCGCGCCTTGATTTTAGAAGGCACGGTGCCCGTTGCAAAGCTCTACGTCGAACTCGGCGTAAGTGACTCCAATTTGCGAAAAAAAATCCGTCCGATTAACCATTTTTTAGAAGGTCTTGGCCTCCATATTTCTGGAACAAAAGCCCTATTTATCAAAGGGGATCACAAAAAAATCAGAGTCTTTCTCTTCCTCTTTCTACTAGGCATTCATCAACAAATTTCCTATATCGACTGGATTAAATCAGTCAACCGTTATCAACAACTAGCGACTCAAATTTTTGATCTGATTGAGCAGCCACAGCAGAGTATTCAAACCAATCAGCTAGCCATTTGGATTTACATTTTTGAATTAAGTGTCCATAGACATCGGAAAATAGCCTTCACTCCCCAAGAAGAGCAGGTGATTCGTCTCCATAAAATCCCTGGGAAACCTCTATTTTTACCTGATTGGTCTGAAGAAGACTGGCAATTTTTTATGCTATTCATCTATCATTCTGGGATTTTCCAAGTGCCGATTCCTTTGCTCCCTAACCCTCAGGCTGTGTATCAAAATTTTTCGTTCATCAAAGATTGGCTTACTCTGTTTGAGACAACCTACATGCCACTCTCAGAAGATAAACGCCAATTTGCTCAAAGTAAATTATTCCAACAATTGGTCATCGCACGCTTTCTTAACTTTGCAACCGCCGCCGAATCAATAGCCTTTAATGCCTATTCCTATTACTACTTCGGGACACTTCACGAGACCTCCGAAGTTCATTTGAAAGAATTCGAACTTTTTTGGACACGCTTTGCAATGACCACCAGTAAAGAAACTTTGCCCCAAAAAGGCTTCAACTTTTTGCTCTTTCAAGCACTGTTACCACTAGACTACTTTTTTAAAGAAATCAAACTCTATCTTTTGTCAGATTTAAATGACCTATTTACTCTATCTATCAAACAATATATTCTCTTTATCTTTAGTAACAAATTCAAGCTTCGCTTTGTCTATGACCTTGAACAATCCGATCTAGTAATCAGCACGATTCCGATTCGTAATGTGGACACACCTATGAAGCAACCCATTATTTTTGTTCGCTCGCGTCTTTTTGCAGTCGATATGCGCCAGATTGAAAGGGCTTTACGTAAGCTTGATGAAGCACTTAGATAATTCTTTTTCGTTCTAATTAGCACATACCAAGTAGTCCGTAGGTATCGGCTTTTTTTTCGTTTGATGAAAGATTAGTTAACGTTAGATTATTTTCAATCATTGTTATTTTCTCTTTCCATAGTCTTACTTTTCCAAGCATTTCTCAACTCAAGTAGTAACTGAATCTTAAATCGAAAAAACGAGAAAATATTAAGTATACTTAATATTTTACCTATTTATCTTTTGAAGAATTTTGACACTTAATAGCAGGACTATTCCAAAAATTTGGTATACTTAAATTTTTGAAGTCTAATTTTAGACTTTCAATTTATTATTTCTCAAAAAACACAAAAAGCATGTTTTTCCCTATAAATTATAAGAAAATTTCGAGAACGATATTTTTAACTTTTTTCCAGTAGATAACCTGGATTTCTGAATGTAAATCTACCTTCATATGTGTTATGTATTCCAACAAATTGATGTCACATTTGCTAAGATTTTAACTATGGAGGATAATCAGGCTTTGGCAAAATTGTTTAAAGAATCCATAGAATTCGAGAACGAACGAATGACACAATTTCAATAAATCACAGATAAATGCATACACTGAATCTATTTTTTAATGATGAAACACGCAGAAGACGACTCGCTATAAAATCGTCTTCTACGTGTTTCATTTTATTTTCTTGTTACCATTAAACTTACCCACACTTACATCAACTCTCGTGAATTCCTATTGAACTGTCTTTCCCCATGTCTGTTGTTGACTGTAGAACATAGCCCACTTTATCCAATCGTTATGATCCGATTGGTTTGTTCAGCTAACGCCAGGTCATGGGTAACCATCACAATCGTCGTCCCATTCTCATTCATTTTCTTCAATATGCTTAGGACTAAATCGCGATTTTTTTCGTCCAAATTTCCTGTCGGTTCGTCTGCAAATAAGTATTTTGGTTTTTTCAGGTAGGCTCTGGCTAACGCGACTCTTTGTTGTTCACCGCCACTGAGTTCATAAATCTTTTTATTCAAACTCAACTCGAGGCCAACTGCAGCCAAAGCTTCCGTCATTAATTGGCGGTTCCTTTTTTTCGTATTTTTCAAAAATTTAGTGGCTATTTCTAAATTCTGCGCGATTGTTTCGTTCTCTATTAAGGCATAATTTTGAAACAGATAGGCACAGTCAACTCTTTGGAATTGCCTTATTTGCTTGGGCGACGTGATCCGTCTGCCATCAATCAGCAAAGTCCCCATATACTCTTTATCCAGTAGACTGATAATATTCATCAAGGTGGTTTTCCCTTTGCCACTTTCCCCCGTTATTGCGACGAATTCCCCCTCTTCTATTTTTAAAGATGCCTCACGTATCACGCTATTTTTCCCGTATTTTTTAGAAATAGCAATCGCTTCAATCATCAATGCTCCCCCTTTAGAATTTGATTGGAATTTTTTCTGTCCTGCAAATGACTACTTACAAATATGAACAGCGTATCAATCACGACTATCACAAGTCCTGTATAAAATAACGTCGAGTCTTCACAAAAGTAGGCAGTGGTTCCTATGATTACGAGATCAAGCGCAACAAATTTGCCTAAAAACGAATAGATTCTTTGGACTAAAGAATAGCTATGCACTTTTTGAATCATTAGTTTGTAGCTTTTCTCTTCAAAGTAGCTTGAGACAAGCAAATAACTCGTCAGAAAGAAGACACTGCCGACAATTAGCAAGGCAATACTTTGATAGGCCTGCTGTTTTTGTATGCTCTGTATCAGCTCACTTTTTTCTTGGTAGATTGATATCACGCTTTGGATTTCAGAAGCAACCTTATTCTTTTGAATCGTTGGCACAATATGCGCATACGAATCAGGTCCGTCATACTCAAAAAAGACGCATCGCGATACTACAGAAGCCGCATAACTACTATCAATATTCTGAGTATAGACACTGATCACCGGATTAATTATCAGGCCGCCCTCCGCGACATTGACATCCGTGTAAGCGAAGAAAGTTTGCGCATCATCGATATAGATGATGTTTATTTTCAGCTCATCGATACTACTATTTGAGGGATTTTCATCGTACAACGCTTGGACTTCGACTTTCTTAAAATAGAATTCTTCAAGGTAGCTTTGATAGAGTAGTTTTTCATATTTTTTGAGGGTTTTTGGCACTAAAATATTTTGGACATTGTCTTTATAAATTAGTTTCCTGAACACAGCTTCTTCATCGCCATCGATTGTGACCCCATTTTTTCGAAGATAGTTTTCATTTACAATGATCGACTTCCCGGCTGCTTCATATAAGCTTCGCTCGCCAGGCGCATTGTATTCGTAGACAGGTGTCACGCCATCCGCTAAATCAAAATTTTGCGCATCAATTAATAACGCACCCTGCTGATCTAAATCACTATAAAAATCCGCTAATTTCTGTTGAGAATCCCTCGATTCCCCCACATATTTCATCTCTATGCCATAAACATTTTTGGCAGCGACCCAATGATCCATTAATTGGTACTGCTCATTTAAGATACTTACATTTTCTTTGATTTCTTTCACGGAAACTAAACAGAATGCTAGAAAAATCATTTTTAATCCGACATTTAATAACTGAATCGTTTTATACGGTTTCCTGCCTTTAATCATCGACCCAATCGTGCCGAATCGATAGATTAAGAAGCTGACCAGCAAAAACATCGCGCTTGTCAGAAGGAAGTTGAGTAGAAATAACAAGAAGTAGACCGTCACGACAGTCGGCAAATCTTGCCTTCCGCCATAGGATAAACAGTAAACGACTTGTCCCAGCACGCCCAATATGACTACGATAACCCCACCATTTTTAAACGAACGGGCCATATTCGCTATAATTTGAGTAAAGGAATAGCCATTGACTTTTAAAATAGCGATCTTCTTACTTTTACTAATCACAAAATAACTCGCTAGCGATAGCAAAATTAAGGTGGTTAATCCGGCACAAGTAATGATTTCCGAATAGTCATCCAGGATACTCAGCAGACTCATCTCGGCGTCCCCATACTGTTCAGCATAGATATTCTGGGCATTCATTTCTTTAACTAGGCTGTCGAAATTGGCCGAATCACTAAAATAATATAAGCCATCTGTCCCAACATTGATCAAATCTTGCAACGGTCGAATGGTTATTTTCAGACCCGGTTGATACACATAAAATTGATTCAAATTCCCCTTAGCGGAATAGTTAGCTACGAACTCCTTCGAATGTAACTCTTTCATGTGATGATTGGCTGGTATCTTCCCATCCAGAGTTGTGTCGTTCGTGTAGATAGTCAGCTCATTTTCATTCGTAAAAATATACTTTGAAATAGTTGTCTGGCTATTCTCAAATGTCAGACTGCCAAAAAAATCATCATTATCTAATGACTCATTTCTTAAAACCACCGCATGCTTTTCTTGAAAAAATAAATTGTTGTAGACAAAATGACTGGTCAATTTTAGCCCAATGAAGGTCCAGATTAACACTTGAATGGAGAAAATAATTAAAAGTAATTTTTTCATCAGCTCACCCCTTATAATTTTGTGGACACTCTTACTATAAAGGATAATCGCAGCGATAACCGCGTGGTATCAAGGATTAAGAGTCTATCTACAGATTATAGAGAGGAATAAAAGGGATTTAATTTGAAAGGAAATGAAAGTCGTGTTTGGTCAAAAAGTGAAAAACTATCTACAGATTGTAGAGAATAAACTGTATACTAATAAGGGCGAAGAATTGCTCTAGGAGGAAATAAAAGTAATGGACATTGGTCAGAAAATAAAAAGCTATCGCGTAGCGCAGCAATTAACTCAAAAAAAATTAGGCGAACAATTAAACGTCTCCGACAAAACAGTTTCTAGTTGGGAAAACAATCGAACCTATCCTGACATCTCCATGATGATGGAGTTAGCGAAACTGTTCGACATCTCAGTATCCGAATTCTTAGAATCGGACACAGAAGTTGTCGAAAAAATTGATAAAGATTTAAAACTCAAAACTATTTATCAAGCAATTTTAATTATCGTAGGTACGCTCCTATTAGCAGGCGCTATTTTTTTCAAAACCTATCAATATAAAAATGAGGCCATCGATAGCATCAATCCATTCCTCGAGATGAAGGTCGGCTACGCGACATTACCCGCTGAAGTTACCTACAACGGCGGGCATGCGTTTAGTGAGGAAAAAGACGCGCAAGGCATCCCTCAGTACCCCGACCCCTATAAAAATATTCCTGTGATCGATGATGTTTTGGAAGACGTTCATACGCTAACTTTCGAAGGCGGGCAAGCACCCGAAGGCCAAAATTATGCCATGGTGCAGCACAAAGGCTCCTTTGTTCGCAGAATTTATTTTGTTGATCGGGACGCCATTCCGCTCCCTATTAGAAACGCACTGCCGGAGGAATATGAAGAAATATTACCAAATTAGCTGAACAAATCGTCTCAATCTAATTTGAAAAAAAGAGGAGTTAATACCGTGAAGAAAAAAGTTTTTGTATGCGTAGGGTTATTTATAAGTTTAGGGATATCCGGGTGTTCCGGCACGCCGAAAACAGATAGTACATACAGCCAAGATGAAACTCAGGCGACCGAAACATCGCGCACCGAGCAATCGACAACAACTACGAAAAGTACAGCTACATCGACAGAGGAAACATCATCGGCTACAGTAACCACATCAACTAGTGCCGCTGAGACAGTTGATTTGTCAGGGATTTTTTATACAGCAGCCGGCGATACGGCAACGGTAAAATTAGTCAGTGAAAACAACTGGTCAATCGCCTATTCAACTTTGGATGGCGATGTGACGGCTACTTTCGAAACCAAGTGGGTCACTTCAGGACAAGCACAACAATCAAAAACGCCAATGAAAAAATCAGATGCATATTCTGGCTTCGATATAATCGTAGAATATGTCAGCCCAACAGATACAAAAATCACCATGGACGATGGCAATGCCGCACACAAAATGGTCTTCACGCGACAAAAACCAGCCGAAGATAAGAAATACGACGCTGTATTACAAGGGGATTTATCCCTGTTCGATGGCAAATTTTCAACGGATGCGTTCAATCAATCAATTGCCGATTCCGGGTTCACTTTAGGTGGCTACAGTCCTGAAGATTATTTTAATGATCGGACTACTGTCTTCCCTGGTATAACTGACAACATGTATTGGAATGGACTGAGTTCGCACGGAATCTACGAAGTATCTAAGGATGATCTACCAAAAAAAGTGAATGGTTATTATGAAGTCCACGTCCATGGAGTTAACGGTGGCGCTAATAATGGTGAATTAACCTTCTTCTTGGTCCCACCAAAAATAACAGGACCCGACGGCACACTAAGTGATGATAAACGCGTCTTTCAAGTTCTAGGTGACGGAACTCCACAGTTACTAGAATATCAGAAAGATCAATGGTGGAAAGACTATCAGTGATGGTTGGGAAATCTGAGCTTAATTGAATTTTAGATATATGGACATGTAGGAAAAGGTCAACTGTAAATAAAGTAGTTTATTGTGTATAATTTTGCTTGAGGTGATTTTTTGAGGAAAAAGTATTTGAAAATACTATTTATTTTATTTATTAGTTTAATGCTGGTCGCTTTATTTATTGGAATTATCATGAAGATACCTAGGCTGCCTTTTATAGGTGGTAGCGAAGATGGCTGGTTTGGATTTTGGGGTGGTATCTTAGGCTCCTTGATGGGGGTTATCGGGGCATACTTTGTTATGAAAGAGCAATTAAATGTCGAAAAAAAAGAACAAGAAAAGAAACTTCGACCAATTATCACTCTCGGAAAGGGCCATTACACCACGTTAACAGAGGAATTATTAGAAACAGAATTATTAAAAATCCCTATAATAAATGGTGGACAAACTCCTATATTCAATATTACTTTAAAATATGATTTTATAAATGAAGAATTACTTACTCAGGACACAAATGAGAAAATTGAACTTAATGGAGATTGGTTTACGATAGGTAGTAATATGATATTTGCAAAATCTCATGAAATGGCTTATCTACCGGTACTGATGCCCGGAGAACATAGTGTCATTGCATGTTCATCTATTGTTAGTGAAATATTTTTTTATTGTATGAAAGATATTAAAAAATCAGAATATAGGAATATAAAAGATCTCAAATTCAAAATATTGCTTGATTATCAAGACTATAATAATGAGAATAAGAAAAAAGAATTTACAATGTCTATAATCCCTTCAAGTATTATATTTGGACATAATCAAAAACCTGATGAAATACGTTGCTACTTGAAAATGATGCCATCAACTACTCAATAACGCTATTTCTTATTAAACATACTTTAGTAAGTTTCTAATTGTAAAATTGTTTTATACGTAAAGTCTTCAAAATGTTTGAATAATAGTATTTATTAGGTTTAGAAGTTAGTAGCATTCAAGCTAATTTTTTATATCTATAAATAAGGCATCCTCAAATACTTGAAGATGCCTTATTTCAATTCTTTAATAATTGAAAATCATAATAAAAATCGTAATAGATAGAGACTTACAAGCATCCTCATCTATTACGATTATCCAGTAAATAAAATTGGTAATTAGATGCTTAACTTCAATTTACCAAGAAAAGATTGCCCATTTTGCGGCATTTCTACTTGAAAGAATTCCGCAGCAGTTGCAGCTACGTCCGCCATTGTCTCTCTTTCGCCAATGACTTTCCCTTCAATACCTTTACTATAAACCAATAATGGTACAAATTCTCGTGTATGCTGGCTATGTCCAATAGTTGGATCATTTCCATGATCTGCCATTACGATTAAGATGTCCCCTTCGTTTAAATAAGGAAGTAATTCTGCCAATTTTTTATCACTGACTTCCAATCGATTTGCATAACGAGCTGTATCCTCTGCATGCCCCGCTAAATCAGTCTCCTGAATATTAATAAAGAATAAACCACTTTCGTTTTCCTTAACTTCGGAAATTAACTGGTCATAAAGCGTTTCTGTATCTACCCCAGGAAATAGATGTATGCTTGATGTCTGGATAATATCGGCTGCCTTGCCAAACAACTCTACCGGGATCCCTGCCTTATCCAAAATAGTTGGAATTTGAACATTAGGATCGATCCCATAACCTAAATGAATTACATGATAATCATCATCATAAACACCCGATTCTGGTGCATCTACGCCAGCGAATTTGCCAATGACTTTTCTAGCACGAAGTAAATTTTCTAAATGAATGCCATGACCGCCAAAAGTAATTACTCTAGAAACCTTCACTACTTCACGAACAGATTTACCCAGTGCTGTAACTTCTTCAAAAGAAATATCATCAAGTGCAGAAGAAACATTAAATACTTGGCCTAGATCAGTCTCTAAGTTATCACCGACAGTAGCGACCTCGTTCACTACTAAAATCTTTGGTTCATTTTCTTCTCCAACATAACGCACTTGGTATCCTTTTTCCTGTAAATGTTGCGCCACTTCATCTATCACTTCATTAAACGCTTGATTCAAAGGTTCTTTAGGCGTTGTTCCCGAAATTTCCTGATGACCTAAAAAAGAATCTGCTCCCTGATGCGTTAGATTAGCTTTACCATAATTTGCTTGTTCTGAATAGTTCAAGGTATCTGTTTCAAATCCTAAAAGATTCATTAATCCAAGTTTTTCTAAAGTGGGAATTGTTATTGAAGGAATCCCTTCAATAATATGTTTAGCTGTATTTGCCCCTATGTCTGCAGGTCTAACAACTGGAACATCACGCATCTCACCTACACCAAAACTATCTAGAACATTAATAATAAATCTACTCATTGTTAAATCCTTCTTCCTCGACTATCAAAGATTCCCAGAATCTCTGGCTTTCCTTGACTAATTCCTTTTACAACAGCGACATCACTTCTAGTAACAAATATCTGTGTACGAAAGGCGGCAATAACTGTCTCTCCAACAGGATGCTCAGAGGGTGTAGAGAGATAATAATCAATACTTTCATCAGAAAAGTGCTCAACTTGATCTTCCACTTGCCCACTTACATCTCCTACTAATACTGAATTTAAATGGCCTCTACGATAATAGCCTCCACCATAAAAATAAGATTTCCCTTTAAAATTATGCGAAATTTCACTAACATAAAGCAACGCTGGCTTCTCTGGCTGTTTTTTATACGCATGTAACGGTGTGGTTCCAGTTAATGCATGACCAGGTTCTGCTTGTGTTCCACCAATTTGTTTAATGAACGGAATTGTTGCACTGCATGAAGCAGAGGGAACATTCAACTCTGAAACAGGAAAGCCTTCTTCACACAGAATTTTTTTTGCTGCTTCAATAGTTTTCACATTATTGGTTTGTTCTAAGGTTGTGTATCTATCATCAAATAAGAAGCATGGAAAAGAGGTAATTCCACTAAACTCGATTGCATCAAATCGATGAAATAGTTTGCTTTCTTCCGCCAGTCTCTTCAGCAAAAAGCCTCCAAACTGCCCTTCATATATCTGATCTTCATCATCTACTACTTTTAATAAAACTTTTTGTTTCATTCCATGTTTCTTTGCAATTATTTGAATTTTTTCTAGTTTTTCCAGTGAATAGACAGTCATATACTCTGTGCCATAAAGCATGATCTTTTCCAAAAGACTATCCGGAATTTGAACCAGATGGCCTACGTTGCATAACGGAATATGATTTTCCATCATGAGTAATGCTTCTTTAAAATCAACAACCACTGCTCCGCGATAGCCAATAGCCATCAACTCTTTTGCAATTAATGGATTTCTACCAATTTGCTTAAGCATAAAAAACAGATCAATTCCATCTTTTTTTGCACGCTCTAACATAACAGTTCCATTAGATACAATGGTATCTAGATCCAAAATATAGGTATCAGGAAGAATTTGTCCAGATTGGTGTAAATGAATCCCAGCATCGATTAATGCGGGATTCTCTTGTTTCATCATTGGTAGAAACAAATGAATTCCTCCTTAGTTCTCTTTACTCAAAATATTTATAATATGCATATAAACAAACCATAGCTCATCCACAGTAAATTCCGTAGTGGAGTATTGCGATAGTTCTTTCCACAATTCTTTTGATTGATCCAGTTTTTCGTCGTTTTGGATTTGTGAAAGAATCATTTCATCCATTCCTGTGACTGGTTCATTTCTTTTTTGTCGCGCATCTGCCATCGCTAAGTGTGTTAAGAACATATCAAGATGTGCTTCATTATCAATCACCTGTTTTTCCATTAAATACTTGCTTACGGATAAAACAAATTGCTTGGTTTCTTCTGTAATTACATCAGATTCTTTTAAAATATCTAACTTTTTTTCAATCATTTTGGACTTCCTTTAATAGTGAGGGATTATTTTACCTTCTAAAACATTTTTTTGAATAGACAAAATCGTTTCTTCGTCTATCACACTCATCAAGATTTTTTTTAACAATAAATTATCTTTATTCAACACGCAGACTGCGGTGCTTGATAAACTATCTTCTTTACTACCTTCGAGAAATTGGTAGTTTAAATGGTCTAATTTTCTATCTTTAATTTCATCATAATTCCAAATACCTACATCAATCATCCCTTGCTCTAGCGAATAAATCAGTTGGTGGCTCGGTACTTCAACGAATGTAACCTTTTTCCCAATCGTTGCATTTTCTGTTAATATTTGTTGATCATAAGAACTATGGTCAATGCCTACTCTCATACCATCCTCAATTTGTGCACTTTTTGAATTTGAAAAGATAATTACATGGTTAGATAGATAGCTTTGTGGACCAAATTCTTTGAAGATTTCTAAACTTTCTCCTGCATCTATGGCTTGCATCGCTGCCAGCTTTGAGACAATTGAAAAGTGCATCGTTTTCTCGCTAGTCAGCTCCATTCGTTCTTTTGAACCTCTTACATAAGCCATACTTAGAGGAATTTCTGCACGTTGAAACACTTCATACAAACCAGTAGCGAACCCTTCATACAACTTTGAATACGGTAAAGGCATCGTTCCTCGAATCGTTCCTTCAAGAACAATTTTTTGTAATCTTCCATAATCAATAGTTGTTAGAATCGTTCCATGGCGTCCTTGACTTAGGGTATGAATAATATTTTCGTCTTTAAGATAACTAAAGGCGTTCTGTACAGTTCCTCTAGACAGTCCATATTTCTTTTGTAAATCTGAAATTACAGGCAGTCTGCTCCCCTCTGACAGTAAAATTAAATCACACGCTAATTGTTGAATTGCTTTTCCCGTTTTATTCAGAAATTCCTCTTGCATTAGCTTTAACTCCTCTCGATTGCCTCTTTTATGATTCGGATAATTGTATCTGCACCGGCTCTCATCGGATTGATACGAATCATTGTTTTTACACTTTCCGGATTAGCAGCTCTAAATGTTCCTGATAATCGATAGAACATCGGTACAAATTCATATTTTGACTCAGCACCAACTGGATTGGGCGCTGCACCTAACTCTTCTGCCCGCACTAAGACTCTAGCAGCGATTGGTTGATCCAGTTCCACAATAATAACTTTTGATTGCGCATTTGCGATAAATGCCTGTTTTACACCTTGTACTTCTCCATTATTCAATCGTTCCTCAACTTCTGAAGAGACTTGTGATGAAACAGCTAAAGCAACAGGTGCATAAATAAGTCCCTGTAATACAGAAATTGCCTCAAATCCTTGGACTTGTAACCCACCTGAATAGTTTTCTTCACGTAAGTCACTAAGCAGATCAGCATCGCCGACAATACATCCTACACCTTCTGGTCCAAGCAATTTAAAAGTTGAAAAGCAAGATAAGTCAGCGCCACATTCTGTTCCAATCTTAGGAACCTTTAGTGCAGAATAATTATCGTCTGTAATTATTATAATCTCTTTTTTCATCGCTTTAATTTTTTGTATCACTGCTTCTGGATCATAAGAATCCGATGGTTTTTGGCGTGTAAATTGAACAATCGCTAATTTAACGTCCTGCTCATTGATTACTTGTGCAATAGAATCAAGATTATTGAAATCAGCGACCACTTTATTTAATCCTAACATATCCATTGATGTTTGAGTTGTGGGATAGACAGGAGCATCATGTACTAAGACTGTCTTTCCATATTTTTTACTTGCCGCATGTAACGATAAGCGAATAGCCATCGTACCTGCACCTCGAACAAGCATAGCTGCTTTAGCTGAGAAGAAATCTTTTAACACTTTTTCAACTTTATGTGTCGTTACAGGTTGATTTAATCCTTGAACCACACCTAAATCTCCTCGTGTAAGGATTTCTGAGCCTTTAAAATTTTGTGTGACACAATCGACTAATTGAAACTGTTTTTTCATCGCTTCTTCTAAACCTATTGTGTATAAGGGAAATGTTTCCATGCTTATTTCACTCCTTGTGTAAAGAACGTCATTGGATTATGAACAAGCATTTTTTCAATCGTTTCATTTGAAATCCCTGCTTCTTTCATCATAGGTACAAAGCTATCTAATAAATAAGAATAACCTATTCCCTCTTTAAATTTCATATTTGATTTTCTTGTAATATCCATTGATAAGAACACTTTGTCAGCCAAACCTCTTTTTTCAATTTCTTTTAGCATAGAGACACGTAACGCATCTGGTTGATAGTTTTCTTTTCCTATTGTATCAAATTCCACATAGACGCCTTGATCTAGCATCTTTAAGATATAATCAAGGTTACCACTTAAATCTACGTGTCCAATCACAACAGAGGATAAATTCACGTTATTTTCTTTAAAGAAAGCTACTTGTTCATGTCCGTTGGTTCCTAGTGTTGTATGTGTAGTAATTGGTACACCAGTCTGCTTATGTGCAATAACAGACGCTTCGAACACTTTCTTTTCATTGGCTGTCCAGCCATCTTTACTTGAACCAATTTCACCAATAATTTCTGCTTTAATTGTTGTATCAGCAATTCCAGTTTGAATTTCTTTTATCATCAATTTTGCAAGTTTTTCTACAGGCCACTCAGCAACAATTGGTGGTAAAAACTTTTCTGTATAGAAGCCAGTTGCCTGAATAATGTTGATCCCAGATGCTTCTGCCACTCGCTGAACATATAAAGGGTTTCTCTTCATATCTAAGTTCGTTACATCAACAATATTTCGAACACCCTTACTATAAAGCTCTTTAAATTCTGCCACAGTCTCTTCAAAACAGTTTAAATTTGTATCATCAATATTTTTTATTCTTGATAAGTCAATCGTCGTATGCTCATGCATATACGTAATTCCGTTTTTTAAACCCATTGTTTATCGTCTCCTACCATTCATTACATACCTGGTGGTGTCATTAAATTCAATAATACTAAAATATTAGAAATTACTCCCACTAACAATGCCCCAATTGGACCAATTGCAAGATTGACCATTTTCTTTTTGAATGTCTCATTTAACACGTACAGTCCTACAACAAATAGTCCGCCCCAAGCAGGTGCAATAGCAGTTGCTGCAATGACTCCTCCAACTAATAATGCAATTTCCAATACCTTCGTAATCGCTGTTCTAATATTATCCCCAGCATCTCTCATTCCTGGGAAACGATCGAGTAGTACAGAGAATTTCGTTAGTAATAATACTTCGATAGTCATCCAAATTCCTCCAGCTACAAAAGCTAAAAGCGGTTGTCCCATGCCAGCACAAACTGATCCAATAACAAACACCATTTTAATTCCAGCTGGTGAATACGTTCCTGTCGCAATTCCCGTGGTCACAACCAATGGAATAAATCCAACAACTCGTGCTAATTCAGTCAAAGCTGCTGAATTAAATTGACCTTCTTGGTATAATGGAGCAGAGAGTGCAGATTCTGTCACAAGTGTCAAAGATGCCGCCAAAGCTATCAATGCACCGGATAAAGCAAATAAGTACCAATATTTCTTGATTTGCTTCACTCGGTCTGCAAAGATATTTGCCAATTGTGCTTGAGAATCTGTTCTTTCTTTTTTATCGTTCATCGCATAACTAATCATGAAAATCATCCCTACAAGCAAGGCAATTGCATTAGCATTGATGACAATGGTATTCCCATTAGATAAGCTGATTGAACCAAATTGTGTAGTAAGAATTTGTGCAAGAATAGTTGCTGCAAAAGTAACACTACCTTTTTTCCATCCATATTGTAATGCCACAACCAACGCTGGAAATACAGCAAAGGCTATTAGAACTACTGATGATACTTGGCCCAAGCTATCTAAGAAATTGTATGGAAGAATTTCAAAAACTTTTTGGATAGTTCCTAGTCCCGCTCCCATTACTACACCGTATAATCCACCTGCTACTCCTGCAATCCAAATAGAAGATTTTTTATTGTCCGGTAAATAACTTCCTATAATGTCTGTTCCTAATAAAACCACGTGAATAATAATGACACTTGATGCGATTGATTGTGGAATGAAACCCACAATATAACCAATTCCAAAAGCTAATGCTGTCGTTCCTAACGCTGATTTTGTCACTCTGTTTTCCCGATACTCTAAAACAATAGGTCTTAGAGCATCGTTAAACACAGCAATTTTCGTATTCGCCATAATCGTTGTTACTGCACAAAGTACCGCCATTACTAATATATTTACCACCATTTATTTATTCCTCCTTCGCCTCAAGCTCTGCCATTATAGTTGAAATAATATAGTCCATATCTTGTGAAGTGAATCCAAACGCAATTTTACCATCCGCTACGCTCTGTTTAATTTCTTCTTCAGAAGAAGTTTTCCCAGGCATTCCTAAGGTCGCTGTCTTATCTCCACCAAGCATTGCAATTGCCATCGCTAGTGCGCCACCGCCACCAGTATTACAAGCACCAAAGTAGTAATCTGCTGCACCACTCTTCAAATCCATTGCTGCATCAATATCCGTTTTTACAGATATTTCATAGTTCCCCTTTCCATACTTTTGTAACAGCTCTTCAATCTTTGCTTTTTCGATCTGTCCACCTACTACAATTTTCTTCATGTTAAAACCCACCTTTGTACAAAATTTTGTATATTAACACCAGAAATATATATACATTTTTTTGTATTTATATTTCTGAACAAATTATACTACGTTATCTATTTTTTGTAAACGTTTTTCTCATCCTATTTTTTCGCCTGTTTCTACTTAAAAATACGTTTCTATAAAACATAATCTCATGTGAGTCGAAATTGCTGGAATCAAATCTCCTCTATAACAAGTTCCACTTCTCCACCATCATCTTCAGCGTAGACTCTTTTTCCTACTAAAGAAGCAATCGCTTCAATCGTATCCAGACTTTCAAAATTATCGTCGTTGCCGTCTTCAATCTCAACTTCCATACAGTTGTCCTCTTCAACAACATGACTTGTACAATTCAAATAATATCTATCTAAAATATCTTCTAAAGGGTATTGCGAGTTTTCATTAGCCTCAAGCTCAAAGCTTAATGTAATAACATACCTATTATTTTTCAAGTCTTTATAAATCCCATTTTCTAAAGCCTCATAGTCCTGTTCATCTTGATATTTATCTAAAATTACTGCTTCAATGTTCTTCATTTTCCGCCTCCGCTAAATGCTATTGATTTCTATTCACCATACGTAATCAGGCCATCCTTCGCCGTTATCAACATCTCGCCATCTCCGCCTCTACTCCAAATACTTACCGGCTTTCCACCTGTATGCAGGCTCACTTCCTTAGCTGCTTCAAGAAAATCATTATAATACTCTTCGTTTCCATTCCCTGAAATAAAAAGTTGTAAATTTTGGACAGTGGCTGACATCGCTGGGATAAAATTAATTATTTCACCATCATCCTCTATCGAACAGCCCATCCATCGAGCTTTCCCTTGAATGAAGTCACTAGTATCCAGATCCTTATAATCAATTGTTCCCAAATAAACCTGCGTTTGGTTTTCTGAAGTCTTTTTAACCTCAGCAAAATTCTTCGCCCCTGTTACAATCTCAGCAAAGCCCGTTTTGAGCTCATTGTTTTCCGTTTCTCTAAAGTATAAATAGTTGTGCTCATTCCCTTGATTCTGCGTTGTCACATATACTTTTGGAGTTCCTGCTTGAATGGTAAAAAAGTAGACATGCTTCTCTAAATAAGGCTGAGTATCCGCATCAGAAAAAACAGCAACTAGATTAACACCTGCCTGCTCGCCATCATACGACCACACTAGATCAGTCGGTACCTCATCAAGAGCTGCTCGCCACCCATCTTTATTCGTTAGAATTGTTCGCGGAAGCGTAAGACCATATAAATCAACATTACTGTCAGGCGTATATTCTCGGTACGTCTGTTTCATCGTCTTACCCCAATTAACCACAAACTCATTGAGCGCCTTAGCCTTCTCCTGATTCCATAAAGACTCTTCAACCTCAACTTTTGGCGTCTCACTACTAGCTGATGTATCTTCGCTTCTGTCACTAGATGTCGCCACTTCTTTTTCTGAGCTTTCTGTAGTTACAGCTTGCTTACTTTCAGCAGTTGAAGATTCCTGTGTATCCTTTTCTTTTGAACTACAACCTACAAGTAAGAAGCTACTCATCGCCAATAAAATAATCGCTCTTCTCTTCATCATCTTCTCCTTAAAATTCTTATAATTTCAGGACAGCTATTTAGTTTTTATTATATCAAGTTGAACGTATGACATACAATCAATTTCAAATTACATTTACAAATCAACTTATATGAGCGTTTTAAATTTAGATATAATAAATATTAAAAGAGCGCAAGATATGCACTATCCTACGCTCTTAAGTGTAGTCCTATTATCTTTTCAGATATCAAACCTACACCGCTCTTTGTTACCAAAAGACTAATATGTAATTCAGCCCGTGTATAGTAAGTAGTTATCTCGTGGTTATTATGCAGTGTACGCACACAGAGTCAGTCGTAGCTCTAGTAATAGCGAATTAAACCTTCTTCTTTATCCCACCAAAAATAGCTGATTCCAATAGCACTGAGTGAAGATAAGTCGTCTTCCAAGCTCTTGTTTGAGCAAATCCTGAATATGAACGTGCTAACAAGAGAAGAAGTAGATAACTTATTCCCCTATTTTAAACGGATTATTCAAGAATTTGTAATATAATCAACCGCTCTTTCTAAACCAAACATTAAAACACGCCTTTATACAGAAAACTATTTAATTAATTATTATCAAGGCCTCTTCTCTTTCGTATTAATCCCTCTGACGTCCAGATTAACTTGTTAGTAAGATTTTTTTGGTTAAGTCTTATTCTAATTGTAATTTCATCAGGCTTCCAGGAAGAATCGTAATAACCAAAACTATCAAATTCAGCATTTAAATCAAATTCTAAATTGATCTTTTTATCTTCATATTCCTTTTGAAACTTGTTTCTTATAAGTTTATCCAGTTCTTTATGATATAATTCACCTTCATGAAACAACTTACATCTAAGTAGATAAATAAATTCACCATCTAATTTATCTATATTTCGCATATTGTCCCATTTATCATCATCATAATTAGGTACTTCATATTTAAATATAAACTCATCGTACCACTTAATATAGTATTTTTTCTCGCCTTGCTTCCTTTTATATTCAATTTGACTACAAATATCTGGTAACGATAGCGCACAAAAAAATGCTGCAGAATAAGCTTCTTTACTCACCGCATCTTTAACAATATTAATAATTTCTTTTAATGAAGCTTCTTTGTTATCCATTTAATTTCACCTCATTAGATTTTTACATAACAAAACATGATCTATTTAAAATTCAAAATTAATTCGTGGAAAACTAATTGACAATAAATTTTTAAAAATGATAAGTCGAGTCACTCTTACGCTAAAAAATCTGATTTCCCGACTTATATAATTTCGACATTCTTCAAAATATCTGTCGGCCTTTTCTCGGGGAACCAATTATTTTGTCTTCCTCTTTCGGAAAATAAATACACTCTTTTTTTTGCTCTTGATATAGTAACATATAGTAATTTACGTGCTTCTTTTTCGGGATTCTTTGATTTAAAGTGTGGGACAATATCTTGAAGAAATCCAAAAGCGATTACTACTTCATACTCCTCCCCTTTAACTTTATGAATTGTTGAAATGTTTATACCTGATTTTTCTTTATATATGTTTCTAAAATCATTAATATCAGTACTTAATTCTAATCTTTTATTATTGATTCTAGCGATAGCCTTTGCAAAAAAGTCTTCATAAGCTTGATATAAATCCGGGTAAAGCGCCCTTTCTATTTCTAAAAAGTCAAATAAGCACATTATTTTTTGTCGCAAAAAAGTTAATCCATTTTTTTCTATTGATTTAGCAGAATTTAAGATGTCCAAAAGATCTAAGGACTTAAATTTTGGAGATAAGGTTACAGCAAAGTCATTTTTCAGAATATGAATAATCTCATTTGCAATAGTTTTTCTTAATCGTATTCTTTCGCCAATGGGAGTAAATACCAAAAAACTAATTTTGTAAAATAAATTTAAATTATCTGGCTTTATTGGATAAACATCTTGAGATTGAAAATGCAGATTAGGTAATTCCTTTTTCAAGTCTTTTGCGATTGGAGTTAGTATAAATTGATTTGGGGCAATAACACATATTTCATTTTCACTAACTCCAGCGTTTATTAAATCCTGAATAATCTCTGCAATTCGAGAAGAAAGATTATCTTTATGAGTCTCTTTATCATATTCTATAACTCCAGCATCCTCACTATAACTAGATAGACTTTTTATTTTATAATTTTCAGATTGGAAATGGGAGTATAAGTCTACAATTCTTTGCGTAGATCTATAACAACCGTTTAACTTTTTACTTAAAAATTCTAAGCCTGTAATTTTTTCAATCTCTTTTTTGTTCTTCACCACACCTCCCAAAGAGGTAAATATCGCTTGATCCGAGTCTCCAACGAACATAAATTTTATAGATTTATCTGTTTTTGCAAGCTGTCCTAAAATTTGATATTGAAATTCATTCGTATCTTGATATTCATCTACAAAAATTGATCTAATATTGTTTGAGATTATTTGTGTTGAAATAGGATTTTCTTCAAGTATTTTTAAAGCTAACATCAATATCAAATCGAAATCTATTTCATTAGTTTGCTTAAGTTTTCTATGATAATCAATCACTATCTTTCTTTTACGATCATCTTCTTCATAATATTTACCCGAAGTGCTTACCATCAAATTCGGATGTTCATACGGATTATATTCTATGCCATAATTCTCATATATTTCCTTAAGATATTTACTTGTAACATACTCATCAATTATCTTAATCCCTCGAGAAGTTCGTTTTAAGTTCAATCCAAATTTTCTAATAATGAAATCTAGACAAAACTGATGTATTGTACCTACCCAAATATGACTTTCATTCAAATTAAGCTTGTCAAGTCTTGTATTAATCTCATTTGCAGCTCTATTTGTATAAGTTATTGCAACAATTTTTTTCAGTGATTCTGGATAAAGATTGCTCATATAAGCGATTTTTCTCGTCAAAGTCCGTGTTTTCCCACTTCCAGGACAAGCTGTTACAAATAGATTATTTTCACAGTCAAGCACCACTTCTTTTTGACATATAGAAAGAGTGTCTAAAACTCTTTCCGTAAATCTATCTCTCATTTAAACATCTCCATTTTTTTCCATTTTTTTATAAATGAAATCAAGCAAGGATAATCATTTTTATAATTATGATTGCCTAAAAAATCCTCAATCTCTATCTCTTCAGCAGTATTATGAACTATCATCTTTTTAACTACTTTTTCGCTTACTGATTCGGAAGAAACAAAAGCTATAGCATCAATTATATATTCAGGTAAAACATATTTTTCTTCAGACTTTGCTATAATTTGTGCAACTATAGTTGCTAGCCATCCTTTACCAGTATTTTCAGCAAGACTCAACACAGCATTACATTTAACTTGATCACTAGTTGCTACAAGCTCTTCTTCAAAAAATATATCATTGCTATAAGACAATTTATTTTCCCATTTAGTAATCGTGCTTTCTTGCTCATATATTTGACTTGGAACATTACTAAATATTTCATCATTTACTTTAGCAAGCTCAATTTCAAAAGTAGAGCCAGCATAAAATGCCTTAACCCATTCATTACTTTGGAATAATTTATCAAGTTTCACTTTTCGTTCTTTACCTTTTTTCGCTGCACCTTTTTTATAAAGTTTATTGCTTATAAGTTTTTTCTCGGAAGTTCCATCTTTTTGTCGTTCATCTATTATTATTTCCATTGGAACCATTTGTTCATCCATATCTGTAATCACCGCGCATTTTCTATTTATACGCTCATTCGAAAATAATGATGCAATATACTCAAAAGCTGTACTACCAACATTTATAAGCCCGATACCAATTTCATCTAAAGAAACTCCAAGTGAATTTTTAACAAGGTTCGGAATCAATATTTCTTCAGCATCGCCCTCAACCAATATTACCCCTTTAGAAAATAGAAGAGTACTGCGTTTTGCATCCAAATACCTCTCAATTGATTTTGAAAGACTGATTTTAGTATTTAAAAAGTCTTCCCCAAATGAATCTAAGTTTTTACTAGGATTCATAGCTACTGAAAAACCATTAAAAGATTTTACTATATTCATTCTCGATATTTCAGAACTTTCAGCTATGTTAGGAGAATGGGTTGTCATAATAACCTGAGTAGATTTATCCTTGATTCCCAAATTTTGAAAAAGCGTTCGTTGAATATGATGGTGAATATGAGCTTCTGGTTCCTCGATTAGCATAATATTCAATACCTCTCGAAAGCTACATTTATTATACTCTACAATTTTTAAAGCTATAAAAATCATATTTAAATGCCCCAACCCTAGTGAATTCATATCTTCTTCACCTTGAGGTCTTAGCTTAAGAAATCGAGATAAAGATGTGAGATCGTCAGATATATTTGAAGAAAGAGATAAATCTGGTGAATAAACTAGCCCCAAAATATCTACTAATTTATTATTTATATCACTTTTAATATCTCCAATTCCCTCAATATCGGTAATAGATTCATTTAAATCTTTTATCTTATTCTTAACATCTTCGAATTCAGAATCAGAAATTTTATCTTCTATTTCCTCTACAATTCTTTTTATAGGATTTGATGTAGAGCTTACTGTTCTCAATACGTCACGTAGCGCATCAATAAAAACTACTGAAATATGCTCATTAATATCTTTTATATCTACCCTACTACCAATATATTGATCATTTTCCTGTTTTTCCTTAGGATCAGGGGCTGTAAAATTTTCAAAATCTCCTACTACTTCTTTATACACGATTGGATCAGTAAAGTCTGTAGTCATTTTCCCGCGATAAATAAACTCATAATCTGATAAGCGTATAGAATTTCTAACATCTTCGAACTCAAATATATTTTCTGATGCATCATAAAGTTCTTGTCTTTTTCTTACATTTGGGCGAATAATTAAGCAAGCATTCCCCTTAGATAAACTAGCATTTGAAATTTCTTCTCTAAGAGTTGCGATAACTTCTTTATCACTTTCTTCATCTGAAATATTTTCAAATTCAGCAGAAATGATAATCCAATGGCCTCTAAAATTGCCTAAGCTTTTATTGAAATCGCTTTCCTTCAAGCTTTTTGTAGAATAGTAGAAACTATCATCTAATAACATCCGAATTGCAGTCAACGCGTTTGATTTACCTGAATCATTTTCTCCAATAATGGTATTCGCTCCACCAAAAAAATTGAAGGTTGTAGAACTATAATTTCTAAAATTCACAATTTGTACATTTGATAAATTCATCATATTATCTCCATCTTCATTCTAATTTAATATCTATTATACAATTTTACACATTCTTTTGATATTAAAGATTAAAGATTTTCTTGCTGATTCAAAGTGGGGCACTTCATATGAATTCATATTTAACTCATTATAAATGTAAACGGAAACTACAATGAATATCTATGCCCATGTTACACCTCAATCTGTTAAGAAAACTGGAGATAAATTAGCGACATTTATGGGCGAATAATCCCTAGCGTAGCCAAAAACGTAGCCAATCTACAAAATAAAAAAGAAAAAAGCTCGAAACGCTTTAATATCAACGTTTCGAGCATATATTAAAAAGTTAGCCAACTGATCCTTCCATCTCATAGCTGATCAATCGATTCAATTCAACTGCATATTCCATCGGCAGTTCCTTAGTAAATGGTTCGACAAAGCCCATGACGATCATTTCAGTGGCTTCGCTTTCGGATAGGCCACGGCTCATTAGGTAGTAGAGCTGTTCTTCTGAGATTTTTGAGACTTTTGCTTCGTGCTCTAGTGAGACTTGGCTGTTATGGATTTCGTTGAATGGAATCGTGTCTGATTTCGAACGATCATCCATAATAATCGTGTCACATTCAATATGCGAGATCGAGCCAGCGCTGTCTTTGCCGAAGGTTACTTGCCCGCGGTAGTTGACTTCGCCGCCATCTTTGGCGATTGATTTTGAGACGATTGAACTTGAAGTGTTAGGTGCATTATGAATCATTTTTGCCCCAGTATCTTGAATTTGGTTTTCACCAGCGAAGGCGATTGAGAGCATCGTGCCACGCGCGCCTTTGCCATCAAGATAAACACTTGGGTATTTCATGGTTGTTTTCGCGCCCAGGTTGCCGTCAATCCATTCGATAGTTGCACCTTCGTACGCTTTCGCGCGTTTCGTTACTAGATTGTAGACATTGTCTGACCAGTTTTGAATGGTCGTATAACGGCAGTAGCCATCTTTGCGGGTGAAAATTTCAACAATCGCCGCATGCAGACTATTACTTGTATAAGTTGGCGCCGTACAGCCCTCCACATAGTGAATGCTGGCTCCTTCATCAACAATAATCAGCGTCCGTTCAAATTGGCCCGTGTTTTCCGCGTTGATCCGGAAGTAAGTTTGTAATGGCACATCAACCTGCACGCCTTTTGGTACATAAATAAAGGTTCCACCTGACCAAACAGCTGAGTTCAAAGCAGCCAATTTGTTATCGGTTGGTGGCACTAATTTTGAGAAGTATTCCTTAAATAGCTCAGGGTATTCTTTCAACGCTGAGTCGGTATCGGTAAAGACGATGCCTAATTTTTGAAATTCTTCCTTCATATTGTGGTAGACCACTTCTGATTCATATTGGGCAGAGGCGCCGGCTAGATACGCACGTTCCGCTTCTGGAATCCCGATTCGTTCAAAGGTTTCTTTAATTTTATCTGGCACATCATCCCAGTCACGTTCGGCACGGTCGCTGGCTTTTTGATAGTATTTAATCGCATCAAAATCGATGTCAGATAAGTCTGGTCCCCATGATTGCATCGGCATTTTATTGAATGTTTCTAATGATTTCAAACGGAAATCTAACATCCATTCTGGTTCTTCTTTGACACGTGAGATTTCACGAACGACTTCTTCAGTTAATCCTTTTCCTGTACTAAAGACCGGCTTCACATCATCATGAAAGCCAAATTTATATTCTTCTAACTCAGGTACTCCCACGTTCTCACGCTCCTATTCTTTATGATATTGATGGGCAACTGACTTGCCAGATTCATCGGTTATCGCTTGTTCTAAGGCTTTCCAAGCCAAGGTTGCACACTTAATTCGCGCCGGAAATTTGGCTACGCCACTCAGCATCGCCGCATCGCCTAAACTGTCCTCATCCTTGACTTCCTTGCCTTGGACTAATTCAGAAAAATTATGAATCAAGTCTTCCGCTTCTGCCACGGTTTTACCCATCACAGCATCGGTCATCATCGAGGCACTCGCCGTACTAATCGAGCAGCCACTGCCATCAAATGCGATCGCTTTGATCACGTCATCTTCTAATGAAAGCTCTAATTGAATCACATCGCCACAGGTCGGATTATTCATCTCAATCGTCTGTGTCGATTCGGCCAACGTCCCATGATGATGGGGATGGCTCGAATGATCCAAAATAACTTGCCGATATAAATTATCTAATTTAGATAGCGCCATGTTTGAAAAACTCCTTTGTAGCTAAGATAGCTTCGACTAAACGGTCGGCATCTGCGATCGTATTGTATAGATAAAAACTTGCTCGGGCCGTCGACGAAACCTTCAGATAATTCAGTAAAGGCTGCGCGCAATGGTGACCCGCTCGGACCGCGACGCCTTCCATATCCAAGGCTGTCGCCACATCATGCGGATGTAATCCATCCAAATTAAAGGCGATTACGCCCGTATGTGATTCTGCAGCTTGAGGACCGTAGACCGTCAAGCCGTCGATTGCTTGTAATTTTGGTAACACATAAGCCACTAATTCGGCTTCATGTTGATGAATATTTTCTAGCCCAATCTCGTTCAGGTAATCAATCGCACTACCCAAGGCAATCGCGCCGGCAATATTCGGGGTGCCCGCTTCAAATTTCCACGGCAATTCTTTCCACGTGCTCTCTTGCAGATGCACGAAATCAATCATTTCGCCGCCGAATTCCACCGGTTCCATCTGCTCAAGCCATTCTCGTTTGCCATAGAGTACGCCAATCCCAGTCGGACCACACATTTTATGTCCGCTAAAGGCATAAAAATCCGCATCCAACGCTTGCACATCCACCGGCATATGAGGGACAGCTTGCGCACCATCCACCACCATAATTGCTTGGTGACTATGAGCCAATGCTGCCAATTCCTCGATCGGATTAATAACACCCAAGACATTTGAGACATGCGCAATTGAAACAATCGCCGTTTGATCGGTAATCTGCTTCTTAGCATCCTCCATATCCAAAAATCCGTCTTCAGTCACGCGAATATATTTTAAGACTGCGCCCTTTTGTTGCGCCAATTGTTGCCAAGGAATGATGTTTGAATGATGCTCCATGTGGGAAATCACAATCTCATCGCCGGCTTTCACAAAGGCATCACCAAAGCTCTTCGCCACCCAATTTAGACTCGTCGTCGTGCCTCTCGTGAAGAGCACCTCCGCCGTTTCTTTGGCATGGATAAAGTCACGAACCTTTTCCCGCGCCGCTTCGTAATCTTTCGTCGCGCGCTCAGCCAAGGTATGCACACCTCGGTGAACATTGGCATTGTTCATTTCATAATAGTGATTCAGCGTCGCCAAGACTTGCTTGGGCTTTTGCGTCGTCGCCGCATTGTCCAAATAAATCAGTGGCTCATCATTGACCTCCTGAAAGAGAATCGGGAAATCCTGACGAAGTTTTTCTGCATTCATCAGGCGTTCAACTTCCCTTCAATCACTTCAATAAATTCTGCTTGCACCGCTTTGACGGGAATCGCTGTAATCACTGAACCTAAGAAGCCACGGATAACCAAACGTTCCGCATCCTCTTTACGTAACCCACGACTCATTAAATAGTACATTTCTTCCGGATCCACACGTCCAACACTGGCCGCATGTCCCGCAGTTACTTCATTTTCATCAATTAACAAGATTGGATTGGCATCGCCACGCGCTTTATCAGAAAGCATCAAGACACGACTTTCCTGTTGCGCATCCGCCCCTTTTGAGCCTTTAAGAATGTGACCAATCCCATTAAATGTTAGGACGCCACGTTCACGAATAACCCCGTGCTGTAAGATATGTCCTACCGTATGCGGTGCTTTATTAGTGACACGTGTATCAATTCCTTGCGTCTGTTTGCCCGCACTAATTGCGACAATCTTGACTTCAGAATGCGCGCCTTCACCAACTAGATCAGAATCAAAGTCAGCCACGACATCGCCATCATTCATCACGCCCAACGCCCAATCAACCGACGCATCACGCATAATATAACCGCGACGATTCATATAAGAAGTAATATTTTCACCCAGCTGATCGATGGCTGAATATTTCACCTTCGCGCCAGCTTTCGCAATCACTTCAATCACGATATTTCCAGAAACTTTCTTCGCTGTCGCGCCCTCTGTCTGGAAGCGTTCCAAGTAACTAAATTGGCTATGCTCATCCGCAACAATCAAGACATGCTTGAAGAACTGTTGATTACTCGTGCCGTCTTGAATAAAGATTGACTCAATCGGTTGCTCAATCACAACATTTTTCGGTACATATAAGAAGACACCACTGTTCATAAACGCCGCATGAAACGCCGTCAACTGGTCCTCATCCATCAAGACCGCTTTACTCATATAATATTCCTTCACTAACTCTGAATGCTCTTGTAAAGCCGTAAAGATATCAGTGAAAATAACGCCTTGTTCAATCAACTCCTGCGGTAATTGTTCAAAAGAAGTCGCCGTTCCCTGTTGAACCAAGACTGGATTATCCTTCATTTCATCAAAAGCCACTACCCCGATTGATTCCGGAATTGACTCCTCTGTCGAGACATTAAATAATGGCCAACGATTAAATTTTACTCGCTCAATCTTAGGCAAATCTAATTCATCTGCCTTCGCTAAAGCTTGCTGGCGTAAAGTCGTCATCCATTCAGGCTCGCCGTTCATTGCGGAAAAAGCGCTGATTTTTTCAAGATACTCAGTCCATACTTTCTTTGCCATTGACCTTGCCCTCCTTTACGCTTCTTCTTCTTTATAGTCGATCCCTAACTCTTGACTAATGCCCGCATAGCCTTCCGCTTCCAAACGTTTCGCCAATTCTGCATCGCCTGTTAAAACAACCCGACCTTCCATCATGATATGAACCACGTCAGGTGTAATGTAATTTAATAATCGTTGGTAATGAGTAATGATTAATGAGCCAAAATTGTCCCCGCGCATTTCATTCACGCCTTTAGAAACTACCTTCAACGCATCGATATCTAGCCCTGAGTCAATCTCATCTAAAATCGCAAATGTCGGTTCCAACATCAACAATTGTAAGATTTCATTGCGTTTCTTTTCCCCACCAGAAAAGCCTTCATTCAAATAACGTTCAGCCATTTCTTCTGGCATATTTAATAAAGCCATTTTTTTATCTAATTTTTTCAAGAATTCCATGACAGACATTTTGTTGTCTTCATCGCGCTTCGCATTAATCGCCGCACGCATGAACTCTGCATTGGTAATTCCAGGAATTTCACTTGGGTATTGCATCGCTAAAAATAGGCCTAAGCGGGCACGTTCGTCCACTTCTAACTCTAAAATATTTTGGCCATCCAGCAAGATCTCGCCTTCAGTCACTTCATAATTAGGATTGCCCATAATCGCTGCCGATAATGTTGATTTACCAGTTCCATTTGGTCCCATGATGGCATGAATTTCGCCTGTTTTCATTGTTAAGTTTACGCCCTTAAGGATTTCTTTTTCCTCAATTGAAACGTGTAAGTTTTTAATTTCTAAGACTGACATGCAATTCCCTCCAGATTCTTTTAACGTTCTCATTCATTTTAGACTAATTGAGAATGAATCGCAATATTCTTGTCGGAGAATATTCGATTTATGTAGCGATTGTTCTGACTTTTTAATGGTTATCGAGTAGTTCAAGCGCTCTCTTTCTATAATAATTATTATAAAGCAATTAATTTACACTAGAGCCACAAGCTTTCTTGATTTTTCATTGGAAGTCAGGTATTTATTATTCATTTAATAAAATTTTCTTAAATACCTCAATCAGTCAAAATCAATGTCCTGCTCTATTGTACGCCAATTCTTAAAATTTCAGAAGTCTCACGTCTTCGGCAGCAAAATGTTCTTTCTCACAATTCTATTTTCGATTTCAGCTAAGTTACCAATCTTGCTTACAAAGTTTTCAAGTAGTAAATGCCTGTTTTTGTTACTATCCCTCATTCGCACACTTTTTAGCTGGAAAAGTGGGGGAAAAAGATGATTTTGACAGAGAAACCTTATCGTCAAGGGATTCTTGGAATTTAACACTCGACTGAAAATCTCGAAAACAGTGCGAATAGGCACTAGTGGACAATCTCTGGTTTTTAGCTAATAAATAATGGATAGAACTAGATACAGCTGTATTTTCAGGTTACTTTTCCTAAAAAATCCTCCATAGAATCCTGGATACATAGGATTCTCTATCCCTCAGTAATTTTAAATCAAAAATTCAATAAGTAGTCACTGTCTATTTTTTTGTCACTAACCCTCATTCGCACACTTTTTAACTGGGAAAGTAGGGTGAAAAAGATGATTTTGACAGAGCAACCTTATGATTAAAGGATTCTTGAGATTTAACACTCAACTAAAAATATCGAAAACAGTGCGAATAGACACTAGTGGACAATATCTGGTTTTTAACGACCAATCTAGCTAATCTATAATAAAAATAGTGAAGAGTGATGTTCTTTGTTGAACTGCTTGCGACCAGACTGCGAACTTTTTAATAGAAGGAAAATCGGATGCGAAGCTTGTGCTCCGTAGCATAATGTAAAAAAACAAGACCATGATTATACTCAGTGTCTTGTTCTTTTGGTATTTTGTTCTCGATATCTTATTCGTTTCGTTAGTGCTTTACCTCCTGCAACTGAACTAGCTTGTGCAAGAGATGGACGGCATTCCGGGAGTAGCTCCTTCGGACATAAGTCAAAATCCCCAAAAAATTATAGAGCAATTTTTGGGGATTTCGTCTTATGTCTCGGAGCTTTCGCTCCCTACACGACCTTTGTTTTATTTATCCACAGGTTTAACAGATCCGCCCCATTTGTCTACGATCCAGCTTTGGACTTCTGGTTCGTGTAAGGCTGCGATTAATTTTTTGATTGCGTCTTTGTCTTTGTCTTCTGTGCGTGTTGCTAAGATGTTTACGTATGGTGAGTCGTCGCCTTCTAGTAATAATGCGTCTTCTAGTGGGTTCAATTCAATTCCGTAAGCGAAGTTTGCGTTGATTGCGACTAAATCGCCTTCTTCGTTGTTGTACGTTGTTGCTAATAATTCTGGTGCGATTGTGTTTTCGAATTTCAAGTTTTTAGGATTTTCTGCAATATCATCGAATGTTGCTGTTTCCAAATCGACACCGTCTTTAACTTTAACTAACTCAGCGGCTTGTAAAATGCTGATTACGCGGCCCCAGTCTGAGACTGAGCTTGAAACGATGACTGTTGCGCCATCTTTTAAGTCTTTAATATCTTTGATTTTCTTAGAATATAAACCCATTGGCTCTAAGTGAACAGCGCCGATGTTGGCGAAGTCATAGCCATTGTCTTCGATTGCTTTGTTGAAGAATGGTAAATGTTGGAAGTAGTTGGCATCAATATCGCCATCAGATAAAGCTTTGTTTGGTAACACATAATCATCAAATGGCACGATTTCTAACTCAATGCCTTCTTTTTCTAAAATTGGTTTCACTTGTTCTAGAATTTCGCCGTGTGGTGAAGGTGACGCGCCGACTTTTAAGACAGTTTTCTCAGCGTCTTTATCTGAACCTGAGCTGGCTGTGTCTGACTTGCCATTTCCACAAGCTGTTAATCCTACTGCTACTAATAATACTGCTGCAAATCCAAAAATTTTCTTTTTCATAATCCTTTTCCCCCTCATTTTTTCCTATCGTTTATCTGTTCGTTTGGTTAAGGCATCGCCAATTCCTTGTACGACAAACACTATCAGCAAAATAATGACCGTTGCAACTAGTGTCACCGTATAATTTCCTCGTTGAAAGCCTTCTTGCCACGCAAGGGCTCCTAAACCACCTGCGCCAATTGCCCCCGCCATTGCTGTAAAACCAATCATTGAGATCGTCGTCACAGTAATGCCTGAGATTAAAGCTGGTACACTTTCTGGTAACAACACTTTATAGACAGTTTCCAAATAACTCGCACCCATTGCATCCGCCGCTTCCAGAACACCTGGGCTGACTTCTCGTAAAGCAATCTCAACAAGTCGCGCGTAGAATGGGGCAGCTGTCAGCACCAATGCGGGTATCCCGGCTTTCGCCCCCATCATTGAGCCAACCAACATTTTTGTAAATGGGATGATTAAAACCATCAATATCATAAACGGTGTTGACCGGAAAATGTTACTTATAATAGAAACTAATCCATAAATAATTCTGGCATACGGCTTATTATTTCTGCCAATCGTATACAAAGCTAAGCCTAAAATCAGTCCAATGACAAAGACCAGTACCATCGAAATGATTGTCATGTATAACGTATCAATAATTGCCTTTTGCATGGTTTCAGGATTAACCTGACTAAAATTTAGGTATTGTTCAGAAAAACTCTTATCCATGTGTTAGCACCTCCACGCCGACTTCTTTCGAATGAAAGAATGCAATTGCTTGTTCAATTTCTCTAGGCTCTCCAGTAAGTAGCACCGTCAACGAACCTAATGTACTGCCATTTGCCTGTTGGACCGTGCCATACACTACATTAATATCCACTTGATAAGCACGAATCGCTTGTGAAATCACCGGTTCATTGGCATTATTTTCTCTAAAGGAAAGCGTCACGATTTGACCTTCCGGATTCTCTTTAATGAAGCTCGCCAGCATTTCCTCTTTGTCATCTTCCGGCTGCAATTCTTGTTGGACAAACCGCTTAGTGACTGCCTGTTTCGGATGACGGAAAACTTCTACCACATCGCCCTCTTCAACGATATTTCCTAACTCCATAACCGCCACCTTGTTACAAATTTTGCGGATGACATTCATTTCATGAGTGATCAGGACAATCGTCAAATTCAACTTCTTATTAATATCTAACAGTAAATCCAAAACTTCTTCTGTCGTTTGCGGATCCAGTGCGCTTGTCGCTTCATCGCATAATAGGATTTCTGGCTCATTCGCCAACGCGCGCGCAATCCCGACCCGTTGTTTTTGGCCCCCAGATAACTGTGAAGGATAAGCATCGCCGCGTCCTTTTAAGCCAACTAATTCAAGTAAATCCTCAGCCCGTTTTCTTTGGTCAGCCTTACTGACTCCTGCCAATTCTAACGGTAGCTTGATATTGTCAATTACTGTGCGTGACCATAATAAATTAAAATGTTGGAAAATCATGCCAATTTTCTTACGGAAGTTACGCAATTCTTTATTTTTTAATGTCGTAATATCTTGTCCTTTAACCATTACCGTCCCTGATGTCGGTAATTCTAAGCCATTCAATAAACGGACCAAGGTACTTTTCCCAGCGCCAGAATAGCCGACGATGCCGTAAATATCCCCTTGCTCCACCGCAAGATTCACATCATTTACTGCTTTAATCGCGCCATTTTTCCCCGAAAACTCCTTTTTGACATGGGTTAATTCGATCAATGCCATTTTTATTCGTTCCTCTCTGTCTGTACTCAACAATTATTTCTCTCTCACTTGCTCTTTAACCGCAAAAAAAACTTCCGTCCCACTCTACGCATCTTCTGCGTAAAAAGGACGAAAGTTCAACTTTCGTGTGACCACCTTGATTCGTTATTATCTCACAACAATAACCTCATTCAGTACTTGAATCTAAATTCGCATACTGCTGCGCTTTAACGGGCGCGCCCGTAACAAGTTCACTTTCGCTCACTCATTCTGCTCAAAGACCATCTTCCATCTCATTCTCGTTACCCATTCTCAGCAATCTGGGCTCTCTTCAAACGTTCGTGACATGTACTCTTCTTTTCAAAGCTTTGGTGTATTGCTGAAATTATAACAACACTTTTAATAACTGTCAAATCTTTTTTTAACATAACGTCATCATTTGATTGCCGGTGGGCCAACGTCTGTCTAGCCAGCCGCTCCTTCAAAACTTACTGAGAGCGACCACAGCTATAAATTTTCTCTTTTGAAACTTTTTATAAGTTGTCGAATTCTGCTGGATCTACCTCTTTGAAGCTAGCAAGCCACGCAACCATCTCGTCCTCATCATTTAAGACATTGATATCTGCATCGACTTTCTCATTCACAGAAGAAATCACGCCAGTCAAAGGACTTGAAAATTCATTGACTGCTTTTTCTGCTTCCACTTCAACAAATGAATCCCCTTGTTTAAAACTTTGGCCAACTTTTGGCAACGAAACAAAGGTAATGGTTCCCAACTCTTCTTGTGCATCCTTCGTCAATCCCACGCAATACTCTTTTCCGTTAAATAAAATCCATAAGTTGTCTTTTCGTTTTAAATGTACTCCTGCCATTTTAGCTGGTCGCTCCTTCATAATCTATTTCCTTAAAACCAATCGCCACTACTTGCCCATCCTTGACTAGGACCGGCCGTTTAATTAGCATACCATCTGTAGCTAAGACTTGACTGGCTTTCTCTACTGTAAAACTTTCTATCTGATCTTTCAAGCCTAACTCACGATATTTTTGACCACTCGTGTTAAAAAAGCGTCGAATCGGCAAGTCACTCTGTGCCATCCAGCCAGCAATCACTTCTGGCTTTGGCGGAGTCGTAATCATATCAATAGCTTCAAACGAGACATCATGCGCCTCTAGCCATCTTTTCGCCTTTTTACAGGTCGAACATTTTGGATACTCATATACAGTATAAATACCTTTTCCTCCTCATTACCCTCGTCTTCTAATTGAAAGACTCATCTCTTTTGCCTTTTGATAACGCATTGACAAAATAAGACCAATCCCAATCATATTCCCTAAGATCGCTGATCCCCCTTGACTAATAAAAGGTAACGGGATCCCGGTCAACGGTAGCAAGCCAATATTGGCACCAATATTTTCAAACACGTGGAACAAAATCATCATAATAATCCCTGTTGCAATGTACGCATAAAATTCATTATTCGTATCAAAGCAGACACGAATCATTCGATACATCAAAATAAAATAGAGCAAAATTACAAACGCGCCACCGACAAAGCCAAAGTTTTCACCAATTACCGTAAAAATCATATCCGACTCTCGAACAGGCACATAAATATCACTCACGTTGTAGCCTTTACCAAACATACCGCCAGAACCAATCGCCAATAAACCTTGCGCCGGCTGATAAGAAGTATCCGCAGCATCGTGGAATGGATCTAGCCAAATATCAATTCGTGCAAACTGATACGCCTTAAAAATACCTAAATCACTCAGGAACGCTCGCCCAGTATCTGTAGTAACCAGATAAATGGTCCCACCACCGACTACAGCAGCGAAGATTATGACCGGCACAATAATGCGCCAAGAGATACCCGACATTAAAAAGACGCCACCAAAAATAGCTAAGAAAACCAACATCGTCCCGAAATCCTTTTGAAGTAATACCAAGGCAATGACCGGAATCGTGACCGCCAGCATCTTCAAAATCAAGAAGCCATCTGTTTTTAATGTCCGCTCGCGCGTCTTCGCATTGTGCTGGGTGACGACTAAAGCCAACATCAACACAAAGGCAATCTTCATCAATTCTGACGGTTGAAAACTAAATGATCCATAACGGAACCAGTTTTTTGAGCCTGTCAGAGCATCCATCTCTTTATCATAAAATTTCAGTAAAGCCAGCATAACTGCTAAGCCCAGCCCATAGATTAGCGGCGTTAATTTCCAAATCCATTTTAAACGCATGTGCATGATAACAATAATGACAGCCGTTCCTAGCCCATACCATACACACTGTTTGACCATTTCACTGACAATATTTTTGGATTGCTCATCATGCGTTAGCGCCACATAGAGAGACAATAACCCAATTAAACAAAGTAAAAATACTGGCAAAATTACGCCATAATCTATTTTATTATCTAACGAATTCGTCTTTTTATTTTCCATTATTCATCCCTTTTCTACAAAAAACGTACTGGCTTATATTATAGTCGTCTCCGCCCATAAAAGAAAGGCTGACTCCACTAGATTTGGGAAAAAATTAACTTTTCTAATTTTTTTGTAATAGAAGGTCAAAACGGCGCTCAAAGTAAGCACGTCTAAAATTGTACCAAGTAAAAACAATTGATGTAAGGAATTTATTTACAAAATTATTTATGGCGCTATTTATGAAATTATTTGTGGAGTTATTTACGATGCTATTCTTGAAATAATTTATGGAGCTATTTGCGTAGTTGTTTACGTAGTTAGTTATGAGATTGATGATTTAGCTAGCTAGTTTTCAATTATCTGGTTCAATTATCCGCGAGATTCCTTTATACTTAATGACAAGTGGAAAAAGCATACAAGAAACACGTAAATAAAACACGAGTACCCTTGCACTAATAAACTAAGTATAAATACACCCAAATTTATGTCAGAAGGAGTTCATTATGCACGTCTCATTCCAATCAATCAGCAAAAAAATAGGTCCTATATTACCAGGATTAGCCTTATCCGTCACCGTTGCTGCAATCAGCCGCTTACTGGCGCTATTCGTGCCCAAGCTAGGTGGCGCAACTATCGCCATTTTACTAGGCATCCTCTTAGGCAATACCCTTTTCAAACAGAAAAGTCTAGCCGTAGGAACCAAATTTTCAGAAAGTAAGTTGCTGGAAATTTCCGTGGTCCTGCTCGGTGCTACCGTAACCTTTCAAACGATCGCCCAAATTGGCCTAAAAGGAATCGGCTTCATCTTGATTCAGATGTCCGTCACCATCTTAGGCGCCTATCTCATCGGTAAAAAAATGAAATTCAGCGATACCTTTACGCTCTTGATGGCTGGTGGTAATGCAGTTTGTGGCTCTTCGGCCATTGCTTCGATTGCCCCAGCAATTCATGCTGAAGATGAAGAAAAAGGCCAAGTCATTACTCTAGTCAATTTATTAGGGACAGTTATGATGCTAACTTTGCCCTTTTTAGGACTCTTCTTATATGGTGAGAATCTTTTAGAAAAAAGTGCCTTAGTGGGAGGTACCTTGCAATCCGTCGGCCAAGTCGTCGCCGGTGCCAGCATGTTAGATCAAACAGTGGTTCAATTTGCTATGCTCTTCAAAATTTTACGCATCGTCTTATTGGTAGTCGTCGTCTTTCTTTTTGAGAAATTTATGCAAACAAAAACACCTCCGACAACAGCTAGCCAAGTCGAAAAGAAAAAGAAGAAACTACCACTTCCTTGGTATGTTCTCGGCTTTTTAGTATTTTGTATCATCAATAGCCTAATCACGCTGCCATCATTTGTTGACCAGACCGCTCATTTTATCAGCACTTGGTTTGAAATTACGGCATTAGCTGCGATTGGTTTACGCTTAGACTTTGCAAAATTCATGAAAGAAGGCCCACGCTTCTTACTCTATGGACTTTCTGTCGGCAGTCTGCAAACCGTCACAGCTATCCTTTTAATTTTCCTTATTCGGTTGTGAGAGTAAGCAACTCATTCACTAGTAACTACTCAAATACCGTGAAGGCTAAACTGATTATTCGTCTCAAAGATCGACTTTGGGGCGGATTTTTTTGTAAACAGCAAAAAAGCTGAAACCTATTTGGCTTCAGCTTACATTTATTAGATTCTATACTATTGGCACATAGCCCTTTGCGTCAGGCTATTTTTTGTTTATGACTCTCTCAAATCCTAGTTAATTTCACTAGTCTCAATCGATTCCATCACACGTTTCAAATCAAAACCACGACCTAAAACTTCATTAGCTGGCATCGAAATAATGAAGGCCTCACCATCAATTTCTTGAAGCGCTTCTTTAACATTTGTAAAATCCTTCTCGTGAATGACCGTCATCAACATCATCCCCGCGTGTCCACGATAGCCACTTTCGATTGGCACCATGGTCACACCTTTATCCAACGTTTGCGTCAACAAGTCTTTCATCACAAGGTACTCATTTGAAATGATAAAGACATTTCTTGAGCGAACAGGCCCAGCTTGAACCAAATCGATCACTCGACCAATCACAAATAGACAAATAAGTGAGAACAACACAACGTCGATATCAAAGGCAATAAAAGCAGATAAAATAACTAAGCCATCGACTACCCAAACCGAAGCGCCCAACGGAACACGGAAATATTTATTAACCACCTGGGCAATAATCGCCGTTCCACCTGTCGATGCACTACCTCGAAATTCTAAGCCAATCCCGATTCCTGCGAGTACGCCGCCAAAAACCGCTCCGAGCAATACATTATGAGTTGCAGCAGGCAATCCTTCTGTCAAACCCACGAAAAAAGGAAACACCAAACTCCCATAAATCGTCTTAATTCCCGTCGCTTTCCCTAGCAATAAAAAGCATAAAAGGAGCAAAGGAATATTTATCGCATATAAAGTTAACGCCGCATTCCAACCAAACGCATGGTTTAAAACAACACTAATTCCGCTAGCTCCACCAGCAACTAAATGGTTCGGCAATAAGAACGTATTCATCGTTACCGCCAAAATTAGCGAACCAATCGTCACATACACATAGTCTTTAAAAAATACACGTACATCAAATTTTTTCATCATTTCACCCTTCATTCAAAAGTCCTAATATAACGTAACATACTCTAGTTAGAAGGGCTAGAGCTTCCAAAAGAAATTCCTTTTTTTCTTATTATTTGCTCATAAATTGTGCGCTACTTCCAGAAAATTATTTAGATAGCTAATACGCCCTCCGAGGTGCGTTTATAGAAAAGACATAGTGTAGTGTTCAAGTTAATAACAATGTTTATTCTCAATGATTTCAGACAAATTAAAGACACCAGAAAACTTATAAAAAGCTTTCTTGCGCCTTTAATTTTTTATCCTTGCATTAAATCCTTCAGGTTAGTTCTTTTCATCGTTTCTTCCATTACTACCGGAAACGTCTCTCCTCAATGGCGTTCACTTATAATAGGTGTTTCCACTAAAGCTTGATTAATTTTTTCTAGGTTAGACACACTGATATGAATAAAAGGTAATAACGTATTTAATTTAGTCAGTGACATACTACCTAAACCTCCTGCCACTGCAGCTGGATCTTTTCTAAAAAAGTTCAGTACATCATCAATCTCATCTATTTTTTCCATCATCAGTGGATCCGCCATAATGTCTGCAACAGGTGTTTCAGCATGATAATATTCCACATAATTTTCTGTTGGTATATAAGAAATATGATACGTTCCACACGTTAAAACAAATTGCCCACCTTTTTGTTCATTTCCATTCACTTGCACAGGTATGCCTGAAGATCGCGGCAAATCGACTTGAACTGAAACGCCAAACGGAACCGTGATAGTTGTGTGGATTGTATGCTTTTCATCAGCTTCAATCTGATACTCTGCCACAAACTTGCCATAAGGTGTCTTAAAATAACCACTAACATGTTTTAATCGATAATCAAAGTTAGGTGCATAAGTCAATGTTTTAAATCCGGGAGTATGTTCTTTAATACCTAAGACATACTTGTAGCCCCACTCCATAATCGCACCAATACTATAATGATTTAACGAATTCATCCCATCTGGGTTCATTGTTCCTGATGGTTCAATCGAGTTCCATCGTTCCCAAACAGTTGTCGCTCCCATATTGACTGCATATAACCAGCTTGGAAAATCTTCATGTAAGAAAATTTTTGTTGCTAACTTATGTTCGCCATATTTAGACAACACTTGACAAATGAAAGGTGTTCCCACAAATCCTGTTTGTAAGTGATCGTTATCTTTGCTCAAACGACTGACCAAATCCTTCGATACGCGAGACAATTGTTCAGCTGGCACTAACTCAAAATAAAGAGCTAAGGCATAAGCTGTTTGTGTATCAATTGATAACCGCCCTTTAGCTGTGATATATTCCGAACGAATCGCACTCAGAATTGATTCAGCTTGATTTTTATAGAAGATTACATCTTGTTCATACCCTAAAATTTCAGCAGTTTGTGCAACGATCAAACTTGAATAATAATAATATACTGAAGCAATAAAATCTTCATCTGTTTTCCCTGTCGGTAGTGCTGGATTTTCTCCATCAAGAGCAATCCAATCACCAAATTGAAACATTCCGGTCCAAAGATTTTCTGTTTTTGAATGTTGAGTAATCCAATCTACCCACGCCTTCATGCTCACATAATTTTGTCGTAAAATCGCTGAATCGCCATATGTTTCATACATATTCCAAGGAATGACTGTTGCTGCATCACCCCAAACAGCGGCTCCTCCATCAGTCGTTCCCATTGCAGGTGCATACATTGGGACCATCCCATCAAAACGCGCTTGCTCGATTGCAACATCTTTCATGTATTTTTTGAAAAACTGAAAAACATCCATATTAAAGGCAGCAGTGTTTGAAAATACAGTCGCATCACCTGTCCAACCTAAACGTTCATCCCGTTGAGGACAGTCTGTTGGAACATCAAAAAAGTTACTTTTCTGACTCCAACGTACATTTTCAAATAGACGATTCACTTTAGAATTGTCGGTGATTATATTTCCCGTATCTTTCATATCTGAATAGATGACTTGTGCTTTATAATCCGTTAGCTGAATTGGTTGACTAGATCCTGTAATGCGAACATAACGATAGCCATAATACGTAAAATGTGGTCGTACCCACTTTTCTTCACCATCTGAGATATAAACAAAAGCGGCGCGAGCTTCGCGCAAATTATCGCGATAGAAATTGTCCTCTTGCAACACTTCGCTCATTTCAAATGTTATTTTAGTCCCCTTAGGTTCGCGACTATAAAATGTTAACCAACCTGCTTGATTTTGACCAAAATTCAACACATCTTCTCCTAAAGGTGTCTTTAATAGAGCTTTAGGAACTATAGTTTCCTTAACTTTTAGTGGTAGACTCAGCCGATCCTGTAAGAGATTTTTATTGTGATCAATCGTCACAACTGGTTGCCAATCAGTGATTTCTATAGTCGCATCTATGTCCTCACCATAATAGATACCCGAGTGAGTTATTTGCCCACTCGTCGTTTGCCAACTAGCATCTGTTTTAATAATTTCTTGACTACCATCAGCATAATTTAGATACAATTCACCAATAATCATGTGTTGGTCGCCATATATATTCGCTTTACCGCCATCAAATCCATAAGGACTTTTATACCAACCATCCCCAGTTGAGACTGTTAAAGTGTGATTTCCCTCTTCTAGTCCCTGACTAACGTCGTATGTTTGAACTTGAACCCATTGATCATAGGCTGTCACACCAGGAGCTAAATATTCATCGCCAATCTTATTGTCATCTAAATACGCTTCGTATACCCCTAAACCAGTCATATATAAACGCGCAGAAATAGGTGCTTTAGCAACTGAAAACGTCTTTTTAAATAACGTGTTCGGCAATTTTTTATTTTGATTAGCAATCCAATCCGCAGCAAAGGTTTCTGTCAGTTTCCCCGTTTCAAAAAAACTTTCTCCGATAATACATTGCTCATCATTCGAGAGGCTGATTTCAAAAAAGTAACGCGTCCTAGGTGCTAATGTTAAATCAACATCAAAATAATTCGTTTCATAAGCTGCTGGTTTTGTCTGATACACTGGTTGATTTTTATCAGTCGTCCAAATTGTTAATTGTTTAGTCATCTGCACAAATTCTTCTGCACTGACTTTAAATTCTATGCGCAAATCATCTAATTGATAGCCCACAGGCTGAACCATATGATTAACATAAATTTCCATAATTTTCATACTCGTCCTCCAATAATTTACTTTGTAGCATCGTCTCAAAATAAAATGACCGGGATAGAGCCTTCGAAATTACCCTGACTTGTAAATTTACTTGATGACGCTTCACTCACAGAAACACTCCCAGTATAAGCATTTACTTAAATCAAGCTATGTTAACAGCCATTAAATTCATCCAGTCTAGCAGTTGTCTGATTACAGGTGTTCGACATCAGCCACAGGGAAAATTGCCTACTTTATCCTAAGTAGAACTATCCCAATTCCCAAAAAATATTAAAAATGTTACAGATTCGTTCGTTCTACCTTACTGACAGACAAGTATGCATCACCTAGCACATAAATACCTTGGATATCACCCGTATTTAAAGCAGCAATTGCTTCATTAGAAAAATGAATCGCCTGCGTGTTAAAAGCGTGGGTCTCACCATTAGCTCGAACGGCAAATGTTTTAGTATCTGGCTGGCTAATAATTTCAAAAGAATCAGGTAATTGCGATAGTTCACCTATAACATCATTAATTTCGATATCTCCAACTTTTTGTTTACGAAAAACACGATAACTTCCTGTCTTATCATTCACTTCAACGAGAATTGCGGCGTAATGATCACTGTTAATTAAACTAGCTACGCCCACCATTCCATCATTGAGTTGCGTTTTACTCCCATCTACTTGAACTTTAAAGGATTGAGCATGCTCTGTTTGACGAACTCCTAAAAAAGAAGGTGTCCCTAAGTCCTCGAAGGCATTACCACATCCCTCTAATATTAACTGATTAGGAGAAAGGTGAAGTCGGTCTGCTAAAGAAGAACGTAAACTTAACCATTCAGGATGTAAACTATCACTGATAAATTCATCTGTAAATGTGACTAACTTTTGCTCATTAGTTAAACTAGCCACATGCTGAGGATAGTCAGCTAAATCGACCTCTACAGTCGGGGTACCTTGATATATTTTTGGCCACTTATCCTCCCAAATAACAGGATATAGTAACGTTTCTCGACCTAGATTAGTAATTTGAGTGAAGCCTACAGTAGCTGGTCTAGTACCTAAACACGTTAACCACCAATTACCGATTGGATCTTGAAATAAATCAGCATGACCAATATTCTGTAACGGTTCTGATGCACGATCCCGGTTCGTAAATAAAGGATTCACATTCTCCTCATTCATAAAAGGACCCCAAAGAGACTCACTGTGGAACATCGTAATCATATGACCCACGCCTGTCCCCCCTTCGGCTGCCAATAAGTAATATCCATTTGGTCGTTTAATAATATGAGGACCTTCAACATCTCTTCCACCCGTACCAAAACTAATAACCTCTGGACCACGAAGTATCTGCCCAGTGTCTAATTCAATCTCCACCTGTTGGATTGCTTTGGTACCTTGATCATCAATATAGCCAGTAAATGTCACGTAACTACGATTATTTTCAAAATATAAATCAGGATCAATTCCCATAATATCTACTTCAATACGTTGTTCCTGCCAAATAATACTAGAGCCATCTTCCGACAACGATCCACAAATAATAAAATTTTTAAATTCGGCAAAATTTGTTGTGATTACATAAAATACACCTTGGTGGTAACGAATACAGACAGCAAAAATTCCTTCATTTGATTTAGCCTGACGCAAATCAGCCTGGGTTGTTTCAGTCACAATACTTGGCAATGGTGACCAATTCAACAAATCTGTACTTTTTGATAAAGCTATTCCTGGGTAATATTCAAACGTACTATTCACCATATAGTAAGTATTTTCTACTCGCACAATACTTGGATCAGGATACATTCCTCGCAATATTGGATTTTGGTAATGATTTATCATCCTCTCACCCTTCCGTTAAATGATTATTATCTATTCAAACTATATTTATTTGTTCAAAATTTAAACACATCGTGTCAGGAAATACGTTAGTATCTACCTTTACTTGTTTCATCTCTTTAGATTCAAAAATTTGTGTCCTCAGTTTTTACTTTTATTCATTAACTCAACATTTCAGCAAAGAACTTCCCCATGTAAACTTTAGGCTTTCTCAGCTATGACCTTTGTTTGGTGAATTTTCTCTACTCGAGAACCTAAGCGTGTAATAAGCAATACTACGGCTGTAACAGAACAAATTATCATACCAGCGATAAATGATTGTTGGCCTGCAGTGACGCCTATTGCTGCCAAAATAATCGGTGATAAGACTCCGGCAACTGAACTCATCAGTGTATTCATCGCAATCACCACAGGAAATTGCTTATGGTCTGCTAAAATCGATAGTTCATAAGGAATTGTCGCGTTTACCATGACAATACCGACACCAGAAAACATATTACCTAAAATGTGTAGTGAAATATTATCAAAGAATGCAATACATACATAAGAAAGTGCGAAAGCCACGAATCCCCAAGCAATGGTATCTGTTTTAGTCATTTTACGAATGTACTTAAGACTAAATGCTGTCAAAATACCGCCAACATTCCCAATAGCTGATACCATAGCAGTGTACGCCGTGCCGTATCCTTTTCCGGCTAATAAAAGAGATTGATTGGCCATAAAAGTCATTAAACCTAATGACATAATAAATGTAATCCCTATAATAATATAAACATAGCCACTTAATCCTTTAACAGACTGCATAAAACTTTGTTGTGTCTTTTTCTCTAAACCTTGGCTACGAACATCTTGTGGTACTAAGAAAAATACTAATATAAAAATAATAACTGCAATACCATATATCCAAAATAGATTCCGCCAGTCCACACCACCTAGGACGCCGCCAATTCCAGTAAATGCCATCATCCCAATATTGTTAACACCGACAGCCCACCCCATGACAGAGGCACGCTCTTCACCATCAAAATGTTCTTGTAATAGCACCGGACCAACATTACTAATCAAACCAATCCCAAAACCCAGGGCAACCATACAAGCTAGAATGATATTTAGACTACTGTTGAAAAAAACGGGTAGTAAACCGCTGACCATAACAAATCCCACGGCTAACAATCCAACATTTTTACGTGTTAATATATAAGTCAGCCAAGTAAATAATAGAGTTGCTACTAATTGTCCCAATTGAGGAATCGTGCTCAACATCTGGACCTTCGTAATCGCCTCATCAGGAAATGATTCAGCAATTGCTGCAATTGCTGCCCCTACAACTGAAGACGACATAAGTAGCAAGTTCATACTTAAAATACCAACTGCAAGTGATAATTTCTTTTTCATAAATATTTCTTCCTTTCACAATTTCATATTAGTAGTAATGTCAATCTTGAGCGCGTTTTCATTTTGCCCTTTTATTCTTGGCTGAAAAACTATTCAGCCCTATTCAAAATTCTTTTTTTTATGCTCAAATCATAGGTGATTTTGACTAGTAATACCTATGATTTGAACAAAATCATCTGTTTTATTCTGATACCAGACTTGCCATTAATTTAAACTCATCATGTTGTGTCTTCACTATGGCTAAAGCCTTACCATTAAATAAACGAATTTTTGTAAGATCATTTTGGTGATGATCTGAAGGATTGCCATTTCCCAAACCAATAATATCGCCACCATTACTCTTCAATGAAATCCATTCATTAGCTGTTGGAACATACGTGTGATCCTTATCTAGCGCTCGTACTTCAAATAAACAATGTGTTTGTCCTCGATAGCGCTCAACAACCTCTACTGCGGCTGTTTTTCCACTAGTTTGATGACTTGTTGAAGCTACCTGCTGATCACCTAGATAACCGACAACACGCACTTCACCCTCTGAATAAGGCACACGCCAATCCGTTTTATGCCCAGTTACTGTTTGTCGTCCGAAACTCTGTTGATTAACAAAAAGCTCCACGCTATCTACGTTACTAAAGACCCGAACGGCCACTTCGCCTTTATCATCAATCTCTAATCCTTCACGATTCCAATGAGGCATCATGTGTACAAAAGGAGTTTCTGTCCAAAATGCTCGATAATAATAATAATAATCTTTTTCAAATCCACACGTATCAACAATACCAAATTGAGAACTAATAGCTGGCCATGCAAATGGAGATGGTTCACCAAAATAATCAAAACCTGTCCATAGAAAGACACCACCCATATAGGAATGCTCTTCTAAGTATGTCATCACTTCTTCTGGTTTCGCCGTGCCACCAGCCCCTGGATCATCGGGTTGACGCTTTCCAGGTAAAACCATTGAATATAGTGAGCCAAGATTATTACAATGACATTGATTTTCGTCATCGCGATAGACACCTCGGGTAGAAAAATAAGAAGCATTTTCCGTACTAATCATTGGTAGATCAGGATATTGTTGCTTAATTAAGGCTGCCCCTGGTCCCATTACTCCCGCTTCAGGATAGTTCACCCCTAAAACATCATAGTGATCTAAATATTCAGGATCCACAATACCTTCGGGATTAAGCAATTCAGCCGAGATGACCAAATGTTCTTGATCTAATCGTTTAATAGTCTGTACCAACTTTTTAGCAATCCGACTCCCTAAAGCTGTGTTGCCTATCACTTCTTCATTAGCAACTGACCAAAAAGCGAGACTGGCATGATGACGAGCTTTCTTCACCATTTTTTTCAAATCGTCTAAACGCCATGGCGTACTTTCTAGCAAACGGTTTTCATTCATCATTAAAATACCTAACCGATCACAAGCCATTAATAATTCTTCTGAAGCAAAATGGTGGGCACTGCGGATTGCATTAACACCCATCTCTTTTAAAATGGTCAATTTGTACTCCACAATATCCTGATTCAAGGCTACGCCAACACCAGCAAAATCTTGGTGTTCACACACTCCTCGTAATTCATAAGGCGCGCCATTTAGATAGAACCCTTTTTGATCATAACCAAATGTACGAATTCCAAATGTCTGAGTAAGGTTATCTGTGCCAATATCAACCGTAACCTGGTACAGCTTAGGATTCTCTGGGGACCAACAAACTGGATTAACAATCGATACATCATGTGTAATGTTTTTTGTTTGTCCCGCTTTAAGAATCATTTCAGACATTGTTAAAGATTGCTCTCCCAATTGAATTCTAGGTTGAATTGTTATTTCTCTTGCGCTCTCATTATTTATCGCAAACGACACGTTTAATTCAGCTTTTTCCGGTGTCAAATCTGTTGTCGCCACATAAAGACTATCGCGGTCTAAAGCGATTTCAGGAATAAGCTCAAGCCACACATTTTTGTAAATCCCCGCTCCTTCATACCACCAACCTTCTGGTCCAGTCGTAGTATCAACCTTGACTAATAAGGCATTATCACCCTCTGAGCCGTAACGTGCACACTCAGAAATATCAAAAGAAAACGATGTGTAACCGCTATTATTTCTTCCTAAATAAGCGCCATTCAACCACACATCTGCCATGCGCATCACACCATCAAAGTGCAAAATCACACGTTGTTCTTTATAAGCTTCCTCATCTAATGAAAAAAGCTTACGGTAGAAACCAACTCCATCTGGTTTTGATCCACTCATCAAATTAGCTGGTTCATTTACATAGGGCAAACCAATCTTCCAATCATGAGGTAAATCTACTTTTCCCCAATCAGAGGTCAGCGTAGTTTCTAAGTCAGTTCCTGCTAAATTTTCTAAGCCTTGCTCACGATTCCCTCGAGCAATTAACTTCAGAAAGTGGTCTCCTCCAGCACTTGTAATAACTCTCTCTCCCTTTTCATCAGGCAAGGGATTCGTCAGACCACCTAAAGCATGAGCTTTTTTTGCGGTCAAAGGTGGTGTTGATAGTGCCCCGTAATAAAAATCCCATTGATGATTTAGTAATTTAGTTTTTCTCATTTCCTCACTCCTTTTCCTTTATATTAATCTCAAATTGAACATGTTATAATCTGAATAATCGACAATTACTTGCCCAAAACTATGATTTTCCAACTTAGGAGATGATTTTATGACAAATGAGCATTTCACCAAGATTGAACAGACTTCACCAGGCAGCCATCCTCAAATCGTAACGCATACACCTATTTCGCTCTTCTATAAACGACGGATACAAGACCGGATACTCTATACGATGGTTAAAGATAACAACTTGACGACATTCGAAGCACCTGAATATCGGACGATTCACGAAAATCATGATTTCGAACTCATGTATGTGTTAAAGGGACAACTCACGAATAATTTAGAGGATAAATCCTTCACCTTCTATGCTGGCGATGGTTGCTTCTTAAGCCCAAAAATGCGTCATTATGAAACCCTAGAAGAAGATACATTTGTAGTTTTTATCAATCTATCACCTAAATTTCTTCAAGAACTTTTTAATGAAACAGCTTGCATGGGACAAGCTTATGGTTTTCTACAGCACAGTTTACGCCACGAGAACGAATGGCAACAACGTTACCTGCAAGTGACTAAAATTTTACCTACTCCTAACAAACCCCTACAAATTATGTTAGACGCTTTGCAACAAGAAATTGCTACCCGTAAGATGGGCGCTTCTTATTTTCAGAAAGGCTTAGTCTTAAGAATCATTGAATCTCTTCAAAATTCAAACAGATTTTCTTTAAAATCAGTCGATTTAAATGATTCCAAAGAAGCTTACTTAGTCAACCGTATCATCCATCAGATAGAACACCATTATGGTAATATTTCACGTAATGAAATCGAAAAAAATTTACATTATAACGCGGAATACTTAAATCGATTACTAAAAAAGCAAACCAATAAAACTATTTCTCAATATGCAAAACTCATACGAACGGAAAAAGCGACACAATTATTAAGCACAACCAATTTGACCATTCAAAAAATTGCTCAAGAATTAGGCTTTGGGAATGATCTCTACTTCTATCAATTTTTTAAGAAACAAACAGGTCAATCCCCTAATCAATATCGTAAGCAACACAAAAACAGCGATCAGGAAAGCTTTTAGCTTTTCTGATCGCTGCTTTTACACTACTTATCTCATCTTCTAATTCCCTTTTGACCAAGGTTCATCCCAAAAAACTACAAAACCTAGCGCATACAAAAAAGAGCAAAATCCCCATAAACAAAGGATTTCCACTCTTCACAAAAACCTTTCTTAAAATACTTTACGGAAGGTAAGGGATTCGAACCCTTGCACGGTTTAACCCGCCTAACAGATTTCGAGTCTGTCCTCTTCAGCCGGACTTGAGTAACCTCCCAACAACAGTCAAATTTTCTCATATTTCGAAAAATTTGTCTATTACTTACCATCGAGCCTGCGAGACTCTTCTATCTATGAAAAAAATGAAGGAGCTCGACATCTTTTCGATGCCGTACTCCTTCATTTTAGTTGGTTCATTTTACAAAATATCTACTAAATTATTTAACTTCGCTAGCAAATTTCGCTGATTGCGCGCCTGCTTGACGACCGAAGATAATAATATCTGCTACAGCATTTCCGCCAATACGGTTTTGTCCGTGAATACCACCAGTCACTTCCCCAGCAGCATATAGACCTTTAATTGTCGAGCCATCTTCTTTTTCTACTTGTGTATCTGTGTTAATTTTCACGCCACCCATTGTGTGGTGAATTCCTGGCGCAATTTGAATCGCGTAGAAAGGACCTTTTGTTAAATCGTAATCCATTGCTGTTTCACGTTTGAACGCTGTGTCTGATTGATCTTTAACTGCTTTATTCCAAGTAGTCAACGTGCTTTCTAACGTTTTCGCATCGACATCAATTTTACCAGCTAACTCTTCAATCGTTTCGCCTTCAATAACAACACCTTGTTCTTTGTAGAAATCAACTTGTTTTGCACGCTCAGCTAATGCAGAATCGAATACTAAGTAAGCATAATGTTCTGGCAATGCTGTAATCGCTGCTGAAACGTTGTCGCGAGTTTCAAGTTCGTTGTAGAAACGTTCACCTTGTTGATTCACAAGAATTGATCCTTCACCACGAACAGTTTCACTAATTAGCATACCTGTTTTTTGAACAACAGTTGGATGCACTTGGATTTGATCCATATCCACCACTGCGCCACCAAGAGATTCGATCATCTTGATACCATCGCCTGTACTACCTTCAGAATTGGTACTTACGTAACCTTTCAAATCAGGGCGATATTCTTCAATCATTTCTTTGTTTGATCCGTATCCACCAGTTGTAACAACAACTGCTTTACCAGAAATAGTTTTTTCTTTGCCATCAATTTCAGCAGTCACGCCAGTAACCTGACCGTCTTTTTCATTGATTTTTTTCACATCAACATTCACAAATAAAGGAATTTCTTTTTCGTGAACATTTCTAACCAAACCATCAACTAAATACGTTCCAACAGCCGCGCCATCATGTGGTCTGTGAATTCTTTTCACGCTTGCCCCACCACTAAAGCTGATGTTATCTAAAGTAATTCCCATAGAATCTAACCAGTCAATCGCGTCAGATGAATTGTCTACCAAATAATGTAAAAGATCTTGATCATTCGTACCTTTTCCGCCTTTTAATGTATCATCAAAGAATAATTGATTGCTGTCTTCAATTCCTTGTTCCTTTTGGAATTTCGTTTCAGAAGCATTCATCCCACCTGAAGATTTCAACGTATTACCACCAGCGATAGGCATTTTTTCAAGAATCACTGGATTCATGCCAGCATCTTTAGCAGAAAGTGCTGCCGCCATACCCGCACCACCAGCTCCAACGATAACAACATCATACTCATCTTTCAATTCTGATGGATCTGTGTATTCTTGTGCTGATGCAGCAGAAGTTGCTTCAACTGAACTCTCTGTGCTCTTAGCTGTGCTAGATTCCTTAGTAGATGCGCCATCACTTGCACATGCGCTCATTAGTAATGTCATTGTTAAACCAACGAACACTGTTTTTAACTTATTTCTTTTCATTCTTTTTCCCCCTAAAATAACTATGTAGCTTTTGAGAAATATCAAGTAAATATTTTCACAAACATCCAAATAACTTTTCCACCAACCATGCACAAATATAATTCTCCACCTGATAGATAAAAAACCTACCTACAAACAAACTGAATGATATCAGCGATTGAAGAGCAGTTTATGTCCTGATGATATAAAAAACTCTATCTATTTCTCTCGTTTAGATTATAAAGAAGTTTGTTATTGAAAGCAACATATTTGTGAAATACTAATCATTCTCTCATTGAGTCATTATTGACCCCCTCATTATTTCGTTCAGCCGATCACTCTCAGTCTACCATTCTTGCCCTCGCACCATCGTCCTGATTCCTATGCCAATTTTTGCGCATCAAAAAAGCCATCTCTATTAAGTGAGATGGCCTAAATTAAATTTCTTTCATATGCTTGTAATTAATAATTACGACACCATTACTTTGTGTCATTAATTGATCATTTTCACGCGTTTGATCAATCTCAACTACGGCAGAGTTCTTAAGCTGTTTAGTAATTGTTCCTGTCTGCGTTTTACCATGGACCGTAAAAGTAACGTGCGTGTTAACCATAAAATCTTTTCCAAATTCAGAGGGGACGACAGTAGAATCAAATTTTCCAAATGTAGCCATAAATAAAAAACCTACCTTTCATCTCTAATTATAGCACATTTTATGAAAAAAATCATGAAATGAAAACGGAAGTTAAGTATTTTCAATTATAAGTCGTACTTTCTTAGCTCTATGCTTCAGTTCTGAATTCACTCACTCTCCTGAAAATAGAACAATTCTTCAAATTTTCTTTCTAAAGCGATACAAAGAATTAACGCTAACTTAGCGGTTGGATTAAATTGCCCTGTTTCAATCGAACTTATCGTATTTCTTGAAACACCCACAAGCTCGGCCAACTGCGTCTGTGACATTTGTTTTTCTTTTCTAGCTTGCTTCAAATTATTTCTTAAAACTAATTCTTCTTTCATACACTCACCAGCTCTTTATAAAATACATGCCCAATAGCGCTAAACCAATGATAAAACAAACAATAATGGTTCCCGTTTGTTTATTCTTTTTATGCTCTATCTTTGTCATACCATAGACAGTTGCTGGGAAATATAACCAGACAATAGCCAAGATCATATAAAGCTCCGTAAGCCTCCATTTAAACAAGGTATATACCATAAGAAGAACTGCCACAACTACAAATACAATCCCACCGTACCTACTACCATTCAACACTTGTTGGTGCTCAACACCTTCTCTTGCACCTTTTTTGGAATCTCTTGCTTTTCTCAATAATTCTTCTTTATTCATTCTTCTTCCTCCTTGCAGTATATAATTATAAGAATCAAATCTGTTTCAACATTTTAACAAGTTTACTTGGCAAAACAAGTGTATCATACCAAGTTTTATTGTCAATACATTTTGCAAATAAAACTTGTCATTAACTACTCACGTGTTATTCCTTTACAAAATTATTTTTTTTTACTATAATTCATAATGTATTTCGCCAACTTAGCTCAGTAGGTAGAGCAACGCACTCGTAACGCGTAGGTCACAGGTTCGATTCCTGCAGTTGGCATACGTCAAAAACGCCGTCCTAACAGTCTTTTCAGACCATTTAGGGCGGCGTCTTTTTTTGGATTTTGCCTCGCGTGGGCAGAAACGTGGGCAGAGAATTTTATTTTTCAAATCCGGCGATAATTAAATAACAATTTTGTATTTTACTTTATGATTTTATTCATAAAATCATAATACCTCACTAATTCAGACCAAAGATAAAATATCCCAAGAACTCACAGCTGAGCTGAATATTTTTGGGTCTTTTTTCTATGAATTTATTTATAGATGCGCGTCAATTCAAATAATACTAATTGTTGTGGCTCGACTTTTATGCTTAGCTCGATTGCATTGTCAGTGACAGGTATTGATTTCATATACAGCCTTGGCTCACTTCTCTTATGAAGATAATCTAAAACAGATGGCGTTAACTGCTCTGAGGTTGTTACTTTCATCACCTCATCTAAGGCATTTCCTTCGAAATACCCGATTTTTCTTGTAGTAAGCTGATATTCTCTAGAATTAATCGGTAAGTTTTCTAATTGAATAACAGTTTTAGTCGCATAATAGTTAGAAAAGATATGTGCATCATTTGTTGCATCATCTGACTCATACCAATTAAAATATGAGGAATCAACCGGTGTATAGCCACAGGCGACAATCGTAATCGAATCAGTGGTGGAATTTTTGGTAACAAGAAATGTCTGATTCTTAAAAATCAGTTTCTCTTCAACACTATCGAGAAATACGTAGGCGTAAAGTCCAATTTTCGGGAGTCCATTCTTAGTCATCAGGCCTGGTGCACCAATAAATTCTTTGACGGTCTCATTTGAAGACATATCGATTAAGTCAGAAAAGTACCAATAGCCGATGCCGTTATACTGACTAGATAAATCTAGATGGTTTTTAAATATATAGGTTCCCTTAAATGACGTATCATTGATCCGATCATTCGTAAAGGAAGTAATATTAAATTCAGTAAGATAGATAGATTTTTCTAGATTATTTTCTTTTAATAAAATTTGCACCCGATTCGTTAACTTATAAAGGTAATCTTCTTTGCTCTGCTTGACTATTGCTGCTCTACCATTACTTGTACTTTCTCGTGATAAATAGGGAAGTGAGGTGAAACAAATGAAAGCAAAGTCCATTGATTGCATGGATCCCAATGTGGTTTCATCCGCTGATTCGATAAATTCCTTAAGCGGCAAGCCGCCGATACCAATAGATAAGTTTCGGTCTTTCTGACGGATTGCTTTTATTACTCGCTCGCAATAGACGATATATTCTGCCATGCGTGAAATGTCTAGTTGTTCATTCTCACCTTTAAACAGGCTGGTAATTTCCCCTCTCGCATATAAATATCTGAAATGAGGCTGAACGAGCTCAAACTTCCATTTTTTGATTACCGATGAACCATAGAGACTTAAATAGTGTTCACAAATTTGTACTATATCTTTGATCCAAGCTGAGAGGGAATAATGGGTCTGACCTAGACTACTTTTCTCGTCCAACTGTGGTGGATTTAAAACAATGAAAGGTTGGTAGCCTTCTTCCAATATAAAATGAATCACTTGGTCTAAGACCGTGAATATAAGCTGCCCATTCGTTCTAGTGACTAGATTTTTCGACATAATATCGCTGATGCGCAAATATTTCAGAACGGAGATATCTTTGCATGTCTCCAACTGTCTACGGTATCTGGCGTCTAATAAGTTAGCGGCAGCACCCATATTAATAATTCCATCAGCTACTTGAAAGTCACTACTGTTTTGACAGTTTAAGCGAATCGTTTCCTCTGTACTAACCTTTTCTGTATGATTCAATAACGGTAGAAGTTGTTCATCTAAATTAGTCGGTTCTGAAGTGGAGGAAGGCTCCTCTTTATTTTGATTCATTTTCCTAAAATAAGTTGGGCTTGTACCAAACCTATTCTTAAAAATTCGATTAAAAGAATTTACATTTGAAAAACCAGCGTCATAAACTATACTAGTGATGGATTTATCGGTTTGAATCAATTCTTGTTTGACTTTACTCAGGCGAAGATCCACTAAATACTCACTTAACGGTACACCTACTAGCTCAGAAAATGTTCGAGAAAGATACTGTTCAGAGACAAAAAAACGTTTAGCTAAATCCTTCAATTTAATTTCTTTCTCATAATTACTATCGATATATTGTTTTACTTCCTCCACTCTACTTGCTACGTTTCGGCTACCTCTCCTTACCTTAACTTCACGATAATATTTATTTTCTAATATGGTAAGAATACTAAAATACGTTTCGAATACAATCGCAGGAGAAGTCGTGTCCTTTTCAAGGTAATAAAGAGAGAGTAACTTATCTAAGTTAAAATAAAGGGAGTCATTAAATTGACCACCTTTTATATGCGAATTTCCAATAAACTCGTAACTATAGTTTACTTCACTATTTTTTTTGTTAAATGAATAACTCAGACCAATGTCGTAGACCACCGCACCTGACAGCACAACTTTATATGAACCAAGTTTGGGTAGGATCATGAACCCAGGAGCATGTAACTCGATGGTTTCGTATTCATTCCCAATGACTACTGATCCTTTTAGGATATAAATTAAGTGAACATTCCCATCATAACTATTTACATTATTATAATCATCGTCAATTTTTTTAATGGTGATATTATCCCACGGACTATTCATCTGCATTTCACGTCCCTCACCTTCTATTTTTAAGTGAAATTATACCAAGAGAACAAAGAAATAGATACTACATTCTATCTCTTTGTTCTCTATGATACCGCTATTCAATTAGGTTATTTCAATCTATAATATAACTGATTACATCAACTCTTCTCCATTTGACGTAACGACTTTTTTATACCAATCAAACGATTTCTTTTTATAGCGATTGCGTGTGCCATTTCCTTCATCATCAAGATCGACATACACTAATCCATACCGTTTACTCATGATACCAGAGCTAGCACTCACGATATCAATCGTTCCCCAAGTCGCATACCCAATAATATCAACACCGTCATCCATGGCTTCTTTCATCGCCTGAATATGTTTAGCAAAATAATTTATCCGATAATCGTCTTCAACAAAATAATTTTCATCGGCAACATCCATCGCTGCTAAGCCATTCTCGACAATAAATAGAGGAACTTCATAACGATCGTATAACTCATTTAAAGTAATTCTGAACCCTAGAGGATCAATTTGCCAACCAAAGTCATTTGCTTCTAAGTAAGAATTTTTCAAGGTATCTGCTATATTCCCACCTGTTGCTTCTTTATCTTCATTATTTGCAGCAGTCAGTCTGGTTGAATAATAACTTAAGGCCAGGAAGTCTGCAGTATATGTTTTAAGCAACGCCATTTCTTCTTCTGTGGCCAAAATATCAATGTCATTTTTCTCAAAATATCTACGCATATAAGCAGAATATTTCCCTTTGACTTGTACATCAATCAGTGAGTATTCCTCTTGATCAGCTTGGTAAGCAGCCCATACATCTGCTGGGTTAGGCGAATACGGATAGTTTTTCCCTGCGCCAATCATACTTCCAACCATAAATTCTGGATTAATTTCATGGCCAATTTTAGTAGCGATTGCCGAAGCTACCAACTGATTGTGTGCGCCTTGGTATTTAGCTTCCAAAATGTTTTCCTCTTTGAGCGGATCAATAAGACCACCAACAATGGGAATGCCGAGTATCATATTAATTTCATTAAAGGTAATCCAATATTTCACTTGCGTTTTGAATCGTTTAAAGACAGTCTCACAATAACGCTCAAAAAAGGTAATGACTTTTTTGTTTTTCCAGCCACCATATTTATACAGTCCTAGAGGTGTATCAAAATGATTGAGTGTGACGACTGGTGTGATACCATATTTTCCACATTCATTAAAAACATCTTCATAGAATTGAAGTCCTTCTTCGTTGGGCTCAAGTTCATCTCCGTTAGGGAAAATTCTAGCCCAGTTAATAGAAGTACGGAATACTTTAATACCTAATTCAGCCAATAATTTAATATCCTCCACATATCGGTGATAAAAATCAATTGCTTGGTGACTCGGATAATAATTATATTTCTTTTGTAGCGATTCTGGAACATTGTAAAGGGCTTCCCATCTACCTTCGTTCAAGGCTGGGAAAATATCATTTGCAGTCAGCCCTTTACCACCTTCAAGATAGCCGCCTTCTGCTTGTGAAGCGCACATTGCTGCACCCCATAAAAAATCTTTATTCATTTATTTCCTCTTTCTGTTCGTTTATTTTTTACTCATCAATTGAATCTGCTTTATCAGAGCGATACATCATCAAAGTCAATATGAAAGGAATCACAAATGACAGAATTGAAACCAAAGTAATTACGATAAAGCCAACTTGTGTCCCAGTTTCATTCGTATCAATGTAGCCTGGCAAAGCGAAAATCCCACCAGGTGTTAATTGCAAGAGTAGTGCCCGGAAAAAGCCAATGACACCGCCACCGATTCCAGATATCAAACAAACCATAATTAAAATTTTCTTTTCTTTTAATAAAAATCCATAAAGAGCTGGTTCAATCACACCTAAAATCCCAGAATTGAATCCTGCTGACAAGGCCAAACCTTTTTGCTTTTTATTTTTCAAACGTAAGCCAATTGCGATAATAGCACCTGCAATCGCGAAAGAATGGCCGGTAATCATTGGAAAAATAACATCATAACCATTAGTAAAGAAATTAGTCAAAGCAATAGGAACAATCGCACCGTGCAAACCAAATGTTACGATTGGAATCCATAGCCCACCTAATACAGCACTAATCAATGTAGGACTTAAATTGTAAGCAGCCATAATTCCAGCGCCGATTAGTTTACTTAGCACCATAGCAAATGGTCCAATTATTATAAGCGTGACAGGGATACAAATAATCAAAGTTACTAACGGTACTGCAAATCCAGCAATTGCTTCTGAAATATATTTTTTCGCTAAAGCTTCAACCTTCGAAGCAAAGTAAACAGCCAAAATTGCCGGAATAATTGTTGAAGAATAACTTTCTAACAACACAGGTATGCCAATAAATGATGTGTGAATAGGCATTGAAATAATTGTGTCTGTGAACACAGTGCCAATCGGATCATTTCCCATCATCGTGGCTAAAGTCGGGTAAAATAAAGACGCACCAATCGCCATCCCGATGATTTCATTAACTTTAAATCGTTTTGCAGCAGAATAGCCAACAAAAACAGGCATAAAATAAAAAATAATATCAGCAACGACGTATAAGATTTGATAAGTTCCACTTTCTTGTGAAATCCAGCCTAGAGATGTAGATAATGCCAAAATACCCTTTACAATCCCAGTCGCAGCCATCACACCAATTAACGGCACCATAATACTGATGATTACTGCCATTAATGAACTAATCGGATTTTTTTTGTCTTTTTTCGATGAACCATTATTCTCATTTGATTCTTCAGCTGAATTTTCATCTTCTGAGTCAGCGTTCACTACTGGATAATTTTGAGTTATTGTCTTATAGACATCAGCAACGTGATTACCAATTACTACTTGATATTGCCCTGTTGCACGAAGGACAGAAATAACTTCGCTGTTCTTCAATAATTCTTCTTTGTTTGCTTTTTCTTCATCTTTTAGAACAAACCGTAGACGAGTAGCACAATGCATCAACGAAACGACATTTTCAGGTCCACCAACATTTTTGACAATATTATCAGCTAAATTTTTATATTCCATAATATATCTCCTATGATTTTTTAGTAATCGATTACATTTATAGTTTACGTCTTATTCTATAAAAAGAATTGCTTACTTTTGATATTTTAATCGTACTAATTTGTCTACTTCCTATTTTTTATATGAATTAGTATAATAAAGATTGTTCATTTTTGCTATTTTGATTAGATAACCTTCGTAGAGCACGATAATCTTACCAAGGTCTTGCTACTATTAATCTACTAGTTGCGAAGGTCTCTTTTAGCAGTAAGAATTCCGAATGGTTTTGGAAAAGAGAGCAACTCTAGAAGTCCATTGTAAATATCTTCTTCACATTTACAATAGTTATATTCCCTTTAAGTGAAATAAAAAAGCTCTCCAACTACGCTCAAAGAGCCAAAATAGTCGAACAGCTTCCATCATTCTATTTATATTCCACTTTGTCCAATCTCACAAAACCAATAATTACGCAGTCGACTCATCTACAAGCTATTCATGTAAATGCCCTTTATGTATCCAAGAAAATAATGTCTCATTGAAGAAATAAGGAATCATCTCGCCTGCTTTTACTAGGCTCTGAAATTCTTCTTCGTTCACCCAGCGTGCTTCCTGAACCTCTTCTTTTTGTAGCGTCAATTCTTCTAAAGCAACATCATGATAGATAATCCAAAAATCATCAAATCCATCTGGAAAATACCAAGTAAATCGTAGTTGGCTTTCCGCTGTGGTCACGTCAATCCCTAACTCTTCTTTGATTTCTCTTATCATCGCTTGCCTAGAACTTTCGCCTGCTAAAGCAGAACCTGCCGCAGAGAAATCCCAAAACCCAGGCCAGCCAATCTTATCTTCTCGCCTTTTCTGAATAAGTAATTCGCCTTTTGAGTTAAAGATTAAGGCAGTCACCACCAGATGATAATCACCCACCGCCATTTTTTCGCCCCTTGTATGAAGCCTGCCAGTCTTTTCCCTGTTTTCAGTGTAAATATCCCATTGTTCCATCTCTATGACTCTCCTCCTCTATCATTAACTTTGCAAAAAAAGAAGTCGTGGCAAAATTCCATCCTCCCTTTTTCCCGAATAAACGGTGTTCCAGAAGCCGCTTCTGGCACAAGCTAAAAAAACTTGTGAAAATTTCTCTCCACAAGTTTTTTTCTAGTACTGCTTATTTTGTTCCGAATAAACGGTCGCCTGCATCGCCTAGACCTGGTACGATGTAGCCATCTTCATTTAATTTTTCATCTAAAGCTGCTGTATAGATATCGATATCTGGATGAGCATCTTGTAATGCTTTAACGCCTTCTGGTGCAGAGACTAAACACACAAATTTAATGTTTGACGCGCCACGTTTTTTCAATGAATCAATCGCCATGATCGCTGATCCACCAGTTGCTAGCATTGGGTCAACAACGAATAATTGACGGCTCGCAATATCTTCTGGCAATTTTAAGAAGTATTCATGTGGTTCTAACGTTTCTTCATCACGGTATAAACCAACGTGTCCAACTTTTGCTGCTGGAATTAATTCTAAAATTCCATCAACCATGCCAATTCCAGCACGTAAGATTGGAATAATCGCTACTTTTTTACCTGTTAAAGTTTTTTGAGTTGTTTCAACCATTGGTGTTTCAATAACGATGTCCTCTAGCGGCATATCGCGAGAAACTTCGTAGGCCATTAGCATAGCAATTTCATTTACGACCTCACGAAAAACTTTTGTTCCACAGTTCTTTTCTCTGATAATCGTTAGTTTGTGTTGAATTAATGGATGATCAATTACTTGAAATTTGCCCATGTCGATTCTCCTTAATATTGGTTATTTTTGCTTCTATTTATTGTAAAACAAAAGAGAGAAGGACACAAGCCCCGCTCTCCTAAAAATTCATTCAGTTATCTATGCAACGAACGATTTAACTAACGATTCAATCAAATTAGCGATACAAAGGATATTTGTCCGTCAATTCTTTAACACCCTCGCGAACTTCAGCTAGAGCCGCTTCGTCATCTTTCGCGCGCAAGGCTTTAATTACTAATTTTGCAACCTCGACCGCATCCTCCTCAGTAAAGCCACGACTCGTAATTGCTGGTGTACCAATCCGAATGCCGCTAGTTTTAAAAGGACTCAATTTTTCAAATGGAATCGAGTTTTTATTCACCGTAATATGAACGGTATCTAAAATTGTTTCGGCTTCTTTCCCGTTTAAGCCAAAATCAGTGACTTCGATTAACAATAAATGATTGTCAACATCGCCTGAAATCAGACGCGCTTCCGGTGCTTGATTAAAGACTTTCGCCATCGCTTTCGCGTTATCAATCACCTGTTGACTGTACTCTTTAAATTCTGGATCCAACGCTTCTTTGAAAGCCACAGCCTTCGCAGCAATCACATGCTCTAAAGGACCGCCTTGAATACCAGGGAAGATGGCGCTATTAACTTTCTTCGCCAATTCTTCATCATTGGTTAAAATCATGCCGCCACGAGGGCCACGTAATGTTTTATGAGTTGTTGTGGTAGTGATATCTGCATACGGTACAGGATTTGGATGTAAGCCAGCTGCTACTAAACCAGCAATATGAGCCATATCCACCATTAATTTTGCGCCAACTTCATCGGCAATTTCACGGAATTTAGAAAAATCAATCGTCCGGCCATACGCGCTCGCGCCAGCAACAATCAATTTAGGTTTATGCTGTCTCGCTAAAATGCGAACGACATTATAATCAATCACTTCAGTCGTAGGGTCGACACCGTAGCTGACGAAATTGTAGGTTTTTCCACTAAAGTTTACTGCTGATCCATGCGTTAAATGTCCTCCCGCAGACAAATCCATGCCCAACACAGTATCTCCTGGTTCAATTAATGCCAAGTAAGCTGCAGTATTTGCTTGAGAACCTGAGTGAGGTTGCACATTCGCAAATTTTGCGCCAAAGATTTCATTCGCACGGTCAATTGCTAAGCTTTCAACCACATCGACAAATTCACAGCCGCCATAGTAACGTTTTCCCGGATAGCCCTCTGCGTATTTGTTCGTTAAAATGCTTCCTTGAGCCGCCATGACTCCTTCTGAAACAACATTTTCAGAGGCAATTAACTCCAAGTTATTTTCTTGACGCTCATGCTCTTTCGCAATTGCTTCCCATACCTCTGTATCCTTTGCTTTGTAATCCATAAACAAATAACACCCCTCAATAATTATTTTTTTATAGTTGCATAATAAATTGTAACATACTTACTGAAAATTTCTTAAAACAACTGTCTACTTTTCAAAAAAATTTTGAGCGGCGGCTTTTTTCAAACGATTCATATAAGCAATCCCCAAACCCTCTTCAGGAAAAGCCTCAGCTAAAATCACATCTAAATCAGTGCCCTCATCCAACGCTCTAAGTCCTGCGAACAAGCCTCTAGTAGCCGCTTCAATCGTATTCTCCTGATAAGAAAAGCTAGCTTCTGCTTGATTTCCCCAGCTACTCACAACACTTGGACTAGCTAAAATCCCAATCTTCAAGCCTTTTTCACGGCTCACTTTAAGGGCTGCTTGCCAGTCATCAGGACGAACCATCAAGACCTTGGTATCCGGCGAATAATGTTTATATTTCATCCCCGGCGATTTAGGTACTTCATTTTCTTCCACCAAATGACGATCCACCTCAACCGTCGTTTTCAAAACAGCCTCAAGTGCTTCTTTCGTAATCGCGCCTGGACGTAAAATCATCGGTGGCTTTGTCGGATCACTAATATCTAAGACCGTCGATTCCACACCAATCTCTGTTGCACCATCATCCAAAATTCCAGCAATTTTGCCTTTCAAATCATGGTAAACATGCTGCGCTGTCGTTGGGCTCGGTTTTCCAGAAGTATTCGCACTTGGGCCAACAATTGGTACACCTGCTAATTTGATAAATTCAAGCGTTTTTTTGTTATCTGGCATCCGAAACGCAGCTGTGGATAACCCACCTGTTACCACCAATGGTAAACTAGCTTTTTTGATAAAAAAGATCAATGTCAACGGTCCAGGCCAAAAATTAGCCACAATTTTTTTTGTCAGCGGATGAAAGTTATCCACATACTCCTCTACTTGGGAAAAGTCAGCCACGTGCACAATTAACGGGTTGTCACTCGGTCGACCTTTGACCTCAAATACCTGACGAACAGAATCCTCTAATAGCGCATTAGCGCCCAATCCATAGACCGTTTCTGTCGGAAAAGCGACCAACTGTCCCTCAGCTATTTGATGCGCCGCCTCGACAAGTTCAACTTCTTGATATATTTTTGTATCCACAGCTTATCCACAGCTCCTTTTTTCTAAAACTGAGTCATTTTCCACTTTTACCTTTACTTATCCACGGATTGTGGATAAACGATTTGTCAAGTGTGCATAACTCTGTTAATAACTTTTTATATTCAATGAAAACTTACTTTCACCCATCTTTTTACTCTTTCTAACTGTCAAAAAAAATAGTTATCCACAATTGGAGATTTTCTTTTTCACAGCCACGCTTTTGAAGGGAGCTTCTGCCCTCTTTTTCTAGCTGACATTCTTTTTCCAAGTACGACTATGTGTTGACTTATCCATGGATATAAATCATGCGATCTTTTCCTGATAAATCCTGACGCACTTCAACTTTTTTCTGAGGAAATCGTTCTTGGAAAATTTGACGTACCGCATTCCCTTGTTGAAATCCAATCTCTAAGAAAATTTTTCCCTCAGGTTTCAAGCGACTGACTGCTTCTTCAGCTAACTGTTCATAAATTGCTAGACCTTCATTTTCCGCAAAAAGCGCTAGCTTCGGTTCATACGTTCGAACACTTTCATCCATTAAGTCCCATTCTGCCGGACTAATATACGGTGGATTTGAAATCAACACATCAATCGGATCGTTAATCGGCGACAAGCCATCGCCCAGAACAAACGCAACGTCCAGACCCAACAACGCCCCATTTTCTTTCGCCACTGCCAAAGCTTCTGGTGAAATGTCGACTGCGGTAACTTGCCAATCTGGCCGCTTTGCTTTTAAACTCAAAGCAATCGCCCCCGTGCCCGTACCGACATCCACCACTGAAAGAGGCCCCATATTTTTCGTTTCATTTAAGCATAGCTCCACCAATTCCTCTGTCTCCGGTCGCGGAATTAACGTCGCCTCTGTTACCTTAAAGCGGTGATCATAAAAATCGGCATAGCCTAAAAGATAATGTGGCGGAATATCCTTCAGCAGAGAATCAACATCTGTCTGAATCTGCTGCTCTTCCTCTTGGCTGATTGGGCTATTCATATTCAGTAACCACTGTGTCTTCGTCCAATTCTTTCTCTCAAGGAAGAGAAACTCAATGGCGTAGCCTTCTTTTCCTTGTTCTTCTAAAAAAGAAGAAGCCCGTAAAAGGACTTCTCGATAGGTTTTGTTAGCCATTTTGCATCTCTTCTAATTTTGATGTTTGATCATACAGCACCAACGCATCAACGATTTCATCTAATTTTCCAGCTAAGATTTGATCTAGCTTTTGAATAGTCAAACCGATTCGGTGATCCGTCACACGGTTTTGTGGGAAGTTATACGTTCGAATCCGTTCCGAACGATCTCCAGTACCAACCGCTGACTTACGACTCGCATCATACTCACTCTGAGCTTCTTGAGAGATTTGATCATAAACACGTGCTCGTAAAATTTTCATCGCCTTTTCACGGTTCTTAATCTGTGAACGTTCATCCTGCATCGCCACCGCAATTCCAGTTGGCAAGTGAGTCAAACGAACAGCCGAAGCCGTTTTATTGACGTGCTGTCCACCCGCGCCTGATGCATGATAAATATCTGTCCGAATATCTTTGTCGGCAATCTCAATCTCAACTTCTTCCGCTTCTGGCATCACGACAACCGTTGAAGTTGAGGTATGGATCCGTCCTTGAGACTCTGTTGAAGGCACACGCTGTACGCGATGCGCGCCACTCTCATATTTTAATTTTGAGTAGACATTATTACCGGTAATCATCATGATGACCTCTTTGTACCCACCAATTCCAGTAACATTCGCTTCCAAAACTTCCACGCGCCAGCCTTGAGACTCCGCATATTTTTGATACATATTAAACAAGTCGCCTGCAAATAAGGCCGCTTCATCGCCACCCGCTGCGCCACGAATTTCCATGATAATGTTTTTATCATCATTCGGATCTTTCGGTAAAAGCAAGATTTTGATGCGCTCTTCGATTGCTTCTTTTTCCTTCTTCAAGTCAGATAATTCTTCCTTAGCCATCTCCGCCATATCAGAATCTAAGCTCTCACCCAGTAATTCTTCGGTATCGCTAATTCCTTCAACAACCGTTTTATAACGACGGTAGACTTCAACGGTTTCTCTCGTATTCGCCTCTTCTTTAGACAACTCTAAGAAACGCTTCGTATCTGAAATCACTTCCGGGTCACTCAACAATTCCCCAAGCTCTTCATAACGATCCTCTATTGACTGTAACTGATCATACATAATTTATTTTTCTCCCTCTTCATTCATTTCTGGATGGAAATAATGATGGCGACACACTGGATAATACGCTTCATTTCCGCCAATTTGTACCTGGTCACCCTCATAAACGGGCTTTCCATCAATATAATGCAGGTTCATCGTCGCCTTTTTGTGACAGAACCAACAGATTGTTTTTAACTCTTCAATTTTATCTGCATACAATAACAGATACTTCGAGCCTTCAAATAGCTCATTTCGAAAATCATTCTTCAAACCAAACGCCATCACGGGAATCTTCAACTCATCCACCACGCGGGCAAATTCAATCACATGCTTTTTCAATAAAAATTGCGACTCATCTACGAGTATGCAGTACGGTTTAACTGGCATTTGTTCCATGATTTCGTAAACATTTGTTTCTGGGAAAATCGGTGTCGCTTCTCGCTTCAAACCAATCCGACTAGAAACCATGCCCACGCCTTCTCGTGTATCCAACCCACTGGTCATCAGTACAACAGGCTTATTCTGCTCCTCATAATTATGAGCAACCTTTAAAATCTCGATTGTTTTACCACTATTCATTGCTCCATATTTAAAAAATAATTGCGCCATTTCACCTGTCACCCTTCGTTTTACTCTTTGACATTATACTAGATTTCTGACTATTTTTATAGTACGAAATTCTCGTCTGAGTATTTTACAGTATCGTGCGGTAAAAGCCCACTCTTAAAACTAGGACAAACAGACTTACATAAGCAACAAGAAACAAGCCATTTCTCACCTTTTATGCGTGAAAAACAGCCTGTTTCTATCGTTCAATTTTTCTATTAATTTACTCAACTGAACTACTGATACATTTGTCTGATGGACTATCAATCAGCTGAATATTCACATTGTTCATCAGTTCAGCTGTTTGTTGGTTCATTTACTCGTCTATCTCATAATCGAAGAGACCTCTTGATTTAATTGGCACAAAGTATTTCAATTCGTAATTAGATTGCCCGCGTGCCATAGCGTCCATTATTTCTTTCAACTCTGTTTCTGCATCTTCACGCGTCCTATACCAAGCTAAATTAGCCGAACTCTCTCCCCAGAAATTACGACCATCAACACCGCACAAAATAACTTCCGGATGAAACTCTTTCTTACCAAATACAGGGATCAGAAAAAACTTATGATAAGAAGCAACATTGCCATTCACTGGACTCATAATCGTTATTTTATCAGTACCCATTGCATCACTTGAAGGAGCCTGCTCTTCTTCTGGGCTCCCCACTAATAGATAGTCAGTCGAGACTTCAAAATATTTTGCCAACAAAACCAATTTATCCAAATCAGGTTGGGCCGTGCCATTTTCATATCTCGAAATGGACTGTCTGGAAACATCCAAGACCTCCGATAATTCTTCCTGTGAGATGCCTTTTTTCATACGTAAATCTCTCAACTTTTCACTAAACATATCCTTCACCTCATACGGTTATTTGCTATAAGATTAAGATACCAATACCAATTTGACAATATCTGTCTCGTTGCATTTGCGCACATCTCTGTTGCAGCCTTGTTGCACCCCTGTTCTCAAGCCATTTCTCAATACCTAAATCCAATTATTCTTTACTCTGCTTTTTTTCGTTAGCCTTCATTTTTTGTTCGTCAGACTGCTGCTTCCGTTCAAGATCCTTATCACTATCTTCTTGATCCAGTGATAAAATCTCATCAACAGAATCCTTATCTAAGAATGCACCCAGTCCTTTGACCATCAACTTTGTCTGCCGCAACACATAATCTTTTTCATATTCAGCCATGGCGATTCACTCCTTCACTTTCTTTGATTTGTGATTCTCCTCTTGCAACTTTTCACTCTAGAACAAATTCACCTTTATTCAAGTAGATTTAATCGGGCTAGTTTCTCTATGCTTAGATTAATTTCCGTCATACAATCAATCAACATTTTCGACAACTATGCGTTATTTAATTTTCTAATCTACAATGAGCTGAGCATCCAGCTCTTGGTACCATTTTGGAATAAGCTGTGTCCCTTGAGTATAATCTTCGCTCATTTGCTGGAAACGATCTATCATTCCTGTTACATCTTTTTCTCCATAAGGAAGCGCCCAAATAATTGAATATAGAGCCGCATGCATCGTATATAACTTTTGCGCTTCCCAAAACGCTTGCGGCACTTGATTAGAAAAATAACCATCCATCTGACCACGTGCAAACGCCGGTGAAACTTCTCTAGAGAACAACTGAATTTTATAGAATTCCTCATAAGCATCGCCGATATCCCAGCGATCAAAATCAATAATCCCTAGTGGCTGATTCTCTTGATAAACAAAATTCCCCACATGAAAATCGCCATGTAGAAGACAAGCCGGACGGTTTGGTACTCGCTCCAACTGTTGTTGAACATAAGTAATCATCCCGTCTTGTCCCGCCAATTCAAATGCTGAATCCACATATGCTTGTAGTTGTCGTTTCTTTTTTGTATACAGTTCCCTAAAAACAGTCGTAGAATCAGTCGTTGATAATACTGAAGGAATCGGCACCTGATGGATTTTTGTCAAAGCCTGACCCGCCTCTTGACCTAGCAGGTATTGTTCAGACAACGAAGCTTGCGGCAAATACTCAGACAAATCATTTCCTTCTACATAGGTATGTAGCAGATAAGCCCTACTCGAATTCGGAATTTCCTCACAACAAATCGGTGCCGGCGTATTCAAATCCAGTTGCGCCACTAGCTGTAGCACCTCGAACTCTTTCCGTTTTTTCTCTAGCTGGTCTTTTTCAAATTGTCGCAAAAGATACTCGCCCTCTTCTGTCTGAATTCGAAATTTTTTATCGCTCGACCAACCTTTTTCAATCGGTACGACCGACAGCCACCCAGAATAATTAGGAATTTTTTCTAGCTCATCCATCTACACACCTCCTCATCAATTACTTCTCAAGCACTTTCCCAATTTTCAATTTTGCCTACTAATAAGCGCGAAAGAACGCAACAGTATCCCCTGAATCACAAGAAACAAATCCAGCTTTTTCATAGAAATGACGAACATCTGGTGCATCATTGGTTAACAAGACCTTTTGTCGGACATCCGGGTACATCGCTAATAGTTGGTTCATTAAAGCTGTGCCAATTTTCTGATTCTGAAATTCTGGCATCACCAATAAATCTTGGATGTATAAAATCGTTTGGCCATCGCCAACTGCTCGAATTAAGCCAATCAATTGATTGCCCTGCCAAGCAGAAATCACCGTCAGCGACTGTTCAATCGCTAAAGAGAGTCTTTCCGGTTCTTGTGTATAAGCAATCCAGCCCACGCTATCATATAAAGCCATTACCTGTTCTCTGTCTATGTTTTGTTCTAGTTTATACGTAATCATTTATTCTTCCTCCGTTAAATTAATCTGCGTTTTAACGGACAATTCTCAACTTCACCATAGGTTTAACCTCACTTTGTGCTGACTTTTCTATTTCCTTCAATTATATAACGAAAAGGGCTTACAAACAATCTACGTCTCGCTTTTTACTCAATAATCAATTTTAAATCGATTCCCACGTCAATTCTATTCAACAATTCCTATCGCCAAGCCCGATTAACTATTTCTCCTAAATGCATTTCCCGTCTTGCGATATTCGGTCTCATGACCGATTTCAGAAATAATCCTTTCTATTATAATTAGATGAAGAAATCATTTTTTTAACCATTCGTTTGTCCATTAAATTTGAGTAAGGAGTGAGAACATGAAAAAAGATTCAATCAAAACAGGCATTAGCTTCGGCTGCGCACTAGCCATGATTATTTCCTATGTCAAATGGCACAGTATTCTATGGGCCATTATCCACGGGATTTTCAGCTGGGCCTATGTTGTTTATTTTATGGTGATGGGATATTAGGAAACAATAATTAGCGCCGTAGTCTAGTTTCTTTTGACTACGGCGCTAATTGTTATTCTATTTTAAAATACCCATGATACGTTTCATGATTAATCTGATTAATAGGTTTCATCTGCTGGTCACCAAGATAGTAACCTTCCTCATCCCGAATACCTTCTGCAAGAATTCCCTTCGAAAATGACAGATAATTAGGTTGATCTGAACAAACGGTTAACATTTCTCTTCCATAGAAGAGCGCAAAGATTGCTGGATTGTCACTCGTTTCCTTCACTTGTGTTTTATTCTCATAAGTGATGGTTATCGAACTATCGTTCCAATCCGATTGCACATGAAGATAGCCATCTTCAATAGTCGATGTGACTACTTGTTCATCCACTTGAACCTCCATAAGATTCATCCAAGAAGGCACTCGGAATTCTATCGGGAATTGCCCTTGTCCATCAACAAAGAGTTTGATTTTATTATTCTCATTCTCTTGACGAATAGTCACTTTTTTCTCAGACCAATCGACCTCACTTGGATAGTAGAGATTAACATAGCAACACTCACTATCAAAACTGTAGATATCTTTCTGGAATCGCAATAGTGTTTCTAATCCTGAACCATGACAGCAAGTATTTTCATGCGTGTCAAAATGTTTCTCGCCCGCTGGAGCTAACGGTAAAAAGTACGTTGTACCGCCATCACAATCATGACTGGCCGCTGCCAATAAATGATTATGTAGAGCATTTTCATAATAATCAAAGTAAAAATTCTGAGGATCTAAGTCGTACAATTTTTTACTCAATTTGAGCATATTGTAGCTAGCGCAGCTTTCAGCTGTTTTGTGTGTTAAAAACTGGGCAGTTTGGTCAGCTTTTTTAAACATTTCTGTTTCACCAAGTCCGCCATTCGCGTAAGTATGATGACGTACGACAATTTCCCAGAAGTTCTGAGCTATTTCATGATAAGTTGCTTCGCCAGTCTCTTCGTAAATATCCAAGGCCCCTATAATCTGAGGAATATGTTGATTGGCATGAACGCCATTTAATGTATCGTAATTAGCAGCCATTGGTACATATAATTTATCATTTTCGAATAGCAAAGCCGTATTTAAATAGTGGTTATCTTGCGTGAAATGATAGAGTCTAATCAAGGCAGAAATCATTCCACCAAATTCTCCAGCAATGTAGATTGACCACATTTTTTTCAGTTGTTTATCTGTTAATTTGCTTAGGCGATTATAGGTCCAATCGCCAATTTTTTTGGCTATTTCTAACCCTTGCTGATTATTAGTAAATTCATAACCATCTAGCAAACCATTCAATAATTTATCCAATGTATAATAGGGAGCCCAAATTTCAGGATACTTTGTATACACCTCTAACAAATCAAATTGCTTCTCATCATAGGCACTCAAGAAACCTTCATTCATTCCTAAGTTTGTTAAAGCCGTCTGACATTTCCCTAATTCTGAGATGAGATAATTCACTTTCTCTTGATAAATCTCTTTCCCAGTTACAAATGACGCTAACGAGAATGCTGACAAATAGTGGCCTGTTGTATGTCCTCGTAAATTACACTCTGGTGCATCCCAACCAGTCATTTGAGTCGCACCTTCAACTGAAAGTTGCGCCGTTTCTCTAAAGCTAAATAGCAATTGATTACAGTCTACCTGTGCCAGATGGACTAACATTCTATCGGAAGCTTCTTTAAAAATCGAATCTCCTGTCAACCTTGCTGCTAATGAATATCTTTTCTTAGTCGGCTGTTCCAAATAGGCTTCTTCCAATAGAACGGTACATTGGACAGTGAAATCGCTCATTCCAACTTGTCCTTGAATAACTTGTCTATCCTTCGACCAATCGATGGTATTCGCCCAAGTCACAGGTTCCGTTGAGAATGTTCCATCATTCAATTTAACAACACAAACACTAGGTAGCTGCCCTTTCAATGCGCGATTAATGGTTTTCTCTAAATCATAGACTTCCACGATCTCTGTTGTAGGCACTTCTTCCAAGACAGTCACGACATATTCTTTTGTTTGCTTTTGAGTCCCGTTTGTCGCAGTTACAGTCAAAATAACTTCCCGATTTCCTACGCCATAGGTAGGTTGCGTAACTTCACCTTCGTGACTAATAAAAAGAATCTCATTTGAATGCCAGCTGAATTGGCTGCCTCTTTTCCCTTCTTTAGGAAGAATAAGATTCGTATCAACCGTACCCAAGTTTCCCAAATAAATATCTTGTAAGTCATTTTTCAAATCCTCTTGAAGTTGTTCAACATTTGTATTCAACTAATCAATCTCCTTTACCAATTCCTTTGTTTCGCCAGCTTCTTTTTTCAGCAGACTATTTTTTAACCAATCTTTTCCTTCCACTAATCGAGCAATCACCATTGAAATAGCTGGATCACTAGTCACATTAATCATCGTACAAAACGGATCAGTTAGCGTGCCCATAATAACAATCAACGGCACTGCATCTGTCGGAAAACCAAAGGCGGTACAAATAAATAGTTCGCCAATAAAACCACCACTCGGAATAGTTCCAACAATCACACCGCTGATAATAGCGACAACAATTGCTAAGCCCATCTCTTGTAAACCGAAGTTTCGATTATAGATAGCGAGTAGGAAAGCGATTTTCATAATTTGAACACTAACTACGCCATTCTTATGAGTACTTCCACCTAAGGGAATTACTAAATCTGAAATTTCAGATGGAATCCCCATTTGTTTTGCGGCTACTAAGTTGACTGGGATACAGGCGGTACTTGAACAAGTACCCATCGCAGTCGTCATTGGTAAAGCAATGTTACGCCAAAACACCTTGACGCCTTCTTTACCTCCACCCCAATAAGAATAGAGCGTTGAAGTTAGAACAAAGAAAACAATGCAGAACAAGACATAAATAACTGCCAAGCGGGCGATTGAAGCCACGACCTGCCCTCCTAATTGGCCAATCATTGAAGCAAAATAACAAGCAATCCCAACTGGTGCAAGCTTCATCACCATATCAACCATCTTAGAAAAGACATCTGTAATAGAACCCACAAATTTCTTGACGACAGTTCCTCTCTCACCAAGTAGACTAATAGAAATCCCAAACATAATTGAAAAAATAATCAACGGTAGCATATTATCCTTCGAGAGAAGCATTGAGAAATCTGAGACGGTAAGCATATTAACCAAGTTCAGACTAGCTTCAAGCGGTTCATTCCCTCCTGGGACATTTACTGGTGTTCCATCTGTTGTTGGGAAAAGTTTTACTGTTCCCAAGGCAAGTAGAGAAGTGATTAATCCTGATATAAGAATAACGGCTAGAAAAATAAGTAGGATTTTCCTTAACTTGCCAACATTTTCCATATTCGCGATCGAACTAGCAATCGAGAAAAAGACAATCGGAACAATTAAACAAAAAACCAAATTCAAAAATATGTCAGCGATGGGCTTTAATTGGGCTGCATCTGGTCCTAAAGTGAAACCGAGTACTGCCCCCACCAACACCCCAGACAAGAGGATAATAGAAAAGCGATACGTGTTTAAAATTTTTTTCATGATGTATTCTTCCTTTCTTTCTTATTGACTTTATGTTAACGTATACACCTAAAATGCAGTTAGCTATAAAAATGGAAAAAAAGAGTAGAATAAACGACAAAATAATTGTATTATATTCGTATTAGCGCATACTTTAGTTAACGCTTACATTTTATATTTGTTGATTTGTCAGTATTTCTATATGTTTTCTATATAATGATATTAAGGAGGTGTTTTGTTTGTATATCGAATTTATTTGTCCACCTATGCCACATATGATAGTCGCCGGGTCTTCTGTTTTTCGGGCAGGAGATATTCATGAACGACGTAGAATGGATCAGACATTTGATTTAATTATTGTCGAAAAAGGTAGCCTCTTTTTGCAGGAGGATGAAGAACGATACACGTTAAATAAAGGTGATTATCTGATTCTGACACCCGATCACCTTCATCGCAGTTTTAAGCCTTGTACTGAGGATACTTACTTTAATTGGCTCCATTTTTCAACTCTCGGTGAATATAATGTCGGCACAACCATGAAACAACAAAATCAGCGAAGGATGAATCGTAAAAAGTATTATCGAAGAGATGACTTTTCTCTTTTTGTTTCTAAAACAGGTCATTTAGAAGATCATTCATTGGAACTTTTCCTCCACTCGATGAATAGTTTAGTTGAAGTAAAAATCAATAATTTTAAACGAGAAAAGAAATTTTTAGAAGCAAAAGTTGATTTTTTAGAATCTCAGCAATTATTTTTATCTATCTTGTCGGTCATCTCTAACAAAAGCACACAGTCCGTCACAGAAAATCTGGCATCACAAATTTATGCATATCTTGCATCAAATGCCAAACAAGACTTTTCATTAGACCATCTGGCTACTATATTTGCTTACCATAAATCGTATATTATTAAAATCATGAAAGACAATTATCAACGGACACCTTCTCAAATTCATACCTATTTTCGACTAGAAGAAGCAAAACGTTTATTAAAAGACACTAGCCTTTCTATACAAAAAATTTCAGAAGAGGTTGGTTACCATGATACTGCTTATTTTAGTAAGATATTCAAAAAGAGCCTAGGGATGACTCCTTCTCTATTTCGAGATCATGCAAACAAATAAAGACTTATTCGTCTGATTAATTAAAGATAACTAAGGAGGTCACCATGAACCGATTCACACAAATTGCCACAGACCCTGAAATTCTAGCAGCCTATAAAGCAGTCGCTACCTTTGAAGAGTTAGATGAAGGTTGGGCACACCATGATTTCCAACACGTTTCAAATGTCGCTGAGATGGTAGAATCTTTACTGACAGCCATGAATTGCTCAAAAATATTAATCGAAGAAGCCAAAATTGCCGCAATTCTACATGATGTCGGTGCCGCTCAAGGAAAAGAAGGCCATGCTCAACGAAGCGCTGAGTTCGCAGCCGAATACTTCGAAAGAAATGCGCTCATTTTGCTACATAAAGAAGAAGTGCTTGAAGCCATTCGCATACATAGTGACGGATTTGAGACTGACAATTTACTAGCCTTAGTCTTAATTTTGAGTGACAAATTGGATATCAAATACACGCGCGTCGCCAAAGCCGGTCGGAAAGTTTCTGGCATGCGTCAAATGTGCCATATCAAAGACATCACAACCACGCTAAAACAAAAAGATTTAACGATTGATTTTATCTGTACTCCCTCGATTAATCGTCAAGAGTTAGAGGAATTCTACTTTACCAAGAAAGTCTTTCGAGCGATTGATTCATTTGCAGATAAGCTTCACTTGTGCGCGACCGTACGCTTTAATGGCGAGGTTTGGGCAGCCATATAACAACGAAAAATCCCTATCTAACTAGAATTTTCTAGTAGATAAGGGTTTTTCAGATTCTTTACTTTCCTTACTTCTGGTTCGTTTCTCTGATCAATATTTGTATAGTTCAAGTAGGGCACAGCTAATCATGTCACCAAGCTCTACGACCATCTTCTCGTCTCCATTTAAGACACGCCCAGGAACCCATTCGCCCTCAGAAAAAGAGCCTTCCTCGTACTTAAGCATTTCAACTTTCACGCGCTCACCTGGCTTAGCTTTGAATGTCAGTTGGCTCATCATGCCGACAACTAAGAATTTATTTGGTTCTAATTCGATGACAGCTCCTGAAGCAACCGGCGTTCTTTCCATTCTTGGTGCATAAGATACCTGCAAATCATAGTCCGATAAATTGAAAAATGCCCCATAATCAGTCTCGTCTTTTTTAACGTAGCTATATATTTTCCCTTTCTCACGATATTCCATTAAGAGAGGAACCATATTGCCGATCACTTCATAAGTCTTCGCTAGATATTCTTTGCTACCAGCAATATCAAAAGCAGTTGGATCAATATTTAACGCACGCATCACTTCCATCGGCGGTGCTTGGATACTTTCTGGCGGCATACCAAATTCTTCGATACCAAAAGGTGAATAGCAAATAGCATTGTGTTTTGTAAATGCATATAAACAATAGGATGCCGTCACTGCATCTTTTCGAACCTCAGGAATAATCAGTGGATTTCCTTCGTAGGCATACTCATCCAAAACTTTTGGGACATACGGGACATAAATATCTGGAGCAAGGGTGAACAGACTTGGCGCTATCGCTTTCCATATAGGATGAACCTCTTTAACCGGCCCACCACTCGGATAAGAGCCTGGGTACCACGGATATTGCTTCAACCAAGCATTTGTATACAACGGTAACGGATACTCTTTGGCTCCTGCTGAAGCAATTTGTTCCACTGCTTTCGCATAATGATACGCCATAAATGATTCATTGGCTTGCTGTGCAAATACTTCCTGCCAAGTTCCACTGACCTCTAAGGCATTCGCTAAATCAGCTGGAACCAGCTGCTCAATTTCGTGTGTTGCTTGCTTGCCATAATCCCGATCCGTCCCTAATAAACCGATTTCATTTTCCACTTGAACCATAATCACGGTAGACTCTTCTTCATCAAATTCGCGAATGGCCTTGAGCAATTCTTTAAACGCCAAGGCATCTTTTGCTACTGCTTCTTGACATAAAGGAGAGATGGAGTTTAATTTTTCTCCTGAAGCTGTTTCCACTCGGAAATATTTCTCTGAGTCTTGCTTCATCCACGCAGGAACGTACATACTTTCGGCATTTTTCCACAAACCAAACCAAAGTAAAATAAGGTGTTTCTGCTCTTTTCTCGCTTGTTCAATCAACCCTTTTACACTACTGAAATCAAAAATGCCTTCTTGTGCTTCAATCAGCTCCCAATAGACTGGCACAATCACAGAGTTCATATTCAATTCTCTTAGTGCAGGCCAAACGACATTTTCCATATACACTAAATCACTGGCACTAGAGTTATGAACTTCTCCCGCAAAGGCAAAGAACGGCTTTCCTTTCACATACAGTGTTTGAATTCCCTGGCTAGTTCGAATCTCAGGCCTACTTTTCTGATTGTTCATTGATAATTCCTCCTTCATCGTATACTACTAGTATAGGTTAGATTGACATCCCACTTCCATCATAATATATTTATATATATATGATTATATTAATCTCAATTAGGAGGATACAATTAATGATTCATCGCTTAAATGAATTAGAGGTTATCGCTAAAACACTTCCACTATATGTCCTGAATTTAGGCTACGCTCATCCACAAGAAAAAGTCCAACGTAGTGATGATCTCGACCTTTTTCAATGGTTCTTCTGTGAAAAAGGAATCGGCGAAGTTATTATTGGTTCTGAAAAGATGATCATTAAAAAAGGGGAAGGCTTTTTAATCTATCCCGGAATCCGCCATGAATATCGAGCAACCGTGGAACCATGGGTAGTCAGCTTTGTCGGTTTTAAAGGAACTCTTTGCTCAGAATTATTACGGTCATTAAATCAATCCAGTCCAGGAGCCTATCATTTTTCTGATACGCGAACTTTTCCTAAACTCATTCGACAAATGAGCACTTGCTATCAGTCTAAAAATCGTTCCGTTACTAAGATTTCGACACTCTGTTATGAACTCCTTTTAAATTTAAGCAAATCAATCATCCCTATTGGTAGTGAAGAGTATGGTGGAACTCACTCACTTGTCGATCAGATTATTCTATATATCGAGCAAAATTATCATCGCCCCATTAACTTGGATGATATTGCCACCTATTGCGACAAGACAAAAGAGTATATCTGCGTCGTTTTCAAAAATAATACACAGCAAACAATCAACCATTTCTTGACGAATACCCGCATTGCCCAAGCACGAGTTGAGCTGCTTCAATATCCGGACAAACGTGTCTACCAAATAGCTAAAGAATGTGGTTTTGAAGATACCAGCTACTTTTGTAAAGTTTTCAAAAAAAATACCGGAACCTCACCTGAGCGTTTTCGGAAAATTCAATAATAAATAAGCATCCAGCACTAGAAAATTCCAATTCTCCAACCAGCGATATTACCTATTAATGTATTCCTCTACCTGTTATTTTATTTAATCTTTCAATCAAGTTGATAGTTACTACCTCTAGCAAGTGAGCGTCCTCCAAATAATGAAAAGTTAAGTATACTTACTGTTGGGCCTATTTAACTTTTGAAGAAGTTCAATATCTACTAAAAAGATCTCCAAAAAATAGTAAGTATACTTGCTTTTTTTGATTCTAACGGAGAAAAGATTAAGTATACTTAATCTTTTGACCTCTTCAACTTTTGAAGAATTTTGACGCTCGATAGGAAGAATATCCCAGAAATTTGGTATACTTAATTTTTTTAGGTATAATTTCGGACTTTCAATTTATTTTTCCTCAAAAAATACAAAAACCACGTTTCTCTCAAAAATCACAAGAAATTTTTTAAAAGATGTTTTTAATTTTTTTTCAGCAGATCATCCAGTGAAAAATTTTGATATTTAATAGAAAATATCCCCCGAAAAATTAAGTATACTTAACTTTCCGGGGAATTTTTATATTTATTATTCTGTAAAAAACACGTTTCCTCTAAAATTATAAAATAATCTCAGAAACAATATTTTTAGTTTTTTCAGTAGATAATCCAGATTTCCGAATTCAAATATACCTTAGATGTGTTATATATTCTTACAAATCGAATGTCTCGTTTGCATGATCTTGTAGATTTCAATCATACTTTAAATTTTTGAATATTCTTATCTTCGGTAAAACAGAGGGCGTTCATAAAGTTGATGAACTGTTCCAGTTCATTCAGATTGCACTACTATACCATTCCTCTACTGCGGAACTTGGTAAGAGGAACTGGCAATGCACCACAATATTACTCTACCAACAATAATTCTCTCATGTGGTCCCCGAAACTTAAGACTTCGTCCATTGCTGGTGGCATATAAGAAGAACTAAAACGATGAGAAACTTCGATTGTATGATAGCCACTGGATAAGCCATTTTCTTTCGTAATATGAATAGTAGCTGGACTTAAAACATTCCACTGAACATCGCCAATCTCTGCCATCTCAGCTTCTGTATAGATAACTCCTTCAATCTCCCACTTGATCATTTCTGGCGCAATCAGTTCGCCATCGACCTTGACGGTAATTGGTCGTATTTGAGAAAGCCATAAGCCTCGATAATACATGAGCCGAATATCAAATTGAAAGCCACTGATTTGATTGGCTACACGCGTATTTTTAAACCCTTTTGATTGAATACATTCTTTTTCTAACATTTCTATTCCTCACTTTCCGATTAATTCTTTGAGCATTAATTGGTGCCGTTTGATTTGTTCACAAACATGATTCACGTCATCCGCTTTAGGGCCTTCGTATTCACTGATTAAATAACCTGACCACTGATGTTTTATAAGCATTTCGATAATCTCTGGATAAGGAATAACTACTTCATTAAAGTTTTGATCCATCTTGAGAAACTTAGCATGGCAGACAAGCACGTAGTCTAGTAATGGAATAAGTTCTTCTACTTTACTATGTTCTGCTGGCGGTCCGACAAAATCATTTTCCCCAAAGCCAACAAGTGAATTATCGCCTGTTTGGAAAATACTAAAATCGATATTCAAGCCAAAATGTTTCGTCTTTTCTTGCTCAATAAAATTGACATAATCATCAATCATTTTAGAGTTCAAAATCGTCGGACTATGAATTTCTGGACACATCCGGACATCATATCGTTCAGCTAAATCGAGGGCTCCTTTAATGAATTCACGCCAATTTTTGACTGGTGTCAGAGTGTCATCGATAACGCCTAACTTTGTTCGCAAGACTTTAAAACCTAATTGATTAGCCAACTTAAAATCTCTTTCGAGCATATCAATGCTCTCCTTCGTTGACAGTTCGCGGCCTTTATACAATCGTGAATCAACCCAGTGACCATATTCTGCTGGCTCTAGCTGATATTCCGCTAACTTTTCATGCCACAAATTAATCCATTCCTCTGTCACCAAAGGATATTTTGGAATATGAGAATTTGCCAAAATTTCAATTCCTGTCGCTCCGGTATCATTAATATTTTTGAAAATGTCATCCATATCCATCGAAATACCAAAGACTTTGTTGTAGCTGTAGGCTGTGACTCCACGTTTTAATTCATTCATCTTTTAATCCTCCGTTTATTATTTATTTTTAAACAAAAAGAGCCCTACGCCGGACTGTAACCGGCATTAAGACCCTTTGTTGTTATTTCATTTTTTGAATTCTCGTAATCTACTTGTTATTCGATCACGTGTTTCAGCTTTTTTATTTATACCGTAACTGTTCGTTTTCTAACCCCTTCGATTGGGACTGGAATGTAGGCTGTTCTAGTCACGATAGCTAGTTCTACCTCGTGTTCACCCGCCGCTAACTCTGTTTCTGTAGCAACACGAATGTATAAAGGCTCGCCATATTCCCATTTGTAAGTGGTAACAGTCGGCATTTCATCTAAAGTAAACCAGTCAACTTGGTCAACACTACATAAAATATTTTCACGAGGCATTGCTTGATCATCAACTGTCACGCGCACATCATTAACCATTGATAAAGGAATTGCTCGATAGTAAGTGATGTGGGTTTGTAATTCAAAGCCAGTCGCTTTATTGTCTACGACTGTCTTTTTAAAAGAATTTTTAATAAATACATTATTATCAAACATACTATTTTCCACCTTCCAATTCATCAATCACTGTTCTCATCATTTTGTGATGCGCTGCTACTTGCTCTTTTTCTTCCATCGGATGTCCTGGTAAAATCCAGCGATTTCCTTCATACTCAGTAGCTACATAGCCATCGTAGTTTTTCTCATGAAGATAAGTCAAAATTTTTCGGTAATCGATTGAATACTCTTCGCCCGTATCTGTCATTTCCCATAATTTGAAATGGAAATGTTTGATAAATGGCATCACATCATCTAAGACAGAAAGAGGTGTATTTTCATAACCATCTGCCAACATAATGTAAGGCATGTCACTTGGTTTAGACATCGCTGCTAATTCTGGTTGCATTTGGTGTTTTTCATCAAATGCGTGTGTCCCATCTAGGCCTTTGTCAAAGAATGCATTGAAGTAATCAATCACTTCAGGTGTCACACCTAAGACTTGTTTGTTGAATTCATTAAAGACTCTAGGAATGCGATCACAGAAAATACCCGTATCAATAACTAATCCACAATAAGGTGAATTTACGCGTTTCATTTCTTCGATGAAAGCTTTCGTTTCAGGTTCAGTAAAACTCATTCCAGCATGGATTTCTAAAGCAATGGTCACATCATATTTTTCCGCATACGGTAATAAAGGTTCAATGACAAAGCTTGGTACCATTGAAACTAAACGAATTAATTTGAAGCCTAAACGATGCGCTAATTTAATTTCATCGATCAATAAATCAACGCATTCTCTTTGCGTCAACTCACGATTATTGTATAGATTTGTGTTTAAAAAGACATCAGCACAGACTGGTTTAGCTTTTGTGTCTGCCATGATATTATCCCAATCCTGTAATGTTTCTAATGTCGGATGAGGAGTATTGTGTAACATTTGGTCGGGTAAAATTTCGAACCCTTCCACATTCATTTCGTCTAAAAACTCAAAAATTTCTTTAAGCGTCATTCGTTTGTTCATATATTCATCTTGTAAGCTGTATAAACTTACAGCAGTTTTAATACTCATTTTTTTCGCTCCTATCTATAATAAAGTGCCTACTCTGTTGCCATAAGAAACTTGTTCGTTTGAAGAAAGCTCTAGTTTATCCGCTGGTAACTCAGGAAAGACGACGATAACATGATTGTCGCGCTCCTCTTTGGCGATTTCTGCTAAATCCATCTTCGCTAATTTTGTTTTTGAGTTAACTTTGTTGCCTACTTTTACATATAACTCAAACGGTGAACCGCCTAAATCAACTGTTTCAATTCCCATGTGCACAATCACATCACGTTCGTCGTCCGTTTTAATCCCAATGGCATGCTTTGTTGGGAAAATACTGGCAACCGTGCCACTGACTGGGCTGAAAATTGTTCCTTCATCTGGTACGACAGCAAAACCATCGCCCATCATCTTCTGAGAAAACACATCATCCGGGACTTCTGCGATTGGCATAAATACGCCGGTTGCTGGTGCATAAATATTGTGATCATTTTCAACTGGTTTTTTCTTAAAAAAATCAAACATTATTTTCCCCTTCTTTCACCAAGTATGCAGCGCCTAGAATTCCCGCATCATTGCCTAAGGTCGCCAATTTCAATTGAGTCGTTTCCTTGACGGTTGGAAAGACGCCTTGTTCAAAATGATGCGCTATTTTGTCTAGCAGAAATTCTTTTGCTGATGACACCCCACCACCAATTACGATGACTGAAGGGTTCAAGAGATTCGCCATCACGCTGCAAGCGGTTCCGAGATAGGCTGAAATCTCATCGACGACTTGTAAAGCTACCTTATCTCCTGCTTGCGCCTCTTGAAATACTTGCGCGCTACTTAACTCTTCAAAATGGTTTAAACTTGTCTCTGTTTCTTTTCGATACTTTTTGGCTAAATTAACGATACCTGTGGCACTAGCTAACGTCTCTAAACAGTTGCTATTCCCGCAGGTACAGCTAAATTCGTGGGAACAGATGACTGGGAAATGGCCAATCTCGCCACCTGCACCACCGACACCTTCCACAATCTGATTATTGACAATCACGCCACCGCCAACACCTGTTCCTAAAGTCATAAAAACAAGATTCGCAGCATCTTCGCCTGAGCCTTGCCATTTTTCACCAAGAGCAGCCACATTCGCATCATTTTCAATCACTAGCTCTAAGCCTAGATTTTCTTGAAACTGAGCTCTCACCAATTGCGGCGTTGTCCAACCTAAGTTAAAGGCATTGCGAATACTACCTTCTGTACGATCAACCGTGCCTGGGCAACCCATTCCTGCGCCGATTATTTCGTCTAACCCAATCTGTTTCTGTTGAAGAACTTGTTGAATACTGGCAATCATCTCTGTGGTGATATTGCTACCCGCTTGTTCGGTATTTGTGGGAATGCTCCACTGATGAACAATCTCACCAGTAGGTAAAATCAAACCAAATTTAATGGTGGTTCCACCAAGATCAATTCCTAAGAGATATTTTTTCATCAGGAACTCCTTTAAATTACATAGTTTCGTAAATATTTGGTACTCAATGTCACTGATTTTTTGACATCGTCATACGTTTTTTCAAAAGCCTTGTCCTCAACTTCAATACAAGTAAAGCCTTCATAACCAATATCTGTTAAGGCAGAAACATATTTGCCCCAATCAACATCGCCAAGTCCTGGTAATTTAGGACTCATATATTCTAGCGGTGTCGCCATAACGCCTACATCAGCTAATTTATCTTGATACACCTTGATATCTTTATAATGAACGTGGAAAATTTTGTCCTTAAACTCATATAGCGGTTTGATGTAATCAATTTGTTGCCAAACGAAATGAGATGGATCATAGTTCAAGCCAAAATTATCGCTATCAATGACGTCAAAAATCTTGCGCCAATTACTTGGACTTGTCATCAAGTTTTGTCCGCCAGGCCATTCATCTTCAGTAAACAGCATTGGACAATTTTCGATACCAATCTTAACGCCTTTTTCTTCCGCATATTTAACAATCGGTGGCCAGACTTTAGCAATCTCTTCTAAGTTCTCAGAAACACTTTTACTTGGCATTCTGCCAACGAAAGTCGTTACCAGATTAACGCCTAGCATAGTTGAGGCATCAATCAAGCTGTACAAATGGTCAATCGCTTCTTGGCGCTTTTCTAAATTCTCATCTAACGGATTTGGGTAGTAAGCCAATGCTGAAATTTCAACCTTGCGCTCTTTACAATAAGCTAAGATTTCTTGGGCTTTTTCAGCGGTTAAATTCTTTGTATCGATATGAGAAACTCCGGCATAACGACGTTCTGCTTTGCCTTGTGGCCAGCAAGCCACTTCGACACAATCCAAGCCATTTTCTGCAACGATATCGATCATCTCTTCAAAGTTACTTTGATCAAAAATAGCACTGACAATTCCTAATTTCATGATTTCACACTCCTATTATTCAGTAACAGTAAGTTTTATTATTAGTACTTAACGATTGGGGCCACAATGCACGAAGCACCACTCTGATATTTTCAGCTTTCGCAGCAGTCGTTATTGTGACACCCTCTCAGCTCTTTGTTCCATCTATTTCGTTGGGTTAATCTAACGTCACTACTTGGTGCGTTTCAGCTGATTCACGAATCGCATCTACTAACTTCATTAATTGGTAAATTTGATTTGGTTTAACAGCCAATTCTTCTTCCCCTTTAACGAAGCGATGATAATTTTCAAAAAACATCTCATGATTAACGTCGACTTCTGGTAATGCTTCAGAAACAATTCGACCTGCTGGTGGTGGGCCAAATGAACGAGTTGGGCCAGCTGGAGTCATGGTTGTTTTGCCACCAACACTCTGCAATAATTCAGTTGTACGAGTAATCGAACCACTAGGATTAAAGCCATCAATATTGGCGCTGCCTTTGTCGCCGCCTAAGAACCAATGACGCTCAAACCAATCCTTCTTCTCACTCAGCATATACGTACCCAATTCAACCTGTCCGGTAATTCCGTTATCAAAATACAATTGAATATTAAAGTAATCATCCACATTTTTATTGATTACATTGCGCACCGTTGCATAGACTGATTTCAATTGACTATCGCCCATCATAACAAGCATCTGATCTAGTAAATGCACACCCCAGTCATACAGCATGCCGCCACCAAACTCAGGATAAATATGCCAGTCATGCATATTTCCATTGAATCCGTACAGACTATTTTTAATCGTAAAGATGTTCCCTAACGTTTGACTGTCATAGACTTCTTTGACAATTCTGAAATCTTTGTCCCAGCGACGTTGGTGATGGATTGTAAAACGAACATTTGCTGCTTGTGTGATTTTCATCATTTCATCAAATTCAGCCGCGTTCATAGCTGCTGGTTTTTCGCAGATGATATCTTTACCTGCTTCAGCTACTTTTTTAACCATCTCTAAATGAAGATGATTCGGAACAGAAATAATCACCGTATTAATATCTGTTGCTAATAAATCTTCAGCCTTAAGGAATGTCGCCACGCCCTCTGGTGCTTGCTTAAATTGCATCGCATTCGTATCACAAACAGCTACAAGCTCTGTATAATCAAGTTTTTCGATGGTATCTGCATGGGTTTGTCCCATAAAACCAAACCCGATAATTCCAAATTTTAACATCTGTTTTCCTCCTACATATAAGCTGATTCACCCAATTAAGGCTGGTCATCATTACTCCTTTGCGACCAGCCTTTTTTTGGTGTTTACAGTTCCACTGGCAAGCCCGTTTCTGCTGATTTATAGATTGCTTCTAGAATTTGTGTTACAACAATTGCTTGTTCTGGTTTCACTAAAGGTTCTGTATCATTCAAGATAGCATCCACCCATTGAATCGCTTCTGCATCTTTTTGTTCTAGAGAAGCTCCTTCAAAACCGAAGACTCCACCAGCATCAGAAGGTTCTGTTTGTTCTAATTGATTGTGTGCTGCTTGGTTAAAGACAACATATCCTTGATCTAAGAAAGCTTTCCCAAACATTTCGGCACCTGCATCAGTTCCACATAAAGTAACTTGTGCTTCTTTTGGATTAACCATATTTAACGCCCAAGCTGCTTCTAAAAAGATCGTTGCGCCATTTTCCATTTTAATTAAACCAAAAGCTGAATCTTCTGTTTCAAAACTATCTGGATCCCAAGGACCAAACATATTGCCCATTGGATTATCCTTCAATTTTTGGTAAGTTGAGCCTAAAACCATTTTAGGTTTGTAGTTATCCATGAACCATAATGTTAAATCTAACGCGTGGGTACCGATATCAATTAACGGGCCGCCGCCTTGTTTTTCTTTATCTGGGAAGACACCCCATGTTGGAACGCCTTTCCGACGAATCGCATGAGCCTTCGCAAAGTAAATGTCGCCTAACTCCCCTTTGCTACATGCATCGTAGGTAGCTAATGAATCTGCACGGAAACGGTTTTGGTAACCAATTGTTAATTTTTTGCCAGTCCGTTCAGCCGCATCTAACATTTTTTTCGCTTCTTCATAATTGATCGCCATTGGTTTTTCACACATGACATGTTTGCCTGCTTCCAATGCATCAACCGTAATATAAGAATGGGAAATGTTTGGTGTTAAGACATGAATGACATCAATATCATCACGTTCTGTCACTTTTTTATAATCTGTCGTTACAAATGCATCTGCCACGCCATATTCTTTTGCTGCATCAATCGCACGTTCTTCAACGATGTCACAGAATGCAACCATTTCTACTTTATCTGCTAACTTAGCTAATGCTGGAAAATGTTTGCTTGTTGCAATTCCTCCACAGCCGATAAAACCAAATCTTAATTTACTCATCTTCGTTCCTCCTAATTGTTTTTACATTCTTAGTTTAAAGGGTTTTCATCTTTTCAACTCACACAAATAAGCAAATAACAATCACATATTTATGACAAAATAAAAAAAGAGTAGTTACCTCAACTTGAAATAACCACACTTTTTTGTGTTTTATTTTTGTGATAAAGTAACTTCCCCTACAATACCTGTCGGTTCCATCGGTTCAAACATGCCTAATAAAAGCGGTTGATCTTGCAGGCCACGATCTGCCGTGGTCGACACGACTATTTTTAATGAATTAGTTCCATCAATCACTTGTTCACTAAGATCAAGTTCATAAGGTGGAGCGATTAAAGTATCCACCCACCGATTGTTCAAATAGACTTCGCAGCCATCAAAAACCCGGGTCATCGATAAGCTGATTTTTTGCCCTTGACGTGCTTCAAATTGATTTGTATAGATAATAGTCCCACTAAAATATGGGTATTTTTCTGACACCGGAGCAAATAGACCGTCCTTATTAATATACTTAGCCACCGGCGTCTCTTTATCAAGCAAAGCGATTTGCCAATCCATATTAAAGGCAACGCTCTCTGGTTCGACTGAATCTATTTTGCTATGACTAGGCAGTTCTACTTCACTAATAACCAAAACGAGTAACTCATATGGCTCTACGGTCATCGCCTCATCTAAATCGATGTTTGTATACTGATCAGTCAACCCATCATAACGATAAACCTTTTTGTCCATAGGTAATTGCGGCTTAATACTGAATGATTCGTTCAGAGATTCATTATGGAAGACCAGGATTTCCTGCTGGTCTTTTTGATAGTGGCGCACAGCAATTTTCCGCTGATCCCCGGCAATCATCCGATAAGTAGCTAATTGTTGCGTTAAATCAACCAACGAACAACAAGTTGCTGGAATCAAATCAACAGCCTCAACTTGATTGCCCACTACGCCATTAGGGAAACGATCGACAAATATCACTTGCTCTGGTGTGACTTTTTTAATGAATGTAGCAAGCGCCTCGGGAATGTAATCAGTTGCTGGAATCACTAAGTTCTCAAATAACTGCCCATTAATTTCAAAGCCTTCAGGACTGATTTTAGCTTGTTCTAACCAGTCAGTTGAAATATAAAGAAAATCAATTTGATTTTGAGAAAATTCTTTCGATACTTCCTGCATTTTTTGATAGCTGCCTAACCACTCAAATTCACCGTGATAGAGAATACCAATCCGAGTGTTTAATCTGCCGCCATTTAATAAATGGCTCATGCGGTGCGCATAATGCATTAATTTTTTGAATAGTGGGTATTGGGGATTATTGCCTTGGGCGTAAAAATGAGGGGGAGAATCTAAATCAGGAAAATCATCGATCGAAAAAGCATGAGGAACAAAATGATTAATTCCGCGGACTAATAAGGAATCTAAAATCCATTTCATGTTACGAATACTTAGCTGCCAACCATAGGCACCATACAATTCACAAAACGCGCGACCGTCTTTTTCACCATCTAGTAAGGCTGCCGAATCTGCTAGTTTAGGTAGACAATATTGATAAAAGACGCCATCATTTTTTGAGCTATTCGTGCGGAAGGTCTCGTCTCCGCCAATTGTTACTTGTCCACTAATGACATCAATTCCGGCCATATCCTGCCCTTGCATCGCTCGGAAATAATGACCCGCTCCTGTACCAAGTCGCGCATGCATATTATTGTCTTCGATGATGTGACCAATATACAAAACTTGTTTGTTTCGACACCATTCGCCTAGCTGCTGACTAAAGTTTTGACTATACAACTGCGTAATATGATTCATGTATTTTAATCTGACAACTTTTTCAAATCCTTCCATGGTATCCGCCCATAATAATGGCAAGTATTGAGCTTTCTCACCAGTCTCTTGCATCTGTTCTGAAAGAGCAGTACTCCAGGGTAAAGCCATATCCTTTTGACCAATAATCTCATCTTTGGCAAATCCGGTCGCATTACCAAAGCCTGGTTCATCAGAAAAGAATCCTCTAAATGTTTCACCAAAATACTCCGGAAAATGATCAAAATGAGGCTGATAAACCGTCTCAATCAATAATCGGACAGAAGCTTTATCCAACATATTTATATAATCTTTTTGTCCACCATTTTCTGTCGTTTCGTAGACAACAAACACTCGCCAATTTCCTTTAGGAAACTGGAAGTTCAGATACTCCGCTTGCGCATAGTCCAGCAAATTAATTGGTTGATTGCTGAGCATCGCCCCTTCCACTAAAGGAAAAGCCGTGATTGCTAGAATTCTATTTTTTTCGATTGCCTCATCATATGATTTAGGTTTCTTCGTGTCATACCATTTTCTGCGCGGTTTTTTTAATAGGTTTAAATTTATGGTGGACAGATAACCTTCACTGAAGACATCCAACGCATTATAATTCAAATATTTCTTCTGTAATTCCGGATGTTTAGCCACCGCGCCATTGGCATACCCGGTCGGAAAATGAGCATCATCTAGTAACCAGACCCGCATTCCCTTACGTTTAGCGGTTTCCAAAATAAAACGAAAATCCTGCCACCAAGCGTCTTTTAAAAAGTGCGGATGCGTCCGCGATTCGACTACAAACTCATCGATTCCAGCTTCCTGAATTTTTTCGATTTCCTTAAGCACCCGCTCTTGATTTTCACCTTTTATCCATAGAAAAGGAAAGATATATGGATTTTTTTCTTTCATCGTCTTCACTCCTCAAGCTTAGTAAAAAGGCTTGAGCTATCCTATATGTGATAGCCCAAGTGCCTTTTTCTCGATTATTCACAAATTTTCTTTACCTGAACCTTATTAATATAATTAGTTGATTCAACCGTTTTATTCCATGTATACAGACCGATAATCACTCCGTTGAATGTCCCCGAAATTTCGGTTGAGAGAAAGATTGTTTCTATTTCTGCAAGTACAGACTCTTTTTCATCTGATACATGAACAAACTGATACCTTTGACCATCGCAACTAACTTTGAGACAGGTCAGTGACTGATTGATTGTGCCCACTTGTTCGAGACTTTCTAAAGAACCAATCTTCTTTCTAACCCAGATTGCCTCACCTTGAATAAAGAAATCCACATGATACGCATGAGACATATAGACGGATACCCCGATTTCAGCAGTCGTATCTTTCATGGATTCAATCTCTGCCGTAAACGAATAAGTAAACTCATCTTGGCGTAGCCCAACAAAAGTTGGCTGGCCAATCTCGCTTAAACTACAACCACCTCGAAGCTGTAGCCCAGCTTCACAGAATTGGTAATTTGAAGCAAGCGGGTTACTTATATGTAGCCACTCATCTGAAAATGTCGTCATCGTACTAAAATCGTAGGTTGTTTGACTTTCTGGTGCTCGCGTATAGCCTTCAAATAAAGGGAAATCAGGCAATAATTCCAGCCCTCTGACAATCGGCCAGCCTTCTTCTGTCCACTCAATCGGCGCAATATTCGTTTCACGTCCTAGAAAGTGATAATAGTTATGGCTTCCTTTAATTCTTGTAGCCAAGCACACAGCAAACCAATCACCTGTTGGACTATCCACTAAATCAGCATGCCCAACACATTGTAATTTACTCCCTGTACTGCGGTTAGTCAGAAAGGGATTGCCTTCAAACGATTCGAAAGGACCGTTGACACAGCGGCTTCTAAAAATAGTTTCCATGTGACCAAATTCAGTCCCACCTTCAGCCATCATCAAATAGTACCAATCATCTTTCCGATAGAGATGAGGACCTTCAGGTGATTTGTGTCCCGTCCCTTTAGAAATTAAGGTTCTCGGAGAAAGTAGCTTCCCTGTAGCCAAATCGATTTCGGCTTGATAAATTCCTTTCTCCTCGCCCCATCGTTCGGCAGTTCCTTGGACATAGATTTTCCCATCGGTGTCAGCAAATAGAGACGGATCAATTCCACCCCATTCTAACGGTAATGGATTTGACCAATCCCCGAAAGGATCTGCCGTCTGAATTAATAGATTTTGACCACTATTCGTATTTGTAAAAATAATATAAAAGCGCTCATTGATATAGCGAATGGTTGGTGCAAAAATTCCTAAAGAGCTTTTGACATCTTTCAAATCAAGCTGCTCATCTCGCGTAAGGCAATTCCCAATCTGTTGCCACTCAACTAGATTTTTACTATGAAAGAGGGGTAATCCTGGAAAATAGTCAAAAGAGGAATTGACTAAAAAATAGTCTCTTCCTCTACGACAAATACTAGGATCCGGATACGTTCCTCTGATTATTGGATTTTGAACGTTCATCAGATCACTCACTCCTATTGATTGCCGGCAATTTTATTAGCAAATTTATCATCATCCCAATTACAGAAGAAATAAGTTAATAGGAACGAAGCAATAAATCCGATGAATAAACAAGCAACGCCCCAGAAAACATTTGATTGAACATCATCTGAACCAAAGTAACCAAAGACATTAAAGACGCCAGACAATCCTGGTGCATAAACTTTAACACCCATTAGCCCAGCAATTCCTCCAGCAAATGCACTTCCAATAGAAGCGAAGATAAATGGTTTTTTAGCTGGAATATTAATCCCGTACATAGCTGGCTCTGTTACACCTAATAGCCCTGTCAAACCAGTAGAAAATCCTAGAGATTTAACTTCTTTATTCTTACTTCTAAGAGCCACTGCTAATACAGCGCCCGCCTGTCCCATTGAAGCTGGAGCAAACATACCATAGATTGGGTCATAGCCATATTGAACCAAGTAATTAATTAATATCGGAGTAATCCCCCAAGCAAGTCCAAACAAGACAATTAGCTGCCACAATCCACCAAAGATAATTCCTGTCAAGACTGGACTAACGCCATAAATCCAATCAAGTGCAATTGATATTCCGTCAGACACTGAGGTAATTAAAGGACCCGCACCTAATACAACGACTGGTACCGCAATAATCAAGACACAAAACGGTACAAAAACCATTTGCAAGACATGGGGAATAGTTTTCTTGAAGAATTTTTCTAAGACTGCTACCAACCAAGCAGCAAAAATTGCTGGTAAAACAGTACTAGAATAATTAATAAAGCTTAATGGAATCCCGATAAATGTTGCAGCTCCCTCTGCACCAACTGCTTCCACCATCATCGGATAGACTAAAACTGCGCCGACTAATGCAGAAAGGTACGGCGTCGCACCAAATTTTTTCCCTGCTGTAAATCCGACAAATACTGGGAAGAAATAATAGATTACGTTAGCAGTCGAATAAAGGACGGTATAGGTTCCTGATTCTGTTGTTATAAGGTCAAATTGCGTAAGAATAGTCAATAATCCTTTTAAAATTCCACAGGCAGCAATTAAACCAATCAATGGAATGAATGTTCCAATAATCACACCCGTAATCTTGTCAAACACACTTTCTTTTTGGTCCCCTTCGTCCACCTGAACAGTCGGCTGACTTGCTAAGCTAGTCACTTGAATAAATTCATCATAGACATTTCCAACTTCGGTTCCAATAATAATCTGATATTCTTTCCCGCGTCTATTGATTCCTGTTACACCAGAAATCCCACGAACTTTCCCATCATCCACTAGGGAACTATCTTTAAATTCTAATCTTAAGCGTGTAAAACAATGCGTTGCACTAACGATATTATCTTTTCCACCAATCGATTCAAGAATACTGTCAATCATTTTTTGATATTTCATCTAAAAATTCCTCCTATTTTTTAAATATTCGAAATAACTTGTGACATCATGTGACTTAAACGGCAGCAACATTGTATGAAATAATTTTTTTCTCTGTTCCATTTATTTCGAGTGTGGTGATTCCTAAATTGACTAGCTCTTCGCCAAGATTAATCGTTGGATCAATTAAATACGCGATATTACGGATCGTATTGCCATGAGTAACTAAAACTACTCGATCCTCATCCCCAAATTGACTGGCAATTTTTTCTAAACCGCTCTTGATTCGTTTGATAAACGTCTGATAATCTTCAGCATCCTTCGTTGGATCGCTGTCATGAAAAGCATTCATCACTTCATCAATCGCCATTTGTTTATAGAAATCCTTCACTGTACTAAAGCCACTATGCTCAGCAATTTTTGGCCAAACATTTTCATTTGTAGCCCCTTCAAAAGAACCAAAAAATGTTTCACGAAATTCAGGCATAAGCAGTGGTTCATCTGCTAAATCTAAGAAACTATTAATAATTCGGCTCGTTTCGATTGTTCGACCCAGGTCGCTTGTCACTAGCGCTGTAATTCCTTTTGTGGCAAAATGTTGACCACATAATTTGGCATTTTCACGGCCCTTCTCAGTCAGCGGAGTATCCGCCCAGCCCTGCATTTTCCCATATTTATTTAGGTAGGTTTCCCCATGTCTCACTAAAAAAAGTTTCACTTAATTCCCTCCATTTGCGTAAAAAGTTCTACAAATAGTTCATGCTGGCCAGCGCTATCTGTTTGTTAAAAAAATAATAGAAAACGATTACAAACAAATCATAGCAACTTTCTTACTAAACAACTTCTCAGTTATGCTGAAAATCACTAGTCTAATCATGACAATTTCATTTATATGTAAAAAAAAGAGCAGATAAGTGTGATACTTATCTGTTCTTTTGCACTATTTGAAACTTTTTAACTCATTCAGGCGAGTTCACAGGACTGAAATTATTTTTGACGATTTAAATAAATAAGCGAACAAATCAGCCAAAATTGTTTGCGGAATTATTTACGACGGAATTATTTAAGCAAACTAATTGTTTTAAAGACAATCGCATGCGTCTCAATCTCGAAATTAATCACTAATTGATTCGTAACTTTTTCGTTTTCAATTCTCATTTGAGGGGCACATTGTCTAGAAAGATAACTGATTTCCTCTTGATTCAGAAAAGTATCTGAATTTAATTTAATAATTTCTTCCAAGTGACTCCCACGATCAGGCGCGATATCCTGCGTCTTAATCCGAGCCATCACACCATTGAAATATTCAGGCAACTGAAGGGTCAAACGGACATTTCGCGGAAATTTATTATTAAATATCGCATAAATATTTTCTTTTCTAAAGGACCCCTGCGAATTATAATAGTAGGCCGAATTCAGATGGGCATAATTAATAGCCAAAATATTAATCGTGTATGGATCTGGCATCGTCACTAATAATTCCTCACTATAATGGATCGTTCTACCTGCCATTTTACTCAGAAAGGCGAGGGCATAAAAACCAACTTTCGGGATGCCACTTCGCGTAACTAGCCCAGACCCACCAAACACTTCTTGCCCTTTAGTATCATGACTAACAACCGCCGCATCAGAATACAGCCAATACCCCACTAATTGACAATGAGGGATTACTTCGACGACATTTTTGATTACATAATTCCCTTTGTAGGCTGTATCATTGATCAAATCACGATTCAAAATAGTCACATTGAATTCTGTAATATAAAGAGGAATGTCCATGTTCTGCTGATTCAGCGCCCGCTTGATTGACTTAACATGTCTGGACATAAAATAGATATCGGGTGAGATAGGATTACTGCGCTTATCTTCTGCAAAATCACTTTTAATTTCATCCATTGGGAAAACCCCAACACTAAAAAAATCTGGCTGAACAGCTGCCTGTTGCCAAGCTTGTATAAATCCACTGACACTGTCATTTTTGATGTCGACACTAATACCACAACCACCAACGAGCATTTCTGGGATGATTTCCTTAACTTTTTCGCTCACTTTAGAAAAATAGTAGAAGTAATTTTTATCTTCATACAATTTCAAATGACGCCCATTCACCTCAATCTCTCCTAGATGAAGCGCCCCAATCGTTTTTAAAACAATCGGTTGCGGCTTCCACAATTCCAACTGCCACTTAGCAACTGTTTGATAGCCGTAACGCGAAATATAATGCTTCAAAAATTTCTGAATCGCTTGAAGATAGCTGTCTAACTGAATAATTTCTTCGCTGAACGGCCGGTTGTCAATTAAATTATTGTAGTCGCTATAGACCGTTTTCCCTTTAAACCCAATCTCTAAAAATGGAATCAGACCACTTTGAATAATCGTATCAATAATAAAATCAGTTTTACTAAAATCTATTTCTTCTTGGTAATTTCCCACTAAATTAGGACTTAACACGCCCCATATTCGACCATATTTGAAATTAATCTGCTCTTTACTATGCTTAATCTGCTCAGCCAATTTAAAATCAAGCAAATCCTCCGCATAGCCTAAATTAATTAATAATTCTGGATCATAACTAGGGTGCTCTTCTTCTGTAAAAACTGTGACCTCATTCACTTCATGTTCTTCTTCATTTTTCTTAGACAACAGTTCTTGCAATTCAGTTAACTCTAATTCATCAATCTTCTCAGGATTAGTCAGTACAACAACATCTTTCTTAACCTCTTTTCGATAATCAGAAGGTGTAATCCCTTGATACTTCTTAAAAATCCGATTGAATGAATTGATATTTGAAAAGCCCGCACTATAAGCAATATCAATCACTGATTTCTCTGTATTCAAAAGGTCATTGCGAACCTTCTCTAATCTTTTTTGGACCGTATAGTCACTAATCGAAATCCCCATCTCTTTAGAAAACAAGCGAGACAAATACTGTTCAGATAAAAATAAATTATTGGCAATCTCAGAAAGCTTAATCTCTTTATCAAAGTTATTATCAATATAAAACTTTAACTCTTCCATCTTCTTGATTGCACTTTTTTTCCGATCCAAGACAAGCTTTTTCCGATAATAATTTTCTAGTATCCCCAGCAATCCAAAATAATTTTGAAAAACAAACGCATTTTGATTAAAAGATTTGAACACGTAAAGTTGTAACAATCGATTGATAAACTTAACAACTTCATAATCACTAGTATTTGTCTGCTCTACTGAGTTTCCTTGAAAGATATATTCGACATCAGTTTCCTTAACATTCATGGCCACTTCATAAGTCAACGTGATGTGGAAAGCTTCGGCATTTTTGACAGTCAGTAGATATTTTTGTGCTTTAGGAATAATCAAGAAATCATCTTTTTGCAAGACCAAGTACTGTTGATCATGGCTCAAAGAAACATCGCCAATTAACACAAAGATAATGTGAATATTATTGTCAAAAAAATACAGTTCATCACTTTTAATTTTCTCTATTTTAATATTTTCCCAAGGATTAATTAACTGCATACGATCACTGTCCCCTCACCTTATTTAAGTTAACCGTTTTCAAAAAATAGTTAGATACAACTAGCCAGCTCATCTATCCGTTATTTTCTCAAGTATAGCATATTCACAAAGATTGGTTTTGGAAATTCTCGACAAAAAGAGAATGAGCACCCTTTGTGAAAGAGTCTCTCATTCTCTACTATAAGACGAGCTGATTATTTTATGAATACTTCTTAATCAATTCCTGATACCAGTAAAATGAAGCTTTAGGGTAGCGTTTAAATGTGCCCTTTCCATAATTGTCAACATCGACATAAATAAAGCCATAACGTTTTTCCATACTTCCTGTCGACAGACCAACTAAGTCAATCGCACTCCATGGCATATAGCCTATCACCTCTACACCATCTTCGATAGCTTCTAATAAAGCTTCTACATGTTCAGATAAGTAGGCTATGCGGTAGTTGTCTTCAATTTTCCCATCAATTAACTCATCTTTAGCACCCAAGCCATTTTCGACAATCATGATAGGTAGTTGGTAGCGATCATAGACTGTATTCAAAAGATACCTCAATCCAGTACTATCAATTTGCCAGCCCCACTCGCTTTCCTTCAGGTGAGGATTTTTAACACCAAACCCAGAAATTAAATTACCAGCAGCTTTGCCTTCTCCTAAATTTACGCCCTCCTCTTGACCACTGATACATAGCGTCTGATAATAGCTACACGAGTAAAAATCAACACAGCCAGCCAAGAGAATCTGCTCATCACCTGCTTCTTTTTGAATAGTTATCCCATGCTCTTTAAAATATCTATTGGAATAACTCGGATACGCTCCGCGAATCATCACATCACTACAAAACATATTTTTCATTTGTTCGTATTGAACTGTTGCAAAGACATCTTTAGGATGACTGGTTAACGGATAGCCAATCATGCTTGCAATCATACAGCCTATCTGAAAATCCGGATACTTAGCACGCGCTAGTAATACCGCTTTGGCACTTGCCAAAAACTGATGATGTAGTGCTTGATATCGAGTATGATCATTATTTATTTCTGAAGGAATACTTGCATTAAGACCGACTGCTGTGCGGATACCAAAATTAACCAATGTACAGTTAATCTCATTAAAGGTAATCCAGTACTTTACTTTGTCCTGATAACGCTCAAAGATTGTTTCACAATATTTTAGATAATGGTCAATCATTTCTCTGTTCGTCCAGCCGCCTTTTTCAGCTAAAAACCACGGTGATTCGTAATGGGAAATAGTTACTATCGGTTCAATTCCATATTTTTTTAATTCATCGAAAACTTGATCGTAGAATTTCAATCCTTTCTCATTAGGTTCATCTTCTACTCCATTTGGATAAATTCTTGTCCAAGCGATAGACATTCTATAAGCTTTCAGCCCCATTTCAGCCATCAATGCTATATCTTCTTTATAATGATGATAAAAATCGATTGCCTCGTGAGAAGAATAGTACTCGTCTTCAAAAGCTGAATCAACCTCTACTCGAACGCCATTTTTAAAATCCGTCGCAATCGTATCAATTACGCTAACACCTTTTTCGTCTTCATTCCAAGCGCCTTCTATTTGATTGGCCGCCGTTGAAGCACCCCATAAAAAATTATTTAACATATAGCACCTCTGCATTTGTCTGATTTTCTCCGATTATTTTCAAACGAATTTCCGAAAATTCTTTCGGATTTGTTACGACTACCATTGTTGTTAGATCGTAACCTAACTTTTCAATTTCCTTTTGGTTGAAGGTTAACAATTGTTGATCCTTTTTCACTAAATCACCTTGCTTAACTAAACTTTCAAAATGTTCACCATTTAATTTGACTGTATCAATGCCCACATGAATTAGTAACTCCAGACCATCATTTCTTCTCAAGCCAATCGCATGTTTTGTAGGAAATAAAGAGATGACTTCCCCAGCAAACGGACTACTGATCACTCCCTCACTAGGAATTACAGCGAAGCCTTCACCCATTAAATTACTAGAAAAAGCAACATCATTGACTTGACTTAATTCAACGATTTGACCTTTTGCGGGTGAAACAATCGCATCCATTTGCATAGCTTCAGAATCATCAATAATATCTTCAAACCCAATCACATAAGTAATCAAGAACGTAATCGCAAATGTCACCGGAATGCTTGTCAGACCCAATACAAAATTAGGAATTGTCCCAGCAAAAATTGGAATTGTCAGTACGCTAGGCGTAACAAATGTCGGTGCCGTAATCCCCAACATACCAATATAACAACCACCTAATAACGAACCTAGAAGGACTGCAACAAACGGTTTTTTCAAGCGTAAATTAACGCCATATAACGCAGGCTCAGTAATTCCTAACAAGGCCGAAACAGTTGCTGACAACGCGGTGCCTCGCAATCTTTTATTCTTAGTTTTAAATGCAACAGCCCCAGCAGCTCCAGCTTCGGCAACATTCGCTGCTAATCCTGAAGGTAAGAAAATCGCATCGAACCCTTGAGTAGCAAACATTTGTACTAATAACGGAATTGTTGCATTGTGTGTGCCAGTCAACACCATAATCGGGAACAGAGCAGCATTTAGTCCAACTGCCAACCAACCCCATTGATTCATAATCGTCACTAATGCAGCAAAACCATCACCTAAAACAGAAGTCAGTGGTCCAATCACAATTAACATGATTGGAGCGACAATCAATAACGAAATCATCGGTTTTAAAAATACTTTGACGATTGCTGGGCTGACTTTATCAGCAAATTTATCGACATATTTTAATAGCCAAACACCAAATATCGCGGGTAATGCTTGCGTACTGTAATTAATAATTTCAACACCAAGTCCAAAAAAATTAGCTGATGTACCAAGCTCGCCAAGTGTCAACAATGTCGGATGGACAATAATTGCAGCAATTACCAATGACAAAAAGATATCAACATTCATTTTCTTGGCTGCGTTGTATGCTACGATAATTGGCAAGAAATAAAAGACAGCATCACCAATCATATTCAACAGAATATAACTCGAGGAATCCATGGCAAGAACTCCCGAAAAGTTGAGCATAACAGCTAATACTTTGATCATTCCTGAGCCAGCAATTACTGGAATCGCTGGAACAAAACAACTAATTAAAGTATCTAAACCTTGTTTAGGCCATTCTTTCCAAGAGCTTCTTTGTTGCTGAGGATTCAGTTCATCCTCTTTATCAAACTCACCTAATTCTTTTTTTACTTTTGCATATACTTGATCAACTTCTGGCCCAATAATCACTTGAAATTGCCCCCCAGTATTTGCAATGCCCAAAACCCCATTTTCCTTTTCTAACTCTTTACCCAACACCAGACTTTCATCTTTTAATTCAAACCTCAATCGAGTCACACAATGCGTTACATTGCGGACATTCTTTTTACCACCTACAGAAGAAACGATTTTCTTTGCTAAACCATCATAGTTCATAATAATTACTCCTTTCGCGTTATGATAGTTCTATTATCTTCAAATAGTAACTTGAAATCTTGCTTATTCTTAAGCAAGAAAGTTTATTATTCTAGCAACATTTTAAGAAAAATCTTTCGATAAAAATAAGAGATTAATATTTAATGCCATTTTTTTACTATTTGAGAATAATTTAAAAAGCCATCTAATAATGATGACTTTTTAAAGGTTGGTAGGAAATATTAAAAGGTTGATGGGATTAGTGCATATAGATTAAGTGTAAATGTCTAATTTCATTTGGCTCTAAAAATACTTCGATTTCTATTTGATTATCTGAAACTTCCATCTGCCTTCCGGTAATAAGCGGTTTAGAAACAGATTTTAAGTAATCTAATTCATCTTTTCCGAAAAATGAGAAATCGTCAAATCCCATCTCGTTAAACATACTAAAGCAACTCCCTTTCTTCTCACTAACTTCTCGTGATTTAAGGAAATAATTACCATTAGAAAGTCCTGTCAGTTTAATTTTTACTAACTTCACCTCGTAATCTTCAAATAAAGTTTCGTAATCAATCGATTTATTTCCCATTATTTCTTGATTATAGAATCGAAAATTGGGTTGCTTATAATTATGACACACCATCTGGAAATACTTATTATTACTATTTGTCACCAGTAAAGCACTATCTTTATATAAGAAATATTTATCCAACTTGTTCAAAAAAGTATAACTGTAGTAGGCAGGTTTCTTTATGCCATCCTTTGATACAATCCCAGGCAAACCAGCTAATGGACGATTCGAGATGCCTGTTGACATTAAATCAAACGGCCTTTCAATTGGCAGTGAGTCTATCTCACCATAAACATCAATTAAATGTTTTAGGATACTTGCCGATTTATAGGAAGTGTCATTAATTTGGCTCTTACTATTCAATGAATCTTGCCAATTTGAAATAAGTAAGTGTTCAATCTGATACGCCCGACAAATATTTTTACTGACTGCGTACTGTTCAGAAATGTATTCACTATCCGCTGATCGATTAATGAAAACTTCCCCTTTATAGCTACCAATTGAATAGGGCGCAACTCCAATAGAGAGATATCTGATTGATCGATTACTTTCTAAAAATTTAGATAGATTTTCACCACTATTCCCCGGTAACAACCCCGGACCATATAGTTTACTTTCAATCTGAAAACGATCAAAAATACCTTGTATCTGCTTAAATAATTTAGAATACGCCTGTGCTTTCTTCTCAGAAAATTGCGTATTATAAATAAGTTCAAATTCAGTAGCATTCAAGCGGTCAATCCCATATCTGTTAGAATAATGACTCAAAAAGTTAGCAAAATAGCTGCCAAAATTTTCTTGTTGATTAATTTCTCGATAATCCAGAACCAACAAAAGCTCGAATCCCAGATCAACTAGGAAATCTATCGCTTTCTCTTCCATAAAAAATCCACTGTGTGCCAGATTCTGTGTATCGAGAATCACTCGTGCCTTCTCAAAATTGATATCTTCTTTAAACTGTTTCACCTGATTATTTAATCCGTTATCAAATAATTTTGATAGCTCCCCAAGATTAATTAAATTCTCCCAAAAAGGTTGGAAAATTTCTTGTTTAGCCGGAATTACTATTTCAGCCGTATGCACATTGGGATCGGTATGAGACTCTTTATGTGTCAATAAATACTCGATATCAGAAAAATCCAGATTTTTTTCTACTGTCGACTGTGCTTCGCCTTTATGTTGTTGACGATATTCTGCTGGTGTCATCCCATAGACCATTTTAAATGATTTAGAAAAAGAATTTTGATTAGGAAACCCATGATCCAAAGCAATTTTCAATAAAGTATGAGAGCTATTTATTAAATCTGAGAGCGTTCTCTTCAATCGATAATTGGTTAGGTATTTCAAAAAGTTCAGTTGAAAATGATCCTTAAAATATTTTGAAAAATATTGTGGTGTAACTCCGAAGTTCTCGGCAATCCTTTGTAGCGATAAATCCTCGTTATAATTTGTTGCTATATAGGCAATAATCTCATCTTTCCTAGCTTCATTATCTTCTTCGATAAAGATATTATTAGAGAAATTCGTGATAAGGTAGACTAAAAATTGCGAGACACTCGCTTGACTGAATAATTGAGAATACTTATTTTCGTAGTCACCTCGAATCATTTCTTCAATTCTTACTCTCAATCTTGAGTACACTTGATTATCATTGGCCGTACTATCACATATAATCATTACTCGCTTATAATCTAGTAATTTTAAAAGCTCATATCTGTCGATTTCTATTTCTACGAAAATAGCCTCAGTCGCTCTGATTTCAATCGTTTCATGAGGATTTACAGCAAAAATATCTGAGCTATTTAACTTAGTCGACTGATCCTGATTAATCAACTCGATCGTGCCTTTCAACACATAGTAAATATAATAATTATCTAGATTCTTTTCATGAAATCCCTGACTAAATAGATTTACTGAGATAATATTATTCATAAGCTCCTCCAGATTATTTTCTAAAAAACTGTTCCCAAATTTTCATTCATTATATCATCATTTTTAGAAAAAGAATCACTGACTTTTTTTCTCCTTCATTTTTTCATGCAGTCGTCCTCTCGAAATGTAAGTCACTCCTCCTGTTCTTTCATCTTGAAATTTCACTTAAAAAAAAAACCTTTTGCTCCTGACAATAAGGACTTATCCTCCAGACGAAGCAAAAAGCGGTTCTCTTTTCTTTCACATTACAATTATATTTGTTCACTACAATCTAAACACTATTTCTTGTGAAAATTTATAGGACTTGAATGAGTCATTCTCAACTAACCTTCTCAAAATAAATACATTCCAAGATAGTTTCCTCAGTCAACTCTTGCCCATATTCTGCAAGTAGCTGCCCATAATATGCGCGATGAATCTGATGCCAATTCTCAAAAGTGCCATCACCTTCTTCAATCGCGAAGGTTTCATCAATCTCACCAAATGGGCGATAACGGACTTCGGTGACCACGACTTCACAGATTGGCTCATCCAAGCTATTGACAATCAACCATTGATCGCCAGCGTAGGTTGGCTCAATAATCCCCTCATCTTGAAAGAATTTGAGTGTCGAAGTAGCGACCTTTTGACCATTTTTTACAAGTTCTGCTAATCCATCTTGTTCGCCAGCAGTCCCACCAAATTTCACTTGCTGCATCGTTATCACTTCCTATTTTTTTACTTCAGCTCACTTATTCTGGCACAATCGCAAAGGCTCGGACTGAGAATCCTGGCGCTTCTTTAATTTTTGGCACACCGAGCACAATCGCTGCACCTGTTGCTGGTACCGCAGACAAATTATTCAAGACTTCGACTTGATATTTATCTTGAGATAGCCAATAGAGTTCTCCAATCAATCCAGCATTTTTAGTGCAATCGACAGCAGAATCTGTGTCCAACGTTTCATGACCAATCGCATGCACGTTGCGTTCTTCGTGTAAGAATTTCAAGGCTGCCAATGACCAACCTGGCGTATGCGCTTGGCCTTCTTGATCTTTATTATAAAACTCTTCATGATTCTCCCAGCGAGTCGACCAACCGCTAGCAAAGGCCACAAAACTGCCCTCAGGAATTTTTCCGTAACGTTCTTCGAAGGCTAAAATATCTTCGACACTTACCGTATAATCAGCATTTTTTGCAACTTCTTCCTCTTTATGAATCACGAACAGCGGTAAGATTAATTCTTTCAACTCCAACGATTCTAATAAGCGTTTACCTTTTGCAAAATGAGCAGGAGCATCGATATGTGTGCCATATTGCGTAACAAGCTGATATTCTTTTGCTAAAAATCCGTCCTCTTCAACTGTAAATAATGTTTTCTCTTGCAGTGGATGGAACGCTGAAAAATAAGGAATTTCGCTCGTCACCTCATGCGTTAAATCCAACCATTTTTGTGATTTCAAATAGTTAATACTCTCGATAATGTTTGTCATAATTTTATTCTCCTCTCAAAATTTTTTCGCTCTTTTAATAACCAAGCGTAACTTCATCCATTGACCTGCCTCTGTCATCAAGTGTTCTTCATGCATCGATGAAAAGTAGGACTCAAACATTTTTTGTATAAAAAATATCCCTAGACGTCTTTGTAGACACCTAAGGACATATTGATATGCGTTACCACCTTAATTCGAAGTATTCTCACAAATACTTCCTCGTCAAGTACCCGGAAATCGGAGACTTGCGGCTATCTAACGGGGCCTACCGTATCCTCCTACCTATCTTTAGAGGATCCACTCAAAAGCCATTTTCAAATTACCTTCGTTTCATCTCTTCTCAGCTACCGAGACTCTCTTTGGAAAACTAGACAATTCTACTTTCTTTCTCACAGTGTTTTAATTTTCAATTTTTTAAGCGGAATAACCGTCATTTACCCGGGCGTTTACTCTTTATTTCCCTTACGTTGGGCCGCTCTATCGGCTACATTCTTTTGTTCACTAGCAAAATAGGTTTCCCCTTTACTACTTTTATCAATCGGATTTATCGAAGAATTCTGGCTTAACCCACTGGAATTAATACCCCCAGCACCTGTATCAACCATGACATTCCAACCTTTTAAAGGATCTTTGCCCTCAGCCCGAAGCTGCGCATTCTTTTCTCTTAACTTTTGTTTCTTCTCTATTTTTCGATTCTCTAACTTATCTGAAATATTTTCAAACATATCCCCACTCCTTCCAAGCAGAATAAATCTATGTATTGTATAACATTAATTATATGACAAAACAATGAGAAAGTAAAATTTAGATGAGAGAACAAACTTTTTTCAATCACAAAAAAGATTGCACGAATAGAATTTGTAACAACCAAACGCCTAACTCTCTATAGAAAAAAATCTCCTCTCTACTTAAAGAGACGAGATTTTTTAAACTTAGTTTACAAGTGAAATTTCATTTAGAGGCCAGTATCTGAAGACTGCTTTTCCTTGGATTAAGTCCTTATCTACCAAACCAAAGATGCGGCTATCTTTAGAAATCAGACGATTATCCCCTAGCACTAGATACTTTCCTTCAGGGATGGTCACTTCAAAATCTTGTGTGAATTGCGTAGCCTGCTCAGCGGCGGCTTGAAATTTCTCGTCATAAGAATATTCCTCTTGCAATTTGTCGTCAGCAAATTTCTTCTTAAATTCATCTAGATAGTCTTCTTTATATTCTTTTCCATTGATTGTGAGTGTCTCATTTTTCATCGAAACCGTATCCCCTGGCAAGCCAATCAGACGTTTAACAATCAAAGTTTCGGGTTCATCAGGCTCAACCGTCGTAATAATATCCATGCGATTGTAGCTTGAAATTTTAGAGGATATAAGCTTCTGACCATCTTGTAATGTCGGGTCCATCGAGTGACCCATAACTGTAATCGGTGTAAAAATAAAATATCTCGCTGCCAGGACTACAACAAGTATAATAATCACTGAGCCCCAATTTTTTATAAAGTTTTTCATATTAAATAATACGCTCCTTCTTTAGCCCATTCTGTCTTAATTTTTTCTCAGAATGTGCGTAATATCTTGTTCAGTATAGCATCATTTAGAGCCCCTAGTGAACTAGTTTGATTGACTGTAGTAAAAAATTAAATAACTAGGTCTTTCTAATTAAAGATAGCACAATCGGTTCAGGCGTAATAGCCTTTTTTGGAAAGAAAATAATAACTCAATGTTTTCACAGTGAAGAGAATTAACAGGGCAAAGATAATCTGACTCGTGGTCACTGAACCCACGCCTGAAATAATCAGCCCTAATAGGAAAAGTGCCGTTATTCCTTCTGTATACTCATTGGATTTTTTTAACGCGTGCTCACTAATCTTAATACTCCGCTCATCTTCCTCGATGATTGAATCATCTGTCCATAAAAATTGCCAAAAATTCGCCTGTTTGGTCTGTTTAAACTCCATCCAGCCTTCGCAGATATATTTAAACAGTACCACCACACTGACTAGTAAAGCAATTAACATCACTATCATGAGTATCATCAGTAAGTTCTCTGGTACTTGTCGGATAATCTGATTCATTGATCGAAAGAAAATAATACCTAAACCAACACACCAAAATGTACTCAATAAGATAATGGTATCTCTCTTAATTTTCTTCATGTGCGATTCTCTCCTTTCGAAATACTTGTTCTACATTCGTTTCGAAGACATTGGAAATATCTAAAGCTAGCTCCAATGAAGGAACATAAGATCCTTTTTCTAAAGAAATAATAGTTTGCCTCGAAACATTTACTAGTTTCGCTAGCTCTTCTTGTGTGAGTTTTCGTTCTTTTCGAAACTCCTTCACATAATTGATCACAGGCACGCGAGTTTCCTCCTTCGAATGTCAACTCAACTTTACATTTAGTATACGTGATAATTTTAAAATGTCAACTCAACTTTACATTAAACAATAAAAAAGCCGAAACCCACTTACATGAGTCTCAAACTTTTTTGATAAATCCTATTATTTTTGACTGTCCTAGCAACGTTTTTTATAACACTACTCGTTACTCACTTTCAGACCAATCTCTAGTTTTCCAAATAATTTTAATTGAAATGAACTTGATATCATTAGGCTATTTATTCGTTCATTTGAGAATGATTAAGCCATTCAAAAATTTGATCGTTTGAATCATAGGCAGCCCCATTTTGACAATGTAAATCTGACGAAAAGTTTGTTTTATTATATAAAATCAGCTTCTTATTCTCCGCCGGAATCTTCTCATAAAAATCTAGTCCATATTGATAATTGTAGTAATTTTCATTTTCTGCCAGCAGTATCAAAGTATCTGTCGTCAGCTTTTCGGTAGCAATTTCTTCATTAAAGGCTCGACACGTCTTCAGCAAATTGTTCAATGACTCTTCACCAAACGTCCATTTTGCATGCTCAATCTGCCAATTTAAAAACTTATTATGTGAGATATACAACGAGCAAATCTTCTCAAGCAGCTGAGGCAAGCCATTTTCAAACGAACGATGGAGAAATTTAGGCATTGAACTCTTGAAAGAATCAACCATTGCTGGAAAATAATTATATAGGACAATTTTGTCAAAAAGTGTCTGATCCTTGCTGGCTGCCCGCGCCATTAATAAGCCACCCAATGATAGACCAATGCCAATCTTCGGCCCAGCTAATTGATATTTTTCACAGTAGAAATCAACTACTTTTTTGGTCGGTTGATCCCAATCCGCTTCAAAAGATAGCTTATATTTCCGAATCATATCCGACTGGCCCGGTCCTTCATATAACACCACATCATAGCCCTCAGCTAAACCTGCTTTGACATTTGTAAAATATAGCTCCTCCAGTAACGCATCAAATCCGCCGCAAACAAATAAAGTCCCCTTTGATTCTCCGGTCGTCCTGAAGAAAACGGTTCTCATCTTCGCATTTTTATAGTCTATATCTTCCATTATGTAGTTCGTTTCTTTTAACGCCAATCCTTGATAAAATAGATCGATTGATTTTTGATATACTTTAAGTTTACGCGGATCACTTGGCGCTAAGAAAAATTCTGCCGCTTGGTAATAGCGACTCGCACGTAAATAACTGTTTGCTTTACTGTGTTGTGAGGTAAAATCAGTCGCTCTTTGTTCTAATACTCCGGCAAATTTTGCCCATTCCTGATACCAAGATTCGTAATCGCCGTCTTTAATTTTCTCTGCCGTCGTCGCAACCTCGCCATAATCTGACCCGCCACTAGGTGTGTACCAGAGCAATCTTGTTGTTTCAAATTCAAACTCAAATGTCTTAAAAAAGTGTCTCTTCATGATAGTCTCCATTTCTTGGTACATGTTATAATGGGTCTAATTATAAACACAAATTTTACTAAGAAATAGAGGTTACCTTGACGTGCAGAACAACAAAGCAGATGATTTACGACTAAGAAATTTGGCGATGCCCCTTTTAGGAAAATGGGTACCCTTTATTTTACTCCTTTTAGCTGAAAAACCACGCCACTTCGCTGATTTAGAAAGACAAATGACCGGTGTCTCAAGAAAAGTTCTTACTGAAAACTTAACTAATTTGGTCTCCTATGGCATCGTACATAAAGAAGGCGAATCATCCACTGGATTCCCCGTTTACTATCATTTAACGGAGCTCGGTCAAAGCAGCCTGTTCATCCTAGATAGTATAAAAAACTGGCTCAGAGAACATGAAGAAGAACTACTTCATAACCGCGAAAAATCGGATAAAAAAGCTTGATTTAGACATAGTTAATTGCTTTACTAACATCCTACCTATTAGAATATTCATCTTTTTACAGGTTCTAATAGACAAGAGTTACAACCACAATTACTCCTCTTGTAATTCCTTTATTGGAATTCTCCATTTATAATCCTGACGATTTTCTGCTGAATTTCCGCACAAAAAAATTGCTAACGACGTTTTATTTATCGTTAGCAATTCATCAAATTTATCATAATAAGGAAAGTAGGAAGATAGCCAAGAGACCGGTGATTACCGAGAAGGCCATCGAGCGTGTTTTATAGGCGACGCCCGCGACTAGAAGCATCGCAATAATCTTGACATTCCACGCTAAATCCAGGTGCTCATGAGTGATGAAGACATCTTTGAAAGACAAGGCCGCGAATAAGGCAACCGGAACATACTTCATCCATTCACTAAACCACGTTGGAACCTTTCGCTTCGTAAAATATAATAACGGTGCAACGCGGGGAATATAAGAAACTGCGAACAAGCCCACAATCATTAAAAGCAAAGTTAAATTCGTCATTTTTTCTTCGTCTCCTGTTCATTAAATGGGAAAAGTGGCGGAGTTAATTCGTTGGCGACTTTCTTCTTGTCTTCTCTTTTTTTAAATAGACGTTCTGCTGCATACCCACATAATGAAGCCAAGATTGTCGCAACAATTAAGCCAAAGGTATTTTGAAACGCTAACATAAAAATAACAGATAGCACGCCAGATAGAACCCCTGTAAAGATTAACAACGCATCCTTCATTTGCATAATGAACATGAAAATAAACATCGAAGTTAAGGCAAAATGAACCATATCCGCATCCAACGTAATCATCGAGCCCAGTAAGGTGCCGACGATATTACTCAGTAACCAAGAAATCAAAGAGAACCAGTTAACATACAGTGCTTTTCGCGAATTCCATGTAGGATCCGTCGAATATTTCAAATAATTGACCGCATAATTTTCATCATTCAACGATTGGGAAAACAAAGCAATCGTTCGCTTCTTCTCTTTTTTCATGAATAAAGATATGCTTGAACTCAATAGCGTGTAGCGCAGTTCCAGGAAAAAAGTCATCAAGATTGTCGAATAAATTGGCGCGTGAACACTTAGCATAGACGCGACTAAAAATTGAGCGCCACCAGAAAATACGAGAATTGACAGCAGTGCCGTTAAATATACATTAAAACCAACTTGTTGTAGCAAGACCCCACAAGCTAATCCCACAGGAATATAACTCAAGCACAAGGGCATCACGGCGTGTAACGCTTCTCGCCATGCTACGGTTTTATCTCTACTCATGAAAATGACCCCTTCTAATTTAAAAGCAAATAGATAGCGTACACATTTTAACATATCTATGAAAATAATGTCGCTTTTTTCAATTGCATTTTCGTTAGAATTTTCACAAAAAGAGAATCACAGTTATTTTAATCGATTTTTTCGCTACAAAACCTTTATTTTACAGCTATCAGCAATGATTTCCATGATATACTAAAAAAAATTTATTTTATTTGTTCACTTTTTGGATTTCTATTTGTTTTATCTATGAGGAGGGGGAAAATTTGAAGCTTGACGCTTATGAAAAAGAATTGTTAGGCATTATCAATGAACTGATTGGTTATTTGATAAAAATGGGTGCCAATAATCAAGACGCACAAGACATTGCGCACGATACCATCGTTAAGATTTTGGAAATTGAGACTGTTCTCCCTGCTAAGATGATTCGACCGTGGATTTTTCGAGTGGGCATTAATCTCTATTTCAACTTGTTCAATCGCAAGAAAAAATACCAAGAAATACTCCATCTACATATGTTGCCGACTCAATTAGTCGACAATGAAAACGACTATGACACACTCTATCAAGCACTCAACCAAATGGACATAAAATCCGTCAATCTCTTACTGATGAAATACGAAGAAAATTTACGGATAGACGAAATGGCCTTCATTTTAAATCGGCCCAAAGAGAGCTTGAAAACAGAGTTATATCGAGCTAGAAAGAAATTACAAGCCCTGATGGAAAAAGAAAAATAACACAAAGGGAGGAACCCAAAATGAACTTTGAAGACAAAGAATTTGAAAAATTAGTCAAACAATCACGCCGAGGACGCCTCATCAAAACAATCTTCGGCTCAACCCTATCACTCGTGATTCTAATCGGAATACTCTTGAGCGCTTACCTATTTTACTGGAATCTAGGACCTTTCCAAGGCGAGAAAATCGCTGGCGTCCCTGATGGTCAAATCCGCTCCTTTCATAATAAAGAGACCGAGCCTCTAGCCATGATGCTGCTAGATAATTTTGAGACCTACGGCATGAATGTCAAAGCCAAAAAAATAACCATTTATGTGGACTATTATGAGAAGGATCAACGAAAAGATCATCAAGATTTTGGTGGCTTAATCAATGATGGGCCTTCTGAAATGCTCTCTCAAATACTCAGTTGGGGAGTTATCCCTGGATTTGGTGACACACCAACACAAGTCCGTATTCAATTCTCGGATGATTCAGGCAATTCAACCAGCGGATTTACTTTTGAAGGATACGGTGAAGAAGGTCAAGAATTCGGCAAAGATATTGTAGCAAGTAGCTCACAGCGCATCTTAGAGGATGGTCCGCTCGAGCTAAACAAGCGCTATGTATTACAATACTGGCGATCCAATGCAGATGGGATATTCTACAATTTGGAAACAGATGTATTCGACAAAGAATTCCTGAAGCAGCAGGACCAAACGCTGATCATGTATATGGAATTGAAATGATCCGAGAAATTTACCCGACTGATTTCTATTACTCCACAACAAAAAAACGCCAGCTTGGCGTTTTTTTGTTTGATCTATTTTACTACTAGGAATTTCCGGCTACTTCTTACGCGCGGATCCCTTTCATTGCTTGGCTCCATAACAATAATTCATCTAGCATATCATTGACGCCGGCTGCCATGTGTTCACCTGGTTTGAATTCAGAAAAGTTTTCAAAGTCAGTGAATAGGTTGAAAGCTGGGTTAGTCCGAACATCTGCTACTTTTTGTTCAGCTAAGACCAAACGAACTTGCTCTGCAGCACGGATTCCGCCACCAGAACCATAACTGACAATTCCAGCTGCTTTATTGAACCACTCGTCACGAGCACTATCTAGCGCATTTTTTAATGAAGAAGCCATGCCGTGATTGTATTCTTGCACGATAAATATGTAGCCATCTAATTCATTAATTTTTTCATTCCATGCTGCATTTGGTGTGCCAGTTCCCATAAATGGTAAATCGTATTCTTTTACATCAACAATTTCAAATTCATGACCTTCACGTGCTGAAGCAATTTGTTTAATGTATTCGCCAACTTGTGGACTTACGCGTCCTTCTCTTGTACTACCTAAAATAATTCCGAATTTCATATGATAACGACTCCTTTGATGTTTGTTTTTTTATTTTTTAATTACCTTACAAGAGCTAGTATACAGCCTTACTTTTTGTAAGTAAAGAATTATGCTTACTTTTTGTAAGTTAAATTAAAAAAGAACAGAAACCTTTGTAACATAATGGTTTCCGTTCATATATTTTCTTATATTATTTCTGAGGTGAGAGGACTTTTACTTCATAAGGTTTTAAAGAAATATTTGTAGCCACAGACTGATTCGTCAACAAATCTACCGTTTCTTCGGCTACCTCAATCGTTTTTTCTTCCTCTGAGAAGTTCATAACAAAATAGTAACTTTGATTTTCAAAATCACGTGCTTGTACAGATACTGCTGGATTGCCTTGAACCACCCAATTATTTTTCAGATTATTTTCTTGAACGATTTCTTCGTAAAAATGATCTAAGAAATCAGCTTGCGTTCGAGCTCCTATGAAATACGCAGTTCCCTTTCCAACTTGATTCTTAGTCACTGCTGCTTGGTCTTTATAAAAGTCTGAGCCATAAGTAGCAAGGACTTCAGCCTCTTTTACTTCAAACAAACTGCAATAGTCTTTTGCAATAAATTTCTGCTCCATATAAGCAACTGAATTTTCATCGCTTGGGTAAAGGGTATCCGTTTCTGTTACTTTTATCCCAAATAATTCTTGTAGCTGGGCGGGCCAGCCGTTAATATAAGTGAGATCATTTTCATTTACATACCCTGTGATATAAGTAGAGACTAAATGTCCACCATTTGCCACATATTCTTGCCATTTATTCATAGTTTCTTCAGGTAAAGAATACATCATTGGTGCTATCACCAAATCGTATTTCGCTAGGTCATGTTCTTTGGTAATCACTTCAACTGCAATATCGTGATCCCAGAAATAGCGATAGTGCTTTTGTAGAGTTTGAGGATATTGCTTACTTGCCTGAGAAAATCCCTGTGCATCCTCTAACGCCCAATTATTATCTGAATCGTAAATGATAGCGACTTTTGCCTGCTTATAGCTTCCTTTTATTTCTTTAATTTTTTCTAAAGCTTCACCAACTTGCGCAACATCTTGGAAAACACGATTATTTTCATCATTGTCGTGATCAACAACTGCTCCATGGAATTTTTCAGAAGAACCACGTGATTTACGCCACTGAAAATATAGGTTACTGTCGGAGCCATGTGCGATAAATTGCATCGAAGAAAGCATATGCATCCCTGGACGTTTTGCTTTGTTTACATCGTGCCAATTTAGCCCGCTTGGTGTAGATTCCATAATCAAGAAAGGCTTCTGTTTGAAACTACGGTATTGATCATTAATAAACGCTACTTTACTTGCCAAATCTGCCGTTGTTTCCCAATCATTATGCCAAGCCGGATAACAATCCCAGCTAACTACATCGACATGCTTAGCGAATTTCCCATAATCTAAACTTTGAAAAGGAATTAAATCATAGGTGTCCGCCATAAAATTGGTTGTAACAGGAATATCTGGAGTCAGTTGACGAATATCTTTGATTTCATGCTCAAAAAAATCAATCGTTTGGTCAGTGACAAATCGATTCCAATCTAAATTCAAGCCATGAACCATCGTTTCTCCCAATGGGGAAGGTGACTCAATCTCAGCCCAATCAGTAATTGTATGACTCCAAAACGGTCCCCACCACGCGTGATTTAACTGCCCTAGCGTCTGATACTTTTCCTTCAGCCAATTACGAAAGTTTTCTTGACAATAGTCGCAATGACAATGGCCTGAATATTCATTTGAAATATGCCACATCAGTAACGCTGGATGTTGCCCATAACGTTCTACTAGTTTTTTATTGATGATAGCTACTTTTTCTCTATAGACTGGTGAAGAAAAACAGTGATTGTGTCGTCCCCCATGGATCATTTTTTCGCGTGAAGCATTTGTCCGTAAAACTTCTGGGTATTTTTTTGACATCCAGCTAGGTCTCGCACCGCTTGGTGTTGCCAAAATAACATTGCCGCCTGCAGCATAAATGTCATCCATAATCTTATCTAACCATTCAAAATGAAAGACTCCTTCTTCTGGCTCAAGCGTACTCCAAGCAAATATCCCTAAGGAAAAGGTATTAGCCTTCGCTTTTTCCATAAGTAGCAAATCTTTTTCTAAAATTTCTGGATAATCTAACCACTGATCAGGATTATAATCCCCACCGTGTAAAAATCTCTTTTCTAAATCAAAACGTGTCATAATAACTTCCTATCCTTTCGTTCCACCAGCAGTCAAGCCTGAAACAAAATGTTTTTGTAATGAGACAAAGACTAGTGCAATTGGAATACTGATTAATATTGCCCCTGCTGCAAACGTTGTATAGCTTGCGCCCATTTTATCTGTAACTAATTTGTATAAGCCAATTGGTAAAGTATAATATTCTGGATTTCTAAGTAATACTGAAGATAATGCAAAATCTCCTAATGGACCTGTAAAACCATTCATCGCAACAACTGCCAACATTGGACGAGATAACGGGATTAGAATCTGCCAAAAAATTCGTGAATTACTAGCACCATCTATTTTTGCGCTCTCATCTAAGTCCAAGGGAATTGAGTCAAAATACCCTTTTAACAAGTAAGTATTCATCGGAATTTGTCCACCTACGTAGATCAAAATTAACAACCAATGACTATTAATTAAGCCTAGCATTTGTGCTAACACAAAAATCGCAATCAAAGCAGAGAATTGTGGAATCATCTGCAAAAGAAGAAACAACATCAAGCCGTTTTTTCTTCCAGTGAAGCGGAATCTTGAGAACGAATAAGCGGTCATCGAAACGAAAATTAATGACAATAACATGGTGAAGAAGCTGATTTTCAACGAGTTCAGATACCATTGCCCATAAAACAACGTGCCTTCATTTGCAAAGAGTCTTGTATAATGAGAAAGCGTCGGATTTTTAGGAATCAAACTCGTACTAACCAAACTATTCCCGGGATTAAAACTTGCTCCGATTGTCCATAATAAAGGATAGACAATCACGACAACCATCACGATCAACAAAAGATAAGTCAGAGTTAATTTAATATGACGTTGCGTTTTAAGACCTGCATGATTTTTTTTCATATTAAACTTCCTCCTTGAAAGAATTTGTTCGTCTAAACTGCCACAAGGCGATTCCTATAACGACAATCGATAACATAATCGTTAAAGCTGCTGCTAAAGCATACTGACTATTCTGCATCGTTAATTTATATATCCAAGAGACCAGAATATCTGTTCCGCCTGCTGTCGAACCTGGAACTGCTGGACCGCCAGAATTAAATAAGTAAATGATGTTAAAGTTGTTAAAGTTGAAGGTATACTGCGTGATGATAATTGGTGCCATTGAATAAAGAACTAACGGCAAAGTGATCTTTTTAAATTTCTGAATAGCCGACGCACCATCAATCGTAGCCGCTTCATATAAATCTTCTGGAATAGATTGCAAAGTTCCTGTAGTGACAATAAAAATATACGGGAAACCTAACCAACCTTGAATCAGTAACAATGCTAAGCGAGTCCAGTTGGCGTCTGTTAGCCAAGGAATCGGTGAAATATGAAGAAAATTCAAAATCGTATTATTGATTGCACCAAAGCTATCATTGAACATTCCCGCAAAGACTAAGATTGTCACAAACCCTGGAACTGCCCACGGTAAGACAAGAATCGTCCGGAAGAATTTTTTGAAGCGAAGGTCTTTTTGATGAACGACTACAGCCAAAAAGACACCAATTCCGACTTGTAGACTAGACGCAACCAATGTCCAAATAACTGTCCAACCAAGTACGTTGAAAAATGTATCTCGCCAAATATCAACCGTAAAGATTTTTTTGAATGTTTCTATCCCCACCCAATCGGCTAAATTTGCCGGTGCGGAATGATATAAATCGTAGTTTGTAAATGCCAGAGCAATACTGAATAAAATCGGAAAAATAACTGAAAAAACTAATAAAATAAATGCTGGACTACTCATTAAATATGGATAGCCTTCTTTTAATAAAGCTTGATAACTTTGCTTAATTGAATTTACTTCCAAGCCTTGATCAACTAATTCACCGTTTTTATAAGCATCACGAATATTTAAATAGTAAAATAAGCCACCGAAAGCAATGACAATCAAAGCGACAAGTCCTTCTGCCAGTAAAAATATTGAATTATCTCTTGGTACTTCAGTTCCTAGCGTCGCAATTCCCCATAAACCCATATTGAATAAATCTTTAAAAACGATCAGATACATAGCAAAGAAAAATAAGAATAATCCACCTTTTATCTTTTGCTTATTATAAAACTGACCAAATCCAGGAATGATTGAAAAAAGTGCCGCTTTTTTAGCCCTAGAGCCTGTTTGATTCACTGTGTCATTCATAAAACAATCTCCCTTTTCATTAGAGTACGTCTAAAACTTTACCTAAGTTCCTTTAGTTAAACTCTATGTTTAAGAGAGAAACAATCGCTGTTTCTCTCTATCTTCTGCCTAGCTAAAGTCCCTATTCTATTTTTCTATTGATTACAGCTTAGTTACCATTTGCTGCAATAGCTGATTTGATTTGATCAACCGCTTGAGTCAAAGCCTCTTTTGGTTCTGCCTTTCCTGTCGCGACTGTTTGAAGAGCGGCATCAATTGGTTTCCAGACAGAGTTCATTTCTGTAATCCCAGGTGTTAACTCCGCATATTTGGATTGTTCTGCAATTGCTACAGCACTTTCGCTTTCTTTCACTGAAGGATCATCAGCTAAAGCCGTAACTGCAGGTACTTCCCCTGTTTTTTCATAACGTACTTTTGAATTTTCTTCATTTGAAATGAAGGTGACAAATTTTTCAGCTAACTCAGCATTTTTAGTATAGCTGCTGACGTTATAGCTTTTCACACCGATAAACGAACCCATATGTTCACCATTGCCAAGCATTGGTAATTCTTTGATTCCATAGTCAACTCCGGCATCTTTATAAGGTGCGACATTCCATGGTCCAGAAATGACAGCTGCGGCTTTCCCTTCTGTAAATAGAGAATCCAATACGTTAATTCCTTGTTCCCCGACTAACCCAGATGGAAATAATCCTTCATCATAAAATGTTTTGATAACCTCTGCTCCTTCGATTGCTCCTTTATTAGCAAGACCAATATCACTAGGATCATAGCTACCGTCATCATTTTGACCAAATACATAACTGCCATATCCACTTAGGACGCCTTGTGCATAATAGATTTGATCCCAAAGAGCTAATAATCCATAGCTATCATCTGTTGTTACTTCTTTAGAATATGCCTGCCATTCATCGACTGTTTTTGGCAATTCATTTTCGGAAATCAATGCTTTGTTATAGTATAAAATTTGTGTTTCAACAGCTTTTGGTAATCCATAAACTTTTCCATCGACAATTTGCGATTGCATAGCAGATTCTGTATACATGCTTTGCGTATCCTCATCGACAGCCAATTCTTTAATCAATCCCTCTGTTACCGCAGTACCAATCTGGTCTCCAGGAATCGTAATGACATCTGCACCAGTTCCGGCAGGTCCATCTAAACGTAGGTCTTCGATCTGTCCACCATATGCTTTTTCTACGACTTTAATTTTCACATCATTTTCTTTTTCAAATGCTTTAACCGCATCTTCAATCCCTGCAGACTTTGATTGGTCTTCCCAAACGAGCAAATCATATTCTTTATTACTCGATTTCTCTGGTGAGTCACTTGCTGAATCACCTTTAGGACCACATGCTGCCAAACCCAACACAACTGAACTAGCTAATAAAAACATCGTAATCTTCTTCATTTTATTTCCACCTTTTCATTTTAATGATTTTGAAAACGCTATCTACAAGAACTATAATAAATTATTTTACTTAATTTGTAAAGTATTTTATTTGCATAATTTACTTTAAAGGTAAATAAATTTACCAACATACGTGCTAAAAAAGCAATAAAACTCTGAATAATAGACGGAACACGCAGAATTCATCACTAACTTCGAACTTCTGATCTCCACTACAATAAATTATATATCTTTAAAAAGTAATATAATTTAGTAAATTTATTTACTTTTACTATAAATTAAGTGTATACTGTATTTGAGGTGAAATATATATGGTAACTCTAAAAGAAATTGCAAAAAATTCCGGCTATTCACAAGCAACAGTTTCTCGTTTATTCAAAGGAGACTCTTCACTTTCTATAACAAATGAAACCAAACAAAAAATCATACATACAGCACTTTCAATGGGGTATGATCGTTCAAAAATTAAAACAACGTTGGAAAAAATTGCCGTATTATTTTGGTTAACTGAACAAGAAGAATTACAAGATGTTTATTTCCAACAACTACGTCTATCTTTAGAAAAATATGCCCAACTAAGTAATATGGAAATTGAAATGATTAAACATGAACAAGACACTATACAAATACCCGATTCAGTTTCAGGATTTGTGGGTGTGGGTTCGTTTACGAGCAAGGAGCTGTTAACACTTAAAGAGAAGTGTCCAAATGGTGTCTTATTAGAATTGAACCCTGAGCCTGATTTATTTGATACCGTAAAGCCTGATACAGATAGAATTACTCGCCAAGCAATTGATTACTTCCTAAAAAAAGGCTATAAAAAAATTGGTTTTATCGGCGGCGCCTTTCATAATCCGGATGAAGATGAAGACGAATCTGATAGTCGTGAGATTGCCTTCCGTCAGTATGCAAAGAAAAAAGGGGTATTAAACGAAGAATATATTTTTTCTAAAGGAAAATTCACCGTCAATCAAGGGTATGAATTAACCTTAGAATTAATCAATCAGTTAGGTGATGACTTACCTGATGCTTTCTTCATTGCCTCAGATACAATTGCTGTTGGTGCTCTTCAAGCATTTAATGAAAGATATATTTCTATCCCAGATCGCTTAGAAATAATCAGTGTTAACGATACGGAGATATCTAAGTTTGTTTCCCCACCACTAACTACTTTTCGGATTGATGTGGAAGAAATTGCTAAAACTGCAATAGATATGCTGGTTGATCAAATTGTTTATCCTAGACAGATTACTAAGACGGTTTTATTAGGATCAGAGATTATTATACGAAAAAGCTTTCAACCATAATACTTAGAGATATTCGAAAATCAACAATTTTTTATTAAATGACTTACGAGCAGTAGATGCGTCTATTAATTTCTCACTTATATCCATAAACGGGCATATGACAAAATTTTGTCATATGCCCATTTATTTGAATTTGCTTGCTTCTTCCCCATCCACTTCTCCATTCTACCTTTATTTTTTCAAAATAGTTGGCGTTCATTTCGAAAATTCGGTAAACTACAAGTAAGCATCTATTTACAGATCTTTTTAGTAGAAGCTGCTATCTCTAACCAGTCTGGAGGGGTTCCTTTGAAACATAATTATACAAAAATCGCGACCGTTTTCAGTACGCTTGATTTATTTTTATTCGCATTGTTAGGCTTTTTATTCAAGGCGCCACTTGTTTTTGTTGCCATATTCGTAATCAAATTAGTGATTCATCTAGCCATGGTTCGCAAAGAAGCCTTGAAACCTGTTCTAATATTTGATGGAATACTCGCACTTCTGCCTATTTCGGCAATCGTCATTCCTTTATTTATCCATCTATTCATTCAGGCAGGCAATACCTTTGTCATTTCTTGGGTAGTTTTAATTTTTGGCATCTACGCCTCACCAATGACCCTTGTCTATGGCGGAATATCATTAACTTTTGGTGCACTCTCTCTTAAAGATAAGTACACGCAAACAATCGATGAATCAAATAACGAATAGGATTCAATCAGTTTGCCTCAGCTGTTCGATAGTTGCTCCTTAGCAGTTATTTTTGTTAGTCATCTAGTTACCTGTCCACACAAAGAGCCCGTATAAAAAGGAATTTGTTCCTTTTATACGGGCTCTTTTATTTTATATGCCAAAAATACAACTATTTTCTATTTTCAGCAATACCGTTTTATTTCAATTCAAATGTTAAATCGTTAAGGCTTGTGATACGTTCAAATTCAGTGTTTAAAATGTTCACATCTAGAACCAATCCTTGATCTTTATATAGTTTATCATAAGACTCTTTATCTAAAGTAAAGACTAAATATTTCGTTCCTTCTTGGCCTTTTCCAACATTATCGGCACCAGAATCGACTTGTAGCATGTTTTCACTCATCATTTTGATTGAATTACCAATAGCTAATGTTGCTGAAGTATCATCCACGTTTAAGGCTTCAGTTCCATCATTTTTAACGATAACTTCTGCAGTAACTAGGACTACGCCTGTTTCAAAATCAGAAAATCTTGACGCTTGGTCTTCATTGGGTTCAAAATCTGCTACTTGATAGCCAGTTACCGTTACACTAACATCCTCAAATTTTTCAGTTTTGTTGATTTCTTTTGCTTCAATCATAGTTTTTGTTCCCATGTTATCTGCTGTAACTTTATCGCCGTAAAATTCTGCGGCAGCTTGTTGACTAGTTTCGCCAGCTTTAGATAACGTAATTGTTTCTTTTCCTGGCTCAACAAGGGCATCATCTTTGCTGAAACTATCCGGTTTACTATACATTCCAACAAATTCTAATTCACCAACACCAGATTCCTCAATTTTTGCCATAGCTTCTGGTTTAACTGATAAAGCGACATAGCCCGAGATTGTTTCACCCGGTTTCACTTCATTTTTACTAGCAACCATTTGGCTTAATAAATTATCTTCTAATAAATCAGGATTCCACCCAATTGATGAAGAATAGCCGACAACAGACATCGAAAATCCTGGTCCTACATACACGCTTTTATCGCTATTATTTTCATATGTCGCAGAGATAAGTAGCACACCGGCTTCTTTAACTTGATCGCCAAATACGATTCTGAAATCTCTAGAAACATCCTCTAATTTTATGTATTGGTAGCCGTTAATTGTTACGCTAACCTGATTATTTTCATTGACGATTGGTTCACTATGTTCAAATATAGTCGTCATATTTTTTGCTTCAGTCGTCTCTTTTAACTTAGTTTGAACCTCTGCCCAATCTCCTGTACCTGCAGTAGCAGACTCCTTCTTAGTCTCAGTTTCTCTTGAGCTACTCTCCGATGTCTGTGTTTCACTGGTACTAGTTTTAGTAGTTGCTGCCTCTTCTTTTCCACAGCCGCTAAGTCCTAACAAGGAAATGACTGCTAAAGATGTAAAAACCATTTTTTTCATTCGATAGCCTACTTTCTTTTTTTCATATTTCAGTTATTTTAAACAGCCCAATTATTTTTTGAGCATGTTATTTTATTATACCTTATAAATAAATAACAGGGAATGTTTTTTTGAATTTCTAAAAAAATCCATCCTTTTTTGCAAGTATCTAATAAAAGAGTAGCTATAACAATCAAACACCCCCGAGTATAGTTGATTTATCAAGTGTATTAGAGACTTTTTTTAGTGAAAACAAATGAGCTCATCCTTATCCAGCTTCAGAATCAATCAAAAAAGATGGTAGAACGCTTAAAATACTACCTCAACCAGGAAGAAGCCTTCCATGCAGACGAGACCAGTTATCAAGTTATTCAAAGTCATAAATTGGCCACATATTATTGGTTATTTGTGAAGGGCAAGCATAGTTTAAAACCATTCGCTTACTATCATCACGCGGAGGGACGAAGTAAAACTTGTCTATTGTCCTGCGCATGCGTGCCGAAAATTTTCCAGGTTATTCCAAAGAAGAGCCAAAATAAATCAATTCCAGCAACTGTGGCTGTTCAAGAGCCGTGTGTAGCAGGATACTAAAATATCAAATAACCTAACATAGTATAATGTTTGGGCGATTTTGTGTGTAGATACTAGATGATTAGACACTTACCTTCCTTTGATTGATTCTGAAGATTTATAAATTCCAATCCAAAAAGAACGCCCGACTGATGGTTTTCCCTCTCAGTCGAGCGTTCTTTTTATAATGCTCTTATCTTGCGTGCTTTTTAAACGTATAAATCTTTTTTTCCGCTCTACTCGCACAACTTTAGCCTAATTTCATCTGGTCCTTACGAATTGCCTGGAAACCGTCTTGCTGAATTGCTTGTTGTGTCGTTGGACCAATCGCAATCAGTTGAAGCTCTTTTATTTCACCCTGATATATAGAACGAAATCGTCGCCAAGCTGATGGACTCGTTAAGTACACCGCTTGAATTGCTTTTACTTGCTGCATTTTTTGAAGCCGACTTGCTGCTACTTCTGGCAAACGATTCTCGTAAGTTGTCTGCGCATAGACTGTATAATTTCCAACCAGTTGCTGCGCCACATACGTATCCGCTAATTGACTTTTGGCATAAAAAATTGTGGTGCTCTCTGGATAATGCTCTTTCCAAGCTGAAACCATCGCTGCCTTTGTCTCAATTGGGCTGATAAAATCCACTGAAAATCCAGAATTCCTGACTATCGCCGCCGTTTTCTTGCCAATCACTGCGACCTTACTCGCCTTATTGGCCTGTTTCAACACCGAGAGCACCGGTGCTTGACTCGTGAAAAAGAGCCATTCTGCATTTCTAAGATTCTTCACAGCTCGCTGACTCAAAGGAAGTTGAACAATCTCAGCCAATGGAATAATCTGCGTTTGGTAGCCCATTTGCTCAAAAAATTCTTGATCCGCCGTATTCAAAGTTTCGGCTCTAGTTAAGAGAATTGTTGGTTTACTCATTATCTTAACCCCCACTTACAGCAATTCATCTGCCGCCTGATTCGCTAACTCAAAGGCATTTGCTCCGACCAATCGAAGATAGCGTCCTTCTGCTGAACGATCCTTGGCTAAATAAGCATGAAAAATCCATTCATCGCCTGATTTTTCTGCATAGCCGCCTAACGGAATCTCACAATTCCCATCCATTCGCCGTAGAAATTGTCGCTCGGCTTGCGCGGCTTCATGGGTTTCTTGATGGGTAATTCCCGCTAATAACTGAATCAGCTCGGTATCCTCTTTGCGACATTCCACACCTAATATTCCTTGCCCGACAGCCGGTACACAAACCTCTGGCGTCAAAACTTTATAGGCGGGCAGTCTATCAAAATAGTCCAAACGTTCCAGTCCGGCACAGGCCAAAACTGTCCCATCTAAATTCTCTGTTGTCATTTTTTGTATGCGTGTTTCGATCTTGCCGCGGATTGGTGTGAAGGTCATTTGCGGATAGGCCTCTGCTAATTGTTTGGCTCTTCTGACGCTACTAGTGCCGATTAATAATGGCTCTTCCTGAGCTAAGCTTTCTTTGTCCTGCAAGATGAGACAGTCAAATGGCGTCGCGCGCTTAGGTGTCGCTGCTAGCATCAAATCGTCAGGTAAAATGGCTGGCATATCTTTCAGACTATGCACTGCAAAATCAATCAGGCCTTCTTGCAATTGATGTTCTACCTCTTTGACGAAAACGCCTGACCCGCCGATTTGCGCTAAAGGGACTTGCTGCAAACGATCCCCTTTGGTTGAAATGCCGATAATTTCGAACGAGCATTCCGGATGATTTTCTTTAATTGCGTCCACCACTAACTGCGTCTGCTTCATCGCCAGCGCACTTTTTCGACTACCAACCTTCAACGTTCTCATTATCTCCACTTCCCACATGCATATTTCTGCTACTTCTTCCTATTATAGAAGAGTCCGCCATTTTTTCAACTAGTTCTGCTTCCGTACAATTCATATCGATTTAATTCAACTTGAACTCAGCTTTAACTCAATTTGAACTTAATTGGAACGCAACTCGGATTCTATTTAGGCGTCTCTTTCATTCCTACTTTAAAGGCTAAGAAGTACATGCCAGCAAGAATTCCGCCGCCACCGACTAAATTTCCTAACCAGACAACCACCATATTGATTGAAAATTGGCTCAAAGTCACGCCACCCGCCAAGTAGCCAGCTGCTAATAAGAACATATTGGCCACCACGTGCTGATAACCAGCAATCACAAACCCAGTAATTGGTAGCATGATACCGACAATTTTGCCGATAAAATCTTTCGCCGCAAAACTCATATAAACGCCGGTACAGACTAAAATGTTACAAGCCACCGCCGATAAAAAAGTAGCCATCGGAGCATCCGCGATTCTGCCAGCAGCCACAGCGATCGTCCGTTCAACAAAAGGTCCTTGTAGCGTATTAGAAAAGTAGCCGAAAAAGACCGCTACAGCCACTGCGCCAACTAAGTTAAAGACCGTCACTAAAAACATGTTCCGAGCCCACTGCTTCAAGCTGATTTCTTTGGCATACAACGCCATCGAAACAGCCAACATATTGCCCGTCACTAATTCGCCACCAACTAATAATAAACAAATAAGTCCAAAAGGGAAGATCAACGCACCCAACAAATTAACCAAGGTCCCCCACTCTTTCGGCATTGAGCCCATCGTGCGAATCATCGCCACTCCGGCAAGCCCAATAAATACTCCTGCCATAATAGCCAACACAGCCGTCGTTAATACACTATAATTAGCCTTCGCTTTCCCTCTACTAATCGCATCATCGACTAATTCCTTTGGTGATAAAGACATAAAATTTACGCTCCTTTATTCGATCATTTTCTTCTATTTTGATTTTTATTTTAGCTTTGATTTATCTTAAATTATCTGTATTTTTACCTTCTGATATACATTTAGTTATGAGTGTCTGTTTAAACTTTTTGGTGTTTTTTCTGTTCAATCGTTCGATTAAACTAATTGAAACAAACTAGCTAACTTTTATTTTCGGATACTGCTTACTTATCAGTTTCCATTTCTTCTCGATAAAACATTTCCGCTTGTTCACTTTTGAACAAGAGTGTCGAGAAGTTGCCGTCTTTTTTGATACGTTGTGTAATCTCATCAAAGCGTGTATCACGGGTTGGCCCGACTTGTTGCCACCAAAGATCAGCGCCTTGACTGGTATATTCCACCAGCTCCGCCATTGTCGGTACTTCAGTTGAAACGATTAAGATACGTTCTTTCACATAGTCTAGTTCCTCGAACCACGGATAAGCTGACGCTTCATCGATTGCATCGCCCATCAAAATCATCGCCGGATTCTGAATTTGTTTGTCTGCTAATTCTTTTTCGATAGTCTCAACGGTGCCAAAGACACTACGTTGCCGACCTAAAGTCCCCCATTCAATGACTGCTAGTTTGCAATCTTTGGCTGGGCTATTTTTTAATTGAGGTATCCAGCTTTTCAAAGCTTCAATGCCCATGTATAAGCACAAAGTTTGTTCTTTCGGTAATTCCATTACTTGATTGACTTGATTTTCTTGGACGTAGCCAGTCAAAAATGTCACGCCGCGAGCAATCCCACGTTTGGTGAGCGAAAGTCCGTTATAAGCGGCACTGCCACTAGCTGCGGTAATGCCTGGCACAATCTCAAAAGGATAACCTAAAGCGGTCACGACTTCTAATTCTTCGGTTAAGCGCCCGAAAATCTCCGGGTCGCCGCCTTTTAGGCGAACCACCCGTTGATAGTTTTTCGGCGTTTCACTGAGTAACTGATTAATTTCAGCTTGCTTCATGGAAGGTTGGTACGGTGTTTTGCCAACATAGAAGAAATCACAGGTCTTTTTGCAATGAAACAATAACAGTGGATTAGCCAAGCGGTCGTAAATCACCGCATCGGCTGTCTCCAACAAGCGTTGCCCCTTGACTGTCAGTAACTCAATATCTCCTGGACCAGCACCAACAAAAGAGATCATGACTACACCTCCAGATAGATGTCGTCACCGTCAATCGTCACAGGATAAACGGTTAGTTGTCCTTCATCAGGCTCTTGAATTTCTCCTGTCACCAATGAAATTTTGTATTCTCGCATCGGTTCATACAGGAATTCTCCTGAGACAATGCCTTCTAAAATTGGTGATTCCGTCAACGGGCAGTAATCTTCTATCGCATAGACTTGTCCATCCGTTGTTTCAAAAATAGCAATCTTCTTCTCATCAATCGTGACTAAGCGACCGACGCGAGGAATTAATTTTGATTTTTTAGTAGCCAATACTTTTGTCATTTTATCTGCCTCCCACGACTTCAGGATTTTCAATCGTATACATTTTTTCACGTAAATCGACATCTTTAGTAATCGGTCCCCAAGGATCTTTGCGGCCTTTTGCCTCAGTTGCTTTATCCAAAGCTGTCCATAATTCTTGGCGTTTTTCGGCATCTAGTAAGACGGTTTTGACATTCTCAAAGCCCATTCGTTCGACCCATGGCGCTGTTCTTTCGCCGTAAATACCTGTTTCACGATAGTATTGCAACATCGCGCCACAAATATCGATGACTTCTTCTTCGGTTTCGGCAGTCGTTAAGAGTTGTGCTTCAACCAAGTCTGTTCCACCATTTCCGCCAATCATGATTTGGAAACCATTTTCGACCCCAATGATTCCGAAATCCTTCACAGCAGATTCGACACAGCTTCTTGGACAACCAGAAACGCCGACTTTAAATTTGTGCGGGGTATCGATATATTCAAAACGCTCTTCTAGCTTAACGCCTAGGCCCATCGTATCTTGGGTACCAAAACGGCAGAAACTCTTACCAACACAGGTTTTAACTGAACGGAAAACTTTTCCGTAAGCTTGTGCTGAAACCATATCCAATTCTTCCCAAATTTTTGGCAAGTCTGATTTTTTGACGCCATATAAACCGATCCGTTGTGAACCAGTCACTTTGACTAGTGGTACTTGATATTTTTCAGCTACTTGCGCCAACTTCATCAATTGTTGCGGCGTTGTTTGTCCACCACGCATTCTTGGAATGACTGAGAATTTTCCGTCTTTTTGAATATTGGCGTGCATCCGTTCGTTCACAACTCGCGATTCCCGCTCATCTTCATGCTCTAACGGCCAAGCGACATTCAAATAGAAGTTGACTGCTGGACGACATTTCGAACAGCCTTCAGGATTTTTCCAATCCAACGCTTCAAAAACTTCCTTCGTGCTGGTCAAATGTTTGGCATAAATTTGCGTCACGACTTGGTCACGATTCAGATCAGTACAGGCACAAATCCCAGAAGCAGTCGTCACGGCATCGCCTAGTTCACTTTCTAATAACGTTTGAACCTGTGGCTTACATTTTCCACAAGAAGTACCAGCTTTGGTCACTTTTCCAACCTCTGCTACGCTAGTTAAGCCTTTTTCGCGAATATTCCGTAAAATATCGCCTTTCGACACGCCATTACAGCCACAGACCGTTTCATCATCATCCCATGAAAGAACATCATCACCCATACCAGCGCCTTCACCAACGGCTTGTAAGACAGCGATTGACTGTAAATCGTCGATAGTTTGACCTTTTTTCATCATGTTATAATAACGGCTACCATCCTCAGTATCGCCATATAAAACGATCCCCTGAATTTTGCCATCCTTCAAGAAAATCTTCTTGTATTTTTTCGAGCTACTATCATAGGCTTCGATGCTATCCATGTCATCCGTATTTAAAATATTTCCTGCCGAATACAAATCAGCCCCAGAAACTTTCAGTGAAGTAAAGGTGGTCGACCCTTGATAAGCTTTTGCTTCTTTGCCCGTCAAGACATCCGCCAGAACTTTTCCTTGCTCAAATAGAGGCGCAACTAAGCCATAACAAACGCCATTATGCTCGGTACATTCACCGACAGAATAAATATCTGGCAGGCTGGTTTCCATAAAATCATCCACGACAATCCCACGATTAACCGTCAAGCCCATCTCGCGAGCCAGTTCAACTGCTGGACGAATCCCAATCGACATCACTACGAGATCCGTATCAATCGTTGTTCCGTCAGCGAATTTCAAGCCGGTTACACGTTCGTCGCCTAAGATTTCTTGCGTCGCATGCTCCATTAAGAAATGCAAGCCTTGATCTTCCAACTCCATTTGCAATAACTGACCCGCTTTTTCATCCAGCTGTGTTTCCATCAGCCATTTAGCCAAATGAACCACGGTCACTTCCATACCTTGCTCTTGTAACCCTTTAGCCGCTTCCAAACCAAGTAAGCCACCGCCGATCACGACCGCTTTTTTATATTGAGCCGAAGCTGCCAGCATTTCCGCCGTGTCATCAATCGTTCGAAACGCCACGACACCCTCTTTATCTGCACCAGGAATCGGCAAAATAAACGGATGCGAGCCAGTCGCCATAATTAATTTGTCATAAGGAATCCGCATGCCCGATTCAGTCGTGATTGCTTTGTCAGCCACATCAACACCGACAGCCGGGTCATGATTAATCAACGCGACATGATTTTCTTCATACCACTCATAAGGATTCGTGATAATCTCATCCACCGTCATTTTCTTTTGCAAGACATTCGACAGCATAATTCGGTTGTAATTCGGGTACTCTTCTTTACCAATAATAGTAATTTCATAACGCTCTGGATCACGGCTAATAATTTCCTCAACCGTTCGAACACCGGCCATACCGTTACCAATCACGACTAAACGTTCGCTCATAGGGTCCACCTCTTTATAATTTTCATTTGTTATCCTCTTCACAATATAGTAGATAACTCGCGCTATTTATATTAGGGAATCCCCTATATCTGATAAAATGGAAAAACTTTTTTGAAATGAACATGGCATGAACGATCGGATAAATGATGGAAATCGAGCAATATCGTCGCTACCTTTTCAGAATCCACTTCAGACACCTTGACAAGTTTTCTTGTCAAGGATAAAGCAAAACTATGCAAAGCAAACTTGTCATAAAAAAGGAGGAGACAATCATGAATAAAGAAGACATTCTAAAACGATACAAAGCAGAAGGCGTTGACGAAGGGCAAGAACAAACCAATCAGTTTAGTGATGATCAAGGTTTTTTCGCATTATGCGGATTAGCACTACTCTTATTTATTTATAAAAATTGGGTGAATCAACCGATTGGTGACATTGCTTCTCTGTTATTCATCTTCTTATCCGTAGGTTCGTTTTATCGATTTAAAAGAGGAAAAGATCGCTCAGCTTTATACTTTTCACTGCTTACTGGCGTCTTATGTCTCGCATTTTTAGTCTGGTATATTGTGAGTACGGTGGGACAATAATGAAAGATAATCTGATTTTATACAATCATTTAAAAGAAGCCCGAGCAGAAGCCAAATTATCACAAGCGCAGTTAGCTGAAATGATTGGCGTTTCGCGAAATACCATCAGCTCGATCGAAACCTTGCAGTTCAATCCAACCGCTAAATTAGCCTTGATTTTATGCATTACACTAGATAAAAAGTTCGAGGAATTATTTTACTTCGAGTAATTCTTCGAGGGAGATGTTTACGAGTTTTTGGTAGTATTTCAGCTCAACTTTTATTTACATAAAATACGTCTGGAAACACAAAAATACCGACCTCCAAAAGTTAGATTTTTTGGTCTAACTTTCGGGGGTCGATACACTTATCTGAGGTCTATTTTTGTGTTTTATTCACGATTTTCAGAATTTCTAATGCCTCTGAGCTCTTCACCCTTTTTCAACGCTTGCTCTTTTTCCTGTACAAATCCCTTGAGCTCTTCTTTGATTTGTTTCGCTTCTGTCGGACACTCGCCATACGTGGTAATTCCGACACCGACATGGTCCTCTCTTAGAAAAGCCATGTTGAAAAAGTTACTATTTTCCTGTTTGGTTGTGTCGTTGACCAATTGTTCTGGGGTCACTTCACTAAGCACATGCTGATTCACCACTTCGTCATCTGTACAGATAAAAACCATCTGAGCATGCTGAATATCGCCTTCACGATACGCTCTTTTTTTCACAATCACTTGCTTCTTCTGTGCAAACTCTTCGATTACATCAGAAACCCGAGGCGCAATCACTATCGGTCGTCCGCCGGCTTCCACTAACGATTTGATTTTCCGGGTAGCAATTTTGCCGCCACCAACTACGACAATCGTTATTTTTGAAACGTCGACTAGGATTGGGTACATAACAATTCACGCACTCTCTCTACGATAGCTTCCTTCAACTCCGGACTTTCTTCCATCGTCGGTAAAAATCGATCTTTCTGTCCGCGCGCTTCCTGAATGTTTGTCTGAATTTTTCTTGTCAAAAAGCCGTCCGTCAGGAACAACGGCTGAATCAGCAAACCTTCTTGATGCTCTTCTAAGAAATCTAGGTAGCGTTCTTCCCCGATGTGATTCGCCGTATAGACTGGCACATTAAGCCGTGCTTCTACTTTCTTCGCCACTTGCTTCAGCTGCAGATTAGGCTCCTCATAATGAGGCGTCCCGTGTGCAATCACTAAAACTTCCAGCTGTGCATTTTCAGAATTCCCCTTTTCTGAGTTTTCTTCTTCGCGGGCTTCTTGAATTGAACGCACCAAAAAGTTTTCGACAGCATCGGTCGTCGCTAGTGGCTCAGCGATACGATAGGTAGCTTGATCTTTTAAGAATTCCTGCGCCCGTTGAGGCAAATCTTCTTTGACGTGCGTAGCGGGGAATAACAAGACGGGCACAAACAATATTTCTTGTACATTCAACGAGAGAAGCGCTTGCATCGCATCCTCCAACGTCTGCTCATCACCTTCTAACAAACCAATCTTGCCGGGTACCGATAGCTCATCGATCACCGATTGAACAACTGCATTATTTTTTGTTGAAACCTGCCCTTTACGCCCATGTAATACGAAAATGACTCCTTGATTCATCCTATTCCTCCTATTTATCTGAATTTTTATTTCCCTTGGATCTTTTTCCCTATCTCTTCGATCCTCTTGTACCTTCGAATCTGCTATACCTTCCATTCTATTGATTCCTCTTAGAAGTCAACCAAGTGATGTTTCAAACTATAGCGCAGCAACCCAGCATAGCCTTCGATATTCAATTTTTTTCGAATATTTGCCTTATGGGCTTCGACGGTCTTCACTGAAATAAATAACCGCTCGGAAATTTCCTTATTGTTATAGCCTAGCGCAATCAGCGGCAAAATTTCCTTTTCCCGTTTGGACAGACTCGCATAGAGTGAATCACCCTCGGAAAGCTCAATCTCACTCAGCTCTTTTTCCGTATAACCGTGATAATAACGCTGCCCGTTTGCGACCGCACGAATCCCCTCAATCAGAATATCATCACTAGCATTCTTCAAAATAAAGCCATCCGCGTGCGCACTCAACGATTTGCGCACGTAAGATTCCTCATCATGCATCGTCAAAATAATGACCTTGACTTGCGGATACGATTCCTTGACCCGTTGTGTCGTTAAAAGGCCATTTTCGCCAGGTGGCATACTGATATCCATCAACACCACATCGACAGGCAGCCGCTCCAATTTCATGAAAACCTCGTGACCATCCGCAGCATCTCCGACGACCTGCATGTCGGCTTGGGCATTAATGAAAAAAGCCAGCGCATTTCTGACCATCGCGTGATCATCAGCAATCAAAATGTTCATTTTAACTCACTCCCTTACTGGTATCGTGAAGAAAACTTTGGTGCCTTTTGCTGGTTCAGACTCAATAGTCAGCTCACCAGAAACCGCGTGCGCTCGTTCTTTCATGTTGAGTAAGCCAAAGCCGCGCTCTTCTTTTGCCAAATTAAAGCCCTGTCCCGCATCCTCAACGGTCACAGCTAGCGTATCCTCTTTAAAATCCAACAAAATGCTGGCTTGGTTCTCCCCAGAATACTTCATCGCATTGGCAATCGCTTCTTGGATAATCCGATAAACCGCCGTGCGCGCCGCTTCTACTAAAGGCTGTTCGCACCCCGTTACCAGAAAATCAATCTCAAAGCCTGTCATCTCAATCGTTCGCTTGATAAATTGTTCCAGAGCTGGCACCAAGCCGAATTCATCCAGCGACATCGGCCGTAATTCCCCAGCTAAATTTTTAATTTCCGTTAAGACTTCTGAAAAATGCCGATCGATTTCTTGTAATTTCTCAGCCTGCGTCCCTTTTTCAATCCATTTCAAGCCGCGCGTTTCCAACATTAAACTATAGACACTCTGAGCAATCCCATCATGTAAATCCTGAGCGATTTTTTTGCGTTCCATCTCTCGCACACCATTCAGATAATCAAAAACTGAATGATCCGCAGCACCAGGCAATTCCTCAGCCACCGGTTCAATTTGTAACATCAGCTGATCCTCTGAAAAATCAACTCGCCCCCAAAACTCTGCTAATTCCGATTCTTTCGTCAAACTCTTGAATGGAAAGCCAGCCGCCGAGATGGTTTCCTCCAGGGGACACTGCAGACACTCTTTTTTTGTACTATGTAAGGCACAGCCTTGGCCCAAACTGATCTCCACGATTTTCTTCAAATCAAACGGATACACCTGTTCCAATTCCTCTGCCAACTTCGTCTTACAAATCACCTGATAATCCGTCGTTAACAGCCACAATGCTTTTTGGATATGCCGGAAAAGATTTTGTTCCTCTTGCATGTTCTCACTCATCTCCTTGGAGTAATGAAGCCAACTCTTCTGCTGCTCGACCAATCGCTTCGATATCGAACGCTGTGCAGTCGCTCCGGTAGCCCGTCAATAAGACGCCAATCACGTCATGTTTAGACATTACAGGAACAGCATAAACATTCGCTAATTTCTCTGTGCGAGCAATTGGGTATTCCAGCCTTTTCGCCACGTCGTTCATGATATCGCGATCCATTTGCGGTCGCGCTGTTTTCCAAACCAATCCAGCAATCCCACGGCCAACCTGCAAACGAATATTTTTATAGGCCTGACTCTGATTGCCAGCAACATACAGCCAATGAATTTCTTTTGGCGCCTCGGGTGGAGCAACATTTTCAGCAAGTCCGACAAAATCCACTTGCCAGTCTTTCAGTTTCTCTTCAATTAACGCTTGGATGTCTCCCATTTTCACTACTCCAATTCCCTATATTCTGTTCTTTCAACCAAAACTTTCGCAGATCCGATTGAACTTTGTTAGAAAACTCACTAATATAATACCATAACTTCCTTGGAGGGACTGCATTTTATGTCTAAGAATCTATCGGTATCTTCCCTAATTTTAATCATTACAACCACTGTTTATTCCTTTTCAAGTATGGCGACAGCCTACTTTATGATGGGGGTTAAAGCACTCCCATGGTTTTTAGTCAGTGCCCTATTTTACTTTATTCCTTATGCCTTAATCGTTGCTCAATATACTAAAAAATATGCCCACAAATCAGGTACGCTTTACGACTGGCTGAAGGATTCCCTCTCGCCAAAAGTCGCCTTTATCACGGTTTTCTTGTGGTATTGCAGCTACTTCACTTGGATGGTCAGCCTCTTTATGAAATTAACCATTCCGCTATCGATTCTTTTTTTTGGTGAAGATTTAACCAAAGCTGACACCTGGTTTTCTCTGCCGACGAACGTGATTTTAGCCGCTGTCGCCATCAGTCTAGTCTTTCTCATTCATTGGCTAATCAGTCGTGGGTTTCCAGCCATCGTGACTTTTCTAAAATTAAGTAGCTTCGCCATGCTCGGTCTCCTTTGCCTGTCATTAGTCAGCAACCTCGCGCTAATTATGCAACACGCGGATCAATTTTGGCCAAATATTGGTAAAAGTTTTCAAGCAGTTAGTTTCTTTCAAGGCACTACCAATCAATTCGCCTCACAGCTGCCCTTTTTCATTTTTTCCATCACAGCTTTCGGCGGACTCGACACCGTTGCCAGCCTCTCAGATAAAACTAGCGACAGTCAAAAGAAATACCCCAGAGCCCTAATTTTAAGCGCTGGAGTAATTGTTGCACTCTATTGTCTAGGCATCATTTTGTGGAGCGGCGCCAATGATTTAACCCTGCTGAGAGAATCCAAACACATTCATCTGGGAAATCTGATGTATCAATTAATGGAAAATTTGGCCGCTAACCTAGCCCAAACATTTCATTTTTCGGCCGCTACAAGCGCACTCTTACAACAAATTTTTGTCCGGTATACAGCCTTCACCTTGATGGCAGCCTATCTCGGCTTACTCTCTTCGATTAGTTACGGGCCATTGAAAAGTCTAATTAAAGGCACACCAAAAGAAATTTGGTCACCAAAACTATTACGTAGTAATCCACAAAAGATGCCAATCCGCGCGCTTTATTTGCAAGCAGTAATCGTAGCTCTTTGCATCCTTGCACTCTCTGTAAATAATCACTTTGTAGGGAATTTATTCAATCAACTAACCTACATGACCAATATTTCACGCGCCTTACCATACTTTATCGTAGCGATCAGTTTCCCTTTCTTTTTGAAGAAAAAAATCGTGCCACAACACGCACTCTTCATCCAAAATCAGAAAGTGAACCAGCTCTTATCACTCAGTGTCTGCGCCTGTATTTTTATCGCTATCAGCTTTCAACTCTATGAGCCACTAAAATTAGGTAATTACGCCAACCTAGCCTCACTCATCACAGGCCCATTACTCTTTGCCAGCTTCGCTTACGCGCTCTACACACGCTTTGAGTATAAGACTAGAAGCTGAAGGTGAAGAGCAAATCGTACGCCAGATTGTGAAGTATAAACAAAAAACGTAGAATCAAAAACATAAAAAATGAACGGCTAACTGCTGATTGAGCAGAGAGCCGTTCATTTTTATATTATTAATCGTTAGGCATTTGGTTTATCATTAATTTCAATCAATTCAACCAAAACAAATCTCTTTATAACTGTTCCCCATTCGAAGCAATAACTTTCTTATACCAATCAAAAGACTTTTTCTTGGTTCGATTCAATGTTCCATTTCCTTCGTCATCGCGGTCAACGTAGACAAAGCCATAACGTTTACTCATCTGGCCAGTGCTCGCGGCCACCAAATCAATGCAGCCCCAAGTTGTATAACCTAACAATTCTACGCCATCAATCTCGACAGCATCCTTGAAGGCTTGAATATGTTTTCGCAGATAATCGATCCGATAATCATCTGCGACATAGCCATTTTCATCTGGCTCGTCGATTGCCCCTAAGCCATTTTCGACAATAAATAACGGCTTTTGATAACGGTCATAGAGTTGGTTCAATGAATTTCTTAGGCCAAGCGGATCAATTTGCCAACCCCACTCAGTAGAAGGTAAATATTCATTTTTTATCGAAGGAAACAAATTACCCGTTGCCTGGGCATAATCCTCTGGCGTCCCACTCACCGTCCGTGAACAGTAATAAGAAAAGGTCACAAAATCCACCGGAGAGGCTGCTAAGATTTCGGCGTCATCCTCTGCCATCTGAATGTTTAAGCCTTCACGCTCAAATTTCTTCAACGCATAGTTAGGATACTTGCCACGAGCCTGGACATCGATAAAGAAATACCCTTCGCGATCACGATTAATTGCTTCTTGATAATCTTCTGGACGACAAGTATACGGATAGTGACTGCCGCCAGCCAGCATACAGCCGACTTTATTCTCAGGATTAATGGCGTGCGCTGCTTTTGTAACCAAGGCACTAGCCACCAATTGATGATGGGCAGCTTGATACTTAATTTCTTGGCGATTATCGCCTTCTTTAAAGATAATTCCGCCACCTACAAAAGGTTGGTGCAACAGAATATTAATCTCATTAATCGTTAACCAGTAAGTTACGTACTCCTTAAAACGCGTAAGGACAGTCGTTGCATACTGCGTGTAAAAATCGACCAGCTGACGATTTTTCCAGCCTCCGTAAGTTTTAATTAAGTGGACTGGCACATCAAAATGGGCAATCGTAACTAATGGTTCAATCCCATGCTCTTTTAACTTTTTGAAAATTCCTTCGTAAAATGCTAAACCCTCTTCATTTGGCTCGTTGTCATCGCCATTTGGAAAAATTCGCGACCACGAAAGAGACATCCGATAGACTTTAAAACCTAGTTCGGCAAACAGCTCGATATCTTCCATGTAACGATGATACATATCGATTGCGGCCTTGGCAGGATAATAGTAACCCTCTTGCCACTCTAACATTTCCAGTTCACCGGCTGCAATTTTACTTCTATCAGGTCCGGTTGGCAGAAGATCGACATTCGATAAGCCTCTGCCCCCTTCAAGAACCCCACCTTCTGCTTGATTGGCAGCTGTTGCGCCGCCCCATAAAAAATCTTTGCTTAATGCCATCATTCACACGCTCCTATCCGTTAATCGCTAAGACTGCTTGATTATTTTGAATCGGGCCTTGGACAATGGCTTCAATCGTCTGGTAATTAGCCGTATTGGTCACCACAACTGGCACTTGTGTCGAATACCCAGCTGCTTGAATTTTCTCAATATCAAAGGTGAGTAATAGCTGACCTTTTGTTACTCGTGCGCCTGTTTCAACTAACGCATCAAAATAGGTACCGTTCAATTCAACTGTATTTAAGCCAACATGAATCAGTAATTCTACGCCAGTCTCTGATACCAAACCAATCGCGTGTTTTGTTGGGAAAAGCGCCGCCACTTGTCCATCAAAGGGAGCAAATACTTTTCCTTCAGACGGTTCAATTGCAAAACCTTTTCCTAACGCTTCCGAGGCAAATGCTTCATCCTTCACTTCGCTCAAAGGAATCACTGTGCCAGGAATCGGACTACTCATGCGACTATTTTCGACTTTAATTTCACCAATTTCAGCAGCAGACACTACTGATTCGCTGAGACCGTTTGATGAATCAATTGTAGGAGCCGCATCAATTCCTGAGAAGGATGCTACTTCATTTAACTCAGTCGCTTCTTTTTCAAATTTAAAGCTCAATACATACGTCAAGACGGCCGTCACGGCTGCTGAAATGATTAGAGCAATAATGATGTTCCAGAAAAAGCGCATCGTGTCGTCCCCAATATAAAGTAAGACCGCTGGTAAGCCGGAAGATCCTGTGGCAAACCGGTGCGTATTTGTCAGACCGGCGTATAAACCACCGGACGCGCCACCAATCATCGCCGCAACTAAAGGATATTTTTTCGGTGAATTTACCCCATATAAGGTTGGCTCAGTAATCCCCATGTAGGCTGTGATTGAACCAGAAATAGCGACTTGCTTCAACTTTTTATCCTTCGTCCGTAAAGCGACCACAGCTGAAGCCGTTGCTTGTGCAATATTTGAAACCAACGCGCCTGGACCGAAGATACTATCATAACCCAACTCGGCCATTTGCATCACACCCAGTGGCGCCACGCCATTGTGCAAGCCGAACATCACCATGACTGGTAACAATCCACCAATCAGAACAGCCGGAACCCAGCTAGCATTGACACTTAAGAAGGTGAAGAAGGTTGCTAGATAGCCGCCTAAAATCGAACCAATCGGCCCTAAGATTGAAAAGGCCAGTGTACCCATAATCAGGAAAGTCAGCATCGGTACAAAAACTAATTCCACCGATTTAGGAATCACTTTGCCTAAAAACTTTTCAATGTAAGATTGGCAAAAAACAATCAATAAAATCGGAATCACTGAGCCTGTGTAGGTCGCTAAAGTGAATGGCAGCACACCAAAGAATTGCACTGGCTCGCCGGCTGTTACCAAAGCGCCCCAGTTGGGATGCATCATCATCGCAGCAACTGATACTGCTAAAATCGGATTGCTTTTCAATTTTTGAGCGACGGTAAACGCCAAAATCATAGGTAAGAAAAAGAAGACGCCATCGGCAAATAAGTTCAACATATAATACGTTTGTGAATCTGTCGTTACTACTTTAAAAACAACCAACAAGGCCAAGACAGCCTTGACCATTCCAGCACCAGATAAGGCTGGAATCACTGGCTGAAAGACGCCAGAAACAAAATCAATCACCGCTGTCACAGGACTTTTCTTTTCTTGGTCCCCTTGATTATTATTTCCATCCTTGCTAGCTTTGTTGACGTCGACAAGCGGCTCTACCTCTTCAAAAACCTCTTTCACATGCGTGCCAATCACCACTTGATGTACGCCAGCGTTATCTATGTATTTAGCCACACCATCTAACGCTTCTAATTTTTCTTGATTCAGTTTTGAACCATCCGCCAATTTAAACCGTAAACGCGTTTGACAATGATACGCCTCGGTGATATTTTCCTTCCCACCAAGCTGGGCAACAATCTCTTGCGCTAACTGTTGATACTTCTTACTCATATTTTCCACTCCTATCTGTCTACTTTTCATACGAAATTTGCGGCTGTTAGAAAGGCTGTCCGCTTCTTTCAACCTCGCCTGTCTGTAACTTATCATGAACAGATAGCGTTTCCAATACTTCTAAGCAAAGGTGAAACAGATTCCAGATTAATTTTTTAGTGACTATTTTTCATGAAATGTATTTCACATTTTTTATAAATCTTCCGATATATCTTTAAAAGTTGTTTTTCTTTGACTTTCCAAACGACGAGACCCTTCAATTTTTATTCGCATGTTTTCTTCATAATTCAACGAGAATATTTTCGAATAGAGCACGTTTAGAATGAACTGAATGGACTCCTCAGTCGAAAAATTAGCGATTTTTGAATACAGCTTCTCCCGACTAGAAATATTCAAAACCAACGTCGAATAATCGCGTAGATAATTCTCGCCACCACTGGTAATACTAATAATCGGCACCTTACGATTCAATAAAAACTTCACATTTTTCATCGGATAGGTATCTGAATTATTGCCTGAATAAGAAATAATAATCGCACAATCCTTAGAGGTTAGCGTATTAGATATTAGCCCTGATTCATTACTATCTGCCACAAAGGCTTTTTTATGAAGGGTATTAAGATTTCGTTTAAACGCTTCACCGAAATAAGAATTGGGACTTCTGCCATAAATAATGACAGACTCCGCTTCGTTAATCAGGGTAGCCGCGCGATTAATATCTGACACCGACATCAAACTAGCTGTTTCTTTAATTGTTTGCATGCGCAAATTGGCAATATTTTCGATAATCTCCAACGTATCCGATTGACTGGCAAAAGGAATATTACTATCTATATCAAAGTGATTCGCATCAAATTGCGCCACCTCGTGGGTAAACGCATAGATAAATTCCTTCCAGCCAGAATACTCAAAATATTGCGCAAAACGAACCAGTGTCGGCTTAGACGTATGGGTCAGCTTAGCCACCTCTTCCATACTATACTCAGAAAGCTTCTCTCGATTAGCCAAAATAAATTCCCCAATCGTACGCCTCGCATCATACTGTTTAAACACAGCCTCTTCAATTCTCTGAAAAAGATACATCGTTTTCCCTCCTATTTACCTATCGCGACTGATTATTGAGCATCCTCACTCAGTTCTGATTAGTTATGATTTATAAAAATTACTCATTCCTATATCCTACTCATAGTAAGTTCTGTTCTTCAATAAAATCATTCGTTACTTAGTACTCGACAATCAAACAGTCAAAATTAAATCGTTCACTTCACTCTATCGGCTTCATAAAATAACTTAACACTAACGTTAGTAACGCCAAACTACAGAGTAGACTGCCGGTAATCAGTAATTGAGTTTCCGCTGCCAAGCTGCCACTGATTGAAGAAATCATCCGAGAAGCATACGGCGCAGCAGTCGCACCTAAGTTATACGCCAACAGCACGACAGTCGCTCCAAATTTAGCCACCGCTTCCCCACCACTCGTAAAGATATGCATGAAATACGGCATAATATTACGAAAAGCAAAGCCAAGAATAAATGAACAAGCCAGACTAGTCGGCAGCGACGTTGAAAAACAACTACCCAAAATACTTAATCCAGCCAAAGCTGCGGCCAATGGCAAAAGCCAACGATTCAATCGACCAAAGGTAAACCCAAATAAATTTCCAGCAATAAAAGCACCAGTGGCAATCGCAGCGATCATGTAGCTTCCAGCGGTCGCATCGCCAATTCCCTGTTCAATTAATAAAGGAGTAATCTGCAGGTTGTAATTAATAAATAAAAGGACAATCCAAAACAAAATAAATCCCAAGAGAAGCGTTTTTCTTTTCCGAGTAAAGGAGATTGGAGTTACTTGCACAGATGCACTATTCTTATCCGCTTGATTCTGCTGCTTCGGAATAAATAGCAAGACACAAAATAAGCTAAATAAGGCTGCACCATAGACCCAGAATGAATAAGTCCAATTTATTTTTAGCAATTGCCCAACCGCAAGCGTCATAAAAATACCGCCTAATCCCTCACAAGCACTTTCTAAGCCCAAAGCTTTGGCCTTTTTCGTTTGATCACTTTGAAATAGCTGACTAATCATTTGAATCAATAGACGATTAAATAAACCAATGCCAAAACCCAGAAGACAACGCGAAGCAACAATCAGCCAAAAATTTTGATGCTGCCAAGCTGGCAACGTACCGAATACTGACACAATCAGTAATCCAAATAGAATCGTCCCTCTTTGACCTAATTTGCGTTCGACAATCGTCGTCACAAATACGCCTACGACTAGGAACAAGGACGGAATTGTCGTTAATAGATTGACATATACTGGCGATATCCCCGGAAAATCAGCGGCAATCGCTGGAATATTCGCAGAAACAGCGGGTGCAGAATTAACAATCAAGGCAACGGATAATAGCGCAATTAATTTTGTCGAAAAAAACTTCATATCAGACTCCTACCTGTTCTTTAGTTACCAGTGGTTGCTAACTAGAGAACTCTTTCATTTTATTCTGTCTGTTCTTTCCTCTATTAAATAAGCCACCTACAAAAAGAACACGCAATTTGTTAGTTTCTATGCTATCGTCTCCCATTATCTCCGTCCAATACTCATTGCACTGGGCATGTATGCCTTGGAAGCATAGCTAATAGATTCATGATTTTAGCAAAATCAAAATCAGCTTTCTAAAAAACTTACTCAAAAAAAGAGCAAATCCTCAGATAGACTAGATACATTCGCAAGCCAAATCGCATATTCATGTTATTCTATGATTTCCACTCTGGCCTTTTAAAAAGAATAAATGGAAGAAATTATCGTTTTCTTGACTCACTTGTGGCTAGTTGTGATTCTATTTAAGAGAAAGTCGAGTAAAATCTTCACTTGTTAACGAAAACCGCTAGTTAATGCAGTAAAATACTCAAACTATCATTAATTGCTATCAATGAAAAAAATGCTCAAATTTCTATTTTCCAGATGAAAAATGAGGGGACAAAGGTGAATAGTAGCTTAATTTCAGATAGTTTCCATAAAAGTCATCAATAGAATCCTATTCTTATAGGACTTCTAAACTTTTATAAATTTCAGCCCATCTATTTAATGGATGGAAAATGTCTGTTTTTTGGCCACTTGTGGCTAGTTGCGCATCTTTCAAAGGAAAAATAGGCTGAAAAAGATGGTTTTAAGAGCAAAACGCACTAACTTAGGGGTTCTTGTTTTTTGACACTCAGTCGAACTGTTCAAAAACACCGCAACTAGCCACAAGTGGGAAAAGTACTCATTCTGGCTTCTCAGACAAATAAGAAGACTTAAAAAACAGCTGCAAAAATTTCCCCAGGCCCATCTACTAGTTATTTTATTGTACGCCAAAGAACAACGCCCTAATTCTTTACCGACAAGAATTAGGGCGTTGTTTTTTTTATTGGATGTCCGCTAAGAATCTAAGGACTGGATCCTCGTATCATTTACAAGCAACGGTCCTTAGCTCTATTTATTGTTTACTATGGTAAATACGAGACTAACTTTATGCATCCTTACTAGCAATTGCTTCTTTTACTCGTTGGTTGACGTCGACGGGTTTGCCAGCTTTTTTTAGGTCGTAAAATTCTGCGACTGCGGTGAAGAGTAAGTCACTGGCTGAATTGACGGCTGTCTCAACTGAGTCTTGGATAACACCAATCACAAAACCGATACCCACCACTTGCATCGCGATATCATTGGAAATGTTGAATAAACTACAAGCTAATGGAATTAATAACAGGCTTCCTCCAGCAATCCCAGAGACCCCAGTTGCTGAAATAGCTGATAATAAGCAAAGTAAAAATGCCAGAGTAAACGGAATTTCCATACCTAATGTATGGGCTGCCGAAAGAGTCATAATAGAAATAGTGATTGCCGCGCCCCCGCTATTGGCGGTTGCTCCTAACGGAATCGAAATGGCATAGGATTCTTTATTCAAACCTAGCTTCTCAGAGAGCTTCATATTGATGGGAATGTTGACTGCCGAGCTACGGGTAAAGAAGGCCGGAATGCCACTTTCCTTCATAGTATAAATCGTCAAGGGAAAAGGATTCTGACGTAACATAACAAAAACCATCAGAGGGTAGACGATAAATGAGACCACTAACATCGTGCCGACGACGAGCAAAATAATCTTGCTGTACTCGGCCAAACCGCTGACACCGACTTCTGCGACCGAATTATAGACCAAACCGATAATCCCGAATGGGGCAAATCGGATGATAATCTGAACGACTCGAGAAATGGCGGCGGACAAATCGCTGACCATCTTTTTCGTGCTCTCACCAACTGTGCGTAAACTGAACCCGATCAGACTAGCCCAGAAGAGGATGGCTAAATATTCTCCCTCCATCAACGCACGCACCGGATTTGAAACGGCATTTGTCAGAATTCCAGTCAAGATTCCAGCTAAATCATCAGGTGCTTCTTGACCAGTAAAGGCATCAGGCAAGACCAAATTCACAGGAAATAAATAGCAAGCCAGCACTGCCGTAAAGGCTGCGACTAGCGTAGCCAAAATATATAAGACAAAGACCGTCTTCATGTGGGTCTTCGTACCTTTTTTATGCTTCGATAAGGATTCAATAATTAAGAAGAAAACTAACAACGGAGCAATTGCCTTCAACGCCCCAATAAATAGTTCCCCTAAAACCCCGATAGCGCTCCAACTAGGTACGACCATTCCTAAAATAGCTCCAATAATAATGCCAACAATAATTTGCTGAATCAGTGAAAACCGATTCCAACCCTTCACAACTTTCATATTTACGCCCACCATTTTCTTGTTTCTAATTTTCTGAAAATTATAACAAATTTCTGAAAGTTTTACAAATAACAATCGGGATTTTATGAATAATATTTACCTTACTATTTACTTATTATTCAAAAAAACCCAATCAATACTGAAATTTCCGATTTTTTCTGCTTATTTATGCAGATTTCTTGGCTTATAAAAGAAAAGCTCTAGAAGAAAAAACTCGATTCTTCTAGAGAATATCATTTTCATTTTCCAATCAGTTGTTTCCCTCGTCGATTCAAAAATAGAGATAAAAATCCAGTTCCTAACAAAATCACGGCTGAGATGTAATAAGGATAGAAATGATTAATATCGAATAAATAGCCTGCTGCCATTGGGCCTAAGATGTTACCAAAGCTGGTAAAGGTCGAATTCAAGCCATTGATCGTACCTTGCTGTTCCCCAGCATTCTTAGATAAATAAGTTGTTACGGCAGGCCTAAATAAATCGAAAGCTAGAAATACAATAAATGTTGAAAGGATGACTACTAGATGGCTCTTGGTAAATGCGATGATGGCGATAAATAGAGCACTGGCGAAGAAGCTTAGTTGAATTAAGCCCATTTCACCAATTTTTTGGACAATCGCATCGAAGAAAAACAGCTGGCAAATCAGTGCTAGCACTCCACTGATCGTAATCACCATGGCAATTTCACCCGTTGTAAATGAAAAATTAATCGTCGCCATAATACTATAAATTGATTCAAATGACTGCAAGCCAAAAGAAGAAATCAGGATAATCACAAACAGCGAAGTAAACAATGGATTCTTCAAAATATCCATAAATGAGCCTTTGTTATGAGACGCTTCAACTGCTGCTTGAATCCGTTTCTCAGGTTCTTTCAATACCGTCAGCGTGAGGACAAAGCCAATGAACGCTAAGACGGCAGCTACATAAAATGGCACACGGATACCCATATAGGCAATAAATCCGCCAACACCAGGCCCAATAATAAAGCCACCACTGATGGCAGCGGAAACCATCCCCATCGCCTTTGGTCGCTCCGCAATAGTTGTCATATCTGCGACAAACGCTGTAACCGAAGGCATAATAAGGGCTGCCGCAATCCCACCCAGGCCTCGAGAGACATAGAAACCATTTTTCGTTTGTGCTAAGCCAAATAAGACCTCTGATAGCGAGAAGATTAACATACCAGTTGCAATCATCTTTTTTCGTCCTATTTTATCTGACAAAATACCCGCAATTGGTGAGGTAATCAGTTGGGCAATCGCAAAGATAGAAATCATCATGCCCATCGTCGCGCCAGAAAAGTGCATCTGCTCTTTCAGCTGAGGAATCACCGGAATTACCAAGCCGACTCCTAAAAAGACCAAGAACAAATTGGAAATTGCCAGGTACATCATCGTATTTTTGTTATTTTTATTGTTCACATTTCCCATATATTTTTACCTCCAGTAAAAAAACAGCCTTCAAGCATCGGCTGCTGTAAAATCAATTTGTTATTATATAAATTCAATCGCTAAGAATCTCTATCGCTCATTCTATAGTATTTATTATAATTACGCACCTCTTAGTGCTTACTTTTCCACTATTTTTTTCGCACGAATTAGCGCGGCTTTTTGTGGTAGCGAACTCTGCTTCTTTCCTTGTAATGAAAGGAGCAGAAAAGAAACTCATTTCTTCTATCTAAAAGAGAAAATCTCCCTTTCCGAATTTGACTTCGTAAAGAGAGACTTCCTTCGATAGATTTATTTACTTCAATATGGATCTAGCTACTAGATTTCTTATTTTTGCGCCACAACGATAAACCGATGTTCGCGATTTTCAATATAGCCTTGTCGTTCCAACTCTTCTTCAAGAGCCAATAGTTCTGGAAAGTTAGTTTCGACAGAAAAATCAGGAAACTCCCACGGAATGGTTTTCGCATAATAGATCAAACCGTCCATATCAAAAAAGCGCTGTGTTGGATAGCTTTCATTGGCATATAGAATTCGAAATCCCTGTTGTTTCAACTCATTTACAACAGTGGATAAATGCAACGGGAACGATAGCTTTTGAAAGCCAGGAATGAGTTTGGAAGATAGCTGTATCCCATTCAAATCACCGACTTGTTGGGTGATAAAAAATCCGCCAGGCTTCAAGACTCGAGCTACTTCCTCAATCGAAAACGACTCATGAGAATTGGTGACTAGATCAAACGACTGATCCGGAAAATTTAAGCGGTCATCTTCTTCAACAAATTGGACGTTCACTCCTTGAGGCGCTAGCTCCTTACGCAATAATTCGTAATTCGGTACCCACCCTTCAGTGACTGCCGTTAGATTCTTAGGATGGGCAAACGACTGAAGCAGCTCGCCGCCACCAGTTCCCATATCCAATAACTGATATTCGTCAGTCAAATATTGTAAGACAAACGACCGATAATCCCAAGGTGTTTCTGCCATCTCATATTTCCCTTCAAGATAGGAAAAATCCCACCCTTGAAAGTTTTTTTGATTTTCTTCACTCTGTTTCCAACTGTTTAATTTTTCATTTGTGTCCATTATATCTCTCCTCATTTATAATTTAAAATAAAGGCGATATAACCGATTGATAGGAAATGATTTTTCGTACCTCGATACAGTGCCTATCAAAATCAGCTATATCGAGGAGTTATCTCGGACAGTATACATGATTTACGAACTCCTTTTTCTGCTATTGGCAACAAACAGAATGCTTGCTACCGCTCATCTTTAGTGTAGCGGAATATTAATAGCGAGTAAACAAAAAGTGCACCCGAAACTAACACATAGTTTCGTGGCACACTTTAAAAATTTAGATAAAGAGCTACGACTGCTTACTTTAATTTCCTAAGCTAGCTCATTTATCTGATTTATTTGCAATCGATTAATGATGGTTATAACTTAAATAATAAAAGCCTGAAACAAAGATGCCGCCACCGACGATGTTACCTAAATAGACGGGTACAAAATTTTGAAGGAAGTCCATCCATGTACTGCCACCCTCAAAAATTGAGGCAGGGATCACGAAGGCGTTGGCCACGCTATGCTGAAAACCAATGGCTACAAAAACCATGACTGGGAACCAGATGCCTAATATTTTACCAGCACTATCTTTCGCCCCATAACACAGCCACAAAGCTAGACCAACGAACCAGTTACAGCCAATCCCAGAAACAAATGCTTGAAGAAATGAACTTTCAACTTTATGCTCTGCTAGACTAATAACCTGCGCTTGAAAAGCACCTGAATGGGTTAAGCCCACAAAATGACCAAAGAAGAACGCCACAAAAATTGCTCCAACCACATTAGCTAGTGTAATCACCAACCAGTTACTTACCAATTCCATAAAAGAAACTTTTTTAGCGAAAAAAGCACTGCTGACAGCCATCATATTTCCTGTAATCAATTCTCCGCCAGCTAATAAAATAACAATCAAGCCAATCGGAAAAACACTTGCACCAACCAGGCTAGCTATACTCGGCAGCTCGACTGAAATGGAAGCAGATACGCGAATATAAGCAAGATAGCCCAATGAAATCATGGCCCCACCAATAAATCCTAAAATCAATTTTGCCAATAAAGGCTTCTCAATTTTCTTTCTCCCCATAGTAATGCTCTGTTCTAAAATTTCGCTTGGATTTAACATTTCGACATCTCCTCAGTTTTTGTGAACACTTATTAGTCAATAAATTCTTCCATATCCTACTGTGATTTTTGCAACAAGTCTCAGCCATTTACTGCTTATTATAATAAAAATATCCTTTAAAATATTGCTAAAAATAACTCGTTACATTCATCACAAAAGTCTCTAGAATTTCACTCACCTTGCTAGTTTACTACACTTCAATAGCCAGCTCAATTGTATTTTTTTAATAACAAAATCAATTTAATTTTGCTTGAGAATTAATCACAAGTGACAACGAATTTGTGACTTTCTGCGACTAATCTATGTATAGATTGATTTTATGAGAGAATAACGAAGGAAATCAAGGTAGCTCTATGCAAAGCGTACGAGCATTTCACTGTAACTGACGATTGAAAGTGCTATAATACTAGAAGATTTAGTTGAATTAAGAAAGAAGGAAACAGCTTGAAAATCCATTATTTAGGTCATTCTTGTGTGTTAATTGAAAGCCAGGATACAAAAATTTTAATTGATCCTTTTTTATCACAAAATCCATTGCAGACAACGAATTATAGTGAGTTGTCCGTTGATTTTGTTGCTCTAACTCATGGCCATCATGATCATGTGGGTGACGCAGTTGCCATTGCTAAGCATAATCAGTGTCCAATCGTTGCGAGTCCAGAATTGAGTCGGGCACTTGGCGAGGAATATGATCAATTTATTCCGATGGGTGTTGGCGGCACTGTTCAGCTAAAGAATCTATCCATGAGAGCGACTATTGCCTTCCATGGTTCAGGTTTTATTAATAAAAATGGTGTGGAGGTATACAGCGGTTTCCCTGTAGGCTACGTTATTTACGACCAAGAACATCATGTGTATCACGCAGGCGACACTGCGCTATTTAGTGATATGCAGTTAATCGGCGCGGAATTTCCACTAGACGTCGCCATCTTACCCATCGGCGATCATTTTACCATGGGCATGGACGATGCGATTCGCGCAGAAAAATATTTGAACGCCAAAACCATTCTTCCTATTCATTACAATACATTCCCAGCGATTCAAATTGATCTGAAGGCATGGACCGAAAAAGTTGCTGAAGCGGGCTTTAAAACGGATGTTCTTGCTTACAATGAATCAATTACGCTGACGTAGGAAATCACCAACAATATTGGAAAATTTTAACGATTGTCTGTCACTTTTGGCAGACTTTTTGTTTTCAGTACTATGTATTGAGTGGCGAATTTGCTCTATACTTGTCTAATTTTTAAAAACTGGCCAAACAGTAAATAGCCTGATTCACTGAAGAAATCAGGCTATTTATGGTATTCATCTCTAACAAAGATATTTCCTGCTAATGATATTTTCTCTTAACACATTCACACTATTCCATATAAACATTCACCTGTCCAGTTATACCAGACTCTGACTTGGCTACTATTTTTTGTCCTCTTCTATCTGGATATTGTGACATCTCTCTTTCTAATGTTGTAGCAACCTCAATTGCTATCTCATTTTCACCAGTGATTATCGCTGACGTAACATCATACCTGAAAGGTGGTACTATTTGAATGCCCATTGATTGTTTATTAACGAATACTTCCACCCCTTCGTGTGCTTCGGTTACTTCCAAAATCACACTTGTTGGCTGTTCTTTTACTAGCAATGTATTTGAATATCTCACAATCCCAGAAAAATAGGGCTGACTCTGACTCAGAGTATCTGGTAACTTGATGGATTCTGCTTTTTGAAAAGCAGGATAGTCGATACCTTTTGCTAGGCTACGTTTCCACGGTTGAACAAAAGTAAGATTTGGTTCGATTGATTTCAGCGGCTCACTTAATTGAGTCTCTTCTATCTGTCCGTTTGTCTCAAAAACAACTAGCTTACTTTTCAAAGGTTCTATCACTAACCTAAATCCATTTTCAGTTTGTTCAAGTTTTTGACACTCATTTTCCCAAGCATCATAGAGATATCCGCTTATCGTTTCCTGGGTCGTTATTTCCCCGTGATAGATTTTTTCTCCTTCATTAACAAACATATAGATACTTGTTCCATCTTCATGCGTGTAATGGTGATAACGGATGCGATCGCCGCTAGGCGTAATTTTCACTGTAGCAATATCTATTTCTTGTAAGTAATCGAGCAACTTATTAAGTGTGACTACCTTCGCTTGCTTGATGTTATCAAGAATTTCTGGCGTCGTCTCTTCATTAGTTACTCCTTCAGGATAATCATCGATGAATAATACTTCAATCCTCTGACGAATCATTTCTGGAATCGCAGTTGCAAATTCTGCTGTCACATATTGAGAATACGGAACCACCACGACTCGATAGTTTTGTTGATTCACTGTCAAGTTTTGAGAATTAAAAGTAGTCCCATAAAACGCTTGGTCACTAAAGACATCTTGAGGTAAAATATCATATTCCATTTGATTGTCAGCTAAAATCCGACCGACTTTATGCGAGAACATGGTTTCGCCAGTCCACTCAGATTCCCCATGATAAATAATCGCTATAGGAGCTTCATGCGTCCCATCATTTAATAACTCACAGACCCGATTTGTATAAGCCATAAGAGCGCCAAAATGACGATATTGTGGATTGTGCCCATGGGCATAAAAATGTGGGGGGCAATCTGGATCTGGAAAGGCTTTAGGACTAAACGCATGAGGAACAAAATGGTTAATTCCTCTCACTAGAAAATGATCAACTAAATATTTTTCTAATCTCACACCCTCTGACCAGCCATAGTTACCAAATATTTCACACATGGCTCTGCCTTTTTTTAATGGATCAATGGCTGCTAAAGAACTGCCTAATTTTCCTAACATATAATGGAAAAATTCACCATCGCGCCTCCCTAAAATACCAGTCGTCACATTAACATCTTCTTGTTGTGGCATCACTTGTCCACCAATATCATCAATGCCTGCCATGTCTTGACCAGCTAATCCTCTAAAGTAATGCCCTAATGAAGACCCTGTTCTGGCATGTAAATTATTGTCTTCAATTAAATGGCCGATGTATTGAACGTTACGCTCGCGACACCAATCACCTATTTGCATAGAGAAGTTCTTTTTGACTAAATTGGTCACACTGTCCATATATTCGTACCTGATTTTTGCTTTTTCTTGACTTGAAAAATCATTTTCCCACAATAGAATTAAATTTTCAGCTAAACTACCTGATCTATTTTTTTGCAAATCGTGTTCAAGCTCAGCACTCCATGGCAAATCGATATCATTTCCCAACAACATATCCCAATTATAAAGATGATCATTGCCTAATTCCGGTTCATCTGAAAAGAAGCCAGCGATAGTTGTCCCAAAATCTTCTTGATACCGTTCATAATGAGGCTCATAAACAGTATCAAGTAGAACCTTGCATGACGCCTGATCCATCATATTAATATACTCACGATGATAGCCTAGATTTCGCGAAAGATGTATTAAATAAATACGCCATTCACCTTCTGGAACAGCCCATTCTATTTTGTCTTCTTTCATCAAAGAAGACAAATCTAGCTGATTTTCGCGACTATATAATCCATTGCTATCTTTTTTCCGTGCGATTATTCCCAACAAGCGATCATCGTCAAACTGCCGTTGCTCTTTAGGCAGCACATGCTGTTCAATCATATTTGGTTCAAATTCTCTTGGATGTTGCAATTCTTCTTTTGTACGCGTATAAATATCGCCCGCATGGACATCTATTTTTTGACAAGCAATACTTTGCCGGCATAACTCTTGCGGTTGTTCTTTCATAGCACCATTAGCGAATCCAGTTGGAAAATGACTATCATCTAGTATCCAGACTTTCATCTTTCTTCTGCGCGCCTCATCTAAAATAATATCTAAGTCACGCCACCACCTTTCACCCACAAAATCTGGGTGAGGGCGACTTTCAACACAGACTGCTTTAATATTACTCTTTTCGATAACATCCATGTACTTGCGAAGTGTCTCTTCATCTTCCCCATGTTGCCAGAAAAAAGGAAAAATATAATTATCTCCCTGATTATTTAATAGCTTTTCTATCTTTTTATTCATGTGCATCCCTTCCTAACAAAAAAATTAATTAAATAGTTCATCCGCTTTTGTTCCTAAAAAAGTTAAACTCTGCTTAGGTTCACGCGCCATCGTTACTCGGTTGACTGCAATCAACCCGAAAGTCTGCTTGTAGCCTAACTGCCATTCGAAATTATCGAGGAGTGACCAATAAGTATACCCAACTACTGGCAAGCCATCATCTACACATGCCTTAATGCCTTGTAGGGCAACATCAATGTATTCGATGCGTTCCTTATCATCATCTGTCGAGAGGCCATTTTCTGTAACAAATATTTCTTTTTTCCAGTGTTCATTGACAAACCGAATCACATGCTCAATCCCTTGTGGGTAAAATTCATAGCCCATTTTTGTCACTCGTATATGGTCATCCTTCTTTTCACCATTCGCATTAAAAATCTTTCGCGTATAATTTTGTACGCCTAAAAAATCATCTGCTTCAATATAAGGAAGGAAATCAATAAATTCTTCTTTATCAGCTTCAGCCTTCAACTCTTCCCCACCTATTTCACTTTGATTATCAAAAATAGACAAGGTCAGACCCACCTTCAGTTTAGGATTCACCTGTTTGATAACTTCTCGTGCTCGTTGATGACAATCAAAAGTGATCTTCTCTCCTGCTTCACTTCTCGGTGACAAGAAGGGGAATATTTGATCAGGTGGCATATTGAAAGCTTCAGAAAGTTCCATATAATATTTTTGCTGACTCTCTTTTATTTTTTCTAAATTCATACCAACCTGCACTTCATTACTCTTATTTTGTGCCATCGACAGCATCACTTTACGAATCTGGCTTCCCATATTGGCCTCATTAATCGTACAAATATAGGTTAAAAGGTCGCCTAATTCTTCGGTTATTTTCTGTGCATAATTAGCAAAGTAAGTCACTATTTCAGGACTTTCCCAACCACCTTTTTGGATTACCCAAACAGGTGATGTAAAATGGTGCAGTGTCACAACGGGAATAATCTCTTGCGCATGACAATACGCTAAAACACTCCGATAATGCTCAATTTCTTTCCGGTCAAATTGACCTTCAACTGGTTCTACGCGTGCCCACTCAATTGAAAAACGATACGTATTAAGACCAGCCTTCTTTAAATAATCAATATCTTCTTTAAACCGATTGTAATGATCGGTCGCCATACCCGATGGCTCACTGTGCGTCGTATGAGATACATTTTCCATCACCCAAGCATCAGATTGTCGATTATTTCCTTCCACTTGATGAGCAGCCGTAGCCGCACCCATCATAAACCTCATTCTCATCTACCTCTTTACCGGCTTATTTTTATTGTTTATTTGCTTTAAGTTGGTGTAATTGTTTTTCTACATCAAAGAATTGTAACAAGATGATCATAACAATCCCCATGATTGCTGGGATGAATGAATATAAACTTCGGATTGAGAATAGAGCAGCCTCCGTTTGTTGCGCATTCGCTGCCGCATACCCTGCAAGTGACATGACAAGTCCGACCACCGCACCTGATACACCTTGACCTAAATTCGTCATAAAACTTGCTAAAGCTGTTGGCAATCCTTCGATTCTACGACCATGCTTCACTTCTCCGTACTCAATACATTGCAAAATAAAATAACTATTAAGCATCGTTACAAATGAGGCACCTATCCCTGTTAGCATCACTGTCACTAAGACAACCGGGAAACTGGTTGGAAAAATGAAACGAATGACACTTGCCAAAATAGAAACACTTAAACCAATTTTCAAAAATCCAAGTGAACCAATTTTTCTAATCGCAACTGGAAATAGTAACAAAATAAGTGGCGAAACTAATCCTAACAATCCTACCATTCCGAATAAACCTAAATTCCCCATGATGTAGGTAAAGTAATAGGTTCCTACCATAGACATAGTATTTTGGACGGCATTTGCCAATAGAATAATTCCACAAAGAATAAAAATGTATTTATTTTGGAACATAATTTTCAAGTTATCTTTAAAATTATGGTCTTCGACATGGTCTTTCTGAACCACCTTACGTTCTTTGATGGTAAAGTATCGAACCATCCCTAAAATAATCATCGGAATCGCATAGATCAGAGAAATTTTAGTCCATCCATGCGCTTGACTACCAAATTTAACCATAAGATTTGGCAACGACATACTGACCATTGCTGAAACAAACATGACAAACACACCTGATATCGAAAGGATTTTGCCACGTTCTGTCTCACTTGCTACGGCTCTACCCAAATAGATTGTGTCAGTTGCCTGTAACATACTTTGACCAATCGAAGAAATTAATACAAAAATAATTAAAATATAAATCAATTTACCAACATTGCCAAAATCCGGCGCGCTAAATAGTAGAACAATCATGATCCATAAAGGAATAATTAACACCTCGTAGGGTCTTGCCTTGCCTTTTTTAAAATTATGTTTGTCGATAAAATTACCAATGAAAAAATCGGCAATCGCATCAAAAATTTTGGCAACCAGAAACAATGTTCCGACAACACCAACATTTAAGCCGAGAACCTCTGTTGAATAAAAAGTGATTTGATTTAAAATAATAACTGTTGCAGCTAAAGAAATTGAACGGGATGACCAGGCCAAAGCATACCACTTTGGTGTCTTTTTGTTTGTTTCAACTACTTCATTCACATTCGATGTATTCGCTTCCATTTTCTTATCTCCTTATTCTTTTATTTTTAGAACTACCATGCAGCTCTTTTAAACTTTTTTATCATTAGTACCATCTGCTTCTGCAAAAAAACTTCTTTCATTTATCAAATCCAACTCTCTCTCTAGTTCCCTTTTAAGTATTAATCTCACAGCTTTACTCTCGCATAAGAGAGGAATAACTAGAGAGAATTGAATTCATTTGAAAATTCACAGAGTATAATTAATGAATTTTTTATTTCACATTAAATACATATTCTTTTGTTTCTTCACCTAAGCGAACAGTCAAAGTCCCGTTACCTTCTGCTTCTGTTGCTTTTACAATGCAAAGTAAGTGTCCGTCGTAAGTTTCCCACTGCTGACTATTGAATGCAGTTCCCGAAAGTGGGTCACCTGAACCAAAGGCCAAGACTTCGATTGCCCCCTCAGCTGCCACTTCAATTGTTTGGACATCCTGCCTATTTATAGTGTCATTCTTATCCACTACAAAAAGGTCAACATAGGCTAGCTCATCTTGTGTGAGTGTTTGTTTACTAATAGTGGTGTGAAGTGTGACTTCATCTTGCTTAGCACTTTGCAGAACAAACTCTTCACTAGCAATACCCTTACGATAATTAATCGCTTTTAATTCGCCTTCTTGATAAGGCACTTCAAAATTCGCAGTATAAGCTTCTGCACTATCTTTCACACTCTTTCGCCCGATTACTTCATTATTCAGAAGCAGCTCAACTTCATCAGCGTTGGTATACACATCGACACTTGCTAACTCGTTTTCATATCCAGACCAGTTCCAACTTGAAATATTGTCTTTAAAAGACCATGGTGTAGTCATAAGCGGCAGCCCATTTTTTTCCATTCGCTTAACAGCAATATAAGGTGCTTGTCTTAACCCATATACAATTTCACGGTACAGACTGATTGGTTTTCTAACCCCCGTAATCGTAATATCCCCTGTGTTTGCCGTCCGATGAGGCCATTTTTCTCTTCCTGTTGCTCCCTCACCGTAGAAAAATCCGGCTAAGCCTGCTTCGCCAAGATAATCCAATCCAGTCCAAGTCATATCCCCAATTACATGAGCATTTTCTTTAACAATCTGCCAAAGAACTGCGATATCACTCGGAAATGTTTCTGAGCCCATTACCACCCGATTTGGGTATAACTCTATTTCTGACGCATGTCTGGCAGTCATATAATTGTAACCGACCACATCCATGCCTTCAGAAAACTCTCTAAGAGATTCGCTCGTAATTGAATGTGTCGCAATAATATCAGCCAGTTGTCCTTTCAAAATGCTCATCATACTGTTTAATTCGTTACTGCCACTTTTATCAGTGTTTTCTTGATCATTTTCTTTGGTGCGTTTTTCCATTTCAGCTTGCATTTTTTTGACGTCAGCAAAAATTAACGGTAATTTATCACTAATAGCTGTTAAAGCATTGATCGCATTTGTCGTATAGCGGGTTGAATCCAGAGCCTTAAATTTTGCTTGAATCTGACGATTTAATGCCGCGCCTTTTGCTGTGGCTGCTTCTTGGATTTCATTTCCCATACTATACATAATGACCGATGGATGATTGAAGTCCTTATTAACTAGACTTTCAACATCCTTTTCCCAGTCACGATAGAAATGATCCGAGTAATCGTAATCATTTTTTTTCGTTAACCACATATCAGACAATTCATCGATTACGAGCATGCCATAACGATCACATGCCTGTAAAAGTGCTTTACCCATTGGTTGATGGGACATCCGAATACAATTAAAACCAGCTTCTTTTAGCTTTTTAACTTTCCAAACCTCTGCGTCATAGTATTCACGCGCACCTAATATCCCATTATCATGATGCACACAAGTTCCGCGTAATTTAACCGTTTCGTTATTCAATTGAAACCCTTGAACGGAATTGATACTTATCGTTCGGATACCAATTTCTTCTACTAAACTATCGTTCGTCTCATCGGTAACTAGTTCCAGCTCCACTTGATATAAATGAGGATTCTCGGGACTCCATAATTTTGGCTCAATGACATTGATTCTTTGATGAACCGTGCTGCTTTCATTCGCCATCAGTGTGATGACCCGCTCTTCTTCGGCAACAAGTTCGTCGGCTTGATAAATTTTTGTAATTAGTTTTCCTGCTTTATTTTGTCTTAACTCATTGCGTAAAACAGATTGAATTTCAACAACAGCTAGTTCTTCACTAATTTCTGTCGTTTTAATTCTTGTTCCGTCGAGTTCAAAATAACATAAATCTGAGAGCCATAAATTGACGTTACGGTAAATCCCACTACCGGTATACCAGCGAGAATTTGGCATATCAGCGTTGTTCAAAGTAACTTTTATTTCATTCTCTTCCCCGTACTTCAGATAAGAAAGCAAATTTACGTAAAAGTTGGCATAACCATTATGCGAGATATGTGCCAAATCATCGTTAATATAGACACGAGCATTGTTATAAACACCTTCAAATTCTAATCTCACTTCTTTTTGTTGCCACTCTTTGGGAACATTTAATTTCTTAACATAGGAATAATTTCCACCCGGATAAAAACCTGACTGACTACCATTAACGGTTTCTTCATCTCTTTCCTCAAGAATCATCGCATCATGAGGTAAATCGATTGTGATCATTTCATCTGTTGCGCCATGAATTCTACCGGCCAATGAATTATCAATCCCTTTTGAAAATCCCCAAGCTTTATTTAAATTTATTTTTTTCATTTTTACTCTCCCTTCTGTCTAAAAAAAAACCGACTCCATCTACTCTTATAGTAAATGAAATCGATTTCCAAAATTGTTGTTTATTTGACTTTTTTATCATTTTTTTGACTTTAATTGTTATCAATTATTTGATATTGTTTTCGATACTGTGTTGGAGTTAGCTTAAAATGCTGTTTAAACAATTGGCTGAAGTAACTTTGAGAAGAAAAATTTAAAACTTCTGTAATTTCGATTAAAGAACGGACTGAGTATTGTAACATTTCACTAGCCGCTGTCAGTTTGCTCTCCATGATGAATTGAGACATCGTTTGTCCTGTTTCTTCTTTAAATTTTCTTGATAAGTAACTAATATTTATATTTAGCGTCTCAGCGATATTTTTAACAGTTAAATCTTGCTTAAAGATATTGTTCCAAATGTAGGCTTTTACCTGTTCTGCATAGCTTTGATTTTTACCATTTTCTTTTGCTTCTTTCACTCTCAATACAAAGTCTTCCTGAACAACATTAGAAATTTCGACCATTTTTAGTGTAGAAGTACTTTGAGAGAGCTTTTGTAAATACAATTCACTTAAGCGATAGGCTTCAGATGCACTCATGCCCCCTCTTATCGCTGCTCGTGTGACTAAAACAATTAAACTAACTGTTTGATACTCCAATTGTTTCATCTCAGAAAAAGCTAATTTTCCTGAAGTTCTAGGTTTTACAAAAGAGTCATCATTTTTATTTTTTATATAGTCAACATTTCCTTTTTGTATTTCACTAAGGAAATGTTGCTCGAAGAGATATGAGTAATGTTCCATATCCTCTTCCGTGCTACTACTTAGTCGATACTCGTTTATTTGTGTTAGTGGAATCATTGAATACTCTGGACTTAATGAGCTATCAAGTAATAAATCCGTTTCAGTCAGAATTTTTCTTGTAATAGTATAATAAATTAAGCTTAAATTACTCGTTAATCCTGAGAAAGAGGACTCAAAATGCACGGCCAAATTCTTACTCAATGAGAGCTTATCCCTCAGTTGAGATATCCCCATTAAAGCATCCCGCGATATCGTTGTCGCTCCAACTACATAAAAGTTTTTAGTCTGATCTTCAAAAAGAAAATAGAGAAATGATTCAGATTCCTCATGTAAAAAAGGGTGATTTTTCTCAACATACAGAGAAAAAAAATACTCAAACAACAAGCTATAATCTTTTTCACTCAATTTATTTCTGGCAGTGCTATGCACCAATTTACCTTCACGAGAAAAAATCGTTATATCTATTTGTGTAGCAGTCTGTAAATGATTGCTTATGTAAGATAAATCATTCATGGCTGACTCTCCTTTATTTCGTAGCGATTGTCATTCTTCTTATCGAATTAAATTATCATGACCTCGTAATTATCACATCCATTTTACAGTCTAAGTTGAAATTGTCCAACCTAATATGGATAGCTGACTTTACTCTATTCTTTTATTTTTTTGCTAATCAATCTTCGATAAGCATAGCATTAATACCTTCCCAGTAGCTACTTTTTTACTAAGTCCATCATAACACGACCTACATGTGCTTGGGAATCTGACTAAAACTTCACTTAAATCTCCAATAAAAAAAACAAAAGATTAATCACACATTAGGCAATCATCTATAAGCTAATCTTACAATTCTTGAGAAATCATGAATGCCTTTTTGGATATTTTGGTAAACAGTCATTTGATTATACACCGTTAAACTCCCAATTATTGAGCTCGTCCATTACAAGCTATTTTGAACCTCTCTCGTGCCTTTTCGATTTCCTAGTAAGACAATCGCACTCCAAGATTCTTCCTTAGATAAATCTATAATCAATTTCGTGATTGTCAATTTCGCTGAATCCTTCCGGCCAATTAAGCCGTAGATGCCGTTTTTTTCACGGTTAATTAAATATTATTTGAAGTTAGATTATTTTCAAGCATTGTTATTTTGTCTTTCTCTAGTTTTACTTTATCAAGTTTTTCTTATCTCACGTAGTAACCGATTCTTAAATCGAAAAACGAGAAAAATTTGGTATACTTAATGTTTTGGGGTCTAATTTTGGATTTTCATTTTATTTTTTATCAAAAACCTTAAAAACCACTTTTTTCCCTACAAATCTTGAGAGAATTTTTTGGACGATACTTTTAGTCTTCTTTCAGTAGATAATCTATTCAAACCTAAATTCAGATGTGTTATATATCCCGGTAAATTGAATGCCGCATTTACCATGTTCATAACTCTGCGAGTGAATTTTTGGGAGTTCCTTATCTCCACCGAAACAACGGTCATCTATCAAGGAACCAAAATTAATAACAATAAGCGTGTTCAATTTAAATATCATATTCCATACAGACTGTTTCTTGAAGTTTCCCTGAAATTACTTTTGAATGTATTTTTAAGCATTATCTTATTGATCATTTTACTCAAGTTAATAGTTACCACATCTAGCAGTAGGGATTCCTGGAATCAAAAATTTCTGCAGTCCCCAGGAGGGGGATTATGAATTACTAGCTGTGCACTTATTTTCTACAGATAGTTTGAACTAATCTAGCAATGAGATCAACGATCTTTGTTGAGCTGCTTGCGACCAGACTGCGAACTTTTTAATGAAAGGAATCCCGGATGCGGCACAGATTATGAGCCAGATACAAAGCACTGAAAAAAACTATCCTAAGAAAATTCCTAGCACTTGAAATAGTTAAACATTCTAAAAAACAGACCACCCACCATTAAACTCAGTGAGTGATCCATTTCAATTTTCTTTTAGTTGCTGTTGCCGGCGATTTTTAGTTCGTTTTCTTTCTTTTCATGGTATTTATTAATTAAGTAAAAAATCAGCGTTCCCACGAAAATAATTCCAATTGCTAAATAAAATGCATAAACTTTTGTTCCAGTTGCATCAGAAATCATTCCAGTAACTGAGGGTACGATAACCGAGGCTAACATACCGAAGAAGTTAAATACACCATATGTAGTAGCAATACTTTTTTTAGGTGCAAACTGACCTAACCATGAAATAATGATTGGCTCAACTGCTAGCTTGCCTAAGAATCCATAGGCCATAATTCCAATAATCAATAAGGTTTGATTTTTTGTCGTGATCGTCATGAACAAGACGCTCGCTGCTAATACTTCTAATAAAATGATGATCATTGTCTTCTTATGAGGAATTTTATCCGCAATACGACTGAAGAATAATGCCCCAGGAATCGCTGTAAAGAATACTAATGAAGAGGCGATACCAATAGCTGTTCCTTGGAAATGACGTTCTGTCTCCAAAAAGTTTGGCAACCATGTATCAATCAAATAATACGTATATAAGGTTGAAAAGTAGAGAATATAAGCGGCAATCATCGGTAGCTTGAACAAGTCTTTGATGGAGCTCTCAGCTTTGACTTCAGTGCTGACTTCCTTTACTACGACTGGTGCTTCGCTGCGAATAAATTTTTTGAACACAAAAAGCATAACCACGATTAGAAGAGCCGTGATGAAAAGTAGCGACTGCCATGGTAGGACCCCTTCTCCCACTAAAAAGCTAGAAGAAACTAACCCTAAACCACTACCGACTGCCGTTCCACTATTTACAATTGCTGTTGCTAAACTCTTTTTATTGGCTGGAACATATTCGGTCGTCAATGAATAGGCTACCCCATAATAAGTCCCACAACCTAGACCCGCAAGGATACTTCCGATAAAGACCGTCGATAAACTTTGCGAAATCCCAACAATCAATGCACCCACACCGAAAAGTAAGAATCCGGGAATCAAGATTTTCTTTTTCCCAAAACGGTCAACTAAAATACCTGAAGGAATCTGCATACAGACATATCCTAGAAAATAAAAGCTAGAGATATTACCCAAACTTGCATCACTAGCCCCACCAAAATAATTACTAATAATCGGATAAATTGGCGTCAATACCGTCCGGTAAATCCAAATAACAATCCACCCAGCTGTTAATACAAAAATAATCTGCTTCCAATAGGGAGCTCGTTTTGTTCCTATTTGTTCTTCCATTTCTTACGTCCTCCCTTAAATCAAAAATCACGATGAACCACGTAGAAACTCACGCAGTTCATCGACATAATCTCTTATTTTAGATAAATTTCCCAGGAAACTCAGCAGTTACGCCAGCTTCTTGGCTGTAAATAGACTCCCCACGTAAAATTGTTTGAACGACTTGTGCGCCAATTTCACGGCCAATGTATGGACTAATCTTGTTACGATATTCCAAATCTTCTGCTTTCAAAGTATAAGGAGCATCTGGTTTGATCAAGACGAAGTCAGCATCTTTACCAATACTGATCCGACCTTTAGAATCTAGATCGTAACGATCTGCTGGGTTTGTCGCAATGATATCAGCAAACATTTTCAGGCTCATTCCACGTTTTTGAACCCCTTCATCAAACAAGACATCGACGTTATTTTGAACGCCAGAGATTCCGCCCCACGCTTCAAACGCATTTTCTTTATCTTTTAAGTCTGGTGTACATGGAGAATGATCTGATGTCACGAATGCAATTTCTCCTGATAAGACTTTATCCCACAATGCTTTTTGTGTATCTAAATCACGGATTGGCGGTGAACATTTTACAACTGGTCCAATCGCATCTAATTCGTCTGTATGGAAGTATAAATAATGTGTACATGTTTCACACGTTACATCGACGCCTTCTGCACGGGCTTTCGTTACTTCTTCAACCCCTTCAGGACATGCCACGTGACAAATGTGAATCCGGCAACCTGTTTCTTTCGCTAATAAAATCGCGCGGCGAATTGGTTCTACTTCTGTAAAGACTGGACGGCTTTCTACATAAGCCTTCAACGTTGTTTCCCCATTTTGATAAGCAATCTCGCCTAATTTATCAGTAATTGCTGCATTTTCTGCGTGAATCGCTAAGACTTTGCCAGTCGCAGCAACTTGCTTCATGCCTTCATATAAAGAGTAATCATCGACGTTCATGAAATCGCCATCGATTGTGCGATCGCCACAAGTAGCCATGAAACATTTATAAGCAGCCACGCCGCCATCGTTCAACTCTTGAATGCCACCTTTAAGATTTAGTGGAGTCAGTCCGCCGAATGAAGCAACATCAGAACGTAGCTTGTTCTTACCTGCATCGTACTTGATTTGTAAACTTTCCCCATCGATTGTTGCAGGCACTTGGTTTAATGGCATTTCCATAAATGAAGTCACGCCGCCTTTCGCACAAGCAGCCGTCCCAGTTACATACCCTTCCCACTCGTCACGGTAGCCGCCTCCAGGATCAGTGATATGAACGTGTGCATCGACCATCCCAGGACTAACAACTAATCCTTGTGCATCAATTGTTTTAGCGCCTTCTAAACCATTACCGATTGCTGAAATAACCCCATCTTTTACTGCGATATCTGTTTTAACTTCACCGTTTTCTAAAATTACTAGGCCGTTCTTAATTACTAAATCGTGATTCATGCTGTGTACTTCCTCTCTATATATAATTATTAATCAAAGGCTTCTTCAGTTTTATCCTCAGAGCCTAATTTCTTCAAAGCATAGTAGATGACAAATGCGCAAGAGAATCCAACTAACCAAGAAATATTCGAAATCACCTGTAACGCAGGGATGAATTGTCCACTTAAGGAAATAAGCAAAGCGATGATTGTCGCAATGTAGGCTTGGCGATTCAATCCACGATAACTATTTTGGGTATTGTCTTCTTTAGGATTCATATAAAGTGCATCTAAGTTAATTTTTTGACTCTTTATAAAGAAGTAATGAGCGATCATAACACCTGCAACTGGTCCTAAAACAGCACCAATTGAATTCAAGAAAATGAAGATACTATCTGCGTTTTCCATTAGTTTCCAAGGCATAATTATAAAACTTATCAAGCTAGCGATAATAACGCCTCGTTTGTAATTCACCTTTTTAGGGAACAGAGCCGAAAGCTGATACGCTGCCGGAATGATATTTCCTGTAGCATTGGTAGAAATCGTTGTAAGTAAGAATACCGTCATCGCAACAATAACTGCTGGGAAATTGTCCCAACGTTCAACAATATTCAGCACATTCCATTCCTGAATACCGTAATGAATCGAACCACCAATCAAAATTGCCACACTTGAAAAGGCGAAGATTACGTAAGCAACTAGCAAACTTGCCGTTTGACCCACCGTTTGATCTCGAGTTGATTTCGCATTTTGGGTGAAGTCGGAAACACTCGCTCCCGGAGCCGCCCAAACTGCTAATACTGAATTGATGATCATAAAATAGGCGAAAATTGGATTGATATTTTGAGTTGCACCACTCGTATCAAAAGACAAGATTTCACCGATACCGCCGGCTACCTGAACAGCCCAAATCGCCATTCCACCGAATACGATATAAATTAGCGGACTTAAAATTGCTGTAAACTTGTTTAAAATATTGCCGCCACCAAGTCCAATCAGCATATTGATTGCCCAGAAAATTGTAAAAGAAATTAATCCTGGAATACCAATACCGAAGAAGCTTGCCGACCCACCAATTGTTAAAAAACCAGGCCAAATCTTTCCAATCAATACTAAAAGAGCAAGTGAACCTGTATAATTCTGTAGTCCAAACCAGGCGATTGCTGCGACACAGCCTCTTAAGAATCCTGGTAATTTTGCTCCGACATCCCCATAAGTCGAACGAAGATGAAGGGCAAAGGGAATGCCATATTTTGATCCTGCTCGGCCATTCATTGTCATAAATAAAGCCACAACAAGTGCACTGATAATCAAAGCCATCATGACATTAATTGGCGATAACCCTAAAAATAAAAATCCGCCAACTGCTGTATAGTTAGGAATATTATGAACGGATCCCATCCAGAGAGTAAAATAATTCTTCATCCCCATATTGCGCTTCTCAGATGTTTTGGGAAGCATGTCATCGTTGTAGCCGCGTTCCTTAAATCGGGCCACCTCTTCTTCTGAAACCACATAATCTTTGTTTTCCACTCTTCCTCCTCCTTCTCTGCTTTTGAAACTTCATATCATTAATTTGATAAGCGCATTGTAAACGGTTAAAAAATGAAATTGACTAAAGATGCCACTATGTATATCTTTTGTACAAACTGGATAACTTGAAAAAATGCTCATCTGCGAAGGTCAAAAAATGTTTCTGCCGATAGTGGAAAAGCCCAATTCGGATTCTTCGAAGTAGAAAATTTCCGTACGTTTTATTGGATTTTTATGATAGTAAATAATTATTGCTGTTGTCTTAACAGTGGGCACTCTTCTATAAAAATATTTCACATACTTATATTTTAAACGATAAATACTGAGATCTTTATCAATCTTTTTTTTAATCCGAAAAGACAATGTACGCGCTTCCAATGTCTATTTACATTGTAAAGGGTGTTGGGTGTAGATACATTTAACAGTAGTGACAAAATTTCAGAAAAGTTTGTGCACATTAGCTAATTTTTTACACTATAAAAACCGAATGAACTGTGTGAACATGCTACTCCTGGGCTATTAGTTGCCAGTTGTTTCTCCCACCGAACTTACGTATTAATCCCTACTTAAAATTTCCGGTTTCCATAGGTATCTTTCAAGTTGGCTTGTTTTCAGTATACTTTTTTGAGGAAGCTTATTTTAAGATAGCAGTAACAGAGGATTTCATTTGTTGCGAGAATGTTTCGTGATTGTTTGTGAATAAATCCCCTCTAAGCAAAAAGAGAGAACATCTTCATGTTCTCTCGAGGTTTTTCATTTTTCTATATGAGGTGGTTTTTTTCGAAGATGTTGAATACCTTTATGTATTGGTGAGAATAGGGGTTGCATATTGCGAGGTTGTACTTTTTAATGTGGTTACTAAGTCGTAACTAAACGTCTAGAGTTGGTGTCAGGCGCAGCACTTGACCTTCTCTTAAAATATAACTTTCAAGTTGATTCCATTCTCTGATTGATTGGATCGATAAGCCGACCTTCTTAGAGATGCTCAACAAACTATCGCCACGTTCAACTTTATAGCTTTCTGCTGGAACTGCTGAAATAGCAGTGATTTTATAGCGTAAATTTAACGGTTTGAAGACTGGCTCTGGCACCACTTCAGTTATTTTTTTGTTTACAAGTACATCTTGTTTGTAGCGAGTATCCGATTCGATCAATGCTTCTTGATCCATTTGACTTGGACGAACAATCGGTTCAATTTTCAGAACTTGTCCTACCATCAAGACAAAGCGATTCAATTGGTTCAACTCGACCAATTCAGCAATTGAGATTTGATACTGCTCACTAATTGACTTGAGGGACTCACCTGGCAACACTTCATGTTCGCGATATTCTTGCTCTCTGTGTGTGTAAGCGTCAAACAATTCTTTGTCCTCATGCTTAGTTTCTTCAGTTTTTTTCGTAGTCAGTTTCGACTGCACTCGACCTGCATCAGCCGGAACTTCATCTACTAGATAATCATACTGTGACAAATTATACGCTTCAATCAGGCCATTTAATTTCGCCCCATAACTCGTATCCGTCGCATAACGTCCAGTTAAGAAGCTTGTAGCATCCATGTAACTAGTCGTGTTGCTTTTTCTAGCCCCTCTGTAGAGATTACGGCTTAATAAGTTCGCATAATCTTCCAAAGATTCTTTATAGGAAGAATATTTCCTGAAATTCGCGTTTACCTTATGTAATTCACCCGAAGCATCCTCTTCGCTAGTTACAAATCGAACTGTTTTTCCACCATAACTACCCTTTATTCCAAATAAATTGTAATTTGGCGGACTCGCTAATCCGCTATTTCCTGAGCCGCTCTCTAAGATTGCTTGAGCAATCATCACTGATGCATATAGATCATGCTCTTGTCCCAGTAGTCTAGCCTGTTCCGCGATTTGTTGAACAAACTGTTGAGTCGAATAATTAGGTGAAACAGCAATCACTGTTGGAATCACTTCTTTTTTCTTCTCTTTGTCTGCTTCCTTTTTATCCGCAGATGTCGACGTTTTCGCCTTGTTCACGCCTGCGTCTTGTTCTTTTGAGTTAGTCGTTTTATCCACTTTACCCTTCACTTCTTGACTACTTGATGTCGTCGTCCGTTGTGGTGGTGCTTGTTTTTCCGAACTAGTGCTAGTGCTCGTTGTTGAATCAGTCGTTGCACTTTCGCTCGTCTGGCTTGTGGTAGTTTCTGTATCGCTAGTTGAGATGCCGCCACTCGAATCCAAAACACTCGAGTCAACGGTGCTACTCTCTGTACCCTCAACCCACGAACCAGTCCCCTCATCAGTAGAGGAGCTGGTGTCGCTTGTTGATTGTTGAGAAGCTTGTTGCACGGTCAAATTTAATGGCTTACTTTCCTGTTCATCTTGCAGGGTAAATGAATCCGTTGAGACCGTCGTCGCTTCCACAGAAATACTCGCAGAGAACCCTGAGTAGGCTAATACGACACTACTAACCAGTCCAACCTTTTTATAGTCCATTATTCAACCTCCTTAAAACGTCCGATTTAAGTCGCTTGCTTGCTCAATTAATTTATTGAATAAGGCAGCTGAATCATCACGAGTTCGCTCAATATTTCTTTGATATAGAAGTGCTTCCGCTTTTAATGCACGTAACTCTTCTTGAACCTCAGATTTGATATCATAAGCAACAACTTCCGCTTTGTTGATAATATCCTTCGCTTTAGCTTTCGCTTCAAACATAACCTCAGCCATTTCTTCTTTGGTTAACGCATAATAATCTTCTTCTTTTTCTTGTTGTTTAATTTGCGCTAACTCTTCTTCCAATGCTTGAGCTTGTTGTTTAATCTGTGCTAATTCTTCTTCCAACGCTTGTGTTTGTGACATTAATTCTTTGTACTCAGGTGTTTCAGTCACAGCCATCGCTTCTTCAGGTCCATTTTGCATAGCAACTTCTAATTTAGCCAAAGTTTCTGCCAATTGATCATTTCGTTGACCCAATAATTCTAAACGATGTTGTAAAGTTTCATTTTCAAGTTCTAAGCGTTCTTTTTCGATTAATACACGAGGAGATTCCGCATCTTCAATCGTAGTTTTGCTTGTATTTGTTTCTGCTTCGTTATCAGATGGCGCTGTGCCCTCTTCTAAACGTCTCATTTCTAGAGATAAGCGAATAGCATTATCTGAAAGTTTTTCGTTCTCTGCAGTTAATTTCGTAACTTCTGCTGTGACACGTGTATTTTCAGTAGTTAATGCTTCATTTTCATCAGTTAAACGATTATTTTCAGCAAGTAACGCTTCTTGTTCGCTAGTTAAACGCTCAATCTCCGCTTCGAAATCTTCTTTCTCTTTTTCAAAAGCTTCTTTGATTGCTTCAACATCTGGCGACTCTGTTGAGATTTCAGCAGCCAATTGCTCTTTTTCTGAAGAAAGTTGCTCTTTCTCAGCAGTCAATTGTTCTACCATTTTTTTGTATTCTTCCAACTCAACCGCTCGTTCAGAATAATCTGAAGGAATAGCTTCCACTGAAGAAAGTTCTGTCTCTAAATCATGAATCCGTGTTTCTAAACGAACTCGACTCTTTTGAAGCTCTTGTTTATCCGCTGCTAGTTTTTGATTTTCTTTCTCTAGCATCTGATTTTTTTCTTGCAACTCTTCTAGCTCTTCATCATCAAGCTCATCTTCATCGCCGTCTTCATCATCGAATTCATCATCATCAAACTCGTCGTCATCGAATTCATCATCGTCGTCAAACTCATCATCATCGAACTCGTCGTCCTCAAAATCTTCAATATCATCAAATAAATTCTTTTTATTTTTCGCTTTTCTTTTAAAAATACTCATACTCTTTCTCCTTTATGTCTGAATTATCATGTCCAATGGATATCTTGTGTTATTTTTTCGCGCAAAAATTTTAATTGTTCGCTTTGAATAATTACCCACAACTTACTATTTTAATAAAATGAACAACTCTCCAAAAGATAGATGATTCATCTACTGTTTCGGAGGGTCGTTCATTCAACTGACTATATTAAAACTACCCCTACACTGACCCGCTATATTCATCCTATAGCTTAAGCACAGTTTTCAAAACTAAAAATAAATATCATTATTTTATACTAATCCTTCACCACGTATGGAGACTAATCAGCAGTCTTGTTATTTATTTGGTTGGTAATCTGAAAGTAAGCTACCTTCAACTAAGTGATTAATTTTCTTTTGCATCTCATTGTACATAGAAACCACTTGCTCTTTTGAATCTTCCACTTCGATGAAGATTTTCTTCGCACGGCTACCAATGTTTTCTAATTCTAATTCAGCAGTGCTGATCATGTGTTTCGCTTCAACATGTGCTTCTTCTAACATTAGGTTCGCTTGTTTCTTCGCAGAAACTAACACTTCACCAATTTCTTTTTGCGATTCAACAACTTCTTGTTTCAACGCTTCATTTTGCTCAACTAAATCATTGATTTGACGTTTCGCTTTCAATAAAGCCTCTGCATCGCCTTCATCTTCTGGGCGTTTTTCAGCTTGTTTCACTAATGATTGAATTTTTGCTTCTTGCTCACTGATTGTGCCTTGTAAATCTGTGTTTTTAGCATTCAACTCACGAACTTGTTCTTTAAGGTCAAATTTATCAGCTGTTAATTGAAGTACTTCAGCATTTAATGACTCTAAACGGCCAGATAAATCTTCTGAACTATTCGTTGCACTCTTCGCAGCTTCTGCTTTTAATGCTTCATTTTCTTTCTTTAACCGAGCTAATTCTTCTTGCTCAGCTGGTTGGCTTGTTGCTTGTTCTTTTGCCGCTTTCAATTCGGTCACTTCAGATTTCAAGCCATTGATTTCTTGCTCATGGGCTTGTTTTTCTTGAATGATTTCCGCTTGAAGAATCTTGATCTGTCTCTCATATCGCTTCATATTACGTTCCATTTCGTCTACGTCTCCTGAGTTTGTGTCTACTGGTGTCACTTTCTTGAACTTAGAATTTTCCTCTTGTGAAAGTGATTCAATCACTTCATCAGAAACCTTATTAACCTCATCTATCAAACTTTTTTGAGAAAACCATCTTTCTTTTTTGTTATCTACCATTACATTTTTCCTTCCTTTATCTTACTAGTATTGTCGCGCTGTTCTTTGAAACTTTCTTGATTTGATTCTCTACTATATAAACTACTACTCGTATCATCTTCTTTAATTAGACCCTCTGCGGTAACAGCGATTTGGTTCAGTCCAGGTATCGCTTCCGCTTCTTTCACAAATCGAGTGATCTTCTCCAGCAATTGTTCATTCTCACTCGCTATTGCTTGTTGTTGTTTTGTTAGTTTAAGACTCATCGTTTGATTCGCCTCTAAAATTACTTCCACCGTATCCACTTGGAAATAATCTTTTAATTCCTTGGATAAGTTAGATTCCATTTTGTTTTGTTCACTTTTACTTTGTATATTTTGATTTTCATCATCGAAAATTATTTGCCATGGATAATCAGCTAGATTAAGAGATTCATCAGATAACACAAGATTCTCTAGATCCTGCTCTTCGTTACTCACTTGTTTTGGACTCTCTAACGACTGTGCCTGATTTTCCAGCTGCTCGACTCTCTCTTTTAACTGCTGAATTTCATTTTTAGAAACACTGGACGCTTGCGTTAATTGGTAGGTAGAGAATATCCCTATAGAGACACTCATTAGTAATAAAAAGGCGAGGATTAATAGATAAAGCACATGCTTTTCTACTTCTTGCTGCTTCACATGATTTAGTTTTCGTTGGAAAATTACTGGATAGTTTTCTATATCTTTAATTTGGTTGAGCCGACTATACACGAGATAACGATAGACAAGTACACCCAGTCCTCCCATTATAAGAAAGCTACTTATAATCATAGTTATCAACAAAACTGGCTTTCCTCCTTATATATTTTGAACCCTTTTATTTATCGCAATTAATAGGTAACTCCACTACCCATTGGCTACTGCTTTTCAGTGGGTCACTAATGGACGAATTTGTCGATTAATGCCCTCGCCATTGCCTGTCTAGCTCGCTGTTTTTATCGCTGTCCCAAAATACCAGTCGTTTTAATACCTAGAGTTATTTTTGATGCAAAAAAAAACATTCGTAAACAAAACATTGCGTTTAAAGTGTATCAAGTAGGACAGAATTTGTCAAACCATTTTTGGTCTTAAACAGGCACAAACTCAGCATTTTCGTCATTATTCCGTAAAAATTATCCAATGGTTACAAATTTATCGTCTAATTTCACCCAAACGGCGTAAAAACAGCTCCAACAAACGACTCCCATATGAGGCAAATATACGCGCACTTCTAGCGATTGATCTCCTAAGCAGATGATTAAAAAATAACCAAAAAAGGACCATTTACTGAGACATTATTTGATATGCGCACCAATTTTGTTTGTTTTTATTTTTAACCCACCTTTTTCACACGACACTGGTCATTTACTCGCCAAAGTTACCTTCAATTTCAGCCAATTTTTGTAAATTCCCCCTAGTGTACTTTATGACTTTTCTGTTCGCATTTTGATGCATCAAAACACCCTATATACCCTACATACATACTCATCCAACAATCATTCTTCACGTAGAAAACACCCCTGGCAAGGTGCTAGTCTCTCACTACTACAATCAGAGAACTAGCAACTGCTAGAGGTGTTTTGCTTGTTTTGTAATATTTCAAATAACTCAATTCGCCTGCATCTTTAGCAATAATCGCAGGCCTTGCGGCAGCTGCATCCCTGTTCAATAAAGTGCTGAATATATCAGAAAAACAAAGCCATCAATCGTGTATAAATACGTAAAGCTGATATATTTATCTCGAATAATTATTGTTCTTTTTGATACATTTCTAAGGCATACACACTGGCAGCACCGTAATCAAACTCATGACCATGCGCTTTTAAGACAGCTTCGAAAGCACTGATCAGTAATAAGACGTTAGATTTTTGACTACTATAACCCATGTTACCAACGCGCCAAACTTTGCCTTTTAGAGAACCAAATGAAGAGGCAATCTCAATCCCATATTGACTTAATAAAGTCGATCTCAACGCTTCCCCATCGACGCCTTGAGGAATCATAATCGGTAGCACGGTTGGCATCATCGTTTCAAGATTCCCATAAAAAGTCAGATTCATTTTCGCAAATGCAGCCTTCAAGATATCATAATTCTTCTGATGGCGGGCAACTACATTCTCCATACCTTCTTCTAACATCACGCGCAAGCCTTCATGTAAGCCATAAATCATGACTGTCGCTTCCGTGTGGTGATTGATCGGCGTCGGACTCCAATATTTTTCTAGCTGAGACAAGTCCAGATAATTACTAGAAATATACGCATCGCTTCGCTCATCGTCACCTAACCCTAACTCTTTTTGATAACGTCTAGCTAAGACTTTTTCCACGCGCTCGTTATACGTAATTAATGATAAACCAGAAGGGACACTGACACATTTTTGCGTGCCGGCGATTGCCACATCGACATTCCACTCATCAACTCGAATGTCTACACCACCGTAAGTTGCCACCATATCGACAACAAAAAAGATATCTTGTTGGCGACAGAATTGACCAATCTTACTCAACGGCTGCATCTGACCATTCGCCGTTTCCCCGTGAATCATCGCCACGAGCTTCGGTTGTGTTTTTTCGATTGCTTCAATCACTGCCTCTTCTTCGAACGGCGCTTCCCAATCTTTTTCTAACCAAATAATTTCGGCTTGCGCTCGTTGGCAGATTTCTCCTAATAAATAAGCAAATCGGCCATACGCCGGGATCAAAACTTTATCTCCTGGTTCAATTAAAGCAATCAAGGCCGCTTCAATTCCTGAACGAGACGTCCCATCAATCGCAAAAGCTTGCTTGTTTTTCGTGCCAAAAGGAACCTTAATCATTTCCTTGACTTCACTCATGATCCGTAAGAATTCTGGGTCAAATTGCCCTAACATCGTTTGACTCATCTGTCTTAACACACTTGGCTGAGCTTCTACTGGTCCAGGGGTCATGATAATTCGTTTCGTAGTATTCACTTGTTTATACATAGAATCTCCTCTTTTCTTTTTTTCCATTCTTCTATTTTAAAGGAACTCTACGGGGGATACATTAGCAAGATTAACCAATGAATCTGCCGATTTGTGCAAAACTACCAAGAGTTTTTTTGCAAATGACTTCGTTTTCATCTAAAATGAATGAAAGCACTTGATACACGAAATAGACTAGTCAGGAGGGATAATTATTGGCAACATTAGAAGAAGTCTTGCAGGTACCGCGATTTTCAGATTTGAAAATTTTATCCACCCACGAGCAACAACATGAAATCGTCAGCGTCGAAATTACCGAAACACCCGATATTGCTAATTATATTCCTGAAGAAACCTTTATTTTAACCACTGCGATGGTTTTCAAAAACGATCAAACCAATTTAAAAAAATTGATTGCTTCCTTAAAAGAGAAAAAATGCGCCGGCTTAGGCATCAAAGTTGGCCGCTTCTTAGGCGAAATCGATCCTGAAATCATTGCCTACGGAACCGCCTTAGACTTACCTATCGTAGAAGTCCCTGCCACTCAGCCCCTGGGGCAACTCTTACATAAATTATTGAGTTATCTGTGGGACTCGAAAACGGAACAGCTGACCTACGCCTTAGATATCCAAAAACGTTTCACCAATCTATTAATTCATGAAGTTAGTAATGAACGATTTATCACTGATCTCGGAAAAATTATTAATGCACCGACAATTCTCCTCAATCCATGGAAAGAGGTCATTGCTCATTCGAATCATTTTTCCCACAGCGATCGTTCCGTAGCTTATTATACTGAACAAATTAATGAAAAACATTTTAGACGCATTGATCGTGGAAAAACCTCATTTCTGATTCAAAATACCGATGAAAAAATGATTCAAATCGCCGGTTTTCCGATTAAGATTGATACCTATTTCCCTTATTACTTACTCGTCTTGAATCCTGAGCAGATTCCCTTTCCAACTTCAGAATTTGCCATTGATCAAGCCGTCTTAGTCTTAACCTTTATGCTCTTTAAGAATCAAAAAATTCAAGAATCGATTGAGCGATTGCGGAGTGATTATTTAAATCAACTAATTACTTCACAAAACTACGAGAAAAATGAAGGCCGCAATTGGCTGGATTTGGGACAACCCTTTGGAATCAAAGAGAGTCATTTTTATCAAATGAATATCGTGACTTGCTTTGTGCACCAAGAAGATGCCACTAAACTGCGCTACCAAGCAGAAAAATCGCAAGTCGCTATGTCCTGGCTCAAGGAAAAGTTGCCGCAACGCGTGAAGGATGTCCTAATTTTCCCAATAAAAGAAAGTAATGACATCGGCCTGTTGCTCCAAGCTCCAGAACAATCACTTGAAACTATTTTCGAAGAATTATCTGAGGAATTAGCGCAAGTCTTACCGATTCGCTTACATTTCACTCTAGGCAATGCCTATGAGGCGCTTGAAGAGATTGCAAACTCGTTCGTCGAAGCAAAAATCGCCATGGAAGAAGTAAAACAACTGAAAGAACCGCCAATCTTCCAGTACTATCATGCCAAAGGATTATTCGCGCTCTTTGAACAGACCAATACGGAGGATATCCGCTACTTCTGCACGAAGACCTTAAAAGACTTAGCCTATCCTACAGAGCCTTCGTTGATTGAGCTACGTAAAACACTCAAATGTTACTTAGATTTCAACTGTGAGATTTCCAAAACGGCGACGGTTCTTTACCTTCACAGAAACACGATCAAATACCGTATCAACCAATGTGAAGAACTCTTAGACAGCAATATTCAAAATCCGCAAACTAGTCTAAATCTACGGATGGCCATCGAACTATCCGAATCAGCCAACCAAGTAAGTGTCGATAAGAAGTAATTCTGGAACACCGCTACGAATAAAGAATGAATATCAAATAGCCTAATGCGCACTCAGAAAAGTGATGCATTAGGCTATTTCACCTTTTAAAAAACAAAGAACGCCCCACTTTTAAAGCAGTTTGAGCTAGAACAACAATGTGTTGAGATTTATCAGAACAGACAAACAATTAACTTCTACTTGCAAGTATATATAGCTCATTAGAAGTTGAATTTAAAGTTTAACCCGTCTAAATTTTGTTGATGGATAATTAATATATACTCGATAATTACGAATCTTTAATTTTTGACCAGCAATTTATTTCGATTGAAAAATCAGTGGACGTTCAGACATTAACAAAACAACATCATCTGTAATGGAAGCGAAATTACTGGTAATAAATAATACCAAGTCTATGAAGTGAATTTTATGTAGATTTCTTCTTTACAGACTCATAAACGTAGCTTTCCGACATTCTGTATCAGCTAGATTTTATTTAATCAAGATAATAGATAGCAAATCTAGCAGTAGGGATTACTGGAATCAAAAAGTTCTGCAGTCCCTAAAGGGGGATTATGAATTATCCGCTGTTTGACTATAGTATTTACAGCGGGTTAAGAACTAATTTAGCAATGAGATCAACGTTCTTTGTTGAGCTGCTTGCGACCAGACTGCAAACTTTTTCGATGGAAGGAATCCCGGATGCGATATATGATTTATGATTTCGTAATAGTTACACATCCTTCATTGAAAAAAATCGTATTCAACCAGCTATCTAGCTACTTGAATACGATTTTTATTGTTCACATTTAGTTCTTAACCTTACCCGCTAATTATCGTCCCAGCTTTGCCTTGTAAAGCAAGGTCAGCTTCATCTAAGGCACAGATAATCGCTTTGCGGCCATTTTTTGCAAAAGAGATGGCTGCTTCCATTTTTGGACCCATACTACCATCCGCAAAATGTCCTTCTGCCATATATTGCTCAGCTTCTGCAACTGATAGTTCTTCTAATTTCTTCTGATTTGGTTTGCCGTAGTTAATGTAGACATTTGGCACGTCAGTTAGCATCATGAAGACATCCGCATTGACCTGTTCCGCCATTTTCTTCCCTGTGCGGTCTTTATCGATGACTGCTTCTAATCCATGTAGCATTCCTTCATCATCACGATACACAGGAATTCCCCCGCCACCGCCGGCAATTACAATAATGTTTTTCGACAGCAAATGAGAAATGGCATCCATTCCATGAATCAGTAAAGGCATTGGTGAAGGGACAACCCGGCGATAACCACGTCCCGCATCCTCCATCATGGTCCAGCTTTTTTCCTTGATTAACTGTTCAGCTTCCGCTTCATCGTAAAAGATACCAATCGGTTTATTTGGCTGTTGGAACGCTTGGTCACAACGATCGACTTCTGTTTGTGTATGTAACGTAACAACTGTTGCGTCTGAGTCATTTTTTCGCAAGGCATTCTTGATCGTTTGTTCCATCATATAACCGATAAAGCCTTGCGATTCTGCGTTACAGACCTCTAATGGTGCTGGTGGTACGACATCTTTTGCGACTTCATTTTGGCGTAAAATGTTTCCTACCTGCGGCCCGTTTCCATGCGTCAAGACGACTTCGTAATTCAGTTTCTCAATTTTGGCAATTTGTTCCGCACTCGTTTCCAAATTCTTTAATTGAATCTCTACTGTTGCTTCTTGTTTTGGACGCAATATCGCATTTCCCCCAAGTGCAATCACTACACGTGTTCCCAATTAGTTCCCCCCTATGTTTGGTTCAAATGGCGCTTCGTTTGGATTAAACTGAGTAATTTCCCCTTAAGTCTCTCTAGCCGAAATACGCCCATTCAAACCTTTTTTTCTGCATTAATTTATAATCAAACCCTTTTATTCATTACTTACTTCATTTTTCACTACCCTAATTTTTTCGTTTCACCCGATTGGTTCTTCTTTTTTAGCAACTGTCTGATTCCCCAAGCGACGCCCGCTAGAAAATCACTTCCCGATGTTTGACCATGATTAATGATATTTTTCAAGACATTCGGTTGATTTTCCAGAGAAGTGTTTCCCTGAAGAATCTCCGCCAAAGCGAGTTGGTCTCGTCCATAATATCCAGCACACGCCAACGATAAATAATGTTGACTGACATCGGTGGTTTGCTGGACTGGATCTGCCAAGCGTTCCTTGACAATCTCCGTCAGTTGATCCGCCTGATTCATCTGATTTATCAAAAGCCAACCCATCAGAAAGTCATCCCCTGAAGGCGTCAAGCCTCGACCACGACCTAATAAAAATTTGACCCAGTCCGCCAATTGTTCTAGCGACTTGTCTGTCTTAACTGACTTATCTGTCTGCGCTTGAAATAATTCCTGCGCATCTTGGCTAGTAAATTCACTAAGGCCAATATCAAAGCCCGTTCGTTGCGGCAAGCTCGCCAGACTATCCAAGACTGACTGATACGTAGACTTGCACGTTAACTCTTTCTGAGCACTCGTTTGCAGCAGTGGTTCAAGCTTGGTTGAAGGACCTGCTGTCACCTGAATCATAAATGACTGCTGCGCTGTCTCAATTACCAAGACTTGATTCGCTAAAGTTGTCGCAGTGATCTGCTTGCTCAAAGAATGAAGCTGGATGAAGTCTTTTTCTGGTAAAAAGAGTCCACCAGGCATCAGACTGAGCGAATTGGGCGCGACCAATAGTAGCTGGCGCTGCTCGCTAGAAACTAGATTAAAAGTTTGACGAAACTGACTATGCAATTGCCAAGTCTTGTCTTTAGATAACGTCGCCAAGTCCGCGCAAGCCGTCATTGTTTGCATGATTTTATCCTTCGAAACCTAATTTTTTAGCATACGCCAAGACGGCTTTTTCAAAACATTCAATCGGCGGCGTCACTGTTCCGGCACCAATTTGACCTAAGCCAGCTTTTTTATTAGCAATCCCTGTATTAATCACTGGTAGGATCCCTGTTTCAACTACTTTACAAGCATCGATCCCCGTCGCAATTCCTTGGAAATCCCAGGTTGGTACAGAAAAGTTTGGATTATGTGCTAAGGTAATTTCGGTCATTTCTTCACTAGTATTTAAGGCATCATTGAAGCCACCTGAGCCGACAAAACGTGTCACGGCTGGTGCCGCGATCATCGCCATACCGCCTACGCCGAAGGTTTCAGTAATCGCACTGTCTCCCATGTCGGGCGCTGCATCAGCTTCCGAAAATCCTGTGAAATATAAGCCTTTCGGTGTATTGGCAGGTCCGGTAAACCACTCATCGTCCATCCCAGAAATCCGAATGCCAAACTCATGACCGTTCCGGCACATCGCCGTTACAACTGTACCTTCTTGAATCATTCTAGCGCCATCCATAACGGCTTTAGATGAGGCCATCATAACGTTCAAGAAAAATTGATCCGTGTCTGCTAAAAATTGAATCACGGCTTCTTTATCTGCTTGCGTCACATCTTCTAACGAGACAATTGTTGGTGCTACTTCTTTAAGAAACGCCAGTGAAGCAGCAATATTTCGTTGATGGAATTCATCGCCCATCGCAATTGCTTTGGCTACTAACACGTTAATATTCATCGGGCCTTTTTTCTTAATTGCCTTACTTAAGGTTGGACCAAGGACATCCTTCATCCAATGCAAACGTGTGACTACTTCATTGGAATAGGCACCAAAACGTAACACTGCACCAATTCCCTCATTCATCGTACAGTAAGCCACATTGCCTGCTTCTGTGTTTTCAACAACTAATACGGCCATGTTCGCCGAAGTAATCCCACCCATTGGACCGACTGCATCGACATGGTGACACGGAATTAATTCAACCTCACCGTTCTCTAATAACTCGCGGGCACTCGCTTCATCCTTCGCCCAGCCTTCAAACAAGGCAGCCCCGACACAGGCTCCTTGAATCGGATCAACCATTTTGTCATAAGTAATCGGCGGTCCCGCATGTAATAACACTTTGCCTGTTTGCAAAGGCTTGATGACTTCTTTTGCAGGAACAACATCTAGTAAGAATGGTGAACCGGCAATAATTTTAGCAACCACTGCTTGATTTGCTTCTTCAATTGTTTGATAAACCATACTTAACCCTCTACTTTCAATGAAACTTTTTTTAGATAGTGAATGGCTTTTTGCAATTCGACATTGCCACCAGCAACTGGCTGCCAATCATATTGAACGACTTTTCCACCATAATCAGTGATAGCTTTGGTGAAGCTACTTAAGCCGATATTAATAAATTTATCCGCTGAGAGCAGCTGCCCTAAGCGTTGAGAGACTACTGGAATTTCGACTGTCGTCGCAGCTTTTGCATGAACCGGTTTCTTCTCTTCAGTTACCGGATGATCGACGATTGCTAAAGCCAACTTAACGGCTTGCGCGTTACTTTCGCATAGAATCACACCAGCATCTTTCAAGATATTTTCTTGTTCCACAATACTTTGCGGATCTTCATCTGTCCCAACAATCGTTGCTACAACCGCAATTTGTCGACCCTTTTCTACGGCCTCAGCTTGAATTTGTTTGATCATCGGCGCTAGTTCGCTCGCCATATCATCGTGAGCACCATAACCCAAGACAACATCCAACAGCACAACAGCCGTCGTTTCATCTTTGGCAGCCGCCGCTAACATTTCTTTACGAATCGTCGGATCAATCATCGGATGTGGTTTCCCATTGGTATAAATATCGTCTCCAAGGTCAATAATTTCATGACCCTCAGCTGCTAAAATGAAGCCCTCTGCAGCAGTCGTTGATTGAATGCCAAATGCTTCTTTAACTAACATGCCCGCTTCATATGCCAACGTACCACCTGAATAATACCCTTTAATCGTCCGTTGATTCGCTGCTAATTTAACTGACGGTACTGCTAAAGTTTCCTCTTCGATCAACGTCGGATTCGTGCCACGCAGTAACGCGACTGCAATTTTTGCCGTCTCTTCTAGCGTATGCGCATGGAATAAATTCTCTTCATGCGACTCTGGATTTTCGCCCAAGAAAATTGAAACCACAGGCTTCTTACTTGCGCGTAATAAATCTAGAACCTCATCACGAATCGCTTTTGCTGGCGGTTTAGAGATTGCTACAATTACTTGCACTTCAGGATCTTGTTCCAATAAAGCAATACTATCTTTAAACGTTGTACCACCGATTTCTTCTTTCAAATCACGGCCGCCCGTTCCAATCGCGTGTGTCACACCTTCGCCTAAGCGATGAATAATCGTTGTGACTTCTTGAATCCCCGTACCCGACGCACCAATCACGCCAATCTTGCCTTTACGAACTGCATTAGTAAAGGCCAAAGGAATTCCGTTAATAATGCCCGTTCCACAATCAGGTCCCATCAAAAGCAATCCTTGTTGATGCGCCTGTTGTTTTAAGCGTCGTTCATCTTCAACAGAGACATTGTCGCTAAAACAGAAAACATGTTTTCCAGCATCCAAGGCTTTCTCAATCTCTAATGCCGCATGTGTACCAGGAATCGATAAGATTGAGACGCTGGCATCTTCGCCTAAACGGTAAGCCTTATCCCAAGTTTTCACTCGTTCCTGGGTCGCGCCACTCTGATTTTTACTCGCTTGTTCTTCCAAATAAGTCTTCGCTTCTTTAACCAACTCATCGATTGTTGCTTGGTTCTCGACATCCGCCACAATCACCATATCATTGGCTGTTGCGTCTTCTAACTCAGGCGTGTATAAGCCCCCAGTTTTAAAAATATCCTTATTCGCTGGCGTACCCATCATAACAGAGATGCTGGTTACTCCTGGCATTTCCTCCAAATGATTCGTCAAAAGCATCAGGACAATCGAATCTTGGTAGTTATTTTTTTCAATAATTGTATGAATCATTCTTGGCTCCACTCACTCTCTTCTTTATTCGGCAAACGCACCTTTTCCACCATATTGATTAAAGTGAATCGTCTCACTCACTAGGTAATCATAGACCGGCGTCGCAATCGGAATCCCGTTCGTCATGTATTTATCGTAGCGAGCTTGACTCAACTCACCCGGATAATAGACTTGCTGGACACCCTCAACCGGCTTAATTTCATGCAACTCATTGACCATTCGATTAATATTTTCTTTAAATGTATCGACATCTGTAAATCGGGCTGGATCAATAATCAAATAAATCTGACCCAAGTTACGTTTCTCCGTTAAATCGGCGTACATTGAAGAGACGTGTTTGCCAAAAGGTAACCCTAGCAAAGTCCCAGCCAAAATATCCACCATCATCATCAAACCGTAGCCTTTTGGACCGGCAATCGGTAATAAACCATTAACATTATGTGGATTAGTCGTCGGATTCCCTTGACTATCCACGGCCCATGTATCGGGAATTTCTTTATTTTTAGAACGGGCATCCAAAATTTTGCCCCAAGCTTGAACCGTCGTTGCCATATCAAAAACAATCGGACGTTCATTCTTTCTCGGCGCCGAAAAAGCAATCGGATTCGTGCCAAAATACGTTTCACTACCACCATAAGGCACGACCATCGGATCAGATTGGCACATCGCCAAAGCTAAATAACCTTGCTCCGCCGCTTTTTTGACGTAATAAGATAATGCGCCACTATGACTCGTTTGGGAAACACCCACCAAAGCTAAGCCAGATTCTTTCGCCAAATCTATCGCATGCTTTAAGGCTTCATCGCAGACATACTGGCCTACGCCATTGTCGCCATGAACAAGCCCTGTCGACGCCCCGGTTTTTTCAAAGACAATCTCAGGATCAATCGTCACGCCACCTTTGGCAATTCGCTCTGCATAATAATCTACGCGCACGGCGCCATGAGAATGAATCCCACAGGCATCCGCATAGACTAAATGCTTCGCTGTTTCTTCGGCGTGTGCTTCATGTAAACCAGCTGCCATTAATTTCTCTTTAATCAGTTGATGCAACTTACCTGCTTCAACGGTCACTATTGCTGTCTCTTCTGTCATATGCTTACTCCTAATTTTTTCTTATTCGTCACTGAACTTACTCAAAGCTGTGGATCACGGTTGCAATCTTTTGAATATACGTAAGCAAGAGGCTCGCCACGTCCGACTGCATAAGCCGCTTGTTGCACATAAGCACTCATGAAAATGTAATCCCCTTTTTCCACTGGGTACCACTCATTATCCAAGTTGTACATCCCTTGCCCACTCAATAAATAGGCGCCATGCTCTTGAACATGCGTTTCAATATAGCCATGCCCCGCACCTGGTTCAAACGATAAAATGTGCATGTTCATATCAAAACCTAAATCCTTAGGTAATAAATCCCATAAAAGAACATCCTTCATTCCTTCATATTCGATTGGCTCTAAATTATGGATCGTATCCACCACTTTATGTGCTTCATAACCCTCTAACGCTTCATAACGCTTCTTATATAAGAAGACTTCTGTATCCTCATCCTGCGCGTTTTTCATAAACATTTTGACACCTTCAGGATAATACGCATAACCGCCTGCTTCTAAGACAGACTCTTCTTTTCCATCACTAACCGTCAATTTCCCTGAAATTACATAGACTAATGTTTGAATCCCCGGTCCACCGAAGCCTGTTTCTTGTGCGCCATTTTTATGAAAGGTAATAATGTAATCAACAAAGCCAGCACCTAACTTAGGCGAACCCAAAATTGATAAGTCACATTCGACAAAGCCTGGAACGATATTTTTTACTAATCCATCATGTGGAAGTATGGCAAAGTTATCTTTCTTAATCACACCACGTGATTCTAATAGCCCATTTCGATAGCCTGTTTGTTCATTTTTATATCCCATAATTATTGTTCCTCGTTTTCTATAAATTTCGCTTTCGCTACGATTGTTTCATTGATTGCTTAATTTAGTAACTCAGCGAATGAACCAACCGACTCATTCGTTGATACATTCACCGAGCCACTCGTTGATTCATTCGCTGACTCGTTCGTTGATTAATACGCTAATTCGTACAGAGTGTCTGCTAAAATTTTGACCCCTTCAACTAAGTCTTCAAACTTTGTTTCTTCTGCTGGATTATGACTAATTCCGTCAATACTTGGTACAAAAATCATCGCCGTCGGATAGTGTGGTGCGATGACTTGTGAATCATGCCCTGCGCCACTATGCATCACGCGATAGTTATAATTGCCTTTTTTCGCCTGCGCTTCAATTGTCGCGACAATTTCTTCATTCATCGGAACGGGTGCTTCATCCATCCATAGATCAATCGTCGCCGTTAAGCCCTCCTCAGCCGAAATTTCTTGAATCCTTTTTTCCAAAGCTGTGGTAAAATCAATCAATTCAGCCGCATCCGTATGACGACAGTCAATCGTAAATACAACTTCACCAGACACTACGTTGACCGTATTTGGCTTCGGCTCAACCTTCCCAAAAGTCAGTACCAATGGATCCCCGACTGCCTTCGCTTTATCAATCGCTTCACTACAAATCTTCGCGAAACCATAAACCGCATCATGACGATAGCCCATCGGTGTGGTTCCCGCATGGTTCGCTTGACCCTTCAGCACAACTGTATAACGACGTTGGCCAGCAATATTATTCACGACACCAATCTGCAGCTGTTCTTTCTCTAAGACATTCCCTTGTTCAATATGAATCTCTACAAACGCATCAATATCCTCACGGCGCGTTTGTTTTTCTTTAAAATCAAAGCCTTGACGACGCATCTCTTCAACAAATTTGGCGCCAGTCGAATCAGCAATTCCTTCAACATCTGTTCTGACTGCTTCACCGACAAAGTTTTTACTCCCCCAGAAAACGGTTGGGAAGCGACTGCCTTCCTCTTCCGCCATCGAAATGACTTCTAAAGCTTTTTTCGGCTGACCATGCGTTTCTATTAAATATTCCATCGCCGTCATAGCCGCAATCACACCATATTGTCCATCCAATGTGCCGCCATTTGCGACCGTATCAATATGTGAGCCAGACATAATTGTTTTTTTGCTAGCCGAGCCCTCTGTTCGTCCAAACAAATTGCCCACTTCATCAAATTCGGTCACCATGCCGAATGACTGTAGCTCATTAACAACCCAATTCTGGGCCTCTTTCCACGAATCCGTATAGAGTAAACGCGTCATGCCTCCTGTCGGATCGCTCCCAATTGCTGACAATTCACTAATTCTTCTTTTTACTGTTTTTGCTAAATCCAACTCTTACTCCTCCGTTCTTATTTCATACATCTATTGTAAGCGGTTGCCACAGACTCTTTCATTGTTCAAACTAAACAAAAATTAGTCTTATTTTGTAATCTTGTGACATAATTTTTAAATTTTAATTAGTATACTAGAGAAAGAATACTAATATAGCGAGGTTTGATATCTAATGAAAAAAATTATTTCACAAATTTCCAGCTACCAAGACCTGCCAATAAACTATAGTTTTTACCCCAGCCACTCAGCTGACGCACCCACAATTATTTATTTTCATGGTGGCGGTTTAGTCTTTGGACAACGAGACGATCTACCCGAAGATTATATTTCTCTTCTTATAGAAGGTGGCTACAATTTCTTGAGTCTCGATTACTTGTTAGCCCCTGAATCCACGCTTGCGACGATTATTGCGCAATTAACAGATAGTCTCACGACTCTATTGAAGAAACTCCAACTTACTAACTATCATTTCATGGGCCGCTCAGCCGGAACCTATTTAGCTTATTATCTCATTCAGCAAGGCTTTACGCCACGCTCCTTACTAGCATTTTATGGGTATTACCAATTAACCACGGCCGAATTTTCCTTGCCGACACCCTACTATTTACGTTATCCCTTTATTCCTGCAGCTAGCTTAGAAAAACTAATCGAGACGACACCGTTAACTCAAGGCAGCATGAATAAACGCTATCCACTATACCTAGCCGGGCGACAACAAGGCAGCTGGCTCAAGTATCTTACGTCGGACAAACAAGACTTGACGAAGTTTTCACTTGAAGAAGACGACTTACAAAAGATGCCACCAACCTTACTCATTCATGCCGACAATGATCCAGATGTTCCTTACTATCTCTCAAAAAAAGCAGCCCAACTCATTCCAAAAAGCCAGCTGATCACAATTAATCAAGACCAACATGACTTCGACAGAACAGTCACCGAAGAAACACGTGCGATTTATCAGAAAGTATTAGCGTTTTTGGACGAGGTCCACGGAGCTTAGTCCCGCGAAACAAATCTCGAAAGTGGTTCAGTAATCTAAGAAACAATTCAAAAACTTTAAATATACCAAATTAATGGAATTGAAAAAAATTAAGTATACCAAATAAATCCCCTTCATGTTGGACAATCTAGTCCAGCCATGAAGGGGATTTTTATGAATTATCTTTCAAGCTATCCGCTCTCCGTAAATACGTTGATCTTATTTATCTTTTTCAATTTTATAGATTACATTATAATTTTTATTCCATTATAAAGATTGATAAATAATACGATTATAATGACTATTTGGAAAATTGTAGTGACTTTTTGCGGTGGAAAAATATTACTCAATCTTGCTCCAATTAATCCACCGATTACGGCTGCTGGAATAACGTATAATAACATTTCCAAATTATACCGAGCAAAACCTGTGGATAAAGCAATCGTTATTAGTTTAGAAAGTTGAGAAAAGAAAATCGTACAAATTGAATAGCCCGTAGCCTCCTTAATGGGAAGTGAAAACAAAAACATCAGTAAGGCGACATTTATAGGACCGCCACCAATCCCTAGCAAACTCGCTAAAAACCCTAATGATAATCCACAGGCTAAATACCAAGTGACACTAGTAAAGCGAAAATTTTTCCAATCATATTTTGTATAAAGAAAAGCAAATATCAAAGTAATCACAGTCACGCCAATTTGAATCAGCTGTATAATGTCTTCATTAGAAAACCATCGTAAAATAGCCTCAAAAATGACATTTCCTAGAATCCCTCCTAGCACAGCACCTAGCGACACCCAACTAATAATTTTCCAATTGAATTTCCGACCACTAATCAGTTGCCGAGCGGTCGAAACAGCAGACATGGTAAACACTGCTACAGCTGAATAAAATGAAACAGCCATGACTGAATCCGCCCCTATGAAATCAAAAATCGGTTTTATTAATACTCCGCCACCCATACCAGAGACGGCTCCTATCGTATTCGCTAATACAATCACAACAAAATAAATTATTCCAATCATTCAGCTTGTCCCTTCTGTACATTTTGCAAAGCATCCAAAATCTGATTAACTTTTGGCAGAAAAAGCTGTAATAATTCTTGGTACCCACAATAATCTTTTTCATCTACATAAATTGCATCTTTCATCCGTTTACAGCCCCCACCACATATATTTTTGAAAGGACAACTTTGACATTTTTCTGGCAAGGCAGGTTTTTCGCATACGAATTTTTTGGAGATATCCTGATTAAATAATTCTTTGAGGGAACTCTCTTGGATGTAACCCATACGATATTCATCTAATACATAGAAATCACATGGATATACACTGCCATCTGCTTCAATCACATATTGTACTTGACAACTACCTAAGATACCGCAGGCAGTGACTTGTTTCCTCACTAGCAAATTTAACAAATCATCAAACAGTTTAACACTAATGTAGTTTCCTTTTTCTAACTCCGCTAACCAAGAAGATAGTAATTGACGATAAAATCCAAAAAAACGTTTTGGTGTTAAAGCATAACTACTACGCGTCTGGGTATCCAAATCATCTAAGCACGGAATGAATTGTACGTACTGAATCTTATGTTTCTGAAGAAACTGCCAAACTTTTTTTGCTTCTTTTCCCAAGGGGTTCGTCAATGTACATAACACATTATAGTCAATTTGATAGCGATCAAATAGTTCCTTAGTTAAAATAATCCGTTGAAATGTACCTGTCCCCTTTGTGTCTACTCGATTCAAATCATGATACTCGGGGTGCCCATCGATTGACACCCCAACTAAAAATTCGTTCTCTTTTAAAAATTCACACCATCGTTCATTGATTAAGGTTCCATTAGTTTGAATTGTATAATGGACCTGAACTCGTTTGCCCTGTGCTTTAACGCATGCAACTACTTTCCGGTAATAGTCTAATCCTGCTAACGTTGGCTCGCCGCCTTGAAAAGCCAACGTCAAATGATCTCCATCTTCCAAATCGATAAAAATCTGTTCAATCATTTTTTCTGTAACGGATTCCGTCATCTTTCCATATGATCGAACTTCTCTCAACGAGCTTACATTTGCATAAAAGCAATACTTGCAACGCAGGTTACACAACGAAGAAGCCGGTTTTACTAATACCGAAATATGTTTCATTAAAATTCCCCAATTCTATTTATAAAAATTTTCATTTGATATACTAATTAGAATAGACTAAATACAACTCCGTACATTTATATCCTAAACGTCTCTATTCTCTTGAGGTTTCTTTCGCTACTCTGATAGGACAGCACCAATAGTAGCATCTTCTTCATTTTATATCTAATAACAATCTGCTATTTTATCTTTTGTCTCGTTTATTAGGTACAAAATCAGTAGTTTCCATATAAAATCTTGCGACCCGATTCTTCATGTTTTGTAAAATCTCCTGATACTCTGATTTTACAGCGAGATTATCGATTTCCATCGGATCCTTTTCTAAATCATATAGTTCATCTTGTTCATACAAACGCATAATATATTTATAATTGTTCATTTTACACATCACTGCTTTTGTATGCTCTGGACCTTCACTATACTGCGTAGCTAATCTTGGCCAATAAGTAGACTTTGGTCCGTGTCCTAATTCCATAGCTTGTTCTTCACCATGAATCCTACCACCTTCACAAAATACAGCATCCTTATGTTCTTCAGCACCTTTAATAACTGAGACCAATGATTGTCCAAATTGTGTATAAGATAATTCGATATTTGCTAATTCCGCAATCGTCGCTGGCAAATCTAACAGTTCCACTTGGGCTTTTGTAATTCTCGGTTTAACAGCAATCTCTTTGGCTGGCTTGATTAATAAAGGTACATTCGAAATTGGATCTTCAAAGCAGTTTTGAACTTTTTCTGTAATAGTATAATCACCTGTATAATCACCATGGTCACTAAAAACGATCAGATTCGTTTCATCATACAAATTAGTTTCTTTCAACTTTTGTTTAATTAAGCCTAGCTGATGATCAAAACGAGAGACCATTGCTAGATATGTCGCACGCAATTCGTCAAACCGCTCTTCTGACCATCCATTCAGTTCTTGTTTTTCGTTAATACCATATAACATAGAAGCTTTGTTAGGAATATCTTTAATATTTGGACGTCGTTTTGGTAATTTATTACGATCAATACTAGAGTACCAAGGATCTTCACAAGCATATGGCGGGTGTGGGAATGAAATTGTACAGTAGACAAAAAATGGCTTATCTGATGGACTCTTCATTCTACGATCTAAATATTCTAACGCTTTTTCGACACAATTCCAATCCGTCTTTCCATATCCTTCACCATTTGGTAGTTTCCCCATATAGAATGAATAATAATTGTCCCCAGTCAACATTTTGTCAAATAAAGCCTGGCTTTGTTCATTCATATCAACTGAATGATTAAAAGCACTGTTTTGCGCATCTCGTGTATTTTCATCTTTTACACCATCATAGTATTCATCACAATATTCAGTTTTAGGACGATCAGCCGGCACAACATCATTTCTACCAATCCAGATTACTTCGTAACCATTATTTTTCATTTCTTTCAAGATATTCGGCTCATCTTCACGTTGTAAATAATGCATTGTTCGATGACCATTTACATGGGGATATAATCCAGTCAAAAAACTATTTCTCGAAGGAACACATACTGGATTCTGACAATAAGCATTTTCAAAAGAAACTCCCTCTTCTATTATACTGTCCATATTTGGGGTAATAGAAGCTGGATTCCCCATATGTGCCATTGAATCATTTCTCATCTGATCCGCAACAAATAAAAAAATATTTTTCTTTTCCATTTTATTTCACTCCTATGCAATAACTGTTAGTAAAGTATCTGTATTCAATACGTTCACTTTATCTGTTTCAATAACATCTAAAAATTCCTTTGTATTAGATATAATGATTGGTGTAACCACACTATAGCCTGCATCAATAATGGCTTCTTTATCAAATTGCAAGATAAGTTGTCCTTTGGTAACTCTATCTCCTTGAGTCACATAAGGAGTAAAGAACTCCCCTTTCAAATTAACCGTATCCATGCCAATGTGAATTAGTATTTCAATCCCATCATCTGTTATAATTCCAAGCGCATGTCTAGAAGGAAATAGCGTCGTAACCTCTCCGTCAGCAGGAGCATACACATTTCCGTTTTCTGGAATTATTGCAATGCCTTTGCCTAATAATCCAGCAGCAAACGCCTCATCTTTTACCTCAGATAAAGGAATAATCTCTCCTTGAATTGGTGCAGTTAAATCATACAGTACATTTTGTCCCATTGATCTGTTAACTTCATTTTGACCATCTACTTTATTCATTTTTTTATCTGATGATTTTTCATCTACATTCTCATCATCAGTCGGTTTGTAAGCATATACTAACGTCAAAATTAGCCCTAGAGCAAACGCAACTCCACTGGCAATCGCAAACCCAATAAAGCTATTATCAACTCCTGTTTCTGGATTAATAAACCGCGGAAGAGCGAATAATCCTGTACCACCATTAATAAAAACTTTAGTTTTAAAAATACCCATAATAATTCCCGCTACACCCACAGAAATCGAAGTAGCATAAAAGGCTTTTTTTCTAGGAAGGGTAACTCCGTATAAAGCTGGTTCAGTAATCCCCAAAAGAGCTGAAAGAAACGCGGGAAAAGCAATCTCTTTTAATTTAGTATCTCTTGTTTTCAGGAATATTCCTAATGTTACACCCGCCATTGCAAGTGGCGTTGCTAAACCGGCCATCATTATTACATCGTATCCTAATGTCGCATAATTATTCAACGCTATTGGGACAAATCCCCAATGCAAACCAAACATAATAAATACTTGCCAAAAAGCGCCAATAATTCCTCCTGCAATGATTGGACTTAAATCATATGCGCTAGATAAGACTTGTCCCAACAGCAATCCTGCCCAAGTAGTAATTGGTCCAACAATCAAAAAGACTAACGGAACAGTTACTAATAACGTGAAGAACGAAACGAAAAAGCTTCTAACCATTTTTGGAATAATTCTGTTAAAAAAGACTTCTAGTTTTGAAGCTAAGAAAGCAGCTACAATAATCGGAAGCACACTTGATCCGTAATTCATTAATATAACAGGCGCTCCTAAAAAAGTAATATAGATAGGCGATTCAATCATAGTTCCTGAAAATAGCGTGTACAAAGGCTCCATTCCTCCGCTTGCGGCTACAATTGAAGGATAAACTAATGCTGCACCTATCGCCATACCAATAAACGGTTTCCCACCAAATTTTTTAGAAGCAGTATATCCTAAAAACAGTGGGAAAAAGTAAAATAGTCCATCGCCTGTTGCATTAAGAATCAAATAAGTTCCAGAAACTTTATCAATCAAATTAAAAGTTGTAAGTATAGCTACTAATCCTTTAATCATCCCAGAGGCCATCAAAACAGAAATTACTGGCGTAAAGATTCCTGATACAACATCTATAAATGTATTTAATATACCTTTTGGTTTATCTTCTTGATCCGCTTCTGCTTCCATATTCATTCCAGACATCGCTATAAATTCCTTATATACTTCTGGAACATGATTGCCAATTACTACTTGGTATTGCCCCCCACTTCTAACGACTGTCACAACACCAGGTATTTGTTTGATTTTTTCTGTCTGAGCCTTAGACTCATCCTTTAATTTGAAACGTAGTCGAGTTATACAATGAGTCAAACCATTGATATTTTCTTTCCCACCTATATTTTTTAAAATCGCTGCATTTAATTCTTGATATTCCATTATAAACTTCCTTTCTTTTTATAAATAAAAAAGACAAGACTAAAACTAAACCTTATCCAAACATCGATAATAGTTTAGTTAAGTCTTGCCTGCATTACCAGTAACACCTTAACTTCATTTCTCTATTAATTTTTGTACGTGCAACGTAAGATACAATTGTTCGTCATCAAACAATGTAACCTTTAAATATTCTTCGATCAGATGTGTCGTTTCATAAGCTTCTGGATATCTCTCTATGACATGAACTAGTAACGGATTACCTACTTCATTCTTTGGATGATTCGCTTCGATTCTTCTAAAAAAGAATCGCAAATGAGTTACAAATCGTTCAAACGCTAAGCTAGATTCGTCAATTTCAATTTTGTTATGAATTCGAATAATGGAAATAATATCTTTTATTTTTTTTGTCAAAAGCTTTATATCTTCCATCTGGTCGACATCATCATTAATTTGAGCGTTAATGATGTGCATCGCAATATTACTGATCTCCGCCTCATCCAATTCAATTGAAGTCTTTTCTTCAATTAGAGATACTGCATATGTACCAATAGTATATTCCATTGGATAAAACTTTTTGATTTCCCAAGAAAGCCGATTATTAATACTGATACCTTCTTGTTTTAACTTCACTAAATTATACAAATGATCCGTTAAAGAAATATAAATAGCATCACTCAATTGATACGGCAATTTCTTTTTTGCAAATTTAATAATATCATCAGCTAGAGATGCATACTTTATTGGAATATTTTGCAATAATTGAACAAGTCTTTCTGATGATTTTTGATGTAAAACAAAAACCTTTTCAATTTTGTCTTCATCTGCTTCTTGTCCTGGTTTCATTTTAAATCCCAGGCCAGTACCAATCCAAATAAAATCTTTCCCATCTTTTCCGACCAATACTGCATTGTTATTGAGTATTTTTTTGATCTTCAAGATGACATTCACCTCCTTTAGTCACAAAAAAAGCCATCCTTAAGACGCACATGATTCAACTTCATCATAGCTGTCATAAGGTATAGCCTGCTTTATCAGTAACTACCCATTCGATTTACATTTACTATACCTGAATAATTTCGAGATTGCAAGCGTTTTAAAAACCTTTTTTTGTATTCATCTATTCCCCGCATTAATGTTATACTTTAGTCTTTCACACATCGGAATCCCAAATTATTTGCTGTAGACATACCAGAATTTCCATTTCTTGCAGCAATTCTATATCGTTTACAATAGCTTTGATGGCAAAGGAAAGAGCCTCCCCGAATTGCGTACATCTGATCATCTTCATTTTGATAATTCTCCCACATTTCATTACTGCTAATTGTTTGAAATGTATTCAATGGTATACGAGCTGGATTGCTACACCATTCCCAAACATTCCCTATCATCTGATAAAGTCCATAACCATTCGGTTCATAATATTTTGCTGGTGCAGTGTTACTAAATCCATCCTCTTCTGTATTTTCCTGTGGGAAATTTCCTTGCCAAATATTACAATGGTGCTGTCCATTTAATAAAAAATCTTCACCCCAAGGATAACGTTCAAAATCAGTTCCTCCTTTAGCAGCAACTTCCCATTGAGCTTCTGTCGGTAATTTCTTTTTAGCCCATCGACAATATGCCAGTGCATCATTTCTTGAAACTTGTACAACAGGATGATCCATACGTTGAGAAATATCGCTATTCGCTCCTTCTGGATGTCTCCAATCTGCACCACTCACTGCGTACCACCAAGCCATATTGGGTACTTTTGGACTTCTTCTTTTTGTTTCAGAATCCAAAAAATAACTAAAGACAAAGGACCATCCAAATCTCTCTGCTTCTGTAATATACCCTGTAGCTTCTACAAAAACTCTAAACTCTCGATTAGTTATAGTTGTCTCATCAATCCAAAAATCCGATAACGAGACCTTGCTCTTAGGTCCCTCACGGTCGGTTAAGAAACCATCAGGGTGCTCAGTTCCAATTATATATTCTCCTTTTGGTATTTGAATCATCGCCTACACCTCACATTAATATTTTTATCCTTTGATAAAGTTAATTTAATAATACAACTTTATCACAGCATCTGAAAAGAAAATGATACCAATCCTATATTAACGGAATAACTATTAGCTACTATTTTAGCTATCAATCTATACTCCCGTAAATAAAGAAAAAAATCACACGGACAGCCGTGTGATTTTTCTGATTTACTTTTGATAACTAGTCTTTGAGCAACTGGTTATTCACTTTAACATAGTTCACTGATCTATTTCTTAACTTTCTTTCTCAAGTACCAAGCAACACTTGTACTCAATTCTCTGTCTGTCGTACGCGTTCGATATGCATAGTTAAGTAGACTTCTTCTTCTAGGGGCGGTTTTACTTGATGGTTCGTCTCCAAATAGCGAATAATCTTCTCCGCACACTGAAAGGAGGATTGATATTGATTGATAATCACACGAATCATTTCTTCACTCATATCCATCATTTTAATTCCTTTTACTTGGCGAATAAGAAAGTATTGGAGATGCGATACCAATCGAGAAAAACTAATCGAGTTCTGGTCGATTTTGATTTGAAAATGATATTGGATGATTGAAATAATATCTGAAATCACCTTCGTCACATTCATTGCTTGCTGAATAGATTCATAGTTGTTGCCACTACTAATAAAATGCATGGCGATTGCTGTCGCTTCCGTATCATCAAGCTCGATATCTATTTCTTGGTTAATAATAGCCACCGCTTGCTCGCCTACTTGGTATTCAAGTGGATACAACTGTTTGATATCCCAATGAAGTGGGCTTGCGATTGTTATACTTCTTTTTTTTCGATCCACGGCAGAATAGATATGGTCGGTTAAGGAAATTAGCATACTCAAGCCAAACTCTGCTTGTAATTCTTGCTCAGCTAATTTGATGATTGTGTCACTTAACTTGATATAATCTAACGGAATTTCGCTAATCAAAGTAGCCGCTTTATCGATCTCACTCTTCGGTTCATTCTTTAATATAAACCTGCGCTCAACCAATGTTTCATCAATGAGATTGCCAGGATAAGCCTTATAGCCAACTCCCTTACCCATAACAATCATCGGTTGTTCGGACTCCCCTTCAACCAAAACAACATTGTTATTTAATCTCTGTGTTATTCGCATTGGGTTCCCCCTACTCTATCAGCCTATAGCAACGAAGCCGCTTCTTTGTCTACAATTAAAGTCATGTTTGGATGGGTCGTTAGCAACGTCGCTGGATACTCTTCAGAAACGGTTCCTTCTACTAATCTTTTTACAATTTCAGCTTTCTCTTTGCCATTAGCAATCATGACTAATTGTTTAATTTGCATAATACTTTTCGGTCCCATTGTAACATAAAATGATGGACGCATCTCTTCAACACCACCGACTTCATTTAACAACACATCTACCATATTAGGTGTTGCATCTTCATCAACTCGACTAGTCAGATCGCCAAATTTAGTCGTATTTGGTAAATTCCCGCAAAAATGACCATCCGCACCAACACCAAGTAAAACGAAATCCAATCCGCCATCCGCTTTTATACGTTCATCTTGTGTTTCATAATTCGTCCAATCTAACACATGAATTCGTTCTTTTTTAATCTCTGCTGGATCGAAAAACATTTTATTCAGATTTGTCATAGTTACGCCATATTCATTTCCACTGCCTTTAAACTCAATTTCATCAAAGTTATAATAATGAACTTGTTCAAAATATTCTTTATTTTTCACCAGAGGAACTAGAATTTCGTACACTTTTTTCGGTGTCGAACCTGCTGTTATTGAGATATTTTTGCGATACTGACCATGCATTGCTCCTAAAAGATATTGGGTTGCTACGGTACTCATTTCATTATAATCTTCTGTAATTACTACTTTCATCTTCTTTTCCTTCTTTCTTTTCTATTAGTTTGCTGAGATACTAAATAATCCATCTTCTAAATTAATCGTTCCAGTTGTGGCTTTTTCAATCATTTTGTACTTTTCTGAATTTGTTACCACAATAATTACTGCGTCATTAAGATTCTTTTTCTTAATTAAAGCCGGATCAAATTGCAATAATTCGGTCCCCTTCTTAACTATCTGTCCTTGCTCAACCTTCAAATCAAACCCTTCACCATCTAAAGTTACTGTGTCTAAGCCCACATGGATTAAAATTTCCATTCCTCCTTCAGATGCCTCCAAGCCAATCGCATGTTTCGTCGGAAATACAGCTTTTACTTCACAATCAAAAGGTGCATGTATTTTGCCATCAGCTACGCGAATAGCGACTGTTTTGCCCAATATTTCTTGAGAAAATGTCGTATCATTAATTGCAGAAAGTTCAAGAACTTCTCCTTTTACTGGTGAAGCAACCATCATACTAAGTGGGTCAATTTGTGATAAATTAGCAGCCTTCACATTTTCTGTAGTTTCTTCTGATGCATCTGAAAAGCGATTCAGTAAGGCAAAGGTTAAAATCGCAGTTACAACAATTGAAACGACAATTCCGATAATTAAACCTGTAAATCCATCACCCATGAAAGCCGGTAGAGAAATTAATCCTGGCATAGCGAAGCCATAACTTCTACCACCTAAGATAGTACTCACTGCAGCACCAATCCCACCACCTAGACAGGCGGCAATCATCGCGCCTTTATATTTAACCAATATTCCATAGATAGAAGGTTCAGTAATCCCAATATACCCAGGAATTACCGCTGACAAGGCTACTTGTTTTTCATCTGCATTTTTTGATTTAAAATAGACAACTAACGGCGCTGTTGCTTGTGCTACCGTACTCATCAGCATCATTGCTAATGTTTGTGAATAACCGAAACTTGCAATTTCTTGTTGGGCAATCGGATTCATCGCATGATGCATGCCACCTAATACAAGGATTGGTCGCGTGGCCCCAACAATCAGACCGGCTAAACCAGGTGAGAAATCAATAAGCCATTTAACACCAAGAGCAAGGTATTCGCCGATATAATAACCTAGTGGCGCTAAAATACTCATCGCAATTGGCGCTGTGATAAGTAAAGCAAGCAATGGTGAGAACACCATATTGACCATCTCAGGAATTAATTTGTCAAAAAAGCGAGAGACATATTTCAACAGCCAAACCGAGAAAATAATCGGCAAGACTGATGCACTATAATCAACCACCGCTACTGGTAAAACGCCAAATAATTTCATAAACTCTTGTCCATCCGCTATCGCAAACGGATACATCATTAATCCCGCTAAAGTCATCGCTAGATATTGATTGGTTTTAAAACTTTTCGCGGAGCTTACTGCTAATAAGAATGGGAAGAAGTAAAACATGGCATCCGCTAATCCATTTAGGAAAATAATCGTATCGCCACTACCATTGGCCCAGCCAAAATTGGTAAACATGAAGATTAATCCTTTAAGAAGTCCTCCCGCAATCACTGGCGGTAACGCAGGTGTTAAGATGGCAGACAAAGTATTCAAAGCACTAGAGAAACCTCTTTTTTTCGGCTCTTCCGCTTCTTCTTCAACAGTCGTTAAAGAAGTCATCCCATTGATTTCATTCGCTACATCAACGACTTTCCCTCCAAGAATCACTTGAAACTGATCCCCTTGAAATTGAACGCCTAATATTCCTTCAAGTTTACTCAATTCCTGCTGATTGACCTTTCCATCATCCTTCAACTTAAAACGCAACCTTGTCATACAATTGGTGTAATAGACAATATTTTTCTCACCCCCAACGTAATTTAATATAGCCTTCGCTAACTCTTTGTTCCCCATATTTTTCCTCCTTTTTAGCTGATTCCAATAAAAAATGCCTAAAGAAGGTATGTTAAATAGACATACTTTCTTTAGGCATTGCCGGCTTTATCCGTAACGAATCCTGCTAATATTTTGTTTTTTTCAGCTTACCATCTCAAAAATAATTTGTCAACGTGACAAAAAATATTTTTTTTGCAGCTCTTTCATTTTGTATAGATTATGAAGATAAACTTTTATTAGCTAGTCATTCATCTTATATACGTTCAAAATTTTATTTCTTAACTTTCTTTCTCAAATACCAAGCAACACTTGCCATAGCCAACACTAGATAACCACTCAAGTTAAAGAATAATCCATTTTCTTCCCCAGTTTTTGGAAGAACAGCTTTCTTTTTATTATCTTTTACGGTATCTTTCTTGTTGTTTTTGCTATCTGCTGTACCTGTTTTATCTGAGTTATTCGAGTTATCTGCCTTGTTTGAATCGTCAGGTTTTGTTGTGTTATCAGTAGCTCCGCCTGTTTCGCCATCGTCTTTTCCGTCATCCTTGCCATCAGTTGAAGGTTCATCAGGTTTCGGCGCAACTTCATCTTTCGCTTCAACAGTAACGGTTGCTACGCTAGTCACACCAGCATAACTATACGTCACTTCATACACGCCAACTTTTGCGATATTTACTTGACTTGCATCGACAATTATATCGTCGAGTTCGACAGCATTACCCGCTTCATCGACCGCACTCACAAAGTTATCTGCTGGCGTCCAAGTATCACCAACGGTCAGTTTTGTATCACGAACATTGATCGCTGTTAGGTTCTCTTTTACAGTAACAACAGCTGCACTTGTCACATCTTCATACGTATACGTAACTGTGAATGTCCCAGGCTCATCAATATCCGCGTGGCTGTCATCAATAGTTAACTGACTGAAATCGACTGCATGGCCCGCTTTATCAACAGCCCAATCGAAGTCATCTTTGGCCGTCCATTCGTCGCCAACATAGATAGTCAAATTATGAACCTTAATCGCAGTATGCTCCTCTTCCACCGTAACTTTCGCCGTGCTTGTCACACCAGCATAGCTATACGTCACTTCAAATGTACCGACTTTTGTCGTATCTGCTTGGCTTGCATCAACGGTAATTTCGCTGAAATCAACTGCATTACCCGCTTTATCAACCGCTGTTTCGAAGTTATCTTCAGCTGTCCATTCGTCGCCAACATAAATCGTTGAATCTTTAACAGTAATTGCTGTCTTATTTTCCTTCACAGTGACTTTTGCCGTGCTTGTCACGTTGTCATAACTATAAGTCACTTCAAACGTACCAGCTTTTGTGATATCTGCTTGACTGTCATCAACTGTAATTTTGCTGAAATCTACAGCTTTTCCTGTTTTATCAACTGCGGTTTCAAAATTATCTTCCGCTGTCCATTTGTCGCCGACATAAATTGTTTTGTCTTTAACATTGACCGCTGCTTTATTTTCTTTCACAGTCACTTTCGCTGTGCTGCTCACGCCGTCATAACTATACGTTACTTCAAATGAACCAGCTTTGGTGACATCTGCTTGGCTTGCATCAACTGTAATTTTACTAAAGCCTACAGCTTTTCCTGTTTTATCAACTGCGGTTTCAAAATTATCTTTCGCTGTCCAGGCATCGCCGACATAAATTGTTTTGTCTTTAACCTTGATTGCTGTTTTATTTTCTTTCACAGTTACTTTCGCTGTGCTGCTCACGCCGTCATAACTATATGTTACTTCAAACGTGCCGACTTTTGTCGTATCTGCTTGGCTTGCATCAACTGTAATTTTGCTGAAATCAACAGAATTACCGGCTTTATCGGTAGCTGATTCAAAGTTATCCTCCGCTGTCCATTTGTCACCGACATAAATCGTTTTGTCTTTAACATTGACCGCTGTTTTATTTTCCTTCACAGTAATCGTCGCAATACTTGTGACCCCATCATACGAATAGGCAACTGTGTAAATTCCGACCGTATCCAAATCCGCTCTTGTTCCATCGACTGTGATTTGGCTGAAATCAACTGCATTTCCATCTTTATCAACTGCTGATTCGAAGTTATCTTTGGCCGTCCATGCATCGCCAATGTAAATCGTTGAATCCTTCACTTTGACCGCTGTTTTATTTTCTTTTACAGTCACTTTTGCTGTGCTTGTCACTCCGTCGTAGCTATACGTTACTTCGAATGTGCCAGCTTTGGTGATATCGGCTTGGCTAGTATCTACGGTAAGATCAGTAAATTTCAATTCATTTCCATCTTTATCAACCGCTGATTCAAAATTATCTTCAGCTTTCCAAGAATCACCAACATAAATTGTTTTGTTTTTAACAGTAATTGCTGTTTTGTTTTCCTTAACAGTAATCTTAGCTGTGCTTGTCACTCCGTCGTAACTATAAGTTACTTCGAACGAACCGGCTTTGGTAATATCTGCTTTGCTATCATCAACTTTTAGATCAGCAAATTTCAATTCATTTCCATCTCTATCTACCGCTGATTCAAAGTTATCTTCAGCTTTCCAAGAATCACCGACATAAATCGTTTTGTTTTTAACAGTAATTGCTGTTTTATTTTCTTTCACAGTGACTTTTGCTGTACTTGTCACACCGTCATAACTGTATGTTACTTCGAATGCACCAACTTTTGTAATATCTGCTTGGCTTTCATCAACTGTAATTTTACTGAAATCTACAGATTTACCATCTCTATCAACCGCTGATTCAAAGTTATCTTTGGCTGTCCATTTGTCTCCGACATAGATTGTTTTATTTCTAACAGTAATTGCTGTTTTGTTTTCTTTAACAGTTACTTTGGCTGTGCTGCTCACTCCATCATAACTATAAGTTACTTCGAACGAACCAGCTTTTGTGATATCCGCTTTGCTAGTATCTACAGTTAGATCAGCGAATTTCAATTCTTTACCATCTCTATCAACCGCTGATTCAAAGTTATCTTCCGCTGTCCATTTGTCACCGACATAAATTGTTTTGCTTTTAACAGTAATTGCTGTTTTGTTTTCTTTAACAGTGACTTTCGCTGTACTGCTCACACCGTCATAACTATAGGTTACTTCAAATTCTCCCGGTTTGGCCGTGTCTGCTTGACTAACATCTACGGTAAGATCAGTAAATTTCAATTCTTTGCCATCTCTATCGACCGCTGTCTCGAAGTTATCTTCCGCTGTCCATTTATCACCAACGTAAATTGTTTTATCCTTAACATCGATTGCTGTTTTATTTTCCTTAACAGTAACCTTAGCAATGCTGCTCACGCCGTCATAACTATAAGTTACTTCGAACGAACCAGCTTTGGTAATATCGGCTTGGCTAGCGTCAACTTTAATTTCGCTAAAATCAACTGCATTCCCTGCTTTATCAACGGCTGATTTAAAGTTATCTTTGGGTGTCCACTTGTCACCGACATAAATCGTTGAATTCTCGACTTCAATTGCCGTTTTTGGTGCTTCCACCGTCACAGTCGCGGTACTTGTCACGCCATCATAAGTGTAAGCAACTTCGAATGTTCCGACCTTACTTGTATCGACGTGGCTTGTATCAACCGTCACCGCGCTCAACGGAACATCTTTGCCGGCTTTATCCTGCGCTGATTTGAAATTGTCTTCCGCTTTCCATATGTCGCCGACATAAATCGTTGAATTTCTGACCTCAACTGCGGTTAAAATTGGATGAACTCGCACTTTTGCAACACTTGTCGCTGTCGATATCGATGACGAAAAAGTAAACACTACGTCGTACGTTCCTGGTGTATTTGTATCCAATTGGCTACTATCAACGGTCACTTGGCCGAATGAAATGCTAGCACCAGCTTGATTAAAGGCACTCTCAAAATTATAATTTGCATACCAAGTATCGCCGACATACATATCGTAATCATGCACATTAACCGCTGTTTGATCTTCTTTTACCGTAAGAATCGCTGTACTCGTCATTCCCTCATAAGAGAAATTCACTTTGTATTCACCTGGCGTATTCGTATCCACTTGGCTTGCATCCACCGTGATATCACTAAATCTTACTGGATTTCCATCTTTATCCTTTGCTAAAAGAAAACTATCCTCTGGCGTCCACGACTCGCCTTCATAGATGCTCAGATCTTCCACTCTAATCTCAGATTGATCTTCGAATACGTAGAGGGTTGCTTCCTTATTGATAACGTTGTCATAACTATAATATATCCTGTAGGTACCCGCTTTATTCGTATCGACTTCTGAATCATCGACACTTATTTCACTGAAGTCTAATGGGTCGCCAGCCTTATCTACCGCGCTGACAAAGTTATCTTTTGCCGTCCATGGATCCCCTTCATAAATGGTCAGAGGCTTAACCTCGATCGCTGTTCTTTTAGCAATCACGGAAACAGTCACATAACTTGTAATATCCCCATATATATATTTCACATGACGCTCTGCAGGTTTCTCTGTAGTAAACGGGTCATATTCCACAGTGATTTGGCTAAAGTCCACTGGATTCCCATTTATATCAGTAGCAGAGATAAAATTATCTTCAGGCTTCCACTCGTCACCCACATATACAATAGAGTCATGAGTATTTACAGCTGCTTGTGAAGTAAAGTCTATATAAAAATACATTCTAAGATAATTAACAGGTAAATTTCGACTACCAAATTTTACCTTATCTGCGTTAGGTCCTGATATAGTGAGAACACCTTCCGCATTTGAGAACTTAGATATTTCGCCATCATGAACCAGACGTTGATCGACGAATTGCCAACCTTCAGAAAGTTCATTTAAGTTAAACGAATAGCCTTCTGGAAGATTAGGCAAGGTAATGAGGTCTGAACCAATGCCATTTTTATAAGAAGTTGAATAACCAGCTTTCCCCCCTGGCGTATGACATAGAGTAACTGTTTTTAGATTCGGATTAGCTAGTATATTTCCTAGAAATGATAAGTCAGTTGTTTTAAGCCCATCTAAGTCGAAAGGAAGTTCGAGTGTTTCTAGTGAAGTAGATGTCAAATTCGAGAGTACAGAATACTCGGGAATTGTATTTGAAAAACTAAGATAAGTTAATTTTGGTAACTGATTAATCTTACTAATCAATTCAACAAAATCAGAATCTTTTGAGATAGACGAAGTTCCAGCATCTGACATATCTTCTAAATTTGTTAATAATTCTAACCCTGTCCAATCACTGATTACTTTCTCTTTCACGTAATTAAAGTCCAAACTGTGTACATTCAACAATTCAGCTTCCGTAAACTCATAATCATCAGCCTCTTTCAAATCACGATTAATCATCGCCCGAAGTGACGGATCCGGCACCAATTCTTCTGCTGTCTTCGTCGATTTTTCTTTACTAGAAGAATCTGTCGTTGAAGAGTCAGTTGCAGAAGAATCAGTTGTTGAATCTTTTGTCGTACTCTCACTTGTCTGTGTCGTTTCAGTTGTCTTAGCTACTGCTTCATTGTTACGAGTGTTAGCTGCATCTGCATCAGAGTTTTGTGTATCTGTTTGCGTGTCTGACTGGCTAGTTGTCGAATCTGTCGTGGTCATAGTGGCAGTAGTGTTCGAACTTTCACTTGATAGAGTTGAGCTATCCATCATGGTTTCGTTTCCATTATTCTGCGTTGTAGCTGTCGTATTGGCGGCATCTGCTAGGGAGTTAGTATTTACACTAGACTCAGATCCCAAGGCCTTGTTTCCAATTTCATTGTTCAGTACTTCTTCGTTTTCATTTGACAATGTAGTCGCATTTACCGTTGTTACCGGTGAAATAGCTCCTAGTAGAATCGTGCATAAAGCAACTATGTTTGCAATTTTTTTCACGAGTTTTTCCCTGCCTATCTTATTTATAATATTTCTAAAATACAAGTCATTATATATTACGTTTCTCCAGTTTACAAATAGTACCTTTTTTATATGTATAAATTCTCATAGAACTGACATTATTTTATAAAAATTTGACAACCTTTAATTTGAAAACCTATAAAAATCACACTTAAAATACAAAGGTTATTGAAACGGCGGTTATAATAATCAATTATATAACATTTCAAACAAAACCTGAAAACGTTTTAAAAACAAAATAATTAATAATTATGCAAAATTAACTAAATATGCATATATCTATAATCGCCAGTATCCATCAGTTAAGTCTCTCTACTTGCGAAAAAAACTCTCTATTTCACCTTCATTCAAAATCCACACTGGAAAACATTTAATAGGATTTCTCAATAAGAAAGAGTATTTGATAATCAACTAACCTTTTAATTTCACAAACAATCATGAAAAAACCTTATAAATCTTCTTCACGACAACAAATAAATTCCAGCAACAAGTAGTCAAAAAAAGAACCATCCTCGTTCATTTAAACAAGGATGGTCCTGGGTGATACTTTATTATTATGTATGCAACACTTCTGTTCACCGTATGCACTATCTTTATTGCCTCAATAATTTCACCTAATCATTTATTCCCTCGAGTTAGCCAGCCTTCTTCACCGATTGTGATGAGCGAATGATATTTGACAAAGACTAAGACAAACGAAGTCAATAACATTTCAATCGGCGTGATGAGTAGCCAAGTTAAAAACTTTTCTAAGGGATTCATATGTGAGGACCCGAGTAGGTACATCGCAGCTTCTATGTAACGGATGACTAAACGCACCAGCAAGTAAATGATGATAAACGAGTATTGCTGGACAAATAATGAGACGACAACTGCCACTAAAAAGACTGGCGCAGCTAACCATTGAACCATTCCTAAAAATGGGAAAATTAAGTCAACATAGGACAGGTTAGTTACTTGAAATGGAAAATATTTCCATCCACCTTTGCCCCAACGCTGCCGTTGTTTCAGTAAACCCGAGACCTTCTCTGGCATATCCGAATAGACAACGGCCTCCTGAATACCGATAGCTTTCCCTTCAATCGCGCTATATAAACACAACTGACGATCATCGCTATACGTACCAGAAGAAAGGTAATGTGGCAGATTATCGAAAAGAATTTCCTTCTTATAGAGAGACAGCGCACCAGAAGTCGTTTCTAATGAGCCGGTCAAGGAACGAGAAGGACGGGTCACAATACAGGCAATCCCGATGTTCAGATCAGAGATACGTGTAATTAAATTTTTCCGAAAGTTTTTGGTAATAACAAAACCGGTACAACCCATCACTTCATCGTCTTTTTCAAATGAGAGCAGTAATTTTTCTAAGGCATCCTCTTCTAATACGGAATCCGAATCCACCGTCAGAATGAAATCAACTGTCTCAGGATTAATTTTCTCTAACGCGCAAGCTTGCGCATGCCGCTTCCCTTTATTTTCTTGCCGATGCCAAATGACTTTCGGATGATCAAAAGGTACAACCGCTGGCACGGATCCATCATCGACTACGTGGACAGCATCAACCTCGTAACTTTGATTCAAAATAGAATAAATCGTCTGTTCTAACAACTCCGGCTCTTCATTAAACGCTGGAATCAGCCCAATAACTCGAGCCTCTTTGTATTTATCTAAACGAAGATCTTTTGGCAGCCAACGAAAGGTATAGCTATACGCATATACCAAAAGCGCCAGACCATTCACAACCCAGATAATCGCCAAATAAGGTGAATAGGCATTCTTGATAAAAAAATAATAAAAAATAGCACATAGAAAAACAGTTGAAATAAGGCAGAGTAAGCTATTAATAACTTTACGATTTTTCATCTAGCTTTTCCTCATTTCTCGTTTTCACATAGCGATTCTTCCTAGTCAGTACTCGATAGACTAGACAAAAGATTGCACATATCACAGCAAGAATTAAGGTTACTTTAGATGTTAACGTAAAAATACTCATACACCAATCCCCTCTTTGGGTTGACCAATCTCAGCAGTCAATACACCTTTTGTATCGATGAAGAAGTGATTTTCCCTACTGATTTTTTCATAATCTACTCCATCATGGTCTGTTAATAAAATGACTAAATCATAGTCTTTAATCGCTTGATGAAAAGGCGAAATAACCGGTCGTTCTTCATTATCCACGACTAATTTTGTCGCATGGGAATCATAAAGGTCGATCGTTAATTGGTAGTCTTCTAACTTTTTCACAACGTCTATCGCAGCTGACATGCGTGTATCAGAGACGTTCTTCTTGTAAGCTGTTCCCAAGATAGCGACACGTGCATCCATTAACGGAACTGGTCGTTTACTTAAGAAAAGTAATGCTTCTTTGATCAAATAATCCAGTGCTTGGCTTTCTACCAAACTCGCTGCATCAATCAAAGGAACTTCCACATTGTTGCGATTAGCCTGCCATTTTAAATAGTAAGGATCAACGCCGATACAGTGCCCACCAATTTTTACCGAGGGCGTAAATTTCATGAAGCCAAACGGTTTTGTATCTGAGGCATCCAACACTTCGTATGGGTCAATCTCCATCGCCGCGCAGACTGCGTACAGCTCATTGGCCAAATTAATATTAATGAAGCGAAATGTATTTTCATAGACCTTCGCCATCTCCGCCACTTCCATCGAGCGCACAGGAATCGCTTGTGCTCCAATCACCAACTGCGCCAATTCTGTACATTTCTCAGTTGCTCCACCAACAATTTTAGGTGTATTTTTCATTTCAAATACGGTATTTCCAGGATCCACACGTTCAGGCGAAAACGCGACAAATAAATCCTCGCCTATGGTAAAGCCTTCATTTTCTAACGGCGTCACCAGATAATCCCTAGTTGTCCCTGGGTAACTGGTACTTTCTAAAATTAATAGCTGACCCGTATGAAGGTAAGGCAAAATGCACGACACTGCTCGTTGAATATATGAAAGATCCGGTTGCTTGTCTTCAGTAATCGGCGTGGGAACATCGATAATCACAACATCTTGTTCCGCTATGTAATGAAACGTTTCTGCTACCTGATGCTTCTCAATAAACTGCTGTACCTCTTCATCTGAAACATCCTCAATATAACTAATTCCCTGTTTCAGCGATTGCGCGCGCGTAGCATCAATCTCAAAGCCGCACACAGAATAGCCTTCCGCAGCATAGTACATGGCATTCGGTAAGCCAACATATCCTAAACCAACAATTCCGACTTTTGCCGACTTCTGTTGGATTTTCTCTTGTAACTGGTACACATTCTCTATCATAAATCACGACCTTTCTGCTAGTTATTCTTAAAACTAAAGTAGCCAACCTCTGAAGCAATAAATTTTTTTCGTGGGAAATTCTCAAGACTTTATCCCCAAAAAGAATAGAGATTATTAGTTTTAGAATCTTTTTCATCATAACCTACACTATTTTAAAAATGTAGTGTTATTTTATAAAAAGTCGCCATTCTTCGCCATAAATCACAAAAAATTTCAAATTTTTCGCCAAATATTCAGATTATTTAAAAAATAACTAGGAACCCCATTATATAAGTAAGAACAAACAAAAAAACAGGTGCAGTCGGATAAAAAAATTCACTGGTTATTTTAGTTCGTTTAACAGATTACACATCATCGTATTCCTATCTATCATTTAGAAAAAATCTTAGAACAGTTCATATATAGAAGCGTAGACGTAAATTGTCAATCCGCCTAAAATAACACATATTTTTTATTGTTTTCACAGAAATATTCCTCTCAATAACTGATAGCTATAGATAGTTTACCGAAAAAAACAGCTAAGCTTTCACTCAACTGTATCTCTTTATCATTTATGGTTATTTTATTCATATTTACAAGACTATTTCTACCATTTAACTAACTAAAAATACTCGAATATAACAACTTTTAGCGTGAGTCATAGAAAAACTTTTTCTTCCATGTAAAAAAACTCGATATTATCTGGTCTACAAAATTCGGATTTGTTATTTAAAGTATATCGAACGGCTATAACAAGATTATAAAGTGACTACTTTTCAAGTACTTGTGGCTAGTTGCGCATCTTTTAGCGGGAAATAGAAGGAAAAAATGCTGATTTTAACAGGAAAACTCATCAGATAATGAGGAGAACAGTCACACTTTTCAAGTTTCTAAGCGGCAGAACAGTATTCTTAGGCCAATAAAAGAAAAATGGGAGATTTCCCTTCCTTGTATGCCTGGCTCTATTCAATCTGTATAAATGCGCGAAAACACCGCAACTAGCCACAACTTGGAAAAAAACACCAAAGACTGTAATTTTCAGTAAAATGCGAATTTAACTCAGATAATTTTTATGAAGATCATCCAGAGAATCCCGAGGTTGCAAGGTTTATAGTTCTGATAATCTTCAATCCTATTATTGAATGGATGGTACATTAGCCACTTTTCAAGTACTTGTGGCTAGTTGCGCACCTTTGATGGTGAAATATGAGGTGAAAAAGCTGATTTTAAAGGGAGAATCCTTTAGATAGTGGATTCATGCTATTTTCAACTTTGCTAAAATACGCGAAAATACCGCAACTAGCCACAACTTGGAAAAAAGTTCATAATTAACAAATTTGGGGATTTTATCTACTCTATCTGAAAAATCACCGAAGCTCTGCTTGTTATTTTCCGATTAGCCCATAATAGAAACAGAATAGAAAAAACTACCCATCATGATCGATGAGTAGCCAGTAGACCGCAGAAATCTTAAAATATTTTACTGTCCTTCCGTATAAAAAGATAGACTAGCCTTCATAAAAATCTTCTATCTACCTAAAAGAGTCATCCTCATTTGAGAATGACTCTTCATCAACTCCAACTATGGCATGGATGCTCCCATTTCACCAATTCCGAAATTTATCCTATTCACCGATTGTTCTCGCTGATATAAATGCCAAAAATAAAAAAGATCTACCCAAACTAATCAAGCTAGGTATAGAAGAAGTCTTTAGCTACAGCAATGTCCCACCCGTTCAAATCAAAAAGTATCTTCTAAAAGCTGGCAGGATTGAACTGTCCACTAATCATAGCCGTTCATTAATTACAATTAATAATCACATGATTCAAGATATAGACTATTCGCGTATTGATATTAATTATTCGACCATCCTTCAACCTGACCTGATGAAGTTTTTGGCAGATACAATCCATCGTGGCCTGAAACCACAATATTCTATCAGTATCGAAGTCGCTGAAAACGAGTTAAGTAAATTACTATAGAAGACTATTTTTGTCTCTAACTAGATTCTTCACTCTAGTTAATTCAACGTAAACCCTTGCTCTCGCAAAAATTCTGCGATTTCTGGTCGTCTGATTTCTTCAAAGAAAGCCACATTTCTTTCTGACCAGGATGCTTGTCTTTGATTGCTTTCACGGGAACCATAATAGTCCTTCGTGATTTTTTCATAGTCGGTTAAATCAGTAAACTGCTCTTTCGGATAATAGTTTTCACTGACTTGATTTTTTTCTAGCAATCTTGGTTTCACTTTATTTCTGCTAGCAGGAACGCCTACTGTTAGTCCAAATAAAGGAAGTGTATATTTAGGTAGCTTCAATAATTGAGAAACTTTTCGCACATCATTGCGAATTCCCCCAATATAGCAGATGCCTAAATCCATAGACTCAGCGGCTACTGCCATATTTTGGGCAGCGATTGTCGTATCGACTATGCTTACAATCAAAGGTTCCATATTCGTTAAGCCGTCCAATTTTTTGTCATTATCGGTTAACAACTTCGATTGTCTATATAAATCAGCTACAAACACATAAAACGTCCCTGTCTTCTTCACATATGGCGCACTGTTACTAATTTCAGCTAATTCTGCTCTCAACGTTTGATCGGTAATCTCTATGATTGAAAAAGCTTGGACAAAATTCGAAGTTGAGCCACTACGCGCTGCCGTCAGCAATGTTTGCTTAACCTCAGGCGATAATGGACTATTCTTGAAATCTCTGACTGAAGCATGGGTTGCTATTTTTTCTATAAAATCATTCATCAAATTGACCTCCTGGATGTTTATTTCAAGTATATAGCTGATCTATAATGAACACAATACTGCAAAAAATATCTACAGGAGATGGGAAAATGAAAAAAACTATGAGCAACTGAGCTAAGACAATTTTAATTTAGTAAATACTCTAGCCGTCATAAGTGTAAAAATGAGCCAAAAAATCCCCACTCAATCGAGTAGGGACAAGCATTGTATAATCAATGTTTAAAAGCTTATTTAGCTAAAGCTGTTTTAGCTTGGTCAGTTGAGATGTAGGGTATCATTATCCATAATTATGTATGGAAATCCTATAATATAGGGAAATGAAGACACATATCTTTCAACTGACATCAAGAAATCTTATTTTTACTGAGTCAATATCCTAGTCAAATCGGAAAATACTAAAATAAAAATCGAAGTCAAAAATTGTGGGGCATATAGGAAAGTAGAATATTTATTAAATAATTTATGTGAAAATGCAACTGATGTATAATATCAACTAAATGATTGCCAAACTCTACATCGAACTATTCTGCTAAATTTAGATTTTGAAATTTCTATTTTCCTTTTGACTTCTCAAAAAAAGGTATAAAAATTCTGTCGTTAGCTTAGACAGATGCAATACAATGCTAGTGTTGCATCTTTCTTTATGTCGCCTTCATATACCCTAAAAGAATCCCACCGATAATTACCAGAAGGCACCCTGAAATTACATAGGTCATTTCTTTTTTTGTTTTTGTTTCACCTAATAGAAAAATACCGCCTAAAGTGGAAATGATAATCCCCATCTGAGAGAGAGAAAAACTAACTGCTAATCCAACTTTTTGTAGCGTTAGGAGCATACAAACATTCCCTGCCCCCCACAAAAGGCCACTACTCATATTTTTCCAGACAAAACGATTAATGGAAACTTTTCTTACAGTGAGCATACTTGCACCGACCAACATACCAGCACTCTGCGGTAAAATTACGGCAGCTGGATCTATATCCGCCCAAGTAATTGAGATGGTGTACAACCCATAACCAATCGTAGAAAAAAACAATGACCTGAAACCCTTACTGAAGTTCAGCATCTTTTGATCAGTTTTCGGACGGCCGTCATCATCTTGCCGCGCAGTCAGATATGCACCGACAAGCAATAAAAGTAAAGCCGCGATACCTAGAATATAATCTTTACTTTTCGTCCATTCATGGAATAATACCACACCTGCTACCGTATTTAAAATCAACTGCATCCCAGTAGATAACGGCTGTCCGACAGACACACCTAAATGTTTCATCGCATGGAATTGACCATTTTGACCAACACTCCAAAAGAGACCTGGCAAGAATCCAACCAATAGAATCCAACTATTAAGAGTTGGCTGTAAAAACAAGACTGTAACAACTGAAAATAAAAAAGCACCTATAGTCATACCCAGTGTTTGCTGATTAGCATCTCCACCGACTTTTCCACTTACAAGCCCAATAAGTCCCCATAGAGCCATCGGGGCTAACGCAACAAATATATCCATATTGTTCTCCTATCTTTTTCGATTTCCCTCGATACAACCATCAATGTAAGCTTTTGTTTCTCGTATCTATTCCTTATTGAAAGACTGACGAGGTATTCTTGATAGTGGTTGCCGATTAATGATTCGACAATTTAAATACTCATTCAAGTGTAGTCTCATAAATCACTTGAATGAGTATTTTCTGTATTATTCATGACTGGCATACTTTACTTTAGACAACTATGCCAATCATGAATTTGTCATTTGATTTTCCCGACTACATCTCCATGAGAAATAGTCATATTTTCTACATCTAGCTCAATATCATGTACTTGGGTAGTCATTATTACCATAATATCAGTTTCATAGCCTTTCGCAGATAATAGATCTAAATCTACTGTCAATATTAATGATTCTTGATCAACGTAATCATTTTCCTGAACGGCTATCTCAAAACCTTCGCCATCTAATTCAACTGTATCTATCCCTACATGTAATAAAAATTCATCTTTAGATTTGGTTCTTATTCCTATCGCATGTTTGGTAGGAAATATTGAGACTACCTGACCTGCTACTGGTGAGAAAACTTCTCCACTTGAGGGTTTTACGGCATAACCATTTCCTAAAGACTTACTGGAAAATAAGGGATCGTTTACTTCACCAAGAGAAATGAGACGTCCATTTGTAGGGCTATACAAAAGATTTTTATTTTTACTTTTTTTAAATAACAATTTGAATCCCCCAATATCTCAAAAATTGATGTATAGAATTATAAATTAGATTTTTTCACCATTGGTACTTATAACATCCTTATACCAGTAGAAAGATTTCTTTTTATATCTTTTCAGTGTTCCTTCACCATTATCATCTTTATCCACATAAATAAAGCCATAACGTTTCGACATTTGCCCACTTCCAGCACTAACTAAATCTATACATCCCCAAGTTGTGTAACCTAATAGATCAACACCATCTAGTTCGATTGCATCCTTCATAGCTTGGATATGTTTACTCAGATATTCAATGCGATAATCATCATTGATGGTTGCCCCATCCCCTTCAAACTTATCAGGAGCCCCTAACCCATTTTCAACAATAAAAAGTGGCTTTTGATAACGATCGTATAAGATATTCAAGGTAGAACGTAATCCTAATGGATCAACTTGAGCTCCCCATCCATCCGCAGGCGGAAGCATCGGATTTTGAACAGGGCTGAAGATATTTTCACTCTCACCAAAAATTTCTGGATTCTTTCCAATAACTCTTGTGGAGTAATAAGAGAATGAGACAAAATCAACGGTATTATCTTTTAGCAACTCAAGATCACCATCCAAGATTGGTAAGTGAATTCCAGCTCTTTCTAACTTCTTTAATCCATAACTTGGATAAGTTCCTCTTGCTTGAACATCTATAAAGAAGAAACCTTCTCGATCTTTTTTTATGGCTTCAAAATAATCTTCTGGTGAAGATGAATACGGGTAATACATTACTGCTGCTAGCATACATCCCACTTTGTTTTCCGGATCAATTTCATGAGCGATTTTTGTCGCTAAAGCACTTGCAACAAGTTCATGGTGTGCCGCTTCATATTTAACCTGTTCCTTGTCTTCACCGTCCTCAAAAACAATCCCAGCTCCCATAAATGGGGCATGTAATAACATATTAATTTCATTGAACGTCAACCAAAATTTCACTAATCCTTTATATCTACTAAAAATTGTTTTACAGAGCTTCCCGTAAAAATCAACCATTTTCCGGTTACGCCAACCACCATATTTTTTAATCAAATTGATTGGACAATCAAAATGAGTAATCGTTACAAGTGGCTCAATACCGTATTTTTTACATTCTAAAAATAAGTCTTCGTAAAACTTTAGGCCTTCCTCATTTGGCTCTTCTTCATCACCTTGAGGGAATATTCTTGTCCAAGCAATCGATAATCGATACACTTTGAATCCCATTTCTCCGAATAACTTTATATCTTCCTTATATCGGTGGAACATATCAATACCATCTTTTGCAGGATAATAATGATTGGCATCAAAATCCAACATCTTCATTTCGCCAGTTACTACTGAAAGACGATCTTCTCCATGTGGAATCACATCGACGTTTGCCAGACCTCTTCCATTGACATCATAAGCACCTTCACATTGATTGGCAGCTGTAGCACCACCCCATAAAAACTCTTTTGGAAACACCATAATAATTTTACCTCACTCAACTCGATATTATTTTGTATAGAAATGACGCTCGTTGCCATTAATAATTTTACTATTTTTAATTTCAAAACTTGAATCCAATAGAATGTCATTCGAAGATTGACCGACTAATAACTTGAAACGACCTGCTTCAACTTTCCAATTCATATTTTTATCTAAAAATGCTAGTTGTGTGGTATTTAATACGAACGTAACTTTTTTCATTTCATTCTTCTTAAGATAGACACGTTTAAAACCAATTAACTCCATATTAGGTCTAACTATGCTTGCTGTTTCATCTTGAATATATAACTGCACTATGTCAGTTCCATCAAAATCCCCAACATTTTGGATTTGTAAGTCAATCTTAAGGATATCCTCATCAATCGAGTCTAATTCACTAATGCGTAAGTCTTTATATTCAAAATTAGTATAGGATAATCCATACCCAAAGAAATATCTTGGCTCGTGAGTCAAATCGACATAACTATTCGTAAATGCACTAGTTGTTCCCTGATGATAGCTTGAGCCATTTGCATGATTATAAAATAATGGTAATTGTCCAGAATTATAGGCAACGGATACTGGAAGTTTCCCACTAGGATTATTCTTCCCAACAATCGTATCAACGATTGCTTCAGGACCCATTTCAGCTAAATTCCAAACTTCAAGAATTGCTTGAAGGTGCTCTTGTGCAGCGTCACTTGAAATTGGTCTACCATCAATATGAACGCCAATCATTGGCTTATTTAATTTGGCAGCTTTCTTAATAAAACTTTCTTGAGTTTCAGGTAAATTAATACTCGTACCATCTATTCCTTCTCCCATTGATGCCATTGCACCAGTTCCGTTTTTTCCACCCAAAGTTAATATTACTAGATCAGCACTTTCTATAACTTCTAACGCTTTTTCATGATGAGAGCAGTCAGTACCTGTATATCCATAACCGAATGCATATAATATCTCAGCTTCAGGAAATTGCTTTTCAAGCTCAGATTTAATTGTCCGCGAATTAGGGTATAATTTATTGACTAATTTTTCAACCTTGTTAATAATACTCGACTCATCTCTTACAAATGAACCCTCAAAAAGCTTTCTATCCTTAACTTTTACTTGGTCATCACTTTCAATTCCTGCCATCGTATTTTCTTCACTTAAAACAGCTTCATTCATACTGAAATGTGAATAACCTCCAAACATTGATCGTAATGTATCTGCATGATAGCCTATAATAGCAATTTTTTTAGGATTACTTTGTATTGGCAAAATCCCATTATTTTTAAGTAAGACTATAGATTCTGCTGCTGACTGATAAGCTATTTCTTTACTTCCCTTTTTATCATACACTTGATTAACATAATCTAAATTCGCTGCAAATGGTTCTTCAAACAATCCTAATCTAAATTTTGTTTCAAGGATTCTTAATACAGCTTCATCAAGTACGTCTTCATTAAAACGACCCTTTTGAAAACCTTCCATAAGTTGTTCGTTAAAACAACGTTTCGTAGGTAATTCAATATCCATTCCGGCTTTTAAGCTTTCGTAACCTGCTTCTTCCATAGAACCAAACATTTTATGTCTTGTATGGACTTCTTTAACTCCTGAATAATCTGAAACAATCAGACCTGAAAAACCCATTTTATCTCTCAGTAGTACTGTCAGAAGTTCTTCAGATACAGATACTGGGACACCATTTATTGAATTATAACTAGGCATGATGCCTCGCAGTCCACCTTCGGTTATAGCTGCTTGAAAAGGTTTTGCATACACTTCTTGTAACAATCGTTCAGGAATTGGCGTATCTGCACCATGTATTGCTCCTTGACCTGCATGAAAACCAACAAAGTGTTTAGCAACAGCATCTATTCCTCTTTCACCAGAGCGACTAGATTGAATCCCTTTAACGAATTCCGTTCCCATTGCAGCAGCAATACAAGGATCCTCTCCGTAAGTTTCACTTATTCTGCCAAAACGGGAATCTCTATTTATGTCAAGTACAGGTGCAAAAACTTGACCAACACCTAGAACAGCAGACTGCTCACCTACGACTTGACCAATTTCATTTTCTAAATCAGGATTCCAACTAGCTGCTCTCGCAATGCTAGTCGGAAATGTTGTTGCCTTCGTTATCAAAGCTCCGAATACGCCTTCCATATGAAAAATTGCCGGAATATTGTGTGGTGAACAATTCATAATAGTTTTTTGAATCTGAGTTTGTAGCTCAATTGCTTCGTCTAAGCTTTCAAATGTTCTCATTTCTAAACATGCGACTTCGCCTACACCATATGGATATTCTTCTTCTAACTCTTTAAAAACCTTATCTTTCGGGAAATATCCTACAATTTGACCCATTTTTTCTTCTAGAGACATCTCGCTTAACAAATATTCAGCCCGTTTTTTTGGACTAATTTTTTTATCCATATATTTTTCCACTAATTCATACTCACCTTTCAAAGCTCATAATCATGAAACCATTCTCAATAAGAGAATCTACTATCTATTCACTATCTTCAACCGGATCTTTATAAAGAAATAGCGTTGCGACCAAAGAAAATATTACAGCAATCGCAATGGCGATGAAATAATTCACTACATTCGCTACACCACCGCGCTCACTAATTACTTGAGGAAATGCGAACATCCCCCAGCCACCCATATTATAGGCCGTAACCTTAGTAACAGCAATATATGCTCCACCAAGCGCAGAACCAATACAACTAATAATGAAAAATTTAATTCTAGGTAGTGTAATACCATAAATTGCAGGTTCTGTAACTCCAAAAATCGATCCTGAAATCCAAGCTGGAAGGGCTAAAGCCTTCAACTTTTTATCTTTGGTCTTCAACCAAATCATGAGAACAACTGCAGATTGAGCAAATCCTGTAGGGGCAATTATTGGAATCATTTGACTTGGGTTTCCAAGAATTAAATCCATAGTTAGTATCGTTCCAATAGGTTGATGAATACCAAAAATAACCAACACTTGCCATAAACCACCTAAAAGTAGACCATTTAGAATAGGGCTAAAGTTTGACACGGCAACCATACCAATTTTAAATCCTTCAGCAATAGAATTTGCAACTGGACCAATCACAGTAAATCCAATTGTACCGCAGACAACTAATACAATAATCGGAGTGAAGAAAGCTCTCATCATTTCTGGTAAAAGACGATTTAAAAAACGTTCTAATGGAGCTGCTAACATAACAACTAAAACAATTGGGATTACTGTAGCAGTATAACTTAAGCCGCTAGCATCAATCCCTAGCACATTTAGTTTGTCTAAATTTTGTAAAGCTGGATGAACTAAAATTGCACCTAGTGTAGCACCCAAAAAAGGTTCTAGTCTGAATTTTTTAGCTGCAGTGAAACCGATAAAAATTGGTAAGAAAGCAAATAGCGCATCTCCAATAACATTTAATACAGTGAATATTCCAGCATCTGTGTTAACCCCTAGCATAGGTAAACAAGCCAAAATTCCTTTTAGCATCCCACTAGCACACATAATATTTAATAATGGCATCATTATTGCTGAAATATATTCCTGTGCAACATTTAGTGGCCCTTTCTTTTTCTTTGGCTCTTTTGACACATCAATAGGATCTGAATTCTTAAATCCTAGCTTAGAATTAATTTCTTTATATACCTCTGTTACTTTTGGACCAACAACAATTTGATATTGTCCATTTTTCTTGACTAATGATAGTACGCCGTCCGTTTCTGTAACTGCCTCATCGTTTGCCACCGATTCATCTTTCAACTCAAATCTAAGTCTGGTAGCACAGTGAACCAACGAGATAATATTATCTTCTCCTCCAACATATTCAATTAATTTTTCTGCTAATCCTTCATATTTCCCCATAATTTCCCTCCTAAGTTATTAAATCATTCGTATTTCTAACATTTACAACTTATTTATTGTATATTCGAACCTATATAATCCCGATCCAACTGTGATATAAATATCATCTTCTTGGACCGATAAATCCATGACTTCATAATTACTACGTATTACACTAATCACGCTGTCTGTATTTTCAACAGATTTAATACGTATCGTTGAACTTGTGTTATGTGGAACTTGAACCTCCATAGATACCTGATTGCCATTTGTTTTCCAAGAACATCCTAAAAGACCATACATTGTTTTTATTGAAGATTTTACGTAACTGAAGTCTTTTGAGATAACTGGAGCAATTCTACTCTTCTTAAATCCTGCTTCATCGATACTGATACCACCAATATATTTATACATCCAATCCCCTACTGCTCCATATGAATAATGGTTAAAAGAGTTCATTGAATCACTCCAGAAGGTTCCATCTTCTTTTATGCCATCCCAGTGTTCCCACATCGTAGTCGCGCCTCGTTCAATTTGATATAACCAAGACGGATAATCATTATTATGAAGGAGCTTCAAAGCTAACTCATGGCAATTATTTTCAGATAATACATGACAAATATAGGGTGTTCCAACAAAGCCTGTATCCAAGTGGTTATTTTTCTTCTGAATTAACTCGACTAAAGTATTAGAAAATTGAACTTTGCTTTGTTCAGGTACTAGTTCAAAATATAATGCAAGTATATGTGCCGTTTGTGTTTGCGAAACAAGTTCGCCATTTTGAATAAATACTTCTTGGAATCGCATTTTTATTTTTTCGAATAGTTCACTGTAATAGCAAAAGTCATCATATTTATACAATAATTTTGCTATTTTACTTAAAATATCAGCGGAATATGCATAAAATGCAGTGGCAACTAAAGATTCATCTGTCGCTCCAAAAAGGCTATCCTCTTTGTGATCTAATGCCAGCCAATCACCAAGTTGAACTGAGCTATCCCATAGATATGGCTCTTCACCTTGAATCAAAATAAAATTAATCCATTTCTTCATTGCTTCATAATTATCTTCTAAAATCCTTGTATCCCCATAGGTTAAAAAGACCATCCATGGACAAATGATAATTGCGTCTCCCCATGCAGAGGCAGTTTTTAAGACTTTGTTTCCTTCCTCGGTTAAGAAATATTGCCCTTTTATTACATCTGGAACAACTAACGGAATTGACCCATCCTCCATTTGATTAAATCGCATATCAGCTAACCATTTTCTGAAGAAAAGATTGGTATTCATAATATAGCTAGCCGTTCGACTAAATACCTGAGCATCAGCTGTCCAACCTAATCTTTCATCTCTCTGTGGACAATCCGTTGGAACGTCGACAAAGTTTCCCTTTTGTCCCCAACGAATATTACTTTGTAATTGGTTAATCTGAGGATTGGACGTTTCAAATAATCCAATTTCTTCCATAGCACTATGAACTACAATCCCTTTAAACCAGGAAATATCTATATCTTCAGGAAACCCTTCCAGTCTGACATATCTAAATCCATAAAATGTGAAATGTGGTTCTAAATCTTCTAATGTCTTCTCCGTACCATAATAAATTGATTGCTGAGCTGCATGACGTAAATTACCAATATAAAAGTTACCCTCTTTATCCAAAACTTCAGCGTGAGTCAATTTTAATGTGGTCTTCAGCTTAGGGCTATTCTTGATTTTTACCCAACCAACCATATTTTGTCCCATATCCAAAACAACTTCACCATTCGGCGTTTTGAAGAGTTTCTTTGGCCTAATTTCCTCAATTTTTTTTACTGGTTCATTTTGTTGAGCAGTAAGTCCATCTTTTGGAAAAGCATAGGATACCATATTCTTTTTATCTTGTATTTTTGTTTGGAAATCACAAATCGATCCGTTGTATATATCAGCCATCTTTATTGTAGTTGTTTGTTCCATCCATTTATTATCAGTTCCAATTATTTCACTTGTTCCATCAATATAATAAAGGTGCAACTGTGCAATTAGTGCATTTGTGTTCCCATAACTATCTTTTCCTTTTTGCCAACCAAGATAGCCACTATACCAACCTTCGCTGATAACTGCCTCAATCCTATTTTGTTCTGATATATAATCAGTAACATCATACGTTTGGTATTGAATGCAGTTATTATAATCAGTCCATCCTGGCGTTAAATAATCATCACCTACCTTTTTCCCATTCAAAGCTAACTCATACAATCCTAAACTTGAAACGTAGACAATTGCTTTTTTTATCTTCGTATTTAAAATAAAATCTTTATAACAACTGAATGGCTGTCTAGTTCCAAAATCTAGTTCTATATCCCTCCTCTCAGGTGTAATCCAATCTGCCATCCATAAATTTGTATCTAAGATACCCATTTCAAAAGAGCCAGTATCACTCCATTCAGACGCTTCTTCTAAGTTGGTCCATATCTTCACTCGGTAGTAATACTTTTTGAACGATTCAAGAGAAGGACCTTCATAGGTAACATTGATAGAATTATCCGAGAAAGTTTTTTTATTCCAAATAATCTGATTAAATGTTTGGGTCAAAGAGACTTGAATATTAAATTGCTCTTGATAAACATTTACTTTATCTGAAATAATTTCCCAACTAAACGTCGGTTTTTTAGTATCTATACCGATTGGATTATTTCTGTAATCACATAATAAATTCTGTATTGCCAGCAACATCATCACTCCAAATTTTTAAAACTATAATATTTTATATCCTATGACACGATGATATAGTATAATTACCATAAAATACCACGTGAATTAGAACGCCGTTACTACTTGTTTACAAAACAAATATATCGCTTTCATCGATCTGTTACAATGACAAATCTCTTGATAAAAGTATCATATTGTACGATTTTAAAAAGGAGAATCAAAATGGAAAAACGTAAACTTGACGATTACTTATTTGAAATTTCTGCTGCTGAGGCAGTGGTTGACAACGACGCTCACTATAAAAGTTTAAAAAAAAGAAGAATTAATGGAGAGCTAGTCTATATTTTTGATCAACTGATTCCACCGCAAAAAAAAATACACATAACCAAGCATGCGCGTTTTGCTGAAGTCCCTACACATATACATACGTTTATAGAAATAAACTATGTCTATTCAGGAACATGTACTCAAATTATTGATGGAGAAAAAATAGTACTTAGGACTGGTGAAATTATTATTATTGATACAAAAACACCCCATTCAGTCCTATATGCGGATAAAGACGATATCATCATTAATATACTTTTAAGGAAAGACTACTTTACAAACGCATTCTTTACTAAAATACAGGATAATGGAATTATTTCTGATTTTCTTTTACGCTCCATATCCTACACTCAAGAACATGATCAATATATCATTTTCCATTCAAACGAGAATACACATATTGAAATAATTATGTCTATGCTTTTATGGGAATGGTTCTTTCCAGCTCTAGGTTCATCCTCTCTAATTGATAACTATTTGATTATTTTATTTATTGAACTAGTAAGAATTTTCCAATATGAAACGAATCAAAAATCGAATAATTTCTCAGGTCAAATCGAATTTTCTAAAATTGTTACGTACATGGAAGAAAATTTCTTGAACTGCTCGCTTCCAGAAATGGCCAAAAATTTCAATTATTCTACGAACTATTTAAGCGCATTAATTAAAAAGAATACAGGGAATACCTACTCTAATCTTCTACTAGAGCTTAAATTAAATCATGCAAAGTTTCTTTTAGAAAACACAAATGATTCCATAAATACTATCGCAATGAATAGTGGATTTAAAAATATGACTTATTTCTATAAAAAGTATAAAGAAAGATACTCCTGCACTCCCAAAAAGACTCGTAGTTATGACTCGTCATTCCTGTAATCTCAACAAATATCGATAATCGATTTTTAATGTCATCCGATAAATACTAGGAGATTATTAATGCGATAAATAACAATCTGATCAATTCTGCTGCAAATAAAATAGGCTACAACCCTTTATTAATTAAGCGATAACCTATAAGCCTATATGTCTAATGATAGTAACTATTCATCAAAAATCCATAGACAGTAAAACTCCCCACTATTCTTGCTAGAGTGGGGAGTTTAATTTATCGCTTATCTTTTTATCCACTGATAGTGATACAAAGTACACCCGTATCACCAAGCAAATCGAAGAAGAGACGACCAATATCTTTTTCATTTTGTGGGATAATAAAAATAACAATTTTATAATTAAAAAAACAAAAAAAGCCTCTAGCTAAGCAAAGCTGCTTAACTGGAGACACTGTATTCTATTAAATTTGACCCTCACCAACACTATTTGACGAAAATACAAAAAAATCCCCACTCAATCGAGTAGGGATAAACGTTGTATTATCAATGTTTAAAAGCTTATTTAGCTAAAGCTGTTTTAGCTTGGTCAGCTAACGCTGTGAATGCTGATGCATCGTTTACAGCTAAGTCAGCTAACATTTTGCGGTTGATATCAATCTCTGCCAATTTCAAACCGTGCATTAATTTTGAGTAGCTTAAACCATTCATACGAGCTGCTGCGTTAATACGAGCAATCCATAATTTACGGAAATCGCGTTTCTTTTGACGACGATCGCGGTATGCATAGTTATATGAATTCATTACTTGTTCTTTTGCTGTTTTAAATAGGGTATGTTTTGATCCGTAGTAACCTTTTGCTAGTTTAAGCACTCTTTTACGACGCTTACGAGTTACTGTTCCACCTTTAACACGTGCCATGTTTAATTCCTCCTAATAAATCTTCTCTGAATTTTAAATTTTGTAAAGCCTTCTTAGTATGGCTTATTTCATCCCTGCTAATTGTTGACGGATACGTTTGTAATCGCCAGATGATACCATACTTGCTTTACGCAATTGACGGCGTTGTTTCTTAGTTTTACCGTGGAAACGGTGACTTGTAAACGCACGGAATCTTTTCAATCCGCCGTTACCAGTACGTTTGAAACGTTTTGCTGATCCGCGGTGTGTTTTTTGTTTTGGCATGACTAATTTCCTCCTCAAAATCTTTCATTATGCGACTATGACTGCGTAACAATCAGTGAGTCAATAAAAACTTACTTTTCAGTTTTCGGTGCCAGCGTTAAGAACATGCTGCGTCCATCCATTTTCGCTTTTTGTTCGACAGTTGAAATGTCAGCTGTTTCTTCAGCTAAGCGATCAAGAACTTTCTGACCAATCTCTTTATGGGTAATGGCACGGCCTTTGAAACGGATAGAAGCTTTCACTTTGTCTCCCTTTTCTAAGAACTTGCGGGCATTACGAAGTTTGGTGTTAAAGTCATTGATATCAATTGTTGGACTCAAACGAACTTCTTTAACATTGATCACTTTTTGCTTTTTACGCGCTTCACGTTCTTTTTTCTGTTGCTCAAAACGGAATTTTCCGTGATCCATGATTCGCGCAACGGGCGGTTTTGCTCCTGGTGCTACTAAAACTAAGTCTAAATTAGATTGTTCTGCAATCTGTAAAGCCTCTACTTTTGTTTTCACACCTAATTGCTCGCCGTCTGAACCGATTAATCGTAATTCGCGTGCACGTATGCCGTCGTTAACCATCATATCCTTTGCTATGGTCATTCACCTCCAGGTTTATTGCGAGAAAGTAAAGTCTGCCTTTTAGGCAATAAAAAAACGAGTTCATCGTTCGAACCCGCGCAATATTCAACTCACCTTATGTTAGCCATAATGATAAGTGAAACTATCTAGCCCAGTGACAAAATCAGCTAAGGCGAGAAGCGGCGGCTCCTACTTTTATTTCTCAACTTTATCAGTATACCGTCATTTGCCAATCAAGTCAAGTCATTTTCTGCAAAAAAAGATGTTTTCTGAAAGTGTGTCAGAACGAATCAATTACAGAATCAAATGAACTACGTAAAATCAAGCCCTCCGAAAATTCATTGTGCCAGACTTAAAGTCACTATGCAGAACTTATAGTCACTAACTCTAGTTTTTGCAAGACTTAAAGTCAGCACATTCTTGTACAAAACGTTAAATATATTCAGTCAGTGTTATTTTAACTTTCCATTGTCTTACTTTACCAAATATTTCTTAACTCCGGCAGCAACTAATTCTTAAATCTATAAAACGAGAAATATTAAGTATACTTACTTTTTTGCCCATTTACCTTTTGAAGAATTTTGACATTCATTTAACGCTGAATAAACGGAATACCCTCAAATATTAAGTATACTTAATTTTTTAAGGGTTAATTTCGGACTTTAAATTTATTATTGCTCAAAAAACACAAAAAGCAGGTTTTCCTTAAAAATAATAAAAAAAAATTTTGAGACGATTTTTTTAATCGATATTCCAGATTTCTAAAGTCAAATCCACCTTCATACATGTTATGTATCCCGCTATATTCACTGTCATATTTGCTCTCATATTTGCTAAGATTTCAACTATGCGAGTAATTCCCTACACCTTTTTATCTTCGGTAAAAACGACTAGCATCTATGAATGAACAAAAATACTATCGATAAATGCTGTTTAATCTATACATCACATTACATGAAGATTGCCTATTGATAATTACTTTTGAATATACTCCTTCAAGCATTATCTTATTGATTCGTCTAATCAAGATAATAGCTAGTAAATCTAGCAGTAGGGATTCCTGGAATCAAAAAAGTTCTGCAGTCCCTAAAGGGAAATCATGAATTTGCCAGTTCCACTTGCCAAGTTTCAGAGTAGTGGAATGGTATGCGTAGGCCAATAATGAAAATGGTACATTTTCATTCCTTACCTGGCCCTAGCTGTCAGTAGCCAGCCTTATTCGAAGATAGTTTGAACTGATTTAGCAATGAGATCAACGCACTTTGTTGAGCTGCTTGCGACCAGACTGCAAACTTTTTTCGATGGAAGGGATACCGGATGCGACACATTGTTTTCGGCAGATTCACTGTACTAAAAATTTATCATAAAGCTGTTTAGCTTTCGCACTAGTTGTATTCTCTATAATTGTAAAAAGTTTGTTTTTCCAATTCAATTTGTGCTAAGGTTATTAGTGAAGAAGGAGTGTTTAAATGAAACCATTAATGAAAGAATTAACCACCTTCCACGAAACAAAGGACAATCCGTTTCGTCTCTTAGGTGCTGGCATCTGTATGCTCACCATTTTACTGCTAGGCTATGCCTTAAACGATTTATCCATCGGCAGTTTTGGCTCACTAGGTATTTTTACCTTCCTATATTATCAAAATATCCCAATCAAACAACTTGCAACTCGCTTAAGTTTAGTCGGTAGTTGTCTTTTAATCGGTAACTTTTTAGGCATGCTTTCAACGCATCTTGATTGGACTGCTCCGATTTTAGTCGGCCTCGTTGCCTTTTTTGGCAGATTACTCTTCCGTTTATTCAAAATTGCTAAGCCCGGCGTGTTCTTCATCGTTATGGTCACTGGGATGGGGACTAGCACGAAGATTCCCTTAGAAAATATCCCTAAGATGAGCCTTTATTTCTTAATAGGTCTGGCCATTTCAATTATTGCTGCTTGTTTAGTCCAATTAACTGAAAAAACAGCACCTGTACCCGTTCCAAAAATTTCTCTTCAAGAACGTCTTTATACGGATCCAGCGGCGATTGTCGATGCCCTATTTTATGGCGGAATTTTATTTTTTGCCGTCTATCTCAGCCAAGCCTTACAGCTGGTCAATCCTTATTGGTTAGTCATTTCTTGTGCGGCCATCTTACAAGGAGATAATCTGCGGGCTATGATGCATCGCAATATCCAACGAATTTTTGGGACATCGATTGGCATTCTGATTGCCGCTTTTCTATTAAATTTACCTTTAACCACGCTCCAATCCATCATTATCATTACCTTGCTGTACTTAACTGTCGAAGTTTTCGTTCGACGAAACTATGCAGTCGCAAACTTTTTCACAACACCTATGACGTTGATGCTTTCAACATTAGCGCGCCAGCAATATATTTTCACACTTATCCAATATCGTTTTTTAGGAATCGTTTTGGGTAGTTTATTAGGCGTCCTCTCAGCGTGGATTATGGTCACTGGTTTAACCTTTTATAATCGAGCCTTTCAACTACATGAAACGGTGCATGACGATATCGAAGATTAATCGACGTGTCACTCGGCTCGCAAACACGCAGTCAGGTGTTCACAGAAAGTCTTAGCCACAAATGAATCGACCGCAATAAATTTAGTACGCGAAGGAGTGCAGGCAGTGTTAATTCTATTTTATCGAGCAATTTTTGGTCTACTCATATGCCTAGTCTTGGGCTTTTTTGCTTACTTGACGAAACAGCTGACTGCATCTGGTGCAGCTGCACTCTGTCTAATTGGAACGCTGCTAACGACATTCGGTTCTTGGTTCACTTGGATCTTGATTTGCCTCTTTTTCTGTAGTTCTGGTGCGATCCATTTATTCAAGAAATTCTTTTTTGCCCACACAGAAGATTCTATTGCTGATAAAGGGGCAACAAGAGATGCAGCGCAGGTTTTTGCCAATAGTCTGCCGGCAATCATCAGCTTGCTCCTCTACGCTATTACCTCAAATGAATTATTTTTGATTGGCTATGTCGCAGGAATTGCCGGCGCGACCGCTGACACTTGGGCTTCTGAGATTGGTCAGCTCAGCACAACTGCGCCGCGCTCTGTACTCACACTAAAAAAACTGCCCACTGGTACTTCCGGCGGCGTAACTTTTCTAGGAACACTTGCTTCAATTGGTGGTGCTCTTCTAATTTCCAGTAGCTTTTGGCTGTTAGCCAGTTTATCTCAACAAATGCAGCCAACTTCTGCCAGCTATTTTGTTGTCCCTTCGCTCTGTGGCATGCTCGCCTCGTTTATTGACAGTCTCTTAGGTGCCAGTTTTCAAGCGCGCTACCAATGTTCAGTCTGCCATCAGTGGACGGAAAGTCTCGTTCATCACGGACAAAAAACACAACTCATAAAAGGCTTTTCCTGGCTCAATAACGATAAAGTCAACTTGATTAGTGGCTGCTTAACGATCCTAATTGGCTGGCTTTTATGGATAACTTTTATTCACTGATGCGAATCGAATCCAACACAAAAAAGCAAGAGAATGGAGTGTAAACTCCCTCATTCTCTTGCTTTTTATTATTTATCTGTCGACAATTTTCACTAATCTAAGAAGTCTGTTAAATTTACTGTCAGACCATTCAGTATGTATAGTCCTAAGAAAGGACCTGCTAGAGGACACGCAGCTTAGTCCAGATACATTTGTTTTAGTAACTGATAATCAGACGAGCTCAAGCGCAAAATTTCTTTCCCGTAGGATTTAACGTCACCGAAGTTTTCGTCAATCAGCTGATAGGCATGGTCAAGATAAGCTTTTTCGACTTCCATCGCCACCTTCACTCCTGCCAATTGGCCTTCCGTCATGCCGCGCTCAGCCGCTTCTTTTAAGAAGATTTCATTCGGTTTTTGACGCTGAACATTGGTTTTCAAGTAATCTTCATAGATAGTTTCTCTTGGCACATCTAGAAATTCTAAAGTCAGTGCTGCCGCTACACCAGTTCGGTCTTTTCCGGCAAAACAGTGGAACAAGACACTACCAGACTCTGTTTTTAATAGCTCTTCGAAATACTCGCGATAGCCTTGTTGGGCACCTTCATTGACAATCAAATTCGTATACAAATTCTTCATATGATTGCTCACCTGCTGAGTATCACTCATATCCAACAAGTCTTCCATACTGCCGTTATCATGTACTTCCTTCATGATATCAATCCAGTGATAGCTCACCGCATCCAACTCATCATCCGGACGCGTAGAGATTTCGTGTTCCCCACGCAAGTCGATAATTTTATTTAATTCGTGTTTTTTCAAGACGTCGCGACTCGTTTCATTAATCTGAAAAACTTCACCAGAACGCAGCAGACGATTATGTTTCACCTGGCGCCCTTCTTTATTTTTCAAGCCACCTAATTCTCTAAAGTTTGCTAAATTCATACATTTCCTCCTATCAAATGGGTACTAAAAATGGGTACTAAATGGTCACTAATCGTAATTTGGTAATATTTTTGTATGTCGAAAGCTCTTCGATGACTTCCGCATAGGTTAAGCCTCTAGGTAAATCAATCGTATAAATATTGGTATAAATTCGATAATCCTCAACAAATTTGACATCAAAATTGACATCCTCAATCTCAATTTTACGATCCTCAAAATATTGTGAAATAAAACTTTTGGTTTCTTCTCGATGGATATACTGCACCTCAAGCTTCTTGGTCGCAGGAATGTGAATAATTCGTTTGACCAACGTCAGAGCAAAGAAAACAGCTAAAAAACTAGAAATTGCAATTGCATAAAAGCCCATGCCTGTCGCAATGCCGACTCCAGCTACCGCCCAAAGAGAGGCTGCCGTCGTCAATCCAGTAACGGAACGCTTCGTGACAATAATCGTCCCCGCGCCTAGAAAACCAACCCCGCTAACGACCTGCGCAATCAACCGTGCTTCATCTGAACGAATCACGCCGGCCAACTTAGGATTTTCGATTGCTGCATGAATCGCGCTACTAGCAATCTCGACTTGAATCAAGGCAATAATTGTTGCTCCCAGACACACCAATATGTGCGTACGCATACCAGCCGGTCGACTCTTATACTGCCGCTCAAAGCCAACCACGCCACCTATTAAAATTGCTAACACGAGACGGATAATAATTTCAGGTATAGTTAATGGACTTCCCATTTTTTCGGTCACCTCACTCCTTTAACTATACCACTCTTAGGCCAAATTATCACCTGAGACCAAGTGGTACCAACAGCTACATTCAACCATAGATCAACTATTCAAATAAGCTCGAACTTCCTGATCATAGGCATACTTTTTATTGACGACAGATAGAAATGCTCGATCGTGGGTCCGATTCAGGCCTTTCGTCAGCGTCTCTTCATACAATTCAAGGTAAGGAAGCTTGGCTTTTTTCGCTCGCGCTAATTCTTCATCAATATCATAAGCGATTTGCCGAAAATCAACAGCCACTGAACCATCCTCATCAACTGTGAGTAGCGCGTAATGTGCTCGACCCGCTTTCCATAAATTCTCTCTGGCACAAAATGGATAGCCAATCGCACCGGGATTAATCACCAGCTGCTCCGACTGACTATAACGCATCATTTGATGATGTACATGCCCATAGACCGCAACATCAAGCGTTTCATCAGGAAATAATTGATCAAAATTTTCTTGATTGGCTGTCGGCAGTAATGCTCGGCCACTGTTCGTCGTCGGTAAATTATGACTAATACTAAAGGTGATGCCGTTGACCGTTTTCAGCTGATTCAGCGGCCGACTTTCTAACAACATTCTATTTTCTGACGTCAATCGCTCCAACAAATCCAACCCTAATTTCGCTATGTAAATATCCGATGCATCCTCTGGATCTATGTGCTCAGACTTATCATGGACCATCAAAAACAAGTCATCCCAATTCCCCTTGACCCACACAGACGGCTGTAACGAGTCAATTAACGCAAAAATTTCTGCGGCACCCCAACCCTGCATAACCACATCGCCTAAAATCCAGCAGTCAGTGATCCAAGCTGCCCTCGCATCCGCAATTGCCGCTTCAAACGCGGTCACATTGCCGTGGATATCTGAAAATATTGCGATTGTTTGCTTCATTAATTCACGCCCCTTTTCGCTTCTTCCCTAAGTAAGAAAGTCACTTCTTTCCTTAATGATACAGGAGTCTCGATTCTTTTTGAAGCTCTTTTTGGGACAGCTTATCTCAAAGATGAAAATAAAAAGTCCAAGAGTTCGTCTGGCTATTCGCCACTGACTACTCTTAGACTTTTCACTTATTTATGATTGGACTTATCCGTTTATTTTCTCGTCACAATGTCCGAATTTCTCTTTAAAATAGACAGGCTACTCACTGACTACTTATTTTAATTTGCTACCAGCTGCCTCGTCAATAATAACAACAACATCCGCATGATTTTGCAAAGCACTAGCTGGCACATGAGTCGTCACTGCTCCATTAACCATCGCTTTAATCGCGTCAGCTTTGTTTTCACCATAGGCCATCAGAATCATTTTTTTACCCTTCATAATAGAACCAATGCCCATTGAGATAGCTTTCGTTGGTACATCTTCAACCTTATCAAAATAACGTTTATTCGATTCAATTGTCGACTCAGTTAAGTTAACCACAGCTGTCCCGCCATCAAGCGGTGCGCCAGGCTCATTAAAGCCGATATGGCCATTTGTACCGATTCCTAAAATTTGAATGTCAATCGGATGTTCATCAATAATCGCATCATAGTGCGCACATTCAGCCTCAGGATTCTCAGCTTTGCCGTTAGGAACGAATGTTTCTTTGAATGGCTTGGTATCGAATAGTTGAACATTCATGAAATGACGATAGCTCTGCGCATCATCGCCACCTAAACCTAGATATTCATCAAGGTTAATTGAAACCATCTCGCTAAAATCCAAATCGCTATTTCTCATTTCTCTATATAACGTTTCCGGTGTGCTGCCTGTCGCTAAGCCTAAAACCTTTGCACCGTTGCTTATGCCTGATTGAATAATTTCAAATGCTTTTTTTCCGCCTTCTTCAGCATCTTTCACACGAATGATTTCCATGGTGATGACTCCTTTATCGTCTGTATTTTTTGGTATAGTCCAATTATAGCACCGTTTATTAGGTTGCGCAAGCATATTCCCTTCTTTTTTTGCCGATAAAAGCGCGCCGCCAGTGGTTTTCAGCCATTTTTCTATTCAAATTAAAATTGGTCTATATCTCCATTTATTTGTAAGAAGTTTTATACCTGTCTTTCATAGCCCTACTGACAAATTGGACTAAACGCAAAAAAAAATAAAATTATTTCTCAACACACCGAATAATTTCGACGCCATCGCTTGACAGAGAAAATTTCTGATGATACAGTCTATTACAACAAACAAGAAGAGGTGTTCTGCGATGAACAGTCATAATAATCTCCCTCTAATTAGAGAAGTAGCTTTTAACAATTGGACGATGAAGCATTGTTAGAAGCATATACAATAGGATTCCCATCCACTCTTCATCGAAAAACCGTCTCTTTTTGACAGGCTTATTTGTCATTGACGTTTTTCGATTAATGTATTTGTATATTACGCTATCAACAATCGCTTTTGTTGGTAGCTTTTTTCATTTCAGCAGAAAAGAGCGACTCTCTTTATCTGCTATTTTTATGTATAGAAAGAAGGAACAGATATGTTAACAATCACAAATATCACGCAACAATTCGGCGATAAAATTCTTTACGAAGGCCTCGATTTACAATTAAATTCTGGTGAACACATGGGCCTAATCGGTCAAAACGGAGCCGGCAAAAGTACCCTTATCAAAATTATCACCGGTGAAATTCTACCTGATGACGGTCGAATCGTTTGGCAAAAAAATGCCCACGTCGGCTACTTAGATCAATATGTCGAAGTCGAAGAATCCCTCAGTATTCGTGAATTTCTCCGTTCTGCTTTTAAAGAGGAATTTGAAAAAGAAGCTGAGATTGGCCGATTGTATACTGAATACGGCGAAACCCTCGACGATCGTTTACTAGAAAAAGCCGGACGCCTGCAAACTCAATTAGACCAAGGCGATTTTTATCAGATTGATACACTAGTCAATGAGATGAGTACTGGCCTCGGTATCAATATTCTCGGTATGGATACCCAACTCAAAAATCTCAGCGGTGGACAGCGTTCGAAACTCATTTTAGCCAAGCTATTACTGGAAAAACCAGACGTCTTAATCTTGGATGAACCCACCAACCACTTAGATGATGAGCACATTACCTGGCTGACACAATTCCTCCAAGAATTCCCTGGAGCCTTTCTAGTAGTCTCCCATGATCGCGCCTTCCTCAATCAAATCACGACACATATTGCTGATATTGAATTTGGTCGACTCATCAAATATACCGGAAATCTGACACAAGCCTTGAAACAGAAAGAACAAAATCGCGAATCCTATCTGCGTCAATATCATGCCCAACAAAAACAGATTGAGAAAACAGAAAGTTATATTCGTAAATACAAAGCCGGTTCACGTTCAACCATGGCTAAAAGTCGGCAAAAGCAACTCGATAAAATCGAGCGACTCACACCGCCAGGCAGTACCGCGAAACCTAATTTTGATTTCCCTTACGCGCCAATCGTGACTACCTTAGCCTTAGAAACAACCGCATTGGAGATTGGTTACGAGCGGCCCCTCCTAGATCCGATTAATTTGACGATTCGTTACGGAGAAAAAGTGGCTATTCGCGGCTTCAACGGTATCGGAAAATCAACGCTCTTAAAAACCTTGATTGGCGAGATAAATAAACTCGGTGGAGATTTCCATTTCCCTGAAAACACTCAGATTAATTATTTCTCACAAGATTTAGTCTGGCATAACCCATTTGAAACACCGCTACAATATTTAAGTGACTTATATCCAAAAGCCACTATCAAAGAATTACGTAAACATCTGTCACGCGCCGGCTTACCTAACCAGCTAGCACAAGAACCGCTTTCGACACTCAGTGGGGGCGAACAAACCAAAGTCAAACTCTGTCAGATGACCATGCAAAAAGGCAACTTTCTAATTCTCGATGAGCCCACTAACCATATCGATCAAGAAACAAAAGTCAGCCTGCAACAAAGCCTAGCCAGCTTCGCCGGCACCGTCATCATCGTCTCCCACGAACAAGAATTTTATCAAGATATCACTAGCCGCGTGATTGATATTAGTGTGGACTAGGTGAGAGATTAGAACAAAGAGAAGCTAAACAATCAACCCAAAAAGATTATGAACACAAACATAATGTTTACGTTCATAATCTTTTCGTGTTATAATTTTTGTATACAAATATACAAGGAGGCTAGCTTATGTTTGTCGGTCGAAAGAATGAACTACAAAAATTAAATGAACTTGAAAAGAGTACGCAATTTGAATTTCTCACTTTATATGGTAGACGACGCGTAGGTAAAACAGCCTTACTTGATGAGTTTGTTAAAGGTAAAAAAGTCATTTATTATTTAGCTCAACAAGCAAATGATAAAACCAACCTCGATGATTTTTCATCTGTCATCTATCGTTACTTTGGTTTACCTGATTCGACGCCAGCTTTTTCTAGATGGGATCATGCCTTATCTTTTATTTATGAGCAATCAACACAGATGACAGAAAAAATCATTTTGATTATCGATGAATACTCTTATGCGGCTGAATCCAATAAGAGTCTCGGTTCCATGCTGCAACATACCATTGATCACCAATTTAAACAGTCAAATATATTTCTGATTCTCTGCAGTAGTTACATTAGTTTTGTAGAGAAAAACGTGATTGGCTACAACGCCCCGCTCTATGGAAGGCGCTCAGCAACGATGAAATTACGACCTTTTGATTATAAAACAACCGGTGAGCTACTTGGAAATATCTCAAATGTCGATAAAATTAGCTATTATGCAACCTTGGGTGGGATTCCATTTTATCTTAATCTAATCCGCCCTGAAGATAGTTTTGAAAGTAATATTCAACGACTCTTTTTTGAACTAGATGGCACGCTCTATGCAGAACCAGCCATTCTAATTAATGAAGAATTACGTGAACCAGCAAACTATAACTCTATTCTGCAAGCCATCGCGACTGGCAATGAAACCAGTGCTCAAATCAGTCAAAAAACCGGAATTCCAGCTACAAGCTTGCCCAGATATCTCAATACTTTAATCGGCATGGATTTCATCGAAAAGCTTGTACCTTTCGGTGAAAATCTTGAAAAATCAAAAAAAGGCAAATATCAAATGAAAGATAATTTACTGCGTTTTTGGTACCGTTTTGTTTTCTTCAATCGAAATATGATTGAAAGAGGATTGGGTAGCCGCTTGGCTGAAAAGAAAATCTTATCTAAAGAAAACATGTCGACATTTATAGGGAAACCTGTTTTCGAAGAAATCTGTCTTGATTACCTAAATCTTCAAGCTTTAGACGATAAACTCGATTTGTTCCCAACGACATTTGGAACTTGGTGGGGCACCGATTCTGCCTCAAGATTACCAACCGATGTTGATGTTGTGGTCAGTGATGAGTTCGATCATAAAATTATTTTGGGTGAATGTAAGTGGCGTAACGACTTCAATGCCAAAGAAGAATTCTCAAAATTAACTGAAAAATCCCGACTCTTTCCTAACTATCAAGCCAGCTATTTCTTCTTCATGAAACAAGAGCCGACTGTCACGGTTCAAGAGCTAGCTGATGAAATGCAGATTACACTTGTGACACTGAATAATTTATTTGACTAACGCAAAAACGGACAACCTGAGAATGAGTAATTTCTCTCGTTGTCCATTTTACTTATTTATCTTTGTTGCCTAACTTATTCTTGCTATCAGTTAGCTTTATTCTTCTAAAGATTTGCCATTTGATTCAATCACTTCTTTGTACCAGTAGAAGCTCTTCTTCTTATAACGATTCAAGGTACCACTGCCATCTTCTTGACGGTCAACATAGATTAAGCCATAGCGTTTTTTCAATTCTGCTGTTGTGAAGCTGACTAAATCGATACAGCCCCATGAGGTATACCCCATGATTTCAACGCCATCTTTGATTGCTTCACTGACTTGTACAAGGTGATCATTCATGTATTGAATCCGATAATCATCATAAACGGTTTTTGATCCATCTTCTAATTCGACGACTTCATCGACTGCGCCCAAGCCATTTTCTACGATAAATAATGGCTTTTGGTAACGGTCATAGAGATTATTTAAATAGTAACGTAAGCCTTCTGGATCAATCTGCCAGCCCCATTCACTCGCTTCTAAATAAGGATTAGGCACGCCACCTAGAATATTTCCTTCGCCTGTTTCCTGATTTGGATCTGTTGATTCACAGGTTGACATGTAGTAACTAAACGAAATGAAATCAACAGTTTCTTTTAATGAAGACAGATCATCTTCAGTGATTTCTAACTGAATGTTTTGCTCTTCGAAGAAACGACGCGTATAGCTTGGATAATAACCACGAACCTGAATGTCCGAGAAGTAATAATTTTCTCGCTCTGTTTCCAAAGATTTAAGGACATCTTTAGGCGCTGGAGTCAGCGGATAGACCGGCATTCCTAAAACCATACAGCCGATTTGTGCGTTTGGACTGATCTCATGACAAGCCTTAACCGCTTTGGCACTAGCTACTAATTCATGATGAATTGCTTGGTAGATATCCTGTTTACTCAATTCTTCAAGTGGTGTATAAATCCCGCCACTCAAGAAAGGCGCATGGGTAATTGAATTGATTTCATTAAATGTCAACCAGTATTTTACCTTATCTTTGTATCGCGTAAAGACCGTCTTCGCATAGTGTTCAAAGAAGCCAATCAATTCGCGACTACGCCAGCCATCATAGGTTTTAGATAAATGTAAGGGCGTTTCGTAATGTGATAAAGTAACTAAAGGTTCAATGCCATATTTAGCACATTCATCAAAGACTTTATCATAAAAGGCTAATCCTGCTTCATTCGGTTCCGTTTCATCGCCCATTGGAAAAATTCTCGACCAAGCGATTGAAAGTCTAAATACTTTGAAGCCCATTTCTGCAAACAGTTTGATATCTTCTTTGTAGCGGTGATAAAAATCAATCCCTACTAACTTAAGATTATCCGGTGTTGGTTCACTTGTTGGACGGCCCTTCCAGCCTTTTGGTGCGACATCTTCAACACTTAGTCCTTTGCCATCCTCATTATAAGCTCCTTCTGCTTGGTTCGCAGCGATTGCGCCACCCCACAGGAAGTTTTCTGGAAATTTAGTCATCTTCATTTCTCCTTAATTAAACCGCATAGATAATCGGTTCATTTTCAGTCGTATTTTTCATCTCTTCTTTTGCAACAACTTCAATATAATCCTTCGAATTAGTCACAACAATCGGTGTAATAATATCGTAGCCCGCTGCTTTAATTTTCGCAAAGTCAGCCGTTAATAAAAGCTGTCCTTTTTCAACACGGTCGCCTGCTTCAACAAAACTTTCAAAGTATTTTCCATCTAACTCAACCGTATCAATGCCGACATGAATTAATAATTCGATACCTGAATCGCTGACTAAACCAATCGCATGTTTCGTTGGAAAAATAGCTGCTACGGTGCCGCTGAAAGGCGCTACTATTTGATTATCTTCAGGAAGAATAGCGATTCCCTCACCCATCATTTTTGCAGAGAAAGCTGAATCATTGACTTCTTCTAAAGGAATCACTTGCCCTTTTACAGGTGCAAAAACTCTTTTTGGATCATGACTGCCACTCTCGATAGAATCAGGAACACTCACTCTCTCTGTTGCATCTGGTTCTTCATCAATCCCAAAAACAAGTGTTAGCACGAAGGTAATAATAATTGAAGCAATCGCTACGATAACGGCATTGATGATGTTACCATTTCCTTCACCACCAATAAACTGTGGTAACGATACAAGTGAAGGTACAGCGAATGCATAAGACTCAAGTCCAGTGAAGCCCATGTAAACTCCACAAATTCCACCAGCAATCATCGCTGCATAAAGTGGCTTTTTATATTTTAACGTCACACCGTACAATGCTGGCTCCGTAACACCCGCTAAGAGTGCCGAAATCCCGGCTGCTAGAGATACAGTTTTTAAGTTTTTATCTTTTGCTTTCAGTGATACAGCTAGACAAGCTGCTCCTTGCGCGATGTTAGCAGCTAACATCGCTGGTAAAATTAGCACATCTGGATTTTGAACAGAAGCAATCAAGAAGATTGGTGCAAACGCCCAATGCATCCCTGTCATAACGATTAATGGCATTAAAGCACCCATAATTCCTAATGCTAAGAAGCCAGCTTTTCCTTGAATCCATAAAATGATTGTTGATAACAACTGTCCAGCGTAGGTTCCTAAAGGTCCTACAACAACTAAAGCTAAAATCCCAGAAATCAAAATTACTAGTAACGGTTTTAAGAAGCTCTTCAAAACAGTCGGAATAACTTTATCAAAGGCACCTTCAATATATTTCATCAACCAAACCATTAATAGAATCGGAATAACTGATGAACTATAAGTCGCTAGAGTGATTGGTAAGCCAAAAATACTGACTGGATCTCCCGCATCCACCATTGCCGTAAAGTTAGGATGTAGCATAATTCCACCGATTGTCACAGCCAGCATCGGTGTCACACCAAATTTTTGAGCCGCTGTATAAGCCAACATCACCGGCATGAAATAAAATGGCGCATCGCCGAAAAATGCCAATATTTGGTAACTTTGCGCTGATTCATTGAGCCAACCTAATAATGGCAATAAAATCAAGATAACTTTGATCATCCCACCACCAATAAGGGCCGGAATTAACGGTGACATACAACCAGAAATAACATCGACAAAGGCGTCAAATAGATTTTTCTTTTCTTTTTCTCCAACAGAGGCATCACTGCTGAAATTCCCTAACTTGGTCAATGCTTTGTAATAATTAGCAACATCATTTCCCATGATGACCTGATATTGGCCACCTTTTTTCATAACACCCATGACACCTGGAATTTTTTTGACTTTTGCGTCATCAACTAATTTTTCATTCTTTAAAACAAACCGTAAACGTGTCATACAATGGGTAACTGACTGAACATTGTCTTTTGTGCCCACTTCTTGCAATATTTCTTTGACTGATTCTGAATAATTCATCTTTTCTCCTCCTAAAAAAAATAACCTAAAACCAGCTTGATTGCTCAGCTGTGTCTTAGGTCATGCTCCGTTTGGATAACATCCTATTATAAATTCTTTGTTATTCTTCTAATATGCACAGTCAAGTATAGAATCTCCGTGCAGCTTAACTCGTACTCATGTTGCACCTTGACAAACTCTTTAATCTTCAATGCACATTCATACTCTTTTTGATATTTTTTCTTCATCATCTCTAGTAACTCGGCATCTGTATCCTCGTAGTGATCGCCTAATAGTAACCGTTGCGCGAAGAACTTTACATGGGTAATGAAACGATAATAGTCTAATGAGCTTTCATCAAATTCCGTTCGATAGAACTCTTTGACAATCTGTTCCACTTGTTTAGTAATTTCAGCAATCCCATAGGCCAAACCATCGCCTTGCGACATTTCCGCATTTACAAAATGGGTAGCAATGAAGGCTGCTTCATCAATTTCCAAACTGACGTGTAACTCATTTCGAATAATTTCAATCGCTTTCTCACCAATCACGTACTCATCTGGATAAAATCTAGCGATATCCCATCTCAAAGGATTTTTCAAAATAATTCCTTCTGCATAACGCTCAATCGTTGAATGAATATGATCTGTTAAATTCACATAAATAATTTCATTTAAGTTCTTACCCAGTTTAATTTTACCAAAGTTAATAATTTTTTCGGCCACTAGAATTTGTTCCATCGGGACCGCAATCATCAACTCCGTAAACTTGTTTTGAGTGGCTTTGTCGCGTAGAATAAATGTTTTTTCAACCTCTTCAATCGACACTTGGTCACCCTTTTTTTTACCAAAAGCAATTCCTTTACCCATTAATAAAACGTCTAATCCCTTGCTGTTGCAGGAGATTACTGTATTATTATTTAGCACTCGTTTTATGATCATAATTATCCCCGCTAACTAATCATTGCAATAAAAAAGCCCACTTACCAGCACGACATCTCTGTGCTACGTAAATAGGTCCTGCTCACATCTTTGCGATAACATCCACTCTTCAACTGTTAGAGGCTCGTCATGCTTACCCGAAGTAATAACATCAAACCTTACTTAAAATACTATCATCATCTGAAACCGATGTCAATCGGAATTTTTCACCATTATTTCCTACATCTTTTAGATACTACTCATTACGCGCGATATGTTTTCAGCTGTTTATACTTGATTAAACAAAAAAAACGGACAACCGAGAATGAATGCTTTCTCTCGTTGTCCGTTTGTACTTACTTTATTTTTTGCCGTTTCTATCAGCAAATTCATCCCTCATTAAATGTCGCTTTCTCTACTTCCTAGAAGCTTTCAGAACTCATGACTTAAGATGTCCTCTTGATAGCTTGTCGGAATAACTTGGCGGGTATCCCCGTCAATGAATAACAAAGAACCATCGCCAATCGGTTGGCCGTCTCTAGTCAGACTAAAAGTATCGACGTCGATCAGATCCATCCATTCATCAATATTCGAGACTGGCGAATGTCCGACAATTTGTTTCGGATAATTAGGATTGGCCTGCGTCAACAAACTATAATGGTAGTCCGCCCAAACAATTGAGCCATATTCCGCATCGCCACCACGGGCTGTATCAATGGTATCTTCCAGTTCAAACAGTAATTTTTTGGTCTCTGCTGTCCCAAACTGTAAATCATCAAAGATCGCAAAGGGTAATTCCCCCTGACCAACTGCCCCGGCATGCGTAAATAGCCACTCACCAGCTTGAAAATACAATCGTGGTTCAAGCGCTTCAAGATAACCCGTCATTGCGCGTTGAATCTCAAGTAATGGGGCACTGTAATAGCGATAATTTTGGGTAAGGTAAGGAAGATCGTGATTGCCTAATAAACAAATTACGGTCATTGATTCGCGTTTTTTCTTGACCCATTGTACCAGATAGCTCATCTCATCCTCATATCTATCGACATTGACATTTTGATTCCATTCGTCGAGGTAATCCCCCATTAGGACAATCGTATCAACCTCGACCGTTTGCAATGCCTGATCCACTAAAGGTAAAATCACGGTCTGTTTCAGATGCATGTCGCCCACTGCTAATACTCCACTCATCAAGAATCATCCTCCTTCAACGCTCTACTTAATAATCGACTCTATCCAAGAATAGCGCATGAGCTGGTACGGTTTCGCCGGCTTCTTGTCTGATTTTTGTTTCGAATACTTCATCAATCACTGAAACTTCTAATTTACCTAAACCAATCTCGATCAATGTCCCCGTCAAGATACGAACCATTTTGTGTAAAAAGCCATTGCCTTCAAAGGTAAAATGAAGCAAGTTGCCTTCTTCTTCAATCGTCAGGTTTTGAATTGTTCGAGTCGTTGATTTCTTGGTTTTTTTCAACGCTGAAAAGCCAGCAAAATCATGCGTACCGATTAATTTTTCACAAGCTTGATTCATTTTTTCAATGTCCAATTTTTGCGGCACATGAAAGCTAAAATTCCGATTCAAGGCAGATGGCACTGCATGATTCCAGACATAATAGCTATACTGTTTCCCTTTGGCATTGTAGCGGGCGTGGAATCGTTCAGGCTCCTCAGCAACTGCTGTAATCACAATATCATTCGGCAAATAGCGATTGAAAAAGACCTGCATTTCTTCGCGCGTCATCTCGGTTGTCGTTTTAAAATTAGCAACTTGTCCTCTAGCATGGGTGCCAGCATCTGTTCTGCCTGAACCAACAATTTCAATTTCTTCGCCAGTCATTTTAGTAATGACCCCTTCAATTTTCCCTTGAATCGTTTTATCTGAATCCCCCAGACGTTGCCAACCCAAGTAGCGCTTGCCATCATATTCAATCGTTAATTTAATATTTCTCATTTTATTTCTGCCTTCTTCCTTTTCCACTTACATTTATACTTACTACTTATTCTTCATCTTCACACTACTTCAATCAACTATCGTTTAAATCTCAAACCATAGGGTGAATCAATCACCTGATACTTATGTTTTTCCATCATCTGAGTATAGTAATCAATCTGCTCTTTACATAACGCCATTAGGGCTTTATAATCCGACTCATTTCGACAAAAAATATCACAGCCACGGTCATCATAAATATGAATCAGCAGCTCTTTTTCGGGATTCATCAGCACCAGATGATTACTCATTCTCGCAGCCGTTGCATCTAGTCCAGGAAAATCTTGATGAACGAGCGCCTTAACTATTTTGTACAGCTGACTCGGATGCTTCAGCGAATAGCGCATCGTCCGCAACAACGTTTCTTCCTGATCACCAGCGCAATACCCGTACTGATCACTGAGTACTTGCTTGCTATGAATAAATTGATTCAAGCGCTTCGGCTAGTAGACATATTCAAAAAAGACCACCTGCGAAGCTTCAGCAAAAATAACATCAATGACGCTGTTTAAAAAGCCAGTTACTTTCGTTAACGTCGCTTTAGACATTTCTTTTTCAGCTCGTCCATAATAGTCAGAAAGGTCCAGCCGAAAATGATAGGCACGTGTCCCATCGAAAGTCAAAAAACAGTCAGTCTTATACGCATATTCACTAATAAAAGTTGTCCGTAATTGCTGCGTCAGCTGATTAATTATTGATTGGTTGATTGATTGGTTAATTCCTTGATTTGTTTCTTGTTCAATCGGTTGTGGATTGTGTTGGATACTCATAATCTATTCCCTCCAATTCATAGCCTTCTCTATGATAGCACACTCACGAAGGCTCTAGTGGTTTTGGCGAAGGAAAAGAAAAATATCTTTCAAATGAGTCAAGTTGCGCTCATCTGAAAGATATTTCCTACTATTAAAAAACTAATTTTGAATTATTTTCAGATGACTTATTAGATCAGTCATCCAATTGATTTGTTTATTTTGCTAAAACGCGTGCTGCGGCTTGTTTCTTCAATTGTACATAGACAAAGTTTAGAATTAAGCCTACAACTGCGATACCGATCGCCACATAGAAGGCATTGGTAAAGTCACCAGCATTTGATGTCGCCATGCTGACTGCCACACGCGGGCCAACAAAGGCTGCGGCTGAGTAACCACAGAAGATAATTCCGTAGTTGACACCTTGATTTCTTGGTCCGTAATTTTCCATAACGATGGGTGGGAAAACGCCCATCACGCCACCGAAACAAAGGCCAAGAATAATAATTCCTAGCGCGAACCCAATTTGTGAAGATAAGGTTACGAGTAATAGGAAGGCCACAATAATTACGCCAAAAATAATCGTCAAGGCATTGTTCCGACCAATTTTATCAGAAATAGTGCCCCAGATGACACGACCCATACAGTTACTTAGTGAGTACAGACTCACATAAAAGGCCGCTGTTGCCGCTGATATACCGAACATTTCTTGTCCGATAACTGAAGCATTCGAAGCAATCATTAAGCCTGAGAAAGCACCGGTAAATAACATAAAGAAGATTACGTAAAATTGAGGTGTTTGTAACATTTTGACCCAATTTTTATTAACCGCAGGCCCACCTGCAGCAGAAGTTGGTGGTGTCCATCCCTCTGGCTGATAGTTCGCTGGCGCTGATTTGATAAAAATACTCGCCACCGCCACAATCACCATATAAGCAATGCCTAGCATCCGGAAAGCATGTAAAGCATCCTGCGCTTCAATCAGCAAGTTGACGATAGGCGCCGCGACAATCGCCGCTCCACCCATGCCGGCTGTAATAATCCCAGAAGCCAGACCGCGTTTGTCCGGGAACAGACGAATCGTGTTACTCAGACAACCAGAATAGGCTAACCCTTGACCCACTCCGCCGATCACGCCATACGTCAGATAAAGCATCGCCGGACTGCTGACAAAACCTGATAGGAAAAATCCTAGGCCAAACAATAAGCCACCCACGGCTATCGACCATTTGGCCCAGCCTTTATCGGTTAAAAATCCACCTAAGATCATCGGAATCGGTCCGACAGCCGAATTGATGGTGAAGGCGAGCATAATCTCCGCCATACTCCATCCTCTCAACGCGCTCAAAGGTCCCGCAAACACACTAAACGCATAAATTGCGCCCGTACATAACAAAACAGTGGTTGAGGCTGCTAACACCAGCCATCTATTAATCGATTTATTCATTCTTACCCTCCAACTAAATTTTTTATGCGTTCGTCATTTCTTCAACTGCTGTTTGACCCGCAATTCGGCCAAAGGTAAAGATATCGGTTAACGAATTTCCACCTAAACGGTTCCCTGCGTGAATTCCTCCAGCAACTTCACCGGCTGCATACAAGCCTGAAATCACTTGGCCTGCTTCATTTAAGACATGCGTTTGTGTATCAATCTTCAAGCCACCCATCGTATGGTGAACAGCTGGTTTTCTAGGTGTTGCGTAGAAAGGTCCGACTTCAACTTTCAAATCAAAGACGTCTTTGCCAAACTCAGCATCTTCGCCAACTTCCACATAATGGTTGTAGTTTTTAATTGTTTCAAGGAAAACAGCTGGATCCATGCCTAATTTCTCAGCCAATTCTTCTAACGTATCTGCTTTGTGTAACGTGCCTGCTGCAATCTGTTTGTCAATTTTTGCTTGGCTCGTATTATAGGCTGTTTCTTTGATATTTTCGTCAGCAATTAGGTAGAATAAGCCCCCATTATCAATCGCTGCTTGTGTCAAGGTATCACGACTACCATATTCATTAACGAAACGTTTCCCTTGTTGATTAACCATCACAAAGTTTTGTGGTGGCACTTGTAAGCCACTGAATAAAGCCCCAGTATCTGGATCAGAAACAGGCATCATTTGTGAGAAGCCCATGCCGACTAAATCAGCGCCAACACTTTGACCAAGAACAATTCCGTCCCCAGTAATCGCTGGTGAATTCGATGTTTTAATATCGTCTTCAATCTCAGTCCAATACGTATTGTACTGTTTCAACATCTTCGTATTCGCACCATAACCACCAGAAGCCAAGACAACTGCTTGTGCATGAATCGTCACTTTTTGACCATTCATACCTTCACCGATAACGCCGCACACCTTGCCGTCTTCAACAAGCAATTCTTTCACCGGTGTATCAGTAATGATTGTGCCGCCATTTTCAGTTACAAAATCAGTCAATGCAGAAACGTACGCATAGCCTTCATTTTTCAATGGTTTATGACCACGACGCCATAACGCGCCCACTGGCATTGTCACATCTGTGCGATCAAATTCCACGCCAATCGCTTCTAACCATTCCACTGATTCAACTGAACGGTCTGTCATAATTTTCAACAAATCATATTGGCCGTAAATTGGTTGACCATTTAAATCTGTCCGTTTCCCACCTAAGTATGTTTGCATACGATAGAACAGATTCGAGTCAAATAAGTGACCTTCTTGCTCTGAATTTTGCTCTAAGTAAGTTTGAATTTCTTTTTGTAAGTCACGGAAATCTTGACGGTACTCTTCATCAATCTCGTTTTCATCCATTTCCATCATTTCTTTTAAGGTATGACTTTCACCTGGAATTGCCGCAAATTTATTTTGCCATTCTGGATCCGCCGCATTCATCGGTCCACCTGTTCGAACGGTATTTCCGCCGACTGCTGGGAATTTTTCAACAACGATGACATTTTTACCTTGTTGTAAGACTCTAGAAGCTACTGTTAAACCAGCACCACCTGCGCCGACAACGACAACATCCGTCGTATATTCTTCATCTTCTTTGCGTAAAGCACTCGCTGGTTTTGGACGTTTTTTCAGCACATCTGGATTCGCACCAGCTAATTTCACTGCTTTTGCCACGCCGTCGATTACGCCGTTACTAGTCACTGAAGCGCCTGATAAAACATCGATATTCAACGTTTGACCTTCGATGATTTGTTGCGGAATTCGTGTGAATACCACATCGGCAATCCCTTCAGATTCCCCAGATGTATCAATATCAATTTTTTCGATGCGGTCCTCTGACAAGGTCACAACCATCGGTAAATCGCCATTATGTCCTGGAGCTGTTACGGTAAATGAGCCCGCTTCAAAGACAACTTCTTCTGGTTCATTTAACAAATTAGCGACTTCAGTAAAACGCATGAAGCGCCAGAAACAACTTTCTAAGAAATCAATTGTCCGCTCTTCTTTCAAGTCACCATTCTCAGTAAACGCTTGATTTGCTCGGCCTAATAAAAATTCTGAACCTGGCATAACTGTCGCGTTCACGCCTGGTGCATCAAGGACTTGGCGCAAATGAAGCTGTGCTCTAGAAGACCCTTGGACATCATATGATGCGCCAACAATCATGACGGGTTTGCCATCAAATGGATGCAAATTGAATGATAACCACTCTAAAATGCTCTTCAATGCTGAAGGAATCGAATGATTGTGCTCAGGCGTCGCAATAATTACGCCATCTGCTTCGATAATTTTTTGGTTAAACATTTGGATAAGCGGACTATCTGATTGATCATCCGACTCATTAAACATCGGTACATCTGTCAATTCTAAGAGTTCAATTTCTGCTTTTCCGGCAAAATGTTTTTGCATAAATTCTAGCAACATCCGGTTGTATGATTTTTTAGCGTTTGTTCCAACAATTCCGATAAATTTCATTCGTGGTTTCCTCCATTCGCTGTTTCCCAAGAAAACTGTCTATTTTGTTCCGTTTTAAAACGATGATCTTTGACTAATTGATTGGTAATTTCGACAAATAATAAAAACTCATCAAAACATTCTTCTAACTCTTTGACTTTGTCTGGATAAGCCAGTTGGCCCTCTTCATCAAATGCTTGCAAAGAACGACCTAATAAAAATTCAGCACTTGGCATGATACGCGCTTTTAATTCAGGAGCATCTAAGATTTGACGTAAATGTGCTTGTGCTCTAGATGATCCTAACGAACCATGTGAAGCCCCAACAATCATAACTGGTTTATCGATTAATGGACGTGTTGTATACGATAGCCATTCAATAACACTTTTCAGAGCCGCTGGAATCGCGTGATCATATTCCGGCGTACTGATGATGACCCCATCCGCTTGCGTGATTTTATCGGACAACGCTTGAATTCCGGCAGGTGCTGTTTTATCCTCAGGTTCATTGAAGGCCGGCAAGTCTTTAATCTCACATATTTCGATTTCTGCCTGCTGACTAAAATGACTTTGAATAAATTGTAATAACTGACGATTGGTTGAACGATCCGAGTTTGTTCCGACGATTCCAACTAATTTCATACTAAAACGCTCCTTTATTGTGATTTATTGAACAATTAATTTTAAAAAAATAGGCTAAACAGCTGTGAATAAATGTTGAAATATAAAGAATACCATTCATTCACTCTATCGTTAGTGTAAAACATAACGTCTGTATTGTAAAATATTTATTTAATTATCAAGCGATAACTTTTTTGTTATAATGGAATCAGACAGGAGGAATTTTCTATGACCCAAACCGATTCATTGACGATGTTGCAATTCATAGAGATGCTTTTGAAGCACGGAAATTTTACCAAAGCCGCGAAAAGTCTCTATATTTCACAACCTTATCTCACCCAGGTGATTAAGCGAAAAGAAAAAGAACTCGGCACCGAACTGATTGATCGACAAGCCACTCCCCTGCAATTGACCGAAGCCGGTAGAATTTACTATCATCACTTAAATTCTTTGTTAGCTGAACAGAATCGTTTTAATAAAAAGTTAGAAACCTATATTCATCCTGAAAAAGCCATCATTAAAGTCGGTGTCCTTTCCAGCCTTGGTACCTATCTACTGCCTTTATTCTTACCAGAATTCTTAAAGAAATACCCACAAGTTTATGTCGAATTAATCGAAGATCTGCCTCATCGAAACGAGAAGAAAATCTTAAATAATCAAATTGATTTCTTTATTGGTCAAAATCCAGAAACTCTACCACCACAGCTAACCATTTATGAACGCGGCCCACATGGCTATTATGCAATTATTCCTGAGTCTTCAAAACTCTATCAAAAAGGGCAACGTTCCGTGGATGCTTCAACGATTTCACTCAAAGAACTACTGCAAGAAAAACTTATTCTGACCTTACACGGCTCAGCGATTCGTCATCAAATCGATTACCTCATTCAGAAATTTGCCATTCAGCCGGAGATCGTCTTAGAAAGCAATAACATATTTACAATCGGCGCCCTCGCCCAAGCAAATCTCGGCGTCACTTTGTTACCCGAAAGTGTCCAGGTCCACGAAACTGGCGATAAGTATAATGTGGTCAAACTCCCACTACAAGACGTTTCGCTGAATTATTTTATTGCTCATTACAATAATCGAACCCTCAGCAAAGTCGAAAATGACTTCATTGAATGTTTTATCACAAACTTGCAAGAAAGTTTAGATCAGAAATCATAAATATTTTTTTGAATCCTTAATGAAACATTATTTAACGTTAGAATATTCCCAATCATTGTTATTTTCTCTTTCCATAGTTTTACTTTGTTAAGTGTTCCTTAACTTAGGCAGTAACTCTCTTTCTCAAATCGAAAAAATGAAAATATTAAGTATACTTACTATTTTGCCTATTTACCTTTTGAAGAATTTTGACGCTTAATAGCAGGGCTTTCCTAAAAATTTGGTATACTTAATGTTTAAGGCTCTAATTTGGGACTTTCAATTTATTATTTCTCACAAAATACAAAAGGCACGTTTTCCTCAAAAATTATAAGAAAATTTTGGGATCGATATTTTTCCTCTTCTTTCAGTAAATAATCCAGATTTCCGATTCAAAATATGCCTTCAGCTAGGTTATTTAATCTAAATTGAATAGTACATTTAAAGAAACTGAGGGAATCACCGACTAGTGGTGATTCCCTCAGTTTCTATTTTTTAATTGATTCGTTCAACTATTTTTCTATTGTTCAATCAAAGGAGCCATGCCTTTGCTGAAGGCGATCTCGCCAGCATCCGTCATGACAATTCCTTCAATCTCAGGCGTTTGATTAATTTCAAGCAGTGCTTCCTTGGCTGATTTGCCAAACAAGCGCGTTGTCCAAATCTCACCTGTTAAGGATTCCTCTGACACAATGGTTAAACTAGCCAAGTCCGTCTGCAGAGGATACCCTGTCTGACTATCAAAAATATGATGATAACTCTTGCCCTGCCAGTCAAATTTGCGCTCATAAATACCTGAAGTCACCACCGATTGATTTGCGGTTTTCAAGACTGTCACATAATTGCCTCGTGGTAAAAATGGATTTTGAATCCCCACGCGCCATTTACCATCCGCATGATTCGCAGCTGGACCAAATGTTAAAACGTTGCCGCCCAAATCAATCAAGCCCGATTGCGCCTGCATCTGACGGAAATAGGCAATCACTTTATCGGCAAAATACCCTTTTGCCAAGCCGCCCAAATCAATGGACATGCCTTTTTCTTTCAAATAAACCGTCTGATTGGCTTGATCCAACTCAATTTTATGCGGATCAATCCGTTTCAATAATGACTGAATCCTCTCATCATCTGGCAGCTTGGCATCGCTAAATCCTACGCGCCATTCCTGTACCAAAGGACCAATCGCAATATTTAAAAAACTCGTCGAAATTTGACTCTGGGCAACACCAATCTCGATCAATTCAAACAATTCGGCATCAACAGCCACTGGGCGAATCCCAGCTTGATGATTGACAGACATCAACTCCGATTGCGGAGTATTTGCACTAAAGCGCTGTTCATAATCCCTCAAACGCCGTTTCGCTTCATCAAGCAGAAGTTCCGGCGTCTCATGAGTCACCTGTAGTTGAATGACAGTTCCCATTAAATGTAACGTGCGTGTTGAGATTTCCATTTGACTCCTCCGATTTGATTAGCATTTGACGAATTATCTCGTGTAAGTTACTTCCAACGATTCCTTGGATCCCAAGAAATAACGATCTGTGAGCATACTTTTTTCACTTGCGATTAATTTGCCACTTCATTTATTTCAGTTATATTTTAGGCCGTTGGCAACTCAGTCATAAATTTGTCTTTTCCTTGGAAAACCACCAATTCTTTGACCTGATTAGCCCGCAATAAATCCGCCATCTCGGAGAAACCCAATCGATAATCTTCCGCCACATGGGCATCTGAGCCTAAAGTGAACAACTCGCCACCCAAACTTATATATAACGGCACCGCATAGCGATACAATTCGGCATTATTGTACTTCACAAAACTCTTAGCATTCAATTCAAAACCCATCTGACGGTCAATCGCTTTTTTGAATATTTCCGTCAATATCGGCTCGAAATTCTCCTCTAACTCTTTAGGCGATAATTCCAGCTGACGCAAGCCATAATCAAAATGAGCCAAGATATTGCCTTCTGGAAATGAGTCCAGCACTTGCGCCATCTGTTCAAAATATTCTTTGGCTACCTCAAGCTTAGGCTTCGTTTTAACGATTGGATCCATATAGTCAAATTTGCCATTTTGGTGAATACTCATAATTTTGACATCATATTCCCTCTGGCTCAAAAAATCCATAATCGCGGCTTCTTGACCAGGAACCACACCAATCTCGATTCCTTTCAATAACTTCGTTTCATACTTAGTCGAAAGCTCAGCTAATTTCTTCGTGTATTCTTCATAATCAGGCACATCATCATTAAAATTAGTGTACGGATTCTTCAAATCAAAATGATCCGTTGAAACAAATATTTCCAAGCCTTTATCCAAATAATTTTCAAAAGTTTCAGTCGAATCAAATGACAAATACGTATGCAAATGTTGATCATAATAGTTCATGAATTCCCCTCCAGCAGGTAAGATAAATTTCAAATATCCGATAAATGCCTAAGCGTTCAAAATCATTCGCCTATCACAGCCTAAAGATAGCACACTTTTCGTGATTATTCACGGGGAAATCGTAAATAGCTAGGCAAAAAAGCACGAAAATCATCCACTGATTTTCGTGCAATAAGTAAGAAGCCCTCCTTTATTGCTAGGAGCCAACTTCTTCATTTATACGATCAAAAACTATCCTTGCTTCTCTGTATCTTGAGTAAACAAAAAACTGTCTTCAAGGAATTTAAAATCTTCAGAGTAAGCTTTTTTGATTGTTTCAAAACTATCATCGGGATGAAGTTCGATTCTATCTAAGATATCTGAATTAGTCTCTAACCAAATCCCCGTTCCATCAGGAAAGATAAAATACCTTTGAATTCCCACATAAACGTATTCCTCATCTCCATCATAATCGACGACATACCCCGTTTGAACATCCCCGATATCTGCTACAGGATACGCTTTAGTAAAAGTCGTCGCTTTCTCTCTATTATCCAGATAATCATACATACTTACAATCAAATTTCCTGACATTCCCATATTAGCCCCTCGAAGATACTCTCGCCCAGAATAAAATTTCACCCAAGCAATCGATTCCACAGTTGGATATCCTTTATCGGTAGGTAATACAGACAATTCTTCTGTCAGATTCTCGATATCAACATCGCCTTTAATCTCAAGACTATAGCCTTTATTAAAATGCAGCGTCTTCTCATCCACGCTAATCACCAACGGCTGACTTAAATCAATGGTTCCCGTCCGTTTGAGCCCCGCCTCTTGCAATGGGCGTATGTCAGTATAACGATCTTCATCATACTCGTCATCATAATCATCAGGAAGTGTGCTCCCATAAATCCCCATCATGACCAAGACTGCCGCAACGATTATCCCTATCCAGACGAAGCGCTTGTTTTTCTTATTGACTGATCTATTCTTACGATTAGGTTTTCCCTTTTTGGCAACAGCTGCACTGGATAATTCTGATTTCACTTTACCAACAGTTGTTGCAAATGAGCCCTCTTGGATTTTTACTCGTGCATTTGGCTTAGTAAACAGCGCGTCATACTCATCATAAAACCGTTTCTTTTTCCCCATTACTTTTCTCCAATAATTTTTTTCGTTAAGGCAATTTCTTCTGAATCTTCTTGAACAATTGCTTCATAATCATCCGTGATGCTTCTCGATATCACTTCAATCGTATGCTGCATCGACTTGAGCGACTCATCAATCTCTGGTGTGGATAAACCCGCTTCATAAATCTGCCTCACTCGTTTAGAAGCATCCACTACACCCGGTAACTTTATATAGAGAAATTCATTTAATTGATTAATTTCTTTAGGATGCTCCATCAGCTCTTTAAAAATTTCTTTAGACGACTTCAATCCTAATTCCTGAGCTTCAATCATATTCAAACTCTTGATTCCCTTATTCGTTTCTTCCCAACTCAAAATGAGTTCTTTCGCTTCTCCTAAAGTTTCTTTGAATAGCTGTAACTCGGAATCTGTCAGCTTCTTCTCTTTTTGATACTTACGAAGATTTTCTTTATACGCTTTAATAGCAGCTCGATGACTTTTTCCTGTAGTAAACCCCACTAGAGCAAAGCTCAAACAGACTATGATGATAGAAATTATCATGCACTTCCTACTTTCTATAAAAATTGACTATCAAAAATTATACCATGAAATATCCTCAACATGAATGACCATAGGGAAGCTAAATTCTTTATTTTTAGTTTGAATTTGAAAAAATTAGGGAATAATTTATAAATTATTAAGTTGGCGGATTTTTAAAATGAACTTAGCCACTTAGAAAAACAAAAAAACGTCATCGTAAAATCCCATGTATTATTGAAGTTCCTACACAATCAATAAAGGATGAATTTACGATGACACAAAATGAGAATAACACAAAACTAGGTAAAGTGAAATATCTAAGTTACTAGAAATAGTTAGAAATTGAAGTTTAAAAACGGTTGATTACTTGATGGTGTGGTTACTGAAGCTGAGAGAATTTATTTCCATATGAGAATGTTTCCTACGCAACCTATAATTCAACCTACTTATCCCCGTACCAACCTAATTTCTTTGTTACAGTTTTCAACAGTCGTTGCTTTGTGTGAAATCATCAGGACTGATTTGTTAGCTTGTTTGAGTTTTTCTAGGATGACTTCTTCGTTAACCGCATCCAATGCTGAGGTGAACTCATCTAGCGCAAAGACTTCTGCTTGGCTGACATAGGCTCTTGCCAGGGCGATTCTTTGTTGCTGCCCTAGCGATAATTGAACTTCTTCACCTACGCCAATCATCGTGTTCAAGCCATCTTTTAGTTGGTTCACAAAATTTAGCGCATTGGCTTTTTCCAAAGCGAGATAGAGCTCTTCGTCTTCAATTATCTCATCACTCGCCCGAGCATACAGCAAGTTTTCGCGTATTGTTCCCGTGAACAGTAGGCTCTTCTGTGGCACATAGCCAATCAATAATTCGTTATTTTCATCAAATAGTGCTTGATTATACTTAATCTCACCATCTGAAGGCGTGTAAAGTTTTAGAATGAGATTCATCAGCGTTGATTTTCCAGCCCCGCTGTTTCCTGAAATCGACAGCCAATCGCCTTTATCCAGTTCCGCGTTGATGTTCGAAAAAACTGCAGTGTCCCCATATTTGTAAGCAATATTGTTTAGAGAAATTAATGAATCCGTTATTTTAACTAACGAATCTTGCTCATATGGCTGAGTATTTCCAGGCGTTTTCTCACGTTTATCCTCAGAATGAAATTCAGTCATTCGTTCATAAGAGGATAGTTGGTCATGGGATTCATTCATTAATTGCGGCAGCATCGAAAATGGCCAAGACAAACTATCACCCAGCAACATAAATAGAAATAATCCGCCAGTCGTTAGACTATTGACGTAGATCAGATAAATCCCCAAGATAATCCATAGGGTATTAGCAAACATTCCAAAACCAATACTCAGATAAGTGGATTTTGCGTTATATCGCCTATTATGAATACTCGATTCGATATATTGATCAATTTTGACTGTTAAACTTCGCCAAAACGAATTTGTAGGCCTTATATAGTCGGATAGAATTCTTGTTATGTAAGACTTCCACGACAAAATTTCGAAGCTCACTATCATTTCCCCGTTTGATATCCTTCGTCTGCTTGATTAATTTGCTAAAATAAGTCGGAATGATAACCGAGAAAGCGGATATCAGCAAGATAAAAACAGCCAATTTCCAATTTATCGTCACACTAATGACTAAGGTAAACAAGAATTTGGCTAAACCAGAGAAAAAGTTGGTATGGGTTTCTGAAGTCAAATTAGAAACATCCACAGAATCCGGACCAATCATGGTCAGCCACTTGCCCATGCCCAATTTTTCAATTGAGAAATAAGGCTTTGTTGATAAGCTTTTAAATAAGCGACGTTGCGTTACTTTTAGCCCGCGTTGCTTAGTGAGTACTTTGTAAAACATCGATTGTCTGATAAAGAATATATTTAAAATCACTAACAGACAACAGACGAATAAATAACTATAGGTGGTCATTCCGATAGTCTGAGATAAGCTGTCGAGAATCTGTTTCAGTAGATAAACGACGGTCACAAAGGTAATCGAGCTCAGACATGAATAGATAATCGATAACACGTATTCCCTCGTAGAAATGTCTAAGAATCGCAAGACTTCACCGTTTTTCTTGATAAAATTCATGGCTTGCTCCTTTCTAATCGAAAGATTGATTCACCTTGAGTAAGCGTCGGGATATGATGGGAAACGATCAGCAAGATTTTGTCTTTTTTTAGCGCTCGTAACAGTTTTAAGACTTGCGCAATATTCTTTTCATCCAATGAAGAGAACGGCTCATCAAGAATCATAATTCGTTTGTCATGCAAGATGGAACGCGCAATCAACAGTCTCTGGGATTCCCCCACTGAGAAATTAATATCCTTGCCCACTCGACTTTCTAAGCCATGCGGAGATGCATTGACAACCGTTAATAAACCCACATCCGCCAAAGCTTTATTTAAATCTTCTGTCGAAAAAACTCGCCCAAAATTCAAATTATCAGCTACTGAAAAAGGCAATAAGTTGTTCTTCTGTGGCACATAAGAAAGACTGTCAAAAAGACTATCCTCTACCTTTACCTCATCTGAATACAGTTGAATCGTTCCTTCTTTTAATGGCAATATGCCACAAATCAGGTGAATCAGCGTTGATTTACCTGCACCACTATCGCCAACAATATAGACTATTTCTCCTTGCTTCACGGACATATTAATATTGGATAGCACTGGATTTTTACGATAGCTAAACGAAACGCGATCAATGACTAATTGATTTGTCTCACTAGGAACAACTTGATAATTTTTTTCTTTGTGCTGAGTATCTGTTATTTTCCGATTAAAAATACGCTCAATCCTTGTCCATGAGCTAAACTGTACAGCTAGCTCCGAAACAATCGTTGGCAAATCAATAATTGGCCAGATAATTGAGCCAATATAAACGTTAGTAATCCCAATCAACTCACCTATTGAAAGAGAACCGGACCGCAATAAGACTATCCCCAAGACAATACATAACATTTCTGAACCCAATATTTGCATTTCAGTATTATACTTCAAGATAGTTCTAATTTTTGAGCCGGTCACTTCTTTCTGATATTTATCTTCAAAAAGACGCTCATATTTTTGTGCTAACTTCTTTTGCATCCTATATAGACGTATAATTGGCAGATTATTGAAGTATTCTTCAGAAAAGGTCGTCATTTTTTCTGCCATCGTTCTAATCTCAGCACTGTTGTCTTCCAACCGTTTAAAAATTTTCCGATTCAGTGTATAAAAAATCGGAATAGTCAGCAAGGCCATCAAGCCAATCACGTACGAGGTAAAAAAGATGTAGACTAAACCAATCACAATCGTACAAACCATCTGAATTGCTGGTAGGACAATATTCGTAATATATGACGCGCAAATCTCACTATCCTCATTCACCGTTATAACCAAATCTCCTGATTTTAGGCCAGAAAGTTCACTGTCATCCATCACTAATAGTCGATTAAGTAAATCGTTTTTTATCTTTTTTGACACATATTGGCGAACCTTTTCTTTCTCAATATCATAAAAATAGATGGTAAATCCGAAGACCAAATTAAACAAAATCATAAGGCCAAACGCCAATATTAGGTGCTTCTGTTGGCGCTCTAAAGCTGCCGTAATCCCTATTTGACTCAAATAAGAAACGATTGTATTCGTAGATGCAACAATCACGATCAAGAGCAGCAGCTTAAAAAACATGCCCTTTGTAATCTTAGTCACCCTCGTTAATGAACCTATCTTACTTCTAAATGTTTCATTTTTCTCATTAATACCAATCACCACTTTCCGTTTAATACTTATATTATTCTTTATCCTGGCTACATCTATCGGTACAATTTACTACTCCACTTCGTAAACGCATTCATTTCAGATGTCTAATTAAAATATAAATAAATATATTCTGTAGATATAGCTTAAATAATACGTTAATTCACTAGTTGTTATAGTATTCACAAAAGCGTGCTATTTAATTAATTTTAACATCGCATTTATATATTTGAATAGTAAAAGAAGCAATGCTATAGTACTATATATTAATTATACTAAACATTGTGAAGTTAATAGTTATATTTGTTTAGTATATCGAACAAATATAACTATAAAAAAATAAAAGGGGTGTAATCTGTGGAATTTGGCAGTGCTATTAAAAAAATAAGACATGACAAAAACATGACACAAAAAGAAACTGCTTTTCAAATAGTAGGTAGATCTTATCTGTCTTTGATAGAAGGAAATAAGTATTTTCCTTCACTCACTGTTTTTATTAAGCTACTCAATAGATTGAGCATCACATATGATGAGTTTATATATATATTGAATGATAATAGTACTCCATATAATCGGGAAGTCTTTATCGAATTGAGCCTTTCAGCAAGTAGTCATAATCTTAAAAACTTAAAGAAATTAGAAAAAGAAGCCCAGGAACTATACTTAAGTGAGGGTGACTATTATCTTCAACATATCTCTCTTTTAAGTAAATCTCTCAGAATTTATTATGAAAATAATAATACTCCCTCTGAAAAAACTGCTACTGCATTAGCTCCTATCAAAGAATATCTATTATCTTGTAGTAATTGGTATCTTTATGAAATGAAATTGTTTAATAATAGTATGTTTGCTTTTACTATAGATGATGCTCTATTCTTTTCTAAGTTGGCACTTAAAAAAATTGAACATTATTCTTCATTTACTGAATTTCAAAATTCCAAGCAGCATATGCTTCTCAATCTATCTACATTGTTAATCGCCCACAAGAAATATGAACTTGCTTATGAATACTCGAAAAAGGCTCTAGAAGAAGCGAATACACATCTCTTACTATATGAAAAGATTTTATCAAAATTGAACTTGAATATTTGTTTAATTTTATTGAATAAAGAAAAAGAGCAAGCCACATTGGAAATTAAAAAATTACTAGATATGCTGCCTATTCTTGATTTGGACCAAGTAAAAATAAACTACGAAAACATTTTAGGAAAACAAAAAATTATTATCACATAATTCTATGAAGTCCAGTTCGTAAAAATTTCTTACGCTATTAAATGAAATAACTTTTTTAATATGCACAAAATACTATAGAAACATTTTAGTAACAACTAATTGTCTACCACAAAAATAATTAAATAGAAGAAATTTTTGATATATCATCTAAATTTTCCGATTACTAAATTGCTAATCATAACAATTATTAAGTTTCAAAATAGATATGTGTTCCCAAATCTGCATTCAATAAAAAATTAGTTCTTATACACATTTCTTGACCACGAATAACATAAATACTATATTAGCTTTACTAATCGTCTATCAAGTCAATAATCTGATCATACATTTGTTCCTCCTCTTCTTGAACTTTATGAGCTACTTCAAGAACAGTTTGAGGTAAAGACTGAATAATCTTCTGTAATTTTCTAGTCGACTCTGTATCCAATGCAGAGGTACACTCATCCAACAGTAAGATTTTAGGATTTCTAATCAGTGTTCTTGCCAATACAATTCTTTGTTTCTGCCCGCCTGATAAAAATTGTCCATTTTCCCCTAATGGTTTACTTTTCCACTCTCGTTCTATAGAGGTAAGGTCAGTTTTTTTGATAACTTCTTGGTATTCCTCTGGAGAAAATATTTCATTAAAACAGATATTCTCTTTGATTGAGGCATTCATTATAAATGGCTCTTGAGGAACTAAAAGTAAAGCTAATTTCCCCATGTTCGCAACAGTATTTTGTTCAATCTCGAAAACTCCTTGATGACTTATATTCTGCCCCAAAATAAGATGTAAGAGTGTTGATTTCCCAATACCCGATCGGCCTCTAATTAAAACCTTGTCGCCACTCGCAATTGTCGTGTTTATTGGCTGAAACAGTGCACGATTATTCCTAGAGACCGTTAGATTTTTCAAAAGCATTCTTCCAGTTGCTGCTGAACTATTTTTCTTAGTTGAATTTTTCTCGGTTGGTGAAAAGTAATGCTGTAGTTTCTCAATAATTGGTTATGTCGAATGAAAGGTACTAATCAAAGCGATTCCTGAAATCAACGGATTAACAATCGTATTTGAAATTTGTACCAACCCCATCAGATTGGACAGCGCCAATTGCTTTTCCGTCACAAGTATTCCACCAATAATGATTGGAATAAAAAAACAAATCGTGCCCACAGTATTGATTAAAGAGGAACTAATTTGGGTTAGAAAATTCATGCGTAACAAGCGACTCTCTACTTTTTCAATGAGTGCTGAATTTTTTCGGGAAAAATATTTTTCACTCTGGAACATTTGGATAACAGAAAGTCCAGTCATCATCTCTTTAAATGCCGAAACGAAAAGTGAATTAGCCTTCGACCATTCTTTTGATGATTGTTTGGTCTGTTCCTCAAAAAGTTTAGGGACAAATAAAGGAATTAGTGAAAAAACGATAAATATAAAGGCCATCGGAATACTGTAGAACAACGCTGTTACAAATGAGACGACAAATGTTGCTAATAATTTCACTATTTGAAAAAAACTCCCTAGATAATTTTGTTCCAATAGTTTTAAATCATTTGTAATAAAGTTAAGTTCCTCTCCGGAAGAACGATCACTGCTCCCTCCCTGTAAAAGACTCTGAACAAAGTTTTCTTTTATGCGCGTGTTAAACTCGAAGGTCAGTTGATTAATTAATCGAATCTCAAAATAGCTTAGAACAAAAAACAGGCTATAAATAAGAACAGAAATTACAAGTAAAATAACGTACGACCCGTTCCCTTGAGTTGCCGATTGAATGATTGTTGAAAAAAGAAAACTAGTAAACGCATTCGTACAAGCGGTTAAAATCATAAAGGCAAAGCAAACAATCAATTTTCTTTTTGTTGTATAGTTAAAAATTAGATTCATTGGGCATCTTCCTATCTAGCTTATTTTTGGTATATTCAAAATATAAGATAAGAAATAGCAACGGACAAGTGAATTATAGTTCACTTGCCCGTTGCTATTTTTATTATCTAACCTTAATTTAGTTTCAAAAAACAAGGATTGATATCTATTACTCAGACAACCAATCCTTATTTTCCATTAAACAATCAATAGGAAGTACAATACTAAAATATTCCAATAACTCATTGAATCCGTCTAGGTAGTAAGATTGGCAATTTAGTTGTGCGTGTATGAAAGCTTTATTAATCATATTCAAACCTGTTAAATCATTCATTTTGTATAAAGAAACGCCTAATTGAAAATATATACCCGGCAAAATAAAAAGATCTTTATTCCGGACATTTTCTAAACACAATCGACAATTATCCACCACATTTTTCCATTCTTCTTTTACTAATAAGCCCATGTTAACTGCATACGTCAGTGCACTATCTTTTATAAAATCGATAGATTGTGCAACTACTAGTGATTTTTCTGAATAAGAGCTAACCTGAATATATTGAATAATAATATTTACGTGTAAATCATTTAGCGGTTCTTCTAATATGATCGGATTACTCTCAATCAGACTTTCTAAACGATATAGGATTTGTTTTTCATCACTATTCCCATAGTAATCTGTCATAATTTTTAGGAACTTATACGTAACCGCCGCACAAATATTTTTATTAACAATTTGATCTAACTTTATTGAAAGCTCCTCGTGAATTTGATCAAATGAGCCATTCTCATAAAGAAAGTTAAATCTATTTTTTATTTCGTCAAGTGCTGTCTGCTCTTTAGCATAAAGTCTATTGAACAATTCTTCAATAGAGACGCCTAAAGCCTGGCATATATGCAATAAAATATCTGTACTTGGGCTGACTGACCCATTTTCTATGTTAATCAAATGCCTAGTAGAGAAAAAATCACCTGCAACATATTTTTGTGTAAGCAGCTTCTCCATTCGTATTTCTTTAATTATCGATCCGATAGAATAATTTGTATTTTCCATGAATAGGGCTCCTAAAATAAACTTCTGAAATGAGGTTCAAGTATATTATCAAAATATACTACTGTACGTACTAAAAGTTGGAATAATGATACTTTCATATATTTTAACACAAAAAATTCTGGCGGATTTTATAATGAACTTAGCCACCTAGAAAAACAAAAAAACGTCATCGTAAAATCCTATGTATTATTGAGGTTCCTACACCAATCAATAAAGGATGAATTCACGATGACGCAAATTGAGAATACCAAAAAATCATGTAAAGTGAAATATCTAAGTTACTAGGAACGGATAAAAATTAAGCTTGGGAGCAGTTGATCAGCTGCTAGTAGGGTTGCTGAAGCTGAAAGGGAATTTATTTCGGAAAATATTTTACGGTAGCAAACCACATCCTACTCCACTGGCGCCTTAATTCTTTTCTCATAGGCTTCTAGCCATTCCTTCGTGATAGGTTCGATGTGCGTCGTGTGGTTTTCACCTTTGTTCGCAATAAAGATTTGCGGCTTATTTTGTTCATTACCCACACTGAAGGTAAACTCCACGTTCGTCGCAACACCCCACTCGCCGGCTTTGTTCATAGCAATTAGTGAAAAGGCTCCAGCTTTGCCATAACGCTGCGTTAATTTGTCATGGAAACCGTAGACCGCTTGATCACAAGCCTTCTGAGGACTGAGCCCCTCGCCCATCAATCGAACAATCTCATAGGAAAGGCAGCCCTTCATCAGGTCTTCTCCTAAACCAGTCGCCGCCGCGCCGCCAATCTCGCTGTCGACATAAAAACCCGAACCGGAAAGTGGCGAATCCCCGACTCGTCCTGGCGCCTTCATAAATAAACCAGAACTCGACGTACCTGCGACCATCGTGCCCGCTTGATCAAGTGCAATTGCCCCAACTGTATCGTGTCCGTCATATGGATTTAGGTTATATAGCCGAATTTCCTCCAGGCGTTTTTCCCAGATACGATGGGCCCGGCGAGTCAGCATATTTTTCCGTTCAAAGCCTTCCAGCATCGCATAATTCGTCGCTCCCTCACCCACGCGAAAACTGTTGAACTTTTCCTCGCTCAATTTTCGCGCCACTGAGATTGGATTTTTGACATCGCGAATTCCAGCGACCGCACCAATTTTAAACGAATCGCCATCCATGTAGGCCGCGTCCAGCTCAAGAATCCCCGCCGCATTCGGCAATCCTCCATACCCCACTGATTTATAGTAAGGATAATCCTCCACCGTTTTTATCAATGCCTCGACCGCATCGCCGGCCTGATCATTTTCTGCCAATAAACGCAGCGCTTCGACGACGCCATCATGCGCCATCCGCCACGTTGCAATTGCCCCCCACGTCATAAATATTCAAGCTCCCTTCTCCACTAATCATCTGTTTAACACCCATTAGCATACTACCCCTGACTCTTTCGCCGAATCACCATTGATTTTTCTCAATTTTTTAAAACAATTGAGACTATGTCTTTCCTAAAAAATACACTGATTCTTCCTGATAATCAATATGTAGAATTAGTACTGCTAGTCATACCATCTTTTTCATAGCAATTATTAAGTTTCTTTAAATATCAGAGAAAACAATAAAAATAAATGCGCGTTATCATTTACTTTCACGCTTTTTATGTTACATTTATATTACAAACATATCAAGGAGATGACATAGATGAAAAAATACATATTTTTATCAGCATTTATTCTTTTACTCCCTTTAACCGCTAATGCAAATACAGTCGATTCAAGTACGATGGAAAGTCTAACAACAAGTTCTACACAAGAAACCAATTTTTCTTCTACCGTTGAGTCGAGCGAAGTCATTAGCTCATCAACAGAAAAAGAGCAAACTACAACAGATATAAGCACTTCTGAAGTCACTGTGCCTGATTCTGTTGATGTAATTAAAGAAAAAGAGGATGTAGAAAATACGCTTGAAGACAAAATTGGTGTAAAAGCTGCTACTTCTGCTGAAGAAGTAGATGTCAGTAGCACCGCAGAAGATCTTCGCAAAAGCCTAAAAGATGCTAATATGGCATCAATCATTTCCCCTGAGGAAGTAGATTCTTATTCTGATGAACAATTACTTAATGCGATGACGCTTACAACCAGATATAGCACAGAAGTCTATGGCTTAGATATTGGCGGTTATGCGCGTGTTCTGCAAGCATTGTACAAAGATAAAACTCTTTCGTGGGATGAAATTGAACCCGCACTAGCCTATAATCCAACTGATTACGAAAATACCTTGGATATGATTCCATCAATTGATCAATTAGAAAACTATCTAGCTGCGCTTTACCCTACAACAAGTTCTTTTATGCCCATGCCAAAACTTGATCGTGATGAATTAATGAACATTTTAAGATATATTTCTCCTATTCAAAAAAAGATTATCGCAGAACAGGGTTCCTTATTCCCAGAGGTGATTGCTTGGATTATTAATTACTCTGAAAATCCAGAAGTGCTAAGCGGCGCGGCTCTTCAACCAACAACTGAAAGCTCAACCACTGAGCAGACAAGTTCTTCTCAAAAAGCTCAAGAAAGCACGCCTGCAAAAGAAGACAAAGAGGATAAGAATACAGGCTTCTTACCAAAAACTGGTGAGCAAAGAAAAGCTTGGCTAACTGTCATCGGCGGACTCATAGTCGTCATTGTCATTCTATTCGTGATTTTTAGAAGAAAGAAAAAATAAATAATAATAAAGAAATTCATTTTTAAGCTCGTAACATTTTCATCACAAAATGTTACGAGCTTATTTTTTTGTGCGACTGGTATAAATCTAAAACTTATATCCTAATTAGTCTAGAGTAATCTATAAATAAATCGTCTAAAATTAGTTTCTTCCAATATTCCAAAAAATGTGTTATGATAACAATGCACACGTTAACATTAGTAGAAATTAGGAGGATTTTATTATGTCAAAAATTATCGATGTCATTACTGAGTATTACCGTATTCCTTTACCTGAAATTATGGAAGATGCAAAACATGGCCTTCATACCCATTTTGAAGTCCCTATCGTAAAAATCACAACGGACGATGGCCGGACTGGTGTCGGTTATACTTATACAGGTGGATTCGGTGGAGAATCAATTGCAAAATTAATCGACAAAGAATTGAAAGCGGTTTTAATCAATCAAGATCCTAGCTGCGTCGAATCTCTTTGGGATAAAATGAATTGGGGCATCCATTATGTTGCCCGTGGAGGTTTAGCTAGTTTTGCCATTGCAGCCTGTGATATTGCATTATGGGATTTACGAGCAAAAAAAGCTGATGAACCTTTATACAAACTATTAGGTGGACATAGTAATAAAGTAAAATGTTATGGTGGCGCAATCGATTTAAATTTCCCACTTGATAAATTACTAAAAAATAATCAAAAATATCTCGATATGGGCTTAAAAGCCGTAAAAATAAAACTTGGTCAAAAAACTTTAGCAGAAGACATCGAACGAATAAAAGCTGTTCGTGAATTGATTGGTCCAGATGTCACATTTATGGTAGATGCTAATATGAGTTGGTCTGTAGAAAAAGCAATTAAAGCTGCCAAATTAATGAATCCATATGACATTCTATTCTTAGAAGAACCAACTATTCCTGAAGATTATGAAGGCTACGCACGGATTGCCGAAGAAGGACATATCGCTGTTGCTGGTGGGGAAAACTTACGGACGCCAATCGAATTTATGCACATGATTAATTATGGACATGTTGACTTCCCTCAACCGGATGCTTCAAATGTTGGCGGAATTACTGGTTGGTTGAAAGTCGCTGCACTAGCTCAAACTCACAATCTTTCTGTATCCACTCACGGTATGCAAGAATTACACGTAAGTTTATTAGCTGCTCAACCAAATGCTGGATACTTAGAAATGCATAGTTTCCCAATTGATCAATACACGACTAGACCGCTTGTTATCGATAAAACAGATGGGATGGCTGTTGCACCTGAAGAACCAGGTATTGGTGTAACCTTTGACTGGGAAAAATTAGCTCCCTATAAAACTTCATTTTAAAGTGATTCATAGAAACAAAAAGGTATGCTCCCCAGGGAGCATACCTTTTTGTTCATTCTATCCATGCACTTATTTATCTAATCCTTCATAAATAAAATAATCAAAATCTGCTGAGCAGCCGGCTTTTCTATCCATATCATGAACGCCTATACCGACAAAGTTCCCAGTAAATCCTCCAGCTAATGTTGACATATCTTGTGGTGCACCCACTTGTTGCCATGGATGCTTATCGTCTTCTCGATAATAAAATTTACCGACAGGTCCAGAAACAGCGACCTTCAAGGAAACCCACTGCTCTGTAATTGGGATAATCACGTCAGATAATTCGTATTCTCCATCTATTGATAAAATAAATCGAATGACTTTTCCTTCTTTTTCATCCCAAGTAATGTAACAATACATGTAGTTTTGCGTGTTCAAGAAAAGAGTGATACCCGCCATTTGATTAAATGTTTTTGGGGTAAACTCGACTTTTGTTTGTGCCTCAAAATCAAAATCTTTTTGTCTAATAGCCAAAATATGATTGTCAAAACTAGATTGAATCGATTCTCCAGAAAACAGACGTAGATAACCTGGATTCTCTTCAATATTACACCAGCTGTTATCTGGCATAATACGTAGCGCGTTCCATTCAGACTTAATTTTCCCAGAAAAATCATCATGAAAAGCTGTCTTAATTTGTTGAGTAATCTGTTCTTCGGTTTCAATATACGTTTCAACAGCTGGGCCATCTTCTCCAGTCTCTAATCGCAACCAGCCATCTTCCCAAACTACTTCTTGAATTGCCGTTTCTCTGCCTAAGATTGCGGCGCCATTCAACGGTCTAGTACATAAGTAGGCCATATACCATTTACCTTGAGGTGTTTCAACTAAGCTCCCATGTCCAGAACATTGTAAGGGAGAATCTGGTTTATCGCTTGCAGTCAATAAAGGTCTCTCATCTAATTCGTACGGACCAGTAATCGATGTTGAGCGACAAACAGTGACTGTATGTCCGGTGCCTGTACCACCCTCAGCTGTTATTAAATAATAATACTCTTGGTGGCGATAAATATGAGGAGCTTCCGTTTTAGCCAATTCTGTACCATCAAAAATTTTATACACTGGACCAGTTACTGCCTTAAGTTCTTCATCATACTCTTGTAGTACAATTCCTGCAGATTTATTACTTGTAGTCATTCGATAATCCCAAATTTCGTTCAACAACCACTTACGTCCATCCTCATCATGAAAAAGAGAAGGATCAAATCCACTGCTATTTAAATAGATAGGTTCAGACCAAGGACCGGTAATTTCATCTGCTGTAATCAAATAATTATGGGAATCCTTAAACGGTCGAGCGGTACTTTTAACATCTGTATAAATTAAATAAAATTTTCCATTTGAATAACTTAATTGAGGCGCCCATATACTACAGTTAAGCGGATTCCCTTGCAAATTCACTTGATGCGTTAGTATATCTGTGACATGCGTCCAATTGACTAAATCTTTTGAGCTATACGCCCGTACACCGGGCAACCATTCAAACGAAGAAACAACTAAATAGTACGTATCCTCAACGCGTAAGATATTTGGATCTGGATTAAAGCCTCTTAAAATTGGATTTTTGATTTTTGTTTTATACATGTATAATTTCCCTTCTTTTTATTAGTCGGTAAGTGGCTAAGCCGCAAGCAACAAAATAAAAAAACGAAAATGGATAGGCAATCATCTGTGTTCCTAATAATAAAACAATGCCCGCAATCGCATATAAAAGAACGGCCACGATCAAATATTTATCTTTTATCGAGAAACAAATAGCTACTATTAAAAAAATAATTGATAGAAATAAAGCGATAGAAAAATAATTAGTTATATTTGTTAATGAATGATAGGCTTCGGTAGCCGATACATTTCCATCTTTTGCAAAATCACGATACATCTCGATGAATTCATTCTGCGACATTTGCTTCATGGTCACAGAGACGCCACCAAAGAAGATTAATGATACTACTCCGCCTATACTGCCTGCAATTATCTCCCATTTTCGTTTCATAAGTCACTTCTCCTCGTTTCTTCTTATCCAACTAGGTCTTTTACCTTGTGCGCCATAATTATCTATTTCATGATATCTAACGGACTGTTCATTCTTAGGATTTCCCCAGTTATCCCAGCCCTCTGCAGCAATATGACTGCCAAAATACGAATGTTTGAAGGTCGTTTTTGCATAGGGACGCCAAGGTCTACCTAGGAAAACTTTCTTTGCTTGAGATTCAGCACTTAAATAACAGTTTTCAAATAGGTAACCTTCGGCTTGTGTTTTTGAAGTCGAGGCTGCCGTAATGAAACCAGCTCCATCTTTATCTAAACTATGCAATTGACACGACTCAAAGATCGCTTGTGCACCGCCAAAAATAAAATCAATGGTTCCTGAAATAAAACAGTGCTCATATTTTTGAAAACAGTAATCTTTCAGCTTTTTAATTGGACTTAAAAAAGGGGTTCCGTCTTTTTGATAATCCGGCAAAGGCCCTGTACAGAGCGTGTCTTGGTAACCTACTAGCCGACAATTTCTGACAGTTGTTTGATGGCCGCAATTAAACAAGGCTATCGCCTGTCCGACTAATTCACCAGGACCTGCTTGATTTTCAATTGATAGATTCTCCAGTAAAATATTTTCACCTTCAATAAAAAAGGTTGCTGTTCGAAAGGTTCCTCGCTCAGATCCATCTGGCAGGATTTCCCTAGCACCGTAATGGCCAATAATTTTTACATCGCCAAGCCCGCAGATAATCACATTAGAAAGATAGCTAGTTATTGTTTCATAATAAGTTCCTGCTAAAATCGTCAACTTTTTTTCTACAGGCTCTGGAAGTTCCGCCAAATAATCAATTCCCGCTTGGATTGAAGCAAATTGGCAAAAATCTTCAGAGCCGATAATAATTTCCTTCATTGTGTATGCTCCTTCAAAAACTGACACCATTCATAACGCATCTCGGAAGTTTCCATATGTCCACCGGTTAATGATTTTGATACAAAAGCTTGTCGTGCGCCTTTTTCTATATACACAGTTTGTAAATAATTATTTAGTTTTTCTACGCCTTCGTTTATGCACATCGTATCTTGCTTACCGACTAGGCTCATACGCGCTCTAGGCGCAATCATTGCTTGGATTTGAGCGGTCGAAAAATACGTTAAAAGATTGGGCACATAATAATAGAACCCATGATGATCCAGTCTTCTGTGCGCAAGTAACGTTTCGAGATCAACTTGTGCAGCAATATCGATGCACACTTGAACACGCGGATCAATCGCAGCCAACCACCAGCTCAACAAGCCACCCATAGACATCCCAATGGTTGCGAGATTGGTCATATCCATATCTTCTCTAGTTTCTAGATAATCAATCAGCGCTATGACATCAAACAAACGCATTCCCCAAAGGGTTCGCCCAGTCAAAAGAAATTCTTTGACGAGTTCACTTTCAGCGATCCCCCCTCTTTCTTCAAAGCCCCAGGCATCGATTGCCCAAACTGCATAGCCCATATCCGTTAAAGTTTTAGCAAAGCTAGGACTGGCCAAATAGGCTGAACTTTCTAAGAGTTCTGTTTTCCCAACGCCAAAATCTCCGCCATGAGAATGTTGGAAGAGCACGACAGGATGAGGCCCCTCTGTCAGAGGCTTAACGCAAATAGCTGGGACAGATTCAATCCCGTTAAGTGCTAGTTGATAGCGTTCAACTAGATACCCGTCAACTTGTTGAGAACTAGTCTTTTGATATTTAGGTTCAGTAGCAAGAGATTGTGCGCCTAATAAATCAATTAATTTCATACTTAGGACTCTTTCTGACGAATCAATTCTTCTGTTTTTTTGGTATTGTAAGAGCGACAATGAGAAATCTCGATATCCTCTGTTTCTTCTAATAAGAACGCGGGTCCTTCATGATTTTCTATAGAAACGCGTTCGAACAAAATGTCTTTGGCAAAACCAACAAAAAATCCTCTATTGGTCATATCCTCAATCCCAGTCATCATAGCTGGTTTCCCTGGAATTGCTGCTTCTGCCATTGAAATATCAACATTCGTAAAGCTAATATCACTTGCTACTCTTTCAGCTAAACCATAAATAAAGCCTGCTGCTGCTTGCACATTTCGTGCAGTCACATTCATAAAATGAATTCGTCTAAAGCAAGGTGTTCGATCATCAATTGGATAAGGAACTTTTTCCCATACATAAGGTTCTTTCCCTCGTGGTCCACAGAAATAATAAAGATTGATGATAAATGGACACATCACATTATCCATGACAATATTGCTCACTCGAATATCTTCAACTGTTCCGCCACGTCCACGTCTTGATTTCAAGCGGATGCCTCTATCTGTATCTTGGAAGATACAATTTGAAATCGTTACATTTCTAATATCGCCACTCATTTCACTACCTAAAACGACACCACCATGGCCATGAACCATTGTACAGTTAACGATTGTAATATTCTCACAAGAAACCCGTTCTTCTGTATCCTCTGTTCCAGCTTTAATTGCAATACAATCATCGCCAACATCGATATGACAATTGCTAATTCGAACATTTTTACATGATTCTGGATCTATCCCGTCTGTATTTGGTGAGTCAGCAGGATTTTTAATAGAAATGTTATCTATCGTGATATTCTCACAAAGAATTGGATTAACCGTCCAGCTGGGCGAGTTCTCCATATGAACGCCTGAGATAGTTACTCGTTTGCAGGCGTGAAAACTAATCAATTTAGGTCGTGGATAGTTCAGTTCCTCGCGTCGATTACGGAATACGTGCCACCAAGATTCGCCATTCCCATCTAATACGCCGAAGCCTGTGATTGAAATATTCTCTGCATTCTCTGCATAGATACATGAAGCATAGACATCTTTATGAACCCCTTCCCATCGAGAAGAAACGACCGGATAATCTTCTTGTTTATCAGAAAATTTCAATACTGCTCCTGCACTTAAATGTAATTCGATGTTGCTTTTCAAAAAGATTGCTCCAGTATTATACGTCCCTGCAGGAATGACTACTCGTCCACCGCCCTTTTGACTTGTCGCATCAATAGCCTCTTGAATGGCGCTTGTATTCATTTTCTTCTCATCAGCGCCAAACTCTAAAATATTAACCATGTAATATTTCCTCCGTCTCTATTAAGGCTTGTAAAAAGGCGCCGACACCTTTTTGATCATTGCAGATAATCGGTTCGCTTATATAATAGGCAAAGCTACCATCTCTTTGATCAGCACCACCTAATCCGGCGACCATACAATTTTTATTTAAATTAACCCAGCCTTCTTTGGTGACTAGTACAAACTCATCTAGCAGTCCTTGGTATGATTTTTTGAGTTGTGCTTCCCACTCTGCTCTCTCTAAAATACCCAGGCGTATGCCTTTAGCTATTGCATAGACAAACATGCTGCTACCTGAAGCTTCTAAGTAATTCCCTTTTCTCGTCAGCTCATTCGTTACTTGATACCATACGCCGCTATCTTCACTTTGATAGTTTAATAACGCCGATAGAGTCGTTTCAACAATCGAACGTAGCAGACTTCTGTCAATGTCTGTTCCTTCCAATAACTCATACGTATCCACAGCAGCCATTAAATACCAGCCAATCGAACGACTCCAAAAGTGATGCGAAAGTCCTGTTTCAGGATCTGCCCAAGGCTGGACTTTTTTCTCATCCCAAGCGTGAATTAATAGGCCAGTTTCTTTATCAAGTAGGTGTGCATAACTAATTTCAAATTGCTTCATGGCATCTTCATATTCTTCTATTTTGCCAAATTCTTTGATATATTCCGTATAGAACGGTGTTCCCATGTATAAACCATCCAACCAGATTTGGTAAGGATAAATTTCTTTATGCCAAAAAGCCCCTTCTGAAGTTCGAGGATGATTTTCTAATTGTTGATATAATAATTCAGCTGCTTTACGATATTTTTCTTCTTTCGTTTCTCTGTATAATACAAATAATAACTTCCCTGTGTTGATATGATCGATATTGTACTCACCAACACGATATTTTTTAATCGTACCTTCTTCTGTCACAAACTCATCAATATTCGTTTTAATGAATGCTAAAAACTTCGGATCGCCAGTTTTCTCCCATAAAAGTTGAAATCCTTTTAAAACAACTCCGTAATCATAGGACCACTTTTTGTTGTATCCTTTATCCTCAGAAAGAATCGGTGTTCTTTCCATAATCGTCTCTGCTGTTTTTATTGACCAATTGTCCATTTTTTCACCTTCTCAAAATATTTTAAGTACATAAAACTATCAAGTTCTTTTTTATTTACCCAAGATGCGTTTCTTGATTGATCAGCGTATGAATTGTTATATTCACAAAACTCGCTTGTCACTCGCGCATTTAGCTTATCCCAGTCATCCCAACGACCTTCTGCGAATTTGAGTTCAAATCTACTTTCAAAAAAATATACTTTTGCATACTCTCGCCAGGGTCTAGCCAAATAGTGTTTGGCACTTTCGTGTTTTTGCCTGAATAAACAGTTAACAAAAACAAAGCCAAGAATCTGATCTTGCGGAGTTGCAGGAGCGACTAAATACCCCACATCTATAGCTGTACTAACTATTTGACAGTTTTCGAATAGCGCCGCAGCTGAGCCAAAAATAAAATCTATGTCCCCAGAAACCCGGCAATCATAAAAATGAACCCTCGTTGTTCGACTAGGAACTAATTCCTTTGGCTGTCCTAAATACAACGTATCTTGATTCCCTTCAATCTGACAGTTTTCAATATAAACTTCATTTCCATCCACAAACAAACTGACTGCTTGTCCGACCTCAGCACTCATTCCGGATGAATTTCTAATCGTTAAGTTTTTCAAACAAATATTATTTCCAAGTATATAGACGGTAGCTGTTTGATAGGTTGTCAATGAAGGGGATTTTTTTACACTTACTGCGCTATCGATAATAACTTCGCCTTCACCAATAATCGTGAGGTGGCTATTATTAATGACTAGCCTTTCTTGATAATAGCCCTCTGGAATAACAATAATCCCTTCTGCTTGATCAATAAATTCTTGAAGTGTTTGCTTCTCTTTCCAATCATACCTTTGCATGTCTCACGCTCATTTCTTCGCCTATGAATAACAAAACACAACTATTTCCACTTTCAATAACTCTAACTATTGTGTAGCTAACTAATAAATATAGAAATAAGCCAAAACTCACTAAAACTTAAAGAACACTGAGTAGTAATCAATCAACATCTGAATGAAATATTCCGTGTTTCCTGTCATTTTCGTGAATTTCGGCTTATTAGCTACTACTGTTTCATTTAACCTAGTCTTACATTACACTACATTAAATGATTTTTATGCGTGATTTAGACATGATGAACGAATACCTCAAAACAAAATACTTTCATTTCACATTTTTATTTATTTTTTTGTGCAGCTTTATAGGCTTCTTCATATTCCTTCTTCATTTGATCTCCGCCTTGTGCCTGCCAATCTGACACTGCTTTATCAAAGGCTTTTTCATCAATTTGACCCATCATATACTGAACAGTTGCATCAGTAATAATTTTTTGAATCTCAGATCCAACTTCATTCGCTTTTTCAGAATCTAAAGAGAATGTTGGATCAAGCACTGCATACTGCTCATTTTCAGCAACTAACTCATTAGCCAATTGTTTTTCAGGTGATGCATCTTTAATTTTATACGTCACTTCACTTGGACGAGAGCTAGATAATGGTTGGACATCTTGTTGCCATGCATCCATATCAATATATTCTAGCGCGCCATCTTCATTTATTTTGTAATGCGTTCCTTCAATACCACCGGTCATATAATAGAATACTTCTTCATCGATTAAATCATTAACAAACTGTAATAATTTTTTCAAATGTGCTTCGTCTTTTACAACTGATTTTGGAAAAGCTAGTAAGCCCCCAACTCCGCCATTTTCAGACCACACATGATATTCGCCATCGCCAGTAGAAATTTTATTTACAGGGACTAATTCCATATCATCTTGAATTCCTTGTGCCATAGTTTTAAGATTTTTGATATCGATCATTCCAGTATAGATACCAGCTTTTCCTTGCGCAAATTGTTGCTGTTGATCTGTTTTTTGCGTTACTGCGAAATCTTGCGCTAAGTATCCGTTTTCAAATAAGTCTCTTGAAAAATTCAATGCTTCTTTATATTCTGGTGTTAAAAATTCAGGAGTAAATGTACCATCTTTCTCTACTTCCCATCCATTTGGTGCGCCAAAATATGAAGTAAATAATTTAAAGCTACTATATTTGATATCGGTCGGCGCACGATCACCAAATCCTACAGTATCATCTTTCCCATTCCCATCTGGATCGTTTTCTGTAAATTGTTTCGCTACTTCATATAACTCATCCATAGTCGTTGGTACTTCTAAACCTAGTTTATCTAACCAATCTTTTCTGATAACTAAGCCGGAACGTGCAAGATCTTTTTGAATCGGTACACCATAGACGTGTCCATCGATACTTGCTGTTTCAATCCGTTCGTCAGAGATTTTTTTCAAATTATCATAATCTTTTAAATAGTCTTTTACATCCCAAAACATTCCTGATTTCAGTGCGTTTCTAACAGAAGAATTTTGCATGATTGTAATCGTTACGATATCAGCTAATTCATCTGAAGCTAATGCCGTAGTTAAGCGTTCTTCTTTTGAAGCATCTGGAATCCAGTTAAACGTGATATCTGTGTTTGTTGCTTCTTCGATTTTATCTACAATGACATCTGTAGGTGGTGAAGGCGTGTGTAACATGTTCATCCATGTAATCTTTGTTGGCCCTCCATCATCTGAGGCGCTCGCGTCCTTCGCCTTATTCCCACAAGCACTTAACAGAAGTATTGCTGCAACACTAAGACCTAACTTTAAAAATTTTTCTCTTTTCATCAATTTTCTCCTTTGCTCTCTTTATGATTGTTTTATGTTCGACGTCTTTGATAGATTCTGCTTCTAATATACGAAATACTTGTAACGCTGTCCATGTACTTGCAAATATTAAAAAACTACTACCAACAAACGTGAATATACCTGGTAAAAATTGTCCAATAAACCAATAAGTAATCCCTATAAATAAGATATACACGGCTGTATATTGCAGCTGTGCAAATCCAAATAAGAAAGCCATTTTAATTTTTATCGCATAACCTTGCCAACTGTAGTGTGCCATAATTGGAAAGATATAAATAAGTGAGATTACATAGAAAAAACAAATTATAAATAGAAGGACACGAAGATACCAATTTGAGACATACATCAAATCAACTGTTAAAATCCCACCTGCTACAATATATATCCAGCTCATAAAAACTGATTCTTTATAATTTTCTTTAAAATAAGCAAAATAGGTTTTTGTTAAAGGAAACTGATCCTTTGAACGTATCCATCTTCTAAAAATCGAGCTCATCGCATAGGTTGCTGGGCCAATGGTAAAAATTCCCAATCCTAAAACCGTAACAACTATCCACAAAAAGTTTAAATAGATGAGTTGTAAAAATCGAATAAGGACTGCGTTTACTTTCTCAATTGACTGAATCATTGTTTCCTCACCCCTTCTATTACATTTGTTTTAATAGACACCGTCCTCACCAAGTTTTTTAGCAAGTTTATTTGCTAAAACAACCATGACAAGACCCACGACACCTTTGAACATTCCCATTGCTGTACTAAAACTCAATTGGCCGTTCTTCAATCCAGCAGTATAAATGTAGGTATCAAAAATTTCTGCAACATTTCTATTTAGAGAATTTAATAGTAGGAACATATGCTCAAAGCCTAAATCTAATGTTGCTCCTATTTTTAAAATCAGTAGCGTGATAATGACTGGTCGAATAGCAGGTAGAGTGACATGCCAAGTTTTACGTAAGCGACCTGCACCATCCATTTCTGCCGCTTCATAAAGCTGGGTGTCCACAGCTGTAATAGCTGATAGATAAATAATTGTCGACCATCCTAATTCCCGCCAGATAACTTGGCCAATGTAGACAATTCTTGTCCATTCTGTCGAAGTTAAGAAACTAATTTTATCTTTTCCTAGCGCTGCTAAAAGCTCATTAATAATTCCACCGTCTACATTTAAGAATACATAAGTAATTGATACAATAATTACCCAAGACATGAAATGGGGAATATAAATTAATGTTTGCACCCCATTTTTAAAATGCTTGTTCTTAACTTCATTTAATAGTAGTGACAGAACAATAGGTAGTGGGAAGAAGATGAAGATATTCATCGCGAATAATATCAATGTATTTTTCAGTAACATAAGAAATGTCGGTTCTGTAAACAGTCGAACGAAATGTTTCAAGCCTACCCATGGGCTTCCTGAGATACCTAAGAATGGCTGATAATCTTGAAACGCAATAACTAATCCGGCCATTGGTACATATTTAAAAATAACGAAATATAATATCCCTGGCAAAATCATCAAATAGAGGATTTTGTTTGTTTTAATGCCCGCAATTAATTTCTGCTTTTTTCTCTTCTTTTCCTCTTCGGGTGTCTTATTTAATACATATACATCTGGCTTTGTTACATTTTCCATAATTGCCTCCTTTTATTTTTTGTGACTTCCAGTTGATACACCAATCATAGAAAAAGAACTGTATTACGTATATAATCATTTCTTCTGAACACCAAAAGAAACGTTGATAAATCAACAATGTTAGCGCTTAATAATAAGAACATGATACTTACCAGTGCTAATGAGCATTGATTGTTTTTTCTATTAACTACTTTCTATTTCGAAAGAAACCCAGCGTATTATTAGATGATTATATACGTAATTCTATCCCCATGATAAATTTGAACCAAGGAAATTGTTATTCATTAATTTAATAGGAGGATTTATTTATGAAAAAAAGAAAAACTTCATCAGGAGAGCGCGCATTTAATGTGTTTAACATCACTTTACTAACAATTGTCGCTCTAATTTGTGTCTTACCCTTTTTAAACGTTGTTGCTACTTCCTTTGCATCAACCCAAGAGGTCGTTACTAAGAAATTTGTTTTGTTCCCGACTACATTTTCACTCGATGCTTATCGCTACATCTTATCCACGCCAACAATTTTCCGAGCACTAGCCGTATCCATCGGTATCACAGGAGTAGGTACATTAGTAAGTATGGTCGTGACCTCTCTTATGGCTTATGGCCTTTCTCGTAAATATCTGTTCGGACGTAACTTCTTCAACTTTCTAATCGTCTTCTCTATGCTCTTTAGCGGAGGCATGATCCCAACATTCCTTGTTGTAAAATCTTTAGGTCTTGTAAACTCTTATTGGTCTATGATTTTACCGGTCTGTGTCAACGCTATGAACATGATCATCATGCGAAACTTCTTCCAGGCATTACCTGATAGTCTTGAAGAATCAGCAAAAATGGATGGCTGTACGGACTTAGGTGTTTTTGTAAAAATAATGTTACCGCTAGCCCTTCCATCTATCGCTACAATTTCATTGTTCTATGCAGTTACTTATTGGAATACTTATATGAACGCAATTCTTTATATTAATGATTCTACAAAATGGCCTATTCAAATATTACTTCGCCAAATCGTGATTGTTTCAAGCGGGATGCAAGCAGAGAGTAGTTCAGTCGATATCTTACCTCCTGCACAAACAATCAAAATGGCGGTTATCGTTGTAGCTACGGTTCCTATGCTTATCGCTTATCCTTTTGTACAGAAATACTTTGTAAAGGGCGCGTTGATGGGCTCGGTCAAAGGTTAAGCTATCTGATTACAGATAAAAAAGTGATTCGAAACAAGATACTTGTTTTGAATCACTTTTTTTATTGTCTTCATAATTCAGAATTTCAGCGGATCCAGTTTATTTACACTGATCTTTTTCAATATTAGCGATAAGCTTTTCGATACTCGCCTGGAGTCTTTTGTTCTTTCTTTTTAAAGAAGCGGATAAAATTTTGGGGATTACGATACTGCAACCGTTCGGCAATTTCTTTTATCGGTAACTCTGTTTCTCGTAACCACTGTTTTGCAACATCCAGTCGATAATTTTGAACATAATCACCAAAGTTTTCACCTGATTCTTTTTTGAATACACTACTCAAATAATTAGGATTATAATGCAAACGATCTGCGATACAGTCTAGTGATAAATCTTTATCGTATTCCGTCTGAATAATATGCATGATTTTATCAGAAAGTGTCTTAAACTCTATCTCTGTCCGTTCCTGTGTATGTTTCATAATCGGTAGAATCAATTGTTCCAATAAAATTGCTTTTAATTCTTTTGGTTGATATCTAGTTAAAGCATTTAAATAAATCTGTTTGATATTTTCAAAAATATTTGAGCCAACACCTAACATTTGTCCTAATTGAACTAATTCATTAATTAAACGCATCAGTGCCACTTCTAAATTCAATGGATTTTTATTGCTTGAAAACAACTTATTGACCAACTCATCCAAAATCAACTCCACGTCTTCTCCTGAGCGAATAGCCTCGAACAATTGGTTCTGTAGCTGTATCGGATACTTAACTAACTCTTTTTCATTACCTGATGGTGCGATTTCATTATAGAAAATAATCGAGCCTGGACCTGTATTCACACGATAATGTAGAGCCTCTTTAGCTAAATCAACTGATTGTTTACTTTGTGTCAAAATAAAGAATTTTTTACTTATCCCAATACTAATTGATAGATGTAGATACTCATTTACAGCACTTTGAATCTCTTGACAATAACGCATTATTTTTCGGCTAGCTTCAGGATCATCTTTATCCATACGGAAGATTGTTGCTTGCATCTCATCATTTAAAACGATAGGAATCATTCGATTCGCTTCTGGAACAATCTCCGTAACGATATTATTAATCGCCATTAGTAGCAAATCTTTTTCACCACCATGTCGATCCTTATCTAGCGAATCAATTTGAATGGCCGCCGTATAATACCGCTGATGGCTAGGATAACCAAACTGCGCTAGACGTTGTTCTAATTCTCTTTTTTCAACACGATTTCGAAAAAGGCTCAGAATAAAAAGCGTTTCCAATTGTGGCTTTTGAGTCATTAAATTTGCGCTCAATGATTGATTTTCACCTAATATTTTTGTGATAGAATTGGCAACCAAATCTAATTCTTTATCCTTAAATCGATGTGGTTTTAAATCTAATCTTTCCTGAATTTGTCTAATAGGTTTCGCAAATCGTTCCGAAAATAGATAGGATATCGTTCCAATCAAGAAAATCAACGCCAAAGAAACGGCAAATAAGCCTTTCCTAAGCTTACTAGTTGTACTTGCTACTGAATTTAAGCTTAACTGCATGCTATATACCCAATTATTATAGTCAGATTTCAATAAAATAAATGTTTTGCCATCCTTCTTAACTACTTTAGGATTATTGAAGTCTAGCTCATCACTATAACTATTTAATTGATATTCTTGGCTTTTTGATTGGTTACTGTACAATAATTCTTCATCATTATATATCTTGATCAAGTCTTCACTATCATTTTTAATAATTTGGTCAATACTATAATCAGTAATCATTGCTTTACCCATTGCATATTTATCATCTTCAAACATGGGTAACGTAATGATCATTTGAATACCATTATTTTCTTTCTGCCAAAAAAGACTTTTTTTACTATCCATAAATTGATTATTCAACTCTTGTACTTCAGAAGTAGACAACTGGTGTAATGAACCATTTATTACCCCCCAGCCCCCTTTTAGACTAATCAAATCAAATGAATTCTGATCCATCGCCATCATTTCAATAAAATTAAGTTCTTTGCGAATCTCTGAATACTCGATATAATCTTGCGCATCCAGCTCTTTTGTAAACGTTTCCGAAAAACTCCGAGTTGAACCATATGTAGAGAAAGAATACTCGATTGTTCTAATTTTTCTTTCAAAATTAGTGCGTAATTGTCTTAAAAAACTCATTTTATCTGACAAAAAATCATTTTCAATTGACGTATACATATTCTGATAGATATATAAACTAAAACCAATGACTAAACACGTTCCTAATAAAAACACGGGTAGAAAAATTTTATAAAAAACCGAACTCTTTTTCATTTTTTTCTTTTTCTTCCTTTCCTACAACAACAAATAAAGGATAACATAATTAACTAAAAAAACCAATGGTAATTTTCACGTGTGCATCATTGACCTATTGACATTTATCTCGTTTCAAGATATGCTCTAGCTGTATAGAAAAGGAGGAGTTATTTTTTAATGGTGACAATTAAAGATATTGCAAAAATAGCCGGTGTTTCACATACAACCGTGTCTAGATCACTGAATGATAGTCCTTTAATTCGCTCTGAAACCAAAGATAAAATCAAAAAAATTGCGAAAGAGCTGAACTATACGCCTAATATGAGTGCTAAACGCCTCGTCAATCAAAAGTCATATATCATTGGGCTCTTCTTTTCTAGTATTCAAGACGGAACAAGTGACAGCTTTTTGGTAGAAGTCATCAAGGGAATTCATTCCGTATTACCAAAAGAATATAGTTTAACCGTTCAAGGGCTTGACTCTCTTACTGATTACAGTTTAGAAACCAATAAACGTTATGACGGTGTCATCCTAATGAGTCAAAGTGATGAAGATGATCACTTTATCCATCATCTACTTTCTGAAGAGATTCCTTTTGCTGTTCTCAATCGACAATTAGATGAAAAAAATATATTAAATGTTACCAGTAATGATCGTCAAGGCGTAAAATCAGCTATTGACTTTTCTTTAACAAAAGGCTATCGTAAAATTGCTTTCATCGAAGGAAAAGTTGGCTTTCGTTCAACCTTTGAGAGAAAGAAAGGCTACCTCGACAGCTTAAAGCAACATGATATCCCACTCAATAATGAGTTTATCGTTCAAGGTGATTACAGTATCGAAAGTGGACAATTGGCTTGCGAAAAATTACTTAGTCTTTCTGAGCGACCAGAATTAATTTTTTGTTCGAATGATGATATGGCAGTTGGTGCTATGAAAGCTTGCCATGCGAAAGGCTTATCTATTCCTGGTGACATTAGCATCATTGGTTTCGATGATATTCCCTTCGTTAAATATACTAGTCCACCTTTGACTACTGTACATAAACCAATCATGCAGATTAGTCAGATTGGAACAATTGAACTATTAAAAATTATCCAGCAACAAACAGTCAGCCAATTACAATTCTTGGTTGATACATCCTTAGAAATTCGTCAAACAGTCAACTAACCCCTTCCAATACGGGAGGGGAAAAAAATAAAACAGAATGTTAACGTGTGCATTCGCAGGAGGAACCCATGGAAAAATTATCAAAACAAATGCATCCTTTTCAACAGTATCCAGAAAAAGTAATTCAATTCGGCGAAGGAAACTTTATGCGCGGCTTTGTTGACTGGCAATTACAGCAAATGAATCAACAGCAATTATTTGAAGGCAGCGCGGTTGTTGTTCAACCCATTCAACAAGGATTAGGTGAAATGCTTGCTGAGCAAGATAATTTATATACCGTGCTGCTTGAAGGAATCCTAGATGGTCAAACAATTAACAGCTCCGAAATTATTACCGCTATCAATCGAGTAATTAACCCTTACGATGATTTCCAAGCATTTTTAGATTTAGCAGAAGACGATCACTTAGAAATCATTTTATCAAATACTACTGAAGCTGGTATATCTTATGTGGAAGAAGATGCCTTAGATATGACCCCACCGAAAAGCTTTCCGGCTAAACTGACTGCTCTACTCTATCGCCGTTTCCAACTGAATAAGCCTGGTTTCATTATTATTCCTTGCGAATTAATTGATCGTAATGGAGATAAATTAAAAGAATTAATCTTACGTTATAGCACAGCTTGGCAATTGGACGATGCCTTTAAGACTTGGTTAGAGGAACGGAATACTTTTTGCTGTAGTTTAGTCGATCGGATTGTCCCAGGATACCCTAGACAAAAAGCTGACGAATTGAATGAACGTCATGGGTATATTGACCAACTGATGGTTAAAGCAGAACCTTTTATGCTTTGGGTAATTGAAGGACCACAAGAAATAGCAGAAAAATTCCCACTGGTTGAAGCCGGCTTAAATGTCATCATAACCGATGATATGACGCCTTATAGAGAACGGAAAGTTCATTTGCTAAATGGACCTCATACAGCAATGGTACCCCTAGGACTCTTAGCAGGTGTTGAGACCGTCGAAGAAATAATGGCTGATCCGGACTTCTCAGGATTCATCGATGAGTTATTTACAGAAGAACTTATTCCTATGCTGAACTTGCCGCAATCAGAACTCATTGAATATGCTGAACAAATTAAAGAACGTTTTAAAAACCCTTTCGTTCGACACGAGCTCACTTCTATTGCATTAAACAGTATTTCTAAATTTAAAGCGCGTCTCTTGCCTATTCTTTTACACTCATTAGAAGAAAATAAGCTTCCGAAACGCATAATTGCTTCATTAGCAGGCTTGATTGTTCTCTATCGTTCAAATCAATTTACTATTCAAGATGATGCCCAAGTTATTAGTATTTTTGAAGAAAGCAAAGAGATGAGTTCAAGTGAAGCGGTCACCTTCCTCCTTTCAAAAGAAAGTCTTTGGGGAGCAGACCTTGTAGCTTGCGGACTAGCGGATACAGTCAGTCACGCTGTAGCAGCTATCGAAAGTGATGGCGCACGAGCTTTCATTCAACAACTTGACTAATAAAGAACTTCAGTAAGCTTACAACAACTAGTAAGTAGAATACCCAAACAACTAACTATGAAGGAGCACACTATGGAAACGACTATGGACCGTACAACAAAAGCATCCGATTTATTGAAATTAAACAGCGAAGATAACGTTGCTGTAGCACTACATCCGATTACTGCAGGAACTGTTTTTCAAACTCCTCAATCAATAACAGCTAATATGGATATTCCTCAAGGACACAAGATAGCCTTATGCTCCCTTAAAAAAGGGGACAATATTATAAAATATGGTTATCCAATTGGTCATGCACTTGAGGATATTAAGATGGGGGATTGGATTCATACACACAATATAAAAACAAATTTATCCGGTGAACTCAGTTATACTTACCAACCAGATTTACGCCCGGTTAATTATGAAAAGCGTGCGTTAACGTTCGATGGCTATCGTCGCGCAAATAATAAAGTAGGTATCAGAAATGATTTATTAATCGTTCCGACTGTTGGCTGTATTAATGGAATGGCTGAACTAATGATTCAAAAATTTAAAAATAATCACCCTGATTTAGGAACATTCGATAATGTGACTATTCTTAAACATCCTTATGGTTGCTCTCAGCTTGGAAAAGATCATAAGAATACGCAAAAAGTTTTAATTGATGCTGTTCAACATCCAAATGCAGGTGGTGTGTTAGTCTTTGGCCTTGGCTGCGAGAATAATACCGTCAAAGAATTTAAACAAAGTCTAGGTGAATACGATTCTTCACGAATCAAATTCCTCGTAGCACAAGAAGTAGATGACGAAGTGGAAGCAGGTGTACAACTCCTGGAAGAACTATATCTTACGGCTCAAGAAGATAGTCGAGAACCTATTCCCTTAAGTGAACTGACTATTGGACTAAAATGCGGCGGCTCTGATGGCTTCTCTGGTATAACAGCCAACCCACTATTAGGCGCATTTTCTGATTTTCTGATCGCCCAAGGAGGCAGTTCTGTACTCACAGAAGTACCAGAAATGTTTGGTGCAGAACAAGTTTTAATGGCTAGAGCAAAAGATGAACAGGTCTTTGAAGACATTGTTCATTTAATCAATGACTTTAAGGAATATTTCCTTTCATTCGGCGAACCAGTCTATGAAAACCCTTCTCCTGGAAATAAAGATGGTGGGATTACAACACTGGAAGATAAATCTCTCGGTTGTACACAAAAATCTGGAACATCCGCAGTCGTAGATGTTTTACATTATGGTGATAAGGTTAAAGAAAAAGGTCTTAGTTTGCTTGAAGGACCAGGCAATGACTTAGTAGCTGCTTCCGCTCTTGCATCAGCAGATTGCCAACTTGTTCTATTTACCACCGGTCGTGGAACGCCATTTGGTGCCTATGTACCTACTATGAAAGTAGCAACTAATACCCAAATATTTGATAAAAAAGGCCACTGGATGGACTTCAATGCCGGTCGCTTATTGAATGAACCAATGGAAGTCGTGTTGGAAGACTTCATTCAATCAATTATCGCCGTTGCGAGCGGGCAACAAACTCGTAATGAATCCAATGATGTGCGCGAAATTGCTATTTTTAAAAATGGTGTGACGCTTTAGCTTGATACGATGGAGAGATTCTTTCACGAATACTCTCCATTCCCTTTACTACAATTTGTGAAAATAATCATTTAAGGAAGAAGGAATCACTATGTTTTTATCAGACAACTTTTTATTATCTAACCAATGGGCGAAAGACCTTTATCACGACTACGCAAAAAAAATGCCGATTATTGACTACCACTGCCATTTAGACCCTAAAGAAATCTATGAGAATCAACAATTTACCGATATTACAGAAGCATGGCTTGGTGGAGACCATTATAAATGGCGTTTGATGCGTGCATGTGGCGTAGATGAGCAACTAATTACTGGTGACTCTTCAAGTTATGAAAAATTCGTAGCTTGGTGTCAAACCGTTCCCAAGATTCTTGGCAATCCCTTATATACTTGGACACATTTAGAGCTGAAACGTTTTTTTGGTATCGATCTTTTGGTAAATGAAGAAAATGCACCGATTATCTGGCAAATGTCCAATGAAAAATTAGCAACAGATAATTTTAAACGTAGAGAAATCATCGCAAATAGCCAAGTAGAAGTGATCTGTACGACGGATGATCCAATCGATACGCTAATATTTCATCAAAAACTAGCTGATGAAGAATCACGGTTCCGTGTTTTGCCGACATTCCGTCCGGATAAATCATTAAACATTAGTCAGACAGGCTTCTCCTCTTACATTCAACAATTAGCCGCGGTGACAGATAAAAATGAAATTACAAACTATTCTGAATTACTAGACGCGCTAGATCAACGAATTGACTACTTTCACACTATGGGCTGTCGCTTATCTGACCATGCCTTAGATATTTTAAAATATGTAGAAGTAGATACTCAATCTGTCGACCTAATCTTTAAAAAAGCTATCGCAGGAGAAACACTTGCTGAAAAAGAAGTCTATGCTTATCAAACAGCAACACTAGTTCATCTATTTAAAGCCTATCACGCACATGGTTGGACCATGCAATTACACATTCATGCGTATAGAAATTGTAACAGCAAAATGTTAGAAGAACTTGGTCCTGATACTGGTTATGATGGTATAAATGACCTGTCTATCACTATTCCACTTCAACATTTATTAGACGCGGCAAATAAAACCGATCAGCTTCCGCAAACCATTTTATATTCATTAAATCCCAATGATTATCCATTGTTAGTGGCCTTGATGGGTTGTTTCCAAAAGGATTCTCCAGGTAAACTACAATTAGGTTCTGGTTGGTGGTATAACGACACTCGGGCAGGTATGAGAAATCAGTTAACTCAATTTGCTGACGGAAGTGCGTTACACAACTTTGTCGGAATGCTAACGGATTCTAGAAGTTTCTTATCTTACACGCGACACGAATATTTCAGACGTGTGTTATGTGAGTTCATCGGTGAACTTGTTGAGCGCGAAGAAGCTCCTGAAGATAGGGAATTACTTGGGTCACTTATCGAAAACATCTGCTATCGCAACGCCGCAAATTATTTCCATTTTTAACTAGTAGAGGTGACAACAATGACTCATCCTTCAAACGATTCATCAGACTCGACTGCTAAAAGTGCTATCTACAGCTTATTATATTGTGATAAAAAAGCTCGCCCCTGTGTAATTATTTTCCCAGGGGGCGGCTATCAGCACTTAGCGATTGACAAAGAAGGCACGGATATTCAAGCATGGGCTTATCGAAATAACTATCATTCTGTGGTACTCTCTTATCAGGTACCCCCAGAATCACCTGAGGATTTATTTGAAGAATTAGAAGAGATTATTAGACAATTACAAACGGATCCCTTATTCACCACTTTTTATTTTATCGGTTTTTCAGCCGGCGCACACTTAGCCTGTTCATTAGGGACAAGATTAGCTAAACAGATTGCGGGTCTAATTCTTTGTTATCCAGTCGTCACTTTCACTGGAAAATATGCCCATATAGGAAGTGCTAGAAACTTTTTAGGCGCTAGTTATTCGACACTAATTGCCGATACCTACTCACTTGAAACCCTAATTACGCCCAACACGCCACCCTGCTTTATCTGGCACACAACAGGTGATCAATCTGTTCCCGTCGAAAATAGTCTGATACTTTCTCAAGCATTAATAAATAATAACGTACCTGTTGAACTTCATTTATTTCCTAATGGTCGACATGGCATGGCTATGAGAAATGAAGATTCAAGTATTTATCAGTGGATATCCTTAGCAGAACACTGGTTAAATAAACAATCTGGAGGAATTTAACATGACACAAATTATTATTGCAGGCGACTCTACTGCAGCTATTAAAGAACCTAATAAACGTCCTGAAATGGGTTGGGGAGAAATGTTCCACAACTATGTTCCAAAGGATTATACAATAATCAACAAAGCGATGAACGGCCGTTCAACCAAATCGTTCATTCAAGAAGGCCGCCTAAAAGAAATTGAAGAGCTATTGCAGCCAGACGATTATTTACTGATTCAATTTGGTCATAATGATCAAAAAGAGGATGAGCGTGGCACTGATCCTGATAGTGACTATCAATCGTATCTTTTAGAGTACATCAACGTCGCAAATAAAAAAAAGGCCACGCCTATTCTACTCACTTCTATTACTCGTCGAGACTATCTTTCTGATTCAAAAAAACTTAATCCAAATACGCTTGGGAACTATCCTCAAGCGATGAAAGATTTAGCTACTGAACAAGGCCTATATGTAGTCGACATTTTTGAAAAGAGTCAGAAGCTTTTAAGCACTTACTCTGCTGAAGAAACGAAGACTTTTTTCTTACACTTACCGGAAAATTCTTCTGAAAACTACCCTGAAGGAATTACTGACAATACTCATTTGAATCCGAATGGAGCAGAACTTATTGCTCAATTAATCGCAACAGAATTAAAAAAACTACCGCTCCCACTTGCTAAAGACATCAGGATAAAAGGTGATTAATCATGTTAAACACATTAAATTTAGGAATTCGCGCACACGACATTCAAGCAGAAACAAAGGAGCAACTTGTAGAAAAGTTAGCTAGCCATCAATTTACGCACATTCAATTTGCTCCAAAAAAATCATTTCCCACTCTTATTCAAAATTGGACTGATTTAACACCTGATTTTGCTAAAGAATATGGGGATTATTTTGCTAATCAGAATATAAAACTTTCTGTGTTAGGTTGCTATGTCAATATTTCTTCACGAGATGCACTAGTTCGACAACAAGCAATCAATTTATTTAAACAGCATCTCCACTTGGCGAAGTCCTTTCAAGCAAAATTAGTCGGCACCGAAACCGGTAGTGTCACACAAGGATACACGACTGAAAACTTCACGGAAGAAGCCTACATCCAAGCCAGAACCTCGATTATCGAGCTAGTTACGCTAGCTGAAACACTTGATGTCACTGTCGGCATTGAAGCCGGACTAAACCATCCTGTTTACACAAGTGATCTGATGAAACGATTACTAGATGAGATTCAATCGCCTCACCTTAAAGTTATTTTTGACGCAGCAAACTTAATCCGACCTGACAATTATTTAACTCAAGAAGCTGTTGTGGAAAAAGCGATAGAACAATTACATGCCCATATCGAAGTTGTTCATTTGAAAGATTTTGTTATCCACGACAAAAAAATAAAAATCGTTCCCGTCGGCACAGGACAGATGAATTACAAACCTGTTCTCTCCTTCTTAAAAAATCAGCAACAGCTACCCGTTAGTCTGGAAGCAACTAGAGAAGCAGATTTAGCTACCGCCTTCGCTGCACTTTCGGCTGTATAAATAGGCTTTCTTTTAATTATTGAAACTCAAAAAAGCAACTCCATAAAAGCGTATATTTCAGCTTTTTATGGAATTGCTTTTTGATTGGCTACAGCAAGTTTTTTGTCCTATATAAAATAGATATTTTTAATAAATTTGGGATAACTTTACAGCAATATTACTGCAAGTCTAAAAGATTGAGAAATTTTGCAAACATTCAATTCAACACAGCTCTAAAGCCTCACAGGAATTATTCATTTCCCATAAAATCCCGTAATCGCGCCATTTGTCCATAGCAAGGTTTCAGTTTTGAATGCTTCATCTCAGATATTTCTTATATAGTTGTCAATGAACAAGTCATACTATTTCTCGTTTATTATACGTGCTTCGCTTATCAAAGAATAACTGTCTTTAGTTAATATATTTTTTTATTTCCAGAAATTTCTATCTTCAATGCTTTATAATTCACAGTTTTATTCCCTATTACTCTTCAAATATAGCTGGTAGGATTTCGAAATCAACTAAGCTTACAATTTGTTTTTTTAAATTTTCTAGGACTGACTTATTTTGCCTACTTACATCGATAGTTTTTATTCGTAAATCACTATGACGCACTTTTATTGTCGAGTTACTTTCTATAGAATGTTGAGGAACTCCCCATTGATCCAATTTGAGCCCATAGTTCAGACGAACAAAAAATTTCTCCATCACTATTTTATCAACTTGATATTCACTTTCAGCTATGATACCTATATCTTTTTTTATCATTTGATAGACTAAGCTATTTTTTCTACGATATATTTTTACTCGATGAAGTATATCAAATTTATCAAGTGCATTATTCTTGGTTTGGGTATCTACTATTATAGAAGTAATTGTTTGACTTACGTTCTTTTCATTCGAAGCCGTCTTTCCATATTTATCGAGGCCTTGACTAGAAAATTGAGATTGCGGAGTCCTCCAAACATTATTAATTGTACCTTCATCAAATTCATAAACTGGTTTAATATCTTTTTGACCTTCTACCAGTCGATCTTTTTCCCAAGTCGAATGATAAAATTTTTTGGTTTTCTGACAGAGGATTTTAGCAGATTTAGATAATAATAAACGTAATTCATTTTTCTTAATTTCATGAATTAATAACCCATTTGCCACCATCTTCCTAAAAGTCTGTGTTAACAATGCATTGGCTGGATAGATTTCATTCGTATGCTCATTTTTTACTATAAATTCTAGTGCCCCTCTAGGATTCCAACGTGTTCCAAATTTCTTTTTCCCTCCAACTATGTATATTCCCATCTGCTCATATCTCATCATTTGCAAATAAAAATATTCAGTATAACTTAATTTATCCCAACTCACACCATATAAATAATCACGAACATCTCCCGTAAAATTAGCGGAACGTTCATAACAAAATGGAAAGAATGAACGGTAAGAATAATAAGAAGAGTATGTTTTATGACTAGAAACTCGTGTAACTGTATAATACAGAGTTCCTTCACCATGAAATAGATAATAATCACTAGTTTTTTCAAGACTCTTACCGACTTCATAAACTCTAATATTTTCATCAAATATTGAATTTTGCATGATACTCAATAATTTATTTCGATAAGCACTCGAATATTTCAGATATCTTTTCCCATCAAGCTGCCAGTAATCTAGAGTTGTATTTTCAATTTTCACTGTTCACACCTCCTCATAACACTTACTACTTATTCGGCTTTTTCAGCAATACATTTAGTTATCTAAAAAGTTGTATGAAAGAGCCAACCTATTTTTATTTATGATATGGCTCACCTTTATTAATTCGATAAGCCCGATAAATTTGCTCGACCAAAATCAGTTTCATCAACTGATGTGGATAAGTCATTTTGCCAAATGAGATTTGTTCGTTGCTTCGTTTCATGACTGAGGCACTGAGACCTAGTGAGCCACCGATAACAAAAGTTAATTGGCTTTTTCCTTGGATGCCTAGTGTGTCGATTTGCTTAGCGAAGGCTTCGCTTGTGGGTTGTTTGCCGTTGATGGCCAGGACAAAGACAAATTCTTGGTCTTTAATTTTGGCGAGGATTCGTTCACCTTCTTTGTCTTTGACTTGGATCATCTCTGCGGCGCTCAAATTTTCAGGTGCTTTTTCATCTGGGACTTCGATTAAATCGATCTTAGCGTATTTTGAGAGTCGTTTGGTATACTCGGCGATGCCTTGGACGAGATATTTTTCTTTTAGTTTTCCAACAGTTATTATTTTTATATGCATGATTTTATGTGTCCTTTCACTTATTCTCCTCTAGTTTATCATGAATGGCCCCTAGATTTCCCCAATTTTTTATTTCTATTCTTATTGAGTAGCAAAAAGTTACTCACAGAGTTGTCCACAGTACCCACAGGTTTATCCACAGAAAAATCACTTAGAATCCTTTATTTCACAGTAATCTTATAGGCAAACATATGTTTTCCACCGAGTTATCCCCGTTATCCACAAACCTGTGCATAACTTTCTAACTAGTTTTACCCGAAAACTTCCTAGTTTGTCCACATTTATTGGGGATAACTTTCGATTCTTCACCTTTTGCAAGATTTTTTTCCAAATCTTATTCATAAAAAGTTCAAAGTCCCGTAGTAGACTAATCTTATCGAAAGAGATTATACTTATAACAGTGAGTATGACACGGGAGGAAAGAATAATGGAGAATAATAATAACAACTTAACACCTAAAAAAGAATCATCTGGTTTTTGGAAAAGATTTGGTGCTGGCTTAGCTGGTGGACTTGTCGGCGGCGCGATCATCGTCGGTGGCTTTTATCTAGCAATGGGCACAAGCCTATCAAACTCTGCAAACAGCAATAATTCAAATACTACACCGAAAAGTAGTGAAACAACGGTTAGTCCGGTCAAAGTGGATGTCAATTCAACGATTACGGATGCGGTCAATAAAGTTCAAGACGCGGTTGTTTCCGTGATTAATTTACAAAAACAACAGCAACAAACAAATGGTTTCGGTGGCTTATTTGGTAGCCGTGAAGAGACTAACTCTAATGAAGAAGACGCATCTGGTGACTTAGAAGAAGCCAGTGAAGGAAGTGGCGTTATCTATAAAAAAGAAGGCGACACGGCCTATATCGTGACGAATAATCACGTAGTTGAAGGGCAAGATGGCTTAGAAGTTCTCTTGAAGGATGGCACGAAAGTTTCTGCTGAACTCGTGGGAACGGATGTCTACACTGACTTAGCTGTGCTAAAAATTAAATCAGATAAAATCTCAACAGTTGCGGATTTTGGTGACTCAGACAAGATTAAAGTCGGTGAACCGGCGATTGCGATTGGTTCTCCTCTAGGCTCAACTTATGCCAACTCAGTGACTTCAGGGATTATTTCATCTCTTAATCGTCAAGTAGTCATGCAAAGTGAATCTGGTGAAACGGTAGCCAATGCGAACGCGATTCAAACAGATGCGGCAATTAATCCTGGGAATTCAGGTGGGCCACTAATCAATGCTGCCGGCCAAGTAATCGGGATTAACTCAAGTAAAATTGGTTCAACTCAAGAAAGCACATCTAGTGTCAGCGTTGAAGGAATCGGCTTTGCCATTCCAAGTAATGAAGTCGTGAATGTTATTAATCAATTAGAAACTGATGGAAAAGTAACTCGTCCAGCCTTAGGAATTTCAATGCGCGACCTTTCAACTATTTCTTCACAACAACAAAAAGAAATCTTGAAAGTTCCTAGCTCAATCATCAACGGCGTGGTCATCATCGATGTAAATAACGCAACACCTGCTGAAAAAGCTGGCTTGAAACAATACGACGTGATCACTAAAATCGATGGCAAAGACGTTGCTTCTGGTGTAGAATTACAATCTGCCTTGTACAAGAAAAAAGTCGGTGACTCTGTAAAAATCACCTTCTACCGTGCTGAAACAGAAAAAACAATCACAGTTGAATTAACGATTGATCAAACTGCTCTACAATCAGCCAATCAACCAAACACAGGAAATGGCAACTAAAAAAAATTAAGTATACCAAAGTTTTGAGCGGTCCTTCTTCTTGGAGAGACTGCTCAAAACAAAAAGTTTAAGTATACCAAATTTATAAGAAAAAAATCTGCTTTGTCTCCTATATAATTAATCGGAGACAAACAGCAAAAGTGGTCAGATATTTAGCTTCTGACCCACCAATCATTAAGAAATTTAGCAACAAAACAGGAAAAAAGAGGCGTGTGGGAAAAATTCTCACACGCCTCTTTTTTGTCGTTATATATTTTTACGCGCCAACTGAAAAAGCTTCGCCGATTACTGCATCAAACGGTAATTCTAAGATGCCTTTTTTCTCTGGTGCATTTGGTACATGTAATTCTTTGGCAGAACAAATCATACCAAAGCTTTCCACGCCACGTAAAACGCCAGGCCAGATCATTAAGCCATCAGGCATCATCGCGCCAGGTTTCGCTACAACAACTTTTTGACCAGCTTTGATGTTCGGTGCGCCACAGACGATTTGCAGGATTTCTCCTGGTGCAACTTCCGTTTGTGTGATTGATAAATGATCAGAATCTGGATGTTTTTTACAGCTTTTAACGAAACCTACCACGATTTTCGGTTCCGTATCTACAACAAGTTCATCTTCAAATCCTGCTTGTTTAATTAAACGATTTAACTCTGCGACTTGCTCTTCTGTCAATGAAATTTGGCCCACGCCTTCAATTGGCAAATAATCTGAAATATGGAAAAAGTTCCAAGCAACGACTGTCCCTTCGATTGTTTCCACTCGGGCTACATTGCCTTTACGTTCTACCTTATTTTCTACTTCTTTGTCGTCAGCGATAATCACCATTAGTGTATCACCGACGTGCTCTTTATTGTATGCAGCTATCACGTGCCTACCTCCTGAAATCTCTTTTTTCTCACTAGAACAAGTTTAGCAGAATTCATCTATAAAATCATGAGAATTTTTTCATGTACGCTGCGACTTGGAAAATGAGTACACTCGCTCAACAGATTTTACCCATCTTAGGCATACTTTCACCCAAATTAATTTCATTCTGTATTCAATTCAGATTCTTCTTAGTTGCTGTCGCACCCGTTATTAATGCGAGCCCAACTGCCATTATCGTCAGCAATAGGTAGATAATAATCAGCGTTTTGACAGTGACGATTGGAATCAATAATTGTAAAAGGAGCGAATTTACAAACGGCGCGAACATTATCAAGGTATTCATGATGCCCATAAAACCACCAATATTCTTCACGGCTACTGTTGAAATAATTGAGGCCATAAATTTAGGGGTAAGTAGCCCTAAACTCAGTGAAAAGAGTGCCACAAAGGCCAGCGAAATCGTTAATCGATCAAACATCAACGAAAGTAAAAACATGAAATAAGTCCCAAAAAAAGCGAGAAATAAAGAGGTCAAGCTCACTCGTTTGAGTGTTCCAGTCAAGATACTCCCTAGTATCATAAATATAATTTGAATCGTTTGAATCAGACTTAATTGCCCAGAAACAGTTTCTCCACTGGAAAGCAGAGAAACTATCGGTAACGTCAATGATAGCAACAAGTTGGTGATTGCTATCAAGAAAAGTTCACGTCCTAGCTTTTTATTTTTGAAAACTAGTCGAATCGTTGACTTAAGCTCACCCAAAAAATTAAATTCACCGACAGTCGCTACTTCAATCGTTTCGACTATTTTTTGACACCGATACACAATACCCAGTGTCATGAATAAGACGAGACTAAACAGACCGATATTAATAATCAGTAACCCCGTCAACGTGATCCGTGTAAATAAAAATCCACCTATCAAAGTTCCCGCGATGGAACAAATTTGCCCCACTGCTGAATTCAGCCCCTGTACTCGTTCCATCTTCTCTTGATCAGGAATCAGTAGCTTAATGACAGGTAATAATAGACTGCCCCCATATTTGCCAAAACTATCGGATACAACATTTAATACACAAGCCACCACCACAAAAATAAATTGATTCGATTGCCAATACACGAAGAGGATTCCCATATAAATCCCCATTCTCATCGCACTTGAAACGAATAGATACTTGCTTTTTCTGCGTGTTCTATCCGCTAAGGTTCCAATAAAAACGGATAGAAAAAAAGGCAATGTCTCAGAGATTGATAGGAAGGGAATCATATTTTTCAGATTAATTTCTTGCGTCACAAACGAAAGTAATACAAGATAAAAGAAGCTATCCGCAAAAGATGAACTGGCATTAAAGCCAATTAACAGTGCGATTTTTTGATTTATTTTCGACTGGATTTTTGGTTCTAATTCTGATTTTGATTCTGCTTTTGGTTTCGATTCTAGTGCTATTCTTCCCTTTTCTACCATGTCAATTTCTGCTTGTCGTTTTGATTTCATTTCGCTCACCCTTATATGTTTTTTCTTTTATCATATAAGAATGGCCCTCACTACTCTCAAAAAATTAAGTATACTTAATTTTTTTCTTCTAAATTACGAATATGCTGCCCAATTTCTTCTTCCAATTCGAATGACGTATATTGCTCCAAAATCCTCACGATAATATCTATTCGTTCTAGATAGGCCTGTCTTTGCGTCGCGTTCGTCTCTTTCTGGGCTAGTTCCAATAAATCACTAAATACCTGTGACATCATCTTAAAAAATAGGAACTCTGGAGCCTGTGCTATTTCCGCAAGATTTGTACAAAGTATTTTGGCGTTCTGATAATCTTTTTCTAAAAACGCTCGATCCAACAAATTATTATAGAAGTAACAAAGCAATCTCAGTTCATTATGTTTTTTTAGTTTTTCTTCGATTGGTTTGACTTGAACGATCAACAATTCATAAGGAACGAAGGGGGAGAAATTAGTAATAAATACGATGTCTGATAAGGTCCAATTATCTATTTTTGCCAGAAATCTGACAATCACCTTCACATTTGCGCTCTCCTCGTCTAGCGTTTCCCCTTTTAGTCGCGCAATATTCATTTTGGCCAATGCTCTGACTAAACTATACTGGAACACTGTTTGATATTCCTCAAAGTCCAGCAGTAATTCCTCTATTTGCAGAATATCCTTCTGATTCATCGCATCAATCAGTGCATTGGACAGAACCGTATACTTATTTTCCTGAAAACCCCTATGAATTTTTTGGAACTCGTCAGAATTCATCGAGAGTCTATCTAGAATTTCTAAAAAGGCCTCTGAGTTCATGCGATGTGTTCCTTTTTCAAATTGACTAGCAAACGTGGGTGACACAATACCCTTATACAATACTTTCTGAAGAATCCCTTTACCTTTACGAATTTCTCTGATTGTTTCACCGATTTCAGCCACTTACTTCTCCACCTCACCTGTTACGAATACCTTATTCTAGCAGATTTATCTAGTGAATGGGTTGCCATTTTGTCATCAAAGAAAACATCTCCAATTTCAAATGAAAGAAACTGGAGATGCCTATTCTACTAATTATTATTTATTTTATCTCTAGAACAATTTTTTTCGCTTATTCTGACTTATTCAGCCGCTTGATCCTCGTCCTCATCTGGTGCTGAAATAACCAGAACATCGCACAATGCTTCACGAATAATGTAGCTTGAGACACTGCCCACCATGAAGCGTTCCACTGCGTTTAAGCCAGATTGCCCCACCATAATCAAATCAATCTGATATTTTTCGGGTAATTGGTGAGCCATCGCTTCTTTAGCTGAGCCGTACGCGACAATGCCTTCGACTTTTTCATAATTGACTGATTTTCCATATTCTTTACACTCTTCAATCAATTTTTTGGCTTCTTCGGTTTCTTGATCCACCAAGGTTTGATTCATTGGCGTGTAGCCCATAAAGTTATAGTATTGTTGATCAATCACGTTAGCTACATAGACCGTTCCTTGGTTTCTGCGTGCGACTTCAATCGCTTTTCTAAAGGCGGCATTGGCTTGTTGACTGCCGTCGATTCCCACTAAAATATGTTTATATTCTTGCGTGCTCATCTTAATCCCTCCAGTTTATTTCTAGTTTTGAACGCTTCTGATAAAGGTTTCAATTTCTTCTTTCGTTTTCCGATCTTTATTAACTAAACGCCCTAATTCCTTTCCATCTTCGATGACAACAAAGCTAGGGATACCAAATATGTTCCATTCAACAGCCACGTCCATAAATGCGTCTCTATCTACTTCGATAAATTGCCATTCTGGAAAATCTGCTTCAATTTCAGGCATCTTTGGTTTAATAAAAGTACAATCGCCACACCAACCTGCAGTGAAAAAGAAGACATTCTTCCCTTTCTCGACATAGCTTGCTAACTCCTCAAGACTCTTAGGTATAATCATTCGTTCAGCCTACTTTCTCTCTTCTATATAAGTAAATTATACACTTTTCTGAGAAATGAACAAAGACAAGCCACTGGCAACACCACAAAACCCTCTATTTCAGCTGAAAGAGTCCAACTATTTACTCAGTTTAGCCTAGGAATAGGAAAATTTGCCACCGATAAAACTTAGCTATCAAAAAAGAAACAAGCAGCTTTATCTAACTAAGCTACTTGTTTCTATCATTGGTTCTTATTTGCCGTAAACAATCGTATTAACAGTTGATTTGTCTAAACCTTTTAAGGTATGAATCAACATTTCTTTAGCTGCTTCATAATCTTTAATGCTAAACATTGTTTGATGCGTATGGATATAACGACCCACAACACCGATAACAGTACTTGGAATCCCGTCATTTGACGTATGAGCGGCACCCGCATCTGTCCCACCTTTTGATACAAAGTATTGGTAAGGAATATTGTTTGTTTCAGCTGTGTCTAGTAAATATTCACGCAAACGTGGCAACGTAATTAGACCTGGATCATAGATACGCATCAGTGTTCCTTCACCCAAATGACCGAATGTGCCATTTTTAGTGACCGTATCGTCCGCTGCTGAACAATCTACTGCGAAGAATAAATCAGGGTTAAATTTGTGCACAGAACCTTTTGTTCCGCGTAAGCCAACTTCTTCTTGAACATTGGCACCGGCGATTAAGGTATGACCTAATTTTTCATCCTTCAAGGCTTCCAACGCTTCTAAGACAACCGTACAACCATAGCGATTATCCCATGATTTGCTGATAATATTCTTGCCATTCGCTGTTTTAATTGTTTCTACAAGAGGAACAATCGTGTCGCCAGGTAAAACGCCAAAGCTTTCCGCTTCCGCTCTTGATTCAAAACCAGCATCAAATAAGATATCTGTCACTTCTAATTGTTTTTGACCACTTGTGCCGCGTAATAAATGTGGTGGAACTGAAGAAGAGATACATGGGTAATTGCCTTTACGTGTCTTTAGGGTAAAACGTTGAGCAGAAACCACATACGGATTCCAACCACCTAAAGGAACGACTTTGAATAAACCGTTATCTTGGATTTGTGTCAACATAAAACCAACTTCATCCATGTGGGCCGCAACCATCACACGAGGTGCATCGGCATCAGCATGATTTCTCAAACCAAATACGCCACCTAAGCCATCGTATTGGAGCTCATCAACAAGTGGTTCCATATGTTGTTCCATGTAAGCTCGAATATCTTGCTCAAATCCGCTTGTTCCTTGTAATTCTGTTAATTCTTTGATACGTTGAAATGTTTTTTCTTCCATCTACAGCTCATCTGACATTCAAAAAATGTTCAGACAATACCCCTTCCTTGCAATAAAATTTAATAAGCCTGGAGGTGTCACGAAAAGCCTTAGCCTATCCGCTATCTGTTGAATAAACGGCAAGCCAAAAAATTCATTTCGCTACAGCCTCGTTTTGCTTATTGATCCGTTTTTTATTATACTCCTTTTTTTTCATTTTTTAATGTATTTAATTCTAAGATTTTTCATAGAGTATGGTAAAATATAGATACAATTAGAGAAAACGAGCTTGTTTGCCGAATGGCGCAAAGGAGGAGGACTTCCAAAATGAATGAAGACAATCAAATTAACTACTTTAAAGGTGGCTTAGCACTAGGAATGGGCTTTGGTTTAGTCAGCGGAGTTGCTTCCACCATTTGGTATCATAAAAAAAGAACACTCAGCCCAGATCAAGTTTTAGAAGCAGTCAAAGCGGCTTTTCTAGTAGAAGGCCCCATCGATGGCTCATGGATTTCATTTGAGAAACATCCATTACGGAAGTTTGCTATCCGTTCACAAGGTTATCTAGGCGGAATTTCGCGCATAGAAGATGGCCAGCTAGTTCAATATGAATTTATCGCTGATGCCTTTACCGGGACTGTGATTGATGTCACACGTCTTAAAAATAACTAATTCATCTTACTAATCATGTAAATAAAAACTCTGTCCTTATGCGTCAGTTTCTAAAAAAGTTAGCAATCATTTCTAACTATTTTAGAAACTCGGTAGCACATGAAGGACAGAGTTTTTTTATTTTTCGATTTATCGGTGACTTGCTTATAATTTCTTGAAATCTATTGATGACCAAACCTATTTCTATTTCAAACAGCTTAGCACTTCAATTTAGTTTTCAATTCAGCTCTTTAAGCCAAATCCATAGTCATAAATATTTCCGAGTTCATCGACATAGGGCGTCATATCCAGCGGAACGTCTTCTTGTTGGGCTTCCACCGTTTCCATATTGGTAGGCAGTTGGAATGGTAAGCGCCCTTTCGTAGGTTGCTTGCCTGATAGAATTTCTAGAATAGCTTGGCTTTGGACACCAAATTCTACTAAAATTGCATCAGCATAAGGTTCGATTTCTGACAGAATCGTTGGATTTGTCATCTTCATCACTACGATGATTGGTTTATTTGGATACTGTTCCTTCAAGGCTTTGACCTGTAGTCCTTCTTGTTGATTCACCGGACGATTAGATTTTTCATAATATGTCCGCTCAGGATCAGCTAGCGCTTTTTCACGGCTTGTTTTCGCTGTATAATCCTGATATTGCAAGCTGATTGGCAGATAGCCTTTTTCTGTATCGTAGCCCGTCATGATTGGTGAGTCTGCGAAGCACAGAATCACGTCGCTTTCTTCAGGCGTCGTCACTCGTTGATAATATTTATTCAAGATGTCTGAGTTAATCGGATTAACCTCATGAGCATCAATCGTTTGACCAAACCAATTCTTGCTCTCTGCTCGGAAATTCTTCGGCACGTAGACTTTTTGTTTCGTCGCTAGCGGCAGAATATTTTTATTTTTAAGCAGAACAATCGACTCTAGCTGTGCCTTGAAACCAGCTGCCATAAATTCAGGCTGACCGACAGTTGCTTTGGTTTCGACAACATCGACATAAGGATTTTCAAATAAACCCACTTGCATAATATTTGTCAATAAACGTTTAGCTGAGGCTCTAAATCGTTCAGTAAAGGCGGCTTCACCGAATTCAGCTGCACCCATTTTAAACGCTTCTAGGACTGGCTGAATCTCATTATTCCCACCAAATTGGTCAACACCGGCCAATAAAGCTTTATAATGACGTTCAACTTCGCTCAACTCTTCCACGCCCCAAGGCTTGCCTGAAAGAAATTCATCCATTTTCGGCGCATCCTTGGTAATATTCCAATCCGTACAAACCACGCCATCATATTGATAAGTTTCTCTCAATAAATCAGTGACCAGATAGCGGCTATAGCCATTCCCGACATTCTCGTGATTTTTCTGATCTATCTCGTAAGAAATTGTGTAGTAAGGCATCACGGCCGAGGCTTTTTTCGTGCCATCCGTTAAGGCAAAGGCACCATTCACAAAAGGTTTCAAATGTTCATCAAAATTCTTGCCAGGATAAACGGCATATTTTCCATAGCCATAATGAGCATCGCGGCCGGCTTCTCCGCTCCCACCGCCAGGCCAATGTTTGACCATCGCGTTAACACTTTCAGCTCCCCAACCTTGGGCATCTGGCGTCGTTTGGAAACCATCGCAATAAGCTCTCGCCAGATCAGTAACTAACTCCGTTCCTTCACCAAAGGTCCCATCAAATCGCATCCAACGCGGTTCAGTCGCTAAATCAATTTGTGGAGACAGTGCCGTAGCAATTCCTAGTGCGCGATATTCTTGACGAGCAATATCACCAAATGTTTTAACCGTCTCAGGATTAAAGGTCGCCGCTAAGCCTAATTGTTCCGGCCATTTTGAAATATCGCCACCGGCACCAGAATTAAATTCCGTATCTGCACTAGTCCCATGGCGCGGATCGCTGCTGAGGTTAACCGGGATACCTAAGCCAATTTTTTCAGAAGCCGCCTGTAAATTATTCGCCCATTTCCCAGAAACCTCTGGCGAATCCACTGCTGTTAATAGAAAATGACGGACTTTCTGTTTCTCCAAGAAATCAATTTGTTGGTCTGTCAAATCTGTAATCTCACCGTCATAGTCAGCAAACGTTTTTCCGTTATAAGTCCCGCCAAATATTTTTGAAAATGAATCGTTGCCAGAAGAAACCGATTGATGTTTACTATAAAGCATCAAGCCAGCAATCTCTTCAATCGACATGCGCTTAGCTAAATCATTGACCCGCTCCTCAATCGGCAAGCGCCAATCTTCATAAGGATCCAGGGTACCATTTTTATTTAAATCTTTAAACATCAGTCCATCTACTTCAATTAATTTAACCCCTGAATCCAATGCCACGCCCAAGACAGGTCCAGACTCATGAGTCACTTTTTGCCACTGTTCTTTCTTTTCAATTGTATACATGCGCATTCCTCCTACACTTATTTGTGAAACACTACCTGTTCTTATTCTATCAATTAACAGACGGTTCATCTAGCTAGTTATTTGCTTGTTTATCTAATGAAGGAAGAGACAGAAAAAGGAGAAGCACGCGAATGCTCCTCTTTCCTCCGTCTACCCGTCTACCTATTTCATTCTATTTACTTGCGTATTAATCAGTCAGACAATTTTGACCGTTAGTCGCAATCACTTCTTTGTACCACTCGAAGCTATCTTTCTTCGAACGATTCAATGTTCCATTTCCTTCATCATCCATATCGACATAGATAAAACCGTAACGTTTGCGCATCTCACCTGTTCCAGCCGAGACGATATCAATACAGCCCCAGGTAGTATAAGCAATTAAATCAACGCCATTATCAATCGCATCTGACATCGCTTTGACATGTGCCCGATGATAATCAATACGGTAATCATCATGAATCGAACCGTCTTCTTCAACTGTGTCAAACGCACCTAGGCCGTTTTCGACTAACATCAAAGGTAGTTCATAACGATCATATATTTTTTCAAGATAATATTGTAAACCTGTTGGATCATGCGCCCAACCCCAATCTGAATAAGTTAGATAAGGATTTTTAGCCCCTGATGAAAAGTTCCCAGCTACCTGTTCTTGATCGGTATGCGTGGTCACATTATTAGACATGTAATAAGAGAATGTATACATATCAACGGTTCCTTTTTTAAGAATCTCTAAATCTTCTTCCGTGATATCAAGTGTCACATTGTGCTCTTTCCAAAGACGTTTGGCATAAGTCCCATACTTCCCTTTCGCCTGCACATCCCCACAGTAATAAATGCCAGACTCCCATTTGTGTTGATTTGCTAAAATATCAGCAGGATCACATGTACCAGGATAGAAAGTTATGCCACAAATCATGTTCCCAATCATAAATTCCGGATTAATTTCATGACCTAATAGGACCGCTTTAGCAGACGCAACAAATTGATTGTGAAGCACTTGATACCCTTCTTGATAATCCTCATCTGTCGCTGCATCGCCATAGATATCAAGGAACATCGTTGTATTATTAATTTCATTAAACGTCAGCCAATACTTCACCAAATCCTTGTACTCAGTGAACACAACTTTTGCATAATTCACGTATAAATCAATCAATTTACGGTTTGACCAACCACCATAATTCACTTCAAGCGCAAGCGGTGTATCGAAATGCCAGATTGAAACCAGCGGCTCAATATTATATTTGCGACATTCTTCAAAAACTGAACGATAGAAATCTAGACCCGCTTGATTCGGTTCTGTTTCATCGCCATTTGGGAAAATACGCGCCCAAGAAATAGACAGGCGGAAGACAGAATAACCCATCTCAGCAAAAAGTTTGATATCTTCTTTATAGCGATGATAAAAATCAACAGCTTTATGGTTTGGATAATATTCGTCTTCTAAGACGGCAAATTTTGCGCCTTCAGGAATACGACCATTATGCCCCATCGAAGGTGCTTTTCCGGGATTCCCATCTTTATCAATATACGTGGTCATGCGTGATGAATTAACTGAACCACCAGTCGTCACATCCGTTTGAACAAGACCACGTCCGTCAACATTGTACGCTCCCTCAGCTTGATTCGCCGCAATCGCGCCGCCCCATAGAAAATTCTTTGGAAATGTCATAATAAATCACTCTCTTTTCTTTTAATTTAATTAAATTTTTTAATAGCTCCGACACACTTAATACAGCTACTGTAAAGTCCAGCAATCGCTAGACATGTGAACAAAGCTCTTGTTTGAACATCATTTTGCGCATAAAATAAGAAAAACCCGCTCACAAATAAAGGCCCTTCTCGCCCTTATCTATAAACAGGTTTAGCTTGCATGATGCAATAACTATCCAACTATTTCTATATATCTAGCCTATAACACCCATCAAAAAAAAGCAACCGTTTTCTTCACTCTGATAAAAAATATTGCAGCGTTCAAACTTCGGGCTACTAATAAAAATTGGCTCAAAAAAATCGGATTATTGGCTAAATAATCGAAACAAGAAGTAACCCGAATAAGGCGATATTAGCCCACAACAAAACACGACTCATTCCCCACCAATTGGCAGTTCCTGAGTCGTGTTTCTTGTTGTCGTTATTCGATTCTCGCGATTAACATCTTATTTAGTCGAGCTTATTTCTTATCGTCTGTTAATAATGCTTTTCTTGATAAGTTTACGCGCCCTTGTTTGTCGATTTCAGTCACTTTTACAAGGACTTCATCGCCTAATTTGATCACATCTTCTACGTTATTTACACGTTCGTTCGCAAGTTGTGAAATATGAACTAAGCCGTCTTTACCTTTGATTAAGTTGATGAACGCGCCGAATTTTTCGATGCGGACAACTTTACCTAGGTAAACTTCGCCAACTTTAACTTCTTTCGTTAATTCTTCAATAATCTTGATGGCTTTTTGAATCATTTCAGCATCAGCAGAAGCGATACTTACGTTACCTTCTTGATCGATATCAATCTTAACGCCTGTTTCATCAATAATACCGTTAATAGTGTCGCCACCTTTACCGATAACATCTTTGATTTTCGCAGGATCAATTTTGACCATTTCAATTTTCGGTGCGTACTCACTTAACTCAGCACGAGGCTCAGCCAATGTTGACGTCAATTCATCTAAGATTTCTAAACGAGCTTTTTTCGCTTGCGTTAAGGCTTCTGTTAAAATTTGTTCCGTGATTCCTTGGATTTTAATATCCATTTGTAGGGCAGTAATTCCATCTTTCGTTCCAGCTACTTTAAAGTCCATGTCGCCTAAATGATCTTCTAAACCTTGAATATCAGTTAAGATTGTGTAGTTTTCGCCATCGCTGACAAGTCCCATAGCAATCCCAGCAACCGGTGCTTTGATTGGTACACCAGCGTCCATTAATGCTAATGTTCCGGCACAGATACTCGCTTGAGAAGATGAACCATTTGATTCTAATACTTCAGCAACCAAACGAATTGTGTAAGGGAAATCCTCTTCACTTGGAATAATTTGTGCTAGGGCACGTTCGCCTAAAGCACCATGTCCAATCTCACGACGACCAGGTGAACCCGCACGTCCTGTTGAACCCACAGAATATTGTGGGAAATTGTAATGATGGATGAAACGTTTGTTTTCTTGCGTACCTAGACCATCAATAATTTGATGTTCACCTAAAGGTGCTAAAGTACACGCTGAGAGTGCTTGTGTTTGGCCACGAGTGAATAAACCAGAACCATGCACGCGCGGTAATAATTTCACTTCTGAAGCTAATGGACGAATTTCATCCAATTTACGGCCATCAGGGCGGATTTTATCGATCGTGATTAACTCACGAACTACGTCTTTTTCTAAATCTTCAGCAATCTGTTTGATTTCTTTTAACAGATTTGCTTCGTCTTCATGTCCAGCAAATTTTTCTGCATAGACTTCTTTTACTTGATCTTTAACCGCGTCGATATTATCTTCACGAGCTAATTTTTCTTCAGTCATTACGGCTTCTTTCATTGTACCGTAGTAAGCGTCGAAGACTTCTTTTTTCAAGTCAGCATCAACTTGTAATAATTTGATTTCCATTTTAGGTTGGCCAACAGCTGCCACGATCTCTTCTTGGAAAGCAACTAATTCTTTGATTGCGTCAAAACCGAAAAGTAACGCGCCTAACATATCTTCTTCTGAAACTTCTTTGGCACCACTCTCAACCATGTTGATCGCTTTTTTCGTACCAGCAACAGTCAATTCGATATCTGTTTTTTCCGCTTGTTCAGTTGTTGGATTTAAAATGAATTCTCCATCCACACGTCCCACATTAACACCCGCGATTGGGCCATCAAAAGGAATATCTGAGATAGCTAATGCTAATGAAGAACCGAACATTGCTGCCATTTCTGGTGTGCAATCTTGTTCCACGCTCATCACTGTGTTCGTGATTTGAACTTCATTACGGAAGCCTTCTGCGAACATTGGACGGATTGGACGGTCAATTAAACGCGCTGTTAATGTCGCATTTTCACTTGGACGTCCTTCACGTTTGATGAAGCCACCAGGGATTTTACCAACGGCATACATTTTTTCTTCATAGTTGACTGTTAATGGGAAGAAATCGAAATCGCGTGCATCTTTAGAAGCAACCGCAGCAGTTAAGACCACTGTGTCACCATAACGCACTAATACCGCACCGTTTGCTTGTTTGGCTAGTTGACCAATCTCAACTTGTAGAGGACGGCCGCCCCAATTTGTTTTAAATACTTGTTTTTCTGACATAAATAGCTCCTCTTGCCTTGTGAAAAGTAAGACGCTACTAAACAAATGAAAACTCCTAAATGAAGGCAATACTTAAAAATTAGGACCTTTCATTTGGTTAGTAGAAGCCCGACAAACTTTCCAAAGGCGATTTTATTTAAGCGTAAGGTGCTTTCCCCCTGTTTTATAAAATGATGCTTACACTTACCTGTGATAAGTAATAGCAAAAAAGTGAGATTCACCTTGAACCTCACTTTTTCATTTTAATTAACGACGTAATTCTAAGCGTTGGATTAATTCACGGTAACGTTGAACGTCAGTTTTACGTAAGTAAGCTAACAAGTTACGACGGTGACCAACTTTTTTCATTAGTCCACGGTAAGAATGGTGATCTTTTTTGTGAACACGTGCATGTTCGTTTAAGTGATTGATTTCAGCAGTTAATACAGCAATTTGTACTTCTGGTGAACCAGTATCTCCTTCGTGACGTGCATATTCGCTCATGATTTGGTTCTTTTTCTCTTTTGACATTGACATGTCTTCCACCTCTTTCTTATAGATTCATCTCGTAACTGAGTAGAACGTTGGTGATTCGCTCAACCAAGTGACAGACGGTGCATTACACACACGTATACTTTACCCGAAAACCCATCAAATTGCAAGAATTCTTTTACTTTTACGCCCTAAATTCGCGCTCAATTCTCGTAATTATTTACTTGGTCAGATTAGCAAAGCAAATAGGTTCGAAATCATATTTTTTATCTGCTACCAAAAAATCGAGCATTTTTAACTATTCATCGAAAAAAGTTAATTGTCTCCTGTATTAAACGAGCGTAATTTGTATAATTTGTTTATTTGTGTTATGCTCTCTATGAAAAGTAACTATTTCTAGCAAGACGCACCAAAGCCCAACCTATTTGCCGTAGGTTGGGCTTTTTTTACACTCTATTTAATAACTCAAGCGGGCGGGTTGGAGTAACTTGCTCTCAGTCGTTGTCCTTTTTGCCCAACCAATAGGAAACTAGTGCTAACACTAGACCTACAAATAGAGGCGCAACAACTAACGTAACTATCTCTCTCATCAAGACGACACCTCCTTTTGAGGCAAGTCGCCATCACCACACTAGCACACTTAATAACCCTAGAATATTGTGAGTATGATGAGACTTCTATCATAATGGAAGTTTATTTTGTATCCGCTCTCTTTATTTTAATAAACGGACGTAATTTGTACAATCTATTTATTTGTGTTATGCTCTCTATGAAAAGTAACTATTTCACTCATCAAGATGCACCGGAGCCCAACCTACTGCTAATAGGTTGGGCTTTTTTTTTATGCGATTTAACCTAATGAAGCAGCGAACACTGCTCATCCCAAGATAAACACACACTTCTTCAAACAATTTTCCCCCGACCTTTTCCGTTTTATGTTAAACTAATAAGGCAGAAAGTTTCTTAAAGTGAATTAAACAATGTCAATAAATCGTGCACCTATTACCTATTTTATTTATTGACTGCTTGAAAGGAGTATTTTTACCGTATGATTACTATGGATGATATTATCCGTGAAGGCCACCCAACGTTGCGTGAAGTCGCAAAAGAAGTGACCGTTCCACCAACTCCAGAAGAGGTGGCATTGGGACAAGATATGATGGAATTTTTAAAAAACAGCCAAGACCCAGTCAAGGCTGAAGAAATGAAATTACGTGGTGGCGTCGGTTTAGCCGCTCCCCAATTGAATATTTCAAAACGCATCATCGCTGTTCATGTTCCTAGTGGGGATCCCGAAAATGAGGAGCCGTTATTGAGCGCCGTGATGTACAATCCTAAGATTTTAAGCCACTCTGTTCAAGATGCTTGTCTAGGCGAAGGTGAAGGTTGCCTATCTGTCGATCGTGAAGTGCCTGGATACGTGGTGCGTCATGCCAAAGTGACATTAAGTTATTATGATAGCGAAGGCACCAAGCAAAAGATTCGTTTAAAAAATTACGAAGCGATTGTTGTTCAACATGAAATTGATCACTTAAATGGTGTGATGTTCTATGACCATATCAATAAAGACACACCATTTGCCTTAAAAGATGGCGTCTTAGTTATCGATTAATCTTCATGAAAGATTACGAACCGTAAAAAAACGTGTTTCTCTCACTAGCTACATGCAGCTGGTCAGAAAAACACGTTTTTTCTTTTTTATTCTGATTGGTATAAAATATTCGCGTCCAGTAACGCTTGTTTGATGGCTTCAAATTGGCGTTCTTCTTGATAACGAATCGTATGCAGATGAATCCCCTCGGTCAATTGAGATAACAAAGAGCCTTGGCCTTCTTCATAAGACTTCATGAACAAATCAACATCTTTCAACGTCTTCAAATGAAGTCCTCCGACTAATTCTCCATAAATTGGATGTTCAACAATCACGTCGATAATTTCGCCACCTTGTTTAATAATCAGCTCCAATTCATTTCTGGTATCTTCTGGACCATGCTGTACCGCAATTTTACTCAGTAAGCCCTCTGCACTTTTCGCTTTCTCTAAAACGTAGCCACGGGCAGTCGCTACAATCCCTTCACCACTTGCGCGCATTAAGGCAATATCCCCTACCACGATTTGACGACTGACACCAAATTGTTTGGCGAATTTGCTGGCACTAATTGGTTTTTCGCTGACTGACAGTTGACGAATAATTTCACTTCGACGAGTGCTTCCCTCAATCACTCAGCTTCCCCCTTTTCTAATTTCGCCTTTTGGTAGGCACGCGAATGCTTCATGACATCCTTAAACGTTTCGACAATCGTCGCCTGATAATCAGGATTGACGACTCTATCTCCAACTTTTTCTAAGACTTGTTGCTCACGAGATGAATCCAACACTTGTTTGCCACTTTGCCCTTTAATCTCAGCAATTTTCGAGACAGCTGTCATTCGTTTTTCTAATAATTGAACGATTTGACTATCCACAGAATCAATTAGTTGGCGTTGTTGCGTCAATGAGTCTTTCGTTTCCTCTAAATCAATTTCTTTAATCACACGCGCTGGATTGCCACCGATTACGACATTATCAGGAAATGATTTTGTTACCACAGCTCCTGCGCCTACAACAACGTTATCCCCCAAAGTCACGCCAGGTGCGACAACCACACCGCCGCCTAGCCAAACATTATCACCAATCGTAATCGGTTTACCATTTTCTAGACCACTATTACGTTTCACAGGGTGTAAAGGATGAGTTGCAGTATACAATTGAACATTCGGACCGAACATACAGTTATCGCCAATCACAATCGGGCAGACATCTAAAAAGGTACAGTTAAAATTCGCATAAAAATTTGCACCCACATGAATATTCGTACCATAGTCAAAGCTAAATATCGGTTCAATATAGACATGCTCTCCCGTCGTGCCTAAAGTTTCCTTCAACAATTGGCTACGAACCTCTGTTGTTTGCGGTCCATTAATCAAAGCCATCTGTTCACGCGCAAACTTACGTGCAGCTACTAATTCAGGATCAGCTGAAAAATATAGTTCTCCAGCAATCATTTTTTCTTTTTCACTTTTGTATTCAGTCATTCCATTACTCCTTTTTCTTTTCATTATAATTGTTGAAAAACACGTACCCCATCTGCCTCGACAAAGTCATAGTCCTGAGCCAGTGAGATGGGTGTTTGATTGATTACGATTACTTTTGCTTGTGGTTTTTTGTACCGCACTAAGTCACAAAACGGATGCACTTGAAAACTCGTCCCAACAATCACAATAAGCTCTGCCTGTTCAACAACTTCCACTGCACCATCAAGGACGCTCGCTCTAAAACCTTCCCCATATAATACAATATTTGGTCGGATTTGCCCACCACAGTCCGCATGTCGGTCACTCTTCATATACGCCTTATAAGAAACTGATTCACCACATTTTCGACAATGGCAATCGTATAAGCTCCCATGAAAATTAATTACCTGTTGGCTCCCCGCCTTCTCATGCAAGCCATCAATATTTTGCGAGACAACCCAAACAGATTTTTCCTGCTCCAACTCAGCCATCACCCGATGAATCACATTGGGTTGGGCATCTGGATGATACAGATTTTGAACAAACTGATAAAATTTTTCTGGCTCATTAACCATCGCCTCATGACTCAATAAATATTCTGGCTCCTCCAGACCTTGATAGACGCCTTTGAGTGAACGATAATCTGGAATTCCGGAAGGCGTCGAAACACCTGCACCTGTTAAAAAAGTAATCTTTTGGGCCGCACGAATGCGTTCGGCGGCTTCTTTTGGCAAACTATTTCTCATGTTCTTCACCTCCCCTCTATTATACTAGAAATCAGCAGTGATAAGAAACCATCAATCTGCTGTTTATGTAAAAATGATCGCGTTTCTGCCTGGATTCCTTCCCTTCCATCAGTCAACTATACTGTGTGAAATGTGTCCACCAAATTAGGTGCGCCAAATTATTGTTGAATTCCTCACAAGTTCCATGACAAATAATAGGAAACGTGATAGAATACTAGCTGTATAAAGTGAGGTGAATTAACATGTTACCAGTGTTCATTTATTGGGGAATTATTTTAGCTTGTATTGCTTGGTTTGCACTAAGCCTTTTCTTTTCAATTTTCTATTTATCTCGCAAAGAAAATGGAAACCTCTGGGCATTTGCCTTTTTCAACGTAATGGCCGCAATTGTTCTAGCTATTATGCTAGTAGTTTATAGAACGTGGGGTTGGGATGTCACTCAATACTCAAGCTTAATCTATCTAATCTTAGCAGGACTAGGTGTATTAGCTGTTGTTCAAGCCGTTTTAGGCCGCGAACCAAAAACAGCTAAAGCCTAAAAAGAGGCGAAAGAAACGTCCAGCTCCGCACAATAAAAAGANNTCTTTTTATTGTGCGGAGCTGTTTTTTCGTCATCTATCTATACTCGGAACTTTAGCCAAAAAACGACTATTATATTGACAACTTTTAGATTATAAAGTACACTCAGTAACTGTACCAATCAACTGAATATGAAATGCCTCAATCAATGAGGTAGAGGTCGCGAGACTTATTAATCCTGTGGAGTGAAGAAGACACGCTGAAGCAGGCCTAGGAAGAATCGCCGAAATGTAACGTCCTCTCTTGGGCTTTATGTTGGGACACAAGTTAATAGCTTGTGGACTGTCTTAGTAGTGATACTAAGTTGCGCTATGTTTTGTGAGAGGTTTGTCATCCTATATAAAACCAAGCGGCCTTGCTATAGAAACGGCGGCTTTTTTTGTTGTTTTAATTTAAACACACAGGATAAACCATTCTTTACGCACCTAGCCAAAGAAAATATTTTTAAAACAGGGGAGAAAAAGATGAAAAAAAGAGTACTTTCAATGATCATTGCACTAAGTTTCGTTCTATCGTTAGTCAATTTAGCTAGTCCTTTGGCTCACGCAGACGAGAAAACACCAGCCGATGAATTTCGTGTCGGAATGGAGGCCGGTTATGCACCATTTAACTGGTCGCAAAAAGATAATTCAAATGGCGCAATTCCTGTCGGAGATGGTGCTTTTGCTGGTGGCTATGATGTCCAAATCGCTAAAAAAGTCGCTGACGGCTTAGGTAAAAAATTAGTGATTGTCAAAACTAAGTGGGACGGCCTTCCTCCTGCCTTGCAGTCTGGCAAAATTGATGCCATCATCGCCGGCATGTCACCCACAGCTGAACGTAAAAAAGAAGTCGATTTTACCGATGCTTACTATGAATCACAATTAGTCGTTGTAACGCAAAAAGATGGCTCTTATGCCAATGCTAAAAGTCTAAAAGATTTATCCGGCGCTAAAATCACTGGACAACTCAACACCTTCCATTACTCAGTCGTTGAGCAAATCCCTGGTGTTATAAAAGAACAAGCCATGGATAACTTCTCAGCGATGCGGACGGCACTTTCTTCTGGCATCATTGATGGCTATGTCAGTGAGCGTCCAGAAGGTGTCACTGCAACTAGCGTTGACAAAAACATGACGATGTTAGAATTTTCAGCCGAAGATGGCTTTCAAACGACTCCCGAAGATGTGCAAGTAGCAATCGGGATGCGTAAAGGCGATCCAGACCAAGAGAAAGTTAATCAGATTTTGGCAACTATTTCAGCTGATGAACGAACAGAAATCATGGATCAAGCGATTCTTGATCAACCTGCTGCTGTAGAGGAAACAGCGGACGGCGATACAGATGAAGCAGCCGCTAAGGAAACGGGTGTCCTAAGTGACATTAAAACGATTTGGGATCAATCCGGCACGCTTTTCTTGCGTGGTGCAGGGTTAACTCTAGTTATCGCCTTATTCGGAACAGTTGTTGGAACGGTGTTAGGTTTATTAATCGGTGTTTTCCGTACGATTCCAGAATCTGAAAATAAATTCTTCTATTATTTACAAAAATTAGCTAACTGGTTGCTATCAGTCTACATTGAAGTTTTCCGTGGCACACCAATGATGGTTCAAGCAATGGTCATTTTCTATGGACTAGCACTAGCTTTCGGTATTTCGTTAGATAAAACCATTGCAGCTTTATTTATTGTTTCTATTAATACCGGAGCCTACATGTCAGAGATTGTTCGAGGCGGTATTTTCGCCGTTGATACTGGTCAATTTGAAGCAGCCCAAGCCATCGGTATGACGCATGGTCAAACGATGCGAAAAGTCATTATTCCGCAAGTCTTAAGAAATATTTTGCCAGCTACAGGTAACGAGTTCGTCATCAATATCAAAGATACTGCCGTATTGAGTGTGATTGGTGTCGCGGATCTATTTTTCCAAGGAAACTCAACCGCTGGTGGCAACTATAAATTCTTCCAAACGTTCACAATCGTTGGTATTATGTACCTGATTATGACTTATACGATTACCCGAATCTTGCGTGTTGTTGAGAAAAAAATGGACGGTCCTTCAGCCTATGTCCAAATCGAAGTAGCCGACGAAGTTGCTATTCAGGAAGAAAAATAAGGAGGTTTCCCATGAACACAATTATTGATGTACAACATTTGAAAAAAAGCTTCGGTACAAATGAAGTCTTAAAAGATATTAACTTAACAGTCAACAAAGGCGAAGTTGTGACCATCATCGGCTCTTCCGGTTCTGGAAAATCGACACTTTTACGCTGTATCAATCTACTAGAAAAGCCAACAGACGGCAAAATTCTTTACAAAGACGAAAACGTCTTGGCGAAAGGCTACAGCTTACCTACGTACCGCACACATCTTGGAATGGTTTTCCAGCAATTTAATTTATTCAATAACATGAATGTCTTGGATAACTGTCTATCCGGTCAATTAACAGTCTTGAAACGTTCAAAAGAAGAAGCACGTAAAATTGCGCTTGAAAACTTAGAAAATGTTGGCATGGCCCGCTATGTCGATGCCAAACCTTCTCAGCTTTCTGGTGGTCAAAAACAACGGGTGGCAATTGCCCGCGCGCTATCTATGAATCCTGATGTCATGCTATTTGATGAACCTACTTCTGCCCTTGATCCTGAAATGGTCGGCGAAGTGCTGACTACTATGAAAAATTTAGCGCACACGGGTTTAACCATGATTGTCGTTACCCACGAGATGGCTTTTGCCAAAGAAGTTTCTGATCGCGTCATCTTTATGGATAAAGGGGTCATCGCCGAAGAAGGCACACCTGATCAGCTCTTTGTCCATCCAAAAGAAGCCCGGACGAAAGAATTTTTACACCGCGTACTTAATTAATACGATAAACGCGCCAGAAAAAATTCTATCAAAAATTAAAAAATGTCAGAAGATTGTTCCACTAGCCATCTAAAAGCCGCAAAAAACTAGCGGCAATCTGCTAGACATACGTGAACTTCATCCTTTACTGCTGGGACATCAGTCGTTGCACTGACTGTCTCAGCTTTTTTTATTAAATGGTTGCTCCACAAAAAAACTGACGAAACTTTCCCGATTTTTATTGTTAAACAAATGTAAGCATGTTATTTTTATTAGAAATAAAAAAGTTAGGAGTTGTTGTTATTGGAAAAAAAGTTAGGCTGGCGTGAATATCTTTATATTGGTTCGATGCTTTTCGGCATGTTTTTTGGTGCCGGAAACTTAATTTTCCCCGTTCATATGGGACAAGAAGCTGGTGCACAAATTTTTATGGCCAATTTAGGTTTCTTAGTTACAGGTATTGGTTTGCCTTTTTTAGGGGTCATCGCAATCGGTATTTCAAAAAGTGAAGGGGTCTTTGATTTAGCAAAACGAGTCAATAAAACCTACGCAATTATTTTTACAGTTCTTTTATATTTAGTCATTGGCCCATTTTTTGCCTTGCCACGTTTGGCTACGACCTCCTTCGAAGTCGGCTTAGCACCATTTATTGATCCAACTATCCATCCAGCATTTCTCGCATTATTCAGTGTTTTATTCTTTTTAACCGCTTGGTTTTTCTCACGCAAGCCGTCAAAAATTTTAGATTATGTTGGGAAATTTCTGAATCCACTATTCTTGGTTCTATTAGGTGTTTTACTCTTATTAGGCTTTTTGAAGCCACTTGGCACGGTCTCAGAAAGTCTGGTCCAACCTAGCTATCAAAGTAATACCTTTATCACTGGCTTTACACAAGGCTACAATACTTTGGATGCCCTTGCTGCTCTCGCATTTGGGATTATTATCGTGACAACTATTCGGAATATGGGTGTCACTCAACCTTCTGCTATTGCCAAGGATACGATTAAATCAGGCTCTATCAGCATTCTTCTTATGGGAATTATTTACACGCTACTCTCTTATTTAGGCGCTATGAGCTTAGGTGAATTTCCGCTGAGTGCCAACGGTGGTGTAGCTTTAGCGCAAATTGCTAATTATTATTTAGGAACCGCTGGCAGTATTCTCCTGGCCCTGATCGTGATTGTCGCCTGTCTAAAAACTGCGATTGGCCTGATCACCGCTTGTGGTGAAACCTTTGTGACGCTTTTTCCTTCACGGAGTTATTCATTCTATGTGGCAGCAGCCAGTATTTTACCCTGCATCTTCGCCAATGTCGGACTAACTAAGATTATTCAATTTTCAACACCTGTGCTCATGTTTATTTATCCTTTAGCCATGACCCTAATTTTACTCGTCTTGCTCAGTCCATTATTTAAACATCGCCCCCACGTCTATAAAATGACTACCTATTTCACATTGTTTGCAGCGGTGTTAGATGCGCTACTAGCATCACCAGATTTCTTAAAAAATACAAGTTTGGTTAAAAAAGTCTTAGAATTTGCGACTAATTATTTGCCCTTTTTCACGATGGGCATGGGCTGGATTCTCCCCGCTATGATTGGCTTTATACTGGGAATTATCTGGTCTATCATCAAACCAAACACCTTCTCTGATCCTTTAATTTAAGAACTTATCTCGACAGCAGAAATTCTGAAAATGAATTTCTGCTGTTTTTTTATTAAATAATTCTTTGCTTAAAAGAAGTTTTTTTCGGGGAACGCATGAGAATCTGCTTTGAGAGTTAGGTTATCAACTGACAGCACTTGTAAAACAATGTACAATGCGGTTAAGGAGGGCGAACGTATGTTATATGAAGAATTGATTATGGATCCGTCTACATTGATAAAGTTCGATTTATTTAAAAAAATTATTCGCTTAAATGATGAACATTACCCTGTCACACAGCTTGCCGAAGAAATGGATTTAAACTATCAGCAGACAATGATTGACTTAGCAGAGATTGATAAAGATTTGGTGGAAATCCATCCAGATCACCCCTCTATGCTAATTGGTGCGGGAAAAGTTAACTCTTTCAAGATCACCACAACCATTGATGAATATCGCTACTTTTTACTACAACAGTCGGTCCCTTTTCAATTTATGATTTATTTTTTAAATGAACCTAACCCCAATATAAATAAATTTTGTGAAGAATTCTTCGTTAGTCGCTCGACTGTTTCCAGAAAAATTATTAACCTTCGAGCTTACTTACATCAATTCCACCTCCGTCTTACTTATACAGAAGCTGGTTTGGTGGGGGATGAACGAATTATTCGGATTGCTTTATTTATCTTAGTTTGGTTAGGCACACGAGGTATGTATTGGCCACTCAGTGTTTCTGAAGAAAAAGCCGAAGAACTGGCGCAAGCCTATGCAGAATATTTCCCTCTCAGCCGAACCTATTTAGGTCGCCTAGAATTAAAATTTTTTGCAGGAATTTTTTTGTCACGATTCGCTAAAAATAAATTCGTTAAATATGATAAACGCTATGATTTTTTATTAAAGAAAAACACCTACTATGACCCACAAAAAATTACAGAGCTGATTGATTTCCCTTTAACCGCTAGACAAATCAAAGGTGAGAGTGGCTTTATCGCCTTTTTAGCTCACTTCGCCCCCTTCTATACAATTGAAGAGGATAGCAGTTTGTTACAGACATTAGAAGATTTTTCGACTCGCCCAAATCCTGTCTATGACCTGACAACTAAGTTTTTGGATTATGTCCGAGCACATTTCTTCGAAGCTGAGCCAGAATTATTAGAAAGTCCACTAATTTTCGGCAACCTTTTAAATGTCGGCTTCAGTTTCTATGTCCTACGACAAGTCTATCCATCTATTCATGGCCTCGTCGTTCAGCCACAAATGCAAGCACACTCAAGTGAGGAGTTCCAAGATAAAATAACACAATTTTTCCATTCAATTAAGACTGAACAATCCTTTAGTTTCATTACTGATGAGGTCCTACCTGAGATTTCTAAAATGTACGCAAGTATTCTCTTACCTTATTATGACCGGGTAAAATACTCAGAGAAATTACAAGTCAGCCTAGCCATGGAACACAATTTTCTGTTAGTAAAAGGATTGTATCAATTTTTAGATGACTTAAAATTTGTCGAAGCTGAACCCTACAACCATGCAAAAAGTCAAGACTATGACTTAATTATCAGCTCGTCTCTTTTATTAAAACAAGATCAACCCAATTTACCCGTTTATTTCTGGGATCATTCATCAAGTGAAACGGAATTAATTTCGCTTTATCAAGAACTACGACAACTCTATACCGAAAAAAACTTTGAATAATAGTCAAATAACATTTGAAAAAAAACGCTAAAAAGAAATATATTCAGCTATAAGATTCCCTTAACAATTCTTTACAGCTTTTGAGAACTTTTATCACAGAATATTCATATTTACTCGGTAATATATAAGCATACCAACAAACAACCCTAACAAAACACTTTTTCATTTTTTACTCCTTTGCCCACCAGCTACCCTCTGGTGGGCCTTATTTTTGCCAGTTGCCAGTTCCGCTTACCAAGTATCGCAGTAGCGGAATGGTATGCGTAGGACAATAAAGAAAATGGCACATTTTCATTTCCTACCCGTCCCTAGCTGCTCAACTCAACAGCTGCAGAACCATCTTACAGACTCCATCCCTCTGCTCATTTCAAATACTCAATAAATACCAAAGCTTATTTAATTTACCGAAATAATTTCTTAAATATTTCCAAATAGATTTGTCACAATTTAGTCACAGTCATTTGCTATTATATATACATACCCAGAAACAACCCTAACAAAACACTTTTTCATTTTTTAACTCCTTTGCCCACCAGCTACCCTCTGGTGGGCTTGTCAGTTCTACTTACCAAGTATCGCAGGAGTAGAATGATATGCGTAGAGCAATCTTGTGCCCCCGATACCTCCTCCATCACTCAACTCCTATTCCATAACCATGAAAATAAATCCCTGAATCTAATCACTTGTCAAACAATACCTCATCAATCAATTCAATATTAAGAATTCCGCTTACCTTTCTTTACCATTTTTTTATGTTTTCATCCTAATTTATTCAAACTTTCTCGGTATAGTAATTACATACCCAAAAACAACCCTAACAAAACACTTTTTCATTTTTTACTCCTTGCCCACCAGCTACCCACTGGTGGGCTATTTTGCCAGTTCTGCTAACTTAAGTGCATTAGCAGAATGGTATGCGTAGGACTATAAAGAAAATGGTACATTTTCATTCCTTATCCGTCCCTAGCCGCTCAACTCAACTTTTGACGATCCATCTAGCAAGAATGATATGCGTAGAGCAATCCTGTGAATTGGTACAATTCACTTCGTTTAAATGCTCCTAGCTGCTCAACTCTATATTTGTACATCCATTTAGTTGAATGGTATGCGTAGGACAATAAAGAAAATGGCACATTTTCATTCCTTATCCGTCCCTAGCCGCTCAACTCTATAGCTGCAGAATCATCTAGCGGAATGATATGCGTAGAGCAATCCTGTGAATTGGGACAATTCACTTCATTTAAAATGCTCCTAGCTACTCAACTCAACTTTTGCCAATCCATTTAGCAGAATGATATGCGTAGAGCAATAAAGAAAATGGTACATTTTCATTCCCTACCCGTCCCTAGCCGCTCAACCCAACTTGTACCAATCCGTCTAACAAGAATGTTAACCACTCTCTAATCTACACATCATATTTCATGCAAACTGCTTCCTCATATTTTCCCAAAAATTATTTTCGAATGCATTCTTTAAAATGTTATTTTATTTATTTTTTTAATCAAGTTAATAGTTACTACCTCTAGCAACTGGGAATCCTCCCAATAACGAAAAGTTAAGTATACTTACTGTTGGGTCTATTTAACTTTTGAAGAAGTTCAATATCTACTAAAAAGATCACCAAAAAATAGTAAGTATACTTACTTTTTTTGATTCTAACGGAGAAAAGGTTAAGTATACTTATTATTTTGAACTCTTCAAATTTTGAAGAATTTTGACGCTTGGTAGGAGGAATCCCCTCAAAGATTAAGTATACTTACTTTTTTTGACTGTAATTTTGGACGTTCAATTTATTTTTTCTCAAAAAATACAAAAAGAACGTTTTCCTTATAAATCATAAGAAAATTTAGGAAAGATGTTTTTAATTTCTTTTTAGCAGATAATCCAGTGGAAAATTTTGACATTTAGTAGAAAAGCTACCAAAAAAGTTAAGCATACTTAACTTTTTGGAATATATTCTTGGACTTTTCATTTATGATTCCTCAAAAAACACAAAAAGAACGTTCTCCTCAAAAATTTCAGGAACAATAATTTTAGTTATCTTTCAGCAAACAATCCAGATTTCTGACTTCAAATCTAACTTCAAACGTGTTATATATCCTTATAAATTGACTAATGATAAGTATTGTTTAGTCTACATCTACACACCCTATTCCATGCAGACTACTTCTAGAGTTTCTCTGAAAATTACTTTTGAATGTATTTCTTTTAGCACTATCATGAAAAGATTTCTAGCATGCACAATATTCATAATCTCATTAAAAGCAAAAAAAAGCCCCTGTCCACTACACGACTAATCGTGTTGCAAACAGAGACTTCCCCTTAACATCCCCTAGTTTATCTAGTGCCTTGCTTCAGAACAGACTTGATAATAAGAAAACAGATTCCAAATAGCCCTACTATAATCCCACCTAAGAGGAAAAGGGCTCCTTTACTTGAGAGACGATAAAGCATTTTTTGTTGCAGTGTCTTTTCCTGTTTCACTTGATGACTGACTAGGTTAGCTCCTTCAGTCACAACTGCATCCTGTTCATTGGCTTCTATTTTTCCACTAACTGGCCTAATTTCTGCATCAATAATCAATCTATTCGGTGTTTCATAGACACTATCGCAAGTGATGAGCCGCAGTATGCCACTTCCAGAATCCTCTAGCAAACTGACTTCCTCTTCAGAAACGATATAACTCTTTACAACTTCAAAGTGATAATTCTTTTGATCATAGCCAAGTTGGATCATATCACCAACGTTTAATTCAGCTAATCGTTCGAAAAACGAATGCGCATAATTCAGATTGTGACCGATTAATACGAGATCCTCTTTCGTCGGGATTCGATTTGGAAAGAGCGAGACGCAGCCTAATAACAGGTTACTATTACTCAGCTCTGGCAAGATTTCCAAATCCAAATCTATCTTAGGAATCGTCAGTTTCCCGACTGCCTCGACCGTCTCTGACTGCGTATAGCTCGCTAGAACATCCGCCATTTTTGGTGAACGAATCGCCGTAAACTCTGCCTCATCCGCAATCGAATAATCAGCGGAATGAACTGAAACGATTCTTTTAGTGTAGCGCGTGCTGTCGATCAAGACGCCTCGTAAGTACGGAAATGCTATTAATAACACACTAGCCATCAGAAATAAGGACAACATAAAAGCTAATATCGTTGTGTTTCTAGCAGCTTTATCGCTGGGCTTATTTGGCTTTATTTTCATGGCTTCGTTTTCTCAAAATAATGACTAGCAGTATCAAAATAACCAAGAAAGAAATGCCTAAAAGGATATACATCACGTTGGAATTATCTTCAGGAATGCTGACATCTTTCTTGTTGAGCTTCTTCGCTTCCTCTGCCTTGACCGTAAAATCCTTACTGAATTCCCATTTATCAGTATACGTTTCGTCCTCTTCCGCCAAGTTTTTGTAAGTATACTCCCCGGCATCATCTTTTCCTGCATAGACCGTCACCTTGGCTGTATAATCTCCAGCTTCTAACTTTTTCCCATTCAAAGGAGTTGGGAAATCCATATGGGAATTAGGCACCATCTGCATATTTTCTTTTTGATTTGTATACAAGACTTCTGTCGTGCCTTTTTTGACGATTTCACTTATTACTGCCACTTGGCTGACATAGATTGGTTGCTTATTTTGAATCGTCGTAGTAAAAGCGTTGCGGCCATTTATTTGTGTAGGATGCGCAGCTATCAAGTTCAATTCAGGTAGAATCTCCCCCTCTTTGCCATGCAACACCAAGCCTTTCACAAAAGAAAATTCATTTTCGATGGCCATACCTTTTGCATCAGTCGATTCCGCAGTCTCTGTTTTGCTCACCTCTTTAAATGTCACCCCGCCGGCTAATACACCCTCATACTCCTTGTCCGGCATTTTAATGGTGATTGGGTAAGTGACACTACTGTTCGCTGGGATGCTGACCGTCTTCTCATACGTCACCAAATCTTCAATCATATAGACCAAGCCATCCGTATTCTTCGTTTCACCTGCACTGTAGTTAGCCACGCCATTCATATTCGTGACTGCATGATTGATAATGATCTCCAAGTCAACTGGATTCGCCGTCCCATTAGTCAAAATAAACCGTTCTTCTCGTTCTTGCTTCGGTGCCAAGCGTAAATCCAAATAGGTCTTTTTCTCGTCCACTTGGTACTCAGAAGGAATCGTTTCAACAGAAAAATTCAGTTCTGCTGCCTCGACCGCTTTGGCCCCTCCAAAAATTGCTAAAGTAAATAGTAAAACAACTAGTTTTTTCATCGCATGTCTCTCCTAATAAAATTTATATATATCAACTGATAAAGTGACTCGGAACGATTCACTTCCCATTCTAGCTAATATGACAAAACTCACTAAACGAATAAAAAGCACGAAACGCTCGATTTGATCAACGTGTTCCCTACTTAATCACTCAAATTTGAATGAGCTTTGGCTTATTATCTGAATCTTAAAATGATGTCGCATATCTTGTATAACGCTTTTTTTCAAAAACTTGTTCATCAGAGTAACGCTGACTGGGGGAGACGCTGCTCCACCCAGTCACGACTCTAAAAAATATATTTACGCTGGTACGTCTGCTAATGACCAAATAAGTTTTGTTGAATAAACAGCTTTTTCTTTCTTAGATCCACCAGGAACCTCTAGTGAGATACTTTCAACAGCACTTGCTGCATCAGCCCCCCATTTAGTGATATACGTTCCAGCCCCTTGACCTGCAGCGGCGATCATTACTGTTTCTTCAGCACCTGCTGGGTCTAATGCGATACTTGCAGTAGCGGTTGGATGTGCTGAAGTCGAATTTGTCGCTAATGTTCCGTCACCTAGAGTGATTTTAGCACTAGCCAATTCAACACCACTAGATGTTTTGAATTGACCATCTTGTTTAACTGTTAAAACCCAACCAGTTTCTGTTCCACGGTTATCACTGACCTGAACATAGTTAGGACGTGAAATTTCAGCACCCTCTTTATCTGTTGCTTTCTGTAATTCAGCAAAATAAGTCTTTGTTTCTGACGTAATTTCTTGTTGGCCAAATATCAAGCTTGAAGCAAAGTCGATACTTAATGGTCCCGGTGTTCCCTCCGTTGGTGTTCCATCTGGTTTTGTCGGATCTTTCGGTGTCACTCCTGTATCTGGATTATCTGGGTCCAACGGTTTTGTTACACCAGTAGCCTCAGTAAATTCGATTTGACCATTTGTTTCATAAATTGCTGGCGCTGCATTTGCCGCTACCCCTGTTAAACTGCTTAATAAAATCGCACTCGCTAAGATAATTGAACTTTTTTTCATTTTAAATTTCCCCTGTCTGTTTTTAGTTTTTTATCGTTTTTTTCGTCCTGTTGCTTACAAAGGTACATCGCTCAGTGTCCATGTTAAGACAGACGCATACTTCACTGCATCCTTCGCAGTGGCACCCGGAATCGTTAATTTTACCGCTTTGTTCACCGCTACTTGGCTCTCTTCGCCCGCCGCATTCTTTTCCGTTACTTCCTCAACACTGCCCCACTTAGTGACCCACGTTCCAGCACCGGTATCTTTCGCCGCCGTCGTCACTTTTTCAGGTTCCCCAGGAGTCAATTTTACTTGAGCCTCCGGTGTTGGTGCAGCACTAGTTGCCAAGCTGTTGACAGCCGCCTCACTCAGTGAAATCACGGCTCCTGTTAAAACATCATTCGCTGTTTTGGTGGTTGCCGTTAATTGCGTTTGTTGGGTAACTGTTAGCTGCCAGCCAGCATTCGTTCCACGATTATCGCTCACTTGAACGTAATTAGCTCTAGCCGCAGTTCCATTAGAAAACTTTTGCGCACGCGCATAATAATCCATTGTTTTATTGGTAATTTTGTTTAAACCAAAATCAAACGATGAGGCAAAATCAATACTCAAAGGCCCCGCCGTTCCTGGTGTTGGCTTTCCTTCAGGATCTGTTGGGTCAATCGGTGTCACCGGTCCAACAGTCTCAGGATTTGTCGGATCAACATCTGGATCAATCGGCTCAGTAATCCCTGTTCCCGGAATAAATTCCACCACACCATTTGAAGTGATTGATTGTTCCGCCGCAGATGCACTGATGCCCATGCCAGATAAAATGAGGGTCGTAAGTAAACTATACGCAACTTGCTTCTTCATCTGTCTCCTCCTTGTTTTACGGTGTATCTTTCAACACCCATTGTATTTTAGTCGTATAAAGGTTCTTCAATCGAACGGTTTCATTGAGTACATCGACTTTGACACTATTCGCCGCCTCAGCTTCAGACTGACCCATACGAATAATCCAAGTGCCCATGCCCTGACTAGCTCCTGCTGAAGCAATCGCGGTTTCCTCTCCTGGAACAAATTCAATTCTAGGTGCAGACAACGTCGGTCCATTTTCTGACACTCGCTCTGATAACACCGAGAGATTCTCAAAAGATAAGACACTCCCTCGTAAAATTGTTTTTGTCTCCGTTTCGAAAGGCGATTGAATAGCCGTTAATTGCCAGCCAGTGCCCGTTCCTCTAACATCTGTAATCTGAATGAAATTCGGTCGTGCCTCGCCGCCCACTAAATACTGTGGATCAGCAAAAAATTCTGTTTCTTTCGTCGAAACCGGATGTTGACCAAATTGGAAATTGGAAGCAAAATCAATACTCAAGTTGCCACCCGTTCCCGTTTCTGGCGTCCCCGGTAAAGGATTCACCGGTTCAATCGGCCGATTAGGCTCAGGATTCAATGGATCCAAGGGACTTCCTTGACTCTCACCACTAATGACTGAGACCTGATTCTCCGACTCAATCTGACTTTGTTCTTCCGCAGCAAACGCCAGTGGACTGTGAATAATTGTCGCCACTAGAATCAGTGAGCCAATCAATTTCTTTACATTAGCCATGTGACACCCGCCTTTTACTCAACCAGTAGACTCCCCACAGACAGATTGAAAATAACAATCCGCCAATCATTTGATAGAGACCATATGAATGATCTCCTGCTTTAGGAATCACTGGATAAGTCGGTTTTGCATAGATTGGACCCGCAGGTACATCAACTCTGCCCTTCGAACCAGTATCTGTTCCGTTACCCGTTCCATTTCCGACGCCGTCTCCAACGCCACTTCCAGAATCATTCCCAGCTCCGTTTCCAGAATCATTACCAGAATCTTTGCCATTCCCGTTATCGTTCCCCTGATTCTTATCATCAGGATCCTGATCAACAATATTATCTGGATCTTTGTCATCTGGATTAGGTGCTACATATTTTCCATAAAAACCAGTGACAGCATTTGAGTCGTACCCCTCACTTGCATAGGTAATCATGCCCCCAGAAGTGAAAAGAATAGATACGACGAGTAATAGACTGCCTATTTTTTTCATCTTCTCATCCTTTCTTCTATGGGGTATCCTCAATGCTCCAGCTGTATTTCCCATGGTAAGAGCCTACTCGTTGGTTTTCAACTGGTAGAGAAAGATAGATTCCTTCTCCATCTGCTTGCCAAAATTGACTGACATTAAACTCTTCAGCTGCGTCATCCTTTGTCGCAACGATTACTTGATCTTGCGTGATGAAAGTTTTCTGCCCATCTTTTTGGAAATATGTGTAGCCGGCCAATGTTTCTGCCGTCTCACTTGAAGTCAACGGAGTGATTTCCTGTACTTTAATTTTCAAATGATTCGCTTGATTTTCCCGTTGATCTTTAACAATTAAGGCTTCACTCAGCTGACCAAAGACATTTTGTTCTTGGTTAGACGCTTCAATTTGACCAAATGAGATACGCTCCGGATAACTAATAAAGCTCGTTTCCTGCGGTCGCTTCAAGACAATCACGCGCATCGTAAACGTGACTTCCTCTTCATTCCTACCCGTAACTTTGTAGACGACTTGCCCTTCACCTTCGGTCTCAGTATTAACCGTATTCGAGGCAACGATTAGTTGGTTCGTCAAATCAGTTCCATCACTATCGCTAGCGGTGGCATGATTTTTTGGATCAAACGTTGTGCCAACATACAGCTCCAAAACTTCCGGTGCATCAATCTTTGCCGGCCATTCTATAACCCTTACGATGATTGTTTTACTAGAATATGAATAATCAATCTCACTAATAGCAAAGTAAATCACTTCATATTCGCCTACTTTTGAGGTATCGACATTATAGTCTTCCGTTAAATATTCTACGGGCATCGGTGTACCATCAATATTAATAAACTGAGCATGAGTAATCGGATCAAAGGACTGACCTATATAAAGAGTTATGTCCTCGGCAATAATCTCTGGTCCTTCCATTTTGTAGACTTCAACCAGAATATAATCCGTCACTCGATTACCATTTGCCCCAGTCACCGCAAAATAGACGACGTAATTTCCTGGCAATTGTGTATCCACATCGTTATAGGTTATTGCAATCTTGTGGGTAATTTCTGTTCCGTCGCCATCCGTCGCTTTAACTCCGTCTAAAGGATTAAAATTATTGAGAAATTGTCGAATACGCCTATTTTTATTTTCAATTTTAATCACTGCATCACCAATAACAACTCCGCCACCTTTAACTGTCACAGTAATTGCCTTCGTAATCGTGACGCTGTTATTGCCCGTCACTTGATAGACGACTTCATAAGTCCCCGGCACATTGACGTTCACGGAATTACTTTTTACGGTAATTTTACTGGTGATATTGCTACCATCGATATCTCTGGCACTCAAGTTATTATTAGCACTCAGTGGATTAAATGAGGCCCCTTTGTTGATTGTCACATCATCAGCTGTAATAGTTGCCGCTAAGCCAACCGTCACAATCGGTCCCGCATTAAAGACTGCCTCTCGATAAGAAAGAGCCGTCAGAGGGTTTTTATTCCCACTGGCACTATTGGTCGTTGGTCGGTCTTCAACATTAGCTAGTCCAGCATTATCTGTCGCAATCACTTGCAATTTATCACCAGAAACAATGCTCGGTAGCGTCAAATTAAATCTCCCGCTGGCATCAGCCGTGGCTGTGACACTGGTTAAAGAACCATTTTTATACAAGGTAATTTTAGCGCCTGCCTCAGTTGAGCCAGATAAAGTTTTGGTTGTCGGCGCGATAATTGACGAACCACCAGCTAATCCTGTTGGATTCGGTGGCGTCACATCAATCACCGTACTAGTTGCTTGTTCAACAGAACTTCGGCCCCCCCTTTTGGCGCTTCCCGTTACTGTTTTATTTTTCATCTGAAATTGCGTTCCTGTCGTCTTCACGTACCCATTAGCATCTGTGGTCAAATCAGTAAATTTAGTCCCTAATGAATCTGTGATATCGGCTTTCGCTTGGTCCTTCCCAGCATAGACAGGAATATAATTGACACTGCCGTCATCAGCCATTCCGTTATTATCAGGACTGTAGCCAAGAATAACTCTAGCTTTGACTGATTTATCGGCATCTGTCACTGAATTGAATTTCAGCTCTGGGTCCTGATTTAGCCCAGAAATTCTTCTAATTCCAGCCGTTGGAAAATAAGAAGAAAGTGTGCTATCCGTAGTTGAAGTCACAGTCCCATTGGTCTGCGTGATCGTCGCTGCTTCTGCTAAATAATCTGCAGGTCCATCCGCATTGGTTGCAAGTCTCCAAGTGCCGATATCAGAATTTTTAATCTGAAAAGTTTTGATATTGGCATTTGCAATACTTGAATTAACTGTTGTCCCACTAGAATAATTTCTCAGGTCATAACTCTTAGGATTATCAATTATGACATTCATCCGAGCCGCATCAATAGCCGATGTAGTATTGAACAAGGGTCTATTTGTAGCACCAATCACATACAATTCGCTCTGTGGTCCCACTGAAAAATAAGAATCTACTGCGGGACTTACAGCAGAACCAAACGCGACCGGCGCACTTCCTGAAGTTAGTGAAGTCAAATTAATTCGGTTATTCCCTTCCGCAATAAAACTACTATTATAGTAGTCACTCCGCCAAGCATTGCCCGGCATCGTTGCATTAAAGCTGGCACCTTTTTTTAATCGTAGCTCCGTATAGTAAGCAAAAACCACCGGATATAGATAGCCTGATCCAGTCATTTTAAAATTGGCTGTAGCATTCTCACCCACTTCAAATTTACGTGAACCAGAAGTCGCTTGGGTCATATTGGATTTTGAATACCAAAAGAATGAGCGATCATCGTGAATGGGCTGTTTAATCGCCGTAACCTTCGCATTGGGAGCAATATAGACGCCATCAATCAAGGCCATCTCCGAACGCGTTTTCCAATAAATCTCACCAGCCAAATTCAGTTGCGCACCTGGAACCGAAGCAATCCGGATCACATTATCCTCGTGACTACGCACATTGGTAAAGTTAATCTCCCACCCTGAAACAGCAGTTGCTAGCACATCGCTATAATGAACCACTCCTTGAAGAGTCGAAACACTACTGGATTTAATCTCAGAAATATTTCTAATATCCATAACCGCCGTAGAAGCTAGTTTGACTTTAAAGAGCGAGCCACCTAAATCTAACTTATAGCCATTCCCTTCAATCGAGAAGGACGTTGACCGCTCCGTCAGAATATTCCCTGAAATAACGATGTCTCTGGTAAATGAAACCGCTGTAACCGCCTGATTGTTATAGGCGTTTTTCAACTCTTCACCCGTTGAGACTTGCACAACAGTTGCTCGTGGTGTTTTTTCAACCGTCTTTTCCTTTTTGTCCGACTCCTCTGTCTCACTTGAATCTTCTGTACTAGCAGATTCTTCTGTGGCAGCCGAACTCACTGGCGTCTCTGAGCTTTGGCCTGTATCTTGACCTGTTTCACTTGCCGGATTTTCTTTAACCTCAGGATTCTCTTGTCCCTCCTGGACTCCATTGTCCACTTGGCTATCTTGATTTTCCTGTACTTCTTGTACTTCTTGAATATCCTGACTTGCCGGATCTCCAGAAATGCCCACATTCTCTGAGTTTTTAGTATCAGACTCAGTTTTTTGGCTTCCGTCGACCTGTTCACTCACCCCTGCAGCTAATCCTTCTTCCCCCTTAGAATGATTCTCTGCGCTTTGTTTCATCTCTCCCTCATTAAGGCTACCACTTGTTGCTTCAACTGCTCTTACCCCATACTCCTCTAGACTGCTCGGTAAAACATTCGTATCTAAAGTAGCTCGTTGACTTTCCTGTTGTCCTTCTTTTGCTAAATCAGTTCCTGAATCAGCAGTAATTGCCAGGAAAGTTGTTGGATGAAATAACAGTAAGCCAACTAAAGCAGCTGAAAAAAGTTTTTCTAGTTTCCTTTTCTTCACTTTTTCACCTCCTGTATCAATGACATAGGTTCTCATAAACGATTGGTTCAAGGATCAGACATTCAGCTAGCATCCCTTAATTTTTTCCGAATGAACGGCACAGAGAGCGCTTTTGTCAAACCCTTTAATGTAACGAAGAAGATGGTAGTTGTTCATCGAACAATCTAGCCGGGGTGCTTTGTTGCTGCTATTTTTTTGATGAGGCTTTCCTGACCCCATTAGCAAAAGATATGTATCTGCTTGTTCCATCTGTGAAAATCATCTTCGACTAAGCAAAGATCTGCTAATTAAGTCAGCTGTCCTGTCAAAACTAGGTTCTCTATAGCTGCCTTCAGACTCGTTTTTCCTGTTTGTTAAGAGGCCCTTGTATCCGCGTGTTCGATACCAGCACCTCACGAGTCCTTTCAAAACATTGCCTTAGACTATTTCATTCTATAAACCCTTTATCCAACTTTCTCCTTTACACTCTCTAGTATAAACAAGTTAAGTCATGATATTATTTCAACATTTTTTCTAAAGAAAAAATATTTTGAAATAACTATTCTAAATAACTAACAAATAATTCGCTAAAAATAACTATAGTTTACTAATTACAGCGTTCAAATAATCGAAATCTAGAAAGACAGCCAACACCAGTTAAGCATTTGGTCTACACAACAAAAAAAGCCCAGTGAATACGTAACGTTTCACTGAACTTTTTGTTTGACTATCTATCTATTATTTGTGTGACTATTCATCTATTTTGTCATACGTTCTTCTGACCCTTTGGTCGAAAGCACACTAATCTTTTTAATTTGAGCAATAGAGACCATATGCATCTGTTGCTCCTGAGATTGATCACGTAAAACCACTGTATCTTTTCCTACCGTTTTGGTAGCAATCCAACCTGAAATGACCTTAGCTTTAGGATTATGCGGCTCTTCTTGGACTTGAAGTACCACTAAACTTTTCTGAGCAGCAGCCTTCTGGAGTTTCTTCACGATGTCAGCTGTCATCTGCTTTTGCACACGCTGATCACCAGAGTCATTAATAAAAGCATCCAAAAAGCTTTGAGAAGTCGTTGAGACCAATCTAGTTAATTTTTTCATAGTTGAATCCTTCTTTTTCTCCATCGTCATCGCCTCCTTAGCAGAAAAAACAAACGTTCTAGTACTTATCATTTTACCTAATTTTCAGAGAAAACACAAGAAAACATGTTCTCGTTCGATGTTCCCTTTGATGTTCCCTTTGATGTTCCCCTTAAAGGGTATCGACATTACCGTGTTTCTCTCTCCCCAAACTGCTTGAACCATTCAGCCAAGCCTTCCGAAACTAGCTGATAGGTTTCTTCAAAATCCCCAGTATAATAAGGATCTGGAACACCCATCTGTTCTTTTCCTGGCACGACACTCATGAATAGCTGAACTTTTCCTTTGGCTTCTTCTGGTGCTATGCTCAACAGCTCATCGACATTATTTTGATCCATACCAATAATTACATCCGCAGAAAGAAAATCCTGCGTCGTAATCTGACGGGCATAGATTCCTGAACAATCAATCCCCTGCGCCTTTAGAATTTTTTGCGTCCCGTGATGTGGCTGACTGCCAACTTCCCAGCGACTAGTTGCCGCCGAATCGACCACAATTTTATCTTCCAAGTGACGTGCTTTTATTTCAGCTCGCATCATTGCTTCAGCCATCGGCGAGCGGCAGATATTCCCTAAACAGACAAACAACACTTTCTTCATCAAACAAACCTCCATCTTCTGTATAAAAAAGAAGCCTATTCGACTTCATTTTTTGAATATAATTGATAAGAAAAGAACTCCACATCTTGCGCCAAACGAAATAGTTGTGTCGCAATCTCCAAAGGACTTTCTTCATAGCTTTCTAAAATCCAGTTAATCAGGACGCCACTACAGCCATACGAAAAGAACCGTGCATAGAAATATTTATCTTTTTCTGACAACTGCTTTTCTTCATCCATCTGATTGAACAAAGAAATAAATAATTTTTGTGTAATCTCAGAAAACTCATTGACCAGAATTTCTGGATCTTCTCGCACCGTATTATGATAAAAAGGACCTTTTTCTTTCATCGCTTTGAGCATCTTTAAGGCTTGTTCTTCCCAATTCTCCAAAGACAAACTTTCAGACTTCAGATAACACAAGGAATCCTCTAGATAGACCCAACGTAATAAATCATACTTATCTGAAAAGTGATAATAGAACGTCTGACGATTCAGCCCGACCTTTTTCGTCAGGTCTTGCACACTAATTTTTTTAAAGCTTTTCTCTTCACAAAACGCAACTAGCGCCTCACCAATAACTTTTTTTGTCTGCTTCGACTCGCTCATCATATCCCCCCACTCTTGTCTATTTATCATAACAAAAAATAGCGGAATTATCTTTAAAATTTTTTCAAATACGTACCATACAACTGATTATTATTTCGTATGCAAACCGTTTGATAACCAGCTGGCTTTATAATGAAAATCCTGTACCAGTTCGTCAGCCGACCAGTCATTGACAATCAAATCTTTGATTGAATCCATCACTAAAGCCATCACAAAATATAAAAAGCTAAGGGCTTCTTCAGTGGTACTCATCTGAAATTGATTGTTCTTAAGTAATGTCGTCCATTGTGTCAACATCGGTGAGTCCGCCGAAAGCTTAACTCGTTTGCCCCCTGACAACTCATTACTTTGGGTCAATAATTTTAATATTTTCCATTCTTCACTAGTCTGATCCAATTGACCACACCAAGCAAGATAGTGTTTAATGCCTTGGAAAAAATCATGTTCATTTTGACTAATCGCTTGTAGGATATCGCCATGAACTACGCCAGAATATTTTTTTACAATATAATGATAGGCATCCTCTAAATCTGTAAAATATTTATAAAAAGCGCCACGTGACATAGCCATCGCCTCGACAATTTCCGAAACCTTGACTAAGCTGACCGGTTGCTTACAAAAAACATCCAAGAGAATTTTTTCAATCTTTTCTTTTTTCGGTGATTTAAGCTGTAAAAATGTTTGGCTCGGCATGCTCAATCCTCCAATCGACAAAACCATTCTATCCATTATTATAACGATGTCGTTTATTATTTCCACCGTTTTCTTTGATAAATAAGCAGACTAGGCTTCCGCCTGCTCATTTCAAAGGCCACTTACTTCTCTTCTAGTAACCGGCCGTCTTCCATCCGATAGATGCGGTCACTCCATTGCACCATTCGCGAATCATGCGTCACCATGACGGTCGCTTTTTGCTTTTCATGCGCTTCTTTGACCAATAGTTTGACCACTTCATAAGCATGATCCGTATCTAAGCTGGCTGTCGGTTCATCTGCCAAAATTAAGCTCGGCTGATTAAATAAAGCTCGGCCAATCGCTACTCGCTGTCTTTCGCCACCAGACAAATCTCTAGGGTATTTGTCCTTCAATTTAAGAATATCCAAGGACTCCAACAGCTCTTCCATGTAGGCTTCCTCTTTCTTACGACCGGTTACTTTATCGACTAAATAAAATTGTTCCTTAACTTTTAAAAAAGGAATCAGATTGGCACTTTGTAAAATAAAACCAATCTCTTTAAAACGCAATTTCGAGCGTTGCTTCTCGGAAAGTCGCGTAAAATTCGTCTGATTAATCAAAATTTCACCAGATGTTGGATTTTGCAAGCCACCGGCAATCGTCAAAAAGGTACTTTTTCCCGAACCAGAAGGCCCAATAATACTAATAAATTCGCCAGCCTTGACCGTAAAATCAATGCCTTTTAGCGCCGTTACTTCAGTGTGTCCTTTACCAAACTTTTTCTCAATCTGATTCATCACTAAAATATCATTCATTTTTGACTAACCTCCTATGGCCGAAATCGGATTTACTTTTGCTACCGTGCGAATCGAAAAGAGTCCGCCAATAATTGCGACAACCAATAAAATGCCGCTATAAATACTCCACAGTTGCCAGTCTATTGAAAACGGCATCACTTCAGGCAGGATAAAACTCGTGCCATACGCTGCCGCAACCGCAATAATCACACCCACCAAGCCAACAATAAAAGCTTGCCCGACGATCGAGCTGGCGATAAAACGATTACTGATTCCTTGCGCTTTCATCACGCCAAAAATCGCTGTTTTCTGCAAAGTCATGACATACATAAAGATCCCGACAATCGCCGCCACGATGACAAATAAGAAATAGATCATCGCATTTAGCGTTAGATTTTGCGCCGAATAGCCCGGTAATTTTTCAATAAAATCGGCTACTTTCATCTGCTCTAATTTTGTCGTGGCGTCATTAGTTAATTCAACCTGAGACTCTTTCACAGCAACAATATTTAACGGTTGCTCCTCTTCTGAAGCAAACACTTGACCAGGGTATTTTAAAGCCGTCAAACTATCAAGCGACGTATAGATTACCGGCGTCACTGAATAAAAAGTTTCCGGAAAAATACCAACAATTTTGACTTTCTCATCGGATTTCCCAATTTTTACCAAATCACCAATCTCGTAGCCTTTGTCAGCTAAATTCTGTGAGATAATGACTTCACCATTCTCTTTAAACATCTGACCTTCCGTCACCTTTGGTAAGATAAACGCATCTGTGTCCGTGCCAAAGACTGAGACGTTGACTTGCTCGCCATCCCCTTTGATACCAGCGCTATATAAACCAATCGGCGCTTTATCTGCCCCTTTATCCGCTCCTTTGACACCCGTCAAATCCTGCCGGGTTAATTGAGAAGCCGCAAATGCTTGATTGGCATCTTCAGATAAAACAATCGTCTCCGCCTGCCAATCGACAATTGCTTGTTTAAACTGCCAAGACAAGCCCGTCGCTAAACCAGATAACATGAATACCACATACGCAATCAAAAACATAATGCCTATAATTAAGCCATAACGCAGCTTCGCGTACCGCATTTCTTTTATCGCTAAAAACATTCTGTCATCCTCCAATAATCATTTTCTAAAAGTGACAAACTGTCACCGTTTGCCCAGTATAAACTACCAGTGACAGTTTGTCACTATTTTTGCATTTTCCAACTTTTACTATTTGAAAATCGCTTCTGAGAAATTATTGATGCCTTTTTGAACCCGCAGAATTCACCTATTTCTTCCATTATTTATCTGTTGAATTATTTTCAGTCATCGTTATTTTTTCTTTCGATACTCTTACTTTGCCAAGCATTTCTAAACTCAAGCGTTAACTCTCTCTTAAATCGAAAAAAAGGGGGAAAATTTGGTATACTTAATGTTTTGACTATTTAGCTTTTGAAGAATTTTGACGCTAAATAGCAGGGCTATTCAAGAAATTTGGTATACTTAATATTTTCGGTTCTAATTTTGGGTGTTCAATTTATTTTTCTTCAAAAAATCACAAAAGCTACTTTTTTATAAAAAAACACAAGAAAATTTTGAAGACGATATTTTTCCTCTTTTTTCAGTAGATAATCAAAATTTTTGAATTCAAACCTAACTTCAGATGTGTTATTTATCACAGTACATCGAATCGTACATTTGCTAAGATTTTAGCTAAGTGATCATCTCCAAACCCACTTAGCTAAAATTTATCTCGATACTTCTGAAAGAACTCCGCCATGATACGGACATTCTCTAGCTGTGTCCACTGAGTCGGTAGCATATGATCTTGATCCATATCATAAATAATCCCTTCTAAGCTACCTAATAATAAAGGGGAATGTGTCGCAATTAAGAATTGGCAATCAAAAAAACGCGCCGCTTTCGTAATAATTTCTACCAGCTCCAGCTGCTTCTTCGCCGAAAGAGAGGCCTCCGGTTCATCTAATAAATACACGCCTCCCGGCACCAGATAATCCTCATAAATATGCATCGCCGTCTCGCCATTCGAGTATTTTTCCTGCGCGAACAATAATCGTTCTATCTGCTCTTGCATCTGATAAGAATCCTTATGCCGGACCGCTTGCTCTTGGGTCATGCCCAACTGCTTTCTTTTATAAATGTAGCCCTCTTCGAGAATCGCTGCCTGCTGAATCTTCTTAATCTCATACAAAATATCTTCACTTTTTATGTAGTAAGAATCTGGCGAAATCCTTCTTAGACGTTTACCATCCTCTGTTTCTTCAAAAAAAATCTGTAATTCTTCAACATACTTCCCCACATAATCAATCGCTGCCGGACCGTAGTACATGGGTTCTTCCGCGCCTTTGATTTTCAATTTTGAAGCAATCAAATTCAGTAACGTCGATTTCCCAGAGCCATTACTCCCATAAAACATCGTAATCGTATCTAATGAAAAATGAGCCCCTGTCTTACCTTTTAAATTGTTATAAGGATAGAGATTGGGATTTTTAACCGTTTCTGAAGAAAGCTGAATTGATCGAATATATTTCATGAGTTTCTCCCGCCTTTACTAGATTTTTTTGAAGCCCAAAAAATAAAGCCGAGCAGATGCCCATAGTGCCTCAAAAAATGCGCAATTTCTTCGCACTTTTTGAGGCTACTACAAACGAATCCTCAGCTTTTTTTTATTCTTTTGAGTCAATAATGATTGTGACTGGGCCATCGTTGGTTAAGACGACATCCATATCAGCGCCAAATTCACCCGTTGATACAGGAATTCCTTTGCGTTTTAAGCCATCATTAAACGCACTATATAAGGGAATCGCCTGTTCAGGACGCGCCGCTTGAATAAAACTTGGGCGATTGCCTTTCTTCGTATCGGCAAATAAAGTAAATTGCGAGACGCTCAAAATACTACCGCCAATATCAGAAATACTCAAATTCATCTTGCCCTCTTTATCCTCAAAGACCCGTAATAGAGAAATTTTGCGCACAAGATACTCAACATCCTCGGGCGTATCCGTCTCATGAATCCCTAACAAAATCATAAATCCTCGACCAATTTTCCCTACCGCATGTCCGTTGACTTGAACCTCAGCTTGACTTACTCGTTGAATCACTGCGCGCATTTTATTCCTCTCCTATCCGTTAGTTCTACGAACCCCATGGACATCAGGCACCATTTTAATTTTATCGACAATTGTCTTCAAATGAGACAAGTTTTGAATCCCTAATGTCACGTGAATCGTAGCCATTTTATCCTTCGTTGTTTTGGCTTCCACACTCACCAAGTTTTTGGTCATGGAATTAATCGTTTGGAGCACATCATTTAATAGGCCCGAACGATTGTAGCCGTAAATTTCTAGGTCCGCATCGTATTCCTTCTTCGTATTGCCAGAATCTTCCCATTCCACTTCAATCAAGCGCTCTGGCAATTCATCCTTACTTTGCACATTGGCACAATCCGCACGATGAATTGAAATTCCGCGACCCTTCGTGATGTAGCCGACAATCTCATCGCCCGGTACCGGATTACAGCAACGACTAATGCGAATCAACAGATTTTCGACCCCTTGAATGACAATGCCCCCTTCATGGCGGACTTTCATTTTTTCTGGCTCTTTTTTGACTGTTTGATTAAGAATATCTTCCGCTTCTTGTTTTTGCTTCTCTTTTTCTCGCTCACGACGCTCTTTTTCTGTCAGACGATTGGTCAACGTCAAGGCACTCAATTCGCCATAACCGACCGCTGCATACATATCATCTTCCGCTTGGAAATTAAAACGGTCCAACGCCTCGCTCATCTTAGCTTTCGTCAAAAATTCTTTCGGTGCAAAGCCTAAATCATTCAGACATTTCGTTACCATTTCATGCCCACGAATAATATTTTCCTCACGATCCTGCACTTTAAAGAAACGCTTAATCTTATTTTTTGCCTTGCTAGTCGCTACCATTTTAAGCCAGTCACGACTCGGTCCAAATGAATTCGGCGAAGTGAGAATTTCGATAATATCGCCATTCTTCAGCTTATAATCCAGTTGAACCATTTTGCCATTCACCTTAGCACCCGTCGTTTTATTACCGACATCGGTATGAATACTATAGGCAAAGTCCAGTGGGCCAGAGCCCTTCGGCAGTTCAGTTACATCACCCTTCGGCGTAAATACATAGACCTTATCACTAAAGATATCACCTTTTACGCCTTCCATAAACTCGGACGCATCATAACTTTCATCCTGCAGCTCGATAATTTCATGGAACCAGCTGAGCTGCTTCGTCATGCCATCTGGCTCAGTCTTTTCAGTCTTGCCTTCTTTGTAGGCCCAGTGAGCCGCTACCCCAAATTCGGCAATCTCGTGCATCTCATGTGTTCGAATCTGAATTTCAACTGGATTACCTTTTGGCCCAATCACAGTCGTATGCAACGACTGATACATATTCGCTTTTGGCATCGCAATATAATCCTTGAAACGCCCTGGCATTGGCTTCCATTTCGTATGAATCGCGCCCAGGACCGCATAACAATCCTTAATCGAATCCACAATTACCCGAATCGCCAACAGATCATAAATTTCATCAAACTGTTTCTTTTGATCCTTCATTTTCCGATAAATCGAATAAATGTGTTTTGGTCGACCATAGATTTCCGCATAAATCTCTAGCTCTTCTGTAGCCACACGAATATCTTCCACAGTCTCTGTGACATACGCTTCACGCTCTTCACGTTTTGATTGCATCAAATGGACAATCCGATAATATTGTTTTGGATTCAAGTAACGTAACGCGGTATCTTCCAATTCCCATTTGATCCGGCTAATCCCCAAACGATGTGCTAATGGAGCATAGATTTCCATCGTTTCTTGGGCGATACGCCGCTGTTTATCCTCACGCAAATGTTTAAGTGTGCGCATATTATGCAAACGGTCAGCTAATTTAACCATAATTACTCGTAGATCCTGTGCCATTGCTAACAGCATTTTACGATGATTTTCCGCCAGCTGTTCTTCATGTGATTTATATTTAATTTTCCCCAGTTTTGTTACGCCATCTACTAGCATCGCAACGTCTTTACCAAACGCCTCTGCTAAATCTTCTAGTGTCACATCCGTATCTTCAACGACATCATGTAAAAAACCTGTCGCCACCGTGTGCGGATCCATTCGCAACTCCGCTAAAATCCCCGCGACTTGAATTGGATGAATAATGTACGGCTCCCCTGATTTACGGACTTGTCCCTCATGTGCTTGTGTTGCGTAATCACACGCTTTTTGAACAAAAGCCACATGTTTAGGTCCCATATATTGAGAAACAAGATTAATGACTCCAGGTCCTGTTACTAATTTTTCCTTCGGCATCTGAACAACCCTCCCTGTAAATGAAATAAGCTGAGACATCATTGAACGAATCGCATGTCCCAGTCTATATCCACTCGAGGCTCTGACAAAATTTTTGTCTTCCTCTTTTTTTCCGAATAAACGGTATTTTAATGGTGCTCCAAAAATAATTTCTGGCACACCCTTTTTACCTGTTTTAAATGATGATTGTTCTCATTATACAAAGAATCCTAGCATTTTTCAATTCTATCAAACCTAATTCTATCGAAGTTTCACGATTCTTGTGACCTGCTACAGCAATTGTTCGGATAATTTGATTTTCATTCAATTAATTTAGTACATAAATCAAGTTGGACAACAGATTTGATTAAAAAAAAAGAGAGGCGACAAAAATTGCCATCTCCCTCTTAACAAATAAACGGTGTGCTAGAAGTAGCTTCATCTAGCACAACCTTTTTCTACAGCAATTCCCACTGATAGCTAGCTGCACTGAGCAGGTAAAGTGGCGCTGTTTCTGTACGTAAAATTCTTGGACCTAAGCCACAGATCACCGCATTTGCTTCTTCAAAAATCTCAATTTCTTTTGGAGATAAGCCACCTTCTGGTCCAAAAATAGCTAACACACGGCTGCCTTTAGCTACACTTTGAAGCACTTGAGCCAGCTTGGCTTGTTCTCCTTGTTTGGCTGATTCTTCATAGGCAACAATCACTGCATCGAATTCTTTTAAGTAATTGTAAAATTCATTTTTATGCTCAAATAACTGCAGCTTTGGCGCATATTGTCGATGAGATTGTTCGGCTGCTTCTTTAGCAATTTTTTCTAAGCGTTGTTGCTTTTTAGCTAGCTTCTTGCCATCCCACTTCACCACTGAGGCATCTGCAGGAAAGCCGACAAATGCATGCGCGCCCAGTTCCGTGCCTTTTTGGACAATCCATTCCAGTTTGTCACCTTTCGGATAGCCACTAGCAATCGTCAGTTGCGACGGCAATTCTTTTTCACCTAGCTCTTTTTCAAGCTCAGTCAAGAAAACTGATTCTTCAGTAATCTCGCTAATCTCGGCAATCACTGATACTTGGTTTTCAAAAACCAAATATACTTGATCCTCAGGCTTCATCCGCATCACCCGAACGATGTGATGGTAATTCTCCCCTTGAATTTCAAATGTCGGGGTTCCAGTATAATTTTCTTCCACAAAATATCGTTGCATTTTAGACTTCCTCAGACTTTTTCAAGACAATTGCATACCAGTCTTTTTGTTGGAAAATTTGATCCACCACAAATCCTTGTTGCTCCATCGCCTCAATCACTAAGCCTTTTTTCTCTTCAATAATGCCCGAAACAATCAACGTGCCATCATCTTTCAGCACACGCCACGCATCAGGAATCATCAATAGAATGATATCTGCTAAAATGTTCGCAACAATCACATCCGCGGATAGTTCAACGCCTGTCAGTAAATCATTCGCTGAAACGTGAACATCTGCCGCGATCGGATTCATATCCATATTTTCTTTCGCTGCGCGGACCGCTACTTCATCTAAATCATAAGCGTAAACGTCTTTTGCGCCAAAATGTTTACTAGCAATACTCAACACGCCCGAGCCTGTGCCCACATCGACAACCGTTTCGCCACCGCGCAAGACTGTTTCTAAAGCTTGCAGCGTTAAACGTGTCGTTGGATGCGTTCCTGTTCCAAAGGCCATTCCAGGATCTAGCGTGATAATTTTTTCGAGCGAATCTCTTTGTTCATACGCTTCCCAGCTAGGGACAATCGTTAAGAACCGAGTAATTCTGACTGGATGGTAATATTTCTTCCACGCCGTCGCCCAATCACTTTCCACCACTTCGCTGACAGTTACTTCATTTTTGCCGATTTCCAAGCCAAACTCTGGCAAGCCAGTAATGCTATCTTTTATAAACGGTAAGATTTCCGGTAAGAACGTCGTTTCAGGGAAATAGGCCGCAACAATCGCGCCTTCTTCAATATAAACAAAATTTTCTTTATCCAACAACTCGCCATACGCATCACTTTTGAAATTTTCGACATCTAGCGCGTCTTCAATTGCCACGCCACTCGCGCCAGCTTCCATCATAATATTCGATACAGCTTCAACCGCCTCACTGGCTGTTTCCACTTTTACTTCATTCCACTTCATCGATTATTCTCCTTTTTAATAGCTCGGGTATGCTAGATACTCTGCGCCGTCTTTTCCTTCATACTGAGCAATATGAGCAGCTAATTTGTCTTCAGCCCATACTAATTCAAATACCGCGTCCTCACTGTCATCTGCTAGAAAGTCTAATAAGTCACTCTGGCCTTGATCCAAGACTTCATTCAGATAATCAACTACGCCATTAATCGTTGCTTTCGAGCAACCTTTTTTACCTTCAAATGGCACAATTGCTAAGAAATCATCCGCTGAAACTTTCGACTTCTCTGGATTATAGAATAAAACGCCATCCTCAAACTCGATAATTTCCTCTTCCGATGCAACACCCTGCACATCATCAATCGCTGCTTGGCTCTTATTTTCACCAAATAAACGGACCACTACTTCAATCGTGTGATTGCCTTTATCCCAATCAATCGCCACATCATATTCGGTAATTACTTTGTTAATTCGCTCATCTAAATAAGTCAACATGCTTTGCTTTTTCATTTATCTGTCCTCCAACCAAAATTTTTTTCATCAATCCTATTTTTCTTTTGCTGGGAAATATAGGGATTTCCTTTCACTACATAACGCAGGGGTAGGTCTGTCCAAATCCCTTTATTGGGAATCCCGATGCGCGGTAGTTTTTCAATTTCTTTCGGAAACTTTCTCTTCTCAGGTACCAGATGTAAATCACTCGTAAAGATTGACTGTCCATAATACTCCTTAGTAATTCCCAGAGCCGCAACTAATTTTCCTGGACCATTACTGATATCAGCAGTGGTTTTTCCACCACGATTGGCTTGCATTTGTTCAAGTCCAACCACCGGCTGTAGTCCACGAATCATCACCCCTTGTGGATGACCTTCGGGTTGCGTGACAATATTCAATAACAAATGAGTATGCATCGTATACAAATAAATCGTCCCCGGCTTTTGATACATCGCAGTTAATCGCGGTGTTTTTCGCATACCAAAACTATGCGCTGCTTGATCATCTGGACCCAAATAAGCCTCGGCATCAACAATATAACCTGCTAATTTGCCAGCCGGCGTCTCATGTTCTAAGTACATCCCTAGCAAATATTCAGCAATCTCTTCAGTTGTTTTCGTTTCAAAAAAAGTCATTAATTCTTTCATCTTCTTCACCTCTCCTATCATACACAATTATCAGATGTGACGCTATGAAAACTGACCATTCATAATAGAATTTTAGCAAAAAAAGAACAGACTGAGCACATTACCCAGCCTGATTGTTGTATATCTTATTTTAGTTATCGAATGACCTATGACTGAAACTTTCTTACAGTAAAGAAGCTGCTGCCTCATCTACGACCAAGGTGAAGTCCGGATGAGTCGTTAATAAAGTTGACGGTAAATCTTCTGTTACAACCCCGTCTACCAAAGCTTTGACGATTGCTGCTTTCTTTTCTCCACTAGCAACCATCAATAATTTCTTCACTTGCATAATACTTTTTGGTCCCATTGTCACGTAAAATTCTGGGCGTAAAGCTTCAACCCCACCAACTTCATTCAATAATACTTCTTTCATAGTTGGCGTCGCATCCTCATTCACACGACTAGTCAAATCACCAAATTTTGTTGTTCCAGGTAAATTGCCACAGAAATGGCCATCTGCACCCACACCTAGTAAAATGAAATCTAATCCGCCATCCGCTTTGATACGTTCATCTTGCGTTTGATAATTGTCTGAATCCAAGGCGTGAATATTTTCTTCCTTAATATTCGCAGGATCGAAGTACATCTTCTTCAGGTTGCCCATCGTCACACCCACGCGGTCTTCCCCTTTAAAATCAATCTCATCAAAATTATAATAATGGACATGCTCAAAATACGGTTTGTCCTTCACACGAGGAATCATCCGTTCATAAATCCCCTGAGGTGAAGCTCCCGCAGTAATTGAGATATTTTTACGATGCTGTCCGTGCATCTCTCCCAGTAGGATTTCCGCCCCAACTTGGCTCATTTCTTCGTAATCTTTGACAATAATTAATTTCATGTACGTTCCTCCAATTTTAAAGTAAGCGATTTCTTATCCATTTATAGTATATGTTATTTATTCATACTTTGTAAATCAGAAAATTTTTTCGTCAGATAATTTTTAGACTTCGCATTGTACTCTATTGTTTAATCTCCCCATTAAACAAGCACGAAAACGACAGATGAATGCGTGATTTTGTTTTCCTTATACACAATCAAATCCTCCTCTTTTCCAGTCAAAACATGCTATACTAAAGGGAATGATTCTTATTTTAAAAAGGAGGGATTTCATGCATCAACCCTTAGCTTATCGAATGCGTCCAAGAAATTTAGAGGAAGTTGTCGGTCAACAACATCTTGTTGGTGAAGGCAAGATTATTCGCCGAATGGTTGAAGCCTCTATGCTCTCCTCAATGATATTATACGGCCCACCAGGAACAGGAAAAACCAGTATTGCCAGCGCAATTGCTGGTTCAACGCAATATGCCTTTCGGATGCTCAATGCCGCGACAGATACAAAAAAAGATTTACAAATTGTCGCTGAAGAAGCAAAAATGAGTGGCACGGTTATCCTATTATTGGATGAAGTCCATCGTTTAGATAAAACAAAACAGGATTTTCTATTACCTCATTTAGAAAGTGGTCGGATTATCTTAATCGGCGCAACCACCGAAAATCCTTATATTACCATCAATCCCGCCATCCGCAGTCGGACACAGATATTTGAAGTTAAGCCTTTAACTCAAGAAGATATTCGAACAGCGATTGACTCTGCCCTCCACGATTCAGAAAGAGGCTTAGGCGAATATCCCGTCGAACTAGAGGAAAATGCCCTACTTCATCTATCTAGAGCAACCAATGGGGATTTGCGCAGTGCCTTAAATGGTTTGGAACTCGCTGTAAAATCGACCCCACCAAATGAAGATGGAAAAATTATATTGAGCCTATCCGTCATTGAAGAATGTGTGCAGAGAAAAGCCTTAACGCATGACAAAGATGGCGACGCCCATTACGATGTGATTTCGGCCTTTCAAAAATCAATTCGTGGCAGTGATGTTGATGCGGCGCTCCATTACTTAGGGCGTTTGGTCGAAGCAGGTGACTTAGCAATTATTTGTCGACGATTAATGGTGATTGGCTACGAAGACATTGGTTTAGCCAATCCAGCAGCCGCTGCCAGAACAGTCAACGCCGTATTAGCAGCCGAACGTTTAGGCTTACCAGAAGCGCGTATTCCATTGGCCGATACCGTCGTTGATCTCTGCCTGTCTCCGAAATCTAATGCTGCCTATGTTGCATTAGACGCCGCCATCTCAGATATTCGAGCAGGAAAAGCCGGCGATGTCCCTGACCATTTGAGAGACAGTCATTATAAAGGGGCCAAAGAATTGAACCGCGGCGTGGACTATAAATATCCCCATGGTTACGAAGATGCGTGGGTCAATCAACAATATCTCCCTAACAAAATCAAAAATGCGCATTATTACCAGCCAAAATCAACCGGAAAATATGAGCAAGCCTTGGGGCAACAATATTACCGCATCCAAGAATGGAAGAAAAAAAATCGCCAAACTAAGCCCCTTCCTGAAACCGAAAACTAGCACATTTTTCTATAGCACATGAACATTATGGAAGCAGTCATTCTATAAAAAAACTGATTACGCTTTCTTTTTTCAAGGGTATCTCGTTGCTCTTTTGATTTTCATATGCTACTATAAGGGTGGGAAATCTGTGATGTGCGAGTTGTCCTCTTTGTGTGTTGACCGAACATTTTTATTGATATATTGGGATCTGTCTTGTGTCAAAGTTGGTAACATGCCTTATCATTTGGTAGTTCAATACTTAGACCGTGGAACCCACCTGCTAGAATTTGCGGGATCAATACTACAGGACGAGTAACGGCATTAACGGATCTTACCCATTCTTTTGAATGAAGCAATTTGCTTTTGGGCAAGTTGCTTTTTTTCTATAAAAAATGGAGGAAATTTTTTCATGATTCAATTTTTAATAGGCCTTGTCTCACTGCTATTATTGGTAGTTGGTTACTATTTACTAAGAAAACAAGCCGTTTTTCTGTCACTCATCTCTAATGATGAAGAAAATAAGGCCTTTTTATCGCAATTCGGCTCTATCTATTTATTTTTTGCCGTATTAGGAATTATCGTAGCAATTGCCAATGATAAATTTTATGCAATTATTTTTTTAATCGCTCTACTGTGCATCGCAGCAGTCTTTGGCATCTTATTTTCGCAGAAAATGTCAAAACCCAACTAGCGAATTAATTTTCTTTTTGGCTTTTTTGATTTACAATTAAAGTGTCAACAAATAGAGCAATTATTCGAGAGGAGTGTGTATAGGATGTTACAACAATATACGAAAATCATGGTGGCCGTCGATGGTTCAAGCGAAGCCGAATTAGCCTTTAAAAAAGCTGTCAACGTCGCAAAAAGAAATGATGCAGAATTAGTACTAGCACATGTCATTGATACACGAGCTTTCCAAACCGTCTCATCTTTTGACGGCATGTTAGCTGAACAAGCAACTGAGATGGCTAAACAAACCCTAACCGATTATGAAACTTATGCTAAAGACCAAGGGTGCAAAAAAATTACCCAAGTCATTGAATACGGTTCACCAAAACCAATCATCGCAAAAGAAATCCCTGGAGACCATGATGTAGACTTAATCATGTTAGGAGCAACGGGTCTTAACGCCGTAGAACGTTTATTTATCGGGTCTGTTTCTGAATATGTCATTAGAAATGCCAGCTGCGACGTCTTAGTCGTGCGGACAGATTTAGAAAACAACATGCCTAAAGAAGAAGAAGAGTAATTCATAAGTTTTTGTTTAAGCTAGTCAGGTTGACTGAGAAAAACGAAACTTTAGGTGTTTATATTAATAGGTCCGTCGAGAAATTTCTCGACGGACCTATTATTTTATCTTTCACGATTCACAATGCTTATTTTTCTATTTGATGCGCGGGATCTTCTAACTCCATTAACCGTGTATCAATAATTGAGCGATACCACTGCCCTGATTTCTTAAGACTCCGCGTTCTCGCTTCATCTAACTCAATTCGAACTAATCCATAGCGATTTTTAAAGGCATTCATTGGTGACACACAATCAGTAAAAGCCCAGAGCATATACCCTTCACAGGTCGAACCATCCTTCACGCCACGAATCAGTTGGTATAAATGCTTCGAAATAAAGGCAATCCGATAATCATCTTGTACCACACCTTGAGAATCCATATACGTTTCTTCATTCTCACGGCCCATGCCATTTTCAGTAATCAACCAAGGAATTGGTGGATAATTTTTTTTGAGATACATCGACATATCGTACATGATTTCCGGATAAATTTCCCAGCCACGAGAATTATTCATTTGCTTACCTGGCAAATCAAATGTTTCATAATACATTTCCGGATGAAATGGTGTCTGGTCGTTCCAAGCATAACGAGGGGCCCGCACACGTTTAGGATAATATTGATTAATCCCTAGAAAATCAACCGTATTTTCTTTGATTGTTTGCAACTCTTCTTCCGTTGGATCAAAGTAAATATCATGCTGCTGACACAAAGTGATCAATTCTTTCGGATAAACGCCTGTAATCATCGGGTCAAAATAGACTCTATTAAAAAATAGATCATACATCTCTGCGGCCTTTTGATCTTCTTTAGAAGATGAACGAGGATAGACCATCTCAGGATTCAAGATACAGCCAATTCGCCCATCGTAATTTACCGCATGATACAATTCGACTGCCCGGGCGGTTGCTAAGACTTTATGATAATTCCACAGCATCCATTTTTTCGTATTCTGCTCATGTGGCCAACGAATCGCATCCAAATAGCAACGTGTTTGAACCACAATCGGTTCATTGAAGGTAAACCAGTGCTTCACTCGATCGCCGTAGCGTTCAAAAGCAATCTTGGCGTAGCCTGCATACAATTCAACGACTTCTTTTGAAGACCAGCCATCATATTTATCCATTAGGAAACTAGGCACCTCATAATGCTCCAAACAAATCATCGGCTCAACACCCGCCGCAATCAACTGATCAATCACCTGGTCGATGTGCTGCGCATACTCCTCGTCCACCGTTAATTGTTCATAATCAGTGAAAAAACGCGACCAATTAATTGATGTCCGGTAATGAGTCAGATGAATCTCTTTCATCTGGTCTATGTCTTCTTGATAATTTTCCATGAAATTCGTCGCCACCGCTGGACCATAACCCTGATGCCAAACGAATTTTTCATTTTTATACCAACTATCAATAAATGAATCCTGTCCTTCTTTTTTCCCTTGCCAGCCTTCCGTTTGCCAAGCAGACGACGCTGCCCCTAGTACAAATTTTTCAGGAATAGTAATATTCATCGATAAATCCTCCTATCAAGCAACCTCAGTCGTCACTTTATTTGATACTTTTACAAATGGTAAATAAATTAGTATAGAAACGATAATACAGATAATTTGCGTAATTACCGCACCAATATCACCCGCTGTTGCCAAATAAGCATTCACAATCGGTGGCATTGGCCAAGGAACCATTACAACTGCTTTGGCAGCAAATCCTAGAGAGGTTGCTACATAACCAATCGTTCCAGTTACTAACGGGGTAACAATAAATGGAATTGCCAAAATTGGGTTAAGCATAATTGGCATCCCGAAAATCACTGGTTCATTAATATTAAAAATCCCAGGAGCTAGCGATAGTTTCGTAATTTGACGCATATCATCACGTTTACTAACCAGTAAAATCGCAACCAGCAAGCCAATCGTCACTCCAGAACCACCCATACTCATATACATATCCCAGAATGGCATCGTAATAATATTAGGAATCTCTTTACCCGCTTCAAAGGCTTCCGTATTCACAGCAATGGCCGCTAATAATAACGGTTCGCGAACAGGTTTGACCATTTGATTCCCGTGAATCCCAATCACCCAGAAAACTTGGGCAATGAACATAAGTAATAAAATCCCCGGTAATCCTTGCACAATTCCTTCAAGCGGTTTTTGAACAACGTTATAAATAATATCATAAGCATACATCCCAGTAGCCGCTTTGATGATAAAACCAACTGTCGCAATAATCGCTACTGTCAAAATTGTCGGAAACAAAGCGGAAAAACTTGTTGAAACATTCGTCGGTACAGTATCAGGCATTTTAATTTGTAATTTATCCTGACGACCTAACCAACAATACAATTCAATCGATGCAATCGCCACGAACATCCCTAAGAACAAGCCTTTTGTATCCGTATATTGTTTCGCCAAAACATTTTCTGCCACTACTTTAAGATTATCCGCATTGGTAAATTCATACACAGTAGGGTTCACAGAAAGATAACTCATAACGGCAACTACTCCCGGAAAAACTCCGGAAACTTTGTTCAGCTTCGCCAACTCAATCCCGATCAGAAAGACGGCATAAATCGTTAGAAAACTCAACGTGACATAACTAATGGCTGAAGAAATCGGCTTTAAATCAACTAGAAAACCCAAGCCATTAATTTGTGCAAGGCCATTCTCGTTATCGAAAACCATCGCTGAAAATAGCGTCCCAAAGGCCCCCGTAATAATAACTGGAATCAATGCCGCAAACGCATTTTTGATGACCATAATATAACGTAGAGAGTTGACCTTTGTAGCAAATCTACCTAAAACATCTGCTAATTTACCCATAAATCCTGTTTGCATTCTACTCTTCCTCCTTGAAAAAACAAGCCCTCGCAACTTATCAACTATGTTATAATTAGCTTACAACTTTGAGTAAAAGTGATTCCTATTTAATGCTTTTATTCGACACTTAAACCCTCTGTAATCGATTACAACTTCAATTTAATATAGCTTCGATGATTTGTAAACCAAAGCGAACATATCTCGCAAAAGTTGTAAACTCTCAAGTTATCAACTGGCTTAATAAGCAGAAAATAGTAAAAGGAGTGGCATCTAATGGTTCTATATCAATTCATTGCACAAGACATCCGGAAAAAGATTTTTGATGGTATCTATGCGAAAGGTAGCCGTTTACCGAATCAAGCCGAGCTAGCGCGCCAATTTTCCACCAGTCGTGTAACGGTCCAAAAGGCCTTAAATTTACTCTACCTCGAAGGCTTGATTGAAGGAAAGCAAGGCTCTGGTTCTTTTGTTAAAGGACCTGAATCTGTCTACGATTTTGATACGAGCATTTACGGTGGCATGACCAAACGATTGGGTCATTTGGGAAAATTAACCAGTACGATTGTCTCGTTCAGCGTGAGTTTTCCAAATGAAAAAGAACAAGAAAAACTCAAAATAAATAAGAACGATCCGATTTATGATATTATCCGTCTGCGTACGCTCGACGACGTGCCATTGATGCTTGAATATACCATCATGCCTGTTCTCGTGATTCCCGGTATCACTGAAGAAATTCTCCATGGCTCCATTTATCAATATATTCATGAAGAATTAAAATTACACTTCGGCCCCTCACCGCGCAGAATCAAAGCCGATAAACCTGATAAATACGATATCAAATACTTAGACTGTCAGCCAGACGATCCCATTCTGGAAGTCGAGCAAACCGTCTATCTCGATAACGGAACACCCTTTGAATATTCACAAACCAGACATCGCTACGACCGCGGTGACATCACGGTTCTTGCCACGTCAGTCACCAGTAGTAAACATTATCTTTAACAACTTTGTGCATTCGGATAAAAATAAAAATCAATCCACAACTAGCCAATCGTGGAAGATAGGTTAATTGCGGATTGATTATTTTATTTTCTGCTTTTCAGACTCGTTTATGAATCACATGTTGGAACTGAAAGTCTTGCCTTTGAATCATTTCCTTTGCCACCTCGGGGTACACCGTTACTCCCTGAATCTCTTCGGCTGTCTTCCATTCGAAAACCAGTATTTCTCCATCCGCCTGTCGGATTGGCTGAAGTATTTCCTCTGTAGGCACTTCGATGAAGTAGCCATAATTAAACTCATGACAAAGCTGTTTTTTGTAGCTAAAAAACTGTTCCACTATAAAAGCCAGTGATTCTGAGCCTGTCACCTGATAAGTCAATTCTTCTTGTAATTCCCTTTTCAACGCACTCCAGCTATCTTCGCCAAATTGGACTCGTCCACCAACAAACGTCCAATAATTATCCTTTGCCCCTCGATGAAATAAATAACTATCCTGGCATTTTATTATGGCACAGGCCCGGATATTCAGCATTCCTTGGTCCAACTGGATCGTCAAATCTTGCATAGTGGCCTCCTTCTTACTTCTTTATCTTGTTTATTGACACAGATTGGTTGTAATTAATTTACCCGAAAAATTATGACAATAATTCTCACTATTTCCCATTTATCGCTCAGATTTTTCCAGATTATGTAGGAAAAAAGATGGCTCCTAAGAGAACCATCTTTTTACAATTACTTATTATTTGCTTATTTACGTAAACGTTCTACGTCACGAGCAATGACTAATTCTTCATCTGTTGGAATTAATAATACTTTTACTTTTGAGTCATCAGTTGAAATTTCAACTTCTTGACCACGTTGGTTATTTTTCTCAGGATCGATTTCACAACCGAACCAAGACATATTGTTGATAACTTCGCTACGTACGTGTGCATCATTTTCACCGATACCAGCTGTAAAGACGATTGCATCAACACCGTTCATAACAGTCACATAGCTACCGATATATTTACGGATACGGTCAGTAAAGACATCATACGCTGTTTGAACTTCAGGTTTATCTAAGTTTGCTTCAAGATCACGCATATCACTTGATAGGCCAGTCAATCCTAGTAACCCAGATTGTTTATTTAAAATATTGATCATTTCTTGAACATCAGTTAAACCAAGTTTGTTCATTAGGTAAGGCAATAATGATGGATCGATATCACCAGAACGTGTGCCCATCGTTACACCTGCTAAAGGTGTGAAGCCCATTGATGTATCAACTGATTTACCGCCATCAACTGCTGTGATTGACGCGCCATTTCCTAAATGACAAGTAATGATTTTCAATTCTTCGATTGGACGACCCAATAATTCAGCTGCACGTTGTGAAACGTATTGATGGCTCGTACCATGCGCGCCGTATTTACGTGCTGAGAATTTTTCATAATATTCAGTTGGGATGCTATATAAGAAATTATGTTTTGGCATTGTTGTATGGAAAGCTGTATCAAAGACTGCTACGCTGATGATGTCAGGTAAAATTTTCTTAAATGCTCTGATTCCCATTGCATTCGCTGGATTGTGTAATGGTGCTAAATCAGCTAACTCTTCAATTTTTTCTAAGACATCGCCTTCAATAACTGTTGAATCTTTGAAGTATTCGCCCCCAGCAACCACACGATGGCCAACACCAGTGATTTCATCGTAAGATGCTAGAATTTTTAAGTCGATTAATTGGTCTAATAACATTTTTACAGCTACTTCATGGTCGTTGATGTCAATAATTTGTTCGAATTTTTGATCATCTCCATATTTAATTGTAAAAATAGAATCATTTAAGCCAATTCGTTCAACGATTCCTTTAGCGATAACTTCTTCCGCTGGCATTTGATATAATTGCCATTTTAAACTTGAGCTTCCTGCATTGATTGCGATTGTTTTAGACATAATACTCTCCCTTTTTTATAATTAGAAATTTTTGTTTTTCCAGTTTTCAAATTGCTTAAAGAATTCCATAATCGTATCCGTATTTTTAATAGAAGCAATCTTTGCTACTAACACTTCATCGACTTGTTTCGCCGTGTGTCCCTTCTTCTGAAGGATCAAAATACTTTTACTTGACTCTTTCGTTTTAAATAGCTCATCTGGTAGTTGAACAGCTCCTTGAAGATAGACTTCACTAACGAGCCATTTTTTAAGATAGTCACTTTGATCGGTTTCCAAAAAATTGCTTGGGACTAAAAAGAGCCCAAAGCCAGCTTCTTTGACATACTTCATCGCTTGCTCCATCAAAAGATGATGTGCATAACTATGGCCTTCTTCTGCTTTTGTCAGAAAATCAGCTGCTTTTTGATTATTTGGATAATACCCAATCGGTAAATCACTCATTGCGACATCCACCGGTTCAATCAATAGATCTTGTAAACCATCTTGATGGAAAAATTGGACATCTGCTTCAGTCAGTTCACTAGTTGAAGCTGCAATCGACAACAGTGTATCATCAATATCAACGCCAATTCCGGCCGCTTGATACGTAGCAATTTGCAGATTCAAAAGACTCGTCAAAAGCAAATTCCCCATACCAGAAGCAACATCCAGTATTGTCAGTGGCTGTTTTTTATTTGGAAATAATTGTTCAATCAAATAAACAAACAGGTAGCCAATCGTATCTGGTGTTAGTTGATGATTAGGTTGCAAATGTTCTTCTTTGCTCCCCTTTAACAACAAAAGTTGGCTAAGCTTACGCCATTCTTCAGGTGCCAATTGGTTTTCTTTCATTTGTTGATAAATCTCTGTCAATCGTTGTGCTGTCTTGGCATCTGGGTGCCCATCAATCACACGCACTTGATAATTATCAATCAAATTCTCAGCGTTTTCAATATACGCATCCAAAAAAGAAGTATCCAGCGCATTTTGAAGCAATTGGATAGCTTCCACATTCAAAGTAAAGACTTGTTCAATTTTTTCAGGCAACACTCTTCACCCTCATTCCAAAGCAAAAATATAACAATTTTTATACCTGTTTAATTCTACCCAATATTCTTAAAAATTTCAATCCATTTCGCTATTTTCAGTGTTTTTTCTTTGTGAATAAAAGAACAAATATTAAAATGCTACTTCTTCATGAAAAACAAAAAAATCCATTTACATGGATTTTTTTGGATGCTGTATCATTTATTTATCACTCTGTTACATAACACAAGAAATAACTCTTCTTGCAACTTGCTTCTCGCCGCACAAACTGCTTCTCCTATTGTGTAAGCTGTTGATGAATTTGATACACGGCACCAATCATTCCCGCATCATTTTGTAATTTCGCAGGTTTGACAGGAGCAATCGTTTTTTCTTTCAGATAATTAATCGATTCATGTCTCTCAATCAGCTCTGACAACCGCTGTTGCAATCGTTCATTGAATTGTTCATTTGAACTAATACCGCCACCGATTAAAATAACTTCTGGATCAAAGCAACTAATCAAATTTAACAAACCTACAGATAAGTCCGTGAAGTAACGTGCCAATATCTCTGTCGCCAGAACTTCGCCAGCCGCCTCTCTGCACAGGATTTCTTTGGCATCAAAAATCTCTTCAGCCTCAGGATTCTTTCTTTTCTGCGCTAGATTGTATTGATAGCATAGACCACTAACCGTCGCTGCCCGTCTATTCAACGAAACCTCTTCGATATCACCAGTAGTCGGAATTGAATCAATCATACTCCAGCCAAATTCGCCAGCCATCCCATGACTTCCTCGAAACACTTGGCCATTAATAATAATTCCGCCACCGATACCCGTACCAAGCACGATACACAAATAATTATCCAGACCTTGAGCATTGCCAATCCAACGTTCAGCAATAGCCGCCGCATTCGCATCATTCTCGATACTCACCGCTAACCCAGTCCGCTCCTCTAATTCACGCTTGATATTCGCGCCATAAAAAGGTTTAATTGCCCCAGCTGTCAGCATAAAGCCATCTTTTTGAATAATCCCAGGCGCGCTAATCCCAATGCCTTTAATCTCCGAATATGAGGCTTCAGCTTTTTCGATTATTTCACATAACTCGTTGATAAACTCGGACAAATCATAATTTGTCGGAATCGCCGCTTTCTCTAACACCACGCCATTTTCATCCAACACGCCATACTTCACACTTGTTCCACCAATATCAAATCCAACGTACATACCTTCAAATCCCTTCCTCAACTATTTCATAACGATTGAATATTTTCATAAAAATAGTCGAATTGCTATAGATAACTGTGCCAACACCCATAAATAACCAAACAAATAATAATTTAGGTAAATAGAGGGGCACGATAATTGTTCCAATGATTGTAATAAAAAAGATAATAATACTCAACGGGAGATGCTTCAATGACAGAATCATTGCATTGACCACCGTGCCCGATAAGGTATTTTGGAATCGAGCAATTAAAGGAAAGACGTACAGACTCATCAGCACGACAAGTGTCACCAATACCATCACTACATAATAAGCAATTTTATTTCCCACCATGTATCCTTGCAAATAAGGAAATAGCCAAAAACCTGCCGCAATCAATGCTACGATACCTAGCCAAGCTTTGGTCGCTGGCACAACATTCATTTTAAATTGGTGTAGATATTCCTTATATAACACGCCTTCACTATGTGTTGTCATCTTATAGGCTGTCCCATAAGCACTTGCTAATGCCGCTCCAATCGTAATCAGTGGTAGGCAAGAGATGACAAAAATAATATTCAAAAGTAAAATTTGGTAAATCCGTTCCATTCCACTATAAATTTTCCCTTCTGTACTAAATAATTTTGACATACTCCTACCTCCGTCTTCTCTCAATCAGATACTTCCTTCTAAAATCGATTACTCTCACTGATTATTTTCACTACTCTTCTTCGTCAAGAAACAAGATTATCTATCTAATCCACTATCTTACATGCCAAGCTTTTTCTTATTTTCTTCGATTTTTTCATTCCGAACCTTATTGATTTCTTCAATTTTGTTGTCTTTTTGGAAAGATTTATATCCTTCTAATAGACTGTCTAATTCTTTCTCATCTTTGGCTCTAAGCATGCCGACAAGAGTTGTGCCCCAGTTCGTTTGAATTGCGCTCAAGGCACGCGCTTCTTGAGTTCCAGCATCCGGACCAATATTTTCAGTTGGGAATTGAGACGTTAATTTACCATCGCCCCATTCTTGCATTTGTTTCACTGCATCCACATAAGAAGAGTCATTCATTGCTTTGAAACGGTCATGTCCAAATTGAATGAATTCACCCATACGATATTCTAATTGCCATTTTTCTGGATCTTCTTGTTGAATTTTTCTCGCTTCATCTGTCCATTGTACCTTGTTATCGTCACTAACAGTATATGTTTCTCCTTCAATCCCAAAGTTTGTTAACATTTCACCTTCATCACTCAGTAAATACGTGAACAATTGAATCGCTTTTGCAGGATCCGCACAATTTTTCCCAATGTAGTTAATCATCCAACCTGAAATACCTGCTTGTGTTAAAGTAGGTTCATTGCCAACTGTGCTTTGAATCCCATCAACTGCAATATATTCCGCGTCAGGGTTACTAGCTTTAAATGTTTGTAATGGAATTCCTTGGTTTACAAATGAACCAATCATGACTGTCGCATATTTACCAGTTTGCAATTTTTCTTTAAATTTATCGCCATCATCTGTAAATGTATCATCAGAAATATTGCCTTCTTCATGTACTTGACGGAAAGCTTTTACCCAATTAATGTAATCTTCATCCAAGTTACGGTCATAATATTTACCATCTTTTGTATAAGGGACACCCAACATATCTTGGATAACCCCATCCATTGACCCATTTGCAGAGCCATCTTTAGCAAAATCATTAAAGCCAAATGGAATTAAATCAGGATATTTTTCTTTAATTTTGTTCATGCCTGCAATAAACCCTTCTGGCGTTGTAAAATCAGGTTTACCGATTGCTTCATAGACATCTTTTCTAATAATGAAGGCATCTCTGGCAAAAATATCGCCACTATCAAAATCAGCTTGTGTATTTGAATAATCAGGATAGCCATATGACTTATCATCACCTAATTTGTACCAGTTTAATGTTTCTTCACGAGCTACTTCAGTGAAATAAGGATCATACTTTTCTGCTAAATCTTGTAGAGGCAACGCCCATGAATCTGCTTTACGTGCCACTTGTGAGTTAGAATCAAAAATTGTCACGATGTCTGGCATGTCGCCACCCGCAAAATAGGTGTTTAGCTTCGTATCGTCGCCTGTGATAAACTCGATATCAATATTCAAATCTTCTTTGACTTTTTTTGTCACCATATCTTTACCAAATTCAGTATTCCACCAATCGGCATTCACATACCATTTAATTTTAGTCGATTCTTTTTTAGTATCTAATTGCCAGGCTGGTGTCGCTTTATCTGGTGTGTATCGGTCTTCAATCGAAGGTAAACTAACCTCTTTATCTTTGCTTTCATCAGATTTACTATTCCCACAAGCTCCCAACAACATGACACTCGCTAACGTAACTACACCCACTAATTTTTTTCTTGATAGTTTAAACATTTCTATCTCCTCCTATTCTTTTACTGCCCCAAGCATCATGCCTGAGATAAAATGCCGTTGTAACAGTGGATAAATTATTAAAATTGGCACCGTCGTAACGACGATTGTTGCCAGTTGTACCCCTTTTGAAGTAGTGCTAATTTCGACTGCTGCATTTAACCCTTGCTGCGAAGCTGCTTGAGACTGCGTGATGATTTCATACAGCTTCATTTGTAAAGGATAGAGAGCTTTATCTGTAACATATAATTTCGTTGTCATAAAATCATTCCATTGCCAGACGCCATGAAATAAGGCAATCGTGGCTAAAGCTGGTTTAGATAATGGTACAAAAATCTTCAAGAATACACTCCAGTCACTGGCTCCATCAATTTTGGCTGACTCCTCTAAAGAAGTTGGCACATCTCTAAAGAAATTCATCAAAATAATGACATCATAGTAGCTCAACAAAGCAGGAATGATATACACCCAAAAAGTATTCAGTAAATTTAACGATTTTATCAATAGATAAGTTGGAATCATCCCGCCTGAGAAAAACATGGTGATAATTCCCATCGTCGCATATAAATTACGTCCCTTTAAATTACGTTTAGATAAGGCATACGCCATAATCGCACAAAAAGCGGTATGGGCTAACACGCCGAGGACTGTTTTGCCGATAGAAATGATTAATGCTTGCCACATCGTTGAATCGCCTAAAACTTTGCGATAGTTATCTGTCGCTATCTCTGAAGGCCAGAAGACAAAATCGCCTTTTGCCAGTGCATCACTTGAGGCAAATGAGGAAGCTACGATATTCCACACCGGTACGATAATCACGATCGTAAAAGCTAACAATAATAATACATTCACTAAGTTAAAGAGTTTGCTATCTTTATCCTGCACAACATTACTCTTCGGTTTTGCTAATGATAAACTCCGTTTTTTCATGTTTTCCCTCCTTACAGCACTGACTGATTGTCATTCAGTTTTTTAGTTATAATATTAGTTAATACAAGTAAGATGACTGAAATAATCGAAATACCCAAACCAACTGCTGTTGCATAAGAGAAGTCTCCCTGCATCAGACCGACACGGTACACATAAGAATTAATGACTTCTGATTTAGGTTGATTCTGAGAATTCATCAAGACCAAGGTTTGGTCAAGATTTGAATTAAATAAGCCACTGACACTTAAAATCAAATTCAACGAAATGATGTTTCGAATCATCGGAATCGTAATGCTCCAAATCTGACGAAGTCTACTCGCACCATCCATTTTGGCTGCTTCATAATAAGTTGGATCAATCTTAGACATCGTTGCTAGATACAAGATTGTTCCCCAACCCGCTTCTTTCCAGACATCAGATAAAGAAGCGATCCACCAATATTTGCCGACATCTAGCATATGATTTTGCTTAGTCTGAATGCCGATAAAGTTCAACAGCTCATTGATCATACCATTGGATGAGAACCAAGTAATGATCATACCGCCAAGGATAATCCATGACAGAAAATGAGGCAGATAAGAAATTGTTTGAACCACTCGTTTAAAGACACTATCTCGCAATTCATAAATCATCACAGCAATAATAATTGGTAAAACAAAGCCAAACGCTAATTTTAGACCACTAATTCCGAGAGTATTAATTACCGATTCCCAGAAATATTTATCTTCCATAATAATCTTGAAGTTTTCAAACCCAACCCACTGCGCACTCTCTATCGTGTCAATAACTGTATAGTTTTTGAACGCAATGACTAATCCATAAATAGGAATAAAACTAAAGATAATCATATAGACGACTCCTGGAATTGCCATCGTTTGCAGTTGCCACTGCCGTCCAAATGTTTGCCACCATTTTGATAAACGGCTTGCTGTGGTTGGTTTATTATTTTTTGCTTCCACCCTTTTTCCTCCTCTATATCCCTTGACCTACATCATTTCCACTACAATAATTGCTACTTGTTTACTGATTGTTACTCGTTGTTTCTCGTATAATCAAACCGCAATCTAAAACTTTATTCATGCCTTTTTTCTGATGAGCAATCAATCTAAGTAGTTCCTTAACCGCTTGTTTCCCTTGCTCTTGAATCGGATTTTGGACAGTTGTAATGCTCGGTTTGAAATATCCTAGCAATTCAATATCATCAAATCCTACGACACTAAAATCCTGAGGTACCATAAGCCCAACTTCTTCGATGGCTTTAATCACACCGATAGCTGATAAATCATTCCCTGCTAACCAAGCAGTTGGCCATTGTGCTTTCGGTACTTGTAACAAGTACTCTTTAATTTTCAGGTAACTCTCTTTTTCTTCAAACAGTCCTCTAATAACCCAATCATCATTTACAGCCAAGTTTTGCTCTTTCATGATTTCTCGAAACCCTTTGTACCGTTCATCACTGTCATATACATTGACATGTCCTAATAAAAAACCGATTTTTTGATGGCCGCGATCTATCAAATGTTGGGTAGCTATCCGACCAGCTTTACGGGAATCAAACACGACACTACTAATGCTCTCGTCCTTAATTTTCCGATCCACGAAAACCGCTTTAATTCCTTCTGCCCGAATGGTACTTAGTGATGTTTCATCAATCAACTCTTCAAATCCGATAAAGCCATCTACCATATTTCCCAATAAATGAGAGGTTAACACTTGCTTATCTGAAGAGATTACAACATTGACGCCATACTGATGTTTTTCAGCCTCTTCAACAATTGCTTCGATTAATGTGTTGAAATAAGGTCCAGTCGTCGTATGTGTATATAGCCCAATCATTTTTGTCGTCTTAGTTTTTAGTTGTTTACCCATTAAGTTCGGTGTGTAATGTAATTTTTTAGCCGCTTCTGTTACTTTTTCGATTGTTTTGGGTTTCACGACATCCAGGCCATTTAGTGCCTTAGAGACTGTGGCTATTGAAACATTGGCTTCCCGGGCAACATCTCGAATTGTTACTCGTTCTTTCATAGTTACCTCCAAAATAAAAACGTTTTTATTTTTAGTTAATAAAAAGAATCCTTTTTTAATTTATAAACAGAGTATAAATAAAAACGTTTTCAAAAACAATAGTCCCACGTCAGTCTGGCATGTTACACCACGCTTTTGACAAAACAGTCACGGTGGTACAGGCTGTACCACCGATCGACTTTTAGGCTGTTGCCTCTTACTCTACATAGGTAACAGATACGGCAGATACTATATCTAGCGCGCTCTTAGCCAAATAAAAACGAAACTCGCCAGGATCAGTGGTACGTGATAAATCACTGTGAACATATGCCAAGTCTTCAGGTCGAATGGTAAAATGAATAGTTTTCGTTTCTCCGCAATCCAGCTGAACCTGTTGCCAAGCTAATAGCTCTCGTTTCGGTCGAATCACTTCTGTATATTCATCTGTAAAATAAATTTGCGGTAATGCATAACCTGCCAACTCTGATTCGTTTGTGACTTCAAACGATAATTCCAGCTCACAACCACTACGTAATTCATCCGTCGAAACGCGCAATTCACTATAGGTAAACGCACTATAAGATAGTCCGTGACCAAACGCGTAAAGCGGACTATTCTCTTCGTCTAAATAACGAGAAATATATTTCTGATCAGCATTTTCCTCAGTCATTGGTCTACCCGTAGACATTTCTTGGTAGGAATAAGGCAATTGACCGACGCTTCTAGGGAAGCTCATTGGTAAATGACCACTGAAATTTTTCTGCCCTGTTAAAAGAGCTGCCAAAGCTGTCCCAGTTTGGTTACCTAAGAACCAAGCTACTACAATCGCTTTAACTTTTTCTTCAACATCCGTCAATACTAGTGGTCGTCCGCTGAACGTCACCAAGATACTTTCGCTATTCTCGTGAGAAATGACATCAATCAACTCTTGTTCGATGGCTGATAAATTTAACTTGGCCCGACTTGCAGCCTCACCCGCTTCTTGACTATCTTCTCCAACTGCGATTACGACTTTTTCGGCTGCATGAGCGGCCAATTTTATTTTAGACCAGTCAGTTTTTTCATCGTCAATAGCAATGATTTCAATTGCTGAACACTCTTTTTCTAAACCTGCTGCTAATGAAATAGCCGTATCTGAATCACCAATCCATGACCAAGCACCTAAGACATCTGTGGTCGCCGCTTTTGTGCCGACGACTAACAGCTTGTCTTCTTTTTTTAACGGAAGAATCGCTTCATTTTTCAAAAGAACGGCTGAGCGAGTCGCTACTTCAAATGCCTCTACTTTCAGTTGGTCCTTATCAACCTTGTTTTCTAAACCACGATAAGGATTTTCGAATAAACCTAATTCATTTTTTAGTAATAAGATCCGCCAAACTGCAGCATCTAACTGTGGCATCAAGTGATTTTCTTCCACGATTGCAGCCAACTCTTCCGAATAACAGTCGGTCATCATATCAATATCGACGGATGCATCAAAGGCTTTCTTTGCAGCATCGCGTGACGTCTGAGCAACTCGATGATTTTTTAATTCCGCAATAGCCGCCCAGTCTGATATCAAAACTCCATCAAATCTCAATTTCCCACGTAAAACAGATTGTATCAATGCTTTGTTAGCCGTCACCGGAACGCCATGCACGCTATTAAATGAAGTCATCACCAGTTGAACGCCAGCTGAGATGGCTCCTTCAAAAGCCGGTAGATAATTTTGATGCAATTCAACATCTGAAATATCAACGGTGTTATAGTCCCTACCGCCTTCAGCAGCTCCATACCCAATGAAGTGTTTAACACAAGCAGCTAAACTCGTTTCCTTTTTCAAATCATCGCCTTGATATCCTCGAACATAAGCTTTCGTTAATGCCGTAGATAGACGAGGATCCTCGCCATTACTTTCTAGCACTCTTCCCCATCGTGGATCCTTGACGTAATCAGCCATCGGTGAAAAAGTTACATGTATCCCTTCACTAGCAGCTTCCACTGCCGAATTCTGTGCGACTCTTTCGATTAATTCCTCATCAAAAGAAGATGCTAAAGCTAAAGGAATTGGAAAAATTGTTTCATATCCATGAATCACATCCGCCATAAACAAGAGCGGAATTTGGTGTTTGCTATGCGCCAAATAATCAGCCTGAATTTGTTTGACCTCTGCTGCACGATGAGTCCCTAACACTGAACCAATCTGATAACGTGTCGAATCAGCAATTTTTTGTCCCAATGGCCCCGTGATTTCACCTTTATTACCAAAAAAATCAGGAGTCACTTGAACCAATTGTCCTACTTTTTCTTCAAGAGAAAGACTTAGTAATCGTTGCTTTAACTTTTCAATTTCCATAATTATGCCTCATCTTGATTTGTTTGTGTTTGAATCAACTGCTTGTACCAGTCAAACGAATCTTTTTTCCGACGTTCCAACGTTCCGTTTCCTTGATTATCTTTATCGACATAAATAAAGCCGTAACGTTTTTCCATTTCCCCCGTACCAAAGCTGACAATATCAATAATGCCCCAAGGTGTATAACCCATTAATTCAACCCCATCAACAGTTACAGCCAGAGCCATTTGATTAATGTGCTTTTGCAGATATTCGATGCGATAATCATCATGGATTTTTCCATCTTCAATTTTATCGTAGGCACCAAAGCCATTTTCAACAATGAACATTGGTAAATTATAGCGTTCATAAATTACATTCAGCGTATAGCGCAGACCAACTGGGTCAATTTGCCAACCCCAATCACTCGCATTTACATAGGGATTATTAACAAGCTTAGCATGCGGATATTCTTCTATCGGATCGCCTGCGACGTCTTCTAATGTCGTCACAGCGCCAGACATATAATAGCTAAATCCAATATAATCAACCGTTCCTTCAAGTAAAGCTTGGCGTTCTTCGTCAGAAATATCAATGACATAGCCTTTTTGTTCCCAATATTTCTGTGTATAAGTAGGAATTTTGCCGCGAACATGGACATCTGAATAAAAGAAACGGCGATTCATAACTTTGACCGAAGCCATCAAGTCTTCGGGGTTACAAGAATACGGATAGACCGGAACATAGGCCATCATACAGCCAATTTGAAAATCAGGATTGATTTCGTGCCCTATTTTTACTGCTTTTGCACTAGCAATTAACTCATTAACACCTGCTTGGAAGGTCAACGCTTCTCTATTTTCGCCTTCTTTAAAACGCATCGCCGAGTTCGTCCACGTATGGAGATCATGTTGGCCATCCGCTTGATTATTAATCTCATTGAAAGTCATCCAATACTTAACTTTATCCTTATAGCGAGTCATCACGGTCTTGGAAAAATGAACAAAGAAGTCGATGACTTTTTTATTTCTAAAGCCCCCATATTGCTCGTACAAATGATAAGGAATTTCGAAATGTGACAATGTAATTACTGGCTCGATACCATTTTTCAACAATTCATCAAATAAATCATCATAAAATTGTAAACCTGCTTCATTTGGCTCTACTTCATCCCCCAAAGGAAAAATCCGGGTCCAGTTGATAGATGTCCGAAACGCTTTTAGTCCTAATTCTTTGAATAATTGAATATCTTCTTTGTAACGATGATAAAAATCAATCGCTTCGTGGTTCGGATAGTTTTCTCCTTCTAGCACACCTTCTGTAATTTTCCGAGAAACACCATTCGCCCCTGCTGTCATTACATCCGCGATACTTACGCCTTTCCCCTCTTGGTCCCATGCACCTTCTACTTGATGGGCAGCTACTGCGCCGCCCCATAAGAAATCCTTTGGAAATTGTTTCATCATTATCCACTCACCTCGTCTATTTATTACAGCTAGTATAGTGGTTGATTTTTTCCGATTCAATAGTTCTTAAGCACTCTGGTTACCAATCAACCAAATAGAAAAAAGCATCACATTGGTACAAGTTGTACCAACTGTGATGCTTACCTATTTTTCATTTACTATTCCTGTAAACGATTGGCTAACTGCTCAATCAAGAAGATACAAGGAATCTGACTCGTTAAATCTTCATGTTTTCTTACACGCCTGATATCTACGTGATAATCTAATACAAAATCTGACATTTTAGCCAGCGTAGAATTAATATCTGCCGTAATAGCTACTGTCACAAAATCATCTTTATTCCGAAATCCATTAGCAACTTCCACAACCTCAGTGGTCATTCCCGACACCGATAGCGTAACTAAAATATTATCACTGGTATTCTTCAGTTTCGACATAATTGGATACGTATGATCAATGAGCGCAAAGCTATTATACCCAATAGAAGCAAACCGTCTCGCTGCATACTCACAAATGGACCCCGAAGCACCAATCCCAAAGAAAATAATATTCTCACAATACTGGATACGTTCAACGATCTGATTCAATTTGCTCTCAACATTTCGCGGAAAATGATTTCTACTCAGTATATTCAAGGCATCATCAAATCGATCACTTTCAACCGACTCAATACTAAACTGGCTACGAAATTCTGTATAGCTCTCATACCCCAGTTTACGAATCAGACGCATCACCGAAGAAGCCGAAGTATGAGATTCTTTCGCAATATCTCTCAACCGCATATAAGGAACCTTATCCACGTTGCTACTCATATAATGATAAATAGCCTGATCAGTAGCAGATAATGAATTGAAATCAATATTTCCGAAAAACCCCATGTTTATCCCTCGCTCTCTGCTCATTACTATATACTATTCTAGCAAAAAACTCTATAGTTTGCGAAAGCTGTTAGTCAGTTTAACGGTCTAAAAATTGCTTACACAGCCCATCCATTTTAACAATATCAGGTGGATGGCTGTTGTACTTTCTCTTCAAAATTATAGTAATTCCCATCTATTTTTATCGTGATGTTGATCTTTTCGGCAACTATTTGATAGGTCAGTTCCCCTTTATTATAGAGACGTTTTCCCTTTTCAGAAGGTTCTTCCGCTACTAGTCCGATGCTTTGTTCGTCTGTTGTTTTATCCACTGTTTTTGAGTCTGCGGATTGCTGGTAGTAATCAATCAAGAATAATTCTTTCATGGTTTTTGCATAATACAGATTGGTGGTACGAATCGTAAAATCACTTGTTAACTTTTCATCTTCTAAAATAAGAATGAGTAAACTAGTGGTTAGACTAAAAAATAGTAGAACAGAAAGGAAAATCCCTCCATGCTGTTTATTCTGGAATTTCCCATTGACCCCAGTGTTTGTGTCCATCTAAAAACACCACCTCCAATCGAATCTGTTTATTCTCTTGTTTCGCCTTAAATGTCGCAACTTCCGTTAGCATAGGTTGATGGCCGCCATTTTCTTTTTTACGAATTAAGTGTTGATAGGGTTCAATTAGGACATCGCCACCCGTAGAATTTTTCAAATAGAAGGTATCCCCTTCAACTTTTACAAACAGATCCTCCTGTAATTCATACTCCAGCTGGACAAGAAATATTTCCCACTCTTTTTCCTTTGTCTGTTGCAGTTGCTGATGTGTTTCCTGAGTAATCTGGATAAAGGGTCCGATGAGAAGAAACAACCCACTCAAAACAATCAAAGCAATTAAGCATTCTAATAAAGTAAAACCCGAGTATGATTTATGGATTTTTTGATTCAATCAACAATTGCTCCTCCCCAGCAATTATTTGTGCGGACTGATAAGAAGCACTCTGCTGTATACTTACTTGGTATTGTCTAGAAAAGTTTTTTTCTCGCTCCTTCTCTCCTTGATGAAAGCGATAATCCCTCGTTTCTTCATATAAAACACGACACAGCTCAACTGTACGCATTTGTGCCTTCCCTCTTTGCATCAGTAAGCTTTCTGCATAAACAAAGGATAAGATAATCGTTGAAAAGACAATAAAGGAAAGAATCGCTTCAAATAGAATATAGCCTTTATTCTGCGATTTTTTTAATATACCGGCCACTTCCCAACTGAAACTGATAGCTAATCACTTTATTTTCCGCCTGCCAGTAAAAGCTCATTTTTTTCAAGCTACTATTATTACCTGAGTTCATCGCAAAGACGATTTTTGGCGTTCCCGTATAGATTAACTCTTTAGGAATCTCTAAATTTGCCCATTTAATCCCCGTTGAGATCATCGTTCGAAAATAAATAGAATGCGCACTTATCTGAACCTCCGACGGCAGCATCCCTGTAATGGCTGCTTGTTGGCTAGCTAATACCCGCTTCTCTAAAGTCGTAAAAAATTGTTCTACCTCAATCTTTTTTTGCAATGGTGCGCTGGCTAGGGTCGGAATAAAAACAAAACTGGTCACCACCATCAAGGCAATTAATGTTTCAATCAGGGTAAAACCCTTCAGCTGCCTTCTGATCACGGTGTTACCTCATGCAATTTATCATATTTCTCTTTCTGGTCTTTGGTGATATAACCCTCCTTCAGTAAAGTTTCGGTATCTGGTACCGCACTATCCTTTTCAATCGAATATAGCTCCATTTGCGTTTCGACAACTTTGACAATCGCCTGATTACTCTCTTCATTTACCGTGTCTCTATGCTTAGATAAATTAGGGACAAATAAGAGAATTAAAACACTAATGATCAGCAATACAATGAGCATTTCTATTAATGTAAATCCTCTATACATATTTTTTTTCAAACTTGTTATCATTTGTACACCCCTTCCATATTCCCATAAATTGGTAATAACATTGCTCCATAAATACTAACGATTAATACGGCAATCACTAAAAATATAATCGGCTGAATCCATTGCAATGAACGCTCGACTTTCTTGAAAAATTCGCGCCACATAAATGCACTATAGAAAAGTAGTTCCTCCCCTAATTTCCCTTTAGCCTCTCCTTGAATAACAATACGACTCATCTCTTTTGTCAAAAACAGGTACTCTTCTAATTGTTTAGCTAGTGGCTTACCTTGTTGAAGAGCACTTTTCAAATCATCTGCCAGCTCCTGCATTACACTTCCCTCTTTGGTGACTGCCATGCATTCAATAATCTGCTTTAACTCCAATCCTTCTTGAAATAATTTACCCCATTCTAACGAGACATACGCTGAAAGATAGCTTCTATAGAACGCACCAATTCCCCATAGACGACTATAGAATTTAGCCTTTTGAAGAGCTGTACGCCGATGCATTAATAAATGAAAAACTACAGCGATTATTCCTATTAGTAGAAAAAACAAACCAAAATAAATCGGTCCTTTCTCAATAAATTGAATCCCCAAATGATTTTTATCCACCATCTCAGATAACAAAAGCTGGGGTAAAAGAACCTGACGCATGCCAACAAGCACGCCGGTCATAAAGAATAATAACAACGCTGGATAACTACATAGCTTAAGAAAGTTTTTCCGTTGTGTTTCCAGTAAATTCATTTGAGTAGCCATTGAGCGCAGCGTACTCACAAAATTGCCGTGAACTTGTGCCAACTCAATTTGGACGATTTGTTGAGCATTGAATTCGGCATCAGTAAAGCATGCCGCTAAGCTCTGTCCCTCATTCAAGTTCACTTGGAATTGTTCCAATAAAATATTGGGAAATTGGTTCATTTTTTGGATAAAATGTAACGCTTCTTGGATACTAAAACCATTTTGGAGGAGCTCAGAAAAAAACAGTAAAAAAAGTTGTTGTTGGCTGCGCTTATTCTTCTTCCATTTTGTAGGTTTCCTCATCAACTCGCCCTTCTTCATACAATTCCTTCAGTTGTGTATTCCAGTCTATCGCAGTCGTTTGCTGGCAATGATACAACTGGTACGCAACCAATCCCTTCACTAATGAATCTGAGTGATCTGTAAGGAGTCGTTGATAGATAATTCCGTTCAAGCAATTATCAATTTCCTCGGTCGCTTGTCCTTGAGTAAGTTCCTCCAAGCGTTCTCTAATTCCCGTTAAACTCTTGGCATGGATTGTGGCATAGACTCGATGTCCCGTCAAAGCCGCACGAATAGCAGCCAACGCCGTCTGTCGATCTCTTATTTCACCGATAATTAAGACATCAGGATGATGTCTAAGCGAAAGCTTAATCAACGTTTCGTAATCTTGTTGAATTTTATGATTAATCTGCAGCTGTAAGAATTGTTCTTCTTCAATTTCTACAGGATCTTCAATCGTAATCACTTGCGCATGTACTTTTTTGGCTAATGCATACATTAGCGTGGTCTTACCGGAACCGACAGGCCCGCCAAATAAATATAATCCTCGACGATTCGTCTCTTCTCGAATTTTTTCTAACACCTCTGGACAGAAATATAAAAGCTGACTTTCCCCAAATGCATGTAGAAATCTAAGTACCAGACTTTCCTGTTGTCGATAATTTCCAACTGTGGAAATGCGCAACCGTTGCACTTCACCATTAACAAGATACGTACAGGCACCCAACTGAGCTTTCCGTCGCTCTCCAACGTCCATTTGGCCTAAATATTTAAAGCGACTAATCAACTGTTCTGCGAGAGACTCCTCAATCTGCTGCTGTACCTGCCATTGATCATTTCTTCGATAGATAATTTGATATTCTTGACCCTTCGGTAACACATAGACATCTTGCACCTGCTTTATTTTTCCTTCTATCACTAATTCATCTGATAACTGTTGAATCATGCTATACCCGTTGCCAGAACTCTATAAAACAGTGCCATTTAACGTTCCTGCTCTCAGCTTTTTCCTGCTTACTCACCAGGCTTGTTTCCCCTGTTTATTCTGGTCAATTTTGCAGACGCTCACTAAATAGCTCGAAAGTTTATTTTTACTATTTTATAAAAGTTACATGCTCTGTCAAATCAGCTTCCCTCCTTATGCCTGTTCTCATTTCGAGAAACCTAGCGCTGTAACCACCGAAATCGCTCCTCGCTTCTTCTCTTCGTCCTCTTTTTTAGAAATCCTCCTCTACTTTAACGACTTTATTTCATGCCCTCTCATCACTTACATACGCAAACAATCTTTTGTTTTTTTGAAAATAATCATTTCCTCAAATTTTTTCGCAAACTATTCTGCCTCAGCTTTCTACCCATCTCACTAAGACTTGTTCGCCCTATTTCCCTAAACATCTCGATACTTCTTCCTATTTTCTACCTCCTTTTATAGTTCCACAAACCAATCTCTCCTATTTTCAATAGCTTACTGAGCCCTAGTCCTTTTGGTTATTCTTAGCCTGATTTTCTTCAGAATAGACAAAAAAGTCCCTTGTAGTAGGATTTTAAATCACTACTACAAAGAACTTTCTAGGTAAATTCTATTTTAGTTCTATCAAATGACCGTTTTATTCTTTAAACTTATTTACTAATTTATCTAGGTCTCTTTATTTAAACTGTTTTAAGTCAATTTAGTCTAGCCTTGCTTTTAGTAAACTAATCCTAGTGCACTGGCTATTTTTTAGTTTTATCTTGGAAACGGGCCTCTACACGATAGATACGTTGTCCTCGCGAAGAAAACTTTTCTTCATATTCAGTCATAATATTTCCCTCATAATCACTTGTATGAAGGTCTAACCAAACTTTTTGCAGACTCATACCATATTGAGAAAAGCTTGCTAGTGAATATTCAAAGAGCCCTTGATTATCTGTTTTAAAATGAATTTCGCCAGCTGGTTTTAAAATTTGTTCATCCGTTTCGAGGAATGTTTTGAAGGTTAAGCGACGTTTCTCATGACGTTTTTTTGGCCAAGGATCTGAAAAGTTTAAATAAATTTGATCCACTTCACTATCTGCAAAATAGTTGGTTAACGCAGATCCATCAACATGCAACAATTGTAAGTTCGTAATTCCAGCTTCCACCAAACGGTCCAATGCCATCGAAACAACACTCAACTGCATTTCTACACCAATATAATTAATTTCTGGATGGATTTTTGCCATTTCTGTAAGAAATTGACCTTTTCCTGTGCCAATCTCAATATGAATCGGGTTTTGATTACCAAAACGTTCATGCCAACGCCCTTTCCATTCCTCTGGGTTTTGCACTACATAATTTGGATGAGCAGCAACTAATTCATCTGCTCCTTGACGATATCTTACACGCATCTTCTCTCTCGTTCCTCTCTTTTCAAGCTATCCTAGCTCAAACTATTATCAGGCAAGGAACAAGCTTGGATCCAATTAATCATCCAAGCCTGTAACTTTTCTGTATTCAATTCTACTTAATTTATTTAATTATTTTTCAGCCACTAAATATTCGTTTTAACTGTAAAATTTCAGCATTCATCCGTTTGAAATCGTTCCGTTTATATAACCTTGAAACTTCTTGCAAAAGATTCATTACCGCATACCAATGCATCCGCTCCAACGTTTCATCTGACGAACGAATTCCATAACTCACTAACCACTGGCTCCAACTCGATAGCGGCACATAATGACCTAGAATCGTTCCTATATCAACAGCTGGATCAGCAAACATAATTGAATCCCAATCGACAAGATACAGATAATTTTGACAAACCATCCAGTTTCGATGATTCACATCGCCATGCACCACTGTATACTGTTCTTTATTATAACTCGGCATTTGTCTCTTTAAATAACGAAGGACAAGCTCTAAAAATTTATTTTTCTTGATGGCATCTGGCATTTGCTGTTGGTATTCTTGCAACATTAGTTCTGGCGTTACAAATTTCCCACCAATTTTTTCCATCATCGTCTTTAAAGTAGAAGAATGGTGCAAATGGTACAATACATCGATTACGTCGTTTCGACGACCAATCTCATCAGGCGTTAGGATACGGCCTTCCATCCACTCTTGGGCTGTCAAGGTATCGCCATTGCCGGTTCTCTTTGTCCAAACAAGCCTCGGCGTAATCCCTTCTCTCGATAGAGCAGCCAGCATGGGGGTGGTATTGCGTTTAATGAACACACGGTCATTATTGCGCATACCTATATATGTTTTTCCTGTGTCCCCTTTTATCGGGCGGACTCGCCACTCTTGGTCCAACTGAAACTCCATCGGTACTGTCTCCTATCTACTAGTTTTCGCAGTATCTACTATTCTATCTCCCTAAAACACCACCGTCAAGCACCTATCCAGTCATTTTTGTCGAAAGATACCAGAACTTTACTATAAAATCAAGAAAGCCTAGCGTTCCATCTTCTTAATTCGGGATGGAACGTACAATTTAGTAAAGCCTAGCACGACGACTAAATAACTTGCTAAAGAAATACCAGCCTCTTGAAGATTTTTTAAACCAACCAAAGCAAACAAACCAAAGATCACCGCTGCAACAAGCAGTAACAAGCCAATCAAGGACTGAATAGCTCGCCCTTTTTGCCCACTGGAAACGGGATATAGCTGCGTCAGAACCATATAATGAAATTGGTTATATAAAGGAATCAATTGGAAGCCAATTAGATAGAGAAAAACAACTCCTAAACCAACACTAAACCATAGCGAATCAAGAAAATATAGAAACAGACTACCGATAGCTACGAGTCTTAAATATAAGCCACTAAACTCTGATCCGCGAAGCATCCGTCTCGCATACAGATAAAGATAGGTTTGTTTATGCTGACGTGGAATGAAATTTAATACGCCATCCAAATATTTCCGACGTTTAACAGTCGCTGTAATCTCTGGTACATCTGTAAACAAATTAATGAATTGATACAAACGATGCAAACGGTTCTGTTCTTTATCTACCATCGCTTCCCAATCCAAGCCAGCAGAAAGTCGTCGCTTGAAGTAGAATGAAACGCCCACTGCTTGTGCCACACCAAGAATAGCCCCTAGCCAAGAAAAGGTGTACACACCGACAAATAAAATCACAATTGCTGAGACTAGCCACAGGATCCGACTGGTATTCTTTTCGGTCTGACTAATTTGATAAAGCCCGTAGCGTTGCACTTGTAACTGACTAAATTTCAGACTCCACAACATCAGTAAAAACCAAAAAAACTCTCCAAACTGAAACCCACCTGAGATTACTAATAACGGCATCAAAAACCCACTAACAAGTACTAATAAAAAGAAAGGAACGAGACACGAATAGGCAAAACTTCGCTTAAAATAGGCACCCATCTCATTTTCTTTAGGTAATAAAAAGACCATATCTGCTGGCTCAGCTAGGGTTACAAAACTCCCTACATATAAACTAGCTAGCCAAATCAGCGCAACAATTCCATTGCCCCAGAAAAAATTATCTGGCAAAGTTTTCAAGAGATTAGAATAATAAAAACCAACCCCACCCAGTAAAAATAGACAGACTAACACGAAGTGGTCGTTAAATACATAACGCATATAGCGCATCATACGCTTCTGATGACGAGCTAAGCGTTTTTGAAAAAAATCACTCATGGTCTTGCTCCTTTGTCAACGCCACATAGATTTCATCTAATGAAGAATCTGGCAACTGGAATTCTTGACGTAATTCGGCCATTGTTCCTTGCGCTCGAACCTCGCCATTATGCAGCACCACAAAGCGATCACAATATTTTTCAGCCGTCGCTAAAATATGTGTCGACATTAGAATCGCCGCTCCGTCACGACGCATCTCGTCCATTAACTCTAACAACGCGTGAATCGCTAATGGATCCAACCCTAGAAATGGCTCATCGATAATGTACAAACTCGGCTCAATTAAAAAGGCACACAGAACCATGACTTTTTGTTTCATCCCTTTAGAAAAATTAGCTGGAAACCACTCTAATTTATTTTCTAAACGAAACGTCTTTAACAATTTATCAGCTCGCTTAAAAGCTTCCTCCTGAGGAATATCATAAGCCATCGCCGTCACTTCAATATGCTCCTTCAACGTCAACTCTTCATATAAAGAAGGCGTTTCTGGTATGTAACCAATTTTTTTACGGTAGTCTTCTGGTTGACTCTTTATCGTCAAATCATCAATCGTGATTTTGCCTTTTTGTGGCGTTAATAAACCAATCACATTTTTAATCGTGGTACTTTTCCCAGCACCATTCAGCCCAATCAGCCCAACCATTTCGCCATTATTGACGTCAAAACTTATATCTTTCAAAACAGGAATATGGCCATAGCCACCTGTCACTTGCTCAATCTTCAAACTCATCTTCGTTCCTCCAGTTTTTCATTAAGATTATTATAGCATTTTTTTGAAATGACTATCCTATTATTTTTAGGTCAGCTAGATTAAGGTTTCCATTATACAAAGTGAAAATGAGTATGTTACATTTCGAGTAAAAGTGAACTATCGATTTTTTTAATTAGTTTTCATTCGCACGTTTGTTCAAAGTGAAACATCCAGTGAAAAGGTTGCTTCTACAGGAATTCTCCAACAATCTGTGGTTCGATTAAATCTCACATCAGAAAATTAATCTATCTATCCAAGATCAAACTCAAAAATACAATAAAAAAAGACAAACCCTCAACTACGGCTTTGCCTTTTATTCATGATTATTTTCGCTATACATTAATCGCATGATTTCTAAACATTTTGTTGTCACTTTTTTAGGCGCAGTTTCGACAAATTGAAAACCTCTTGTTTGAATGTCAACCATACGGTGATGTTCAAGCAGTATCTGCCCTTGAATTTTAGCGCTCTCTGGCAATGAGACATGTAGGGGGAATAGCTTTGATTTTGAAGTGATTGGTGCAACACCAATCATATAGCCCATATGTTTATTGGTACTTGTCAGCATGATACAGGGTCGCTTCCCTCGTTGTTCATGTCCTTGGGTTGGGTCAAAGTCTAAATAGAATATATCGCCTTGTCTTAATTTCTGATAATCATTTTTCATCACAGAATTTCTCTCCCAACATTTCCACCCCACTCAAAACAGTCACTATCGCCTAACGGTTCCCCGTCATAACCAATGAATAAATCATCGAATGTTTTTGGCTCATCAGTAATTGGGACCAGCGTTATTTTTCCATTGCTAATCGTCATTTGAAGCTTATTGTTATCCTTAGCTCCTAGTTGTTCCAAATCGGCTTTTGAAAGTAAGATCCCTTTCGAATTGCCCCACTTCTTAATTTCTTTAATCGCAATTTTCATCTCAATACCTCCTTCAGCTCTTAGTCTATTATAGCACGTTTCCGTCAGTATGTATAAACATGTATAAACATTTTTAGAACCAAACGGAAAAAATTTGCGTACATGTCTTCACTAAAGAATCTTCACTTTTTCTCAACCTATTAACGCCACCATAAAATTATTTAGTTACTTTTTATTCATAGCCTTTGAACCCTATAAAAATCAGCTCACCTCCATTTGATATTATTTTTATACAGCTAATTTAAAACAAAATATTCGAGACTTATTAACCGTTTAACCGCTTACTGCTCTTCTACAAATTTAACTGATAAATTATTTTTTAAAAAGTGTGGGAGTAAAAATAATCAACCCTACTGCAAAAATTATAATCATCACTAACAAAGGAACTACAAACCAGTTACTAATTTTACTATTCTTTAATTCATTCTTTAAATTAACAGCTCTACTTTTAAAATAGAACAGTGGTATAAAATTAGAAAATAGGCTGATTGCAATAATAATCGTTGCTTGTGTTGAAAGATTCCCCCACCATTTTTGACTTACTAATAAAATCACTAAACTAATATTGGTAATAAACGGTGGTATGGATAGTTTTTTCATTGTGCTTAGTTCAGCTTGAACCTTAATATCTTTCACGATATCTGATCCCTCCAGTAATAAATGATCTAAAAATAAGTCGTACAAATGAGCTAAACGGATTAAACTTTCAATATCAGGAAATGTCTTTTTAGTTTCCCAATTTGAAACAGACTTTTGAGATACAAAAATTTTTTCTGCAACCTGTTCTTGTGTCATTGATAATTCTTTTCTTTTTTCCTTCAACGTTTCACTAAGTTCCATAATTTTTACACCCTCACCTTACTATCATTTGTTTATCTACTCTACCCAATCTACCTACTAAAGCAAAAAAACACCATAGAAACATGTTACTAAACCCTATAAATCAAGGTTTATTTTTCTGGAAAATATTAAAAGAATACCTCGTTTAATGGAGAAAAAATTATTTTATATATTGAGTTGCCTATTTTATGTCTCTGCTTAATCATATAAATTACACTCTGTAGATGAATAATATCATCACATACCTAGCTTTAACTAGGCGTAAATTACAATTGCTAGAGAAAAATAAAGCCTATCTAGGTTTCCATTATACAAAGTCATTTCATGCGTGCTATACTTTAGAAAAAATGTGAGGTGGACTTTTATGAATGAAAAAGAAATAGCTTTATATGTTGAGTTAGCCATGAAAAATTTATTCTTTGCAAAAATCCAAAGAGAGAATGTCGCAAGTGAAGTCACACGTTTACTTAAGTCCAAGAGTCTTGAAGAAGTTCAGCAATTGCTCGCTAAGAAATAAAGAAAGTCTGAAAGAATCAATAAAATAACCTAGATGAAAACGAGCGAGGTTCTTTGGAGCATGGAAATCCATAGCTGTAGGGTCTCGCTTAGTTACTTTTTTCGACTTCCCGTCCTATTTCGCTTACAAGTAATTCAAGATGTGGTAAAGTTAACTTACTAAGAATTTTTGACTCTCGAGTTATGAAAGGATGTTCTTCATGGAAAATTGTATTTTTTGTAAAATTATCAATCAAAAGATCCCTAGCCACAAAGTATATGAAGACGACGTTGTTTATGCCTTTTTAGATATTTCACAAGTTACAAAAGGCCATACACTAGTCGTTCCCAAAACCCATGTCACTGATTTATTTGACTATGATGAGGCGCTTGCTTCGGCTGTCTTTGCACGGATTCCAAAAATTGCCAAAGCTATCGAAAAAGCTTTTCCAGAAATGGAAGGCTTAAACATGATTAATAATAATAAAGAATTAGCCTATCAATCCGTCTTTCATTCACATGTTCATTTGATTCCTCGTTATAGCAAAGAGGATGACTTTTCTATACATTTTGGCAACCATCAAGACGACTATCAAAGTCATGAACTAAGCCAAATTGCTGAAACAATTGCAAAGCAGGTGGCCGAAAATGATTAAAAACTTCATGAAAGGCTTACTGTTTGGTAGCCTAACTGGTGCCGCGGCTGGTCTTTTATTGGCTCCTGACAGTGGAAAAAAGACTCGCGAAAAAATCATTTCAGAGATTGACGAAACCACGGATTTAACAATGAATGTCAACGAAAGCTTGGGGCGTTTTAAAGAAGCGCTGATTGTCACAAAAGAAACCGCCGCAGAATTATTGCCGGTCTTTCAAAGTGGCATAGAAAAAGATATTGAAGACTTCAAATTCCAAGCAGAACCACGGATTGCTAAAATCCAAGAACAAATCAATCAACTGACAGAAGAGCTTGAACAAGTCTCAAACGAATTCTCTGGCGAACAACAAAAAGGGCGTCAACGATTTCATTTGAATCGTCCTTAGGTATAACTGAATAAATTCACATAAACCAAAAGAAACAGACTGGGCGAATTTTTGTCCCTGTCTGTTTCTTCTTTTCTTCTTAACATTTTTTAACCCACTATGCTAATATATTACGGTTCATAGAAAACGGTTACAACGTTTTCCTTATGGAATACTGCTAAATCTAGTTTATTCAGCTTTCTCCTTAAGTGCTTGTTTCTTATCATGAATTCGGCTTTGAACATTGACCATTTCTTCTCTACTCAAGTCATAATATTTCATCGCCACTAGCCCAATCAGCCAACCGATAATCGGAATCCCATAGAATAAGAACAAAGTCATCCATTTTATCGCGGGTGTTGGTGCGTCTGTCGGTTGCGGTGAAACTGTTGTATAACCAATCAAAGAGACAGCTAACGCAGCAATCGTGGTTCCTAAAGAAGTCACTAGCTGATCGATGAAGTTATAAGAAGCCGTTACAACCGCAGGCATAAAGCGGCCCGATTTATCTAACTCAAAGTCAATAATGTCACTTCTCATCGCACCATTTGCAATCGTCACCACCATTTTTGTTCCATTAGTTAGAAGGAGTAGAGCAAAGAATACTACCATCAGAACGGTGTTCGTAGCGATTGACCGCATATCAATAGCGACTAAGAACAACACACTGACAACTGAGAGTACAATACAAATCCGTGTCCACGTGACAGTTGCCGCCTTATTCCCAAATTTCCCGGCATACCGAGCGCCTACAATGGCAAAAAGAATAGCTGGTAGCATAGAGACCGTATTAATGATGGTCCCAATTTGAATATTACCGATTAGAATACCAAACATTAGGGTAGTCACAATCGCTTGGCTAGTTGTTTGCTGCGCCAATTTTGCGGCAACAGAAGAAACGATATACATTTGAAACGGACGATTTTCTTTGAAAAGAGCCAACATGTCCTTAAGATTCACGGATGTTTCTTCCCCAGAAGCTCGGATTCCAACAAAATTTTCTGCCTTATCAATTTTCATAACACCAATGATACATAGCGTCGTGAAAACCAACGAAATAAGAATAAATAGTACAGCTGTTGCTTTCAACATTTCGACTGAGTACTGATTATTAAAGCGTGGCAACATGACCATTACCATGATTAAACTTAAAGCGGTAGGGACCGCGTAACTAAAGACGGTACTCCAAACCTGAACAGCTGGTCGTTGCTTAGGATCATTGGTTAAAATCGTGGGAATCATGTTCCCCGTAATATCAAATACCGATGAACCGATAATGTAGAGGACATAAAATGTAATGAAATAAATCATGCCATGGCCCGCGCCAGAGCCCCAAGTAAAGAGCATTAATACGGCAACTGAACGAATAACCCAACCTACCGCCAAGAGAATTCGTAATTTACCAAAACGCGTATTGATACTATCAATCATGATTGCTAAAAACGGATCAATCAACCCGTCAAATACTCGGCTGACCGTTAGAATCATTCCCATCACGGCCATCACAATTCCATAGCCTTCATTTCCCACATAACTCATTAACCCAACTAAGGTGTAAAAGACCATCGCAGACGCATTATTAAACTGAGAGAGGATAATTTCCCAATTTTTTGCACGCCGATACTCTACTTCTGAGGGTTGACTTATTTTTTCTACATTGATTTCGTTTTGCTCACTGACATTAACTGTCGCCATTTTAATTCATTCCTTTCACCCTATTATAAGCATTCTAGCTTTCTTGTATGTCGCTTGTTTATTTTTTATCATATGAAAAATGAGTAAATACGGCCGGAGTCTGCGACATTTTGCCATTTCCTGTCGCATACATGCCTAGATAAACGCCCGTAAAACCACCGGCAATTTCTTTACTTAATAATCTTGCCTCGCCTTCACCTAGTAGGTGCTCTTTTCCACTTGGTTCTTTGACTGACCAATAATATTTGTCCTCTTTCGCTTGGATGATTAGTGTGACATTTTCGCCTGAATAATCCAAACTGTTAGCCAGGTAACAGATATCTCCCACTTGCTTGCGTAAGCTAAGTACTTGTCGTCCATCTTTGTTCATACGAAAGACATCATAATGAAAATTTTCGTTCATATAAATGGTTACACCCGCTTCTTCCCCTTCATTGTTTGGTGAAAAAGTGAAGTCAACAGACACTTCACAGATCGGTGATGTTTGGCGGCAACCAATAAAAACAGGTGCGGTGTCTGTGTTATTTAAAGTGGCTGCTTTGCCATAGAGGCTAAGTCCTGCTGAAAACTTCCAAGCAGACTGTTCCAGCTGCCGAATCGTATTCCACCGATTGTGTAGTTGGCGGCTAGAGAAATCATCAGACCAATTCGTCTCAATCATTTGCTCACCCGCTCCACTGATTTCATGTTCTACTAGAACTCTGCCATTGTCTCCCAGAATTGGCCACTGATCATCTGTCCAAGTAACCGGAACAAGACTCGTTTCTCGCCCAAGATGGTGGATTTTGTGACGAGCCAACGGACGAATCCCCAGTATGACCGCCACCCATTCGCCGGCAACGCTTTCAATCATGTCCGCATGTCCGGTTGCTTGAATCGGCAATGAGGTACTGCGATTACTCGCGATTGGGTTCTGCGGACAACTTTCAAAAGGACCAAATGGCTGAGTTCCTCGCGCGATTGTCACCATATGACCAAATTCTGTTCCACCTTCAGCAACCAACAAATAATAATAGTGATCTTTTTTATACAAATGAGGACCTTCTGGTGCACTGTGACCTGTCCCAGCCCAAATATGCTGCAACTCACTTGTTAGTTTACCTGTTTGAAGATCAATTGTCGCTTGAATAATTCCCTCTTTTGCTCCAGGGATGGGATAAGCCGAAGCGGTTAAATAAACCGTCTCACCTTCAAAATAAAGGGAAGGATCGTAGCCCATCAGCCCATCAATATAGATGGGCTCTGACCACTCGCCAAACGGATCTTCCGTCCAGACGTAAAAAGTTTTCATGGTGGTATTATTGGTAGTAATTACGTAATACTTGCCTTGGTAATAGCGAATAGTTGGTGCATAGACTCCTTGTGATACCGGGAAATCTCTGACTCTTTCTAGATCAAGTTGGGATTCTCTCGTCAGCACATGATCAATCTGTTCCCAATTCACTAAATCGGTACTTTTAAAAAGTGGAATCGCCGGAAAATATTCAAAGGAACTATTGACTAAAAAATATTCCTCTTTGTCATTACGACAGATACTCGGATCAGGATAAAATCCTGAAATGATTGGATTTTTATATTTCATGGTATCCTCCTATTTTACCTCTACGTACTAGACCTTTTTGATTTTTGTCAGACTCTGGTTGAGTTTATTCACTCGCGCTTTTGAAAAATTCTTACCCTCTGAATCCATCTCCATTAAGACATCTAACGTCATGTTCTTCATCATGCCGTACATCGGAATTTGCGTTAAGTCACCTAATGTTTCCACCATACACACTCTTGTTTGCTCGTTATTCATTAACGTTTCAACGGAGTCTCTAGATGAATACACATCATCAGTGATTTCAACCTCAACTAGCGGCTGACTCTCATCAATCTCAGGTATTTCAAACCAGTTTTCGACATTCTCACCTGCTCGATCATCCTCTAATTCATACGCTTTAAATGGCTCTGACACCTGATGGAAATAAGCGGTATCCTGAATTGTCTCTGATTGATTTAACGCTTGAACACTGAACTGATTATGTTCTCCATTCAACTGGATATCTGGAATAGTCACTTTTTTATTTTCCGCTTGATACGTGCCAACTGACTGATCGTTCAGAAATACTTCGACTTCTTGACAATTGGTATAAATGACTAGGTTGATTGTTTGGCTCGCACGCTCGACGTAGCGCTTACTAGCAATGTGAATGAACGGTTGATCTGACCAGTGAGCCTTATACATGTAAAATGCATCTTTTTTAATTTTTCTATCAAACGTCACTAGCCCTTTATTATTCCGGCCTTTGACGCCCCCTTCATCACGAACATTGGCACCAAAATCAAACATATTCCAAACGTAGGTCGCCCATAAGAATTTTCTTTTCGAAAAAATAGACCAGACTTTTTCATGGAATAGCGCATGATATTCTTCGCTGTAATCATTTACCTGAGGATGGTCATTGTGATATTCGACGATCCCTTCTGCACCATATTCTGAGATTGCTAATGCTGTTTGTGGATTCGTTTCATGATAGCCATCAATCCAGCCAGCAAAATCCTCGGCTTTGCCCATGTACCAGCCATAATATTTGTTATAACCAATAATGTCTGTCAAATAGTTATACTCGTCCGTATCAGAGACGGTTAAGACATTCGCCATCGTCGTTAAACGGGTCGGATCTTCTTTTTTAGCTATCTCAATTAAATTTTTGACAATTTCCCGTGCAGTTTTGTCGCTGACATGATCGATTTGAATTTCATTTTGAACACCCCAGAAACAAATAGCTGGGTGATTAAAATTTTGTCTGATTAGTTCAATCAATTGCTGCTCCGCATTTTCTTGTGGCGTGTCGGATTTTGAAACCTCGGTAATAAAAGGAATCTCGGCCCAGACAATCATTCCTGCCTGATCACATAAATCATAAAAATAACCATCATGTTGATAGTGAGCTAACCGGATCGATGTTGCCCCTATTTCTTTAATTAACTCCATATCCTGTCGCTGATCTTCTTTTGAGATGGCCCAGCCTTTCGTCATCTTATCTTGATGTCTAGAAACACCATTTAAACGTAAAGATTCCCCATTCAGGTAGAATCCTTCTTCTGGATCAACTGAAAAGTATCGCACACCAAAAGGAATACGCACTTCGTCTATCGTGTCATTAAATTGCTGTAATTTGATATGCAAGCTATAGAGATAAGGATCTCTCTTACCATTCCACAAATGCGGATTTTTGATAGCCAAATCAAAAGCAATTGACGTCCCCTCTTGCGTTTCATCAAATAACACTTCTTGTGCACCATAGGTAACTAGCTGATCTTGTGTATTCAGGATTTCATACCAGACACGAACTTTATGACTCGTATTGGTCTTATTTTTCAGCCGTGTTTTAATTGTCAATTCAGCAAGCTCTTTTGTGACCTCCTCTTGCTGAATATACACACCACTGGAGCCAAAATCCTCTAAGTCAATGTGCAATGGATTAACCGAAATTAGGTTAACATCCCGATAAATCCCCCCATAAAAGGTAAAATCGGCTCTTAATGGATAGACCTCTTGATATTCTGCATTATCTACTTTGACTTGAATAAGATTCGTTGCTCCAAAAGTCAAATATTCGGTAATATCAAATCGGAACGTCGCATAGCCTCCTTTGTGTTGACCAACATACTGATTATTCACATAGAGCTCTGTCACACTATTGGCACCCAAAAATTCAATAAATTGCTGATTGTTGCGTTCCATTTCAGAAAAGTGAACTTCTTTTACATACCAGCCTACTCCTCGGTAATAATCAAAGCCATTATTACCATCAATCGCATTCCAAGTATGTGGTAAGTCAATGTTCTCCCATTCTGAATAATGTTCATTCACTTGTGTTATCGTTTGTTCCCCTTTATAAAAGAACCAATCCGAATTTTTATTCTCGATATTGCGCATTGTTCTCCTCCTCTACCCACTTATATAAAAGCGCTTTCTTATACTGATATATTACTTCCTTTCACCTTTATATAATTGTATTTTGTTAACATTTTTGGTATTTTATTAACATGAACAATAAAAAAGGAGCGTTTGATGAATAAAATTGAAACAATCTCACAATTAATCACGACGAATTTCAATATTCCCACGAGTTATCTAGAGACAGATGAATTTCAGCTACTCACTTTTGGCGACGATTTTTCTTATAATCCCTTTTATTCTGAGAATTTATCGTTAATTTTATCGATTGATTTTTTCGATTCACCCATTAGATTTCCTCGTATTCGACAAAATGAATTTATGGAAAATTTCATTCTATTCAGTATCTTTGAAGAGGATGAATTTAAAGGGACGCTTATTGTTGGGCCAACCATATCTATGCCGTTAACCGATGAGCAAATCTTCGCCTTGGCCAAAGACTATCAAGTATTTCATGTGATCGGTACAGTGATGGACTATTATCAAAAGATGCCTATCTATTCCATCAATCTACTCATCAACCTGAGTGTCCTTTTGTACTATCTTTTGAATGGTGAAGTTGTTTCCAGTCAGATTATCCAAAAAGATTATCTTCAATCAAAAAAGCAAGCACCTAGTGTTAAATTAGACACGCTGGATTACAGTTCAAAGTTCAATCTCCAGCATGATCGCTTATTTGAAACGAAGATTCTTAAAATCGTTCGAAATGGCGAAGTTGAAAATTTAGCAAATCACGCCTATTTTAAAGAAGAACAGTCACAAGCACTCTATTCAAAAGTTAGCTTTCTGCGTTCACTAAAAAACCATCTGATTACGTTAGCAGCTTTAACTTCACGAGCCGCTATTGAAGGTGGCTTGCATAGTGAATTAGCTTTGCGTTTATGCGATGAATATATCCTAAAGATTGAGGAAGGACTCTCTCGAGAAGATTTATACGCGACAGTCGCAGAAATGCTGGAAGTTTTTACAAAAATGGTCCGGGAAAATCAAGAAGCAGACTACTCAACGATTGTTAAACAAGCGATTAAGTTTGTTTATGCCAATTTGTATCAATCCTTTTCCCATACTGACATTGCTGATTATGTTGGGGTAAGTGCTCCCTATCTTTCAAAAATATTCAAACAGGATACGCAGATTTCTCTGTCTACTTTCATTCAGAAAACCAAGGTAGAAGAGGCTAAACATCTACTTTTACAGACCAAAATCAGTGTTTCTGATATCTCAGCCGCCTTAAATTTTACTGATCAAAGCTATTTCACTAAAATTTTCAAGAAAATCACTCAAGTAACACCTCAGCATTATCGAGAAAAATTGCTGGACCATCTCGATTAGCTATCAAACCATTCTGAATCATCGACTGATTTTACTGATATTCAGCAAAATCAATAAATTTCTCTTAATAAATATGTTTTTACTGTGAATTTTATTTGAAAGTATCCCCAGGACTATTTCTTTTATAAAAAAGAGTATGGTATAGTATTACTTGTGATTATCGCAAAATATCATATAAATAAATAGGAGTGCTAATTAGATGAAGAAAAAAATTACTTTGGCTATAGCAGGTGCATTAAGTGTATTCATGCTTGCCGCATGTTCAAATGGGACAGACAAAGATATTGCAACAATGAAAGGTTCAACGATCACTGTAGAAGATTTCTACAATGAAGCGAAGACTCAACCACAAGCAACTAGTACAACTGTTCTGACAAACCTAATTTTAAATGAAGTGTTAGAAAAGGCGTATGGCGATAAAGTTACAGATAAGAAAATAGATGAACTTTACAAAGCAGAAGAAAAAACTTACGGGGATACATTCGAATCTCAACTTACTCAAGCTGGCTACACAAAGAAAACTTACCGTGCGCTGTTAAGACAACAACAGTTAGTTGATGTGGCATTGCGCGCGCACGTTGAATTAACAGAGGCTGACACAAAAGCTGCTTGGGATTCATTCCATCCAGAAGTTGAAGCACAAATCATCGTTTCTTCTACAGAAGAGGATGCAAAAGCTATCAAGAAAGAGTTAGATAATAAAGGCGATTTTGATAAAATTGCTAAAGAAAAATCAGTCGATACAACGACAAAAGATGATGGTGGAAAAATCAAATTTGATTCTCAATCAACGACTATTCCTCAATCTGTAGCAGCTGAAGCCTTTGCCTTAAAAGACGGCGAAGTTTCTGAACCAATTACTTACACAAATAGTTCAACCGGTCAATCAACTTTCTACATTGTAAAAATGACTAAAAACAAAGCAAAAGGCAATGACATGAAGCCTTACGAAAAAGACATTAAAGAAATTGCTACAAAAACAAAAATTTCTGATCAACAATTTGTCTTAAAATCAATCGGCGAAGAGCTAATCAAAGCCAATGTGAAAATTAAAGATGATGCCTTCAAAGACATCTTATCTCAATTTACAGCTGCTGCTGAAACGAAAGAATCTAGCACAACTGAATCTTCAAGCAAAACAGAAGAAAGCTCTAGTGCAACAGAAAAATCAAGCAGTACAAAAGAAACAGAAACTGAAGCAAGTTCTTCAGCTGAATAATCACATACAAGTAAGACCATCAAGCAATTGCGACTTGATGGTCTTTTTATCTAGTTATTTTCTTAGAGATATTAGTTGAATGCTTTACCTCGTTCACCTAAATAAGCCAAACTAGGCTTAGGCGTTCTTTTTTGTGTTGCTCGCTCCACTTCAATTAAGCCAAATTTCATTGAAAAGCCTTTTTGCCATTCAAAGTTATCCATTAAACTCCAGTGGAAATAGCCTTTAACTGGTAGTCCCTCATTTATCACATCACTGACTCCTGACATCACTGTATCGATAAATTCTACACGCTGGCGATCGTCAGATGCGGCAATACCATTCTCTGTAATATAAATGTCTTTCTTGAAGACTTCTGCTACTTTACGGATCACATTGGCTAATGCTTGTGGATAATTTTCATAGCCCATTTCTGTCAAATGAGTCTCATCCTCTACCTTTGCCACACCGTTTTCTGTATATATTTCTCGTGTATAATTTTGGACACCTAAGAAATCGTCTTCTTCAATGGCAGGTAAATAATGTAAAAATTCATCATTCCAAGCTTTGGCAACCAGCTCCTTGGCCTTCTCACTATCATCCCCTAATTGCAGATCATGTAAACTTAATGTCAGTCCCACCTTAATGTTTTTGTTTACTGAACGGATTGCTTCACGCGCTGCAATATGTGCATCAATAATAATTTGATCGCCTTTTTCTGTACGCTGAGAAAGGAAGGTATTCGCTTGTTCATTTTCTGCTAGGCCAAATGCTTCAGCATTCTCCTTCATTTGTACCTGCTGTTCCTCACCTAAAGCCATGTTAACACCAACCTGGATGTTGATCCCCATCTGCGTTAAAATTCTTTTGATGATTGCCGCTAGTTGGATACCCATATTAGCTTCATTAATCGTACACACAAAGTTCAATGAGTCGCCTAGCTGTGTGATAATATACTCAGCATAACGTCTAAAGTACTCTACTGTTTTTTCAGACTCCCAGCCGCCCTCTGTAATCAGCCATTTGGGACTTGAAAAATGATGCAGCGTGACAAACGGTTCTACCCCATTCTTTTTACAATAATCAATCACAGCTTGATAGTGAGCAACCTCTTTCTCATCAAACCGTCCTTTTTCAGGCTCAATTCTAGCCCATTCGATTGAAAAACGGTAGGCATTTAAGCCGGCCTCTTTCAATAAATCAATGTCCTCTTCATAACGATTGTAGTGGTCGACTGCATCTAATGAAGGCTCCTTAAAGATTGAATGTGGCAACTGTTCTTGCGTCCAAAAATCGCTATTTTTGTTATTTCCCTCAATTTGATGTGCTGCTGTTGATGCGCCAATATAAAAGACCATAATGATTCTCCTTTTTCACTGTATTTTGTGGTTGTATTTTTTGTTTAGGCTTTGCTTTTTGTGGTTGTGTTATTGGTTTCGCTTGAGCTTTGTTATGTGACAAAAATCTTGTCCTATCCTTTTTTTCTAAATAAAAAACTGTGCTAGAAGTAGCTTCTGTTACAACGACCTATATATTTATTTGGTAACTGTATTCACCGGCTTCGACTTCGTGAGTTTCACCGTTTGGTAATTCAATCTTGGTTGGTTGTGGGGTAACAATCGTAAATTCAACTGTTTCGTCCGTCAGATACTTCCAGGCACTCTTAATCTCTCCAGCTCTTGAGTTAAACTGTCCGGCTACTTCACCAATTCTAGGATCGATAAATGGCTTAATCAAGATTTTACGATAGCCAGGTTCAAGTGGTTGAATCCCTAAAATATATTGATAGTAGAATTTCCCAACGCTCCCAAAAGCATAATGATTAAAGGACACCATGTTCTCGTTACTATGTTCGATTTTCACATCATTTACCGAGCCATCTTCCTTCAACGCATCCCAACGCTCCCAGATAGTTGTGGCGCCATTATTGACTTGGTACATCCATCCTGGACAACCTTCATCTAAGAGTACATCAAACGCCAATTTCTCTTCTCCTGTCTCAACTAGTAGTGGCAATAGATATTCCGTAGCAAAGAAGCCAGTATTCAAGCCATTCTTCTCTACATCTTTCACCAAATTAGCCAATAATTTTTGGCGTAATTCAGGCGTCACATCGCCATATTGGATAGCCATCACATAGGCACCTTGGTAATCACCAGCTACGACACCATCTTCATCAATGAACTGTTTCGTATAAGCTGCTCGAGTTTTGGCTAATTGCTGTCCATAATAAGCGGCATCTTCAGTCTGACCTAAACGTTCAGCCAATCTAGTTAAAATAACTAAGTCATTAACAATAAAGGCATTCGATACAGGACCATTGTTAACAGCCATCCAAGCCATATCTTTTCCTGGCATTAACCAATCGCCTAAATTAGGTGCTAACCATAAGTCATTTTCCATATGACGGATTTCACTGTCCACAAATTTCTTCATACTTTCATACTGCTCTTCTTGTAATTTTGAAGATCCATATTGCCAGTACAACATTTCAGGGATAATCGTCACCGCATTTCCCCACCCTAGCATGTTAAGGAACCCAATCCCCGCTGGCCCTGTTGCAGGAACCGTTGGCGCAACAAAATCTTCTGAGTTATCCATCTGAGAAAAGCGAATATCTTTAAAGAATTTCCGCCAAAAATTCTCAGTGTCAAAATTGTAGCTACCAGTCAAAGCAAAGGCTTGCCCATCGCCTGTGTAGCCCATCCGTTCATCCCGTTGTGGACAATCAGTTGGCACTTCGACATAATTAGATTTTTGTCCCCATAATTGATTGTTAAAGAGGCGTTCGATTTTTTTGTTTGCTGAAGAGAAAGAGCCCGTTCTTGGCATTTCACTATAAATGGCCTTTCCGACTAGCAAACCTTCCTGATAGGTAACGCCCGTCAATTCCACATAGCGAAAGCCCATATACGTAAATCTTGGACGGTACCAGCCAGAATCACCATTTGCAAAGATGACTGTTTCAGCCTTAGCTTTACGCAGATTCGCTGTATATAATTCTTGATCTTCTGTTAAAATCTCCGCATGTCGTAGCTTAACATGGGCATCTTTTGGCAGTTTATCCAGATTAATTTCAACAATCCCAGCAAAGTTCTGCCCGAAATCTATAATTGTTTTGCCTTCTTTTACAATTACCTCTTGAATTGGTAACTCTTCTTGAATTTTAACTTTTAGGTGCGTTTCCGATAGGTTCTCAGGAATTGCTCCTGTAAATTCAACCACCTGACCAATGGTTTCTTCTACTATCCGACTATCATAAATTTCACCATCATAAAAACCGGCATATTGGTAAGGTGAAGCCAATTCTTTTACAGTTGAATCAGAATAAATTTTTTCACTCGTTCCTGCTGCATACGTCAGAGTAATCTCCCATGAAATAGCGGTACGATCCCCATAAATTTTCACTTGATTTTCATGCGTGAAGCGACCACTATACCAGCCTTGGCCTAAATAGACCTTTAATTCATGACTTCCTGGTGTCAGGTAATCCAAGATATCATAGGTCTGATAAAACAAATCTTTAGGATAATACGTATAACCAGGTGCAAAAAGTTGATCACCAATTTTTACGCCATCTATCTCTGCCTCATAAATTCCCAAGGCCGTCATCTTTAATTCCGCAGCTATAGGTTTTTCTGTTAAATGTAGCTGTTGACCAAAAACAGTCACCGCTCCTTCTGTGTACTCTGCGTTTTCTGATGTAATAAAATGCTTTTTCAATTCTTCCAAACTCATTCATTCCCTTCGCTTTTATTTGACAAATTTATTCATAAAATCGGCACTTTTCTGCATCGACTTCAGCCCACTATTATCTACCCAGTTTTTAAGTGTCTCCACGACAATCGCATCCACATGGTTATTGACTAGATTTACATATTTTTCAAGATTCATGTTGCCATACCCTAATTCTGTACTGTCAGATTTCACAATGGATGAGGTCGCTTCTTTGGCTGGAACTCCTCGATCACAGATATGATACAGCTTAAGACGTGTGCCCATTTTTTGCATCAAAGCTTCCACATCACAGCCTGTTTCAGCTGCCCAAAAAGAATCAAACTCAAATTGAACAAACTCAGGATCCGTATTTTCTATAATTACATCAAAAGCTGTCCTATTATTAGACAGTTTGACAAATTCGCAGTTGTGATTATGATAGAGAAACTGTATGTCCGCTTGAGCAAGTGTAGCTCCTATCTTATTTAATCGTTCGCACAACTTTATAACTTCCGCCTCATCACTATAGTCAAAGCGACGCATGCCTGTCAGAACAATTTTGTTTGTTTGGAAGTTTCGTGCTTCTTCGATATATTTCTGTGGCTCTGTCTCTAATCCATTCAAATATTGATGGATACTAATAACTTTCAACTGACTTTCTTTCAGTAAATACGGCCAATTTAAACTCCCCGTTTTACCAACTGGCATACCCGATGCTCGTAACAATGCTCGTACACCTAACGACATTTTTTGCATCATGAAGCCATTTAATTCGATGCCGTCATAGCCTGCTTCTTTCACAGCTTGTAGCGCACTTAAGGCACGACTTTCTGAAGTAAATTCTTGACGTAGCTGCAGTTGTTGAATTCCTTTATCTACCATTACCTTCACCACTCTCTATTGATTCGCTTGCAATTTTTGTTAACTAATTCATACAGTCAACTAGTCTCTTTCAAATACATCAAACTCTTTTCGATCATTCGTTTTTATCTAATTCAGCAGTCAATTTTTCTAATTTACCAAAGCGCCAAGCTAAGAAGAAAATCCCTACCATACAGGCTAACGGAATCAGCGCATAAATTCCGCGAATCATTAATAGAGCGCCAGGCGTTTGAACGGCATTTGTCCCAACATAACCGGAAACAGCTAGCAACAAACCAATCAGACCTGTCCCTAAGCCATTTGACACAGCTCCTACAAAACCAATACTTACGTTGGTACTTCCCTCCATTCGTTTCATACCTAATGACTCATTATAGGTTGCTAAGTTCATAATAATGACATTTCCCAGATATGAAAGTGGCAACATGACTAAGCTGGCAAGAACATTCCCGACAATCAGCGCTGGAATATTTCCTACTGCAAAGAAATTGACAAGATAACCAATACCAGAAAGAACCGCACTGAGCTGAATTAAATTGGCCACACTCATCTTTTTCATTAATTTAGGGAAAACAAACATAATCGGTAACATAACCATCGATAACATACCCATAATCCCTTGCAGAGAAATATTTCCTACAACATAAGTAAAATATTGGGCTGCGATATTCATTCCTTGAATCACATTAAACAAGCCAACAATCGCTGCATACAACCAAACATATTTATTGTTGAAAAACATGTCTTTGATTTCTTTAACGCTCAATTTTTCCCCAGCCTCAGCCGCATTGATTGACTGATCTTCTTTCACAAAAATTAAACGCATAATTCCAATCAGAGCGAGCGGGATTGCATAGATTAAGATTAACGAGCGCCATCCTGCATCTGAAGTTGCTAATTTACCCATCATAATTGGAAATGAAATACTCACGATCATCGCACCCAACATTGAAATAACGCCGCCATAAGATGAGACTTTAATGACCTGTGATCTTGAAGGAAACGCTCGAACCATATAGGGTGTTTGAGCAGCAAATAATAGCGAATTAAATACGGAAAAAATAAAGAAGTACATCACAACAATCCAGACTGCCTTGACGGTTGTTCCCCAACCTGGTGGGCAACTAAACAACAGAATCGTACAAATCCACGCGCCAATTACGGCAAACTCATACGGTCGACCACGTCCCAAACGCGTATTTGTGTTATCAACCAAATAACCCGCAAATAAATTGGTAAAAGCATTAATAATCTTACTCACCATCAATAAACTGCCGACAAAAGCTGGCGATAAGCCTAATACATCTGTACTAAACAATAACAAGTATCCGGTTACAATTACCTGTAAACCTGAAAGCGAAACGTCTCGACCTTTCCAAACAAAAAACTTCCCTAAGCTTAATTTATCTTCCTTCTTTTCTATAACTTGAGGTTCTTGTACATTATCCATAAAATCCATCTCCTTGATTCATTTACTGTAGAACGAACAAATAATTGCTTTTCCTTGAATCACACTTAGTAATTCTTTCCCCTCCCATACTCAAATAATTAACAACTAGATCCTCTCTATCCGTCATATTCACCTCCAACTTCAAATGGATTTTGCTGCTTCTCTCAGATAAAAAGAAGAGAATCTACCCTTTCATCTGGCATTTATCTTTTTGAAATGATTATGTATGGCTATCAATAATCAAAGAATAACATAATCAGAAAACGCATTCTTGCTATTTTTTAACATTTATTGTAATATTCAAACGAAAAGGGAGGGTAAAATGGATAAAAAAATAGACTTACTCATTCATTTTTTTAATTTACAAACGAAAAACCAAAAATTAGGTTATAGTATTTTTCAGAATAAACAGCTAATTTTTAGTAATTCTGCTTTTCAAGAATCTATTTGCAAAGTCCTACCAAAATTTCAATATGCCAGTGAAGAAAGTAAATTAGACTTCTTAATTACGGAGGATTATTTTCTCTACGGCTATATTTCTTCTGAAGAAGCGTTAGAAATTATTATTGGTCCCGGAACAGTTGGCATCTTCAACCCGACTGAATTAGAAGAATTGCAGAATAAGATAAACACAACGACGCAACTCTTAGAGCAACAGGTTCTGCCCGCTGCGGCGAAGCTTGAAAACACCTCATTAGAATTTTTCTTACATGCGATTTGTGCAGCAGAATGCTTCGTTAATCAGAAAATTGTGCAACCTCAAGCCCTTGTAACCTCACCTAGTGAGGATGATTCATTACTTATCCAAATCCAAAGTAAGCTCAATGAATTCGAGCAAGAAAATCAGTACAATAACGAGCATACAAACACAGTTAATTACGAAGAAAAGATTGCTTATTGTATTCGACAAGGTGATTTAGAAGCATTGAAGCAAATTTTAGACAGCTTTTCACACACACTTAATCGCTTAGGTCCAGATGCGCTACGCCATTCAAAAAATGCTGCTATTATTTTAAATTCACTCGCCTTAAGAGCCGCCATTGCGGGAGGTGTCGACTCAGATATTTGTTATCGGCTTGGCGGAATTTATATCAGTAACATTGAGGCCAGTAGTAGTATTCAAGAACTAAATGTTCTCTCCAGTACCATGGTGAAAGATTATTGCCAACGAGTGAAGACCGTCCAACCTTTGCAGAATCAATTAGATACCATCGAGGATGAAGAGATTAATCGATGCATCAACTATATCTCTGATCATTTTAGAGAAAAGTTGTCTGTGGGTGATATTGCTGAATATATTGGTTACTCACCAGAATATCTCTCAACTAAATTCAAAAAAGTTACAGGGAAAAATCTCCCTCAGTTCATTAATGAAAAGCGTGTCAATGAAGCCCAGCGCCAGCTCGCTTTAAGTGATCGCCCAATTTCTGATATTTCAGAACAACTCTCTTTCTCCAGTCAAAGTTACTTTCAAAAAATATTTAAGCAAATCGTTGGTATGACCCCATTGAAGTATCGCCAAACCAACAACTTTACAAGTAAGAAGTAGTTGCAAAAAAATCTTATGAACTAAAAGACAAATGCCTCCTTCAATCGACTCAACTAAGTCAATTGAAGGAGGCATTTGTCTTATTATAAAAGGGTAGTAGTCAAAATCCTACTGCATTAAATTTCTTTAGGCACATAAAAACTACGATTATCCATCCCAAAGATACGGTCTGTATACTCACCAGGTGTTGCTTGGCGAATCGCTGTCAGCATCATTTGCATAGAGGCATCCATATTATCAATCTGATGCAGCACTTCTGCTTCCATAATTCGAGGACGCACGGGTGAACCATACTCCAACAAACCATGATGAGCTAGCACCATATGCCGTAACACCACGACATCTTCAGCGGCTTCATCAATCTTTAACTCGAGGCAAGCTTTGGTAATTTCTTCATCCACTAACACTAAATGACCCACTAGATTTCCAGCCAGTGTATACTCAGTTGACATCGCACCTGACAGCTCGATTACTTTACCTAAGTCATGCAGAATAATCCCTGCATATAACAACGAATGGTTCAGTTCTGGGTACTCATTGACCAAAGACTTCCCTATACGTAACATCGTAACCGTATGATACGCTAGACCACTGGCAAACGCATGATGATTTCTCTTAGCCGCTGGATAGTCAAAAAATTGTTTTTGATACTTATTCAACAAGAAGCGAACAATTCGATTCCAATGAGCATTCGTAATCTCAAATAACGTCTTGTTAATTTCTTCTTCCATCTCTTCTTTTTTCAATGGTGCTCTTTCCATAAACAAAGTTGGGTCTGCAGACTCAGTCGGGTTGGGCAAGCGTAAATTCAAAATCTTTACTTGTGGGTTGCCTTGATAGACTTCTCTTTTACCCATCAGTGAAACAACTTTTCCCGCTTTAAAGGCTTCAATATCTTCCTCAGAAGCGCCCCAATATTTCCCATCGATTGTCCCCGATGTATCTTGGAAAGTAAAGGCAATAAACTTTTTATTGTTCTTTGCCAACCGCACATCCGCGTTCTTAATTAATACAAGTAGTTCAAATTGATCATCCACAGATAATTCTCGAATTTTTTTCATCGTTCGTCTCCTATTCTTATCACCGGCTGATTCAGCTCTTGGTAATAGCTTACCATTTCTTTGTCAGAAGAAAAACAAATCACCTGATATTTTTCACTAAATTCCTGTAAGAGTTTGGCTAAGCACTGTTTTCTTTGATGATCATAATGTAACCAACCATCATCAATCATGACTGGTGCTAATATCCGCTCGCCTTCTAATGAAAGATACGCAAAACGAATCGCCATCATTAATTGATCTTTTGTTCCTGTCGAAAGTTCATAGACCGAAAATGCCTGTTGCTGATTCATTATCGCCAGCACACCCTCTTCTAAGGTTAATTCCCGATAACGATCATTCGTTAAGATGGCTAGATATTCCCCGGCTTTTTTTAGTAATTGTGGCAATTGCCGCTCGGATAGCTCTGTCGATAAATCTCCTAAAAATTCAGAGGCTACTTCTAAGGCCCCCCACTGTGTCGCTAACTCCAGTAAGACGGCTTTTTGCTGGCTTTCCTCTTGGTACAACTGATCCAGCGTACCATCCGATTGAAGCATTTCAACTTGCAGCTTATTACGCTGACGCAGTTCTGACAGTTGATTTTTCTTGTCATTTAATTGCTGCTGCACAGCTTCTGTCTCTTCAATCATCTGCAATAAAGAAGCTTCCGTCAGCTCACTTTTGAAGAGCTGACCGATGGTTTTTGTCAGCTCTTCATACCGCTTTTGATTTTTCTGCGCCAGTTCTTCTTGTTGCAATCGCGCCGGAATCTCAGCCAAATACGTAATAGCTGTTTCTTTAAACAGTTCTGCCTGTTGAGCAAGCCCTTCTTTTTGTTTCTTACGCAGTTGATTCATCTGCTGTTTCAACAAGGTATTTTGCTGATAGCTCCGCGCAAATTTTAGTTGCTCCATTTCTTTTGCAAACTGATGAATCAGCGTCATTTTCTCAGTCAGCGACTTATCTTGTAACGGCAACCACTCTTGCAAGAACTGACAAGCAGCCGTCCACTTATCTAGCTCAGCTTGTTGCTGTAAGCTTTGCTCACGAACCGTTTGTTGCTCTTTCACCCAGGCCAAATACTGCGTAACCTGATACGCATTTTCCTTAATCAGCGGTACTGTCTTCATTTGCCCTAGATGATGCGCGTCAACATAAGCCGCCAACTGATCCGTTAGCTGCTGGAATTTCTCTCTAATCCGTTCCTCTTGGGCCAGCTCTTGCGCCAATTTTTCTTCATAAATATCCAGCTGATTTAACTTCTCTTGCCACTGTTCTCTTACTACCTGAGGGGAGGCTTGTTTTTTGCCAAAAATGGTCCATAAACCGCCCCCTGCACCGCCAATCATCAGCAGTAAAAATACAACTCGTAATAAGCCAGACAACATAATGCCACCGACTAAGCCGATGCCTGCAATCAGCCAAGGAATCGGTGAGTGCTTCGTTTTTTTATTTTCCCGTTCAAACAGCTCCGGATGATTGGTTTCGAATTGATTAACCTCGTCCTCCACCTGGTTACGCTGCTCCTGAATCATCTCACGCCGCACGGCTCCCTGTACTCGCGCCTCCTCAAGTTGATCCATTTGCGCAGCTAATTGCGCAAAATCCTCTTGATTAACCGGCCTAGGTGGCTGATTTTCAGCCCAGTCCCATTGTTGCGCAAGCCTCGTTAACTCAAAGGTCAATTCCTGATACTGCTGCGCTAAGCGACTTTGTTCATCCACCATTAATTGCGTCGCCATCTGCTGCTTCACTAACGTCTGAATCTGTTCTTCGTGCTCCAAATAAAAATAGTAACGCGCAGACTGTTGATCCATGCCACTCTGCTTCTCTAACTGCTGCTCCAGCTCTTCCAATTGCCTAGAAAGCTGTTGCTGCTGTTGATAAACCTCTTGTAACTGTTGCTTTTGCTCAGTCGTTAAGGTCGGTTTTTTCAGCAAACTCTTCAGCTGAACCCACTCTTTATATAGTGGTAAATTCAGCTGCTGCTGACGCAGTTCACTCAGTTTTTTCTCGCCTTGTGCCAGCTCTTTTCTGGTCTGTCCATACGTCATTTCCATCTGCTGTTGCTGGCGAATCAATTCACTAAACTCCGCCTCTTGTGCTTGTTTTTTTTGAATCTGCTGCTGCAACTCCTGCCACTGCAATAAAGCCTGATTTAACGGTAACTTTTGCCCTTTCTTTTTAAACAAATGTTGGGCCTTTGTATGATAAGCCTGCCTTTTTTGAAATAAATGAGTACTCCCAGAAATTCCCAAAGAAATCAGCGACTCGTGTAATTCATTTTCCTTTAGTGCTTCAAGTTCCGTCAGTTGTTCCTGTTGAAAAGTAAAAACTTGTTGGAACAGTTCTTTTGTTAATGGAGCGAGCAGTTGTTTTAGCAGTTGTTCATCGCCCACCTGCTCACCGATGGTCACTTTTGCCTGTCCTTTATTTTGTTGTCTGTAACGCTCAATCATGACTTCTCCATAAGTCGGTAACGTCAGCCATAAGCGGCCACCAAATGCAGCCCCGTCCTTCGGTGTATAATCCTTTTTCTTCTTATTCTTGGTTGGAAAACCAAACAACATCGCACTAATAAACTGATACAACGTTGATTTCCCAGCTTCGTTACGTCCATAAAAAAGCTGGTTATCCTGTTCAAAATCAAACACCTGATTGCGCCATTTTCCAAAAGCGGTGATTTCTGCCTTTATCAACCTCATATTTCAGACCCTCCCATCGTAAAGTCCGCATCAATCTGCTGCTGAGCCTTTTGTAGAACCTCTTGTTGAAATTCTTTTGATTCAGCTACTAAGCGATGCGCGATTGGATGACTATAAATTTCTGATAAAATTTGTTGAAATTGCTCCGGATCATGATACACACTGAAAAGCTGATTGGCCAATTCTCTCGATGTTTCCACCTTTATTTTGCGCTCATCTGACTGATGTACAAGCTCAATTGACCAAACAAGGGAAGCATTTGGATAGGAATCACTCATTCGTTGCTGTGTTTTATCTAATAAATACTGCACAACTTCATGATTTTCAATACTCGTTTGAAAATCCGTTCCCAACTGTTCAAAATCCTTAAGCTTCAGTTGAATTAATGCTCGTTGGTTACTCTGCAAACCTTGATCAGTTGACTCCACAGAATGTCCTATCTGATCAGTTTGTGCCATCTGAGCCAATGCTTCTTGACTCGTTCGGCAATTTTTCAGTGACACTTCTTTGGTTATCCAAGCGACTTCAGCAATCGGTACAGCTTTCTTTATCACTTCGCCCTGCTGAATCTCCACTAGAAGAACCCCTGCTACTCGCTCTTCTTTTTGTGAATGCCCTTGCGGCGTACCTGGGTAAATAATCGGTGGTTGAAGACTCAATTCAGTTGGTACATGAATATGGCCTAAAGCCCAATAATCATAGCCTTTCTGGGTCATATCGGCCAGTTGGAAGGGTGCATAATTCCCCGCTTTACCTAGTTCACCATGATAAATACCTAGGTGAATATCTACTTGAAAACGTGGCGGAAATTCATCTACTTTTGTCCTTTGCAACCACTGATTCGTGTAGCTAAAGCCACTAATTGCAATTGATTCTCCATGACGCGTCACCCATTGCTTAGTTTCGACTGTCTCTGAAGTAAAAAGGGCAACATTTTCGGGAAACTCGAACCAATAGCGATCACTTTGATAGTAATCATGATTTCCAAAAATTAAGAAAACCGGAATTTGCTTCTCCGATAAACGTGTCATTTGTTCAAAAAAATGTTTCTGTGTGCGTAAAGAAGGCCGACTTTGATGGAAAGTGTCCCCCGCTAAAATAAGGCAATCAATTTCTTCCGTGATTGCTATATCTACAAGATTTTCTAAAACTTTTTGATTTACTTTCAAAAATTCCATTTGACTGTTCCTGTTCATTCCGACTAACCCTTCAAATGAACGATCTAAATGTAAATCTGCTGCATGAATAAACTTAACCATGAAATGGAATCCCCCTACCTATTTCTTTTACTTATCATACCATTTTCCAAAAAAATCGTCACTAAAAAAACGAAAGTTTGTTCGTATCAAAAAAAAGAAATAGGCAACCTTTCTTGTGAAAGTCACCTATTTCTTTTGGTTCTATAATATTTAGTGTTGGTGGAAGATTTTCGAATCTTCTCCCAACACTATTTTTGTAAGCAAATAAATAGAAAGAGAGATAGCCAAATTGATAGAATTGAGTCACCACAAAACAATCATCAAGGAGGATATCTCTCATGGACTATCATACTAAAAAATTACTTGGTTTAACAGACAAAAACTTTCAATTCCCAGAAA